>NZ_JBQCMK010000003.1:0-477067 GCF_051965175.1 Arthrobacter sp. SAFR-044
AACCCGGAAGCTAAGACCCACAGCGCCGATGGTACTGCACCCGGGAGGGTGTGGGAGAGTAGGTCACCGCCGGAACATCATTAATGGAGGGCCCTGACAAGGAATGTCAGGGCCCTCCGACTTTAACCACCACAACACCGCACGTCGCGGGCCTTCTGGACATTGATCTTGGCGGCCAGTGGCTGGGAGGTGCCGGCCGCCGTCGTACTTACCTGTTACCCAAGCGTGGACCGCTGTGCTGCGCGATGCCCGTGATGGGTTGAAGAAGGTGAAAACGCCCGAAGAATCGGTGATTAACCTCAAAAAGTGGCGGAAACACGCGGAATTTGCGGCCCGCAACCGCCCAAGCTGGTAAGTTTTCGAACAGTGGCCTGCGCGCATGCCGTGTGCAGGCTCCAGAATCAGAACCGTCCAGGAGGACATCAATGGCTAAGAACCGTAGTGAACTTGTTGCAGAGGTAGCTGGCAAGGCCGGCACCAGCCAGGCTGCCGTCAACTCCGTCCTCGACGCACTGTTCGAGGTTTTCGAGACTTCTGTCGCCGCCGGCGAGAAGATCACCATCCCGGGCTGGCTCGCCGTTGAGCGTACCGACCGCGCAGCGCGCACCGGCCGCAACCCCCAGACCGGCGAAACCATCCAGATTGCAGCAGGCCACAGCGTTAAGCTGACCGCCGGCTCCAAGCTGAAGGCCGCAGTCTCCAAGAAGTAGAGCTTATTCCCGGCCGGCACACAGCCGGCCGGAAAAGGAGCGGCAACCCCACAGGTTGCCGCTCCTTGGCGTTTAACCCGGATTCGCCGCCCGGGCGGGCGTAGCGGACAATGGAACGGTGTCTTCTGCCGCAAAACCACGTTCCACACCTCCCCAGACCAATCCTGGCAAGGGAGCTGCGGTCCGGGACGCCGGAAGCCGGGGGATCCCCGTGCCCTGGCAGCTGGCAGGCCTGGCAGCGCTTTTCCTGGGCCTCGCGGCAGCACTGATCTTCTCCGGTGCAGCAGCGGCCCGCAGCGTCGCTGATCCGGGAGCCCTGGTCCGCTGGGGGCTGCCCATCAGCAAGGCTATCCACAACGTGTCCCTGGCGACCGTCGTCGGCGGCCTGATCTTCGCCGTCGGCATCCTCCCGAAAAACCTCAACGCGCGTGGCCGGGGCCGGGAAGCACCCGCAGGCGGCGCGGCCGAGCATCCCGCGTTCACCCGCGTGCTGGCTGTGGCTGCCGCCGCGGGCGCGGTGTGGACCTTGTCCGCCATCGCGGTCCTGGTGCTCACCTACGCAGACGTCGCCGGTCAAGGGCTGTCCGGTGATCCCGCCTTTACCCAGGCCCTGGTCTATTTCATGACGGACATCGATACGGGCCGGGCCTGGCTTGCCGTCACCATCATTGCCGCAGTGGTGACAACCGCGCTGTTCGGCGTCCGGTCCCTCGGCGGCCTGGCCCTTACCCTCATCCTGGCCCTCATCGGCCTGGTGCCCACGGCCCTGATCGGACACTCCTCCAGCTCGTCGGACCACGAGGGCGCCATCAACTCGCTCGGACTGCACCTGCTCGGTGTCAGCACCTGGGTGGGCGGCATCATCATCCTGGCCCTGCTGTCCGGCATCCTGACAGGCAGCAAACCGGGGACAGCAACAGACATCACCGAGCCCACGCTGCGCCGCTTCTCGACCCTGGCTGGCTTCGCTTTTGTCCTGGTCTTCGCCTCGGGAATCATCAACGCCAGCATCCGCGTCACCAGCTGGTCGGATCTTTTCGGCTCCGCTTACGGGCAGCTGATCCTGGCCAAAACAGCAGCGGCAGTGGTCCTCGGCGGCATCGGCTTCATGCACCGGCAGTGGGTCATCCCGCAGCTGGGCCGCAAGGGGGCCACCATGTCTTCACGGCGGGTGCTGTGGCAACTGGTCCTGGCGGAGCTGCTGGTCATGGGCGCCACGTCGGGCATCGCCGTGGCCCTGGGCCGTTCAGCCCCACCGCAGCCAACGGAACTGGCGCCCAATGCCTCACCGGCCTTCATCCTCAGCGGCTACGACCTGCCCCCTGAGCTCACGCCGGAACGCTGGCTCACTGAGTGGCGCCTGGACTGGATCTGGGTCGGCGTGGCCCTCTTCGGCCTGGTCACCTACTTCCTGGGCGTTGCCAAAGTCCGCCGGCGCGGCGACTCCTGGCAGTGGTTCCGGTCCGTGAACTGGGTCATCGGCCTGGTGGTGCTGACGTACATCACGTCCGGGCCGCCGTCGGTCTATGGCCGCATCCTGTTTTCCGCGCACATGGTGGACCATATGGCGCTGACCATGGTGGCCCCGATCTTCCTGGTGCTGGGTGCGCCGGTGACCCTGGCCCTGCGTGCCCTGCCCGCCCGCGGCGACGGCTCCCGCGGCTCCCGCGAGTGGCTCTTGGTCTTCGTCCACTCGAAGTTCTCGCAGCTGGTCACCCATCCGCTGTTCGCGGCTGCCAATTTTGCCGGTTCCATCATCCTGTTTTACTACTCGGACCTGTTCGGCTTCGCCATGCGCGAGCACGTGGGCCACGAACTGATGAACCTGCACTTCCTGCTCACCGGATACATCTTCGTGCTGAGCATGATCGGTACGGACCCGCTGCCGCGCCGGGCCCCGTATCCCATGCGGCTGCTGCTCCTCCTGGCCACCATGGGCTTCCACGCCTTCTTCGGTGTGTCCATCATGGGCGGCACAGGCCTGATGGCAGCGGACTACTTCGGCAACCTGGGCCGTACCTGGGGACCATCGGCCCTCCTTGACCAGCAGGCCGGCGGCGCGGTGGCGTGGGGCATTGGCGAGGTGCCAACGCTGCTGGTGGCGATAGGCGTCGCCGTCATGTGGTCCAGGTCGGACCAGCGGGAGACCAAACGGGTTGACCGTGCGGCGGACAGGAATAACGACGCCGATCTGACCGCTTACAACGATATGTTTGCCAAATTGGCCGAACGCGACGCCAAGCTGGCTGAACGCAACAAGCTGGAAGGACGCTGATGAGCGAAACCGTACGCACCCATGCCCGGGTCCGGGCCTCCGAACTGGTGGGCCGCAACTGGTTGAACACCGGTGGCAAGTCCCTGGACCTTGAAGCCCTGCGCGGCAAGATCGTGCTCCTCGATTTCTGGACCTTCTGCTGCATCAACTGCCTGCACGTCCTCGATGAGCTGCGGCCGCTCGAGCAGCAGTACTCGGACGTCCTGGTCACCGTGGGAGTCCACTCGCCCAAGTTTGAGCACGAGGCGGACCCGGTGGCCCTGGCCGCAGCGGTGGAGCGGTACGAGATCCACCACCCTGTCCTGGACGACCCCGAGCTGGACACCTGGAAGGCGTACACCGCCCGCGCCTGGCCCACCCTGGTGGTCATCGACCCCGAGGGCTACATCGTGGCGCACCTTTCGGGCGAAGGCCACGCGGACGGGCTCGCGGTGCTGATCCCCGAACTCATCGCCGAGCACGAGGCCAAGGGCACCCTGCACCGCGGCTCCGGCCCCTACGTGGCCCCCGAGGCGACGTCCGGTACCCTGCGCTTCCCCGGCAAGGCACTCTTCCTCCCGCCGGGGCGCGGGTCCACGGCTGGAACGGCCGACGGCGGCGCGCCAGCAGGTGCCGCGGCGTCCGTTGCTGCCGACAAGGGATCCTGGCTGGTCACCGACACCGGCCACCACCGCCTGGTGGAGCTCGGCACCGACTTCGAAACCGTCCTGGCCACCTTCGGATCGGGCACCAAGGGCTACGCCGACGGACCCGCCGCGGGGGACACCGCCAGCGCCCAGTTCAATGAGCCCCAGGGCCTGGTCCTGCTCCCGGAAGACGTGGCAGCCAAGGCGGGCTACGACGTCGTCATTGCAGACTCTGTCAACCACCGCCTGCGGGGACTGTCGCTCACGGACGGCAAGGCTTCCACCCTGGCCGGCAACGGCATCCAGCGCCTGCTGGAAACCGGCCCGGCGCGGGTGGATGAGGACGGCGCGGGCTTCAGCGGCTCGCTGGGCACCGACCCGCTGGAAGTTGCGCTGAGCTCGCCGTGGGATGTGGTGTGGTCGCGCAAGCTCAATGCGGTGGTAGTGGCCATGGCCGGGACACACCAGATCTTCAGCTTCGACCCCGTCACCGGCGCCGTATCGATCATCGCCGGCAACGGCCTGGAAGGGCTCCTCGACGGTCCCGCCCACGAGTCCTGGTTCGCCCAGTCCTCCGGCCTGGCCGAGGATGCGGACGGCAACATCTGGGTGGCAGACTCCGAAACCTCGGCACTCCGCAAGCTGGTTATCGCTGACGATGCGTCCATCACCGTGGAGTCCGCCGTAGGCAAGGGCCTGTTCGACTTCGGCTTCCGCGACGGCCCCGCCGCCGAGGCACGGCTGCAGCACCCGCTCGGCGTGACCGTCCTGCCGGACGGCTCCGTGGCGATCGCGGACACCTATAACGGCGCCGTGCGCCGCTACGACCCCGCGTCCGGCACCGTGTCCACGCTGGCCCGCGGCCTGTCCGAACCGTCCGACGTGATTGTGGACCACACCCAGTCCGCGGGCTCGGAGCCCCTCCTGGTGGTGGTCGAGGCAAACAAGCACCAGCTGGTGTACGTTCCCATCCCCAAGGAAGCGCAGCAGGTGGATGAGGGCGCCTCCCAGACCCACCGGCCCAAGAGCCCCGTGGCGCCGGGCACGCTGGACCTGACCGTCCGCTTCACGGCTCCCACCGGGCAGAAGCTCGATGACCGCTGGGGCGATCCCACGCAGCTGAAGATCTCCTCCACGCCGCCCGAATTACTGGTATCCGGTGGCGGAACCTCCGTGGGCCTGCTGCGGACCCTGGAGCTGTCCGCGGACGTTCCGGAAGGCGTGCTGCACATTACCGCCCGCGCCGCGGCCTGCGACGGCCCCGAAACCGAGGACGGCGAGATCCCGGACCACGCCGCGTGCCACCTGTACCAGCAGGACTGGGGCATCCCGGTAGTCCTGCAGGCCGACGGCGACACCGAACTGGTCCTCGACCTGCGCGGGATGGACTGACCCGGCGAAGGTTGTGCCGCACTGGCCCGGTTTTCAGACTGTTAAGGCCTGAAGACCGGGCCGGTTCTGTTCCAGCAGCCCGAAAACTGGGCTGGTCTGGGGAGCGGTTTGTCCACATGGCGCCCGTGATGCCTGTCGCCGGCCACACGGAGCAGACATCGTGGCGTGATGGAACCTGCGGAAATCCTCAAATCGGCTGGAGGAGTGCTGCTGCGGCGTGACGTTATCGCCGCCGGTGCAACGGATACGGACATCCGACGCGCAATCCGTAGCGGCCATGTGGTGCGGCTGGAGCGCGGGCTGCTGGCCCTTCCCGGTGCTGACGCCGAACTGGTGGCAGCAGGACTGGCCCGGAGCCTCCTGACCTGCGCGTCCGCCGCCTCGCAGTACGGTCTCTGGCAGCTTCAACCCCCGCCGCGGCCCCACTACTGGCAGAGCAACGGGAGAAGTGCAGCCCGCTGTGTCAGCCACCGACTTCCGTTGACACAGCAGGCCCATCATCGGACCCTTGCCGCACTGCCCGACGTCCTGCTGCACGCGCTGCTGTGCCTGCCTGAACTCGAGTCGCTGGTCATGGTGGAGTGCGCCTACAACAGAGGGGACATTGAGCCGTCCTTCCTGTTCCGCCATCTGAACGGCAACCGGTCCGGCAAGGCACGGAACGTGGTGTCACAGGTTGAACGCGGCGCAGACTCTCTCCTGGAAACCTTGGCCCGGGTGCTGTTCAGGGAAGCCGGCATAGCCACCGAGACGCAGGTGTGGATAGACGGCATTGGCCGGGTGGACTTCCTGCTGGAGGGTTTCCTGATTGTGGAAATCGATGGAATCGCCTTCCACCTTGAACCCCGGCAATTCAAAAAGGACCGCCGCAGGGACAACCAGGCGGTCCGTCACGGATTGCCTGTGCTTAGGTTCTTCTACGATGACGTGGTTTATGCGCCTGACTCCGTCCTGGCGCAGGTCCGGGAGGTGCTGGCCCGGGGCTCACTGCGGTGGCCTCTGCCAAACCAGCCCAGATTTCGGCTGGATTGGGCCTAGGACAGTGAACAACCCGTCCCGCATGGCTTCAAAACTGGGCCAGTCTGGCGCAGGTGGCAGGGACAGGGCTAGAAGCTCAGCTGCGGGGTGACCTTGACCGTGTCGCCCGATACGTCCAGGCGGGTGGTGAAGCTGAAGTCCACCTCGGCGTCCAGCGGGTACCAGGCCCCGGTGAAGGCGTTTTGCTGGAGCGCCTCGACTTTGGCTTTGCCGTCCAGCGGCGAGACCACCCATCGGCCGTCAAAAGGCTCCACCGAGACATTCGGGTATTCGGTGACGCTCCACCGGATGCTGCCGTCCTGGACCCGGTTGTTGCTGGCGTAATAGAAAGGGCAGTCCGGCTGGAGCTTCTGCTCCTTGATGGCTTCGGCCGCGCAGCCGTCCAGGAATTCCCTGACCTTGGCGGCAACATCGTTCTTCAGCTTGTCAGTGGCCTGGGTCAGCAGGTTCAGCGGCGCCACCGGGGCGTCCTTGGCGGTGACGGTGGCACGCGTGGCGGGAGCCGAGAAGTACTGCCCGTCCAGGGAGGCCTCGTACTCGCCGGGGTAGAACACGGCAAAGGAATTGCGGCCGTTGGGCATGTTCACCGGAACGCCGTTGACCACGGCCTCGTTGCCATTGACCACGGTGATATCTACGGTGGGCAGCCGTGACGGGACGAATGCCCACGTGTTGAAGAACAGCCACTCGGTACCGGTCTTCTGCAGCAGGAATTCCGTGTGCAGCCGGCTGCCGTCAATGGTGTATTCCATCGGGACCATGACCTGGTTTCCCGGGCGTTCCTGGGGGTCCCCGATGGACACATTCGTGACGCGAGAGGCTGCCGTCTGCAAGCCGGTGCCGTCCAGCATGGCGGCGTTGCTGGGCGGAACCGCGGCCCGGAGGAGCCCCAGCGCACGTCCGCCGTCCCCGCTCCTGAGCGCGTCCAGGTATTCCCTGACAGGCTGCTGCGGGCTGGCCACGGTGTTGTTCACAACGTTGATGGCCACAATGGCTCCGGCGACGGCAAGCATGAGGCCCAGCAGCCATCCGGCCGCGATCCTCACCAACGCTTGACTCATCTGCACGTTCTACACAGTAACGTCAGTGCGGACGCACTCTAAAGTTGGTGTCCCCCCTAATGTGCACGGCACCACCCGGTTAACGCCCGACGGCGGCACCCGGGACAGCCTCAACAGGAACCCTGGGCAGCCTCCCCGGACACCGGTGGCGGGGTCAGCGGCGACGTCGCCGGGACGAGGTTCCGAACACTCCGCGGAGCAGTTCACGTCCCAACTGGGTACCCATGGACCGCGCCATGCTCTTCAGGCCGCCGCCCAGGGCACCCCCGAGTACGCCGCCCAGGTCGCCCATCATGCCGCCCGGCTGCGGCTCGGGCTGTTGGGGCTGGGGCTGGCGCGTCCGGGTGGCCTTGGCCCGCGGCTTGGACTCCCGCGCTTCGGAGGCCCGCGGTTCGTCGTATTGAGGCTCACTGTATTGGGGTTCGGGTGCCTGCGCGGGCCTGCTGCTGGGCCTGCCCAGGATCTCCTCCTCGATCCGGCGGGCCTCGGCGTCAACGTCGTACGCGCCCGGAGCGCCCGGAGCTGAAGGAGTGGCAGGTGCCCGGTCAGGCTCAGGTGCCGCCGGTCCTGTGGAGGCGGCGGCCTTGCCGGTGAGCTTCTCATAGGCGGAGGGGTTGTCCACCGCAGTTCC
This sequence comes from Arthrobacter sp. SAFR-044, assembly GCF_051965175.1. Lineage (GTDB taxonomy): Bacteria > Actinomycetota > Actinomycetes > Actinomycetales > Micrococcaceae > Arthrobacter. The sequence goes on from NZ_JBQCMK010000003.1 coordinate 7,734, forward strand.
GTACTTGCCCAGCAGCGCCGAACCCGCCACCGTGCTCCGGACCAGGGCGTCCTCGCTGGGGCCCATGACGGATTCCGGGGCCCGCAGCCGGGTGAGCGCCACGGGAGTGGGCGCGCCCTTTTCGTTCATGACGGTGATGACAGCCTCGCCAATGCCCGCCGAAGTCAGCGTCTCTTCCAGGTCGTAGTCGCTCAGGGGGAAGGTGGACACCGTGGCCTTGAGGGCCTTGGCGTCCTCCGGGGTAAATGCGCGCAGGGCGTGCTGGACCCGGTTGGCCAGCTGCCCCAGCACATCGGCGGGGACATCCTTGGGAGTCTGGGTCACAAAGAAGATGCCTACGCCCTTGGACCGGATCAGCCGGACGGTGGTGGTGATGGCGTCCAGGAAGGCTTTGGTGGCGCCGTTGAACAGCAGGTGGGCTTCGTCGAGGAAGAACACGAGCTTGGGTTTGTCCAGGTCGCCGGCCTCGGGGAGGTCCTCGAACAGGTCTGCCAGCAGCCACATGAGGAACGTGGAGAACAGCATGGGCTTGGTCTGCAGGGTCGGGAGCTCCAGGCAGGTGACCACGCCGCGGCCGTCGGGGGCGGTCCGCAGCAGCTCGGCGGTGTCGAACTCCGGCTCGCCGAAGAACTTTTCCAGCCCCTGCGCCTCCAGGTTCACGATCTCCCGCAGGATGACGCCGGCGGTGGCCTTGGACAGGCCGCCGAGTTCCTCGAGCTTGTCCTTGCCCTCGTCAGAGGTGAGGAACTGGATCACGGCGCGGAGGTCCTTGAGATCGATCAGCTCCAGGCCGTTCTTGTCCGCAAAATAGAACACCAGCTGCAGGCTGGACTCCTGCGTGTCATTCAGTTCCATGATCCGCGACAGCAGGATGGGACCGAACGAAGTCACGGTGGCGCGGACCGGGACGCCGTTGCCGTCGCCGCCGAGCGCCAGGAACTCCACGGGGAAGGTCTTGCCCTCCCACGCCTGGCCGATGCTGTCCGTACGGGCCCTGAGTTTGTCGCTGCCGACGGCGGCCGTCGCCAGGCCGGAGAGGTCACCTTTGATGTCGGCCAGGAACACGGGCACGCCCGCCGTGGACAGCTGCTCGGCCATCATGTGCAGCGTCACGGTCTTGCCGGTACCGGTGGCGCCGGCCACAAGCCCATGCCGGTTCATCATGGCCAGCGGCAGCCGCACCGGCGCGTCCTTGTGGAGCTCGCCGTCGATGATGGCGGCCCCCAGTTCGATCGTGGCGCCTTCCAGCGTGTAGCCCTGCTGGATGGTGGCAAGCTTCTCTGCTGTGGTTTTGGTGGCCATGGCGCCAGCTTAGCGGCGGCTGCCCCGCCTCGCGGGCAGACCGGGCAGTCAATTTTTCGGCAGGTCCTTGGTGAACGCCAGCGGCCCGATGGTTTCCGGGTCGGCGTCCAGGTCGAACTGCGCTTGGTATCCGGCGTTCAAGTACAGGTGCTTGGCCTCGGGCTGCCGTGGCCCGGTGGTCAGGTACAGCCTGGAGTAGCCGCGGGCGGCGGCGAGGTCTTCGAGTTCGGCCAGCACCAAGCGTCCCAGACCACGACGGCGGTGGGCCGAGTGTGTCCAGATCCGCTTCAGTTCCGCGGTGGTTTCGTCGTAGCGGCGGAACGCGCCTCCGGCGATCGACTCGCCGTCCTCCTGGACCACCAGGAGCGCGCCGTGCGGCTCCTCGAATTCGGCCGCGGGGTAGCGGTTCAGCTCGTCCGCGGCGGCCGTGCGCCCGGACAGGTCCCCGTACCGGGTGTCATATTCGACGGCGAGCTCGTCCAGGAGCGGCCGGACCCGGGGATCATCCATGGGCAGTCTGAGGACCGAGAGCCTGGCGGAATCCAGTGGCCTGGGGCTGAGAGGGACGGGACGGAGGCAGGGTTCTGCGGTCACTGGTCATTCCTTGTCACTGGTCAACTCTTTCCGACGGCGGCTGGTTCTGGAGTAATTGTGGCCCGGGCAGCGACGTCCCGGGCAAGGCCGAGGATGGTGCGGGCCAGGGCATCATTCTCGCGGAAGGGCGCCGCGTTGGTGTTGGGCCTGGCAAAGGCGCCGGCACCCCAGCCGGATGTTCCGGGCCCGACGCCGAAGAGGGTGGCCTGGGCCCGGCCATCCGCGTCAACCAGGTGGTGCCCGGAGGAGACCAGCAGCTTCCCGGTGGAGTGGATCCCATCCGAGGTCAGCAGCTGCTGCTCGCTGCCCAGTCCGCTCCGATACAGCGAGGAAAGCACCGGGTTGAGGGAGCGGGCCACCGAGGTGGCCGGCAGCCGCGCCTCGATCAGCGCCGTGGCGGAAACCGAAACCCCGGATTGGGGTGATGTAGCCCGGAACCTTCCGGTGGCTTCGTCGGCCGCGACGTCCAGGCCGGGGCCGAGGAACTGCAGCAGTCCGGCCCGGTGCAGCGCCAGTATCTGGCGGAGGCGGTGCGGCGGCGGACCGGAGTCCACGAAGCTGAAGAAGCCATGCCACCAGCCGTGAATGACCTGCTGGGACTTCGCGTTGAGGCGCTCCGCCGGGACCACGCGCCCCACCTCCATGTACACGTGCAGCAGGGCGAGGAACAGTGCGAGGGTTTCCGGATGGTCGGGGCTGTCGCGCAGGGCCAGGTCATCTTCTATGTACCCGGCCACGGCATCCTGTACATCCTGGTGGCCGGCAAAGCGGACACCACCCAAGGGCCGGTCCAGCCGCTCCAGGTCCAGGTGCAGGCCCCGGTCCGGCACGGCGGCCGCCACGAGGTCCGCGCGCCCGCCGCTGTACCAGTCCACCTCCGAGTAGCGGGCGGCAAACACCTCCCACTCCATGGCACCCCGTTCGGGGCTGCCGGTGAGGAGTTCCCGGTAGTAGTAGTAGCCGGCTTCCTTCGCGATGAGCGGCCACAGGTGTTCACGGAAGTCCAGTTCGCCGTGGGCGTCCAGGAGGGCATCCACGGCGGCAGCAGTGAAGAAGCGCAGCGGTCCCGGAGCCTGGCCGCGCAGGGTCGAGGAAATCTTCGAGTGGTACGGCACCCCGCGGCGCGACCCTGCCCACAGCCGTGGTTCACGTCCGGACGGAAGGTAGCGCAGCCCGCCGTCGTCCGTTTCCTCGAACCTGCCGCCGCGTCCCTCCATGAGGAGGACAAGCAGGTCAACGAACGCCAGGCCCATCCCGGCAACGATCACGTCCTGCCCGGGGGCGATGGGGGAGTAGTCGACGTCGGTGGTGTAGCTGGGTGCCGCGTGGTAGCCGCCGTGCCGGGCGGCGAAGTCCGAGAACCCGGCGGAGACGGCGTCGGGGCGGGAGTCCGTGTGACCCACGGCGGTGACAACGATGTCAGCGTGCAGCGTCCGGCCATTGGCGAGCTCCACCTCATGGCCGCCATCCACAGCGGCAATGCCGAGGGCGGTGGTCCGGTGGACCGTCACACTGCGACCTAGCGATTTGGCAGTCCGGCGGAAGAACCACTCCAGGTACTGGCTCTGCAGCTGACGGGTGGGGAAGGTGGCGCCGGTGAGGGACCGCAGCTGGTCCCGGAGCTGCTGCGGGAAGTCAGGGACGTCGAGGATGGAGGTGTCCAGCACGCCGGCGGCCCATTCGGCGAGCCCTGGACCTGGTGCGGCGGGGCCCTCGCACTCCACGGACGCGTCCGTGAACATGGTGATGTCCGCCGCCATGGAGTTCAGCAGGAGCCCTGGGTCCTGGTCGTAGCGCCAGATGCGGCCCGAACCCGGCACATGCGGCTCCACCACATGGATCTGCAGCGGGCCCGCGAAGACCTCAGGCCTATTGGCGGCGATCCGTTCGAGCACACCCGCCGTGCGTGGTCCGCCGCCAATGAAGACGATCGCCGGGATGGTGGCTGGCATGGGTGCTCCTGACGGCCGGGGCTGGATTGAGTGCCCATGCTAGGCAGCCGTGTCGACGGCGGTCGAGCGCCTGGTCACGCCCGTTAATCCCGCGTCATGGCACGTTACGGGACGCAAAAAACCGACTCATGACGCCGCACGAAGCCCCGTGAACTTATGCAACTGCGCGCCTTGCTGGCCCGTTCCGGCCGGTCCTAGATTTGCAGCCAGCAACGGGCCGCTCGGTCCCAGCCCCCGGGAAACGGCCCGACCTGATCCCACGACGAGAAGCGAGGTGGCACATGAGTTCAGCAGCAACGACGGTGGCGCAGTCACAACAGCCGCAGCCGGCACCGCCGGCGGAAGCGCCACCGAAAACCGGACGGCCGGAAGGTGGGGCGGCCGCCCGGGAGGCCCCGGACTACTCGTCCTACCGGGTAGTGGCAGCAAAGCATCCGTGGCGCTGGGTGGGGACCGCCGTCGTCGCGCTTGGCGTCCTGGCGGTGGCCTGGTCCCTGGCCACCAACCCGCGCTGGGAGTGGGGCGTGGTGGCGCAGTGGTTCACCGCCCAGTCCGTGGTCAACGGGCTGGTGGAAACGCTCAAGCTGACCGCGATCTCCGGCATCCTCGGGTTCGTGCTGGGGTTCATCCTGGCCCTGATGCGGCTCTCAGCGTCGCCGCTGCTGGTCTCGGTGTCCTGGACGTTCTCCTGGATCTTCCGGTCCACGCCGCTGCTGGTGCAGATGCTCCTCTGGTACAACCTGGGCTACCTGTACGAGAAAATCAGCTTAGGCATCCCGTTCACCGATGTCCGGTTCTTCGAGGTCCAGACCACCACACTGATCAGCCAGTTCGCGGCAGCAGTGCTGGGACTGACCCTGAACCAGGCGGCATACTCGGCGGAGATCATCCGCGGCGGCATCCTGTCCGTGGACCAGGGCCAGCTGGAAGCCGCGGCCGCCCTGGGCATCCCGGCCTGGCGCCGCTCCACCCGGATCGTCCTGCCGCAGGCCATGCGCGCCATCCTGCCCACCGCGTTCAACGAGATCATCGGCCTGGTCAAGGGCACCTCGATCGTCTACGTCCTGGCCTACTCCGAGCTGTTCTACACGGTGCAGGTCATCTACAACCGCACGCAGCAGGTCCTCCCGCTGCTGCTGGTGGCCACCCTCTGGTACATCGTGATCACCTCCGTGCTGAGCGTGTTCCAGTACTACATCGAGCGGCACTACTCCAAGGGCGCGGTGCGGAACCTGCCGCTGACGCCCCTGCAGAAGGCCCGCACGTTCTTCGCCACCCACGCCGCTGTCCCCACCCGGAGGAACTCCTGATGACTGACACCCTCACCGCCCCCACCGCTACGCGCGGCCTGGTGGAACTCACCGGCGTCCGCAAATCCTTCGGCGCTACCGAAGTCCTCAAAGGCGTCAGCCTCAGGGTGGAACCCGGGGGAGTGGCCGTGATCGTGGGCCCCTCCGGATCCGGCAAGTCCACCCTGCTGCGCACCATCAACCACCTGGAAAAGGTCGACGGCGGCCACATCACCATCGACGGCCAACTGGTGGGCTACGAGGTCCGCGGTGACAGGCTGCATGAGCTCCGCGAAAAGGACGTCCTCAAGCAGCGCACCGAAATCGGGATGGTGTTCCAGAGCTTCAACCTGTTCCCGCACCTCACCGCGCTGGAGAACGTGGCGGAGGCCCCTGTCGTAGCGCAGGGACGCTCCAAGGCGGAAGCCCGCCGCCGCGGCCTGGAACTGCTGGACCGGGTTGGCCTCAAGGACCGGGCTGACGCCTACCCGCGCCAGCTCTCCGGCGGCCAGCAGCAGCGCGTGGCGATTGCCCGCGCGCTGGCCCTGGACCCCAAGATCCTGCTGTTCGACGAGCCCACCTCCGCCCTTGACCCGGAGCTGGTCAACGAGGTCCTGGACGTCATCCGCGAGCTCGCCACGTCCGGCACCACGCTGATCATCGTCACCCACGAGATGGGCTTCGCCCGGGACGTGGCGGACACCGTGGTGTTCATGGACCAGGGCCAGATCGTGGAACAGGGCACCCCGCAGGACATCTTCAGCAACCCCCAGGAACCGCGCACCCGGAGCTTCTTCTCCAAGGTGCTCGAACCGGCCTTCAACATCTAAGGAACTCCCATGGCTTTCCCCATCAGCGGCCGCCGCCGCGCACCCGCGGTGCGTCCCGCCGTCGTCCTCCTTGGCACCGCACTCCTGGGCGCAGCCGCGCTCGCCGGCTGCACTGACCCCGGCGCCTCCGCCGCCGGCAACCCCAGCGCAGGGGCACAGACGACGACGGCCCGCAACGGCGTCGTCTACAACACCTCGCCGGACCAGCAGCGGATCCGGGCTGACAAGGACGCCGCGCTCGCCGCCAAGGTCCCGGAACTGATCAGCAAGGACGGCAAGCTCACCGTCGCCACCACCGCCGGGTCCATCCCGCTGTCCTTCCACGCCTCAGACGACAAGACACCCATCGGCTCCGAGCTGGACATCGCCCAGCTGGTAGCGGACAAGCTGGGCCTCGACCTGGACGTCCAGGTCACGTCCTGGGAGAACTGGCCGCTGAAGACCCAGTCCGGCGACTTCGAGGCCGTGTTCTCCAACGTGGGCGTGAACAAGGACCGGGTGAAGCTGTTCGACTTCGCCAGCTACCGCGCCGCCTACATGGGGTTCGAAGCGAAGAAGTCCTCCACCTACGACATCAAGGGCGCCGATGACATCTCCGGCCTACGCGTCTCGGTGGGCTCCGGCACCAACCAGGAGAAGATCCTGCTGGCCTGGAACAAGGAACTCGAGGCCAAGGGCAAGGCGGCGGCCACGCTGCAGTACTACTCGTCCGACGCGGACACCATCCTGGCGCTGTCCTCCGGCCGCACGGACCTGAACATCGCGCCCTACCCGTCCACCGTGTACCGGGAGAACACGCGTGACGACCTGAAGGTGGTGGGCAAGGTCAACGCCGGCTGGCCGTCCGAGACCCTGGTGGCTGCCACCACGCTGCGCGGCAACGGGCTCGCGCCGGTGATTACCGAGGCCCTGAACTCCGTCATCAAGGACGGCTCCTACGGCAAGGTGCTGGAGCGCTGGGGCCTGTCCGAGGAGGCGCTGCCGGAATCCAAAACCATCACAGCGGAAAACTACGCGGCCACACAGGCTACGGCCGCTCCCTCACAGGCAGGAAAGGCATCATGAACGCTGAAGACACCAGCCAGCCGGGCTTCCTGGCGATCGAGCTCGACGGCGCCGGCTGGGACGGCGCGGACCTCACCCGCGCCGTGCTGGCAGCCGAGTCGGCGGGCTTCCATGCCGCCACCTTCACCGATGCGCCCGCTCGCGGCCGGGCCAACGCGCTGCAGCGCGCGGCGTTCGCCGGGCCCGTAACCCGAACCATTGCGTTGGTCCCGGAGGTGGACACCGTATATACGGAGCCGTTCCACGTCTCCACGCAACTGGCCAGCCTGGATTATGTCTCCGGCGGCCGGGCCGGGTGGATTGTGTCCGCCGCGGAATCGCCTGAGGCCGCTGCCGCCGTCGGACGTTCTTCCGTCACAGGTGCCGCGCTGGGGCAGGAGGCCGCCGCGTCCATCGAGGTATCGCGGCGGCTGTGGGATTCTTGGGAGGACGACGCCGTGATCCGGGATGTTGCCACCGGGCGGTACATCGACGTGGACAAGCTGCATTACGTGGATTTCGAGACGCCTGCCGGCTTTGCCGGCGCGGGGTATTCCGTGAAGGGGCCGTCCATCATTCCGCGGCCGCTGCAGGGGCAGTTGCCGGTGCTGGTCCCGGCTTCCTTGATCGGTGAGGGCCTTGTGCCGGCGAACTCCGTGGATGCCGTGCTGGTGTCCGCGCCAACGGCTGAGCTCCTCGCCATCGAGGTCCGCGACGTGCGGGCCCGGGCGGGCACGGGCGTTGCGTTGGTTGCCGAGCTCGACGTCGTCGTGGATTCCCGCGGGCAGGCCGCGGCTGTGCGGAGTGTGTCGTTCGACGGCGGCCGGGCGGCTTTCGTGGGTTCTGCAGCCGGTCTCGCGGACTTCCTCGCGGACCTCCTTAAGGAGGCCGACGGCGTGCGGCTGCATCCGGCGTCGCTCTTTGTTGACCTGGAAGAGCTGGGCCGGCTGGTACTGCCGGAGCTCCGCCGCCGCGGCGCGCTGCGTCCGGTGGTGCAGGACGGGACCTTCCGCGACCTGCTGGGCCTGGCGCGCCCTGCCAGCCGCTACGCATCTGCCGTTGCCGGCACCGGAAAGTAAGGGAAAAATCCAATGACACAGCACACCCGTGCTAAATCCGAGGTCTTCGTTTCGTCCGGTCAGATCCAGTTCGGCGTCTTCTTCCAGGGCGTCAACTCCGGGACCATCTGGAAGGCCCCCGAATCAGGCTCGCAGACGGACTTCGAGTCGTTCCGCCGCATCGCCCAGACCGCCGAACGGGGACTGTTCGCAGCGTTCTTCCTGGGCGAGGGACTCCGCCTCCGGGAACACCTGGGCCGTCCGCATGCGCTGGACGTGGCGGGGCGCCCGGACGCCCAGACCATGCTCGCCGCCTTGGCGTCGGTGACCAGGAACATCGGCCTGGTGGCCACCCAGAACACCACGTACAACGATCCCGCAGACCTTGCGCACCGGCTGGCCTCGCTGGACCTGATCTCCGGTGGGCGCGCGGCGTGGAACATCGTGACCACTGACAACGCCTGGACCGGGGCGAACTTCCGCCGCGGCGGCTACCTGGACCACGCGGACCGGTACAAGCATGCGGAGGCGTTCGTGGAAACGGCCAAGCGGATCTGGGATTCCTGGGAGACTCCGGATGGTCCCGCCCGCCGGGTGCTCCATGAGGGGCAGCACTACACGGTGGATGTGACGCCGCGCTTGCCGCGCAGTGCGCAGTACCGGCCGGTGCTGTTCCAGGCCGGGGATTCGCCGGAGGGCCGAAACTTCGCGGCCCGGCAGGCGGACGTGATCTTCTCGGCACACCCGAAGTTCGACGACGCCGTGAAGTTCCGCAAGGACCTGGTGGAGCGTTCCCTGGCCGCCGGCCGCGCTGCGAACGCCGTGCAGATCATGCCGGCCAGCGAGTTCATCCTGGCGCCCAGCGCAGCCGAGGCAGCGGAAACGAAGGAGTGGGTGCGGAGCCTGCAGATCGGCCCGCAGCAGGCCATTGCGTACCTGGAGCAGTTCTGGGGGCGGGAGCTGTCGTCGTACGACCCGGACGGGCCTCTGCCGGAGATCGATCCGGTGGTGGAGGAGACGTCCGAGACGCGCGGCAGCGGCTTCCACGGTGCCAAGGCCCGGCAGCTGGCGGACCAGTGGCGGGCGGAGGCGAAGGACAAGGGGTTGTCCATCCGGCAGTTCGTCACCTCAAAGACAGCGCGGATCGACTCCACCTTCACCGGCTCCTACACCGCGGTGGCGGACCAGCTGGCGGAGTATGCGCGGGTGGGCGCCGTGGACGGGTTCAACATCTCGCCGTGGCTGGTCCCCACGGGACTGGATGACATCGTGAACCACCTGGTGCCGGAACTGCAGGAACGCGGCGTGTACCCCACCGAGTATCGGGGCAGCACGCTCCGGGAGCAGCTGGGGCTGGAGACGCCGGTGCGCACTTGCGACACGCCTGCCCAGGCGGTCCGCGCCTGATGCACTGGGCTCGCTTGGCTGGAAGGGCCGGCCTTGCTGGGAGGGACGACGACGGCGCTGAGGCGGGTGCCAGCGTCGACCCTTCCAGCGGTGCTTCGCTTGGGACGGTCAGGCTGCAGCTGACGGTGTGGGAGCAGTGGGCGTAGTTCCTCGCCAGGCAGGCTTCAGGAGGGGCAGTTGACTGCTTCCGCACTTGGGGGAGGAGTGAAGCCCTCAGGCCAGATGGTTGAGGAGTCCCAGCAAACGTCAGACAAGGCGGCGCTATCCAAATTTTTTACGTCGGTGAAATCCGCCCCTTGGAGAGAGCTTCTGCTGAAATCAGTGCCTGATAAGTCGCTCCCTTTAAAGGATGCTGAAATGGCATATGCATGAACTATCTTGGCGCTCTTCAGGTGCGCGGCGATGAACTTGGTCTCGTGCAACGTGGTATCACTCAGATCTGCTCCTTCGAGATGGGCCGCATTAAATCCGGCGGCCGGAAGGAAGGCGTACTTCAGGTCCGCGTCGTTTAGGTTTGCGTTAACCAGTTGCGCACCCGGAAGTCTCAGGCCCGACAGGTTTTGCCTCTCAAGATCCAGGCCTCTGAACGGACGAGGAAGGTTCGGATCATCAGAAGAGCGTTCCCTGACAAAACGCAAGTTCTCTATTCGTTGGTCGTTGTTTGCTCGTTGCAGCTCAAAGCACGCTGTAAATAGGAAGGTGATTACGCCGACGATTAGTCCGATGACGATTCCTTCCGACACTCGCTGTCGGACTCTACTTCTACGCATGGTCTCACCCGTATCGTCATAAGCACTGAACCGATCCCCCAGGCTTATGCAGATATGGTCCGCAGTAGGGGGCAGACTTGCAATAGCGGACCTGTAATTGCGGGTTACTTTTAGGGGTTCTCTGCAAAAGGGGGGTATTCGCTGGATGATCACACAGAGAGCTTCTTGACCCCTTGGTTTGTTATCGGTTCGGAGGTCTGCCCTTCAATGGAATAGAGCCTCCACGCTGGCAGTGCCGTCGTCGACCCTTCCATGGAAGGTGCTTCGCTTGGGACCGTCAGGCTGCAGCTGACGGTGCGGGAGCAGTGGGCGTATAGTTCCTAGGCCGGTCCGGAGATGCAGGACTAAACTTTAATGATGAAACTGAGCCACATTCCCCTCCGCCTGGCCACCGGAGCCTTCATATTGAACGCCGGCTACAGCAAGCGGAACCTGGACAAGGACAGCGCCGCGCAAATGCAGAGCATGGGGGCCAAGGTGTACCCGCAGCTGGCCCGGATGGAGCCGGAAACGTTTGGAAAGCTGCTCAGCTACGCCGAGATGACCTTGGGCGCAACGCTCCTGGCGCCGTTCGTGCCGAGCCGGCTGGCCGGGCTGGGCCTTGGCCTCTTCTCCGGGTCCCTTCTCACCATGTATCGAAGAATTCCGGAAATGACTTTGGCGGACGGGATCCGGCCAAGCCGGCAAGGCACCGCGCTGGCGAAGGACGTCTGGATGTTCGGAATTGCCCTCGCGCTGATCCTGGACCGGAACCGCGCAAAGAGCTCTTCGCCGAATCGGACCCTAGCGAGCGCTTGACAGGATGAGGGGTGCGCAGCTGTTGCGCGGCAGGTAGTCGGCTTTGACCTCGATGCGCCGTGCCCCATCCGGCAGCTTCCCCTGCATCCGCCCGAGGACCAGCTCGATGGCGTGAACGGCAAGCATGTCGAGCGGCTGGCGGATGACGCTCAACGGGGGAGTGGTCAGTTCGGTCCAGGGATTGTCGTCAAAGACAATGAGGGAAAGCTCGTCCGGGATGTCGATGCCCATCTGGACGAGCCGCCGGACGGCACTTTGCACTTGTGCGGTATTGGCAACGATGAGTGCCGTTGGCGGTTGACGCATCGCAAGCAGTGATCCGACGGCGCCGCCACCAGCGTCCCCGCGGAAAGGCACGTCACGGATAAGCGTGGGGTCTACGGGCAGGTCTGCGTTCTGGTGGGCGGCCTTGTAGCCGTTCAGCCTGGCACTTCCGGTGGAGGTGGTGAGCGGGCCCGTGATCAGCCCGATCCGGGTGTGGCCGAGGCTTAGGAGATGCTCGGTTGAGCGTTGGGCCGAGTCGAAGTTCTCGATGCTCACGACGTCGACGTCTTCGAGTTCCTCGATGGCACGGTCGATGAAGACGACGTTGACGCCGAGGTCCCGCAGGCGCCTCCATTTTTCAATGTTGCCCCCGGTGGGAGTGGCAATAACGCCGCTCACGGACCGGTCGAGCAGGGTGTCCAGGGAGTCCGCCTCCAGGTGCGGATCTTCCTGCGTGGTCATCAACACCACCTGGACGCCATGGCTGCGCGCTTCCCAGACGATCCTGTCGGCCAGGCGGGCGAAAAACGGGTTGGAGAGGTCGGTGACCACCAGGCCGATGGTGAGTGCGTGCCCCGCGCTGAGCTCTCGCGCGGCCGCCCTGGGCCGGTACCCCAGTTCGTCGATGACCCGCAGGACTTCCTGCCTTTTAGTAGGCGCCACCGGCCCCGAATCCGGGTTAAGGACCCGTGAGACCACGGAGACGGACACTCCTGCAGCCGCCGCCACATCGCGAATAGTAGGCGCTTTGCGCACCGCTCCTCCTTGAGACACAAGCCCTCGTCGTCATTACCTACGCCATCCCTTTGCCGGTTCGCTTCATTACGAAGGGCCGGGAAGGTGATCGTTGACACAGCTTACCAGCGGCTGGTACAAAAGTGGAACCGGTTCCACTCCGGATAGTTTTCCCTACCGAATGCGACAAAGAAGTTGTGCCATCCGGCCTGCCGGAGGTGCTTTCTTTCGCCAGGCACCCCTTAGAGAGATTCCGTGAACCTTCATAAACTCCTCAGCGAGCGCGAGCAGCAAGCGCGTCCCATCCGTGTTGGACTGATTGGCGCCGGCCGCTACGGGACCATGTACCTGGCCCAGGCCAACAACATTCCCGGCATCCACGTCGTCGCGATCGCCGATATCAACGTCAAGCGGGCCCAAGGCGCCTTCGAGCTGGTGGAGTGGCCTGCAGCGCAGGTTGCTCCGGACATCGCCACAGCTTTGCGGGACCGATCCACGGCCATCGTTGCGAATGCCGATGAGCTGTTCGACGTCGACATTGACGTCATTGTCGAAGCCACCGGCAACCCGATCGTCGGCATCAAGCACGCCCTGAAGGCGATCGAAACCAAGAAGCACATCATCATGGTCACCGTCGAAGCCGATGCCCTCGCCGGCCCGGCGCTGGCCAAGCGGGCCGAGGAAGCAGGGGTCGTCTACTCCATGGCTTATGGGGACCAACCGGCCCTCATCATGGAACTCGTCGACTGGGCCCGCACCAGCGGCTTTGACGTGGTCTGCGCCGGCAAGGGCGCCAAATACCTGGAGCACTACCACGAGATGAACCCGGACAACGTCTGGGAAAACTGGGAGTTCTCCAAGGAACTGACGGACTCCGGCCAGCTGAACCCCTACATGCACACCTCCTTCCGCGACGGGACCAAGGCAGCCATCGAAATGGCAGCGGTTGCCAACGGAGCAGGGCTCGCACCCTCCGATTCCGGCCTGAGCTTCACGCCCGGCAACGTTGAGGAGATCGCGACGATCTGCCGCCCTGCCGCCGTCGGTGGTTCCCTTGCCCATGAGGGAAGCGTCGACGTCATGTCCAGCGTCAACCGCGACGGCAGCTGGATCAGCCACAACACCCAGGAAGGCGTCTTCGTCGTGGTCAAGGCAACCAACGATTACGTCTCCGGCTGCTTCAACGAATACCCCTGGCACCCGGACCCCACCGGCCAGTACGCCGCCCTGTACCGCCCGTACCACTACGTCGGCCTCGAACTGAACATGTCCATTGCCAACGCAGCCCTCCGCGGCATCCCCACCGGCGGGCCGGTCGGTTTCTACGGTGACGTGGTGGCCACCGCCAAGAAGGATCTCAAGGCCGGGGAATTCCTCGACGGCGAGGGTGGCTTCACGGTCTGGGGCAAGCTGGTTTCCGCGAAGCACTCGGTTGCTACCGGCGCCCTGCCGGTCGCCCTGGCACACCATGTGGAGCTGCGTAACGATGTGCCCAAGGGAGCGATCGTTGGTTGGGACGATGTCATCATTGATGACTCCCTGTCCCAGGCGCTGGAACTCCGCCGGGAAACCGAAGCGCTCATCGCCACCCCCGTCACTGTCTCCTGAACCAGTTCCCCTGGCTCCAAGCCAACCCGCTGCCCTCGGCCGTCCGCCGTGGCTGCCGCGCAGCACCGCATCCTTCCAATGAAGAAAGGCATCGAATGAACCTCAAGACCCGCGCCATCACCGGGGTACTGGCTACCAGCCTGGCTGCCGCCCTGCTGTCCGGCTGTGCCGGCGGAACCCCCGCCGGCCAGACCGGTCCGGTGGCCAAGATCCAGCTCTCCATCCCGGATCCGCTGACCTCCTCCGTCGGCGTGAGCGCCCAGCACTTTGCCGACCAGGTCAAGAAGACCTCCAATGGTTCCGTCCAGGTCACCGTGGTACCCAACGGCACGAGCTTCAGCGGAGACCAGAATGCCGCTGTCACCCGGCTTCAGGGCGGATCGCTCGACGGGCTCATCCTGTCCACCTCCGTGTACGCCTCGGTGGTGCCGGAGATGAACGGCATCAGCATCCCCTACCTGTTCGCGGACACGAAGGAAGAAGCAAAGTTCCTCGCCGGGGAACCCGGAAAGGTCCTGAAGGACAAGCTTGCCGCAAAGGACACTGTGGCGCTCTCCTTCCTGACCCGGACCGGCCGGGAGATCACCAACTCTGTGCGCGCGATTGAACAGCCGTCCGACCTGAAGGGGCTGAAGATCCGGGTGCCGGGCAACACCCTGTGGACCGACTTCTTCGGAAAGCTGGGGGCAAGCCCCACCACCATGGCCTTCTCGGAAGTCTTCACCGGCCTGCAGACCGGAACCATCGACGGCCAGGAAAACCCGATTGAGGTTCCTTGGACGAACAAGTTCTCCGAGGTGCAGAAATACGTCTCCATGACCAACCACATCAACGACGCCTGGGTGCTGGCCCTGTCATCGAAGAAGTGGGATTCACTGACGGATGACCAGAAGAAGGCACTCACCACCGCTTCCGAGGAAACGGCAACCTTCAAGACGGGCTACGACGAGGAACAGTCCAAGAAGCAGTTGGATGAGCTGGCGGCCAAGGGCATGAAGGCCAACGAGCTCAGCGCGTCCGGACTCGCTGAGTTCAAGGCCACCTCCCAAAGTCTCTACCCGGAGTTTTCCAAGCTCATCGGCAAGGAATTCTTCGACCAGGCCATCGCCTTCGCCGGCAAGAAGTAACGACGGCGGGTGGGAGCCCTCCCAGGGGTTCCCACCCACTCTCCACCGAAATCCCGCTATCAATGTCGACAGTCTGGAACACCATGAAACCCACCGTTGCTCCCCAGGACTACGAGGAAGTCCTTCCCCTCGAAGCGGAGGAAATCCTTCACCACGACCACGTGCCAGCCCGCTGGAGCGGCGCAGCATGGCTCGACAAGACGCTCGAATGGGTTGTGGGGGCGGCGATTCTCGCGGAGCTCGTGGTCATTCTCCTGAACATCACCGTCCGTGTCATCACTGGTGACTCAGTGCTTTGGACACAGGAGGTGTCCGAAATTGCCCTGCTGACTATTGCCTTCATCGGGGGTGCGATCGCCTACCCGAAGGGCGCCCACATGTCCGTCCAGGCGCTCATCATGCGCCTGCCCGCAACCTGGAAGCCCTACCTCGCGGCGCTTGTGGACTGGCTCGTCTTTGTCATGAGCGCCGGTGCGCTTGCCTTGTTCGTTCCCACCCTCGTGCAGCAGCTTGAGGAAAAGACCCCCATCCTTCAGCTGCCAGTGTTTTGGGTCAATATGCCCTTCTCGGTGGGCATGGTCCTCATCGCGTGGTTTGCCCTCGTCAAACTCCGGCGGCAGCCCTGGCGTCCCGCCGCCGTTGGTGCCGGAATCGCGGCGGCCCTCGTCGCCGTCGTCCTCGTCTCGCCGCCGCTGTTCTACTACGCCTCCCCGAACGTCCTGCTCGTGGTGGTCCTCGTGGCCCTGTTCGGCCTGCTGTTCCTGGGACTGCCCATTGCGTTTGTCCTGGCCCTCGCCTCCGGAATCTACCTGTACCTGGGCGGCATTTCCGACGTCAGCGCCATCCCCATCGGCATGGCCTCCGGCGCCAAGGGCTTCGTCCTGCTGGCCATCCCGTTCTTCATCCTGGCCGGTACGGTTATGAACTCCGCGGGCCTTACCCTGCCGCTGGCCAAGCTCGTCGACGCACTGATCGGCCATCTCCGCGGCGGCCTGCTGCAGGTGGTGGTGGTCACCATGTACATCTTCTCCGGCATCTCCGGCTCCAAAGTCGCTGACGTAGCAGCCGTTGGCACCACCATGCGCGGCATGCTCGAAGAACGTAAATACCCGCGGGGCGAAGTGGTGGCCGTCCTGTCGGCGTCTGCCATCATGGGCGAAACCATTCCGCCCAGCATCGTCCTGCTCATCCTGGGCTCCATAACCACCATCTCAACCACCACCCTGTTCCTGGCAGGCTTCGTGCCGGCAGCCTTCCTCGCCCTGGTGGTCATGGCAATGGTGTTCCTGAGGGCGCGCAAGCAGGGAGGCGTTCCAAGCGCCAAGGCCACATGGCGGGCCCGCGGCTCCGCCACCTTCTTCGCCCTGCCGACGCTTCTGCTGCCCGTCGGCATGGTGGTCGGGATCCTGAGCGGATTCGCCACCCCCACGGAAGTTTCCTCGGTCGCCGTCGCCTACGCCTTTGTACTCGCGGCAGCCTACCGACGCGGCAGCAGGCGCCTGCTCGGCGACACCCTGCGCGAAACGACGACGACGGCGGGCATGGTGCTGTTCATCATCGCGGCAGCGTCACCCCTGGCCCAGACCCTCGCCCTGGCCGGCGTCTCCCAGCAGATCCACGACCTGATGTCCGGGCTGGGTGACTCTCCCATCCTGTTCATGCTCTTCACTGTGGTGCTGCTGGTCATCATGGGCCAGCTGCTCGAAGGCCTCCCCGCGGTGCTCATCTTCGCCCCGCTGCTCCTGCCGATCGCCACCGACTTCGGCGTGAATCCTGTGCAGTATGCCATGGTCCTCATCATCTCCATGGGCATCGGCTCCTTCGCCCCGCCGGCAGGGGTTGGCTTCTATGTCGCCTGTGCCACTGCCCGCGAAACCGTGGAAAACAGCCTCAAGCATTTCTGGCCGTACTTGGTGGCGGTGTTCGTGGGCCTCCTCGTCCTCGCCGCCGTGCCCTGGTTCAGCACCTTCCTTCCCGCCCTCGCCGGCCTGATCCCCTTCTAATCCATGACAGAAATCAGACCTTCCTCACCCCTTGACCCTGGCACCTCGGTTTCACTGCTCGGCACCGGCCCCATGGGAGCCCCCATCGCCAGGAACCTTATCGACCGCGGGGTTCCTCTGACTCTGTGGAACCGGACCCTCCACAAGGCCGAAGCCATCGAAGGAGGGACAGTAGCCCCGCGGCCGGCCGATGCCGCCGCGGATGTTGTCCTCACCGTCCTGCCGGACCTGCCCCAGGTCGAAGCTCTCCTGGAAGGGGAGGACGGCCTGCTCGCGGGATGGGCACACGCAGGCGTGGCTGAACCTGTCCTGGTCATCCACGGCACCGTGTCACCCACGGCGGTCGCCGCCTTCGCCGCCCGCTGCAAGTCCCTCTACGGCGTAATCGTGATCGATGCACCGCTCAGCGGCGGGACCATCGGGGCGGAGCAGGGCCGGCTGAGCATCATGACGGGTGGGCCAGCTGGCGTCGTCCAATGGCTTACTCCGCTTTTAGAGCTTTACAGCTCCACCGTCCTGTGGTTCGGGGAGGCGGGGGCCGGGGCCATCGTCAAAGCCTGCAACCAGATCGTGGTGGCGGCGACGGTCGCCGCCTTGTCCGAGTCGATGGCGTTGGCGAAGGCGTCGGGCCTGGACCTGGAAAAGGTCCAGGCAATCCTCAAAGGCGGCCTGGCCAACTCCGAGGTCCTCCAACAAAAAGGCGCCCGCTGGATCGCAGAGGATTTCCATGGCGGCGGTTCGGCAAAGAACCAGCTCAAAGACCTGCGTTTCGTCACGGAGGCCGCGGCGGACGCCGGGCTCTCGCTGCCCCTCGCCACCACTCTTAGAACGGAATTCCAAACAATGGTCACCGATGGCCTCGGGGATCTTGACCACACTGGCATCTACCTCAGCATTACCAACAATCGAGTTAAGGAACCATCATGACCATCGTCGTCACAGCAGTATTCACACCCAACGACGGCGCCCGCGACCAGGTTGTCGCAGCCCTCGAGCCCGCCATCGCCGAGGTCCACGAAGAACCCGGATGCCTCCTGTACGCCATCCACGACGCGCCCAACGGCCAGATTGTGATGATCGAGAAGTGGGAGACGGCTGAACTGCTCGACGCACACGGAGTCGGGGACGCCGTCAAGCGCCTCAACGCTTCGCTCGAAGGACTCCTGGCGGAGCCTGTCGAGGTTACCCGCCTGGTTCCCATTCCCGCCGGCACCGCCCGGCAAGGCGCCCTCTAATGCCCCAAAGCATCGTGGTCATGGGGGTCTCCGGTGCCGGAAAATCCTCCGTGGGCCAGGCGCTCGCCAGCCAGCTCGGGGCCAGCTTCATCGATGGCGACACCCTGCACCCCGAAGCAAACGTCAGAAAAATGGCCGCAGGTGTT
Organism: Arthrobacter sp. SAFR-044; assembly: GCF_051965175.1. Classification (GTDB taxonomy): domain Bacteria; phylum Actinomycetota; class Actinomycetes; order Actinomycetales; family Micrococcaceae; genus Arthrobacter. Next base: position 25,896 of record NZ_JBQCMK010000003.1, read on the forward strand.
CCCCTCACGGATGAGGACCGGTGGCCGTGGCTCCACCTCGTGGGTACCCAGCTGTCCGCCAGCACGGAAAACGCAACCATTGTTGCCTGCTCAGCTCTGAAAAGAAGCTACCGGGATGCCATCCGTGCGGCCGCGCCGGACACGGCGTTCATCCTGCTGCAAGCCGACAGGCCGGCACTGCAGGACCGCCTCACCCAACGCCCCGGCCACTTCATGCCGGCGTCGCTGCTCACCTCCCAGCTGGAAACCCTGGAGGAACTCCACAACGACGAATCCGGCCTGATGGTCGAGTCGACGGGAGGCATCGACACGACAGTGGAACGGATCCGGAAGCTGTTGAAGCAAGCAGCAGAGGGCTGAATTTGCCGGGCTGGAAGGGACGACGACGGCGCGGGCGAGTGCCGTCGTCGTACCTTCCGCGGGAGGTGCTTGGGGACCGTCAGCTGCCGACGACTCGCTGGATGAACTCGACCGTCTCGCGCTCCGTCTCGGCTCGGGTGGTGGGTTCGTTGTGCACCTCGTGCCGGACGCCTGGGAAGACGCGGGTGCGGACGTCCGCGTGGCCCGAATCGGCCAGGCGGTTGGCCACGTGGTAGGCGCCCTCGCCGTAGTTGGTCACGGGGTCCTGGTCGCCGGCGAGGATCAGGACGGGGAGTTCGGCGGGGAGCTGTTTGTACCAGTCGTCGGAGGTGACCTGGTCGTAGAGGTCCACGAAGCCCTGCAGGAAGCGGGCGCTCAGGGGTGCGCCGAAGTTGTTGAAGGGGTCCCGGCCGTGGTCGGCCACCACGTCCGCATTCAGCGCCACCCAAGCGGTAGGTCCGGCACCTTCGCCGAAGCGGCCCAGGAAGCCGTCGAACAACTGGGCCACCAGTTCCTGGGGTGCCGGCTCTGCACCGCGCTCGCCGGAGGCAAGCCTGGCCAGTTCGGGACGGTCGACCATTTTCTCGATGCCGCGCATCTGGGCGGCGATGCCGCAGAGGACCAGGCCGGACAGCTGTGTCCGCGGGTCCACGGCCATCCCGCGGGCAATCATGGAGCCCCAGCTGTGGCCGAACACGACGTAGGGAAGCGAGGGGAGGGCTTCTTTGGCCTTGGCCTGGAGGGTGACCTCATCGGCAACCACTACGCTGGCGGCGTCCTCGCCGGCGTCGCCCCAGGTGCCCTGCTGCATTGCGGTGCGGCCGTGCCCGGAGTGGTCGCCGGCCACCACGATGAACCCCGCGTCCACCAGGGTGGAGATCAGGTGGAGGTAGCGGCGGGAGTGCTCGCCCAGCCCGTGGATCAGTTGCACGATCGCCTTGGGCTGGCCGATGGGTTCGTAGACCCACGCCTGGATGGTGTCGCGGCCGTTGGCCGACGTGAACTCGATTTCCTGCAGTGACATATGTTCCTCCCGTGCCGGCGCCGTCGCTGGCTTGTGGCGAGTCTACTGAAGCCGGGAGCGGAGCTCTTCTGCGGTCGGGGGATTGGCGCCGGGCCTGGACACCGTGATTGCCGCCGCCGCGGCGGCCGTTCGCCCCAGCTGCTCCAGGACGGAGGGTGCGTAACCGTTGGCTCCACGGTTGAGGAGTCCCAGAATCAGTGCGGACATGTAGGAGTCACCGGCGCCGATGGTATCCGCGACGATGGTCTTCACGGCCGGGACGTGGACGCGGCTTGATGTTGCAGCCAGCAGCGAGCCGGACGAACCCCTGGTTATGACGGCCAGGTCCGCTCCCAGGCCCAGGATGTGGTCGGCTGCCTGTTCCACGTCCCTGTGCGGGTAGAGCCACGCAGCGTCCTCGTCGCTGAGTTTGACCACGTCTGCGAGGTAGACCAGCTCTTCGAAATTGCGTCGTTCTTCGGCTTGGCTGCCGAGCAGGTCCGGCCTGATATTGGGATCGTAGGTGATGGTGCACTTGTCGCGGAGTTGCTGGAGGATGGCTTTGACGCTTTTGGAGCCCGGGGCCAGGGAACTTGCGATGGAGCCGGTGTGAAGGACCTTGGGCGGGGTATGTGACAGGTCGAGCGGCGCGGGGTCCCATGTGATATCGAAGGCGTAGCTGGCCGAGCCATCCGGGGTGATGGTGGCTGCCGCCGTCGAGGTTTTCTCCAGTGAGCGGGAGCCGGGCATGAGCTTCACTCCGCCGCCGGCAAGGTGCTGCTCGAGTGCCGCGCCGCGGGGATCATCGCCGATGGCGGTGAGCAGCCCGGTGTTGATTCCCAGCCGGGCCAGGCCGTAAGCCACATTGGCGGGGGATCCGCCGGGGTGCTCGTTGGTGCCATCGGATGTGGTGACGATGTCAATCAGGGCTTCCCCGATGACGACGGCGTCCAGCGCCTGGGGTGCGGGGTTCGGCTTCCCGTACTCGTGCATTTCTGTCATTCCCGGCTTCCCGCGTCCTATGCGAACTGTGTGACCTGAAGGCGGTTGATGGTTGCTGAGCCGCCGGTCGCGTAGACAGCCAGGCCGGTGCTGGTCTCTGCCGGAAAGATCAGTTCGGTCATGGTGACGTGGCCGCCCTGGGCAAAGACTTCGACAGAGCAGTGGTCCACGAAAATGGTGAGCTGGTAGGAACCGTTTTTTGTGCTGACGGGGGCGGTATCGATGGATGGGAAGGATTCGTGGAAGTCCGTTTGGCCCGATTGCCGCCGGTCAATGACCAGAAATCCTTCTTCAGGGCGGACCGCCACACGGGTTCCGACCACGCCGTCGCCACGGAGAATGAGGCCGAATTCGCCGGCAGTTCCGGGGGTGAACGTGACTTCGATGCGCTGGACTGCGCCGGCGGCGCCATCCAGGAGCTGCACGGCGTCGGAGATAGTGGTTCGGGACAGACTGAAATCCCGGGAGGAGTCAGCCCGGGTTGACCAGTCGCCCACTGGTTGCTGGACAAGGCGAAGGTTGCCGTCAACGGCTGCGAGCGTCACCTCGCGGGCCAGGGACATGGGGCTGCGCCAGGGTGATGTGGGGATGCGCTGGGCGTATTCCCAGTTGTTCATCCAGGCGATCATGAGGCGGCGGTTGTCGGGGGCGTCGCTGAAGGAGACGGCGGCGTAATAGTCCCGCCCCCAGTCGAGCCACTGATATTCAGCCAGCCTGCTGGGGTCCTGCTGGCCTTCGGTGACGGTTGTGGCAGAGGTAAAGGTGGTCCCGTCGAAATCGCCGACGAAGTATTGGCCGGCCGAGCCGCTGTTGGGTCCGCCGGGGTTGAGGTTGACGGTCAGGACCCACTTGAGGTCTTCCGGGTCTCCGTCCACGGGCAACTGGAAAAGGTCGGGGCATTCCCAGACGCCGCCGGTGGCGTTCGCCGGGCCGAAGGTGCTCAGCAGTTCCCAGTTCTTCAGGTCGTCGGACTTGTACAGGACCACCTGGAAGTCTTTGGCTTCGACGGCGACCATCACCCAGTAGGTGCCCGCACCGCCGTCGTACTTTATGACTTTGGGGTCGCGGAACTCTGCGGAATGGCGGTCCAGCACCGGGCTGCCCGTGTGCTTGGTCCAGGTGTAGCCGCCGTCCAGGCTGTAGGCCAGGGACTGCGCCTGGACGCCCTCATGCCCGGAGCCGGGTTTGAAGGCGCTGGTGTAAATGGCCACGAGCGGGGGGACGGCCTCGGTGCCGAAACCGCTGGTGTTGCTCCGGTCGTAGACGATGCTGCCGGAGAAGATGTCCTCATTCTCGTCGCAGCTGATGGCGACGGGGTGCTCTGTCCAGGTGAGCAGGTCGGTTGAGGTGGCGTGTCCCCAAGACATGTTTCCCCAGACCTTGTCCAGGGGGTTGTTCTGGTAATACAGGTGGTAGACGCCTTCATGGAAGATCAGGCCGTTGGGGTCATTGAGCCAGGTGTTCCGTGCGGCGTAGTGCAGGGCCGGCCGGAACGTTTCGGCTGTCGTGGCGGTGGCGGCAGTCATGAAGGCTGTGTCTCGTTTCTGTGCAGGTTCAGATTTTGGGAGCATCCGCGTATACGGGTACCCGGCAGTGGGGTGGGCCGCTCTGGAGCCGGCCCACCCCACTGGTTGGAGCTAGGAGTTCTTCTTGTAGCGGTCGTAGGCCTGCTGGTAGACCTCGATCATCTTGTCGACTCCGACGTTCTTGAGCTGGGAGACGTATCCGTCCCATTCCTGCTCGATACCTCCCGAGACGATCCACTTGGCAGTGTTTTGCTTCACCAGGGAAGTGACGTCAGTCTGGATGGTGCTGATCTGCTGGAGTTCCTCGTTTGACAGGGCCACCGGCGGGTATCCGTCATTGCCGGCGAAGGGTTTGTAGAGCTCGTTGACGGTCTTCTGGCGTTCCGCTGCCCGCGGTTCCGGGGCGACGACAGTCTTGAAGTTTTCAGCGGTGTTGGCCTTCGGGCCGCCGGGGGCAACTTTTTGGCGGCGTTCGCCTTCGCTGGTGCCTGCCGGCGCCGGCACCTGGGTCAGCAGGCCGCTGGCGTCCTTTTGCAGGGTCTCGCCGATCGGACCCCAGTTGGCCTGGGCTGACTGGATGGGGTCGTAAAGGTTGTCGGCCCACCGCATGGTGGCAGCCGGGTATTTGTTTGCCCGGGTGATGGCGAAGGCACCGCGGGCGATTTCCTGGTTATTCGACTGGCTGGCGATCCGCTTGCCATCAGCCCCTTCCAGTACGGGGACGAGGGCATAGTCCTTGGTGCGGTCTGCGCCCACCATCTCGGGGATTTCCCACCACACAAAAGAGCCGAGGTTTTCGGTCGCGGCTTTGCCCTTGGCCAGGTAGGCCTTGTCGTCCTGCGAGAAGGACTCGGGATCGATCAGGCCTTCCTGGTACCACTCGTGCAGGGTCTGGAGGGCCTTCTTGTAGCCGTCCTGGGTGGCCGTAAAGATGACCTTGTCGTCCTGGACAATGCGGTGGTCCATGTTGTCCGGCACCCCGCCCAGGGCGGCGATCAGGTCAACAATGTCTCCGCACCAGGAGCCGGGGATGAAGCTCAGGGGGATGGTGCGGCCGGTCCCGGAGGCGTCCTGGTTCTTGAAGGCGAGCAGCGCGTCATGGAACTCACCGATGGTCTTGGGCATCGGGATGTTCAGTTTCTTCAGCCATGACGTGTTGATGGCCAGGGCGTGGGGGAACTGGACCAGGCCGAGTTCCTCGACTGAAGGCAGGGAGTAGATGTGCCCGTCCGAGGAGGTGATGGCGGCCTTAATGTCGGCCCGTTCGGAGAGCAGTTTGGAGAGGTTGGGGGCGTTCTTCTCGATGAGGCCCTCGAGTGGGATGAGGGTGCCGCTGGCAGAGTAGGTGGCGATCTCCGCGTCGGTCAGGCCGGTGTTGAAGAACGCGTCGGGCAGGTCGCCGCTGGCGAGGATTAGGTTCTTCTTCTCCTGAAACACCGACTCTGGGAGGTTTTCCCAGTTGATGTGGATGTTGGTGGCCTTTTCCCAGTCCTTCACCACCGTCATGGTGTTGTAGTCCGGCGCCAGGGCGGTCTTGGTCCCTGAGAACTTCAGGTCCAGTTGCTTGCTGACGATCGGGAAGCCGGTTTCCTGGAAACCGAAGTCGGCGGAGGCGTCTTTGACCTCCGTGGAGTGGGAGCCGCCGCCGGAGCAGGCGGTGAACGTCAATGTTCCGGCCAAGATAGCGCCGAGGGCAGCGTATTTACGGCTGAAGGCCATGGGTCATTCCTATTCTGAGGTGGGGTGCTGGTTGCCCGGGGGCGGTTGCCTGGGCGTGGTACGTGGGGAGGGCTATTTGACTGCGCCGATCATGGCGCCCTTGGTGAAGTGCTTCTGCATGAATGGCAGGGCAATCATGAGGGGCAGGCTCGAGACGACGATCATGGCGTACTTGGTGAGCTCTGCGATCCTTTGCGCGGCGGCATAGGAGGCGATGTCCCCGCCGGTGGTACCGGTGGATGAGACGTCGGACTGGATAAGGATGTTGCGCAGGACAAGCTGCAGCGGGTACTTGGAGTCGTCGTTGAGGAAGATCAGGGCGTCGAAGAACGAGTTCCAGTGCGCCACGACGTGGATCATGATCATGAGCATGATCAGTGGTTTGGACAGGGGGAGGACCATTTTGAAGAAGAACTTGAAGTCGGTTGCCCCGTCCATCTGGGCGGCTTCGCGCAGTTCATTCGGAATGGTGTGTTCGAAGAAGGACCTGGCGATGATCAGGTTCCAGACACCTACGGCTCCGGGCAGTACGACGGCCCAGACGGTATTGAGCATGCCCAGGTCGCGGACCACCAGGTACTTAGTGATGAGTCCGCCGTCGAAGAACATGGTGATGACGAACAGCAACATCAGAATTTTCCGGCCGGGCATGTCCTTGCGGGACAGGGCGTAGGCGCCACAGAGGATGGTGGAGACGCTGATGACGGTGCCCAGAACGGTGTAAATGAGGGTGTTGCCCAGTCCATTCCAGATCCGGCTGTCGGCGAAGATCCGTTCGTACCCTTCGGTGGTGATCCCCGAGGGGAAGAGCCAGACCTTGCCTTCGTAGACTGCGTTCGGGTCGCTGACGGAGGCGATGACGATGAAGTACAGCGGGTAAACGACGGCGAGGATGGACAGCAGCAGGACAGCGGCGGCGCCAATACTAAAGGCACGGTCACCGTACTTCTCACGCAGGCTCTGCTTTCGCTGGCCGGGGCTGACGGGCCGGGTGGGGTTCTCGATGGTGCGGGGGTTGGCAGTCACGGACATATCGGCATCACCACAGGGTCGCTTGGTTGGCCCGGCGCGCGATCGTGTTGAAGACGAGCAGCAACACCAGGTTGAGGAGGGAGTTGAACAGGCCGATGGCGGCCGAGTAGCTGAACTGCGCTTGCTGCAGCCCTGCGTGGTAGACGTAGGTCTGGATGATTTCCGAGGAAGAGATGTTCAACGGGGTCTGCATCAGCAGCGCTTTCTCGAAACCAACGTTCAGGAGGTTGCCGATAGCGAGGATGAACAGGATGGTTACCACCGGCATGATGCCGGGCAGGTCGATGTGCCGGATGCGCTGCAATTTGGACGCGCCGTCAACCTTTGCCGCATCATGCAGTGCCGGATCAATCGCTGCGAGGGCTGCCAGGTACACGATCATCGAGAAGCCGGCGTTCTGCCAGACATCCGAGATGACATAGATGGGGCGGAACCACTCCGCTGAACCCATGAAGAAGACGGGCTCGACGCCGGCCAGCTGGATGGCATTGTTCACCAAGCCGGATCTGGGGGAGAGGAGGACAAACATGATGCCCACTACCACAACGGTGGAGATGAAGGCTGGCGAATACAGCACGGTCTGGGTGAACTTCTTAAACCGCTCGCTTTGCAGCTGGTTGACCAGCAGCGCCAGGATGATCGGGATGGGGAAAGCAACCAGGAGGCCGAGGATGGCGATCCACAGGGTGTTTCCGACCACCTGGCCGAACTGGTAGGAGTTCACGAACCTGATGAAGTGCGTCAGGCCCACCCATGGGCTGTCGGTGAACCCGTCCACGGGGTTGTAATTCTTGAAGGCGATCTGCACGCCGTACATGGGCCAGTACTTGAAGACCAGGATGTAGACGACGGCGGGTGCTAGTAATACGTATAACTGCCAGGCCCGAGAAATTCTTTTGAGGCGGAGCGAAAGAGAATTTTTCCGTTGCGGCAGCGGCGTCGCAGCTGGACGGCCCCGCCGCGCCGGGATGGTGCGGCTGCTCATGGCATCTCCTTTGGATGAGTCACAGAGTTCCGTTCGATAAGAGGGCAGTCCATGAGCTCGACCCGGCCATCGGGTTCCGCGTCCTGGAGAATCAGCTCGACCGCGCGCCGGCCCATGGCGACGAACGGCAATTCAAAGGTGGTCAGGCCCGGCCGGAGGAACGGCGCCAATGTTGCCTGGTTATCGAAGCCCACAATGGACACATCCCCAGGAATCGACAGGCGCAAATCCGACACCGCCTGGTAGGCGCCCCAGGCGCCGCGGTCGTTGGCGCAGAAAATCGCGGTGGGCGGGTTGCTGGAGGTCAGCAGCTCCATCGCGTACTTGTAGCCGTCTTCCTCGCCGCCACTGCCAAAGCGGACCAGATCCGGATCCAGTTCCACCCCTGCTTCCTGAAGTGCTTTCCGGTAACCCTCGTAACGTCCGACGGCGGCGGGCAGCTCACTTTCAAGGCTCTCGATGTTGATCATCGCGATCCGGGAATGACCGGCTTGGAGCAGTCGACGGGTGGCTGCATTTCCGCCTTTGACTTCGTCGGGAGCCACGCTCGCAACCCGTCCGGCCCGGTCCTGTGAGTTCAGCACCACGGATCGGATGCCGGCTAACGCTTCCGGGACATCCAGGCGGCGGTGGTACATGCCCGCGTAGACCACTCCGGCAACCTTGTAGGAGAGCATCGCGTCCAGGGACGCGGCCTCAAGCTCTTTGTCGCCGCCGGTATTGACGGTCAGCAGGAGCAGCCCGTCCTCCCACGCCCGCTGCTGTGCGCCTTCGATGATGGCGCCGGCAAAAGGGGTGGTGGCAACGGTATCGCCAATGAACCCGATCATGCCGGCCACGCCTTCGCGCAGTGTCTTGGCGTGAGCGTTGGTTCGGTAGCCAAGCTGGTTCACGGCGTCCCGGACCTTTTTGCGGGTCTCTTCCGAGAACCGCGATCCTGAAGCCGAATTGAGTACCAGGGACACTGTGGCCTGCGAGACGCCGGCGGCAGCAGCGACGTCGTGCATTGTCGGTCCTGACTTTGGCCGTGATCCAGCCATGGGCACCTCCTCGGGTCGCTTGAAGTTCTAGCTAGTTATTCGTATAACTTGCACAACTGTAAGGTGAATCACGAGGGGGAGTCAAGCATTACGTCAACATTGGCAGCGCACATGCTCCGTTGACAGATCGTCACGTTCCGCCATGCTTCAGGAGAACGCTGGGTCGGGCCGCATATTCTGAGGTTCAGTCACCCGCCCTCCCGAAGGAAGCCGATGCCGCATCCCGCCAATCCCCTGCGGAAGCTGGGGTTCCTGACCATTGGCCTGTTCGATCCCGCTGATCCGGCGGCCGGCCACGAGTCCATGCTGCAGATCATCGAACTGGGGGAGCGGCTGGGGTTCGACAGCGCCTGGCTGCGCCACCGCCACCTGCAGTTCGGGATCTCGTCCCCGGTCGCGGTGATGGCTGCGGCGAGCCAGCGCACGTCCCGGATCGAGCTGGGCACGGCCGTGACTCCGCTGGGCTGGGAAAACCCGCTGCGGCTGGCCGAGGACCTGGCCACCGTGGACCTGCTCGCCGGGGGACGCCTCAACCCCGGGGTGAGCGTGGGGGAGCCGATGCAGTACGAGACCGTGAAGCATGAACTGTATCCCGATACCGCGGAGGTGCAGGACTTCAGCTACGCCCGGGTGGAGCGGTTTGCGCGGTTGGTGGCGGGTGAGCCGGTGCGCGAGTTCTCGGGCAAGCAGGGCGTGGTGGAAGAGTTCTCCAACCGCGTTGAGCCTCATTCGCCCGGGCTGCGGGACCGCCTTTGGTACGGGGCCGGCAGCACGAAGTCAGCGGTGTGGGCCGGTGCTAACGGTTTCAATCTACTCTCCAGCAGCGTGATCTTCCCGGACAAGGACCAGGAGCCGGACTTCGCCCTGGTCCAGCAGTCGCAGATCCGGGCGTTCCGTGAGGCTGCAGCTTTGACGGGGCATGCTGGGGCGCGTGTTTCGCAGGGTCTGGTGGTTATCCCGACTGACTCGGCGACTCCTGCTCAGCGGGAGAAGTACCAGCGGTATGTGGACGAACGCACCCCGCGTACTGCTGCTCCGCAGGGGCCGAAAGGCATGATGTTCGCGGCTGATCTCATTGGCACCAGCGAGCAGATCGCCGAGCAGCTGTACGCGCACGCCGGCTTCCAGGAAGTGGACGAGGTGGCCTTCGCCCTTCCGTTCAGCTTTGACCACGAGGACTATGTGCAGATTCTTACTGATATGGCAGGGAAACTGGGTCCGGCTCTGGGATGGACACCAGGGGGAGGAAACCACCCGGCGACGTAAGAGCGCACGCTAGGGTCGTACGCCTGCCTGGCAGCCTCACCTGCAGACTCCTCTAAAGTCCAACATGTCAGTTTGGACCCTAAGACTGTTGGTCGTATCCGTCCGCAAAGTGCCCAACAGGCCCTATTCTGACGCAAAATTACACCCCAACCTGACGTCAGGTTGGGGTGTACGCCAACTGATGCCGCGGTTCAACTTAGGAGCACTCACTTCCGGGGAAGGGATGCCCGTAGGCGGTGTATGAAATCTCATTTCGGGCGAGGTCATGGAACGGGTATCCCTTGAGATAGTGATCGCCTGAGCGGCACTGCGGCCTGCGATAGCTGCTCCTTCGAGGTGGCCAGCGTACGCGGTCGCGGTCTCGGTGGACGCCCAGTGTACGCGGTTATGGATGGGCTGTTGGAAGAGTGGGTTGCCGTAGCTGCTTGTTCCCGCATCTTCCTGGTTTCTCGGCTGTGTGTAGGGCTCGGCGCTCCAGTCCATGACGTGAATTTCGGTGGGATTGCTTGCGTCGGCGCCGAACAGCCGTACAAGCTGGTCGTTGAATGCGTGCGCAATGGCGTTGGTTCCTTGTCGGGGGAGTCCTGCGCAGGGAGCGAATCCGAAGATCGCTGCAGGCTCCCCGCCCGGTCCGCTGTGGTCGTGGAATTCACGGAAAGGACCACTGTGGCTGATGGCGGATCCGGAGAGGCCGATGCGGCGCCAGAACGGGCCGGGGTAGACCGCGACGGCCTTGATCATTCCGCCCATCCACACCGAAGTACGCTTACAAAGCTCTTTGAGGTCGTGCGGGAGGACTGGGACGAACTCAATAGACTCCGCTGCCAGGGCGGGTGGGACGGCGAGGACAACACGTTGTGCGCTCAGCTCCCGTCTGTGGGTGCGTATCTGGACGTCATCGCCATCGACGGTGATTGCTTCGACAGGCTCGTTCAGGGCGAGCGATCCTTCCGGAAGACGGCGGGCCAGTTCGATGGGGAGGGAATGTGCTCCGCGTTCGAAGCGGAGAGATGGGGAGCCAACAGGGTTGCCGTGCAGCCGCCGGCTTCCATCCTGGCCGGTGTCGAAGAGTGCGTCTCCCGCCAATGACTGGGGAAAGCTCGCGAGCCCGAGGGTTTCGAGCATCGATCGGACCCGCAGTTCGTTCTCCCAAAACCATGTAGCGCCGAGGTCGATGCCCGCCTCTGCGGAGTTGATGCTGAATGCCCGTCCTCCAACACGGTCGCGGGCTTCGACGCACAGGACTTTGTGGCCGGCGTGGAGGAGTTCGTACGTTGCCACGAGGCCAGCGAGCCCGGCTCCAATGACGACGACGTCGTAAGAGGCATCCGGAGAGGTCATGGGGCATCCGTCGGGTCGAGGACAATTCGGAAGCGGGCTTCGCCCGCAGCAAGACGGGTGAGAGCTTCGTTCGCTTGGGCAAGGGGCATCTGTTCGGTCATGGGTTTCACGTCGTTGAGCTGCGCGAACCGCATGGCTTCTTCGGTGTCTAGAGCGCTGCCGGTGAGGTGGCCGGTGATGAGTTGCCCGTTCATGACGAGTTGTCCGACCGGAATGGAGAGGCTGGCTGCGTCCACTCCAATAATGGTGAGGCGTCCTCGGATGGCGAGTCCGTGCAGGAGGCCTTCCAGGGGCCCGGTTGTGGGAGCAGTGCAGAGGATCAGATCCGCGGCTCCGAGTGCAGCGAGGGCCGTTCCCGGGTCCTCGGCGGTGCTGTCGATGTAGTGGTGCGCGCCGAGTTGGTGGGCAAATTTGGTGCGCTCTTCGCCCCTGGCGATGGTAACAACGCGGTAGCCCATTTTCGCGGCGAACTGGATGGCGAGGTGTCCGAGGCCGCCAATGCCGAAGACCGCTACGGTCCCGCCTGCCGGGACGGAAGCTTCGCGGAGAGCGTTGAAGGTGGTGACCCCGGCGCAGCCCATTGGTGCCGCCTCGGTAAATGCCATGCCGTCGGGGATCCTGGCGAGGGCGTCTGCCGGGACGGTGATGGTCTGGGCCCATCCGCCGGGGTAGGACAGTCCGGGGATCTTCCGTTGCGGACAGTGAACGACGTCACCGCGCCTGCAATATGTACATTGGCCGCAGCTGCCACCGAACCAGCCCACAGCTACTCGGTTCCCAGATTCCCAACTGGTGACGCCTTCACCGATCTCTGCGATAGTCCCGGCGGCTTCGTGGCCGGGCGTCACAGGAAAGGTGACACCCTTCCCCCTGGCGCGTGCTGTGCCGATATCGGCGTGACACATGCCTGTGGCGGCAACGTCAACCCGTACGTGGCCAGGCGGGGTCGCGGTCAGGGCCCTGTGAACGAGGTTCAGCGGCTGGCCGGGTTCCGCGACCTGCATGGCCGCCAGTCCGGGCGTAACGGGGGTGGTGGACACCAATGGTCCTTTCATCAGGTGCTGGGGGCTTCTTCTGGGTGGCGCTGACCGGGCGGAGGGAGTGGGACACCAGCGATGCCCACTCCCTCCGGTGGAACGTCAGTTCCGCAGGGCCCAAGACTCCGCCCGCGGCGTCCGGACCGTCCGGTCCTGAACGAGGGCGAGCGTCAGACGGTCTCGTAGATCCGGACTTCCGGCTCGGCCTTAAGCAGGGGAGCGAGCGCGACTACGACGTCCTGGGTGAAGAGATCAGTGGCCAGATATTTTTGCGCGCAGTCAGTGGAGCCGAATCCGTGCAGGACCTGCACGTCTTCCTCGCGCACCAGGAGCTGTTTGCTTTGGGCACCGCCAACGGTGTCCAGGAACGGCTGCTTGAACTTCTCGTACACGGCGGCCGCGGCCTCGCGGTCGGCATCGTCGATCTTCAGGGTGATTTCCAGGTAGGCCATATTGAGCTCCAATAGTCGTAAAGGATTCGCAGCAGGTGGCTGCGCCTTCCCAACGCTATGAACAGCAGCGCCTCCACGGTAGAGGACGGTAATGAATACGGACATAACCTATCGTTATGCCTGCGTGGTCCGAGGCTTGATCAGCTGTTGTGCTCGACAAGTCGGCCTGCGAGATGGACGAGTTGGTTGGCAATGGGGGAGTGGGGGCTCCAGATCGTCTCGTAGAAGATCTCCAGGACGCTTCCGTCGGTATCGAGGATTTCGCGGTACGTCGTATCGGCGGCAGCAAGCTTCGACTTCGGGAGCATGGCGGACCCGAGCCCGAGCTGCGACCATTCCTCGAGGACCCGGTAAGTGCCGGCCTCGCCCGGGTAGGCGGTGATCGCGAGGTCGTGCTCGCGGATCAGGCTGCGGGTGAAGGCGGTAAGGCCGCACGTGTCAGGCATCAGGATCAGCTGTTTTCCCGCGAGGTCCTCTACGCGGGCCCGTCCTGCGCCTGGCCGGGTTTCCACCAGGACCAATGGCTCGGAATCGATGACCCTGTGTTCGTAGCGGGGCATCGGCGCCACGGAGGGAACGATGATGATGTCCAGGTCGCCGTCCACGAGGGCACCGCGCAGTTCGCTCATGTTTGCTTCTCGCAGCACCAGTTGCTTGCGCGCGTCCTCCCCGGGCTCGTCGCAGACGGCCCGGTAGGCGCTGGCCACGAGCTTTGGGTTGATCAGGGGAGAAACGCCGAGGCGGATCGTCTCAGGTAAGGGCTCGTTCCACCTCGCGGCTTCTGCGTGGACGTCGTCAAATGCTCTGAGGGCCTGCTCGATGCGCGGCAGCATCGTGTCTCCGAATCTGGTGAGTGCTACACCGCGGGGGGAACGATCGAACAGCTTCTCTCCCAGCGATGCCTCCAGCTTCGCGATCCCGTTCGACAAGGCGGGTTGGGTCACTCCGCACGTCCTCGCTGCGGCACTGAAAGACCCCGTTTCCGCGACGGCCCGCGCGTACCGCAGGCCTTCTATGCTCACTCGTTCACCCATAAGCACAGGCTATCGCTGAGGGCTTCTGGGAACGGAGTTCCCTTGGACTCTGAGGCCGGCCACTGCTCCCGAGCTCGTACTCAGGCTGGGGCCTACGACTGGAGGGAGTCGTTCGGTGTCTCCTCTTGCCTGTCCGGGATTTTGTGCCCGGCCGGCGTCCACATCGAGGGCGCGCACCTGCTCCGTCAGTGAGTCCCGCGCAACAGCAGGCAGCGCCCCTGGTTGTGAATAGAGGCGGATCCCGTCGCGGAAGATCATCAGCGCAGGAATCGAGCTGATCTGTGCCCGGGATGAGAGTTCCGGCTCAGCTTCCGTAGCTTGGTGAAGACGATGTCGGGGCTTGTGCTCGGAGGCCTGTTCAAACACCGGGCCGAAACGCCCTGCAAGGCCCACACCATGAGGCCCAGAAATCGGCCAGCACGATGCCGTCGGCGGAGACGATCCGCTCGAAGTACTGGAGGGTGAGATCTCGGGTGGGTCAGGACGGGATTCCTTTCGGGGCGATGGCCGTGAGCGCGGTCAGAGGTATCAGAGCAATGATGGCGATGGCCGCCAAGGCTGAGAAGCTGGTGAACATCAGGATCGGACCTGCCGTGAAGGCGGCCGCGGCTCCGAAAAGGTTGGAAAGGGCATCGAGGCCTCCTTGTGAGGCGGCCCGTGCCTGGCCGGATACCGCCACACTGAACAGGGCGGAACCTCCGACGTTGCCGAAGGACCAGCCAAGGCCGAGCAGGATCAGCGATGCCATCATCCATCCCATGTCGTTCGACTTGATCATGCCGATCGTCAGAGAAACCGCAAGGAGGACGATACCGGTTGCGATAGTCAGGCGGTGGCCGATCCGGTCCGCCGCGATGCCCACAATGGGGGAAACCCCATACATCCCCACGATGTGGAGGCTGATCGTGATGCCAATGAACGTCACCGATCCGCCTTCGTGCTCGATGTGCACCGGCGTCATCGTCATGATCGCCACCATGACGAGCTGAGAGGTAAGAATCGCTACGACGGCCAGCCGCGCGGGCGGGTTCCGCCGGAGCTCGGCCAGCATGGCCCGGGGCCGGCCACGCCCTGCAGGCGGGGCGGCCACCGCGCGGCTGCCCGGGCAACCGGACTCGTTGACGGCATGGGCTCGGGCGAGCAGAAGGGGGTCGGGCCGCAGCAGCGTAAAAACAAGGCCTCCGGCAGCGGCGAGGCATCCTGAGGCGATCAGGAACGCTGCAGCGAACACCGTCAGGCCCGTTGCACGGCCGATGACTTCACCGGGCACCCCAAGGTTCGGGCCGAGGACGCTGCCGATGGTGCCCACCCAGACAATGAGCGCTAGCGACCGTGCGCGGTGACGGGGGGTGGAAAGATCTGTTGCGGCAAACCGTGCCTGCAAGCTGACCGCGGAGCCCGCTCCGATAAGCAGCAAGCCTATGAATAAGGGAACGACCAGGCTCCATTGAGCGGCAGCGACAAGAAGGCCGGAGCCGGCCGCAGCAACCCACCACCCGCTCGCCAGTGCAACTCTCCGCCCTCGGCGTGCCGCAAGGTTGCCCAGGGGAAAGCCCAGCAAGGCCGCGCCGAGTGTGCTTGAGGTACGGGCCAGCCCGGCCCATGCTTCGTTGTCGGTGACCTGGCCGGCCAGGAGCACGCCGATGGAAGGAGCGATGCCAACACCGACCGTGCCCACGACTTGCATCGCCGAAAGGACGACCATCGTGCGGCGCTGGAGGCGCTCCACGTCCTGTCCTGCGCTTTCAATGTGGCTGGCGGGCAACGTGGATATTTGGGTCCTGGTCATCTTCTTCTTCGGTTCCGTATCTCTATCCCTGCGTTCTTCTGAACGTGCTAGATCACCCGCTGGAGCCAACCCCTCGAATCGGGCCGGTCGCCGTACTGGAGCCCGAGGAGGTGTTCACGGATGGCGAGGGTGTTCGGGCCCGGTTCACCGGTTCCGATGGTGATATCTAGGTCTTCGCCTTGGATTGACACGACGGGGGTGATGGCCGCTGCGGTGCCGCTGGCGAAGATCTCGGTGATGGTGCCGTCCGCGCAGCGCGTCTGCACTTCGCTCAGTCCGATGCGCCGCTCCACCGGCGTTAGTCCGTGTTCTTCGGCGAGAGCGAGGATGCTGTCCCTGGTCACGCCCTCCAGAATGGTGCCCAAGCCAGGGGTGATGAGTTCGCGGTCGGTTGTGATGATGAACAGGTTCATGGTGCCTGATTCCTCAAGCCATTCGTGTTCGACGGCGTCGAGGTAGAGGACTTGGTCGCATCCGTTGGCGCGGGCTTCGGCCTGGGCGGCGAGCCCGGTGGCGTAGTTTCCGCCGCATTTCGCGTCCCCGGTTCCCCCCTTGGCTGCGCGTGTCTGGGTCCGGCTGGCCCACAGGGAGATTCCCGTGGGCCCGTCAGGAAAGTAGGGGCCGGCGGGGGAGGCGATAACGCAGAACTTTGCTTCGGCCGCGGCTCGGACGCCAAGGAATGGTTCCGAGGCGAACATGAACGGCCGGATATAGAGGCTGTGCTCCTTCCCATGCTCGGGGACCCAGGCGTGGTCGGCCCGGACGAGTTCCGTGACGGCGTCCAGGAACAGTTCCTCATCGAGGACAGGCAACGAAAGCCGTGTGGCGGATCGTGCGAATCGGGCGGCGTTGGCTTCGGGACGGAAGAGCCAGACCGAGCCGTCAGCGTGGCGGTAGGCCTTCAGTCCTTCGAAGATTTCCTGCGCATAGTGCAGCACCGACGTCGCCGGGTGGACGCTAAAAGCTTGGAGAGGGCCGACTTCCTGGTCGTGCCAGCCGTCCGTCATGGACCAGGAGGCAGTGGCCATGTGATCGGTGAAGTGGTTTCCGAATCCGGGGTCCGCCAGGACAGCCACCCTGTCATTGGGGGGCAACGGGCTTGGTGCGGGGGTCAGTGGAAAGGCGGTCATTCCGGTGTTCTCTCTGCTGGGGATCGGTCGGTAGTGAACGGGCTGAAGCCCGTGCCCCGGATATTTCCGGGACGCGGGCTCTAGCCGTGAGGTTGCTCAGGACAAGGATGCCGCTGGGACGCTTGGGCTGGAAGCGGCGTCTTCACCTTGGAAGAACTTCAGGGCCTGCCAGCCGTGGGTAAGACCGCCGCCTGCCCTGAGCGCAGTGGCTGTCATGATGGTCTCTGCGAGCTCCTGTTCGGTGGCCCCGGCCTGGCGGGCGGCGTTTGAATGTGCCTCAATGCAGTAGGGGCACTGGGTAGCCAACGCAACGGCGACGGCGATGAGCTCGGTGTACTTGAGCGGAATGACGTTGTCCGGGTTTTCGAAGACTGCCTTGTCGAGCGCCTGGAAGGCGTCGACGGCGGCGGGAGCACCCTGGCGAAGGTTCCGGAAAAACTGGCGGTCATTGTGGTCGTGATACGTCATGGAGACAACTTTCTGTGAGTGGTTTCTATTGGAGGTAAGGAGTAACGGGCGGCGGGGTCAGCTGCCCATGTGGTCGGGGACGGGTACGGAGTCCTCGGTAGCGGTTTCGACTTTCTCGGGGGACTGCCGCTTGCGGTAGACCCTGTAGGCGACGGCGACTACCACGACCCAGGCCACAGAGACGATCAGTGAGACTTGCATGTCCGGCAGGATGGCGATGCAGACCAGGATCACGGCAACGAATACGAGCGCGATGTAATCGGCGTAGGGGTAGAAGGGCGACTTGTACTTGATCGCGTCAGCCTGTCCGTTCTGGATGCGCAGCTTCCGGAACCGAAGGTGGCTGAGCGCGATCGAGCCCCAGGCGCAGATCAGTCCGAAGGTGGTCACCGAGGAGAAGATCTCGAAGACCTGATCCGGCATGACCAGGTTCAGACCCACACCGGCGAGCATGATGACGAAGACGGCGATGACGGCGCCGGAGGGGACCTGCTTGCTGTTGACCTTGCCGAGGAACGCCGGGGCCTTGCCCTGGAGGGAGAGGTTGTAGAAGGTCCTGCTGTTGGTGAAGATACTGGAGTTCACCGCGGAGAGCACTGCGGTCATCACCACGAGGTTCATGATCGTTGCGGCCGCCGGGATGCCAATCCTTGTGAAGACCTCGACGAACGGGCTGCCTTTTCCGGTCAGGGAGGTCCAGGGGAAGATGGTGACCAGGATGGTGATGGCTCCAACGTAGAAGATCATCAGACGCCAGAACGTGGCATTTACGGCCTTGGGCATTGTCTTTTCAACGTCCTTGGCTTCGCCGGCGGTCAGACCCAGGTTCTCGATGCCGCCGAATGCGAAGGCGACCATCACGACGGACAGGATGGAGCCGCTGATGCCGTTGGGGAAGAAGCCTCCGTGTTCCGTCAGGTTGCCCAGTCCGAGGGGCTGGCCCCCGTTCCCGAGCCCGAAGAAGATCATTGCAGCACCGAAGATGATCAGGACGACGATCGCGACCACCTTGATGATGGCGAACCAGAATTCTGCCTCGCCATAGAACTTCACGCCGACGACGTTGATGACGAACATGATGAGTACCGCGATCGCCGCGGTGACCCAGATCGGCATATCGGGGACCCAGTACTGGACATATTTGCCCAGGGCATTGAGTTCGGCCGCACTGGTGGCGAGGAGGAAAATGAACGCGTTCCATCCGTTGAGGAATCCCATGAAGGGGTGGATGTAGCGGCTTGAGTAGGAGATGTATCCGCCGGAGACGGGTTCCTCGACGGACATTTCGCCTTGGGCGCGCATCACGAAGTAGATGGCGGCTGAGGCGACGATGTAGGTGATGATGATGGCTGGGCCTGCGGTCTGGATGGCCCAGCCGGAGCCGTAGAACAATCCAGTTCCGATGGCCCCGCCGATGGCAATCATTTGCAGGTGCCTGCTCTTGAGATCCCGTTTCAGGTTCTCTTTTTCATATGCCTGAACGCGTTGGGGAGATTTCATAGCGCTCTTCTTCCTTGAAGGGGCTTGGGGGATCAGATGGTTTCTGGCATGCCTTTGGGTCGTCAGTGGTGTGCGGTCGCCAGTGCGTACTTGGTGAATGAGTTTGATGCGGGAGTGTCCCGCGGTTGAATCAGTGGAGTTCGAGGACGGCTTCGATTTCGACCGGGACGTCCATCGGCAGCGAGGGAACCCCGACGGCGGAGCGGGCGTGGTTTCCTGCCTCGCCGAGCGCCTCGACCAGGAAATCAGATGCACCGTTGGCGACCTGGTGCTGGTCGGTGAAGGCCGGCGCGCTGGCGACGAAGACAGTGATCTTGACCAGGCGCTTGATCTTCGCCAGGTCGCCCAGGGCGTCCTTGGCCTGGGCGAGGATGTTCGCAGCGCACCAGCGCGCGGCTTCCTGACCGGCGGCGATGTCGACGCCTTCGCCGAGCTTGCCCATTGACGTGAAGGCACCGTCGCGCATCGGCAGCTGGCCGGAGGTGAAAAGCAGGTTCCCGGTGCGGACGTAGGGCTGGTAGTTGGCTACCGACCGTGCAGGGGCGGGGAGGACGACGCCGAGTTCGGACAGACGGTGTTCAATGGTGATGGTCATGGAATTCTCTTCTTTCAGTTGCTGATGAGGGCTGCGGTGAGCCGGTTAATGGCTTCGTCGACAGTGCTGCGTGGGCAACCCAGGTTGACCCGCATGTAGCCGTGTCCTTCGAGACCGAATTTCTGGCCCTTGTCCAGCCAGAGGCGGGCCTTGGTGAGCATGAACTTGTCCAGCTCTTCCGCGTTCCGGCCAAGGCCCCGGCAGTCCATCCAGGCCAGGTAGAGCGAGTCGGCCGGCAGGACCTTCAGTTGCGGAAGCGCGCTGTTGATCGACGCGGCGAAGTGTTCATGGTTGCTCCGGACATAAGCCACCATCTCGTCCACCCAGGCCTCGCCGTGGGCGTAAGCAGCTTCTGCGGCAACCATGCCAAGGACGTTGACCAGTGGGAACATGTTCCGGTCATACTGGCGGGCGAGCTCTTCCCGCATCCGCTGGTTGGGAACAAAGACGTTGGCACTCTGCAACCCGGGGAGATTGAAAGTCTTGCTCGGCGCAGTGCAGGTGATGCTGTTCTGAGCGAACTCCTCGCTGAGGGACGCGAAGGGGATGTGGCGCTTAGCGGGATCCATGATGAGGTCCTGATGAATCTCATCGGAGATGACGATCACGCCGTGGCGAGCACAGATCTCCCCCATCGTGCGCAGTTCGTCTTCGGTCCACACGTTGCCGGTCGGGTTGTGGGGGTTGCTGAGGATGAAAATTTTGGTATCAGGCCGGATAGCGGCCTCGAACACCGTCGCGTCCAGCTCATACCGGTCTCCGACCCTAGACAGCGGTGCGAAGGCAAGGTGCCGGCCGTTCATGAGCATGTCGTTGTGGAAGTGCGCGTAGACCGGCGGCTGGATGAGGACAGAGTCGCCCGGCGCAGAGAAGGCCTGCACCGCAGTCTTGAGGGTCGTGATGATGCCCGAAGTCTGGAGGACCCACTTTTGGTCGACCTCCCAGCCGAAGCGCTTGGCCTGCCAACCGGTGACAGCATCAAGGTAACTCTTCGTGGCCCCGCCCGGGTAGCCGAACACGCCATGCTCGACAGCCTCATGCAGTGCATCCAGCACGACCCGGGGGGCCTTGAAGTCAGTGTCGGCCACCCACATGGGCAGCGGATCTGCTGCGGCCTCGTCCGCAGAAAGAAGAGCGTGCTTATAGGCCCACTTCATCGAGTTGGAGGTGCCCCGTTCGACGACCTCGTCGAATATCGAAGTCGGCGCGGTATCAAGGGAAGGGATCAAAACTGTGTCAGGCATGGTACTCACGAAGCGTTCCTTAGTGGTGTATTTGCGATGCAGTTCACACTAAGACGAAAGCCGTGCAACGTGTTTGCAACTTCTCCGGCAAAACCTCATATAAATGCTAGATTTTGAGGCATGGACAGGATAGATCGGGAGATTCTTGCATTGCTGCAGCTTGAAGGGCGAATATCGTTCACTGAACTGGCGGGGCTTGTGCAGTTGAGCCTGTCGAGCTGCCAGCGGCGCGTGCGGGATCTGGAGGCGCGCGGAATCATACGCAGCTATCGTGCGGTCGTGGACGCAGCTTCGGCCGGCTTCGGCTTTGAAGTCGTTGCGTTCGCAACGCTCACCCGTCCTGACGTGCTGGATGAGTTCGATGCCGCGATCAGCCATGTTCCGGAAATCATTGAGGCCCAAAGACTGTTCGGGGAGCCGGACTACATGATCCGCATCGTTGCGGCGGACCGCGAGGCCTACCAAAAGCTGTATGACAAGGTGCTAAGCCGCCTGCCGGGCGTGCAAAGCCTCAACTCCACCATCGTGATGAAGGAAGTAATTGCCTCCAGGGCGCTGCCCGTTGTCCGGCGCTCAATCGAGTAGCCAGGAAGTGGCCGAGACCAGTCTCGCCCATCCAGTACAGCCTCAATCTTGAACGTTCCAGCGCATGCCGAGGGAGAACTGCTGTACACCCCCTGGGCGTCCGAGCCTCGGTCCGCCGGCAGCAGTCTGGGGGTTCGTCGCCAGGAACTCATGAGGTGTTTGGCGCCGCCGAAGCAGTCATGCCGGAGAAGGAGCTCTTCTGGATCGTCACCCCCACTGGCCAGCGCCGGATCATAGAATTCCACGAATTTGATGTTTACATGCAGCAGGCACGGTGGGAAGCCAGACAACGTAGCCCCAACACCACATAACTTCGCTTTCAAAGGGGTCGTGTTGCGCGTGACTGGAATCACCTGTACGCTCTGATGTTAGCGACGGTTTTCGTCGGCAGGATTGTTACTCGGAAACGGGGCAAGACCTGAGAAGCACACTATGTGCGTCTCGGGTCTTTTTTTGTGCCCAAAAATAGACAGAGAGGTCTGACATGGCAAGTGTGGACTACCGGTCCTTGGCCGGCGACATTTTGCAGGGGGTAGGCGGCGAGAAGAACATCGTCAGTGCCGCCCACTGCGCTACCCGGCTCCGGCTTAAGCTGCGGGACGAGACGAAAGCAGATACAGCAGCGGTCGAGAAGCTCCCCGGCGTGATCACCGTCATGAAGGCCGGCGGCCAGTACCAAGTGGTAATCGGCGACAACGTACCCACCGTTTACGCTGAGCTCGGAAAAATCACCAAACTCACTGATGACAGCGCGGCAGACGAGGAACCGGCGCCGAAGGGCAACCTTTTGAGCCGCTTCATTGACCTGATCTCCTCAATTTTTTCGCCCGTCATCTGGCCACTCGCGGCCGCAGGCCTGCTCAAAGCATTTCTGAGCCTGGCCATTCAACTTGGCTGGCTCGATCCCACATCCCAGACCAATGTAATCCTGGCTGCCACCGCTGACGCGCTGTTCTACTTCCTGCCCCTGTTCCTGGCGGTAACCGCCGCCAAAAAGTTCAGGACCAACCAGTTCACCTCCATGGCGATTGCCGGGGCACTGGTTTACCCGAGCATCGTTGCCCTTGCCGCAAAGCCAGACGCTGTGAGCTTTGCCGGTATCCCGGTGGTGATGATGAACTACACCAGTTCGGTCATCCCGATCCTCGTCGCCGTGTGGCTGCAGGGCTACCTTGAGCGTTTCCTGACCCGCGTACTTCCGTCCGCTATCCGAAACTTCACCACCCCGCTGCTGACCCTTCTGGTCATGGTCCCACTGGTCCTGATCACCGTCGGCCCCGTCACAACCTTCGCAGCCAAGGGGCTGTCTGCCGGCATCGGCGCAGCGTTCACCTTCGCGCCGTGGCTCGCAGGGGCAATCATGGGTGGCTTCTGGCAGGTCTTCGTCCTCTTCGGCCTGCACTGGGGCTTCGTCCCCGGCATGCTCAATGAGATCGCCACTTCTGGCCACTCCCTCCTGTTCGGCCCGCTGCTGCCGGCCGTCCTCGCGCAGGCAGCAGCCACCCTCGCCGTCATGTTTCGTACCCACAACAAGGCCCGCCGCGCCGTGGCTGGTCCTGCGGCTCTCTCGGGCTTCCTCGCCGGTATCACAGAACCCGGCATCTACGGTGTGAACCTGCCCCTGAAGAAGCCGTTCTACTTCGGTATCGCCGGTGGTGTTGTGGGTGGCGCCATCGTGGCCGCAGGGGGCACCGGTGCCACGTCCTTTGTCTTCCCGTCGCTGCTGGGCCTGCCTGCATTCACCTCGGTGGGCAACATCGCCCTTCTTTTCCTCGGCACTGGCGTCGCGGTCGCCCTGGCCTTCACCTTGACCTTCCTCTTTGGCCCCCGCGAGGCAGAAGCAGCGGCCGACGCCGGCACTTCCGTTCCCGGAACGTCCGGGGATAAGCAGGCGGCAGCTGAGCCCGTCCAGGTTTCCGCAGTCCCCGGCGTGGAGGTACTGGCGCCGGTGACGGGTGAGGCGGTGGCCTTGGCAGATGTTCAGGATAAGGTGTTCGCCTCCGGCGCGATGGGCAAGGGCTTGGGCATTGTGCCCGCCGATGGCCGCATCCACGCGCCGATCACGGGGACCATCAAGGCAGCCATGAAGACCGGCCACGCTTTCGGCATCAAGTCAGATGACGGCGTGGAGGTCCTGGTCCACATCGGCATCGACACCGTCCAGCTCCAGGGCCGCGGCTTCGAAGCAGCCGTGACCCGAGGCCAGCAGGTCCGCGCCGGCGACCTGCTCGCGGTCGTAGACCTCTCTTTGGTGGCCGAAGCCGGTTACGACACCACCACCCTGGTGATGGTCACCAACACCGCCCAGCTCCAAAACGTCGACCCGGTCACCGAAGGGAAACTGGCCCTAGGGGACGCCGCGATCACGGTCCAGATCTGACTCCTTCTTCACTTCCACTTTCCCAGTTCCTGCTTGAAAGGATCCACAGCTGTGACCACCACTTTCCCCAAAGGATTCCTCTGGGGCGGCGCCACCGCCGCCAACCAGGTTGAAGGAGCCTACAACGAGGGCGGCAAGGGTCTGTCCATCCAGGACGTGATGCCCAAGGGCATCACGGAAACCCCCACGGAAGAACCGACGCCGGACAACCTCAAGCAGGTGGCGATCGACTTCTACCACCGATATAAGGAGGACATCGCCCTCTTCGCCGAGATGGGCTTCAAGGTGTACCGCTTCTCCATCGCGTGGAGCCGGATCTTCCCGCTCGGTGATGAAGAAACCCCTAACGCCGAAGGTTTGGCCTACTACTCCAGAGTCCTTGACGAACTGGAAAAGCACGGCATCGAACCGCTGGTCACCATCAGCCACTACGAAACCCCGCTGCACCTGGCCCGGAAGTACAACGGCTGGACCAACCGTGAACTCATCGGCTTCTACGAGCGCTACTGCCTCGCCCTGTTCGAACACTTCGGGTCCCGGGTCAAGTACTGGCTGACCTTCAACGAGATCAACTCCGTGCTGCACGAACCGTTCCTGTCCGGCGGCATCCCGGCGCCGAAGGATCAGCTCACCAAGCAGGACCTCTACCAGGCAATTCACCACGAGCTGGTCGCATCGGCACGCGCCACCAAACTGGCCCACGAATTGATGCCGGAGGCGCAGGTGGGGTGCATGATCCTGGCGCTGCCGGTCTACCCGCTGACCCCGGACCCCTCCGACGTCGTTGCAGCCATGCACACCGCGCAGGACAGCTACGCGTTCGGCGACATCCACTGCCGCGGCGAGTACCCGGGTTACCTGCTGCGGCACTTCCGGGACAACGGCATCGAGCTGGACATCACCGAAGGGGACCGCGAGGACCTGAAGAACACGGTGGACTTCGTCTCGTTCAGCTATTACATGAGCGTCTGCGAGACAGCTGATCCGAGCAAGAAGGTCACTGGTCCTGGCAACATCATGGGCGGGGTGGTCAATCCGACGCTGCAGGCCTCCCAGTGGGGCTGGCAAATCGATCCGCAGGGCCTGCGTGTGGCCCTGAACGACTACTGGAACCGGTGGCAAAAACCGCTCTTCATTGTGGAAAACGGCGTCGGCGCGAAAGATCAACTGGTGGAGGTTGAAGGTCAAAAAACGGTCATCGATGACTACCGGATTGCCTACCTCAACGACCACCTGGTGCAGGCCCGGGAAGCAGTGGCAGACGGCGTCCACCTCATGGGCTACACCGCCTGGGGATGCATCGACCTGGTCAGTGCCTCCACCGCGCAAATGAGCAAACGCTACGGTTTCGTCTACGTGGACCGCAACGACAACGGCACCGGCACCCTGGAGCGCTACCCGAAGAAATCCTTCAAGTGGTACAAGGACGTCATCGCGACCAACGGCGCCAGCCTCAAGAACTAGGCCAGTCTCACTGGCAGCCTGTAATACTGGCCGGAAGTGGGGTTTCCTGCCTCCGGCCAGTACAGCAGAGATTCCGGCACTCAACGAAAGGAGGGCGACATGGAGGTCTTGCGCGTCTTCAACAACAACGTCGTCCTCGCCCGGACCCCAGACAAGGGCGAAGTCATCCTCACGGGGCGCGGTCTGGGGTTTCAAGCCAAACCAGGCAAACCTGTAGATGAGAGCAAAGTTATTCGTGTCTTCGTCCCCGAGGATGGCCGGGACGCGGACAACTTCGGTGCACTCGTGGCAGCAATACCTCCCGAGCACCTCCTGCTCGCGGACGAAGCACTGCAGATAGCCCGGAAAGACCTGCCAAACACTATAAGCTCCACCACGGTTGTCGGCCTTGCCGACCACATCAGCTTCGCGATCAAGCGGATACGTCAAGGCATCGACCTCGAATACCCTCTCCGGGGCGAGGTGTCCCACCTCTACCCGGAGGAACTAAAGACAGCCCAACGCGTCCTTGATTTCGTCAATACCCGCATTGAACAAGCCCTGCCCGAGGCCGAAGCAGTGCCCATCGCCCTGCATCTTGTCAACGCAGGGTTCGCTACCGGAGACCTGTCGCTCACTTACCAAATGACCGGCGTCTTCACCCAGCTATTCGAGGTCCTGGAGCAGGCCTACGAACGACCGTTCGATCGCGACACTGTAAATGCCGCGCGCTTCATCACCCATTTACGCTATTTCTTCGTCCGTGCTCAGACAGGTCAACAACTAAACGACGGCGCGACAGCGCTGAGCAAAGCGATCCGTGAGTCGTATCCCGAGGCCTACGGTACGGCGCTGAAGCTCCAGGCGGTGCTCGAGCTGCGCCTGGGCGAGCCGCTTACTGAAGACGAAGTCACCTACCTGACGCTGCATGTAGCCCGCATGGTCGAAGACCTCCGGCTGCAGTAATCACCCAATTTCTTCAACAACTGAACGGAAGAGTTACATGTTCGAACGCACTGCCATCATCGCGAGCACGTCTGGCTTACACGCCCGGCCCGCAACAGTCTTTGTGGAAGCAGCAAACGAATACGACGGCTTGGACATCACCATCGGACGCGAGGAAGAGCCTGCTGACGAAGCAATGGATGCTACGTCAGTTCTTTCCCTTATGAGCCTCGGCCTCGAGTACGGTGACCGGGTGATTCTGCGGACCGAAGGTACCGGGTCGGAGCAGGCATTGGATCGACTGGTCGGGCTACTCGAGACCAACCACGACGCCTGACAGGCTCTCCCGTACACGACGGTCGGAATTCTCACCAGCGGTGATCGACTACGTCTACTTCACTGTCGGGTGGAGAATCACTGCCAGCTGGAGCAGGATCACCACCACGCGCATCTACGACGAGGAACCTCACCATGAGAAAGAAAATCCCTGGCCTCATCGGCCTGGCGCCCAAAACGAACTGCGTCTACTACCTCGAGATGACTCAGTCAGCGGCAAACGTGGACCCGGCCCACACTCCGAACTCACTGCTATGGACCATCAACTTCGAAGAAGCCGCCCGCGCCGTTGGTGCAGGAAACCTCGAAGCGCTCAACGCGCTTCTGATCGACGCCGGCAAGCACCTTGCTGCAGGAGGGGCAGACTTTCTAGTGTTGACTTCCAACACAAGCCACAGTGCTGTTCAAGCTTTGGAAGCGGAGACAGCACTGCCTGTTCTCGACATCCGCGCCGTGGTGGCACAGGAACTGCAACGTCGCCACCTGCAGCGTGTAGGAATCCTCAGCACCAGCCTCACGCAATCAGCAGGCCTGTACGAGGAGGTGTTCCCAGCAGCCGGTTTCAGCATTGAATACCCCGACCGTGCAACCGCCGCACACATCGACCAGGTGATCTTCAACGAACTGGTCAAGGGTATAACCGACGGAGATGCCTCCGCTGTCCTCAAACGCGCCGCAGCCCAGTTACGTGACCGAGGCGCGCAGGCCATCCTCCTGGCATGCACTGACATGACTATCGTCGCGGACCAGCTCAATGATGCCGACATCATCGACACCACAACTCTCCACGCCCGGGCCGCAGGAGAATTCATCTTTGCCAAAGATGCGGCTGTGAAAGCGCCTTCCTTGCCGTCCTCAAAGGCCCCTACGAGAGGATCTTGATTCTGGCATCCAACATTGGGCCTCTTAATGACGCGGTAGAACGTTATGCCCTCCTCGCCAGAACGCTGCAAAATGCCTGCGAGGAACAAGGTTCTGCATACGATGCCGTCCTGCTGGCCCAGTACTGGCTTTCCCCGGCCGCAAAACCCTTTCCGCGCACCTCGGCAATCCCGTCCTTGCAGGACCGAGGCTGGCCGCAGCCACCCTGCGATGCCTGCTGCTGCAAGCTCCAACCCCACAGTCACGGAAAGAAGGGTAGGCGCCCGTGCAGTGAACGGCACCTCAGGGAATCAGTCATCGACCGGGCGCGTCCATTTCAGGAGGCCGGCAGCGGGTCACGTTCCGGCTGTTCGCTCATCGATACCTGGTAGTGGAACCCGGTTCGCTCTTCGCATGCCCAGACCTGGTAGAAGCTGGCCTTCTCAAAGAGCTGCCGGCCCTCGACGGTTGAGTGGATCCAGAGGATGGAGCCGTCATCCGTAACAGCATCGACGAATCCACTGCAGACGATGGATCCCTGATAGCGGATTTCAACATTCGCGCCTTCGAGCGTGCGCCAGTCCTTAACGTGTCGCTGGTTCATGGGTTTCCTTTCGAAGGTTTTAGGTCAAGGACGATGAAGGTGGTGGGCGTTTTCAGCGCACGTAATCGGCGCCGGTGATGTCGATGGTGGCGCCGGTGGTGTGTCGGGACTTGCCGGAGGCGAGGAAGGCAATAACCTCCGCGACCTCACCGGGCGGAGTGACCTCACCTAACGGAAGCCCTTCAAGGACGGCGGGGTCCGTGGCGAGGTCGCCTGCGATGTCGGTGGCCACCCACCCCGGGGCGATCGCGTAGGCGAGGACGTTCTCCCTCGCGTAGCCGCGGGCGATTCCCTTGGTGAGGGCAAGCAGGCCGCCCTTGGCAGCACCGTAGGCGAGGTGTTCTGCGTCGTCCCCGCGGTGGGCGGAGCGGCTGGTCACGTTGATAATGATCCCGCCACCGCGCTCCCGGAATCCGAGGATGGCTTGCCGGCACAGGTCTGCCGGGGCGAGGAGGTTCAGTTCGTAGTTAGCCTGCCAGCCCTGTTGCCACTCGCCGTCGTTATCAATGTGTGAGGCGAGCCAGGCGCCGGCGTTGTTGACCAGCACGTCGACGCCGCCGCGCCAGGCGGCAGCCTCCGTCCAGACCCGTTCGCGCTCCGCCGGGTTCCGAAGATCGCCTTGGACCAGGTGGACACGGTCGCCGAGCCGGTCGGCGGTGGCGTGGGCGGAATCCTTGTCGTTCCCGTAGTGGAGGACGACGTGCGCGCCCTCGCGGTGCAGGACTTCAACTGTCGCGCGGCCGATGCCGCGCGACGCTCCCGTCACCAGGACGGTCTTCCCGTCCATGGGCCCGGTCATGCAACGGCCTGGGCGCCGGTGATTTCAATGACGGAGCCGCAGATGTAGGGGGCTTCGTCGGAGGCGAGGAAGGCCACCAAGGCGGCGATTTCCTCCGGTTTGCCAATCCGGCCGAACGGGACCAGGGCGTCAAGGTCGGCCACAGTGCGGCCGCTGCGGGCGAGCCCGGCTTCGAGCATGGGCGCGTGCACTTCGCCGGGTGCGACGGCGTTGACCCGGATATTGTTCGGGGCGTAGTCGCGGGCCAGGTTTTTGGTGAAGGCGACGACGGCGGCCTTGGAGACGTTGTAGGCGATGTGTCCTGGCGCCGGGTACAGGCCCCACTGGGAAGCCGTGTTCACGATGGCACCCCCACCTGCGCCGATCATGTGCGGCAGCACCGCACGGCACAGGTGGAACAGTGCGTCCACATTGACGGCAAAGGACAGGTCCCAGTCGTACTCCGAAAGGGAGAGCAGGTCCCCGCGTCGGTTAACGCCGGCGTTGTTGGCCAGCACGTCAATCCGGCCGCGGGCATCAACGATGTGCTGGACGGCCGCCGCTGACGCTTCGGGGTCGAGAAGGTCGAAGACCAGCGCCTCGGCGGAGAAACCTTCACCCGTCAGGTCGTCGGCTACTTCCTTTGCGGCTGTTTCATTGGCATCGGCCACGAACACGTGGGCACCTTCGGCGGCCAGCCGGCGGCTGATGGCGGATCCGATCCCGCCGCCAGCCCCGGTGACCAGTGCGGTCTTGCCGTCGAAGCGGCGCCCACGTCCCGTCGTCGTCATTCTGCCTACCCCTCCAGGGTGAAGATGGTGCGGTGCCACTCCTTGGCCTGCTGTCCGGTGAGGTCGAACATGACGTGCTTGACCACGGTGTATTCGTCGAAGGAGTAGGTGGACATGTCCTTGCCGAAGCCGGACTGCTTGAAGCCGCCGTGTGGCATTTCGCTGATGATCGGGATGTGGTCGTTGACCCAGACGGCGCCGGCGCGGATTTCGCGGGTGGCTCGCAGGGCACGGTAGACATCCTTGGTCCATGCCGAAGCGGCCAGGCCGTAGGGGGTGTCGTTGGCCAGTTCAATGGCTTCGTCGTCGGTGTCGAACGGGGTGACGGCAAGGACGGGGCCGAAGACTTCGTCGCGGAAGATTTCGCTGTCCGGGGTGGCGTCGGCGACCAGGGTGGGCCGGTAGTAAGAGCCTCCCGCCAGGTCCCCTTCAGGGATGCCGCCGCCGATGACGCGGGCGTAGCCGCGGGCCCGGTCCACCATCCCCGCGACGGTTTCCTGGTGCTTGCGGGAGACGAGCGGGCCGAGGTCGGTGGCGGGGTCGGCAGTGGGCCCGAGCTTGACCTTGGCGTACAGGTCGGCGACGCCTTCGATGAATTTCTCGTAGAGCGAGCGGTGGACGATGGCGCGGGTGGCGGCCGTGCAGTCCTGCCCGGTGTTGATCAGTGATCCGGCGACGGCACCATGGATGGCTGCCTCAAGGTCCGCGTCGTCGAAGACGACGAAGGGGGCCTTGCCGCCGAGCTCGAGGTGGACGCGCTTGGCGGTGGTGGCTGCGGCGTCCAGGACGGTCCGGCCTACGGAGGTGGACCCGGTGAAGGAGAGCATGTCCACGTCCGGGTGGCGCAGCAGTTCGGCACCGATGGTGGAGCCGCGGCCGGTGAGGACGTTGATAACGCCGTCAGGGACGCCTGCTTCGGTGGCCACTTCTGCGAACAGCAGGCTGGTCAACGGCGTGATCTCCGCAGGCTTGAGGACGATCGTGTTGCCGGCGGCGACGGCGGGCAGGATCTTCCAGGCGGCCATCTGCAGCGGGTAGTTCCAGGGTGAGATGGAACCGATCACGCCGATCGCTTCGCGGCGGATGGAGGAGGTGTGGTCGGGGGAGTATTCGCCGGTGGCTTTGCCTTCGAGGTTGCGGGCTGCGCCGGCGTAGAAGGCGATGTTGTCGATGGTGCCGGGGACGTCGAATTCGCGGGTGAGGCGGATGGGTTTGCCGGCCTGGCGGGATTCGAGCTGGGCAAATTCTTCGGCGCGTTCTTCCATGAGCGCGGCAAACTTGGTGAGGACGGCGGACCGTTCACCGGGGGTGGCACGGGACCAGGCGGGGAACGCGTCGCGGGCTGCCTGCACAGCTTGTTTGACGTCGTCGCTTCCGGCCAGGGTGATGGTGCGAATGGTTTTGCCGTTGGACGGGTCGATGACGTCCACGGTTTCGCTGGTGCTGCCGTCGGCGAGTTTGCCGTTAATGAACTGGCTCACAACTCCTGCTTTCAGTTGTTTCGGAAAAGTGTCTAAGTGGGTGCTTTAGGCGCCCGGGGCCCAGATGTCGCCGACGGTGTAGCCGGAGGGGAAGGGGTCGGTGGGGTCCAGCAGCCATTGGGTGCGGCCGGTCACACAGCCGCGGCCCCGGATGGTGGGAAGGACCGCTTCGCGGCCGCCCGCCGTCGTTGTTCCTGTCAGCTGCCCGATGAATTCGCTGCCGATGATGCTGTGGTGGGAGAAGTCTTCGCCGATGGCCAGCTGCCCACGGGCGTGCAGGGCTGCCATCCGGGCCGATGTGCCGGTCCCGCAGGGGGAGCGGTCCAGCGCACCAGTCCAGGTGGACGGGTCCGACGGGACGAGTTTGCCGTTGGACAGCACCACGGTGTTGCGGTCCTGCCGGCCGGGAACGCGGTCGCCGGTGTGCAGCATGACCAGGTTGACCCCAGAAATCAGCGGATTGTCCGGGTGGACGCAGGCGATCTGCTCCAGCGCGGCCATCTTGATCAAGGCACCGGCGCGGGCAAGTTCCTTGCCGTTGTCCGGGTGCAGTTCCAAGCCGAGGTCCGCTGCCTTGGCCTGTGCGAAGAACTGGCCGCCGAAAACGACGTCGACGGGCACTGTGCCGAACTCCGGCACCTCGAGCGGGAAGTCGAGTTCGACGACGAACGCCGGGACGTTCACGACGGTCACCGAGAGGACCTTGCCGTCCTGGACCTTGGCGATTGCCTGGACGATACCGACGGCAGTGTCGATGGTGACCACGGTTTCCGGTCCGCGGACCGGCACGATGCCTTCCTCCAGGGCCGCGGTGACGGCGCAGATGGTGTTGGATCCGGACATCGGGGTGAAGCCGCCCTGTTCCAGGACCACGATGCCAAAGTCGGAGCCTTCGTTGACCGGAGGCAGGAGGATCACCGAGCAGAGGCCCGGGTAGCCGCGCGGCTCATGGAGCATGAGCCGGCGCAGCCAGTCCAGGTTGTCCTTGCAGTACTGCAGGCGCTCCGCCATCGTCTCGCCCTGCACGAGGGACGCGGCGGAGGTCAGGATCCGGCCCGGCTCGCCTTCGGCGTGGACCTCGATGGCGTCGAGGGCGAGTTTGGTGGCGGAGCGCGCGGTCATGCTGCTACTGCCGGGAGGACGCCTGCGTTGCGCAGGATGCCGGCGAAACGCTCGCGTTCCTCGGCGGGCAGCGGCTGGATGGGCAGGCGGGCCGGGCCGACAGGTTCGCCGATGAGTTCCAGGCCTGCCTTGATGCCGGCCACGTAGTTGACGGACTCGAGGAAGTCGCTGATGGCCCACAGGTGCTTCCATAGTTCGCGGGCGCGGACCAGGTCCTTCTGTTCGGCCAGGGTCTCCCAGAATTCGACGGCGAGTTCGGGCACAATGCCGGCGGTGCCCCAGACGGAGGCTTCGGCGCCGGAGGCGATGCCGAAGAACGTCAGGGTGTCCCAGCCGTTGAAGGCCTTGATGCTGTCGGTGTGGTTGGCGAGGAGTTCGGCCAGGCCCACGGCGTCATCGGAGGTGTTCTTGATGTAGTCCACTCCGTCGATCTGGCCGAGCTCGGCCAGTTCAGCGGCGGTCAGCTGGATGCCGGTGGCACCGGGGACGTTGTAGTAGACGATCGGGATGTTGATGGACGCGGCGACGGCGGAGAGGAACGTCTTGAGGGTGCTGAGGTCCAGGGGGTCGTAGAACGGCGGGACCAGCATGATGGCGTCCGCGCCGACGGCTTCGGCGTGCTGGGCCAGGTCGATGGCGCCTTGGGTGGAGAGCGCTCCGATGCCGGCGACTACGGGGATGCGTCCGTCGGCGCCTTTGACGTAGAGCTCGATGACGCGGCGGTACTCCTCGGGGGAGAGGGTGGTGAATTCACCGGTGGTACCCGTGGGGACGAGGCCGTGGATGCCGGCGGTGACCAGGCGCTCCACCTGGCGCTGCAGAGCCGCTTCGTCGATGGCGGAGCCGTCCTCGGTGAACGGGGTGGTGACGGCGGCGAGGATGCCGCGGAGTTCCTTCTTGGTGCGTGCAGACATGGTGTGGTGCTTCCTTTCAAAAGGTGGTCAGGCCGCTGTTGGGCGGCAGGAAATTTGGGGGTCCGGTACTAGTGAACCGGGACTGGCTGGCGCTGGACGCCGCGGAAACGGTCGGCCCTGAAGGGCTGGAGGGTGGGTGCCATCCTCCCGCGGACGATCAGATCCGTCAGTGCCGAAGCCGTTCCGGGGGCGAGGGTGATGCCCATCATGCCGTGGCCGGTGGAAACGTACGTGTTCTGCAGGTGTCCGAGATTTCCGATCACGGGGAGCCCGTCCGGTGTCATCGGCCGCATGCCGGCCATCGGCGTCGGCTTGGTCGCGGGCGGCTCCCAGTTGCGGAAGTACTTCGCCGGGGCCCGCAGGATCGCATCGACGCGGACCTGGTTGATCTTCTCGTCCAGGCCGCCGAACTCCATGGTGCCGGCCAGGCGCAGGCGTTCGTTGAACGGGGTGACCGCCACTTTGGCGTCCCAGAGGTTGACGGTGCTGCGCAGGCCCAGGGCGGGAACCTCCACGCTGTACCCCTTCCCGGGACGGACGGGCAGGGGCACTCCGAACTGCTTGGACAGGTTTCCGCTCCAGGCGCCGGCAGCGAGGACGAAGTTGTCGCCCGTGTAACGGTTGCCGCGGCTGTGTACTGCGGTGACGCGGTCCCCGTTGCGGTCCACGGCATCAATGGGGGCGTTCTCGATAATCTTGACACCCATTGCCACCAGCCGCTGGTGCAGCGCGGTGGCCATTGCGCCCGGATCCACGTGGCGTTCCTGCGGGAAGTAGATGCCGCCCAGGACCTCGTCGGTGAGCAGTGGTTCCTGCTCGTGCACCGCGTCCCGGTCCAGTACGCGTGGCTGGCGTCCGTACTGGGATGCCAGGTCGAGGTTGTCGACGTGGTGGTCGAAGTTGTCCTGCTCCATGAATGCCATGAGCAGCCCGTTCGTGTGCATTTCGAAGTCCATGCCGTCGGCGCGGTACTCGTCAAAGATCTGCAGGGTGTCGGCGGCAAGCCGGAGGTGGCCCTCGAAGCCGGCGCGCTGGTCGCGGGCGTTGGACTTGCGCCACATGCCCAGCATGAATCCTATGAAGGCTGGATTCAGGGACGGCCGGATGTAGAGCGGGCTGTCCGGGCGGAGCATCCATTTCATGGATTTGAGGACGACGCCGGGTCCGGGCACGGGTGCCGATTCCGCGGGGCAGATCCACCCCGCGTTGACTTTCGACGCGCCCAGGCCGGTGGCCCGGGCGTCAATGACGGTGACGTCCTCGCCCTCGCGGGCGAGGTGGTAGGCCTGGGTGAGGCCGATGACGCCGCCACCAATCACTACGGTGTGCACAATGGTTCCTTTCTTGGTCCGGGGCAGAGGGGCTGTTCCGGACCGGTGGGCCTAGAAGCGGACGGCGTCCACGAATTTCTTGAGGTCTTCGTTATCGCACTTGTCGAACGCGGCCTCCGGGGTGGCGTTGACGGCGATTTCGCCGTTGTGGAAGAACACCACCCGGTCCGCGGCTTTGGAGGCGAAGGCCATGTCGTGGGTGACCAGGGCGACCGCGATGCCGTCCTCTTCCTTGAGCCGGCGCAGGACGTCGAGTACTTCTGCCGCGACGGGTGGGTCCAGGGCGGAGGTGATTTCGTCACAGAGCAGGAGCTTGGGCTTCATCATCAGGGCCCGGGCGATGGCGACGCGCTGGCGCTCACCGCCGGAGAGTTGGGTGGGCTTGCTGAGGATGTGGTGGGCCATGCCTACTTCGCCCAGGGCGGCTTCGGCCCGGTCGCGGGATTCCGAGGCGGCGGCGCCGCGAACCTTGCGGGGGGCAAGGACGAGGTTGTCCAGCACGTTCATGTGCGGCCAGAGCGTGTAGGCCTGGAAGACCATGCCCACTTCGGAGCGGATGTTGTCCCATTCCTTGGTGCGTTTCTGGTCCGCGAAGACCGTGTGCCCGTCGATCAGGATCTGGCCCTCGTCCGGGTCGGTGAGGCCGGCCAGGGCGCGAAGGAGGGTGGATTTGCCGGAGCCGCTCTTGCCGATGATGACGGTGATGTCGCCCTTGTTCATCTCGAAGTCGACATTCTTGAGGATCTGGCGGGGTCCAAAGGCTTTTTGGAGGCCGCGGGCTTCCACCAGGACCTGCCGATTCCCGGTGAGCTGGGGGGTGGCCTCGAGCGCTGTCACCTTGATGCCCTTCTGTTCGGTTCCATCATTGTCCTTCTGCTGCTGGACCGGAGGAAGCCCGGTGCTCAGTGAATGGCTCATGCCGGCACCACCGGACGGGTTCCGGGCATCATTCGCGATGCGAGCCTCCTGGGCGCCGGGGCACCCATGCCGGAGCTGTTCTGCATCCTGCGTTCGATGGAGCTGGTGATCAGCGAAATCGGGAAGGCGATGGCGAAGTAGACGCCCGCTGCGAGGGTGAAGACTTCCAGGGCCCGGTAGGTCTGGGAAGAAATCGTGTTGGAGATGAACATCAGGTCCGAGACGGCAATGGTGGAGACCAGCGCCGTGTCCTTGAAGAGGGAGATGTTCAGGGAGAGGATGACCGGCAGCTGCTGGCGCAGGGCCTGCGGGACGATGATGTAGCGCAGCTGCTGGAAACGGCTCAGCTGCAGCATCCTGCCGGCTTCGACCTGTTCAACCGGAACGGACTGGAAACCGCTGCGGTAGGTTTCGGCCATGAAGGCGGTGAGGTTCGCCGTGAGGGCAATGACAGCCGACGCGTATCCGGGGAGCGTAACCCCGGTGAGGGCAGGCAGTGCGTAGAAGATCCAGAACAGTTGGACCAGCAGCGGGGTGCAGCGGAAGATCTCGATGTATCCCTGGGCGGCCCAGCGGATCACCTCGATCTTCGACATGCGGCCCACTGCCAGGGGCACCGCGAGGATCATGCTGATGACGATGGTGATCACAGTGATCTGGAGGGTGAGACCCAGCCCCTGCATCATTGCAGGGAAGGCGTTGGCCACCACGTTCCAGTCGAAGTTGTAGTTCATGTCTTGGCTCCTTGGCCGCGTTGTTCCTGGCGGATCACTTCTTGGCGAGGTCGCCGAGGTTGTTGACCTCGAAGTAGTTGACCTTGGTGTAGGCCTGTGCCAGAGTGCCGCTCTTCTGGGCGCGCTCGATGGCGATGTTCACGATCTGCATGGACCGGGCGTCGACGCCGGCGGGAACCCCGTAGGCGGCGGTGCCGGAGTAGATTTCAGGCTTGGGGACGATGATCTTCAGGGAAGAGTCGGCCTGTGCCTGGGACTCTGCGGTGGGAAGGTCGGTAAATTCTGCCACCGCGCGTCCTGCCTGGATAGCGGAGATGGCGTTGGAGTAGGAGTCCATCGGCATGATGTTCCCGGTCAGGCCCTTCAGCGTCGCCTCGGGTGCTGCGCCCTGGGCGGTGGCAATCTGTCCGCCGCTGCTGATGACCTGGTCGCTGGTGGTGAATGGGGCATCCGCCTTGACGACGAACACGCCGGGGTATTCGTAGACCGGGTTGGTGAAGGAGATCGCCAGTGACCGTTCCACCGTGTAGTCCAGGTTTGCAGCGAAGTCGTAGCGGTTGGCCTGCAAGCCTGCCACGATGTTCTTCCACTCCGCGGCTACCGGAACCAGCTTCACGCCCAGCTGCTTGGCCAGTTCCTCGAGGGGAATGAGGTTGGGGCCGCCGAGGGTCCCGTCCGGCTGCTGGGTGGTCATGGGCGGGGCGATGGCCACGCCGACGCGGAGCTCGCCGCGCTTTTTGATGTCATCGATAAAGGAGCCCTGGGCGGAGACTGATGACGCTGCCGTGGCACTGTTGCCGCCGAACATTTTGCCGCCCAATGTGCCGCCAATCCCCCCGAGGACCAGGACGGCCAGGATGGCGAGGACAATCTTGCTTGTTTTGGTCATTTTAAAACCCTCTTTACAGGAAACGGGTCAGGGGGCCGGCGGGAAAAACAAAGGAAAATATGCCGACTGGATGGAAGTTTTTCTGATCGGACGCGGCCACCATGCTGCCGTGCTGTCCTGGGG
The DNA here is from genome assembly GCF_051965175.1 of Arthrobacter sp. SAFR-044. Classification (GTDB taxonomy): domain Bacteria; phylum Actinomycetota; class Actinomycetes; order Actinomycetales; family Micrococcaceae; genus Arthrobacter. The sequence goes on from NZ_JBQCMK010000003.1 coordinate 62,654, forward strand.
GCGAATGGCTGAAGATGTTGCCATCCGAAGGTCGTTTGGTTGTTTTATTGTCTTACAATCAGCTTCGTGCTTCAAGAGTAAACCTGTGACCGGCGCCACGTCCAGTGGCTGCTGCAAAAAAGGAGAGTGTGAAGGAAATAAAGCTGTAACGCGGCTTCCGCGTGCTTCCGGGGCCGGGGCCGGCGAGGGGGTGAGGAAGACCGCGAATGTAAATTCCTGATGACCGCGCCGCAGAGGACTGCCACTGGAAACAGCAAAAGCCGGCCTTCACAGGGTGAAGACCGGCTTTTGCGGGGGTTGCCCGGGGGAGGGGTGCGCGCGCTGCCTGTCTACTGGTCCAGGGCGTACGTCTGTCCCGTCTGGATGCCTTCGACGGACTTTACGTACGCGCGCCCCACCGTTTCCGCGGGAACCTGTTGGAATCCGGGGAAGTAGTCGTGGTAGCCGGTGGCCTCGGCGAGGACCGAGGGGCTGACGGCATTGATGCGGATACGGCGCGGCAGCTCGGCCGCGGCCGCCATGACAAAGGATTCCAGGGCGCCATTGGCCAGGGAGGCTGCGACACCGGTCAGGATGGGTTCACGGGCAAGCACCCCGCTGGTCAGTGTGAAGGAGCCGCCGTTGTTCACATACTCCACGCCTATCTGGACCAGGTTGACCTGGCCGAGGACCTTGTCCTCGAAGCCGGCCCGGAAGTCTTTGTCCGTGAGTTCTTCGAGCGGCTTGAAGGGGACGGAGCCGGTGCAGGATATGACGGCGTCCACGCGGCCTACCTGGTCAAACATCCGGCGGATGGAGTCCGGTTCGGTGAGGTCGACCGTGACCTGCCCGGAGCGTGAGGCTTCGATGATCTCGTGCCGGTCCCGCAGGGCCGAGGCGGCCGAGGACCCGAGCAGGCCGGTCGAGCCTACGATCAGAATCTTCATGGGTTAGCTCTCTTTCTGTGGGATTGCGCTGCCCAGCAGCGGGATGAGTTCCTCCGCGCTGCGCATGGTGTGTTCGCTGAAGGCTTTCCGGATGACGTCGAGGTCCTGGGTTCGAAGGGCCTGAACCAGCTTTTCGTGGACCCGGTGCGCGCGGACGGGGTCTGCCCGTGCCGCCTGGTCCTGGGCAAGGATGATGGTCAGGTGCGCTTCGGTGACCGGCCAGAGTCGCAGCAGCAGCGCGTTCTCTGAGGCGGCCCACAGGCTCCGGTGGAATGACACGTGGCTTTCGTGCCGGATGACCGGGTCCGGATCCATCTCCACGCGGCTGTACTCGGCCCAGCTGTCCTCCACCATTTTCATGCGGCGCCCGGAGTCATCCTCCACGATCGCGGTGGCGGCCAGCATGTCCAAGGCCATGCGGGTGTTGGCGAGGTCCATGATGGCTGCTGCGTCCAGGGTTGCCACTCTGAGGCCGCGGTACGGCTCCTGGACCAGGAGTCCTTCCTGGGCCATCTGGTTGAGGGCTTCTCGGACAGTGGGCCGGCTGACGTTGAGCCATTCGGAAAGCTGGACCTCCGTGAGCTTCTCGCCGGGCTTGATGGTGCCAAGCACAACGGCGCGCCGGATCTCATTGACGACGCCATCCCTGCGCGACACCGAGGCCACCGGGGACATCCGCAGAGGAAGTGCCGCAGCTGACATGTTTGATTCCGCCATGAGCTTCCCCAATACATTCGAAAGTCGACTACTGCGTGTGCAGATTGTCAGACAAACTCTACCGCTCTTCCGACTTCGCGTATACAGGGATATCGAACGAGTCTTTGGAACGGGCAACTGCAGCCCGGAGCCAGCGGGGCACCCATGTCCCGGGCAGGCCATTGATGGGCGGCATGAGGCTTCCCTCTCCTATGAAGCGTGCCTCGGCGGCGGCTGGGAGGGAAGCTTTGGTTGCCTCTTCCCCGGCCGGGTTCCACCATCCGGTTTGGGGGCAGTGTTCCCCGGTACGGGCGGCGCCTGGGGGTACAGAAGGGAAGTGGCTGCGTCGTTTCATTGGGCTCCTCAAAGACTTGATCCTGCTGTGGCCTCCACGGTAGGGACGTCCGCTGGCTGCGGCCGCCTATACATGTGTCGAGCCGAAACGGCACCAAGCTCCAAATGGAGTCCCCGCGAGCGTGCGGCGTCCCCGTACCGTTGCTGCAAAGCCGCTCCGGCAACACTCCCTGAACTGAAAGCGAGCAACAGCGTGACCGCGAACGAAGAACTTCCCGTCCTGTCCCACTGGATCGACGGCGCCGAGGCCCTTTCCTCGGGGGACCGCACCGCCCCGGTCTACGACCCGGCCCGCGGCATCGAAACCAAACGCGTCGCCCTGGCGAATGCCTCGGACATCGAAACCGCCATCTCGTCCGCCCACAAAGCCTTCCCTGCCTGGCGTGACCTCTCCATCACCAAGCGCCAGCAGATCCTGTTCCGCGTCCGCGAACTGCTGAACGAGCGCAAAGGCGAGCTCGCCCAGATCATCACCGCTGAGCACGGCAAAGTCGTCTCGGACGCGCTGGGCGAAATCACCCGCGGCCTGGAGGTCGTGGAACTGGCCACTGGTTTCCCGCACCTGATCAAGGGCGAGCACTCCGAAAACGTCTCCACCGGAGTGGACGTCTACTCCACCAAGGCACCCCTCGGTGTCGTGGGCATCATCAGCCCGTTCAACTTCCCGGCCATGGTTCCCCTGTGGTTCCTGCCTGTCGCCATCGCCGCCGGCAACACCGTCGTGCTCAAGCCCAGCGAGAAGGACCCCTCCGCCGCCAACTGGCTCGCCGAACTGTTCACCGAAGCAGGCCTTCCGGCAGGCGTGTTCAACGTCCTGCACGGAGACAAGGAAGCCGTCGACGGACTCCTCGAGCACCGCGACGTCAAGGCGATCTCCTTCGTGGGCTCCACCCCCATTGCCCAGTACATTTACGAAACTGCAGCCAAAAACGGCAAGCGCGTCCAGGCGTTGGGCGGCGCGAAGAACCACATGCTGGTCCTGCCCGATGCCGACCTCGACCTGACTGCCGACGCCGCCATCAACGCCGGCTTCGGATCCGCCGGTGAACGCTGCATGGCCATCAGCGTCGTCGTCGCCGTCGAGCCCGTCGCTGACGAACTGATCGAGAAGATCACCTCCCGGATGGCGACCCTGAAGATCGGTGACGGACGCCGCAACTGCGACATGGGCCCCCTGGTGACCAAGCAGCACCGCGACAAGGTGGCGTCCTACATCGACATTGCCGTTGAGGATGGCGCAAAGGTTGTGGCGGACGGCCGCGGCATCAACGTGGACGGCGACGAGAACGGCTTCTGGCTCGGCCCGACCCTGATCGACGAGGTCCCGGTCACCTCCCGCGCTTACACCGAGGAGATCTTCGGCCCGGTCCTGGCGGTGGTCCGCGTCCACAGCTATGAAGAGGGTCTTGACCTTATCAACTCCAGTGCGTACGGCAACGGCACGGCTATTTTCACCAACGACGGCGGCGCGGCCCGCCGCTTCCAGAACGAGGTGGAAGTGGGCATGGTGGGTATCAACGTGCCAATCCCGGTTCCGGTGGCGTACTACTCCTTCGGAGGGTTCAAGGATTCCATCTTCGGCAGCTCCAAGGCCTACGGCCTCCAGGGCTTCCAGTTCTTCACCCGCGAAAAGGCCATCACCTCCCGTTGGCTCGACCCGAGCCACGGCGGCATTAACCTGGGCTTCCCGCAGAACTAGGGCAGCACCCACAGGATGTCAGCACCTGGCACTGGGCCCTGACAGCGAGGACCTCCGGCACACCTGCCGGAGGTCCTCGCCTTCGTTTCCGGCCTATTCCAGGAACTGAACAGCCGCGTACAGCTCCAGGCGGTCCTGCATGCTGTCCAGGTTCAGTCCAAGGATTCGGCCGGCAGTATCAATCCTGTTCCTGAGCGTATGGCGGTGCACTCCCAGACGGCGCGCTGTCTTGTCCCAGGCACAGTTATTGGCAAACCATTCCCGTACGGTTTCCAGCAGTTCCGTCTGCTCGGCCGCGTCATGGCTGATCAGCGGCTGCAGCAACCCCCGGGCCACCGGGCCGGCCTTCTCCTCGCGAAGCAGGCCCAGCATGCCGCCTGTCGAGAGCTCGGAAAATTCGACGACGGCCCTGCCCACTTCAGCTGCCCGCCGCAACGCACGTGTGGCTTCTTCCAGGGCACCGGCAAGCCCCTCCATTGGTGCCTCGGCCGAGACACCACACGTCGCGCCGTGGCGCCCCAGCAGCTCCAAAACCTTCCCCTGGTGGGCCTGGCCCGCCAGGATCACCAGGACCTCGCCCCGCAGCGCATAGAACACGGCACCCCGGTGGTCGTCCGCCAGCAGCTCCAAGGCCTCCAACAGGTTTGGCGCCGGGCTCTCCTGCCGGGAGACGGTCACCATCAGCGGATCCCGTGGCAGCTGGCCCCACACCTGGCGGGCTGTGCGGAATGCGACGTCGGTGCTGCCCGCCAGCAGCTGCTCAAAGACACCGGCGCGCAGGTGCCTCCGTGCCGTGTCCAGGGTCCGCGCCTGCTCCAGGGCCAGGCTTGCCAGGCCGATCACGCTGTTGACGATGTCCGCCCGGGCCGGGTCCAGGGGCTCGATGGCACCCAGCACGAGGGCGCCGCGCAGGTTGTCTTTGCGGCCAAGAGTCTGCAGGGTCACCGACTGGCCGTCAACGTCGAAGTGCGAGGCCGAGCGGGTCCCTAATTCCAGCGCCTGCCGTACCTTCCGGCCTACTCCAGCCGCGATCTCCGACGGGACGGGACGGTTGCGGGGCATGCGCACATAGTTGCCCGCGGCATCGTACAGGGCCACCCAGCTGTGAAGCTGTCGCTCGAGCTCACCGAGGATCGAGGTCAACCCGTCGGGCCGCAGGGCTGCCCGCGAGATGGCACGCTGGGCCTGCAGCGACCACTCGGCACGTGCGTGCTCTTCCCGCGCCAGATAGTCCGCAACAGTGCGGATAATGGCGATGAACGGTGTCCGGTCCGGTACCTCGACCAACGGAAGGCCCTGATCCCTACAGGCTTCCTCGAGGCCTGGAGGCAACGTCCCGTGGACCACCTGGGTGGCAAAGCCCAGTCCCACGATGCCATGCTCCACAAGCCGGCCCACATAGTGCTCATACCCCTTCCCGAACTCACCCTCGACGGGAAACTGGGTACCGTCCGTCAGCAACAGCTGGCCGGAGTCCAGGAACGGGGTGGGGTCCGCCAGGTCAGAGCTGTGCACCCAACTGATTGACTGCTCAAGGCGAGGTGCCCCGAGGTCCGGCACCACCAGCCGCAACTTCAACGAGCGGCTGCGGAGGAGGATATTAAGGTTTGGCGGCATGTTGATCCCCGGTGTGAAAACGTCGAACAGAAACAGATGGGTTGTACAAACGTATACGGCACTAGCCCTGACGGAAAGCGGATGATGAAGGAACTTCCCATTCCACTTACCGAGAGGAAACGCCATGGTCGCCAACCAGGCACTCCTGCCCGCAGCAGACGCCAAGACGTCGGCCGCTGTATCCCTCAGCAACGCCGACGTCGTAGCCCTCGACCGGGCCAACGTCTTCCATTCCTGGTCCGCGCAGAAGTCCCTGAACCCTATGGCGATCGCCGGCGGATCCGGCAGCACCGTCTGGGACCATGACGGCAACACCTACCTGGACTTCTCCAGCCAGCTCGTCAACACCAACATCGGCCACCAGCACCCCAAAGTCATAGCCGCCATCGCCCAGCAGGCCACCACCCTGGCCACCGTGGCACCCGCGGCCGCAAATCACGTCAGGGCCACCGCCGCAGCCAAGATCCTGTCCCACGCACCCGCCAACATGGAAAAGGTGTTCTTCACCAACGGTGGTGCAGACGCCAACGAAAACGCCATCCGGATGGCCCGCCTGCACACCGGCCGCGACAAAGTCCTTTCGCGCTACCGCTCCTACCACGGCAACACCGGCGCTGCCATCGTTGCCACCGGTGACTGGCGGCGCATCCCCAACGAATACTCCCGCGGCCACGTCCACGTCTTCGGCCCCTACCTCTACCGCTCCGAGTTCTGGGCCGAAACCCCCGAACAGGAAACCGAGCGCGCCCTCCACCACCTCCGTCGGGTGATCCAGGCCGAAGGCCCGCAGTCCATCGCCGCCATCCTGCTGGAAACCGTCCCCGGCACCGCCGGCATCCTGGTCCCCACACCCGGCTACCTCGAAGGCGTCCGGGCGCTCTGCGACGAATACGGCATCGTGATGATCCTCGACGAGGTCATGGCCGGCTTCGGCCGCACCGGCGACTGGTTCGCCTTCGACGCCTTCAACGTCACCCCGGACCTCATCACCTTCGCCAAGGGCGTCAACTCCGGCTACGTCCCCGTAGGCGGCGTCATCATCTCCGGCGACATCGCCGCCACTTTCGATGAGCGGGTCTTCCCCGGCGGGCTCACCTACTCCGGGCACCCGCTCGCCGCGGCCTCGGTGGTGGCGTCCATCGAAGCCTTCGAAGAAGAAGACATCGTCGGCAATGCCGCCAGGATCGGCCGCGACCACCTCGAACCCGGCCTGCTCGCACTGGCCGAAAAGCACAGCGTCATCGGAGAAGTCCGCGGCCGCGGCGTCTTCTGGGCCCTGGAACTCGTCCAGGACCGGGACTCCCGCACCCCTGTCAACGCAGAGTACATGGGCCGGCTCAAGGCTGAACTGCTCCGCCTGGGCCTGCTGCCGTTCCTGGCCGACAACCGCCTCCACGTGGTGCCGCCCGCCGTCGTCACGGCAGATGAGGTGAAGCAGGCGCTGGCCATCTACGATCAGGCTTTCACCGCCATGACACACTGAAAAAATCTGCGGGCCGGCGTGCTCTTAGGCCCAGGGTGCCTATGAGACGTAGATCCTTGTGGTGCTGCCTATCCCTGCGATAGGCAGCACCATGTTTCGTGACGACAATGGACTGAAAACGTGAGAACAATGTCTGAGTACGAGCAGGACAGATCGAATCTGCCGCTCTTCTACCATCCCTTTACACACGCCCCGGGGACGGACGCGATTCCCACCGCTCGGGAACAGGCCCGTGTATTGGCCGCAGGCAAACAGCGCCGCTCCCTCGGCAGCAAGGCCCGGAGAACCCGCGTCAACCAGGTCGTCGACGACCTCACGCAGATGGCACTCCTTAGACGCGCCTCCCGTGGCGCACCCCAGGACCGCCATTTCTTATAAACCTGAAAGACGTTCCACGCCGGAAGGACGTCCTTGGCATTTCCTGGAACGGCCGGATCAACCGACCCCAAAAGCGGCGGCAGGGGAAGTGCCAGGAACAAAGCCAGCCAGCAAGCGCAGTCAAAGCCGAATCGACAGCTGAAACGTCTACATCGCGTGAAGTCCGGAAGCCGGATACTGGTAGGACAAAGGAGTCATATGGACACTCGAAAAATAATGCGCCCATGAGGGAAGCTTATGAGGCGAGCGACGCCCAGCTGAAGAAGCAGATCGGACTTTTCGGCCTGATCGCGCTTGCTGTCAGCGTTCAAATCGGTTCCGGCTGGCTCCTGGCCACCCTCGCCGCAGCAAGTATCGCCGGACCTGCCTCGATTATCACCTGGGTACTGGGCGCCGTCTTCTTCGGCGTCATCGGAGCGGCATGGATGGAGCTGGGAACCATGCTCCCGCGCTCGGGCGCAGGCGTCCGCTACCCCAGACTCACCCACGGAGCATTCCTGAGTTGGTTCAACGGGTGGGGTTACCTGATTGCGGCGCTGGCACTGCCCGTTATTGAAGTCCAGGCAATCCTCACGTACGTCGGGGGCAACTGGCCTGAACTAGGACTCCTCACCGAAAGCGACGGGACGATGATCCTGTCATGGCCCCGGGGAATCGTGGCAGGTTTCGGGCTCCTCATTGTCTTCTTCATCCTCAATTCCTTTGGCGCGAAAGTCCTGAGCGAGTCGAACAAATACATCACTATTTGGAAGCTCGTGATCCCACTCGTGGCAGCGACGCTGATGTTCTTCGCTTTTTCCTCCGCGAACTTCACCATCGGCGGTGGCTTCGCCCCTCAAGGTGCAGGCGCTATCCTCGGCGCACTTGCCAGCGGCGGCATCGTGTTCGCCTACTCCGGCCTCCGCCAGATTCTTGACTTCGGCGGCGAGGCAATCAATCCACAGCGGAACATCCCGATCGCCATCGTGGTCGGAGGACTGTTGATTCCCCTGGTGATTTACATACTTCTGCAGATCGGATTCGTGGGAGCCGTGAACTGGGACGCGGCCAACGTAGCGTCAGGGGACTGGCACGCTCTCCTTGGAAGCCACTGGGCTTCCGCGCCGTTGCTCAACGCCGTCACCGCCGCCGGTTTCGCGTGGTTTTCCGTGGTCCTGCTCTCGGACGCAGCACTCTCGCCAATGGCCACGGGCTGGGTGTGGCTGGGCATTGGCGCACGGTCCACGTACTCCATGTCGGTAAATGGGGAGCTGCCCAAAGCACTTCAACGGATCAACCGGTTCGGCACACCCATCGTGGCGCTGGCCATATGCACAGCTCTGGGGATGTTCTTCTTCTTTCCGGCCCCAAGCTGGTACTCCTTCGTTGGTCAGGTTTCGATCGCCCTGACACTGAGTTACCTAATGGGTGGGCCAGTGCTCGTTGTCCTTCGGCGCACCGCACCTGAGCTCCCACGCCCATTCCGGCTCAAGGCCGCCACCTTCTGGGCCCTCGCCGGATACGTAGCCAGCCTGTTGCTGATCTACTTCGCCGGCTGGGTCTCTCTCATCAACCTTTTCACCGTCGTATTCTTCGCGCTTCCGCTCTACGGCGGCTACGCAAGCGTTCGGAGCGGGTGGAGCCGTCCTCTGCCCAGCTGGCTGCTCTCCGCAGGCTTCACTGTCGCGTGGATCTGGGTAGCGGCCGCCGGCGGCTGGTTGTTCACCCGGAACCAGGAACAAGCCCCGGGCTCATGGTCTTTCCCCATCTATTTCAGCGCCATGGTCATAGTCGCTGGGCTATTTCTAGGCGGCCTGTACCTGTCGAGCAACACGAAGGGGCGGGGTCACATCCGCGGCGGCCTGTGGATAGTCGTCACCTTCCTGACGACGCTCCTTATTGCCTACTATGGACAGTTCGGCCCCCTAGGCGAGCCCGCGCTGGGAAATCAAACTGACATCCTGACCATGGCAGCCCTCGCTGTCGGGACGTTCTTCTGGTCTGTTTGGGCCGGCGGCCCAACTGAAGAACTTGCCTCCCTCCTGGCTGCAGAGAAGTTGGAGAACATCCAATGTACTTCCCACGGCCCGAGCACGCGGTAGAAACGGATGCCCACGAAGAGCCAGAGATAACGGGAGCCTGCGTCAAGGCGCGTTCTTCCTCCCCATCACGGACGAACCGCTGCCACATCTGATTCCTATTCGACGTTCAGCCCGAGCCCGCTTTCCGGGCCACTCCCGAGGCTGGAATCGAGCCGCAATTCGCTAAAGCCGTCGCCAATTGTCCTAGAGGCGTGTCGGTTGGAAATCAGGCGAAGCCCCTTTCGAAGCCCTCTCCCCCGTCCATTTCAGCACGCCGATAATGCAGATTCTGTAAGGCTGGGGGAGTGGATACCTGCATCGTGTCCGTCTGCTAGTCCTGCAGGTCGTCCGTTCGAAGGGCGTGCTCGACGCGGCCGAGGATTCGCGTAAGCTCCCGGTTACCCTTAGTGAGCGCCTCTGTCATCGACTTTAGGTTGCCAGGGTCGCGCAGTGACATCGCTTTTGCGTCTGCATAATCCAGGACGTAGACAAGCGGCTCCGCTGGCCCGAAGGGACCATCGAATGCAATCGTCACTGTGTGCCGGTGGAAAGTACGCTCTTCGAAAATTTCGACGTGCGTCCCCAGACTCCACCTCATCTCCCGGCCAGGCGGGATCGAGGCGAACCCGTTTGTGAAGCCCGGGAGGTCCAGAAGGCTCTCGTCCATCGTGAAGGCGGACGAGCGTTGGATAGGTGGGTCCATAGTCACTCGCACATTGGTTGCAACGGTGGGCCCCTCATTCTTTAACACGAGATCGATCAGGTAATAGGAAACCGGATCAACCCGGAAATCGATCCACAGATAGGGCTGCTGCTGGTCGCGGTAGAGCTGTTCTTGGATCTCGGTCTGCCGCTTCGCCAGGGCTACTTGCTGTTTGGCAGACTCAGCTTGCATCTTTGCTGATTGTGCCTGTGCCCTTGTCCAGATCAATGCCACAACTGCCACGACTGCAGCCCCAAGTGATACCCAATCCCCTGCCTGCATTCGGCTATTCCCCCTTCGTAGAGACTTGGACGATAGCAGCTTCATTCCATTCAGTTGAGCTTGGGTAGGTGTGGATCCACACGTTGTGTCAGATTCTGGTCTGAGACCTAGAGGCGGAAGTATCAAGAATTACGTCTCTGTCCGCTCACTCTGACGTCAGGTTTGGGTGTAGACCGCCCGGGCATCCTGTTATCCCGGAGGGCTCTTCCCGGGCCGGAACCCTCCAGAATTGCTAACAGGGAATGGTTTCCGTGGCTGCATCGCCCCGCACAGCAGCAGGGCTTGGTCGGTCACCGACCGACATGCAGTAGCGCTGCTCAGAAGCCAAGCGCAAAAAATTGGGTCTATGCCCTGCCAGAATCACCATGAGGTAGACGCGAAGTACTCTCTGACTCAAAGAAGGGGGACCAGTTCGGAGCTCTCACTGACGCCGCTGCCCACATCACCTCTAGTGTTGTCGGCAGGAAGACCTCACGCGCCATCCAGGCTTCACGCACGGAAATGTCCACATCCGGTAGGAGAACCGCCACGGCACCGAAGCCTCCTCGGATTCGTGCGTGAATCGAAAGTGTATCCATAAACGACTCGCCGAACTTGTCGGAGTTGCCGAACAAATGACCTCGAAGACGCATAGTACGAGCCGCAGCAATCAACTTACCCGAAGCGAGACGTTCGAGGATTAAGCCCTCCAAGACACTACACAACCAAGAGGCTGCAGGTTCACGGCTCGTCACCTGAGTCGGGAAACCTAGAGCACAGCTTGAATACTGGACCAGTTCCTCTGTGGCGAAGGCATCCGCTAGATCAACTAGAGCCCACTTCTGTTCGATGTCTTCGACGCTACATCTCCGAGGTGGAGGGACGAGCCGACGTCCAGCGAGGATCCACCCAATCTCGGAAGCAACGCGTCCTCTTTTCCGGTCATTGCTGTGGTACAAGCTTCAAGAAGTCCATCGAGGTAAGGAATTCTCAGTCCGTAGTGTTCTAAAGCTCGTTGGGTCAAGAGCCTCAGCCCAACTGAGGCACCTCTCCAATCTTGCGCGGTGTAAGCGAGCAATGTGCCGTGGAGCTCACGAAATGGGGCGGAATAGTTAACGTTCGGAACGACCTGTTCACTAGCAAACAGTCCGATGGCGCAACGGCAGAGTGTTCGGGCTGGCCGGCAGCTGGTCACCGTGTCGTGAGTCAAGAAGCTCTTAAACCAAGCGACGGTCTCGGACGGCCAATCTATGGAGCGATGAGCGTTTGAGCTAGAAGCAAGCCCCGCCCGGGGTTTCAGCGCCCTAGAAGAAGGAGTTCGCACTGGCCTGCATGAGATTGCCATCGCAGTCCCTGGAACGTCCGGACAGGCGGCTCAGGCAGGGCAGGAGGCGTCGGTCGTGAGGTCGAATGTTCCGTCCGGGAAGACCGTGAGCCTGAAGAAGGCCCGGCTGTCGAGCCCTGACCCTTTGCTGATGAGCCAGACCATAACTTGGGCGGTGGCGCTCCCGTCGGGGTTGAAAATGCTCTGCCCGTTCTCCTTGTAGATGTAGTGGTTGCCTTGGGAGCCGAGTCCGGTTCCCGTGACCGTGGCGTTGCCGATCATCGCAGAGACGCCGACAGCAGGAGAACTGCACGCCCCTGCGCGGCGACTCCCCAGGCGCCGGTAGCGAAGGACCCTCGCGTCCTTGACTCGATCCGCGAGGGTCCTTCTTAGCTGCACCACACATTGGGGGAAACGTGCGCTTGGCCAGAAGCAAAAGTAGTACCCGGAAGGCTAGTTTCCTAATTGGCGGCATCCGGTGCTGCCCTCTCGCGAAGGACCGGGCATGTCAGGATGCCGGACAGTCTTTTCCTGGAGTCTTCGTGCCGCCGGTAATGGCGGGGCATACTGGGGCCATGGCTGATAAGCACGATTTTTTGTCGTGGGCACGGACTAGGAACGGGGCCGGATTCCATTCGTTGCTGTCGTCATTGGAGGGTTGAGCTCGTATGGCTAATTCGCCGAGCGGTGAGTCGGTGGTCGCCCGGCTTGCCCGCATCGTTGCCGCGTTTGACCACGACCACGAATTCCTGAATCTGACCTCCGTCGCGCTACGGACCGGTCTTCCATTGTCCACGGCCCAGCGGCTTGTGGTTGATCTGCTGGCCCACGGTTTCCTGGAACGAACCGCCGACGGGCTCCTTTGTCCCGGACCCCTCATCCGGCAGCGCGGTGCACCCGGACCGACAGAGGCGTTCGTGCGTTTACGCAACGCTGCCGTTCCCTTGATGGAATCGGTGCACGCAGTACTCAAGGCGCAAATCACCCTCGCGGTCTTGGATAAAGGTGAGACGTTGTACCTGGAGCGGATATCACGCGGTTCGACGGCTACCAACATCACTCAGAAGGTGGCGCGCCTGCCGTTGACGAGTACGCCATCGGGGCTGGTTCTCCTCGCCCATCAGCCCCCTGATTACCAGGAGTCGTTCCTCGCCTCAACGCCCGGCGAGGGTGAAAACCTGCGGCCGGTGTTGGCGCAGGCCCGCCAGGCGGGATACCTCACCCGTCCAGGCATCGTCACCGAAGGAACCATCGCGGTTTCCGTTCCTGTCCTCGGTGACGACTCTGACGGGCTTCCCGCCGCACTGACAGCGGTCATCCCCGAAGAAGACGCCCAGATCCCGCTGACAGTAGCAGTGCTACGGTCAGCCTCGTTCGCAATATCCGCAGCCATGAAGTCCGAACATGCAACCGGTGTCAGCGAGCCGCGCCCGGAAAGCCTCCTCAGTTCCCGCCGACTCTAATTATCCCGTTCAACGGGAACTTCGGATGTTAGGGGTCCGTCGGGTTGGCAGAATTTTTGCACGGCGTTTTGGCTGTCGCTTCGTATCCGATCCCCGCGGATGCGACGCGGGGCTGGCAGGCGGTCCCTCCCCCAAGGCCCGTGCCTGCCAGCCCACACTGCGTCAAGATGCTGCCCCGGGCAGTGGCTGATCCTGGCCGACATACTCCGGGCCGTGACCGGCCGACCGTATTTTTGGGGGCCTCCCGTATCACTTCGAGAAGCAAAGTTGCCAGAGATGCCCAAAGAACCGGCTGTCGTCCCTTCTGCGCGCCCGCCTGAGGCCACCGACGCACTCCCTTTCGCACCGTTTTTCCTCGAATACGCGACCAAGGGAAGCGTTGGCTGGTTCACAGTGGAAGGGACGAGTATCCCTGACGCCATCGTCAAGGCGAGCGGTGCAATACAGGGCCTGGAATGCATCAGGGCGGCCCTGCGACAGGCCCCGGACAGGAGAGTTGGCTTTGGTGAAGGTATGGTCCTCGCTCTCTACACACCAGCCAATGGCTGGAAGAGCGCGACGGCAGGGTTGGAATGGCTCTTCCACTGATCCCGCCCGGTGTCCGCTAGCGAAGCGATTCCGGGGACCCGGGCTCTAGTTCACGTGATTCGTTGCTGACCAGCCGCGCCTTCAGGTACCGGGCGAGGTTTTCACTGCCTTCGTCCATTACTTTTTTGTGGTTCCACGCGGCAGTGAGATGCAGCCGGCGCCCGCCAATGTTTCCCCTGTGCGTGCTGGTCCTGATAGCCGCCCCGGCTAGGTGTTCCTACGACTACCCCGTCCTGCAACTTCGATAGAGACTGTTGCTATCACGGAAGCGGAGGGAGAGGTTGACTGTGGGCTACACCTGGTACGGCATCAAGACGCGCAGCATCGAACGTCTCCAGTTCACGATGGGCAGAAAACTCCAGGCTCGATCCATCATCACCTCCCGTGAGGGGCGCTGCGACTACGAGGCAACCCTTGATGGCCAGTGGGTCTTTCGTGAGCTTACGCTGCGTTGTCACGACGATCGGCGACTTGAGGTCCAGCGGAGGAGCGACGGAACCTGGAGCGTCAATGGCCAGCTACGCCCCGACCTGGAGGGCGCAATTGACATCGACTTGGCATTCAGCCCCTTCACGAACACTCTGCCGGTTCGGCGACTCAACCTCGCCATTGGGTCCCGGGCAGAGATCACCACGGCCTATATCGACGTCCCCTCGCTCCGGGTGCTGCCAGACCCGCAGGCGTACACCAGAACATCCGTCAATCTATACCTCTATGAGTCACTGGACAGCGACTTCAACTGCCAAATCAAAGTCGATCCTGACGGGTTCATCATCGACTACCCCGGCCTGTACACGCGAGGTTTACCCCCTGGCTAGTCCCGGAACCCGCTGTGGTTCCAGCAAAGATCCACAGGTCGATATGTGCCAGATCGCCATAGGGTTCGGGCTATCTGACGCTGGTCACCCATAACCATCCATCTGATCTCCTCGGACAAGAAACAGCACCACCGCTCAGAGTCAGAGGCTTCTATGTGCGCATGCGAAAGGCGCCACTCCCCTAGGATGACGAAACGTCGGCTATCGGCTCTAGACAGGCACTGGGGGAGCTAGACGAAAAGGCCGCATTCCGCGGATTGCGGACTTTTTACCAGCGGGCCGGCGCTGTAATCACCGCTGGAGGCGTGGTGCCCGCGGGGTAGCCATGGAGGCCCTCGGGAGCCATGATGACACTATGACTGATCCCCAGCGGAAGCTGTCCGCCGCCGAGCTCACCGAAGCCGGGCTCACCGGCTGGCGCATGACCGGCGACGCCCTCACCGCCACCTTCAAGACCCGGAAGTTCTCCACCGGGCTGGAGCTCGTGAACCGCATCGGCACCTCCGCCGAGAAGGCCAACCACCACCCCGACCTCACCCTGACCTATCCCGAGGTAGGCGTCACGCTCTCGAGCCACGATGTCGGCGGGATCACCAGCCGCGACATCGACCTGGCCCGCACCATCAACGGCCACGCCGCTGACCTCGGGGTCGCCGCCGCGGAGTGAGTCCGCGCCACCGGGCGGGGGCGAAGGATCATCGGGGCGCTAAGCGGCCTTTAGGGAATCGCGTTTATCGGCCCTAATGCTGAGGCTTCTGTCGACGCGAGAGATGTAGATGCGCTTGCTCTATACCAAGCCATAATTCAACCTGCCAGGGCGTTCCCCCCCAGCGACAGGCATAGTCGCCGAATGGGACAAGGAAGTGACGGCGCCAGCTGCCGCACTTTAGAAAGAGTCGGCACCTCCCCTTGACCTTCGAGGGACGTCAAGCTACCTTGACGCCATGGATGCGGAGTCAGTGGAGCGGGCTCTCAACAGCGGTGACGTCCATGAGCTGCTCAAAGTTTGGGAAGACTTCAACCGTGGCGAGTCGTCGCCTGGCTTTTCCTCCATAGCCAGCGATCAGGCGCGGGAAGCTGCAGCACATTTTCTGACGGAGGTATCGGAAGTGGCCGCGCTAGAGGCCCTGCGGGCAAATGCCAAGGCAGTCGAGCTGCTCACGGCCAGGCGCTGGTATGTCATGAAATCTGCCCGTGAGGGTGGCGCGACATGGGCCCAGATCGGCGAAGCACTGGGGATCACGAAACAAGCGGCCCACGATTTTTTACCGCCGCAAGATCGAAGAACAGGAACAGCAGTCGCCCGATTTCCACGACACTGCAGCCGCTCGGGCCGTCCTCGAGGACTGACTAAAGGGCTACAAGACCGTCCCGGACCCGTCTTAGATCCCAGCACAGCCACCGTAGTACACGGACACACAGCGCACCGCAGGCGCCCCCGCCCGTAACCTGTTTAAATGCCTCGTTTCGCACTGGACATCGAGTCCGTCCCCCGCCCCGCCCGTTCCCAGGAACTCCTGGACGCCGTGAACCACCGGGTGGTCATTGCCGACGGCGCCATGGGCACCATGCTCCAGGGCCGGGACCTGTCCCTCGACACGGACTTCCAGAACCTGGAGGGCTGCAACGAGATCCTCAACGACACCCGGCCGGACGTCATCGCGGACATCCACGACGCCTACTTCGCCACCGGCATCGACGCCGTGGAGACCAACACGTTCGGCGCTAACTGGTCCAACCTCTCCGACTACGGCATCGATGACCGCATCGAGGAGCTCGCACAAAAGGGCGCCAGGATCGCCCGCGAACGCGCCGAGGCAGCAGAGGCAACAGACGGTCGGATGCGCTGGGTCCTCGGTTCGATGGGCCCGGGCACCAAGCTCCCCAGCCTGGGCCACACCAGCTACGACTACCTCAAGCAGACCTTCGCCCTCCAGGCCGAGGGCCTCATCGACGGGGGAGCGGACGCCTTCCTTATCGAAACCAGCCAGGACCTCCTGCAGACCAAGGCCGCCGTCAACGGCTGCAAGCAGGCCATCGTCTCCAAGGGCATCCGCCTGCCCATCTTCGTCGAAGTGACGGTGGAGACCACCGGCACCATGCTCATGGGCTCCGAAATCGGCGCCGCACTCACGGCCCTGGAGCCGCTCGGCGTCGACGCCATCGGCCTGAACTGCGCCACCGGCCCGGACGAGATGAGCGAACACCTCCGCCACCTCTCGAAGCAGTCCTCCGTCGCCATCGCCTGCATGCCCAACGCCGGCCTGCCCGTCCTCGGCGCCAACGGCGCGCACTACCCGCTCTCGCCCGCCGAACTCGCCACCGCGCACGAGCAGTTCGTGCGCGAATTCGGCCTGGGCCTGGTGGGCGGCTGCTGCGGTACGACGCCGGAACACATGGCCGCCGTCGTCGAACGCCTTGCGCCCTTCCGCACCCGCAAGACCGCGGACGACGCCGTTGCCTCCAACGGCGGTAAGCCCGCCCCCGCGCGCGTCCCCACTGAGCGCGAGGCCGGCGTCGCCTCCCTCTACCAGCACGTGAACTTCGACCAGGAGTCCGCCTACCTGGCCATCGGTGAGCGCACCAACGCCAACGGCTCCAAGGCCTTCCGCCAGGCGATGCTCGAAGAACGCTGGGACGATTGCGTGGACATCGCCCGCGAACAGATCCGCGTCGGCGCCCACCTGCTGGACGTCTGCGTCGACTACGTGGGCCGCGACGGCGTGGCCGACGTCAAGGAGATCCTCTCGCGTTTCGCGTCGGCCTCCACCCTCCCGTTGGTCATCGACTCCACCGAACCGCCCGTCCTGCAGGCCGGCCTGGAACTCATCGGCGGCCGCCCCGTGGTTAACTCGGTCAACTACGAGGACGGCGACGGCCCCAACAGCCGCTTCGCCCGCATCATGCCGCTGGTCAAGGAACACGGCACCGCGGTTATCGCCCTGACCATCGACGAGCAGGGCCAGGCCCGCACCACCGAAGGCAAGGTGGCCATCGCCTCCCGCCTGGTCGACTCCCTGGTGGGCGAGTGGGGCATGCGCGTCGAGGACATCATCGTGGACTGCCTCACCTTCCCTGTCGCCACCGGCCAGGAGGAAACCCGCCGGGACGGCATCGAAACCATCGAGGCCATCCGCCAGATCACCGCCAAGTACCCCGGCATCAACACCACGCTCGGCGTCTCCAACGTCTCCTTCGGCCTGAACCCGGCCGCGCGCATCGTCCTGAACTCGGTCTTCCTCCACGAGGCCACCGAAGCGGGCCTGACCAGCGGCATCATTGACGCCGCCAAGATCGTCCCGCTCGCCTCTATTCCGGAAGACCAGCGCAAGGTGGCCCTGGACCTGGTCTGGGACCGCCGTGAATACGACGCCGACGGCAACACCACCTACGATCCGCTCGCCATCATGCTGGACATGTTCGCCGGCGTCGACACCGCAGCGCTCAAGGACCAGCGCGCCGCCGAACTCGCGGCACTGCCCACGGGCGCACGCCTGGAACGGCGCATCATCGACGGGGAAGGCAAGGGCCTCGAAGCGGACCTGGACTTGGCCCGCAGCGAAGGCATGACCCCGCTGGGCATCATCAACGACCACCTGCTCGAGGGCATGAAGGTGGTGGGTGAACGCTTCGGCGCCGGTGAAATGCAGCTGCCCTTCGTCCTGCAGTCGGCCGAGGTCATGAAGAACGCAGTAGCCCTCCTCGAGCCGCACATGGAGAAGTCGGACTCCTCCGGCAAGGGCACCATGGTGATCGCCACCGTCCGCGGCGACGTGCACGACATCGGCAAGAACCTGGTGGACATCATCCTCACCAACAACGGCTACAAAGTGGTCAACATCGGCATCAAGCAGGGCATCGCCGAGATCATCGCCGCCGCCGAGGAGCACAATGCTGACGTGATCGGCATGTCCGGGCTCCTGGTGAAGTCCACCGTGGTGATGAAGGAAAACCTCGCCGAGCTGCAGTCCCGCGGCCTGGCCAAGAAGTGGCCCGTCATCCTGGGCGGCGCAGCCCTGACCCGCGCCTACGTGGAGCAGGACCTCGCGGAGCAGTTCGACGGCGTGGTCCGCTACGCCAAGGACGCTTTCGAGGGCCTCTCCCTCATGGAACCGCTGGTGCGCGTTGCCCGCGGTGAATCACCGGACGACGTCGGCCTGCCGCCGTTGAAGAAGCGCATCCACAAGGGCGGGGCGAAGTTCACGGTCACCGAACCCGAAGCCATGCCCGGCCGGTCCGACGTTGCCAGCGACAACCCCGTGCCCGTGCCGCCGTTCTGGGGCACCCGCATCGTCCGCGGCGTCTCGCTTCACGACTACTCGGCGTTCCTCGATGAGCGCGCCACCTTCATGGGCCAGTGGGGCCTCAAGCCAGGCCGCGGCGAGGACGGCGCCTCGTACGAGGAACTGGTGGAACGCGAAGGCCGGCCGCGCCTGCGCTACTGGCTGGACCGCATCCTCGGTGAAGGCATGCTGGACGCCTCCGTGGCGTACGGCTACTTCCCCGTAGTCTCCGAGGGCGAACAGGTAGTGGTGTTGCACCACGGCGAGGATCCCGACGGCGTCCTGGGGCAGGCGGGGCTGCTCGCCCCGGACGGTGGTTCGGGCGGCCCGATCGGCACCGACCGCCTGCGGTTCGATTTCCCGCGCCAGCGCCGCGACCGGCACCTGTGCCTGGCCGACTTCGTGAAGTCCCGCGAGTCCGGCCAGATCGACGTGCTGCCCGTGCAGCTGGTCACCGCCGGCTCCAAGATCGAAGAGTTTACCTCCAAGATGTTCGCCGCCAACCAGTACCGCGACTACTACGAACTCAACGGCCTGGTCATGCAGCTCACCGAGGCGCTCGCCGAGTTCTGGCACGCCCGCATCCGCAAGGAGCTCGGCTTCGCATCCGAGGAGCCCAAGGACACGGCAGGGTATTTCAAGCTCGACTACCGCGGCGCCCGCTTCTCGCTGGGCTACCCCGCCTGCCCCGACATGGAGGACCGCCGCAAGGTCACCGAGCTGCTGAAGCCTGAGCGCATGGGCGTCATCTTGAGCGACGAGCTCATGCTGCACCCCGAGCAGTCCACCGACGCATTCGTGTTCCACCACCCGGAGGCCAAGTACTTCAAGGTGTGAGCTGGCGCCGGTTCTTCACGTTGAAGGGCCTGCTCTGGCTGGTTCATCGGTTTGATCCTCTTTGTCGCCGCAACCTATGACGGCTCTTCGTCTTCCTCGCTGTCGGCGTCCCAATGACTCTCGTGGCGGCGGTTCTAGTTGCAGGGTTGCGGTTTGCCTTGAGGCAAGGAAGTCCCGGCTATGCGCCAGCCGCTGCCGTCCCACTTCATGGTGTACGAGATTCGCCAATTGGAACAGGTTTGTCCATCGACTCCATGGCCGGCGTCCTGCCGTGTTTGCAGGCGAACGTTTGCTTGCAGGGCATCTCCTGCCCCTGTCACGCTGACGACGTCGAGATCCGTCCAGTAAGACGAGCCGAGTCCTTCACTCCACTTCGCCTCGCCACCGAAACTTGCCCCCAGTTCGGGCGTGAACTGCTTGAATGCCGCAGCGTATGCGCCGCGGTTGATGCCTTGGCCGTGCAGTAACAAGGCTTGGCCAATGTTGTTGGCCTGATCATGATTCGAACTGACTTTCATGGGGAATATGCCGGAATTCGGCGCGGGGGCCCTGCCGCAATCAACGGGGGCCATCGGTACTGCCCGTTGCTGCCATTCTGATACCGCTTCGGCGACTCTCGGCGCGGTGACTGCATAGGCCATTCCTTCCGAGTCCTTCCTGGTTGCACTGACGACTCCTGCGACTTTGCCTTTCACGTCGAGCAGGGGGCCGCCGCTGTTCCCTGGGTTGATGGCGGTGTCAGTCTGCAGCATGTTGCCGATCACGCCGGTTCCAAAGTTCACATCACGGTCCAGCCCGCTGACGACTCCGCGGGTAAGGGTCAGCGACTCTCCCCGAGGAAAGCCGAGGGCTGCGACTTCAGTTCCAATTGGCGGTTCGGAAAGTTGAAACTGGAACTGATGGCCCGCCGCTTCGGTTTCCAAGCGAACCAGTGCCAGGTCTGCAAGCTCGTTGAATCCCAAGATCACACCACCCACTGACGTGCCGTCGAAGTCGACGCTGATAGCTGCAGCATCGGCAACGACGTGGGCCGCTGTCACCACAAGATCGGGAGCGACCAAAAATCCGGTGCCCGTGGAATTGACGGAGCAGCCTGTGACGCTCAGTTGTCCCACCCCGGTGCGCACGTCGGCCACGACTTCGGGCCAGGACATCGGCGCGGCCTGCCTGGATGAAGTTGGCACCGCTGTCGTCGGCGGGGAACTGGGAACGGGGCTGGTTGATGTCGGTTGTTGCGTCACGGTCCCGGAACTTGTGGGCGAATTATTCTGAGGCGGAGAGGCAGCGGGGGCGCTACATCCAGCCAGCAACAACGCGAACAAGGAAACAGATATTACAGTGGGGAAGGTTGGCAGGACTGGAAGTTTTCTGAGCTTCATTGGAATTGGTCCTAACGCTCGGCCCGCAGCCGCGGAAGACGACTACGTACAAGCTAATCCGGGGAAAGAACGAATTCGGTAGCAAAACTCCCCTATTTTCGGCAGGGGGAAATCGGCCGGCTACTGACTCATTTGGTGTTTCAGTCGCTCAACAAACGCTAAGGGGTCAGCTGTTGCTGGTTCGTTGCAGCGTCCGACGGTGCCGGCGCGTGCACAGTATGTCCACGGGATCCTGCCATCCCATCCGACACCGGCTTCACCCGCCGCAGGGAGGCGAGCACTGCGCGGCCTACCACGGCGATGCCGATCACCGTGGTGACCGCGCGCAGGGTGTCCCAGCCCGCCGTCGACGTCAGCAGCGAGTACAGCAGGAAGCTGCTGAGGTTGGTGCCCAGCGGTGCGCCCGCAACGTAGGAGATGCCGGTGCCGGCGCCCACCGCGAAGGGCCAGAACCACAGGTTCAGCAGCAGCCCGAACACGTAGGACGCCACCACCCCGTAGGCCGCCAGCATCCACAGTTCGGCTTTGCCGCGCACCCGGCGGGGGAGGAGGCCAGCGCCCGCGCCCACCCACGCGCAGGCAAAGATCTGGAACGGGGTCCACGGCCCGATCCCGCCCCAGAGCGCGCTGGAGACGGCGATGGTTGCGGCACCGAGCAGCAGGCCGAACCGGGCACCGAACGCGCGGCCCGCCAGGATCAGCAGGATGAACACTGCTTCCACGCCGCCGACGCCGGTGCTCGCCACCCGCACGGCGGAACCGACGGCAGCCAGCACACCCAGCAGCGCCGCGGTGTGCGCCGAGCGGACGGACCCGTCCAGGGAAAGCAGGACGGCGACCGCTGCCACGGGTGCGATGGCCAGGGCAATGTAGGGGGTGGCGGCGGCAGCGTCCTGGGGGAGTGCCGCGGCCAGCAGCGGCCAGCAGAACGCCGCCAGGGCAGCCAGGTTGGCGAGGGCGAGGACAGCAAGCTCGGCGCTCCGCGGCAACCGGACCCGGTGGGGCCTCCTGGCGCCCTGTACGTCTGCCGGTTCAGCGGTGGACGCCCCCGCCTGCGCTTCGGCACGAGCGGGCACGGATGTTTGGACGCGCGGTGCAGGGACATACGGTTCCGGGACAGGGACAGGTTCCACGGATGGTGCCACGCCGTTCCGCATGGGCAGGATTCGGGCTCCCAGGCCGTGGGCGAAGTCGAGGTCGTGCGTGGCGATCAGGACCGCCGCGCCGTCCTCTGCCGCGGTCTGCAGAGCCGCCGCCACTGCAGTCCGTGCGGCCGGATCGAGTCCGCGCGTGGGCTCGTCGATGAGCAGTACATCCGGGTCATCCATGGTCTGCAGGGCGATGGCCAGGATCCTGCGCTCGCCGGCGGAGAGGTCCCGCGGATGCTGGTTGCCGATCGGCATATGGACGCCTCCCCGCAGCCGGGCAAGGCGGGCCGCGGCGGTACCAGCAGCAACCGCCGTGCCGTTCTTCCGGCGCGCCAGCCGCCGCTCCGCCGACCTCAGTTCGCCCGCGACCGTATCCCTCGTGAACAGGTCGTCCGAGGCGTCCGGCACCAGGGCGACCCTGCCGCCGTCGGACGTTGTCCCTGTACCTTCGCCGAGGGCCAGCGCCACCAGGAGGGACGACTTCCCGGCCCCGTTGGGCCCAACCAGCGCCACGATCTCGCCGCGGTGCAGGGCGAGCGAGGCGTCGCGGACCAGCGTCGCGCCTTTCCGGTGTACCTCGAGGTGGGTCGCCGTCAGGACAGGGGTGCGGGCGTGGTCGGGAGCGGCCGCCGCCCAGGAGCCGGCGGGAGCGGTGGTGGCCGGAGCGGAGGGGGAGGGAGCGGTGCCCGGTACCAGCGCGCCGCCCTCGATGGTCCACCAGGAATCAGCCACCGGAGCCAGCGCCGCGGCCCGGTGTTCGGCCACGATGATGCACACGCCGTGTTCGCGGGCCAGGGTGCTGAGCACGGTGATGACGCGGCTGCGTGCCGTGGCGTCCAGGTCGGCCAGGGGTTCGTCCACCAGCAGCAGCCGGGGCTGGTCCACGACGGCGGCGGCGATGGCCACGAGCGTTGCCTCGCCTGCCGAGAGGGTGCTGACGTCCCGGTCCAGCAGCGCGGAGACCCCGATGCGATCGGCCACCTCCAGCACCCGGGCCTTCGCGGCGGAGGACGGCACGCCGCGGAGCTCGAGCGCCAGGGCGATGTCGTCCCGGACCCGGGTGGTCGCAAAGGCTGCGCGCGGATTCTGCAGGACGGCGCCCACCAACCCCGCGGTATCGCGCGGGGGAGCGTCGGCGCGGTCCGTCCCGGCTATCTGTACGGTGCCGGTCAGCCCGCCGCCGTCCACATGGGAAAGGAGGCCCGCGAGGCCGCGCAGGATGGTGGACTTGCCGGAGCCTGTGGGCCCGGTGATCACCGCGACGGACCCGGCCGGCGGTGCAAACGAGTCAACCCGGATGCGCGTGTCAGCGATGCGGAAATGTGCGTCGCGCACCAGAAGCGGCGCGCCGCCGTCGTGACGTCCTTGGCGAAATGCCCGGCTGCCGAAGCCGCGCAGCTCCAGGGCCGCGGCAATGCGGGCGGCGTGCTCCAGGGTCCGTTCGAGCACGGGGACCAGGGCGCGCGGGCCGAAGCGTTCGCCCCGCAGCCGGAACGCCAGGCGCACCGAGGCCACGGCCTCCGCCAGCGCGGGGAGCGCGGCCCAGGCCACCACCAGCATCCGGGCCACGCCTTGCAGGGGGCCGCCCCGGGCCAGCCGGACGAAGCCGCGGGATACATCCACCCAGGCATTGAGCAGGCCGAAGCCGAGGATCGTTGCGGCGATCGGGAGCGCGGACAGCACTGCCGCCCAGAGCCCCGGGGCCGTGATGGGGCCCAGGAACACCACATGGGCGTACGGGGCGGGAAGCCGCAGCGCGGGCAGGTCCAGCAGGACCGGGGAACCGGTGGCCGTCCCGTTGAAAAGGACCCGGTAGGCGACCCGCGCCGCGATGAACACAGCAGCGAGAACCGCCGCTGCGCGCAACGGCGCGGGCCGGAAGGTCATGCCGCGGGGGCTGCCGGTTCGTTGTCCACCGTGTAGAGCAGTTCAAGGCTCTCGCCGGGGTTGAGCTTCAGGCTGTCCAGGCCTTCCTGCGCGTAAGCCCACGTGCCGGCGGCGGGCTTCACCCAGAGCGCCCAATACGAGACAGTGTTTTTGTCATCGCACGCTTCACGGGTGGTGCCACCCTTGTGCTTGATGTCGAAGTCCGCGGCGGGCACGCCGTTGACGCGGCACGCGAAGCTTGTGGGGTACTTGGCGGTGCCCTCGGTCTTGATCTTGGCCTGTTCGAGGACCTTGGCGGCCACGGTGGGTCCGTCCACGGACACGCAGGTGGAGGTGTCGGCGGCGGACTGCTTCAGGGCGCCGGAATCGACGATGACCTTCACGCCGGCGCAGGGACCGGCAGAGGTTGAGGCGGCGCTGGCGCTGGAGGAAGCCGCTGCTGAAGAGGCAGGCGCAGAGGAGCTGGGCTGGTTGGCCGCCGGCGTGGAACAGCCGGCAAGGGTAAGCAGGAGACCGGCGGCGGCGAGTGAGCCCGCGGCGGCGGTACGGATCTTAGTCAAAGTCACCTGTCAAGGGTAGGGCGTTGCCGGTCCGGATCCGATGGCCGTTCCGTTGTGTGACGCCGGCGCTCAACATGGCAGCGTCCGGGGACGCAGGAAGGGCCGACGTCGGCACCCGGGTGGGTGCCGACGTCGGCCCGTTCTGCTGTGGTGTTGCTAGCCCTCGGTTGCCAGGACTGCGTTGGCTGGCACCGCGTCCTCGGTGGCGTCGAACCGGGGGTCGTTGGACGACGGATGGGCGGCGACTGCGGCGGCGTGTTCGGCCAGCACCCCGGTCTGATGGCGGATCTTCAGGCGGTAGAGCATGGCCCCGCCAATCACCACGGCGGCCACGAAGAACACCCCGCCCCACTGCAGGTACCACTCGAACGGCGGCACCGAGTTGTAGATCTCCGGGCGGGGCCAGACCAGGTTCACCGTCATCGCCGCACCCCACAGGACGGCGAGGATGTTTACGGGAAGCCCCCACTTGCCCATGCAGAACCCGGGCTCGGAACCGTCATCCAGGATGGGCCACTTCCTGGCGAGCCGCTTGCGCAGCAGGGGGACCGTGACCAGGAGGTAGGACAGGTAGATCAGCACGATGCTGATGCTGGACAGGATGGTGAAGATGGCCGGCTGCATCACGTTGACCAGCAGCGGGATGACGGCGATGACGCCGATGACGATGGCCGCGACTGTGGGCGTCCTGCGGACCGGATCCACCTTGCTGAGCTGCCGGCTGAAGGGCAGGTTGTTGTCGCGGGCCATGGCGAACATCATGCGGATGGCGGCGGCGTGGACGGCCAGGGTGCAGACCACCACAGCCGCCACGATGCAGGCCAGGAAGGCCTTGCCGAACGGGCCGCCCAGGACGGAAAGGACGATGTGCTGCAGACCGCCGTCGGGGGAGCCGATCTGCGGGTCACTGAGGTCCGGTGCGGCCAGGATGCCGAACAGCAGGATTCCGCCGCCCAGCAGGAAGGACGCCGTAACGGCGCGCAGGATGGCCTTGGGAGCGGTCTTCTTGGGGTCCTTGGTTTCCTCGCCCAGCGAGCTGGCGGTGTCGAAGCCGTACATGACATAGCCGGAGGCCATGGCGCCGATGAGGAAGACGCCGAAGAAGCCCAGGTCCTTGCCTTCCCCGAAACCGGCCGTATCAAAGAAGACCTCCGGCCCCCGCACCACGTGCCAGCCCAGTGCCAGGATCAGCAGGACGGCGGCGACCAGCTCCACGAAGACGCCGATGCTGTTTATCCTGGTCATCAGCTTCACGCCGAAGGCGTTGATGAGCGTGGAGATGGTGATCATGATGGTGGCCAGCACCACGCCGTTCATGGCGAAGTCATAGGGCCCGGTGCCGTCCCCGACGAACTGGAAGCCCTCCCAGAGTTGGGGGAGGGTGATCTGCAGCGCCAGTGCCACCGAGCCCAGCGCCATGATGGAGGACAACAGCAGCAGCCAGCCGGCCAGCCAGGACGAGGTTCCGGAGGACAGCCGCTTGGCCCAGTTGTAGACCGAGCCCGCAACAGGGTAGCGGCCGGCCAGCTCGGCGAAACACAGGGCCACCATCAGCTGGCCGACGAACACGATGGGCCAGGACCAGGCATACGCCGGTCCGGCCATGGAAAAGCCGAAGTAGAACAGTTGGAAAACACCGGTGAGGATGGAGATATAGCTGACACCCGCGGCGAAGCTGGCGAACTTGCCGATGCTCCGGTCGAGGGTCTGGGTGTAGCCAAATTCGTCCATGCCGCTTGAATCAATACTCTTGCTGGGTTCCAAATTGGACTCCTAGATCAGAAAAGCACGATGTGACCGGCCGCCCTGGGGTGCGGCAAGATAACGTTCTGCGGGGCCGTCATCGTTGAGGAATGCGGCCCCTTGTGACCCGCCGTTCAGGCGAGGGACGTGGTGAGCTCCTTCTCTTCCAGGGCGTCCGCGCCGGCATAGTCGGCGCGGATCAAATCAGCACAGCGCTCGCCGATCATCATGACGGTGATGTTGGGGTTGACGGTGACGTGCTCGGGCATGACGGACGCATCGGCGACCCGGAGGCCGGTGACGCCCTTGACCCGCAGCTGGGGATCCAGCGGCGACATGCCGTCGTCGGCCGGGCCCATGCGGACGGTGCCCACGGGGTGATAGACGGTGTTGTGGGTCTTGCGGATGTAGTCCTGCAGCTCCTCGTCCGTCTGCGCCCCGATTCCGGGCGAGAGCTCCCGGCCGGTCCATTCCGCCATGGCGGGCTGGGCGGCGATCTCGCGGGCCTTGCGGATCCCGGCCACCATGACGCGCATGTCGTGGCCGTCCGGGTCCGTGAAGTAGCGCGGGTCCACCATGGGCTTGTCGCGGAAGTCGCGGCTGCGCAGCCGGACCGTCCCGCGGGAGCGGGCGTGCGTGACGTTGGGGGTGAGGCTGAAGCCGTTCTCTGTGGTGGGGTAGCCGTGTCGCAGCGTGTTCATGTCGAACGGCACGGAGCCGTAGTGCATCATCAGGTCGGGGCGGTCCAGGCCGTCCTCGGTGGGGGTGAAGATGCCGATTTCCCACCACTGGGTGGAGGTCTGCACCATGGGCTGTTTGGCCTCGAACTGCACCACGCCCTCGGGGTGGTCCTGCAGGTTTTCGCCGACGCCGGGGGAATCCACCAGGACCTCGATGCCGTGCTGGGCCAGGTGCGCCGCCGGGCCGATGCCGGAGAGCATGAGCAGCTTGGGGGAGTCGATGGCACCGGTGGACACGATGACTTCCCGGTGCGCGGTGAGCCGGTGGGTGCGGCCGAACGCACCGTCCACCACGTCCACGCCGGTGCAGCGCTTGTCCGCGTCGATCACCAGCTGGCGGGCGCGCAGGCCGGTCAGCAGGGTGAAGTTGGGGCGGTCCACGATGGGGTGGATGTAGGACACGGAGCTGGAGGAGCGGGTACCGTCCGCGCGGCGGTTGATCTGGAAGAAGTTGGCGCCGTTGACCACGGTGGTGCCGGTGTTGAACTTCGTGCGGGGGATGCCCGCCTGTTCACAGGCGTCCAGGAGGGCGACGCCGGCAGGATCCGCCGGGGGCACGTTCATCAGGTGCACGGGGCCGGAGTCCCCGTGGTGCGGTGCGTCGGGCCCGGCGTCCTGGTTGGTTTCCAGCCGCTTGTACAGCGGCCAGGCGGCATCGGCGTTCCAGCCGGTGGCGCCGTACTTGGACTCCCATTCGTCCAGGTCCTCGCGCGGGGCCCAGAAGGCGATGCAGGAGTTGTGGCTGGAGCAGCCGCCCATCACCTTGGCGCGGGCGTGGCGCATGAAGGAGTTGCCATTCTCCTGCGGCTCGATGGGGTAGTCCCAGTCGTAACCGGATTCCAGCAGTTCCATCCAGCGGTCCAGCTGCAGGATCTCGGGGATATTGCGGTCGTCCGGGCCCGCCTCGATGAGGGCCACGGTCACCTCCGCATCCTCGCTCAGCCGTGCTGCCACGGCCGCGCCCGCGGAACCGCCGCCGATGACGACGTAGTCGAACCCGCGTTCTGTCGCGTCCTCGATGTTGTCGTAGTGCATCTAGTTCTCCTTGCCGTGGTCAGCAAACCAGCCGGTGACCTGCGGGCTGGTGTTCTGGTAGATGTGCTTGGCTTCCTGGTATTCGGCCAGGCCGGTGGGGCCCAGCTCGCGGCCGACGCCGGACTGGCCGAAGCCGCCCCACTCGGCCTGGGGGAGGTAGGGGTGGTAGTCGTTGATCCAGATGGTGCCGTGCCGCAGGCGGGACGCCACGCGCTGCGCCTTGCCGGCGTCCTGGGTCCACACCGCGCCGGCCAGGCCGTAGATGGTGTCGTTCGCCGTGGCCACGGCCTCGTCCTCGGTGCGGAAGGTTTCCACCGTCACCACCGGGCCGAACGCCTCGTCGGTGACCACGGACATGCCGCGGGAGACGCGGTCCAGGATGGTCGGCTGATAGTAGAAGCCGGCGTCGTACTTTTCGCCCTGCGGTGCGGCGCCGCCGGTGCGGAGCCGCGCGCCTTCCTGGAGGCCGCGCTGGACGTAGGCGTGGACCTTGTCCCGGTGGGCGGCGGAGATCAGGGGGCCGGTTTCTGCGGCGTCGTCGAAGGGGCCGCCCAGGCGGATGCCCTCTGCCCGGCGGACCAGTTCGTCCACGAAGCGTTCGGCGATGGATTCCTCCACCAGCAGCCGGGCGCCGGCGGAGCAGACCTGCCCGGAGTGGACGAAGGCGCCGTTCAGGGCGTTGTCGACGGCGGCATCGAAGTCCGCGTCGGCGAAGACAACGTTGGGGTTCTTGCCGCCGAGTTCGAGCGCCACCTTCTTGACGGTGCCGGCGGCGGAGGCGGCGATGCGCTTGCCGGTTTCCAGGCCGCCGGTGAAGGAGACAAGGTCGACGTCGGGGTGTTCCGAGAGCGGGGCGCCCGCCTGTGCGCCGGCACCGGTGACGAGGTTGGCGACGCCGTCGGGCAGGCCGAGGTCCTGCAGCAGCTGCATGGCCAGGATGCTGGTGGAGGGCGTCAGTTCGGAGGGCTTGAGGACGAAGGTGCAGCCGGCGGCCAGCGCGGGGGCGATCTTCCACGCCGCCTGCAGGAGCGGGTAGTTCCACGGCGTGATGAGCCCGCAGACGCCAACGGGTTCGTAGGCGATCCTGCTCACGACGGCGGCGTCCCCGGCGTCCACCACCCGGCCCGCCTGCTGCCCGGCGAGCCTGCCGAAGTACTCGAAGCAGGCGGCGATGTCGTCCATGTCGATGCGGCTCTCGACCATCCGCTTGCCGGTATCGAGCGATTCCGCGCGGGCAAACTCTTCGCGGCGTTCGCGGAGGCCGGCGGCGACCTTCAGGAGGAAGGTGCCACGCTCGGGTGCCGGGACGCTGGACCAGGCCCCGGAGTCGAAGGCGGCACGGGCGGCGGTGATGGCACGTTCAGCGTCGTCCCGGCCGGCCTCCGAGACGGTGGCGACCAGTTCGCCGTCGGCCGGGTTGCGGATCTCCCGCACCGCGCCGGATGCCGCGGCCTCCCATCGCCCGTTGATGAACAGGGAGGACGCTGTGGTGGTTTCAGGGGATGCGCTGACGTCCTGCGTTGCTGTGGCGTAAGTCATAGGAAGGACAGTAATGCACGTTGAACGAGTGTTCAATACTTTTCTTGAACGCTTGTTCAATGCTGTTTATGGCGCTACTGTTGCCTTCCAAAGCCCCCTCGATCAGGTGGGCTTCCGGGTTCCGGCCGCTTTAGTCCGGGGCCGGCGCGAACGCAATCTGCTCCGTACGGGCGATGCTTCGCTCGATGGAGGCCTTGTCCACCCCCAGAAGGGCCGTCAGCCACACGCCGTTCTGGATCACCACGATCTCCGCCCCCCGCTCCCTGCAGGCCTCCCAGGAAAGCCCGGGGTTGGCGTTGGACACCAGTGTTGCGAGCCCGTCGATGTACCGGTCGAAGGCGGCGGCGTTGATCTGCGCGTAGTCCTCGTCCGCTTGGGCGAGGGCCCACAGGTGCAGGCGGAGGGAAAGGTAGCGCGTGGTCAACAGGTCCGCCCCCGCTACGCGGCGCAGGGCCGCGCGCAACTGTTCGTCGGGGGCCAGCGATGGGTCGGGGGCCACGAGCGCAACGTCGTGCTCATCCACCCGGCGCAGGGCCGCCCTGATCAGGGTCGTCTTGTCGTCGTAGTAGTAGTTCACCAGGCCAAGCGCCACGCCCGCTTCGCGTGCCACGGCGCGCATGCTCACGCCCGAGATGCCGTGGCGGGACAGCAAATCCATCGCCGCATCGAGGATGCGCGTCTGCCTGTCCATCTGTTCGCCGGAGTTCACGGCACTGGTCCCCATCTGGCCAGACTATTGCCTAATACTGCACGTGCCTAACGCAGCACCGGCACGCTCTCCCCGCAACGGGATGGACCTCCAGATGGTGTTTGAAGCCTTATTTGGAAGGGCACGGTGGTGGTACACCGGATTGATCAGTAGAGCTTGGAGAACGATGGAAAGCGCAAGCCTCATTGCCCTCTTATTTGCGGGCGCCATCCGCACGGGTGAAAGCGCACAGCCCCACGCCCCGCAGATCAGCGCGAAGCCCTGGTGGGAGCGGCCTGCATGGCTGGCGTTCAGGAGCAGGACCGCGACTTTCCTGCACCGGCTTGCCTGGGCGCTGGAACCGGACATGCGCTGACGCAGAAGAACCCGCCGGGAAGTGCAGCTGTCAGGATTGGGCGTGGTCCTCACGCTCCAGCAGGCGGGACACCCCGTAGCCAATCACCAGGCCCCAGAAGGCTGCATGGATGTTGAAGAGGTTCATGCCCGAGATGGTCACCACGAACGTCACCAGCGAACCCAGGGTGAAGCTGGTGGCGAAGGCGGTCACGAAGGCCTGCTGAAGTGCCCGCAGCATCGCGATGCCACCCAGCGCCAGAACGAACTCTTTGGGCGCGGCCAGCATCAGCCGGGTCAGGGTGGGGGCAAACGCCGCGAACACCAGGGCCAGCAGGCCGTACGCCACGGCGGCCGTATATTGGCGCTCCCTCTTCCCGGACGAGGTCAACAGCGCGTTGGTGGGGCCGGTAACGCATGCCGAAACGGCCCCGAACCCGGCGTTCAGCACCGAGAACGCTCCGGAGGCAATAGCGAAGGCATTCACCGGCGGCTGATGGCCGGCGGCGCGGAGGACGGCGATGCCCTGGCCGTTTTGGACGAACAGGACGGTGAGGGCCAGCGGAACCACCAGTTCGAGCTGGGCGGCCCACGTGAAATCAGGGGCGGTGAAGACCGGGGTGGCCAGGAGCGGTCCGCCAGGTGGCAGGTGGAACTGGCCGCTGGCCGCCACTGCGATGCCGCCTGCCACCAGGGTGCCCAGGACCGGCGGTAGGTACCGGCCAAGCTTGGGGACCGCGGTGAGGACCAGGAACGCAACCACCATCGGAGCCGCCACGGCCGGGTTGTCCTGCGTTGAGGCAACGATGTCGGTGCCGAATTTCAGGAACACCGCGGCCACCATGGCCATCACGAGCGGCATGGGCACCAGCGCCATCGCTTTGCGCACCACCCCGGTGGCGCCCAGGGCGAGGATCAGCAGGCCGGAGGTGAAGAAGGCCCCGACGACTTCGGGGAAGGCCAGGTGCTGCAGCGATGGTCCCAGGAGTACCGTGCCGGGGATGGACCAGGCGAAGCCCAGGGGCTGCCGGTAAACGAGCGACATCAGCAGCGTGGCCGCCCCGCCGGAAAAGAGAATGCCAAAAACCCAGGACGACAGCTGGCCCTGGGTCAGGCCGCCGGCCGACCCCACGGCCAGGGTGACGGCGATGGGTCCGGACGCCGCGAAAATGAGCCCGATTGCCCCGTTGGAGACATACGACAGGCCCAGGTCGCGAAGAATCCGGCGCGGACCAGCGGGCCGGACCCCCGGGCGTTCCAGAAGGGGTTCCGGCGCCGGCGCCGGCGGGGCCGACCCGACGGATGTGGCGGCCGGGTCGGGGCGGGGATGGCTCATCGGAACTCCTGGCTGGCGCGGAAAAACCGGAGGCGCTCCGAAGCATCAGCTCCGGAGCGCCTCCGTGCGGGGGTAACTCCCAGTTTGCCTGCTACTTCTTCTGGCCCTGCTTTGCCAGGACGTAGTCATAAACTACTTCCTCGCCCTTCCCGTCGGTACGGGGGCGGGGGTCCAGCATCAGTTCAGGCTTCACTGCCGAGGCGATGTCGTCCGCGTTGTGGGGGTCGCCGGGGAAGTACAGCTGCTGCGTGACCGGCTCGTAGCCCGGCGCGGATACCTTGATGTGGATGTGCGCGGGACGCCAGGCGTGCCAGCCCGCGGCGTTGATCAGCTGCCCGCAGGCGCCGTCCGTGGGGATCTGGTAGGGCGCCGGACGCATCGTGTTGATCTCGAACC
Organism: Arthrobacter sp. SAFR-044; assembly: GCF_051965175.1. Classification (GTDB taxonomy): domain Bacteria; phylum Actinomycetota; class Actinomycetes; order Actinomycetales; family Micrococcaceae; genus Arthrobacter. The sequence continues at coordinate 94,949 of NZ_JBQCMK010000003.1, forward strand.
GGCCGTCGTCGGAGGCCTTGACGGTGGCCCGGAACAGCCACTCGGGCATGCCCGGGGCGTACTGGGAGTAGAAGCCGGCGGCGTCCGCGTGCCAGATCTCCACCTGGGCACCCTGGATGGGGTTGCCGTCGGTGTCGGTGAACTGGCCGGTGAAGCGCAGCGGGGTGCCCTCTTCGTCGTCGCGCATTTCCACGGTGGCGGGCGTCTGGAGTTCCGGAGAGCCGGGAACGTAGTAGGGGCCCTCGATGGTGCCGACGGTGCCGGGACGGTCCTGGGAGTTCACGTCCTCAACGGTGTGTTCAAGCCAGACGTCGAGGAACAGCGGCCATTCACCGTCCGTGCCCACCTTGATCAGCCACGCTTTCAGGGCGTTGTATTCCTCGTAGGTGACCTGGTGCTCGACGACGATGTCGTTGGCGGCCTTGATCAGTGCGCCGGCCAGCAGGCTCACCCGTTCTTTGGATACATCCACGCGGGAGAGCTTGCCTGACGCAGCGAACCGCTCGGTTGCCTTGGAGCCTGCTTCGACGGCGGTGCCTTCGTTTTCAGTGCGGCTGTCCGTTGGGGTTTGGGTCATGACGATGTCCACCTTCTTCATTGAATGGGACAGGAAGGGCTCCTGCTCCCCACGCGGCCTGCGGGGCGGACGTTCCACCTGCCCTGCGCCGCACCGCGTGATCTCGGTCTCAAGCGTAAGCCGGAGATAAGGACGCTACAAATATCAACTAGGCGCCTTTTGAGTCATTATCAGTACATAAAGGCACCCTTGGTGGAACCTAGGTATTTGCCTGATGTGAGGCCAATCACGAGCGGCAAGAATTGCTGGACAACGTCCGCCGCCGAAGCCTTTTCCCGAGTGGACCTCCGCCCATCCGTCCAGCAATCTCCAATGAAGGAGCACGCCATGACCGAGAACCTGATCCATGCCCGCGAGGTCCTTGCAGACGCCGTGATCGACGACCGAGAGAACGGCGTCATCCGGGCCAAGCGCGAGATCTTCACCGACCAGGAGATCTTCGAACTCGAGATGAAGCACATCTTCGAAGGCAACTGGGTGTACCTCGCCCACGAGTCGCAGATCCCCAACGTGGGCGACTACTTCACCACCTACATCGGCCGCACCCCCGTGATGATCACCCGGGACAAGGACGGGAAGCTGAACTGCCTGGTGAACGCCTGTTCGCACCGCGGCGCCATGCTGTGCCGGCGTAAGACGGACAACCGCACCACCTTCACCTGCCCCTTCCACGGCTGGACCTTCAAGAACTCCGGCGAGCTGCTGAAGGTCAAGGACTCCCGGAACGCCGGCTACCCCGAGACCTTCAACAAGGAAGGCTCGCACGACCTCACCACGGTGGCCCGCTTCGAGTCCTACCGCGGCTTCCTGTTCGGCTCGCTGAAGGCCGACGTGCTCCCGCTCGAGGAGCACCTGGGCGATGCCACCAAGGTCATCGACTCGATTGTCGACCAGTCGCCCGAAGGCCTGGAAGTGCTGCGGGGTTCGTCCACCTACACCTACGACGGCAACTGGAAGGTCCAGGCCGAGAACGGCGCGGACGGCTACCACGTCACGGCCGTGCACTGGAACTATGCCGCCACCACCGCGCGCCGCAGCGCCGGCGACTCCGCCAATAAGACCAAGGCCATGGACGCCGGCAAGTGGGGCAAGGTCAAGGGAGGTTTCTACTCCTATGACCACGGACACCTGCTGCTGTGGCAGGAATGGACCAACCCCCAGGACCGTCCGCTCTGGGACCGCCGCGACGAGCTTGTGGCCAAGTACGGCGAGGAGATGGCGAACTTCATGATCAACATCTCCCGCAACCTGTGCCTGTACCCGAACGTCTACATCATGGACCAGTTCTCCTCGCAGATCCGCCACTTCCGGCCGATCTCCGCGGACCAGACCGAGGTGACCATCTACTGCATCGCCCCCAAGGGCGAGTCCCAGGAGAACCGTTCAAAGCGCATCCGCCAGTACGAGGACTTCTTCAACGCCACGGGCATGGCCACCCCGGACGACTTGGAGGAATTCCGCTCCTGCAACAAGACCTACTGGGCCACCAGCGCACCGTGGAACGACATGACCCGCGGCTCCACCCACGAGATCACCGGACCGGATGAGCAGGCGCAGGCCCTGGGCATGACCCGGGTGATCGCCTCCGGCGTGCGCACCGAAGACGAAGGGCTCTACCCCATCCAGCACGGGTACTGGAAGGAAGTCATGGACCGGGCCCTGGCGGAGGAAGAGGAGCGTTCCGCCCTGGAATCCGTTCCCGTCACTGCCTGAGAGAGCCCGCCGCAACCACAGAGAGCGCAGAACCCATGACCAACCTGACCCACACCGCCCCGGCCCTGAAGACCGCGGAGGAGATCGCAAACCTCGAAACCGTCCGGGCGTTCCTCTACCGGGAAGCCCGCCTGCTGGATGACCGCCAGTTCGATGAATGGCTGGAGTGCTACCACCCGGACTCCGAATTCTGGATGCCGGCCTGGGACGTGGACGACCAGCTGACGCAGGACCCCCAGAACGAGATCTCCCTGATCTACTACGACAACCGCGGCGGCATCGAGGACCGGGTGTTCCGGATCAAGACCGACAGGTCATCGGCCACTTCCCTCCCGGAGCCGCGCACGGGCCACAACATCACGGACATCGAGGTGTTGTCGAACGACGGCGGCACGGTGGAGGTGCGCTTCAACTGGTTCACCCTCTACTTCCGCTACAACACGACGGACACCTACTTCGGCACCAGCTACTACACCCTGGACCTCTCCGGCCCGCAGCCGGTGATCCTGAAGAAGAAAGTGGTCCTGAAGAACGACTACATCCACCACGTGGTGGACGTCTACATGATCTGACCTGCCCGCAGCCGGCGCCCGGGACGAACGGGCGCCGCACGGCAGCTCCCACCCCTGTGCCCGACGGGCACGCCCCAACTTTTCCCGGACGCGACGACGCGCCCGCCCAGTCAGGAGGACCCCATGGGCCACAAAGTAGCCCTCAGCTTCGAAGACGGCGTTACGAAAGTCATCAAGGTCGGCGACTATGAGACCGTCATGGACGCGGCCTACAAGGCGCGCATCAACATTCCGTCGGACTGCCGCGACGGCGCCTGCGGCACCTGCAAGGCGTTCTGCGATTCCGGCTCCTTCGACCCGGGCGACTTCATCGACGACGCCATGACGGAGGAGGAACTCGAAAAGGGCTACATGCTGACGTGCCAGGCCGTCCCGGAGTCCGACCTGGCCATCCAGATCCCGGCCACGTCCGAGTCGGCCAAGACGGCGGCCGCCACCTTCAGCTCCACCATCAAGGAGCTCAACCGGCACACGGACACCACGGTCTCTTTCACCCTTGAGGTGGACAACCGCGACGCGCTCGCCTTCCTCCCCGGGCAGTACGTCAACCTCAAGGTTCCCGGCACCGACGCCGAGCGCTCCTACTCCTTCAGCAGCGGCCCCGAGGTCCAGGACGCGTCCTTCATGGTCCGCGTGACCCCGCAGGGCGCCATGTCCGAGTACCTGCGCGACCGCGCCGCGGTAGGCGACGCCATCGAATTCACCGGCCCCTACGGATCCTTCTTCCTGCGCGAGCCGAAGCGGCCCCTGCTGCTCCTGGCCGGCGGCACCGGCCTGGCCCCGCTGCTGTCCATCCTGGAGAAGCTTTCCGAGAACCCGCCGTCCACCCCGGTCCACCTCATCTACGGGCTCACCCGCGAGGCGGACATCGTGGGCCTGGACTGGCTCCGCGCCTACGAGGCGAAGCTGCCCGGCTTCACCTGGGACTACATCGCCTCCGAGCCCGGCACCTCCGCCCCGCACACCGGCTACGTCACCCAGATCATCGAACCGAAGCACCTCAACGACGGCGACGTGGACATCTACCTCTGCGGCCCGCCGCCCATGGTCAACGCCGTCTCCAAGTGGCTGGACATCGAAGGCATCAAGCCCGCCAACTTCTACTTCGAACGTTTCGCGCCGAAGGAGACCACCGGGGGCGACGCCGAAACCGGCGCCCCCGCACCGGCCGGGAAGATCCAGGCCGAAGGCGACACCATGAGCCGCGGCGAGGCCGTGTCCTCGCTGGAGACCGGCCGGCTGGACTTCCGCAAGGAGGACAGCTTCGCCCAGCTGGACGCCCGCATGGGCCTAGAGCTTGCGGTCAGCGAACTGCTGCTGGGAAGGCTCAGTGAACAGCAGCTGCGCCAGTTCCGCCGGCTCGCGGAAGCCACCACCGGCTCGGTGCAGGGCGGGAACATCACCGACCCCGAGGAGTTCGCGCGCACCAACGAGGAATTCCACGAGTACCTCTTCATGGTCTGCGACAACCCGATGCTCCTGGAGTCCTACCGGCGCCTGGACGTCCACGCCCAGATGGCCGCGGCCTTCGAGGCCGGCACGCCGATCTTCGAACGCGTCACCCAGGACCACCTTGAGATCGTGAATGCCTTCGAACGCGGCGACAAGGACCACCTGCGCGCCGTCATCACCGCCCATGCCCAGGACGCGAAGGACACCATGGCCGGGGCCATCGACGCCAAGGCCGCCCGCTGATGGCTGCGCCGTACGCCGGGCAATACGTGACCCCGGGCAGGTTCGGCGGCAAGGTCGCCGTTGTCACCGGGGCCGCCCAGGGGATCGGCCAGAAGGTGGCCGAACGCATCGGCGCAGAGGGCGGCGCCGTGGTCCTGGTGGACCGCGCGGACCTGGTCCACGATGTTGCCCGCGGCATCGGCGAGGCCGCCAGGGCGTCGGGTTCGGGGGGCTCAGCCACGGCTGTCACCGCAGACCTGGAGACCTTCGCCGGTGCCACCCAGGCCATCAAGGCCGCGCTCGCGGCCCACGGGCGGGTGGACGTCCTGGTCAACAACGTGGGCGGGACCATCTGGGCCCGCCCCTACGAGGAGTACGACGAGGACAAGATCGAGAAGGAAATCCGCCGCTCGCTCTTTCCCACGCTCTGGACCTGCCGGGCAGTCCTGCCGGCCATGATCGAGCAGGGCTCCGGCACGATCGTGAACGTCTCCTCGGTAGCCACCCGCGGAATGCACCGGGTGCCCTATGCCGCGGCGAAAGGTGGCGTGAACGCCCTGACCCAGTCGCTGGCCATGGAGGTGGCCGGGCGTGGCATCCGGGTGGTGGCCACCGCCCCGGGCGGCACGGAAGCCCCGCCGCGTAAGGTCAAGCGCGGGCCGGACGCCGAATCCGCCACTGAGAAGGACTGGTACCAGACCATCGTTGACCAGACGGTGGAGTCCTCGTTCATGAAGCGCTACGGCACCCTGGACGAGCAGGCGGCGCCCATCGTGTTCCTTGCCTCGGACGAGGCGTCCTACCTCACCGGCAGCATCCTCCCGGTGGCCGGCGGCGACCTGGGGTAGGGGCCGGTGCTGGACGCGCGGCACCAGGGGCGCCCGGGCCGCTCCGGTAGGATTGCGGCCATGACAGCGGGCTCCACCCAGGGCGAGATGGCGGAGGACTTCCCGCTGGCGGGCCGGGCCGCGGCGTTCGAGCAGCTGCTCGAAATTCTCCGCACCGTCCGCAAGGGCAAAGTGGGAACCGTGGTCCTCTCCGGTCCGTCCGGGTCCGGCAAAACCGCGCTCCTGGAACTCTTCCTTGACCACTGCCGCACGGCCGCCCGCGGCGTCCGCGTGCTGTCCGCCATGGGGGACGACTGGGAGGCCCAGTTCGCCCTGGCCGGCTACTCCCAGCTGATGCGGACCCTGCCGCTCCGGACGGCAAAGGATTACGACGGCGGCCCGGCCCCCGCGCCGGGGCCCGTCGCTTCCCTGACCCCCGACCAGGTGGTCAACTACGCCTCCACCCTCAGCACCCATCTCGAAGGCCTGCAGACGCACGGCAGCGTGGTGGTCGCCGTCGACGACGTCCACAAGCTCGACGAGGAGAGCCTGCGCATCCTCACCTTCGTCATGCGCAGGCTGCACGACAAGCGGGTCCTGTTCCTGCTGACCCTCAATCCTGTAGACGCGCCCCGTGTCCCCGCCGGCGTGCTCGACTTCCTCACCGGCCACCAGGTGGTCCGCATTCCGCTGGAGCCCCTCTCGCCGCAGCAGGTCCAGGACGTGGCCCGGAGCCTGTTCGGCCTGGACCTCAGTGCGACGGCGGCCCACGGCCTGGTGACGCACACCGGCGGGATAGCCCAGTCCATCGTGGAGCTGCTCCGTGAACTGCCCCCGGAGACCTGGCAGTCGTGGTTCCCTTCCCTGCCGCCTACTTCCCGGGTGCGTGCCAGGGTCCGCAGTGTCCTGGCTGCCGCGTCCCCCGCCCTGGTGGCCGCCGCGGAAGCCGCAGCGGTGCTCGGCCCCGGCGCGGGGCTGGCTGAGGTGGCCAGGGTGGGCGGCCTGGAATCCGTCATGCCGGCCCTCGATGAGGGGCACCGCGTGGGGCTGCTTGGACTGTCCGTGGACCAGTCCCGCTCCGCCGTCGCCTTCCTCGAACCGGGCACCGCGGAAGCGGTCTACGAACAGATTGTCCCCAGCCGGCGCATTGCCCTGCACTGGAAGGCCGCCGAGGTTGTCCAGTCCGAGGGCGAACAGCTGGGCCACCGCGTTGCCGCCACCCCGGCAGCCGACGAACCCCTGGCCGCCGAACTGGAGGAATTCGCACGGCGGCAGGCCACGGTCGGGGCGTGGCAGGATGCCTCCACCGCGCTGTTCTCCGCCTCGCGGCTGTCCCCCGATATCCGCGCCCGGAACCTCCGGCTCCTGAAAGCCGTCGATGCCCTGGTGGGCTCCGGCAACGTGGCGCAGGCGCAGGCCTGGGCCGGGGCAGTGGATGCCCTGCCGCCGTCGCCCCTGCGCTCCTCGGTGCTGGGGTACCTGTCCACGGTGTCCGGCCAGAATGACAGCGCCCAAAGCCAACTGGAGATGGCCTGGCGCACCAGCAATCCGCAGCATGAACCCGCCGCGGCAGCGCAGGTGGCCCAGCGGTTCGTCCTCCACGGGGTGGCCTCCTGGGACGGTCCGATGATTACCGGCTGGGCTGAACGCGCCATGGCTCTGACCGAGCCCGGAACTCCGGCGCACATCGAGTCGGAGGCCATCTACGGACTGGGCCTTTACGCCCAGGGCCGGATTGCGGACGCCGAGGCTTCCTACCAGCGGGCCTCTGCCCAGGCGGCCGAGAATGCGCAGAAGCAGCGGGTGCAGATGGGTGCCGGCTGGCTGGCCCTGCGCCTGGACAACGCCGAGTCCGCGCTGGTGAATTTTGAGTCGGCCGCCCCCACCGAATACCGCGGGGGATCGCTGCGGATCTCCCTGTGGGCCGAGGCCTGGCTGGCCCGCACCCACCTTGTGCTGGGCAACTGGGATGCGGCCGCCGCCACCATCTCCCGGGCAAGCGTGCGGCTGGAGACCTCGCGGATGCCGCTGATCCGGCCGCTGCTGTACTGGACGGCGGCCGAGCTGTGGTCCATGCGGGGTGACTGGGACCGGGCACGCTACTACGTGTCACAGGCCGCGGTGCAGCCGGGAACCTACCGGGCCATGCAGGTCCCGGCCAGCCTGGCGCGCGCCCGCTTCCACGAGGCACGGGCCGACTACGAAAGTGCCCTGGCCGCCCTGCAGCCGCTGGCCGAACTGGACCCCTGGACCGATCAGCGGGTGTCCTTCTGGCCGTGGCAGGACACCTACGTCAATGCGCTGGTCATGACTGACAAGCTCGACGCCGCAGAGACGTTCCTCACCGCATTCGAAGGAGTGCACCGCGAGCGGGAAGTCCCCTCCGACCTGGCCCGCGTGGCGTGGGCCAGGGGCCGGCTGCTGGCCGCACAGGGGGACCCGGACACGGCGAGGGAGTACTTCGAGGCGGCGCTCGGGCACCTCCGCGGGCTCAACCGCCCCTACCTGCGGGCGCGGATCAGTTTCGCGTTCGGGCAAAGCATGCGCCGGGCCGGAAAGCGCCGCCTGGCGTCTTCGGTGCTACGTGCTGCCCGGGACCTGTATGACACCCTCGGCGCGGCAACGTACGTGGAACGGTGCGACCGTGAGCTGAAGGCCACCGGCCTGGACGTGGGGAACCTGCCGGACCCGGCGGACCCGGTGCTTTCTTCGGTGGGCAGCCACCATCAACAGCTCACCGCCCAGGAACAGGCCGTGGCCGAGCTGGTAGCTGCGGGCGCAACCAACAAGGAAGCTGCCCGGGCCCTGTTCCTGGCCGAAAAGACGGTGCAGTACCACTTGACGCGGCTGTACCGGAAGATGGGAATCCGGTCACGCAGCGAACTCGCGGCGGCGTTCCGGGCCAAGGACTGACCCGGCAACGCCGCAGCACTAACCGGTAGTTACTTGACGTCCGACGGGTGCTTGGCCAGCGGAACCACCGTGATGTCCATGTACGGGAACAGGGGAAGGCCCTGCAGGATGCCGTGCAGTTCGTCGTTCGATTCGACGTCGAAGATGGAGTAGTTGGCGTATTCGCCCACCACGCGCCAGATCTCGGGCCATTTGCCGGAGCGCTGCAGTTCCTGGGAGTAGGCCTTCTCCGTGGCCTTGATTGCGGCGGCTTCTTCGGCAGGCATGCCGGCGGGCAGGTTGACGTCCATATGGACCAGGTACTTCATGGATGACCTCTCGGTGGTAGGGATGGGTGTCAGTCTGTGCGGTAGTGGGCGAGCTTGTCGTCATCCACGTCAGTGCCCGCGCCGGCGCCTTCAGGAACGCGGATCCGGCCGCCGGTGATCGCCAGCGGCCGGGCCAGCAGGTCATCGGTCATGTCGAGGTAGTTGGACAGCTCCGCCGCGCGCTTGGCGGTGTGGGCGAAGGCTGCGCCGAACACCACCGAGGCCACGGTGCCCACCTGCGTGTCGATCTGGTTGCCGATGTAGACGTCGATGCCCATGCCCTCGGCCATGCCAACGATCTTGGCGGCTTCGGTGAAGCCGGACCGGGCGGTCTTGACGGACAGGAGGTTGGCCCCGCCGGTAAGGATCTCGCGGGCCGCTTCGCCCAGGTTGGCGGCGGATTCGTCGGCGGCAATGGGGATGGGGGAGTTGGTGACCAGGCGGCGGCGGCCCAGGATTTCGCGGGCGTCGTCCGGCTCCTCAAGGAACTGCAGGCCGAGGTCGGCGGTGCGGCGCAGCACCTCGGCGGCCTCGTTGGCTGTCCAGCCGCGGTTGGCGTCCATGTACAGCTCGGCGTCCTCGCCCAGGCCTTCCCGCAGCACCCTGGCGGCCTCGATGTCCAGGTTCAGCGGACGGCGGCCTGTCTTCAGCTTGAAGGTGTTGATGCCGTACGTTTCCCGGAACTCCAGGGCCAGTGCCAGGAGTTCCTCGGCGGGTTTGAATCCGAGCATGTGGGAGACGCGCAGCGAGTCGGTGTAGCCGCCCAGCAGCTTGGTCACGGGCTGCCCCAGGGTTTTGCCGATGACGTCCCACACGGCAATGTCCACCGCGCCCTTGGCCGTCTGGTTGTGGACGGTCCGCGCCATCACGGCCTGGATCTTCTCCCGGTCAAAGACGTCAATGCCCACCAGCTGCGGGGCGAAGACATCCTGCACCACCGCGACGATGGACTTCTGCGTCTCACCATAGGTGTACGGGCGGGGCGGGGTGTCTGCGGTTCCCACCAGCCCGTCATCGGTGTGGACGCGGACCAGGACGTGGTCGGCCTCGTGCACGGACCCGGAAGCGAAATGGAGCGGGTGGCGGTACGGGATCGAGTAGGGGATCGCCTCGATGGCTGCGATCTTCATGATGGGAGGAGCCTTTCATCAGCAGGAGCAGAGGCGTCAGCAGTTGCGGTGCCCACGACGTCCAGGAAGTTTTGCAGGAGGGCGGACCGGTGGCCGCGCAGCCAGGCGACGGCGAGTTCCACCGGCGGAGCATTGTCGATTTCCCGGTACGCGACGCCGTCGAGCTGGAAGGCGCGCACGCTGGAGGGCATGACGGCAATGCCGCCGCCAGCGGCCACGAACGCCAGCATTGTGGAGGTTTCACCAACCACCTGGGTGATCCGCGGCTGGAAGCCTGCCTGGCGGCAGAGGTCCGAGGTAATGCGGTTCAGTACGGACTCCGGGGAGTAGGCGATGAAGTCCTGGTCCTGCAGTTCGTGCATGGCCACGGGCCGGTCCACCGCCAGGGCGCTGAAGGAGGGAAGCGCGACGACGAGTGGTTCCTGGGTGACGACGCGGTAGTCGATCTCCTCGGAGGCAACGGGGGGACGCAGCAGTGCCGCATCCAGGGTCCCGTTCCGCAGCCCCGCTTCCATGGACGGCGTCAGCATCTCTCCGTTCAGCGCCAGCGACAGGCCGGGAAGGACCTGCTTGGTGAGCCGCGCGATCCGGGGCATGACGCCGTAGGTTGCTGACCCGGAGAAGCCGACCCGGAGGACGCCGGTGGCGCCCTTGCCCACCTGGTAGACATCCGCCCGGAGCGTCTCGACGTCGTTGACGATCTGACGGCCGCGGTCCAGCAGGAGCTGGCCCGCCGCCGTCAGGTCCACCCGCCTGGTGGTGCGGTTGAGAAGCTGGACACCCAGTTGCTCTTCCAGCTGGCGGATCTGCTGGGACAGGGGTGGCTGCGCCATGTGCAGGCGTTTGGCCGCCCTGCCAAAGTGCCGCTCCTCCGCCACCGCAATGAAGTAGTTCAGCTGCCGGATCTCCATTGCGGTGCCACCTCTCCAATCATTCGGGGTGAGGCGCTGTGCGGCCTCATTGAGTCATAGAGTAACCATAAAGAGCCCTACTTAGATACTTTTTCTACGTAATCTTGCTGCTCTTCAACCGCGGGCAGGGCTTCCTGCAGCTCGTGTTGGCGCGGTACCAAGACGGTGACGGCGCCCCCGAGCAGGGCCACTGCCCCGTAAATGTAGAAGGCTGTTGCCCCGCCGATCCCCGCCGCTGCCAGCCAGCCGCCGATGATCGGGCCCAGCACCCCGCCCAGCCGGCCCACGCTGGCGCACCAGGCGACGCCGGCCGCACGGGCATTGGTGGTGAAGTAGTTGGACTGGAAACCGTAGACCAGCACCTGGGTGCCCAGGGTTCCCACCCCTGCAGTGGCGATGAAGGTGAAGAGCAGCGGCAACGGGAAGCTGAACGTCATCAGCCCCAGGGAAATGGTGGCGAGGGCAAACGTGGCAGCAATGACCCGCTGCGGTCCGTTCCGGTCGGCCATCCGGGAGGCCATCAGTCCGCCCACCACGGCACCGAGGTTCAGGGCCAGTGGGAAGAAGAGGGCATAGGTCCGGCCGTAGCCGTAGCCTTCCATGATCTTGGGCAGCCAGGTGTTGAGCCCGTAGGTCAGGAGGAGACCGCAGAAGGACATCAGGCCCAGCAGGATGGATGCCACGACAAACTGGCGGGAGAAGACGGCGGCAAACCCGGACTTCCGTGGTGCGGCGCCGGCCTCCCGGATCACCTGCTCTTCGGCGAGCGGCACCCCGGTGCGCCAGGCGGCGGCGAGGGCTTCCTCTTCCCGGCCCCGGGCCAGCAGCCATCGCGGGGATTCCGGAAGCTTCCGCCAGGCAATGGGCAGGATGACCAGGAGGGGCAGGGACCCAATGATGAAGAGGCCGCGCCAGCCAATGCTGTCCAGGAAGGCGATGCCCAGGACGGACGCCAGCACGCCGCCCGCGGGGACCCCGGAGTAGACGATCGCGTTGTAGAACTGCCGCCGTCCCGCGGGTGCGAACTCGGCCATCGTGGCGCCGGCGCTGGCGATAACGACGCCCAGGCCCAGCCCGGTGGCAAACCGGAGGGCGCCGAAGGCGGTGACGTCCGTGGCCAGGGCAGTGGCGAACATGCCCAGGGAGAACCAGGCGATGCCCGCGAGCATCAGCCGGCGGCGGCCGAAGAAGTCTCCGATCGCCCCGCATGCCAGCGACCCCACCAGCACGCCAATGAGGGCCCAGGATCCCAGGAGCCCGGCGGTGGCTGCATCGAAATGCCCGATCTGGCCCGCGTCTGCGAGCAGGCCCGGAAGGACGGTGCCGTAGACCACCAGGTCGTAGCCATCAAACAGGAGGGCGGCGCAGATGACGAAAGCCACCCAGTTGGCTGTCCGGGTCTCCTTTCCCGGGTTTCCGGAGATCGTGGATTGGGGGTGCGGCAGCGTCATGGCGCAGGTCCTTTCAGGGGGCGGGTGGGGAGGCGTCGTTGCGGCGACCGGATGGATCCGCGCCGGGGCCTCGGCAACCCAGCCTGACAGGCAATGTGACGTACGGCATATGAGGGAAATGCCCGGTTTCGCGCCGGGGGTGCATTGTTCCGTTCCTGCGTATCAAAGGGGCTGTTTTTGCAATGGATCCGGCAGGAACAGGCCCAATGCGCCCGGCGGCAAGGGCGTCCCGCCGGTGCTGGCAGGCCGCGTCTTAGTCCATAGGCGGCCAGTATGAACCAGGCGGCCCGTAGCCCTGGCCGGGGGCCTGGCGCCGCGGTTAGGCTGGCGGGATGATCAATCCAGCACGGCTGCACTCAGACCTGTCCCGCCTGGGCCGGGAGACGGACATGTTCCTTGCCACGGTCTCCTCCTTGTCCGATGAAGAGCTGGCTGCTCCTTCGCTGTGTGAAGGGTGGACCCGTGCCCACGTCATCGCGCACGTCGCATCCAGCGGACGTGCCCTGGTGGGGCTGATCGACTGGGCCACCTCCGGGGAGGAACGCCAGCTGTACGCGTCCCCTGAAGCGCGCGCGGAGGCTATCGCAACCCTTGCTGCCATGCCGCGGGAGGAGCTCCTGGCTGAAGTGCGGGACTCGGCCACCGCTTTCGCCGATGAAGCCCAGCGGTTGACCGGGGAGCTGGCGGCGCCGGAGGTAAAGGTGGGTGGCCGGGAGCTGCCGGCAACCTCCATTGTGGCGCTGCGGATTGCCGAGGTGGTGGTGCACCACCATGACCTGGACACCGCCTGGACCATCGAGGAGGCCGACCCCGATTCGCTGCTGAACGCCATCGAGGCCGTGGTGCGTGCCATGCGTGCCAAGGGTGCGCCCGGGATGACGCTAGTTACCGAGGAACGCGATGAATGGGTCATCGGCGACGGCGCCCTGCGGGTTGAGTCAGACCGGGAGGGCCTCTTGAAATGGCTGGCACGCGGCGACGCCGAAGACGTTGAGGTGGCGGGCCCCGTGCCTGCGCTGCCGGTCTGGTAGGGCCATATAAAAATCCCCGCCAGGCGCCAGCGGATCGCTGGTACACCCGGCGGGGATTCCTTCGTCGGCGGGATACCTACTTCTTCGGCAGGCCCGCCGGGTTCAGTTCGGACTTCTCGATGGCCTCGGAGGAGAGGCCCCAGCGGTCCAGGATCCTGGCGTAGGTGCCGTCGTCAATCAGGTGGTTCAGCGCAGCCTGCGCGGCGACCGCAAGCCCGTTGCCCTTCTTGGTGGTAAACGCGATCTCGGCCTTCAGCGGCCAGCCGCCCTCCAGCGTGCCCACCTGCTTCGTCTTTCCGTCCTGCGCCGCCTTGTACGCGGCTGCGGCGTTGGGCCCAAACGTCAGGTCCGCACGGCCTGACTGAAGGGCCAGGCTCGAGGCCGAGTCGTCGTCGTAATACTGGAACTGGACCGCCGCCAGGCCGTTCTTCCTGTTCTCCTCGTCCCACCGCACCAGGATGGCTTCCTGGTTGGTGCCGGAGCCCACGATGATCCGCTTGCCGGCCACGTCCTTGGCTTCCTTGATCCCGCCGATGCCGGAATCACTCTTGGCGTAGAAGCCCAGGAGGTCGTTGCGGTAGGTGGCGAAGTCGAACTTTTCCTTGCGCGCCTCGGTGACGGTGACGTTGGAGAGGACGGCCTCGTATTTGGATGATTCGATGCCCAGCGGCCAGTCCGCCCACGCCACCGGCAGGACCTCCACCTGCAGGCCGAGCGACTCGCCCACGGCGTAGGCGATGTCCACCTCGCTGCCGATCAGGGTTTTGTTGTCCGTGGCGAAGAGGCTGAGCGGCGCCGCGCCGCCGGTGGTCACCACGGTGAGCTTGCCGTCGGCCTTGATCGCCTCCGGGACCAGGGCAGCAGCGGCTGGGTCCGCGGAGACCTTGAAGCGGTCCTGCTCCGGGGACAGGTTGAAGGTTTTGCCGACGGAGTTCGTGGCGGACGACGACGGTGCTGTCGCCGCCGAAGCGCCGGGGTCCGAGCAGGCAGCCAGCCCCAGCAGCGCTGAGACGGTAAGGGCCACGACGGCGGCCGGCCTGATGGTGATGGCCATGGTTCCTCCTTGGAACGGGGGTGGAAGATGCAACGGGATGTGCGCGTTGCAGCCACTATCCGGCAGCCGCGGAGGGGGAATCAAAGGCCGTGAAACCCGGGGATACAGGGAGTAACGGCAGTTCACCGGAGGACCGCGGCGGTCATATTCGCCGGTCATAACTCCGCCGGACAGGTGCCTGTCACCCATACAGCAGAAAGCGAGTACTTGGGGAAAAAAGACAAGTGGTGATTACGCGTGTTCTACCCCGTAGCCGGATCCTACCGTTGGGCTATATGGCGGCCAGAGTGGACCGCTGCAACGGTCTTATCAGGAGCTCGCATGCGCACTTCCCCATCCAAATCCCCCCTGTCTCGGCGCCTGGCTGCAGCTGTGGTCCTGCCCGGACTGCTCACCACCAGCATGGTGCTGGTCCAGCCTGCCGTCGCCGCGACGACGTCCGCCACTGGGATCTGTACGGGGGTGGTGAACCAGACCGCGCATCGGGGATTTGTCCAGGAGAACCTCCTGAAGGCCGCTGCCAGGAAGAACGCCGACGCCATTGCTGCCCGGCAGGCGGAGAGGGCGGTGCTCCAGTCACAGGCGGATGACTTGAACGCGCAGAAGGCCGCCGTGGAGAAAACACTGGCTGATCTGGAGGCGGAGGCGACGCAGCTGGACGGCCAGGAACAAACGGCACAGGCAGAGGTTGACAGGCTGACTGCCGAGCAAACGAGCCTGACCCTCCAGGTGCAGACCACCGAGGGCTCCCTCGCCGACCTGCAGAAACAGCAGGCAAGCGTGACGAGCCAGCTGGCACCGCTGCAGGATGAACTCGCCGCGGCCCAAGCTGCCTCCGCTGATCTGAAGGCCAAGCTTGCTGATCTCAAGGCGCAGCAGGCAGCGAACACCCAGTCCCTTGAGGCCGCCCAGACGGAGCTTGCCGCGCTGCAGAAGACTGCGGGCCAGGCGGCTTCCGACCTTGCTGCCAAGGAAACGCAGATCCAGCAGGCGCAGGCGGACCTCGATGCACTGAACGCTAAGGCAGCCCAGGCTGCCTCCGATGTGAAGGCTGCGGAGACGGCGGTATCTGAGGCCGAAATCCTGCTGAACACGCTGGTGACTGCCGGAAACACCGCTGCAGCAGAGCTGCAGGCCCAGCAGCAAAAGGTGGATGACGCCAAGACCGTGCTGGCGGGGCTGCAGGACGCTGCGGCAGCCGCCAATGCCGCCGTCACCGCCAAGACAGACCAAATCGCCGCTGCAGAGGCGGAGCTCACAGCCCTGCAGTCCACGGCCGCTACCGCCAAGGCGGCCCTGGACGCCAAGAACGCCGAGATCGCTGCAGCTCAGGCGGACCTGCGGACCCTTCAGACCAACGCGGCGGCCGCTGCAAAGGCCGTCAGCGACAACAACGCCAAGATCGCTGCCGTGAACACCGACATCGCCAACCTCCAGAGCCAGATTGACAACTTAAAGAGCCAGGTGGCCACGACGCAGGCCGCGTTGACCCAGGCCCAAAAGGACCTGACTGCGCTGCAGACGCAGAAGTCCAGTCTCGAGTCGCAGATCGCAACCCTCAACAAGCAGATCGATGCGATCAACAACAACGGCAACGGCGGAGGCAAGAAGGAACTGATCGCCCAGCGCGACGCCCTTCAAGCCCAGCTGACGACAGTGAACAACCAGATCACCGACAAGAACACACAGATTTCCGGGCTTCAAGGTGACCTCGTAACCCTGCAGAAGCAGGTGGACAGCCTCAATTCCCAGTTGCTGGCCAAGCAGCAGGAAAGCAGCGCCCTGCAGCAGAACGTTGTGCCTCTTCAGGCGGTGCTCGACGCCGCAAATGCAGCAGTTTCCGCAAAACAGACTGATATCGTCACCCTTCAGGGACAGCTGCCAGCACTGCAGGATGCCCTGACCCAGGCAAACTCGGCAGTCACCAACGAGCAGGCCGAGCTGGACACCCTGCAGGGGCAGCTCCCGGCACTGGAACAGGCGGCAAAAGACGCTGCAGCTGCAGTGGCGGCACAGCAGCAGGTGGTGAACGGTATGACAGCCCAGCTAGCCGGCCTAGCAGAGAATTCGCAGCAGGCCCAGCAGGCCATCACGGACCAGAAGGCGGTCCTCGAGGCGAAGAATGCCACCTTGACGCAGGCAAACGATGCGCTGGCCGCAGCCAAGAAAGCAGTAGACGACAAGAACGCAGAGCTTTCCGCGCTGCAGAGCCAGATCAGCGGACTCCAGGCCACCCTTGATACCGCGAACAGTGCCGTTGCCACGAAGACCGGTGAGATCGCCTCGCTAAACCAGATCGGCAGCGACCTGGTTGCCCGGATTACGGACCTCAATGACCAAATCTCTGCGGCTGAAGCCAACGTCCTTTCCCTGCAGGGCAGGGTGGCGCCGCTGCTGGACGAGCTCAACCAGCTCAACGACGACATCAACGCCACGGAAGCGAAACTGAAGACCTTGCAGAGCCAGCTCAATACGGTGGACACGCAGCTTACCGCCGCCCAGGCAAAACTCCGCGACCTTCAGGCCACGAAGAAGACCAATAAAGACGCGGTTGATGCGCAGAAGCTGGTCGTAACCGGCCTCCAGACCCAGCTTGCAGACCTGCAAAAGCAGATAACGGCCATCGACCCGAGCATCGGGAACGGGGGCTGCGCCGGATGATCCAGGAGGCATGAAGTGCGGCGCCCAACGACGTGCGCCGCAAGGAGGGGACCAGTCCATCGCGGACTGGCCCCCTCTTTTAGTGCGTCAATGCCGGCTGGTTACGACAGTGCCGCGAGGACTTCCTTTGCCACGTCCTCGCTGGACTGCGGGTTCTGCCCGGTGATGAGGTTGCCGTCGCGCACCACGTTGGAGGACCAGGCCGCACCGTTTTCAATCACGGCGCCCTTCTCCTTGAGGGCGTCCTCCACCAGCCATGGGGTGTTCTCGCCGGTGCCGCCGCCGAGTTCCTCCTCGTTGGTGAAGACCGTGAGGCGCCGGCCCTTGAAAGTGAACGTGCCGTCGTCGTCCGTTGCGCTCAGCAGCCCGGCGGGACCGTGGCAGAACGGGGCGATGACCTTGCCGGCCTTGTTGGCAGCCACCAGGATGCGGCCCAGGTCGGTGTCCTTGTACAGGTCCGCCATGGGGCCGTGGCCGCCGGGCATCACCACGGCGTCGTAGGAGTTAATGTCGACGTCGGCGAGGACCAGCGGGTGCGCCAGCTCGCCGTCGATCTTTGCGATGTAGTCGCGGAAGCCCTGGGCGCGTTCCTCGCCGCCCGCCGACTCGGGAGCCAGGCTTACCTGGTCTACGGTGGGCTTCCTGCCACCGGGGGTGGCGATGTGGACCGTGTTGCCGGCGTCGGTCAGGGTCTGGTGGGATACCACCAGTTCCTCAGCCCAATAGCCGGTGGGGTGTTCGCTGCCGTCCTTCATGGTGAGGGAATCTGCAGCCGATACGACCATCAAAATGTTTGCCATGGTGTTTCTCCTGTCTTTGCTGACGTGAGTGGCTGGAAGCCGCTTGCTACTTTCCTGCTGCTTCCAGTTCAGCGTACGTGTCGTCGTCGAGCGTGATGTTGGCGGCGGCCATGTTCTCTTCGAGGTGCTGCACGGAGCCGGTGCCGGGGATGGGCATCATCACGGGGGAGCGGCGCAGCAGCCAGGCCAGGGCCACCTGTGAGGTAGTGGCGCCCAGGCGCTTGGCGGCCTCATCCAGCGGGCCGCCCGGCTGCGCGAGCTCGCCGGCGGAAATCGGCGCCCAGGGGATAAAGCCGATGCCGTTCTCTTCGGAGTAACGGAGCACGTCCTCCGAGCTGCGGTCGGTCAGGTTGTAGCGGTTCTGGACCGTGGACACCGTGAAGTGCTTCCCGGCCGCCTCCAGCTCCTCGACGCTCACTTGGGACAGGCCCAGGGCGCGGACCTTGCCTTCGTCCTGGAGCTCGCGCAGCACGCCGAACTGCTCCTCGGCGTCCACCTTGGGATCGATCCGGTGCAGCTGCAGCAGGTCCAGGGTGTCCACCTTCAGCTTGCGCAGGCTCAGCTCCGTCTGCTGGCGGAGGTATTCCGGCCGGCCAACGGGAACCCACTTGTTGGGCCCTGTGCGGGTGAAGCCCACCTTGGTGGCGATCTTCAGGCCCTCCTTGTACGGGTGCAGCGCCTCGGCGATGATTTCCTCGCTGATGTTGGGGCCATAGGAATCTGCGGTGTCGATGAAGTCGACGCCGAGTTCGACGGCGCGGCGCACCACGGCCACGGCCGCGCGGCGGTCTGCGGGCTGACCCCAGACACCGTCACCCACGATGCGCATGGCACCAAAACCGAGCCGGTGCACGGTTCCCAGGTCCTTGAGGTCGATGGTTGCGGACAGTTCCAGCTGGTTCGTTGAATCATGGCTCATAGGGGCGGCAACATCATCAGTGTGCTGAGTATTCCGGCAAAGACGAAATAACCCGGGCCCCGCGGTGGTTATGCATCAAGTGCCCGCCGCGATCCGGCCGGCGACTTCTTACGAAACGTTCCTGAAAGGCCGCAACCGACGTGACTCTTCCCCTCTCCATTCTTGACCTGGCAACCATCGGCAAAGGCCAGACGGCGGCGGAGAGCCTGGCGGGCAGCGTGGCCATGGCGCAAAGCGCCGAGAAGCTGGGCTACCGGCGCGTCTGGTACGCCGAGCACCACAACATGTCCTCCATCGCCTCCTCCGCCACCAGCGTGCTGATCGCCCACGTGGCGGCGCACACCGAAAGCATCCGGCTGGGCGCCGGCGGCATCATGCTGCCCAACCACTCCCCGCTGACCATCGCCGAACAGTTCGGCACCCTGGAAACCCTGCACCCGGGCCGGATCGACCTGGGCCTGGGCCGGGCCCCGGGCAGTGACCAGAACACCATGCGCGCCCTGCGCCGCGACCCCATGTCCGCGGACAGCTTCCCGCAGGACGTCCTGGAACTGCAGGGATACCTGACCGGACCCACCCGCATCCAGGGCGTGGAGGCCACCCCCGGCAAGGGGACCAACGTTCCGCTCTACATTCTGGGCTCGTCCCTGTTCGGCGCCCGGCTGGCCGCCCAGTTGGGCCTGCCCTACGCCTTCGCCTCGCACTTTGCCCCCGCTGCCCTGCAGGACGCCGTGGCCATCTACCGGAGCGAGTTCAAGCCGTCCGCGCAGCTGGATGCCCCCCACGTGATCGCCGGCGTCAACGTGATCGCAGCCGATTCCGCTTCCGAAGCGCAGGCCATGTTCCAGGCCACCAAGCGGGCGCGCGTCTCCCTGTTCTTCGGCGGCGGCACCCGCGAATTCACCGACGACGAGGCGGACATGATCCTCGACTCACCCCAGGGCCGGCACATGGCACAAATGATGACCTACTCCGCAGTGGGGACACCCGACGTCGTGATCGACTACCTGGACAGCTTCGGCAAGCACGCCGACGCTGACGAACTCATCGTGGCGCACCAGAGCCCCGGCACCCAGGAGCGGCTGCGGTCCGTTGAGCTGCTGGCGCAGTCCGCAGGTTTGGTGGCGGTCTAGGATGACCGACGCAAAAGACGGCGTAGGGTTCCGCTCCGACCGCGGTCCCATCCTCATCGCCCTGATGCTGTCCACGGGACTCGTGGCCATCGATTCCACCATCGTGGCGACGGCGGTACCGTCGATTGTCCGCGACGTGGGCGGCTTCGCGTCCTTCCCCTGGCTCTTCTCCGCGTACCTGCTGGCACAGGCGGTGTCCGTGCCCATCTACGGCAAGCTCTCCGACATGGCAGGGCGCAAGCCCATCATCCTGATCGGGATTGGCCTGTTCCTCCTCGGCTCGGTGCTCTGCGGCGTCGCCTGGAGCATGCCCTCGCTGATCGCCTTCCGGGCCCTGCAGGGGCTCGGCGCCGGCGCGGTACTGCCGGTCGCCGTCACCATCGCCGGTGACATCTATACCCTGCAGGAACGCGCCAAGGTCCAGGGCTACCTGGCCAGCGTCTGGGCCATCTCCTCTGTAGTGGGCCCCAGCCTGGGCGGGGTCTTCTCCGCGCTGGGCATCTGGCGCGGGATCTTCCTGGTCAACGTGCCGCTCTGCCTGCTGGCCGGGTGGATGCTGGTCCGCACCCTTCACGAAAACGTGGAACGGGCCACACACAAGGTGGACTACGGCGGCGCCGTCCTTCTGGCCGGATCGCTCGGCCTGCTCATCCTCGGCGCCCTGCAAGGCGGCCAGGCGTGGGCCTGGAACTCCTCCATCAGCATCGGCGTGTTTGCTGTCGGGGCCGTGCTGCTGGTTGCGTTCCTCCTGGTGGAGCGGCGGGCAGCGGAGCCCATCCTCCCGGCCTGGGTGGTGTCCCGCCGCCTGCTGGCCACCACCGCCCTGGTGTCCTTCGGCGTTGGCGCGGTGATGATCGGACTGACCTCCTACGTGCCCACCTTCCTGGAAGGCGCCCTTTCCTCCTCGCCGCTGGTCGCCGGCCTGGCGCTCGCAGCCCTGACCCTCGGCTGGCCGCTCAGCGCCTCGCAGGCCGGGAAGTTCTACCTGCGGATCGGCTTCAAGTCCACCGCCCTGATCGGCATAGCCATCGCGGTGGCCGGGCTGCTGATCCTTTCACTGACGGCCTCGTCTCCCAACGTTGCCCTGATCGCGGCCAGCTGCTTCGTCGTCGGGCTTGGCCTGGGCCTGCTGGCCACTCCTACCCTGATTTCTGCCCAGTCCAGCGTTCCCTGGCATGAACGCGGCGTGGTGACCAGCACCAACATGTTCGCCCGCTCCATCGGCAGCGCCCTGGGCGTGGCCGTGTTCGGTGCCGTGGCCAACTCCATCTACGGCGGCAGCAGCGGTGGCGACGCCGATCCCGCCACGGTCATCAGCGCTTCCGGGGCCGTGTTCCTGGCCGCGCTCGTGGCCGGGCTGCTCACGGTGGCAGCGGTGCTGGCCATGCCTGCGGTGAAGGCCGGAGACAGCGGCCAGTCAGCTGCGGAGCCGGTGCCCACCAACGCGGACGGCAGCCCGAGCCAGGGCTGATGGCAGGCGGCGCTGCCAGCCGCCCTGTTGGCGGCGGTGCCGCTAGCGGGACGCCCGGAAGATCGACGGCGCGGGCCGGATCCCGGTGGCGAGGTCAGCCAGGATCCGCCCCACCACCGGCGTGAACTTGAAGCCGTGGCCGGAGAAGCCCGCGCCGATCACCACGGGCCCGATGCGGTCCAGGATAAAGTCCTCGTCCGGTGTGGTGGTGTACGTGCAGCTGATGGCCTCGAAGGAGTCAGGGTCGACGCCGGGCAGCCACTGCCGTGCGTAGTCCTGCAGGGCTGCGAGCTGCTTCGGTTCCGGCAGGAAATCGCGGCGGTCCGGGTCCACCACCGGACCCACCCCGTGCCAGCCGGCCTTGATGCCTTCGCCGGGGGTGTGCATCCCGTAGACGGGGGAGTACCAGCCCTGGTAATCGGGGCCCGGGTAGTGGTTGAAGCCGGGCCACACCGCGCCGCTGTCCGTGATCCGGAAATGCGCCGGCTGCTCCTGGGTGACCCTGAGCTTCGGGATCCGGAAGGCCTCGTTCTTGCCAGCCGAATCCGTGCCTGCGATCCGGGCCAGCAGCTTCTCGGTCCAGGCGCCGGCCGTCACCACGGCCTGGGCTGCGGTGACCACCTCCGTGCCCGCAGCCGATTCGAGCGTCAGCCGCACGCCGTCGTCGAACACCTGGAAGTCCACCACCTTGGTGTGGTGCCTGATCTCGGCGCCGCGGGCGGTGGCCAGCCGCTGGAAGGCGGGCAGCGCGGCCTCCGGGTTGAGCTGGCCGCCGTCGGGCATATGCAGGACCTGCTGGTCGAACCGGATGCCGCGCCAGCGCTCGCCTGCCTCGCCGGGCGACAGGAACTCGGCGCGGATGCCGGCGTCGGTGAGGGCTGCGGCAACGTTAGGGAGGTCGCCGCCCGGGCCGTGGGTGACCACGCCGGTGCGCGCCAGCAGCTGTACGCCGCTTTCCTGCTCCAGCTCGTCCCACAGGGCCAGCCCCTCGGCCAGCATTTCCACGTAGTCCGGCTGGTAGTAGCCCGGGTTCAGGTTGCGGGTGGCGCCGTGGGACGCGCCGATCTTGTGCCCGGGGCCGAACTGCTCCACCAGCGTTACCTGCCGGCCGCGGCGGGACAGCGCCCACGCGGCGGCCGAGCCCATTGCGCCACCGCCGATCACTACGGTATCCAGCACAGTATTCATCAGCCCTCCAAGCTGCAGTTGCGATCCTTGGCCAGTGCTCACGCCAGAAGCAGCGCCACGCCGATCATCGCCGGCACTGCCACCACGGTGGTGATCAGCACGGTGTCCTTGGCCACGGTCAGCCCGGTCTGGTACCGGCTCGCGGCCACGAACACATTTTGTGCGGTGGGCAGGGAAGACGTCACCACCACCGCAAACAGTGCGTGCCCATCCATTCCCAGTACGAAGCGGGCGAAAACGTAGGCCAGGGCCGGCTGGACAGCGAGCTTGAAGCCGCTGGCCAGCAGCGTGTCCACGCGCCGGCCGGCAGAGGCCTGCAGCGGCCGGGTGCCGTTCAGGCTCATCCCGAACGCCATCAACATGGCCGGAATCGCCGCCCCGCCGATCAGGTGGATCGGCTCCATGACCAGCGCAGGCACCTGGAACCCCGTGCCCGCCACCAGCAGTCCCAGCCCGGACCCCACGATCATGGGGTTGCGCAGGATCATCAGGAAGAAGCCCAAGACAGTGGTGCGGTGCGTACTGGTGCTGGAATCCAGGATCATCAGGAACGTGGGGGTGAAGAAGGCCAGCTGGAAGATCAGCAGCGGCGCGACGTAGCTGGCATCACCCAGGACATATACCGCAATGGGAATACCTAAGTTCGCCGAATTGGCGAGCGACGCGGACATGGCGGACATCAACGATTCCGGGAGCGCGCGCTTCAGCCAGAACTTGGCCAGCGTGAAGTAGATGGCGGCGGTGGCGATGGCGGCCACGGCCGTGACCAGCAGCGGTTCGGCAAAGACTTCCTGCAGCCGGGCCTTGCTCAGGGTTTCAAAAAGGAGCGCCGGGCTGGCCACGAAGAAGGTCAGGCCGCTCAGGACAGGCCGGGCGTTGTCGCCGAGGATCCGCTGCCTGCCCACGAACCATCCCACCAGGATGATGGTCCAGACCACGAAGAATCCTGCCAGCACCCCTAGCAAGGATCAGCCTTGCGGGCGCGGCGGAGGCGCGGACCGGGACACACGCTCCGGTTACAGGGTGGCGTTATTCAGGGCGAAAGGGGGGCGCATCATGCCTGGGGTAAGGCCTTCGGCAGGGTCGTTGCCGAGCTGGATAATGCGGTTGTCCTGGTCCACGTGGACCACCTTGGGCTCGTAGGCCCTGGCCTCTTCGGTGGTCATTTCCGCGTAGGTAATGAGGATGACGATGTCGTTCTCGTGCATCAGGTGCGCCGCTGCACCGTTAATGCCGATGACGCCGGAACCGCGCTCGCCGGCGATCGTATAGGTTTCAAGCCGCGCGCCGTTGGTGACATCCACAATGGACACCAGCTCGCCGGGCAGGATGTCGGCAGCTTCGAGCAGGTCAAGGTCGACGGTGACCGAGCCAACGTAGTGCAGGTCGGCGTGCGTGACGGTGGCCCGGTGGATTTTGGACTTGAACATTGTTCGATTCATAACGGGTCCAGTCTAGACCTGCGGCCCTTTACCTGCAGTGACGCACGAAACATAAGCGCCGGACGCGCCTGCGCAGTGACGCGGGTTCTCAATCCGCAGGGGACGCACCTGCGCAGCGACGGGCGGCCTTGCTGCGCACGGAAGGACGCGGACGACGGCGACCGGTCACCCGGCGTCGTCCGTTGCCACCGCCGCGGCAGCCGCTGCCAGGGTCTCCCTCGCTGCCAGGATGGCCGGGCGCTGCGTGCTGGAGCGGCGCACCGAGGTGAAGATGGTGCGGTGCGGCTTGCCGGGGAGCTCCAGAAGCTGGGCCGTGGTGCCGCGGCCGGTCCACACCAGGTCCGGCATCAATGCCACCGCGTTGCCGGACTCGATCAGGCGGGCCTGGGCCTGCAGGTCGGCGGTTTCAAAGCGGACGTCGGGCTCGAAGCCCGCGCTCCGGCACGCCTGCTCTGCCCAATGGCGCGATGCGGCACCCCGCGGCTCCATGACCCAGGCCAGGTCTGCTGTGTCCTCCAGGGAACGGATGGCAGCCCCGCCGCCGGACGCGGGCGGAACGGCCAGCCGGATTGCGTCGGTGGTCAGCTTCACCTTGTCCAGTTCTGGGTAGCGTGGGGCCGCATGCCCGGGATACTGCTCCGCGATCACCAGGTCGAAGTCGCGCGCCCAGGTTTCATGCAGTGCCGTCTCAGGCTCCCGCTGGATCATTTCGATCCGTACCTCGGGGTACTTCGTGGCCATCCTGGTCAGGGTGTCCGGCATCAGGGCCAGGGCGGCGGACTGGAATACCGCGATCTTCACGGTCCCGGTCACTGTAGTGAGGGAGGCAGCCAGATCGGCCTCCGCCTGTTCCATGGTTTCCAGCAGCTGCGCCGTGTGCGCCACCAGCACCTCCGCCTGGGGCGTCAGCTGCACCCGCCGGCCCGTCTTCCGGAGCAGCTCGACGCCCACTTCCTTCTCCAGGAGGGCCAACTGCTGCGATACCGACGACGGGCTGTACTGCAGTGCCTCCGCCACCTCCGCGAGCGTCCCGCGGATGCTTAATTCGCGGAGCAGCCGCAGCCTGCGCACATCAAGCATGGTGAATTCCTAACTGAAACTAACGAATATAGGTTAGAAGTAACCACTTTATCTAACGCAATTGCACACGCATACTGTTGAAACCGAGTTACCCCCGTCACAGCCAGGTTTCTTGGCGTGCCGCGGCGGGGTCGCACCCCAACCAGGAGTTCCTGATGAGCAGCAAAGATTTGAGCCAATCGATCATGCGGCGAAAGCCCATCGATGACATCGAAGAAGAGAGCAAGCACAGCGGACTATTCAAGTCCCTCGGGCTGTGGCAGCTCACCGCCATTGGCGTTGGCGGGATTATCGGCGTCGGCATCTTCTCCCTCGCGGGACTGGTGGCCGCCGGCAGCGAAAGTTCACCCGGGGTGGGGCCTGCGGTCCTGATTTCCTTCCTGATTGCAGGGCTCGCATCCGCGGCGGCCGCCCTTTCCTACGCGGAGTTCGCCGGCATGATCCCGCGCGCAGGCTCGGCGTACACCTACGGCTACGTGGCCCTCGGCGAGGTGATCGGCTGGTTCATCGGTTGGGACCTGCTGCTGGAATACATCGCCATTGTGGCCGTGGTGGCCATCGGCATCTCCGGCTACCTTGACGCCTTCCTGTCCGGCATCGGCATCCATTTGCCGGTCTGGATGACCTCCACCGCAGACGAGGGCAAGGGCGGGATCATCAACGTCCCCGCCATCCTGGTCTGCCTCCTGGTGACCTGGATCCTGTCCCGCGGCACCAAGGCATTCGGGCGGTTCGAGCTCGTGGCGGTGGCGATCAAGGTCGTCCTGATCCTCTTCATCATTGGCCTGGGCGTGTTCTACATCGACACCAACAACTACAACCCGTTCATGCCCAGCGGCTTCGGCCCCGTGGTGGCCGGCTCCGCCACCGTGTTCTTCGCAGTCTTCGGGTACGACGCCATGAGCACCGCCGCCGAGGAAGCCAAGGACGGCAAGAAGCACATGCCCAAGGCCATCGTGCTCTCACTCATCATCGCCATGCTGCTCTACGTGGCCGCCACCCTGGTCCTGACCGGCATGCAGAACTACAAGGACATCGACCCGAAGGCAGGCTTCGCCTCGGCCTTCACCTCGGTGGGCCTGCCCGTCATCGCCACGATCATTTCGGTGTTCGCGGTCCTGTCCATCCTCACCGTGATGCTCACCTTCCTGCTCGGTGTGACCCGCGTGTGGTTCTCCATGAGCCGCGACGGCCTGCTCCCCGGCTGGTTCGCCAAGACCGACCGGCACGGCACCCCGCAGCGCGTCACCTGGATCGGCGGCATCGCCTCGGCCTTCCTGGCCGGTGTCTTCCCCATCAAGGCCGTTGCAGACCTCACCAACATCGGCATCCTGGCCGCGTTCGTCGTCGTCTGCCTGTCCGTGATCATCTTCCGCTACAAGCGGCCGGACGCCCCGCGTTCGTTCCGCCTGCCCCTGATGCCCGTGGTCCCTGCCTTCGGCGTCCTGGCCTCGGCCTTCCTGATGCTCCAGCTGCACTGGGAAACCTGGCTGCGCTTCGTGGTCTGGCTGATCATCGGTCTGGTCATCTACTTCGGCTACGGCCGCAAGCACTCGCTGATGAACCCCAACAGCCCCCGCCACGAGGAACTCGCAGAGCTGCACCGCCCGCTCCCGTAACCTCTCCCCGGACGCGCCATCACCTTCTGCCCGTTTTCCCCCAGCGCCCCATCATCTACAGCGCGTTTTTCCCATACGCGACATCAGATAAAGAGGCGTCCTGCCAAGCCCTCTCCCACGTTCGTGGGGGAGGGTTTTGGTGCTTTTTACGTACTGCTGACGGGTTCCCGAATTTGCTGCATCAGGTGATGGGGCGTTGGTGGTTTCGGGGAGGAAGGTGATGGGGCGTTGGCGGTTTGGGGGCATCAGGTGAGGGGGCGTTGGGAGGTGAATAAAGCATTGGTTTTACTAACCTGTATTGCTCAGAAAAGATTGCTTTATCTTATGTGAATTGAGGCTCATACTGGTGGAAAGACCTCCCAGAACACCAGAAAGATCGGGAACACAATGACCCACGTTGCAATGGAACCGGCAGTCGTCAAGGCGGCCACCCCGCAGACCGTCGACGTCGACGTCCCCCAGGCAAAGGCGCTCGCCAATGAAGCGGTCGCCTTGGTCCGGCGCTGGCTCACCGAGGCCGCCAAGGTACCGGTGGACGCCTCAGCCGAGCAGCTGGCCGGCGTCCTGAAGGACCCCAACGGCCTGGACTTCACGGTCGGATTCGTGGACGGCGTGGTCCGTCCCGAGGACCTGAACGTCGCCGCCCGCAACCTCGCGAAGCTGGCCCCCAAGGTTCCGGCATTCCTGCCCTGGTACATGCGCAGCGCCGTGGCACTGGGCGGCACGATGGCCCCCGTGATGCCGCAGGTTGTCATCCCCATCGCCCGCAAGGTCCTGCGTGAGATGGTGGGCCACCTGATCGTGGATGCCACCGACGCCAAGCTGGGCCCGGCCATCGCCAAGATCAAGAAGGACGGCATCAAGCTCAACGTCAACCTCCTGGGCGAGGCCGTCCTCGGAGAGCATGAAGCCTCCCGGCGCCTCGAAGGCACGCACACGCTGCTGGCCCGCCCCGACGTCGACTACGTCTCCATCAAGGTCTCCTCCACCGTGGCCCCGCACTCCGCCTGGGCCTTCGACGAGGCCGTGGAACACGTCGTCGAAAAGCTCACCCCGCTCTTCCAGCGCGCCGCCTCCTACTCCGGCACCGGGCAGAAGAACAAGTTCATCAACCTGGACATGGAGGAGTACAAGGACCTGGACATGACCATCGCGGTCTTCACCCGGATCCTGGACAAGCCCGAGTTCCAGGACCTCGAGGCCGGCATCGTGCTCCAGGCCTACCTCCCGGACGCCCTGTCCGCCATGATCCGGCTGCAGGACTGGGCCGCCGAACGCCGCGCCAACGGCGGCGCCGGCATCAAGGTCCGCGTGGTCAAGGGCGCCAACCTGCCCATGGAGCAGGTGGAAGCCTCGCTGCACGACTGGCCGCTGGCCACCTGGGGTTCGAAGCAGGACTCGGACACCAGCTACAAGAGCGTCATCAACTACGCGCTGCACCCCGAACGCATCAAGAACATCCGCATCGGCGTCGCCGGCCACAACCTGTTCGACATCGCCTTCGCCTGGCTCCTGGCCAAGCAGCGCGGCGTGGAATCCGGCGTCGAGTTCGAGATGCTGCTGGGCATGGCACAGGGCCAGGCCGAGGCCGTCAAGAAGGACGTCGGCTCCCTGCTGCTTTACACCCCCGTGGTGCACCCGTCCGAGTTCGACGTCGCCATCGCCTACCTGATCCGCCGCCTGGAAGAGGGCGCAAGCCAGGAAAACTTCATGTCGGCAGTCTTCGAGCTCAGCGAAAACGAGGGCCTGTTCGAGCGCGAAAAGCAGCGCTTCCTCTCCTCGCTGGAGGCGCTGGACAACACCGTCCCGCTGCCCAACCGACGCCAGGACCGGAACCTTCCGCCGGAGGCCATGCCGCACACCGGGTTCCGGAACACCCCGGACACCGACCCTGCGCTGCCTGCCAACCGCACCTGGGGCCGGGCAATTCTTGGGCGCGTCCCGTCCTCGACGCTGGGCAACGCCTCGGTGAAGGCCGCGTTCATCAATGACGAGGAAACGCTGGACTCCGCCATCACCAACGCCGTGGACAAGGGCAAGGCCTGGGGCGAACTCTCCGGCAACGAACGCGCGGAAATCCTGCACCGGGCCGGGGAGATCCTGGAATCCCGCCGGGCCGACCTGCTCGAGGTCATGGCCAGCGAGACGGGCAAGACCATCGACCAGGGCGACCCCGAGGTCAGCGAGGCCGTGGACTTCGCGCACTACTACGCCGAGTCGGCGCGCAAGCTGGACACGGTCGACGGCGCCACGTTCGTCCCAGCCAAGCTCACCGTCGTCACCCCGCCCTGGAACTTCCCGGTCGCCATCCCGGCAGGGTCCACCCTTGCGGCACTCGCCGCCGGCTCCGCCGTCGTCATCAAGCCCGCCAAGCAGGCCGCCCGCAGCGGCGCTGTCATGGTGGAAGCACTGTGGGAAGCAGGCGTCCCGAAGGGCGTGCTGACCATGGTGCAGCTGGGGGAGCGGGAGCTCGGTACGCAGCTCATCTCCCACCCTGCCGTGGACCGGGTGATCCTCACCGGCGGCTACGAAACCGCCGAGCTGTTCCGCTCCTTCCGCAAGGACTTGCCGCTGCTGGCCGAGACCAGCGGCAAGAACGCCATCATCGTCACCCCCAGCGCCGACCTGGACCTCGCAGCCAAGGACGTGGCCTACTCCGCGTTCGGCCACGCCGGCCAGAAGTGCTCCGCCGCCTCGCTGGTGATCCTGGTCGGTTCCGTGGCCAAATCGAAGCGGTTCCACAACCAGCTGGTTGACGCCGTCACCTCGCTGAAGGTGGGCTACCCGGAGGATCCCACCAGCCAGATGGGGCCGATCATCGAGCCCGCCAACGGCAAGCTCCTCAACGCCCTGACCACGCTCGGAGAAGGCGAGAACTGGGCCGTTGAACCGAAGAAGCTGGACGACACCGGCCGGCTGTGGAGCCCGGGCGTGCGCTACGGGGTCAAGCGCGGATCCTACTTCCACTTGACCGAGTTCTTCGGCCCGGTCCTGGGCGTGATGACCGCCGACACCCTGGAAGAGGCCATCGCCATCCAGAACCAGATCGAGTACGGCCTCACAGCCGGCCTGCACTCCCTCAACTCCGAGGAACTGGGCATCTGGCTGGACACCATCCAGGCCGGCAACCTCTACATCAACCGCGGCATCACCGGCGCCATCGTCCAGCGCCAGCCGTTCGGCGGCTGGAAGAAGTCCGCCGTCGGCGCCGGCACCAAGGCCGGTGGCCCCAACTACCTGGCCGGCCTGGGAGACTGGCTGCCCGCGGAGGCATCCGCCAAGGCCGACATCACGAACCCCGGCGTGCGCCGTATCCTCAACGCCGCCGGCCCTGCCCTGCAGCCGGCGGAACTTGAGTCGGTCCAGCGGGCCCTGGCGTCCGACGCCGAGGCGTGGGCTTCGGAGTTCGGCACCGCCAAGGACGTCTCCGGGCTGAGCGCGGAGCGCAACATCTTCCGCTACCGCAGCCTGCCGGTCACCGTCCGCCTCTCCGAAGGCGCGCCGCTCGCCCACCTGGTCCGGACTGTGGCGGCCGGTGTGCTGGCGGGGTCGGCAGTAACGGTGTCTACCGCCGTCGAACTTCCCGCCCAGCTGCGCTCCGTGCTCACCGCACAGGACATCGACGTGACCATGGAGTCCGACGCCGGCTGGCTGGCTTCCGCGGGACACCTCGCCGCAGCGGGCAAGTTGTCCGGGGCCCGCATCCGCTTGATTGGCGGCGACGCCTCCGCGCTCGCCGAAGCCACCGGCGGGCGGCCCGACCTGGCCATCTACGCCCACCCCGTCACGGAGGCAGGCCGCGTGGAACTGCTGCCGTTCCTGCATGAGCAGGCCGTCAGCATCACCGCGCACCGGTTCGGCACCCCGAACCATCTGTCGGACGCGCTGATCTAACTTTCAGGGCAAACGAAGGTCCGGTGGTCGGGCTGGTGGAAACCAGCCCGACCACCGGACCTTTTGGTAGCTGCTAGCCCAGGTACCAGCCGGGCGGGGTCCAGGTGACTGGAACGCTGTGGGCCGAGAAATCCTCACAGCGGGTGCAGGTGTAGGCCACCTCGCCAAGGGTGGACACCGTTCCGTCGCGCCGGTAGGTGGGCGGAATGTACGACTCAAGGTAAACGAACTCGTCCGTACGGCACTTATCACAAGTGGGTTTCCCCACGTATCCGGAATCCACGGAGGCGTGTCCGGTTCCGAGGGTGTTCTGGCGGGTGGACGGCCGTGCGGTGGAGTACGGGCGTGCGTGCGCAGAACCTGGGTGGATGTTCCTGGCTGTCGTCATTGGCTGCCTGTCCCAAGCGGTGGTTTCCGGCGTGCGGATACGCGCTTGTTTCGGTGAACCGGCCTGCTGCTTGACCTTGGAAAACCAGCATAGGTGATGCCACTTCCCCTATCAATGGACACGGCCCCCCTAACTCCCCTAAATGCTGGAAATCGCGCCGCAGGAGAGTTAAGTTTGGCGGTTAATGGTCCTTCCGACAATCGACTGGGTGAGGGCGTCAATCACCTCGGTGTTGGCCAACGGGTTGCGGATCAGGGTGAAATCCACGTCCCCCACGGCGGGAAGGTCGAAGCGCCGGGTGATGATTTTCAGGTCTTCGGGCACCAGCGAGGTCGGCATGACGGCTACCCCGATGCCCGCCCTGACCGCCGCCAGCACCCCGCTGATCTGCCGGGTGGTGCAGGTGATCCGCCAGGTCCTGCCGTGGGCCTCCAGCGCATCAATGGCCAGTTTCCGGCTGAGGCTGGGGGACGGGTAAGCGATCAGGGGCACGGGGGTTCCCGGTTCCATGACGGTCTGTTCCAGTCCCACCCAGGAAAACGAATCGTGCTGGACCACGGTGCCGTCCTTTGCGCCGGCCACCCATTTCACGAAGACCAGGTCCAGTTGCCCGGCGTTGAGCTTCCGGTACAGTTGGTCGCTTTGGCCCACCGTCAGTTCCAGGTTGATCTGCGGATAGATCTGCCGGAACTCCCGCAGGATCCGGGGCAGCCCGGTGATGGCGAGGTCGTCCGCCGTGCCGAACCTGAGCCGTCCGCGCATGGCCGAGCCGGAGAAATAGCGGGCGGCGGCGTCGTGCGCGGACAGGATGTTGCGGGCAAAACCGGCCATCGCATCGCCATTGTCGGTGAGCCTGACGTCGCGGGTGTCCCTGGTGATCAGGCTGCGCTTGGCCGCGGCTTCGAGTTTGCGGATGTGCTGGCTGATGGTGGGCTGGGCCAGCCCCAGGCGTTCAGCGGCCTTGGTAAAGCTCAACGTGTCCGCGACTGCCAGGAAAGAGCGCAGCTGTGCTGGTTCAAACATGTGGGACTCCGGTGTCCTTCCGACTGCCAACCTATTGCGTTTTGCAATGCGAGTTATAGGGACCATACCTCTCCATAATCGGCTGGGCCAGCCTAGCGTTAAGGACATCCCAGACCGCCCGCAATTTTGAGGACACTCCTGTGGCACCGCCTCCGCCTTCGTCGGCTTCCGTCTCCCAGCCAGTCATCGACGCGGCGGGCTCAGCGCCGCCCGACAACCAGACCCAGCCGCTTCCCGTCGTCGCGGAGCGGCTCCCCTGGAAGCACACCTTCATCTCGCTGACGGTGCCCAACTTCCGGATCTTCGCTGCCGGCCACTTCATCGCCGTTATTGCCATCTGGATGCAGCGGATTGCCCAGGACTGGCTGGTGCTGCAGCTTTCGGGCTCCGTGACGGCCGTCGGTGTGACCGTGGCGCTGCAGTTCCTGCCCTCCCTGCTGCTGGGGCCGTGGGGCGGCATGGTGGCCGACAGGTTCGCCAAGCGGAAAATCCTCATCCTTTGCCAGAGCATGGCTGCCCTCCTGGCTGCAACGCTGGCAACGCTTGCCCTCACCGGCGTCATCATGGTGTGGCATGTCTACGCCATCGCCCTGGTCCTGGGCCTGGTGACGGTCCTCGACCAGCCCGCACGCCAGGTGTTCGTCAATGAACTCGTCGGCCCGAAATACTTGCGGAACGCCATCAGCGTCAACTCGACGACGTTCCAGCTGGGCGGCCTGATTGGTCCCGCCATCGCCGGGCTGCTCCTGACTGCGGTAGGTGCCGGCTGGGCCTTCGCGGCCAACGCCGCAGCCTGCTGCTCGACAGTTGCGATGCTCCTGATCCTGCGCAAGGACCAGCTCTACGTCAACGCGCCTGCCCCCAAGACCAAGGGAATGCTCCGGGAGGGGCTGCGCTATGCGTTGAGCAAGCCCACCATCTATTGGCCGTGGCTGATGGCCGGCTTCATCTCTGTCTTTGCCATGAGCCTGCCGGTGCTTCTGGCAGCCTTCGCGGACCACGTATTCAAGGTAGGCGCCGGCGGGTACGGGCTCCTCAACGCCCTGGTGGCCCTCGGTGCCCTGTCCGGCGCGGTTGCGTCCACCCGCCGCCGGCAGCTGCGCCTGCGGTCAGTGGTGTTCTGCGCCGGGATGTATGGCCTGATGCTCTGCCTGGCAGTCCTCGCCCCGTCCCTGGTGTGGTTCGGGGCGGTGATGGTGCTGTCCGGCTTCTGGTGCCTCATGTTCCTCACCGGGTCAAACCAGCTGGTGCAGGTCAGCTCCAACATGGGGATCCGGGGGCGGGTGATGAGCCTGTACATCATGGTGCTGATCGGCGGCCAGGCCCTGGGTGGACCCATGCTCGGCTGGATCGCTGAACACGCGGATCCGCATGCGGCCCTGCTGGTCTCCGGCGGCGTGCCCGCACTTGCGGCCCTTACCGTGGCCGCCATCCTGGCCCGGAAGGGCTCACTGCAGCTCAAGGTGGACTGGCGGGACCGGCGGCATCCGGTGCGGATCGCACGGCGGGTGGCTGCGTAAGAACGCATGCGGTGACGCCTGGCCGGGCGGGAGGAAATGGAGCGGCTGACGGGAATCGAACCCGCGTATCAAGCTTGGGAAGCTAGCGCTCTACCATTGAGCTACAGCCGCAGTGCCGCCACTCGCGCGGGGCAGAACTTAGCTTAGCGCAGATCTGTGGGCTCCCCGCCAACCTTGGCCGGCAGCGGTTCCGTGTCCTGCAAACCGGGACGTCATCCAGTAACTCTTCAATAACGTCGGCGGTGCCGGCTAGGTTTGGGCGCTGGGCGGTGGCTAACCTGATCCGGGTAGCGGCCGCTTGGGGGAGGCAGCTATTGCGGCAGCCGACGTCAACCACAGGAATTTCTTCATGGCAATCGCTGAGCACGAGGTCCTCATAGAACGCGACGCCATGGCCGTCTACCAATACCTCCTCGACGCAACCAATCTTCCCGCCTGGCGGAGCGATGTCCGCAGCGTGAAGCTCGTGCAGGGCCCGGCCGAAGCCAAGGGGGCGGTGTACCGGAAGATGGTTGCCGGACGCTCCGGGCTGAGCATCCCCGCGGAGCTGGAGATCACCAATGTCCGGCCCGGCGCCGAAATACAGTTCCACGTCGTCTCCGGCCCCGCGACCCGCTGGGGCGGCTACTACCTCAGTACCGAGGACGCCGGGACCCGGGTCCGGTTCGCCATGGAGGCCAAACGCGAGGGACGGTTCGGGTTCCTCAGCAGGTGGACCTTCTTCAACGGGATGCTCCAGCGCCGGGTCACGTCCGATGTGGCCCAGCTGGACCGGCTGAAGAACGTGCTGGAACTCCAGCCGGCCATCTGAGTCAGTCCCTTCGGATCACTGCGCCAGCCGCTGCCCGGTCCAGGGCCCGGGGATGTTCGACGGCGACGCGAGAGTTCCGGAGCTCAGGTCCCAGTACTGCACCGTGTCATTGGCCCGTCGGAGCGCTACGCCCCTGGTGTTCAGGCCGGTGACGTCACGCAGCGCGCGGATTCCCGTGACGTCCGTCCAGCCCGTGGCGACCGTTGCACGGGCTTCGGCACGGAGCGCGGTGCTGCCCCACCCGCGGTAGAGCTGCACGGTGCCGTCGGTCCTCAACCCCAGGATGTCCTGGAAGCCGTCACCGTCGTAGTCCACCATGGACAGGCGGGACGCGTAGAGGCCAGTGGCAACCGTGACCCGCTCTGCAATATCGCCGGTGCCCTTGTTGCCGTAAAGGTACAGGTTTCCGCCCCCGTCCAGGGCCAGGATCTGGGGCATCCGGTTGTTGGCGCACCAGCCGCCCACTGCCAGGGTCAGGGTGTCCCATCCGCCGACGCCGAGCGTGATGGGTGCCTGGAACCCGCCGCCGGCGATGCCCCGGTGCAGGGTCAGGTTGCCGCTGGCCCACTGGGTCAGGACGTCGTAGGAGCCGTCACGGTCCCAATCGGTGACGAAGACTTCCTTGGCTCCGCCAAAGCCGGAGCCGATCACCTTGGCTGCAGCATAGGTGCGGGGCCCGGTGGACGCCCGGTTGAGCAGCTGGCCGGCGGAGTCGACGGACACGAGGTCGGCAGGGCCGGTGATTGCCGCAGCGGCGAGGTTGAGGGTGGGCGGCATGTGCTTGACGGGTGCATCGCACAGGCTTGGCGGCGGTGGCGGCAAGGCGCCACCGGATGACGCGCCGCCCGGGGAATCGAGCGTGCCGGCGGGCAACGTGGTGTACCCGAAGAAGTTGACCACACCCCAGATCTGGTAGGTGGAGTTGGTGTAGGAGATCCCTGCGCCCATCACATTGAAACGCGGGTCAAGGAGCATGGCGTTGTGGCCCGGTGACCCCTTCCACCACTCCACCAGCTGGGCTGCGTCCCGGTCGGTGCGGATGGCAATGATCTCGCCGGCGCCGTTGTTGGGGCTCAGGGCGCGGGAATCGGTCCAGAAACTGGCCCGGTGCTCAATCACTTCACGGGTGGCAATGTTGTCCGACCAGTCCTGCGACAACCCGGCCACGGTGGGGTGGTACTTCACCTTGTTCAGGCCGTTGGCTACGCGGTACTCGTTGATCTTGGTAAAGACTGTAAGGATGGCTGCTGAATTGCTGTCCGGGACCAGGGCCTGCGTGGAAATCCGCGCGGGAGCAGATTCGGGAGCTGCAGCTTGTGAAGTGGACGGCGATGCCAGTTCCTGGTCCGGTGCCCAGAGTGGAGGGATGGAAACCGTCTGGGGAGCGGGCTCGGCGGATGCTGCAGCCGCTGCCTGCGGTGGCGCTGCTTCGGTTGTGGCCTGGACAGTGCCCGCGGCTGGAGCTGCCGGCGCGGGGGTGGCGTCCGGAAGTGGTGACGCTACGCGGATATCCGGGTCCACGGCAGGGGTGAGGCTCCCGGCGGAACCGTCGCCCTTACTGGACGCACCGCCGTCGCGCACCAAAGGCGCTGCCAGCGAGATACTCGCTGCTCCCGCCTGGTTAAGGGGCATCGGCGCCGGAGGTGCGGTGGCGGACGAAGAGACCAGCGCCAATGCACAGAGCACGCCAAGAAAAGGTGCCACTAATTTATTCACAACATCCCCAGCTCTGTTACGCCATCCGGGAGACCATTCCGGCGGCTTTCATTCGCAACATTAGCCCCAGGAGGCCACAGCAACAACGGGGAAGTGTGGGTGTGGATAACCGATACGGTAATTTGGGACGGTGCTGATCTCTGACCGCGACATTCGTGCCGAAATTGATTCCCAGCGGATCCTGCTGGAACCGTTCGATCCGGCGATGGTCCAGCCGTCGTCCGTGGATGTCCGGATCGACAAATTCTTCCGGTTGTTCGACAACCACAAGTACGCGCACATCGACCCCGCACAGGAGCAGCCCGAGCTGACCCGCCTGGTGGAAGTGGAGCAGGACGAAGCCTTTATCCTGCACCCGGGCGAGTTCGTGCTGGGGTCCACTTACGAGACCGTGACGCTGCCCGATGACATTGCGGCCCGCCTGGAAGGGAAGTCGTCCCTTGGCCGGCTGGGCCTGCTGACGCACTCCACCGCAGGCTTCATCGACCCCGGCTTTTCCGGCCACGTCACCCTTGAACTGTCCAATATGGCCACGTTGCCCATCAAGCTGTGGCCGGGCATGAAGATCGGCCAGCTCTGCTTCTTCCGGCTAAGTTCGGCGGCGGAGTACCCGTACGGCCAGGGGGAGTACGGCAACCGGTACCAGGGCCAGCGGGGTCCCACCGCCAGCCGAAGCCACCTGAACTTCCACCGCACCAGCATCTAGCAGGGAGCGGAAGCCGGCTACGGGCCAACCGGACCGCGGGCGCCCTAGAGCTGTGGTGCGACCGCCGGCCTCCGGAGGAACGGCCTGGCCAGCGGTTCCACGTAGCGTGCGGCCAGCGGCCCCATCACCGCCATCAGCAGCACGTAGGCGGTGGCAAGCGCCGCGAGCTCATGCGGAACCGCTCCCGAGGCTACGGCCAGGCCGGCGATCACGATGGAGAATTCGCCGCGGGCTACCAGGGCGGCGCCGGCGCGGAAGCGGCCGGGCCTGGCAATCCCGGCCTGTTTTGCCGCCCAGATCCCGGTCATCATCTTGGTTGCCGCGGTGGCTACGGCCAGGACCAGGGCCCACCCCAGGACCGGCGGTATGGATGACGGGTCCGTGTTGAGCCCGAACGCCACGAAGAAGATGGCCGCAAACAGGTCCCGCAGCGGTTCAAGGATGCGGGTGGCGTTGTGGGCGGTGGAGCCTGAGATGGCGATGCCCAGCATGAAGGCCCCCACCGCCGCAGAAACCTGCATGGCGGACGCTGCGCCCGCCACCAGCAGGGCCGCCCCGAGGACGTTGAGCAGGAAGACTTCGGAGTTTTCGCTGTGCACTGCCTTGGAGACATGGTGCCCGTGCCGCAGCGCCACCATGAGGACCACGCTGACCACGGCCAGGGCGATTCCCACCGTGGTGAGGCCGCCCAGGAAACTCACGCCGGCGAGCGTGGCCGTGAGGATGGGCAGGTACACGGCCATGGCCAGGTCCTCGAACACCAGGATGGACAGCACCACCGGAGTCTCGCGGTTGCCAAGCCGGCCGAGGTCGGTGATGACCTTGGCAGCGATGCCTGACGAGGAAATGTAGGTGACGCCGCCCATGACCATGGCCCCTACGCCACCCCATCCCAGGAGCAGGGCAAGCGCTGCGCCGGGTACGAAGTTCAGGACGAGGTCAAGGACACCGGCCTGCCAGGAGCGGCGCAGGCCGGTGAAGAGCTCCGCAGCCGTATATTCCAGCCCGAGCATAAGCAGCAGGAGGATGACGCCGATTTCGCCGGAGAGATGTGCGAACTCGTGCATGCCTTCGAGCTTGATGATGCCGCCGGCTCCAAACGCCAGTCCGCCGAGCAGGTAGAACGGGATGGGTGACATGCCGATCCGTCCGGCCAGCCTGGCCAGGAGGCCGAGGCAGAACACAACGGCCCCCAGTTCAACGAGGGTCTGGGCCAACGGGTCCATGGGAACCTAGCCGTGGCGCAGGATGTCGGCCGCCGAGTCGAGGCCTTCCTGGGTGCCCACTGCCACCAGCAGGTCACCGGGGTGGAGGACGACGTCGGGCCCGGGCGAAGGCAGCACCTCACCTTCACGCATGATGGCCACGATCGATACGCCGCACCTGGTGCGGATGCACGCCTTGCCCATGGGCTGGTTCTGGAACGGGGAGTCCGCTGCGATGGAGAACTGCCGGGTGACGATGCCCGGGACGTCCTTGTGCTCCTCCGCGAGCTTCATGGCCAGGTGGGTGCCGCCCAGGAGGTTCCCCAGGGTGGCCGCTTCATCGCTGGTGAGCGGAATCGAAGCCTGGCAGGTATCGGGGTCGTCCCAGGTGGAAACGATGAGTTCCGTCTGGCCTTCCCGGAGCTCCACCACGCCAATGCGGCGTCCGGAAGCGGTCATGAAATCCTTCCGCCGGCCCAGGCCCGGAAGGTTGGTTTCGTCCACGTTCATGCTTCCAGCCTAGTCTGCCTGGCAACACCTGGCCGGGCCTGGAACAGGACCGAAGGCGATTTTCAATCGGCGGGGACCACTGCGATGGGTGCCCGCTCCGGCGCCTTCACCGGCAGCAGTACCAGGAGCCCTGCGAGGAGGACCACCATGATGCCCAGGATTCCCCACCGTTGTGCCTGCCCTGCGGGCACCAGCGGAGTTGCCACGGTGATGCACAGCGTGAACAGGGCGGGCGCCAGGAAGCTGACGGCCCGGCCGGTGGTGGCGTAGAGGCCGAACAGTTCACCGGATTCCCCATGCGGCGCCAGCCGGGCCAGGTAGGCACGGGACGAGGACTGGGCAGGACCGACGAAGAGGCAAAGGAACAGTCCGAAGACCCAGAACGTGGTACTGCCGGCCCACTCCATGCCGAAGAAGGAATAGGCGCCGTTGCCCAGGACCAGGATTGCGCTCCCGGCCACCAGGAGGCCCACCAGGGAGCCCGTGATGACGGCCTTGGGCCCCACCTTGTCGTCCAGGAACCCGCCGAGTACCGCGCCGATGGCTGCCACGACGTTACCGAAAATGGCGAAGAAGATGACCTGGGACAGGGCAAAGCCGAAGGTGCCGGCAGCGATGATGCCGCCGAACGTGAAAACGGCGGCGAGGCCGTCCCGGAACACGGCGCTGGCCAGGAGGAAGTAGATGGTGTGCGGGCTGGTGGCGTAGATCGCCTTGATCCGCCGCAACAGCAACCCGTAGCTGGCAAGGAACCCCATGCGCGCGGACTGCCCGGAGCGGGTCAGTTCAGGGACAGCGAACAGGACAGGGAGGGCGAAGACGAGGAACCACAGGGCGGAGAACACGGCCACCAGCCTGATGTTGAGGCTGTCCTGTGTGGATGCGCCGAACCATTCAAAGGCAGGCTGGACGAACAGTTGCAGGACGATCAGGAGGGCCACGATGCCGCCCAGGTAGCCGGCGCCCCACCCAAACCCGCTGACCTTTCCGATGTTCCGCGGCGTGGACACCTGGGCAAGCATGGCGTTGTAGTTGACGCCGGCGAATTCGAAGAAGACGTTGCCCAGCGCGATCAGGGACACGCCGAGGAGCAGGAATTCCGGGTGCGGGAACACGAAAAAGCACAGGGCGGTGAGGATGGCGACGGCGGCGGAGTTGACTCCCAGCCACAGCTTGCGCCGGCCCCCGGCGTCCGAGCGCTGGCCGGTGACCGGCGCCAGCAGCGCGATGGCAAACCCGGCAACCGCCAGGGCGCCGCCCAGGACCGCCGACGCGGTGTCCTCGCCGCCGAAGGCGTTGGACGTCAGGTAGACGGTGAAGACAAACGTGGTCATCACGGCATTGAAGGCCGCCGAGCCCCAGTCCCAGGAAGCCCAGGCCAGGACCTGCCCCTTGCTGGAGGACCCGGTTCCGGGAACAAGATCCGAGGCGGGCTGCATCGCCCCCGGAGCGCTGGCGCTGTTCATACGATGCATCGTATCCGCCCGTGGCGAACACCCGCGGAAGGACGGGCCCTTGATGCCGGGGATCCCGGCCGGGGCGGGCGGCAAAACCGGGAGGATACCGGACCGGCCTTGGTAAACTGAACCCTCCCGAACCTTACTTTTTGCCGCCTGCTCCAACTTTTGACAATCGAATCCCTGACGTTGCGGAGAATACAGTGATCACAGTCCTTGCCGTGCACTTTTCGGTGGCTGTCCTCGCGCCCTTCCTCTTCAGGGTCTGGGGCCGTAACGCCTTTTACGCACTGGCTGCCGTCCCCGGCGTTTCTTTTGGCTGGCTGATGTTCCAGCACGCGCCCATCTATGCAGGCCCCGGCACGGTCACCGAGTCTTTCGAATGGATCCCCAGCCTCCACCTGGAACTTGCCTTCAGGATGGACGCACTGGTCTGGGTCATGTCCCTCCTGGTGCTCGGCGTAGGGTCCCTGGTGCTGGTCTACTGCGCGCGGTACTTCAAACGGAAGGACCAGGACCTCGGCGCCTTTGGCGCCCAGCTGCTGGCGTTCGCGGGTGCCATGTTTGGCCTGGTCACAGCGGATGACCTCCTGCTGCTGTTCGTCTTCTGGGAACTGACCACCATCCTGTCCTACCTGCTGATCGGCTTTGCCCGGACCCGGCTTGCCGCCCGCCGCTCCGCCCTCCAGGCGTTGATGGTCACCACTGCCGGGGGCCTTGCCATGCTGGTGGGCCTGATCATGCTGGGCAGCGCCGCCGGCACGTACCGTATCTCCGGCCTCCTGGAACAGGCCCCTGCGCTGGCTGCCGGGACGTCCGGCACCATGGTCAGCGCCGCCGTCGTCCTCATCCTGGTGGGTGCCATCACCAAGTCCGCCCTGGTCCCCTTCCACTTCTGGCTCCCCGGCGCCATGGCCGCCCCCACCCCCGTCAGCGCCTACCTTCACGCGGCCGCGATGGTCAAAGCCGGCATCTACCTGGTGGCACGGCTTGCGCCCGGTTTTTCCGGGACGGCGTACTGGCAGCCCGTTGTCCTGGGGCTGGGCCTGGCCACCATGCTGGTGGGCGGCTACCGCGCCCTGCGGCAGACCGACATCAAGCTGATCCTGGCCTATGGCACGGTCAGCCAGCTGGGCTTCCTCACCATGGTGGTGGGCCTGGGAACGCCCGACGCCGCGCTCGCGGGCCTGGCCATGCTGCTGGCGCACGGGCTGTTCAAGGCCACGCTCTTCCTGGTGGTGGGCATCATCGACCACCAGTCCGGCACCCGCGACGTGCGCAAGCTGTCCGGCGTCTTCCGCTCCTCCCGTGCCCTGGGCATCGTGGCCGGAATCGGGGCTGCGTCCATGGCAGGCATTCCGCTGCTGGGAGGCTTCGTGGCCAAGGAATCGGTGCTCGAAGCCTTCGTGCACCACGCCACGGAACCGCACTCCGGTCCCTGGGGCATGGTGGTCCTGGTGGGGCTGGTGCTGGGTTCAATCCTCACCTTTGCCTACAGCGCCCGCTTCATGTGGGGTGCCTTTGCCGTGAAGCCGGGAGTGGACCCCACCCCTTTTAAGGCGATCAGTCCGTCCTTCCTTGCCGCCCCCGCGGTCCTCACCCTCCTCACCATCGCCTACGGCCTCTGGCCGGTTCCGGTGGACGCCTGGATCCAGCCGTACGCCGCGCTGTTTGCATCCACAGCGCCCGACGCCGGCACTCCGGCCGAGCAGGCAGGGCACCTTGCGCTGTGGCACGGCGTCACCCCGGCACTTGGGCTGACGGCCGTCACCTTCGTGCTGGGCGCCGCCATGTACTTTGGCCGCAGCGCGGTGGCCCGCGCCCAGTCCCTGGTCCCGGCCTGGGTGGACGGCGACCGCGCCTACCAGCTCACCATCGGCGCGCTGGACGACGCGGCGGTATGGATCACCGGCCGGACCCAGCGCGGTTCACTGTACTTCTACCTGGCGGTGATCCTGAGCGTGGCGTTCGTCCTGCCGCTCGCCGCCATCCTGCTGGGCGGCAACGTCCTGCCGCAGGACATCTACCTGGTGGACCCCAATTCGCCGCTGCAGCTGGTGGCCGGGGCAGGCATCATCATCGGCGCCCTGGCCGCCGTCAAGGCCAACAAACGCTTCCTCGCAGTGCTGATGGTGTCCGTGACCGGGTACGGCATCGCGCTGGTGTTCGCCCTGCAGGGCGCTCCGGACCTGGCCCTGACCCAGATGCTGGTGGAGACCATCATCCTGGTGGCCTTCGTCCTGGCCATGCGCAGCCTGCCGCCCGAGCTGCGCGACCGCACCGGCGGCAGGTACCGGGTGGTCCGTGTCATCATCGGTGCCGGCTTCGGCGTGACCATGGTGTTCGCCGCGATCTTCGCCATGGGTGCCCGCACCGCGATCCCCATATCGCTCCAGTTTCCGCAGCTTGCCTACGAGGGCGGCGGCGGCCTGAATGTCGTCAATGTGACCCTGGTGGATATCCGCGCCTGGGATACCTTTGGGGAAATCAGCGTGCT
Source organism: Arthrobacter sp. SAFR-044 (assembly GCF_051965175.1). Lineage (GTDB taxonomy): Bacteria > Actinomycetota > Actinomycetes > Actinomycetales > Micrococcaceae > Arthrobacter. The sequence goes on from NZ_JBQCMK010000003.1 coordinate 137,150, forward strand.
GGCGCTCGCCGCCACCGGTGTGGCCAGCCTGATCTTCGTGCGGGGGCGCGGCGACCGCCTGCAGGCCTCCGCGTCCGTTGCCGAGGGCACCGTGGGACGCTACCGCGGCGCGGATCCCGGGTCCCGCGACGCAGCAGCGCTGGCCATCAGCCGGAAGTTCGCAGCCTCGGCCCGGGACGCCTGGATCGTTGCCGGGCGGACCCTGGCCCCGGAGCGCCGCTCCATCATCTTCGAAGTGATCACCCGCCTGATCTTCCACTCCATGGTCATCTTCTCGCTCTACCTTCTGCTGGCAGGCCACAACCTTCCGGGCGGCGGTTTCGCCGGCGGCCTGACCGCAGGCCTGGCACTGACCATCCGGTACCTGGCCGGCGGGCGCTTCGAACTGAGGGAAGCGGCGCCGATCAGCGCAGGTGCGCTGCTGGGAAGCGGGTTGGCCCTGGCGGCAGTCTCTGGAGTGCTGCCCCTGCTGCTGGGCGGCCAGGTGTTCCAGTCCGCCATCATCCAGGTGTGGCTTCCCGTGTTCGGGGACATCAAATTCGTCACCTCAACCATCTTCGATATCGGCGTATACATCGTGGTGGTGGGCCTCGTCCTGGACGTGCTGCGCAGCCTCGGGGCCGAAATCGATGAGCACATGGAGGAACGGTCTGCAGGCGGCGGGCACGAACCGGACCACGACCAGGACGGGCCGGAACCGGACCGCATCGACGGCCCGGACCAGCAGGAACAGGAACCGGACGTGGTTCCTGCCGAGACCACCGCGAAGGGCCACGCATGAGCGTCAACCTGACCCTGCTGATCGTCATGGGCGCCTTGTATGCCTGCGGGATCTACCTGATCCTGGAACGCAGCCTCACCAGGGTGCTGCTGGGGCTGATGCTGCTGGCCAACGCCACCAACCTGCTGATCCTGGCCACCGGCGGGTACGCCGGCCTGGCGCCGCTGTTCGCCAAGGACACGCCCGCGCAGGACTACAACGATCCGTTGCCGCAGGCGCTGATCCTGACCTCGATCGTGATTTCCTTCGCCGTCACGGCGTTCATGCTCGGCATCATCTACCGCACGTGGGTCCTGGCCCGCCAGGACGAGATCCAGGACGACCTGGAGGACCGCCGCGTGGCGGCAACCCCCAGCTTCGACGCCGAGGACGACGCCGAGGTCCCTGCGGAAACTTCCGAGTTCCCGCTCACCATGCTCGGCTCCGACGGCCGGGATGTCTCAAACCAGGGGGCTTCCAGGGTGGATGCGGACGGGGAATCAGGCCAACCCGTGGCCACGCTGGTGGCCGGGGGCCGGGAAATGCCCGCCGAGCACGCTGCCGCGGAGGAAAAGCCCGGCTCGCTCAACGTTGACCCCAATCCGGAAGGAGGCGGAAAGTGAACATCGCCAGCCTGGCCCCGCTCGCCGTCGTACTTCCCATCCTGGGCGCCGCCCTCACCTTCCTGCTGATCCGGCATTCCCGCGCCCAGCGCGCGGTGAGCATCGGCCTGCTGTCGCTGACCCTGGCACTTGAATGCCTCCTGCTGGCGGCGGCGTGGAACGGTGGCACTGCAGCGGTGACCATCGGCGGCTGGATCCCTCCTTTTGGCATTGTCATGGTGGTGGACCAGTTCTCGTCGCTGATGCTGGTGGTGTCCTCCGCAGTGAGCCTGGCGGTGCTGGTGTACGCCACCGGGCAGGGCATGGCCGACGGCGATGAGGACGCCCCGGTCTCGATCTTCCACCCCACCTACCTGATCCTGGTGGCCGGGGTGTCCAACGCGTTCCTGTCGGGCGACCTCTTCAACCTGTACGTCGGCTTTGAGATCCTGCTGACCGCAAGCTACGTGCTGATGACCCTGGGCGGTACCGGGCCGCGGATCCGGGCCGGCGTCACCTATGTCGTGGTGTCCGTGGTGTCCTCCGTACTGTTCCTGATCGCCATCGCCATGGTGTACGGAGCCACGGGTACGGTCAACATGGCGGACCTCGCCATCAAGCTCGGCGAACTGGACCAGGGCACCAGGACGCTGCTGCACGTGATGCTGCTGGTGGCGTTTGGCATCAAGGCGGCCGTCTTCCCCCTGTCCTTTTGGCTCCCGGACTCCTATCCCACAGCGCCCGCGCCTGTCACGGCGGTGTTCGCCGGCCTGCTCACCAAGGTGGGCGTGTACGCGATGGTCCGGACCGAGACGCTCCTGTTCCCCGGCGACACCCTGAACACGCCCTTGATGGTGGTGGCGCTGCTGACCATGGTGGTGGGCATCCTGGGTGCCCTGGCGCAAAGCGACATCAAGCGCCTCCTCTCGTTCACGCTGGTCAGCCACATCGGCTACATGGTGTTCGGGTTGGCCATGTCATCGGCCGTGGGGCTGGCGGCGGCAGTCTTCTACGTGGCGCACCACATCACCATCCAGACCAGCCTCTTCCTGGTGACCGGCCTCATCGAGCGCCGGGGCGGCAGTTCCTCCGTGGACCGGCTGGGCGGACTGGCCAAGCTGTCGCCCGTGCTGGCCCTCCTGTTCTTCATTCCAGGCATGAACCTGGCCGGCATTCCCCCCTTCTCGGGATTCCTCGGCAAAGTGGGGCTGATCCAGGCCGGCATTGAGCTGGGCACGCCGCTGGCGTACGCGCTGGTGATCGGCGGGGTGGTGACCAGCCTCCTGACGCTGCTGGCCATTGCCCGGGTATGGAACCGCGCATTTTGGCGCCGACCCACCGACGCCGAACATCCGGCGCCGGTGCTGCTTGCCACTCCTGCCGCGAGGGTTTCCGGCCCCGGCGCCAAGGTCAACAACACCGTGACGCTCCTGCCGAGAACCATGGTGGGCTCCACCGCGGGCCTGGTGGTGCTCGGCGTCGCCCTGACCGTTTTTGCCGGGCCGCTGTTCAGCCTGTCGGACCGGGCAGCGCGGGACATGCTTGACCGCACCCCGTACATCGAGGCGGTCCTCGGCGAGGGCACTGCTGTTCCCGGGGCACCTGCCGTGGCGACCTCCGTGGGAGGAGCACGATGAGCCGCAAACGCATCTCCCTTCGCCAGGAACTGCCGCTCCTGGTCTGGCTGGTGGTCGTCTGGGGCGCCCTCTGGCAGGATTTCAGCCCCGGCAACCTCCTGTTCGGGGCCCTGCTGGCCGTGGGCGTGGCCAGGCTCTTCTACCTTCCGCCCGTGGAGCTCAGCGGCCGCTTCAACATCCTTCACGCTGCGCCATTCGCCCTGGCGTTCCTGTGGAAGGTAGTGGTGGCCAGCGCCCAGGTCCTCTACCTCGCCACGGTGCGCGGGCCCAACGTGACCAACGCCGTGGTCGCCGTCCGGCTGCGCAGCCACCAGGACCTGATTGTCACCGCCACCGGACACGTGATCTCCCTGATCCCGGGGTCGCTGGTGGTGGAGGTGGACCGCTCCACGTCCACCCTGTACCTGCACGCGCTCAACATCACCTCCACAGCAGACGTGGAGGGGCTGCGGAAGGAAGTCCGTTCCATCGAAGCCGGCCTGATCCGCATCATGGGTACCCCCGAGGAACTCGAAGAAGTACGAATGGAGGCCGCCGCATGATGCACCTTGTCCTGGCCGTCACAGCCGTCATTTTCTCGCTGGCAGCAGCCGGCGCCATCATCCGGATCGCCCGCGGCCCCTCACTGCTGGACCGGGTGCTCGCCACTGACGTGCTGCTGGCCATCCTGGCGGGGGCCCTGTGCATCGACATGGCCGTCAACCGGCACCTGAACAACCTGATGCTGGTGGTGGCCATCTCCGTCATCGGCTTCATCGGGTCCGTGACGGTGGCCCGGTTCGTGGCGGACCGAAGGGTGAAGCCCGATGAATCCTGAATTTTCCGGACCCGATGCGTGGATCGACCTCGTCTCCGCCGTATTCATGGTGGTGGGGGCGGTCATGTCCCTGGGCGCCGCGATCGGCCTGCTGCGTTTCCCGGACCTGCTGAGCCGCATGCATGCTGCCACCAAACCGCAGGTCCTGGGCCTGTTCCTGCTGCTGGCTGCCATCGGGCTGCAGATGCGGACCTGGTGGGTGTGGCCCGTCCTGGTGGTGGCATGGATCTTCCAGCTGCTCACGGTGCCCGTGTCCGCCCATATGGTGGGCAGGGCCGGTTACCGCACCAAACACCTGCACCGCGAACTGCTCACCGCGGACGAACTGGAAGCCGTGGTGCAAAAAGCCGCCGCCGAGGCTGCCCTGGAGGACAGCCGCGACGACGGCCGGTAACGCTGGTGAAGCCTGGCAGTTAGACGATGTCCTGGCTCTTGGCGAACCGGGTGATGGCGCGCTGGGTGCCGCGGTTTGCCAGGACCTGGATGATCGCGCTGACCGACGCCGAGATCAGCGCGAAGGTCAAAGCGGACCGCAGGCTGGTAGGGACATCCTCGTTCTTGCCGGTGGGCGCTTTCTGCCCTGTGGTCTTTTCCCAGATGGTGTTGACCAGCTTGGTGCCGGCCAGGCCTGCGCCGAGGCTCACGGCGGTCCCGAGCAGTTTGATGAGAAGGTTCATTGCTGGTACTCCTTGCGGGCGGAAAACGGACTGCCCCCAGCCTAGCTTCACACCCGGGCTGGTCCTTGCAAGGGCATGGTGGGCGGCTGGGTGGGAGTGGCGGGGTTGGACTAACCGGCGGGCGGCTCGGTACGGAACTTGATCATCTTGTGCGTGCCGTCGCAATAGGGCTTGATGGCGGATGCCCCGCACCGGCACAAGGCAACGGTCTTCCGGTCCCGGGGTACGGGCTCGCCGGAGGGGGTCTGGATCTCGAATTCACCCCTGATAATCAGGGGACTGTCCGGGCACACCACGACCGAGCTGGCGGCGGATTCCTGGTCCACGCCGGGTTCGGTTCCATGCTGTTTTGGTTTCATGCCTGCACCACATCCATCGTTGTTCCTGGTTTCCGGCTTCCTGGCGTGGCGGGTATCTGGGGGAGCCTGCCGGCGTGGCGCCGCCGGAGTTCCGCCTCGGAGTGCGCCGCGGTCCTGAGCCTGCTGCCTGCATAGGGCAGGCCGCCCCTCCACCTGGAGGCAAGGGCCAGCCAGACGCAGACTGCCCGCTCACTTGCCCAGAGCGGCGCGAACCATGTTGCCGAGGAGGGAAAGACAGCCGTCCCGTTGTGCCGCCGTCGTCCGATTTCTGCGCAGGCGGCGGCCGCGCCCGCGAGTCCGGCGAGAACGGCGAGCCGAGCCTTGGCAGGAAGGAAAGCGGCGCCGGCCGCTGCAGGCAGCAGGGCAAGCTCCGCGGCCAGCCGCCGCGGCTGGGCAAAGTCGTCGTAGGCCTGCCGTACGCGCTGGCGCAGGAAGTGCCGGGCGGTTGGCGGCCTGCGGGCCACGAACAGGTCCGGAACGATGCGCTCGGTTCCGCCGGCGGCCTTAATGGTCCGGATGAGTTCAAGGTTTTCAAAGAGCACGCCGGCGTAGCCGCCGGTGGCCAGCAGGGAGTCCCGGCGGACGCCGAGCGTCCCGGGATAGTCGGCTGACCAGGCGCGGTTGAGCAGCGTCCTGGCCGTGTCCCAGCGGGCGTGCCAGGGAAGGGGATCGAAGTAGTTCTGCGGCCGCACCAGGTCCGCGGACTTGAGGTAATGCACGACGGCGGCGAGGGACTCGCGCGTGTAGCGGACGTCGTCGTCAGCGATGACAAGGACCTCCGCATCCGAGCAGCGGACGCCGGTCATTACACCCGCCACCTTGCCGTTGCCACCCGCGTGGTGGTCCGGGCGGATGTGGCGGACCGCTCGGGGGAACGCGGCACGGTGGCGGCCGAAGAGAGCGTTCTCCGAGCCGTCCACCACGGTGACGGCCACCCAGCCCACGAGGCTACGGAGGTACTCGGACAGTTCGGCCAGGCCCGAGTCCCCGGCCCACCGCAGGGGAAGGATGTACTCGGCATCGGGTGCCGCGGGACCCGGCGGCTCCTGCACGGCCGCGGACCAGCCTGTCACGCTGCCGCGGGCACGGCCGCCCGGAGCGATGTTTCCCCGGCTTCCCAGGAGGACATCAGGTGCGCGGAGAGGCGGCTGTCGATGGCCATGACGGCTGTGGCACCGAACAGGACGTCCGCAAGGAGGTTCGGCTCAGCCTCAACCAGGCCGCCGGCAAGGTCCCTCCCGGCAATCTGTTCGTGCACGGCGTCGGCCTCCACATGCTCATCAAAGTAGTGGGTGACGTCCGCGCCGAAACCGTGCCGGCGGAATCCGTTGCCGTAGAAACGGTTGGGCTGGGAGGAAGTCATTTCGTAGATTGCCAGATGGCCGGTGATGGCACCGCGGAGCCGCCGGTTCAGGCCGCACAGCGACATGAGGTTCACGGATGCGAGGGATACGGCGGGGACGGCATCGACGTAGGCGCCGTACCTGTCGTCCAGGCCCAGCCCGCGCATGGTCCGCGCGAACAAGGCGCTGTGCATCCGCTCGGGCCTGCCGCCGCCGTATTCGTCCGCCTGGATCTCCACGAGGGCCGCCTTGGCCCGGCCATGGAGCCGCGGGATGGCCCAGGTGTGCGGATCCGCTTCCTTCAGCTGGTAGATGGATTTGTGGATCAGGAACTCTTTCAGCTGCTCCAGGCTGGCCTTCTTGGCGACGTAGCGGGAAACGCTGGGGCCGGTGTCCGTGGCGGCGAGGCCGAAGAGGACGTCGGCAACGGCGTCGCTGGTCATGGCAACCCCGGCGGGCAGTTCGAAGTCTCCGGCGGCCTGGCACGCGGCGTCGCGGAGGGCTGCTTCGAAGGGTTCCTCAATCAAGCGCCGGACCCTGATCAGGGCCGGTTCCCATTCCCAGCCGTCGCTGGTACCGTGCAGCCCCGAGTAGTGCAGTTCGTAGAGGCAAAAGAGGGGCACCTGGATGTCTTCGTCGGCAATGATGTCATCGGTTGTGGCCACGCGGCCTGCCACCAGGCGGTACAGGCCGTCCAGCTCTGCCCCCGCCGTTTCAGGGTCCTTTGCCAGAGCCGCAAAGAGCGCGCTGCTGATGGGGCCTCTGGTGTCCGGGATTCTCATGGTGCTCCTTGGTTGCCGCGCCGTTTCCAGGAACGGAGGCAAAGGGCGCTTCCCTTCCCTGTCGTCGTCGTACCCCGGGGGACAACATAGTAAGCATGATTACTAATAAAAGCTAAGCAGCCCCGGCGGCCTGCTTGGCGCGTCCTCGGCGTGTTCCGCTGCGCCTAATCGCCCAGGGCCGACCCAAGGATGTCGCGCAGCGCTTCAACCACCAGGTCGTGGTCCTGCAGCTGCGGCAGCCCGGACACCGCAACGCCGGCCACCACACCAACGCCCGTCACGCAGATCGGAAACGCGCCCCCATGCGCGGCATAACGGGACTGGTCAAACCAGGCATTGTCCTCAATCCGGCCGCCACCAAGCCGGCCGCGCAGTCCCACCAAAAGGGAGGGCACCTCGTACCGGGCAGCGGCGCGCTGCTTGGCCCGGATCCAGTGCCCGTTGTCAGGGGTGGCGCCCGGCAGCGCGACATGGAACAGCACCTGGTCGCCCTTGGAAATGTCGATGGCGATGGGCAACGACCGCTCCTTTCCCAGTTCAACCAGGAGCAGGCCCAGGTTCAACGAGTCATCCAGCGAGAATCCGGGGAACTGGAGTTCGCGGACCTCTGCCTCGACGCGGGCAATCAGCGTCTCCAGCGAGCCCTCCGGCTGGGCGTCGATGGAATCAGGATCGTACCCGGTCACATCCGGCGGATTGGCGGTCATGACCCTCAATCTACCCCTGCCAGGTGTAAACTTGACCACGCCCAAAGCGGGCAAAATAAAGAGCATCACCCAACCAAAGCAACACTAAAACGACAGGGGAGCGCCGCCGTCGGGCATCCTGGCACACGCCGGGCACCGGAGGTGGGCGCTGAGAGTGCGGACAGCCGCAGACCCTCGAACCTGATCCGGTTAGTACCGGCGCAAGGGAGTCGAGTTCTCAAAGTGTCGCGGCTGCACGGCCACAGGCCGCCAGCCGGTCCACTTTCCCCTCCTGTTTCCCAGGAGGATCACAATGAGTACTGCAGCAATCAAGAAGACCACCAGTAAGTCCTGGCGCGTCGTGGACATCGTCGTCGCCGCGCTGGTGGCCATCGCCGGCGGAGTCATTTTCTGGGCCTGGGACCAGGGGGCCGCCGCCCTGTCGGCCCCCATGAACGCCGCCTACCCGCCGCTGACCGGACTGCTCGCCGGCGGCTGGATGATTCCCGGAGTGCTGGGAATGCTTATCATCCGCAAACCCGGGGCCGCCCTGTTCTGTGAGACCGTAGCCGCCACCGGGGAATTGCTCATGGGCTCCCAGTACGGCGCATCGGTCCTGTTCTCCGGTTTCATCCAGGGCCTGGGCGCGGAAATCATCTTCGCCATCTTCGTCTACCGGAAGTTCAACCTGCCCGTATCCCTGCTGGCCGGCGCTGCGGCCGGGTTCTTCTGCGGCCTGAACGACTCGTTTGCGCCGTGGGGCTGGAACATTGCCTACCCGGGCGCGGACAAGCTCGCCTACATTGTCCTCACCACCATTTCCGGCGCCATCCTGGCCGGCGCCCTGTCCTGGCTTGCCACCCGCGGCCTGGCGCGCACGGGCGTGCTGAGCTCCTTCGCCTCCCGGAAGGCTGCCACTGAGCCCGTCTTCTCCTGATGGCACCTTCCCAGGACGCTCCCGGCACGGTCCGGCCTGCCGCCATCACCGCCCGTGGCTGGGGCTGGCGGCATGCCGGAAGGACCCGGCCCGCCGTCCACGGCCTTGACCTGGACATCGCGCCCGGAGAGCGGGTGCTCCTGCTCGGCCCCTCCGGCGCCGGGAAGTCCACGCTGCTGCACGCGCTCGCCGGTGTCCTGGGGGACATCAACGACGACGGCGAGGCAGGCGATGCCGACGAGTCAGGTTCGCTGCTGGTGGACGGCGCCCCGCCCCGGGCCCGGCGCGGCCGGGCCGGGCTCATGCAGCAGGACCCGGAGACCCAGGTGGTCCTGTCTCGGGTGGGGGACGACGTCGCCTTCGGCGCCGAAAACCTCGCGGTGCCCCGCGAGGCCATCTGGCCCCGCGTGCACGAGGCGCTTGCCGACGTCGGACTGTCCCACCTCCCGCTGGACCACCCGACGTCGGCCCTGTCCGGCGGCCAAAAGCAGCGCCTGGCGCTGGCGGGAATCCTCGCGATGCGCCCCGGGCTGATCCTGCTGGACGAACCCACCGCCAACCTGGACCCGGATGGGGTGCTGGAGGTCCGCGACTCGGTGGCCCGCTCCCTGGACAAAACCGGGGCCACGCTGGTGGTGGTGGAGCACCGGGTGTCCGTCTGGAAGGACCTGGTGGACCGGATCGTGGTCCTGCAGCCGGGTTCCGCCGCCGATCCTGCAGTGCTCCTGGACGGGCCGCCGGACCGCGTACTCACTGAGGCGCGGACCATGCTCACCGCGGCGGGCGTCTGGGTACCCGGGTATGTACCGGCGACACGCGCCCGCGCCGCCGTCCCTGCTCCCGGTGCAGGCAGCCTCCTGCTGGCCGCAGAGCAACTGGGCGTTTCCCGCGAACGTCCCCGCCGCAAGGGCTTCCGGAAAATACCCCCGGTACCGGTCCAGGAGGGCGTAGCTGCGCAGGTCCGCGCCGGGCAGGCGCTGGCCATCACCGGAGCCAACGGCGCGGGCAAGTCCACCTTTGCGCTGACCCTCGCCGGCCTGCTCGAACCGGTGTCAGGAAAGGTCTCGGCAACGCTGGACCTCAGCCGCGGGGCAGGCATCGATCCCTACAAATGGAAGGCGGAGCAGCTGATTTCGCGTGTGGGCACGGTGTTCCAGGAGCCCGAGCACCAGTTCGTCACCGGGAACGTGCTCGACGAGCTGCTCTTTGGCCCCCGGCACCTGGGGCACGGCGAGGACCGGGTGGACGAGCTGCTGGAGCGGCTGCGGCTCACCCAACTGGTGGACGCCAACCCCTATACACTCTCGGGCGGGGAAAAGCGGCGGTTGTCCGTGGCCACCGTCCTTGCCGCCAGTCCCCAAGTGCTGATCCTGGACGAACCCACTTTCGGGCAGGATGCCAACACCTGGGCCGAACTGGCATCCTTCCTGTCCGAGCTCCTCGACGCCGGCACAGCAGTGGTTTCCGTAACCCATGATGCTGAATTCACCGAGGCGCTGGGCGGGGCGGAACTGCGGATGGCGGCGGCGGAAGCGGTGGCGCCATGAGGCAGGAACTCACCCTGAGCGGCAACCGCGCCCTCCTGGCCGGCGCCAACCCTTTGAGCAAGTTCGCCGCCGTCCTGCTCATCACGGCTGTCCTGGCGCTGTCCATCGACTGGGTGTCGGCCTCCGTGGCGCTGGTCTTCGAACTCTTGCTGTTTCCCCTGGCCGGCCTCACCTTGTTCCTGCTGTGGCAGCGCGGGTGGCCGCTGATCCTCGCCGCGGCCATCGGAGGCTGGAGCACCTCCATCCTGGCGCCGGACAGCGGAAAGATCCTGCTCGACGCCGGTATCTGGACGATGAGCGAAGGCTCCCTCCATCTGGGCATCGGCTTCCTGCTGCGCGGTTTTGCCATCGCCCTCCCGGCGGTGCTCCTGATGAGCTGCACTGATCCCACGGACCTCGCGGACGCGCTGGCGCAGAAAGCCCGCCTGCCGCACCGGTTCGTCCTGGGGACCCTGGCGGCGCTGCGTTTGGTGGGGCTCATGGCGGAGGAGTGGCAGACCATCGGGATGGCACGCCGTGCCCGGGGCGTAGGTGCCCGCGGCAGCCTGGTCCAGCGGATCAAGGCGACGCTGGGGCAAAGCTTCGGGCTGCTGGTTCAGGCCATCCGCCGCGCATCAAGGCTCGCCGTGACCATGGAAGCGCGGGGCTTTGGCGGGGGCCCGCGGACCTGGGCCAGGCCGTCCACCTTCAGCCTGCTGGACCTCTGGGTAGTGGGCGGCGGCGTGCTGGTGGCCGGGCTGGCCCTTTTTGCTGCAGTCACCGCCGGAACGTGGAACATGGTGTGGCTGGGAAGTTGAGGCCGCTGCCCAAAAGCTACGTAAGCTTCCCTATCGCACGGGATGGGTAGACGCCTCCATGTGTCCCCCATCCCGGCGTGGGATAGCTGCTACGCCTGCCCAATAACTCATTTATGATATATTCTCGGTATGATCCAGGAGACCGCTGAACACGTTGCCGCCATGCTGAGGGACGCCCGGAGCGAGAAAGGGTGGACCCAAGGCCAGCTGGCTTCCGAACTGGGCACCAGCCAGAGCGCCGTGGCCCGGATGGAACAGGGCAAGCAGAACCTGAGCCTCAAAATGATCCAGCGGCTGGAACACATCTTTGACCGCACCATCGTGAACGTCGCCAAGCCGCAGATGACACACCTGCGGGTGGAAGGCGGGCGGACCCTGTCCGGCGCCGTGGACGTGAACAGCAGCAAGAACGCGGGCGTCGCCCTGTTGTGCGCCAGCCTGATCAACCGGGGCACCACCGTGCTCCGCCGCCTGGCCCGGATCGAGGAAGTCAACCGCATCGTCGAGGTGCTGACCAGCATTGGCGTGGAGTGCACCTGGCTGAACGACACCGATCTCCGCCTGCGCCGTCCCGCCGTCCTGGACCTGGACGCCATGGACGTCGACGCGGCACGCCGCACACGCAGCGTCATCATGCTGCTGGGCCCCCTGGTGGATGAGTCGCGGGAGTACCGGCTGCCCTACGCCGGCGGCTGCGACCTTGGCACCCGCACCGTGGAGCCCCACATGCAGGCACTGCGCGAGTTCGGCCTCTCGGTGGAGGCCACGGCAGGTTTCTACACCGTTCAGGCACCGCCTGCCGACACGCGGGACCGCTCCTTTGTCCTCACCGAGCGCGGGGACACCGTCACTGAGAACGCCATCATGGCGGCGGCACACCGGCCCGGAACAACAGTCATCCGCAACGCCAGCCCCAACTACATGGTGCAGGACCTGTGCTTTTACCTGCAGATGCTCGGCGTCACCATCGAGGGCGTGGGCACCACCACCCTGAAAATCACGGGCCGGCCCGAAATTGACACCGAGATCGAGTACTTCCCCTCCGAAGATCCCATCGAGGCCATGAGCCTCATCACCGCCGGCATCGTCACCAACTCCGAGGTCACGGTGCGCCGGGTTCCCATCGAGTTCATGGAAATCGAGCTGGCCACGCTGGGGCAAATGGGGCAGAAGCTGGAAATTTCCGGCGAGTACATGGCCCGCAATGGCCGCACCCGCCTGGTGGACGTGACCACCAAGCCCTCCGAGCTGCGCGCCCCCGAGGACAAGATCCACCCCATGCCGTTCCCCGGGCTGAACATCGACAACCTGCCGTTCTTTGCGGTCATCGCAGCGAACGCCCACGGCCAGACCATGATCCACGACTGGGTCTACGAGAACCGGGCGATCTACCTGACGGAACTGAACCGGCTCGGCGCGCAGGTGCAGCTCCTGGACCCGCACCGGATCTACGTCAACGGGCCCACCAAGTGGCGTGCCGCCGAGGTGGGTTGCCCGCCCGCGCTCCGGCCAGCCGCCTGCCTGCTGCTGGCCATGCTCGCCGCGCGCGGGGTATCCGAGCTGCGGAACATCTATGTGATCGAGCGTGGATACGAGGATCTGGCCGAGCGCCTGAACACCATCGGCGCCAAGGTGGAGTACTTCCAGGACTGATCATTCATGCTTCGTCATGAACGGCGGGCCACGGTTCCAATGCCTGCCCGCTGCCGCAGAATGTTCGTATGCGTACATTCGGCGTTGAGGAAGAACTCCTGATTGTTGATCCGGAGTCCGGAGAGCCGCTTGCCCTGGCAGACGCCCTCCTTGCCGGCCATCGCATTGCGGCGGATGATCTTCCCTTGGAGCCCGATGTCCACCATGCCGGAAAACAAGCGGATTACGACGACGAGATGGGCTTGAGTGCCGAGCTCAAGCTTGAGCAGATCGAGACGCAGACCAGGCCGTGGCTGGAACACGGGGGCCTGCTGGAACAGATCCGGGCAGGACGCGCCTTGGCGGACCAGGCTGCGAGGAAGCATGATGCCCGGGTGGCGGCGCTGGCCACCTCGCCATTGGCGTCCACCAGCCACACCACTCCGGACCCGCGCTACGCCAGGATGCTGGAACGCTTCGGGCTCACGGCCCAGGAGCAGCTGACCTGTGGCTTCCACGTCCACACGTTCATTGAATCGCCGGAAGAAGGCGTGGCCGTCCTGGACCGGATCCGGGACAAGCTGGCGGTTTTGACCGCGCTGAGCGCCAACTCGCCGTTCTGGAACGGTGTACCCACCGGGTTTGAGAGCTACCGCACCCAGGCGTGGAACCGCTGGCCCACCGCCGGCCCAACCGGCATCTATGGGACCTACCCTGCTTACCGGCGGGTGGTGGCGAGGCTGCTGGAAACCGGGGTCATGCTCGATGAAGGCATGCTGTACTTCGATGCCCGGCTTTCCCGCAACCACCCCACGGTGGAAGTGCGGGTGGCCGACGTATGCCTTCGGGCGGAGGACGCCGCCCTCATTGCCGTGCTGGTCCGCGCGCTGGTGGAATCAGCCAGCCGCGAGTGGCGCGCCGGTGTGGATCCTGCCCCCGTGCCGACGGTGCTTCTCCGGATGGCGTCCTGGCAGGCCAGCAGCGCGGGACTCAGCGGCGACCTCCTGGACTTTGGCAACTTCCGGCCTGCACCAGCTGCGGACGTGGTCCGTTCCCTGGTGGATTACTTGGCCCCTGTCCTGGCCGAACAAGGCGAGCTGGCGCTGGCCCGGCAGGGAGTGGAGGACATCATCGCCAGGGGAACAGGGGCCGCTGAACAGCGCCGTGCCCGCGACAAGGCATTGGCGGGACCACCACCTGAGGACATGGGGTTCGGTGCGGTGGTCCGCCAGGCCGTGTACGTGACGATGCGCGGCGGCCTGGACCTTTCGGACGTGGAGGCCACCCCGGAGCTGCTGCGGGTCCGCCAGTCCTGAGGGGCAGCAGCAGAAGCCGCAGGGAATTGGGCGTAGCTGATTCCTGCGTAGCCTGCTCCTGCGCAGCCAGTTTTTCCAGGATCGCTTCCTCCAGGAGACTTCGTTGCCCTGGCAGGATTCCCGGTGGCCAGTGGGTTGGTTGGGGGTCGGGGTGTTCGGGTTTGTAGTGGCGGCCTGTGGGTGAGGTCCAGCCGGGCGGTTCGTGTTCTGTTGCCTTATCGGGGATCCAGGGCCGTGCGTGTTTGAGTCGGTGGTGCTTGGGGCAGAGTTGTCCGAGGTTGCTGGTGCCGGTGGTTCCGCCGTGTTCCCAAGGCGTGAGGTGGTCGGTGTCGTTGTCCAGGGTGTGGTTGGTGCAGCCGGGGAAGGTGCATTTCCCGTCGCGCATCCGAATCCATTGTTTGATGGTCTCCGGTAACCGGTAATTCTTCCGGCCGATCTCCAGCGGTGCCCCGTCGCGGGGGTCGACCAGGACCCGGTAGAACGAGCCTGCCCCGTTCGCGACCAGCCGCCGTGCCATCGACGCCGGGATCGGGCCGAACCCGTCCAGCACCGCTGGCTCGTCCGTCAGGCCGAGGAGCGAGAATACCGGCACCGTGACCAGGACGTCGGCCCGCGGGGTGGGGACCTTCCCGATATCACCATCAGTCGGCGCACCTTCAGCCGTGGCGCTTCGGGCGCCGAGGAGCAGTGACGCTGCGATGTCGGGGCGTAGCTGGGTGATGGTGCGGGGCTCGTTGGGGCCCTGCAGGCCGCGGGCGGTGGCGGTGGTGCGGTTCCAGATGGCACACGCGGTGTCTCCGGGGAGGTAGAGCGAGATCCAGGCCATGCCGTCGCGGTCCGGGGTGTATTCCATCCGCCGGTCGGCGACGCCCTTGGCATGCCGCTTCTCCAAGGTCTCGGGGTGGTGGCGTTCCCGCCAGGCGCGGACTTTGGCGCGGAACCGTGACGGGACGAGCTCACCGGGGGCTGCGCCGCGGACCGGGTTGGGCGCGGCCGGGTCGAAGAAGTGCGCCACCAAAGCGGCGGCACCGTCCGGGGTGAGGCCTTCGGTTTCGTCGGCAATGACCTTGGCGTGCTGCCAGGACAGGTCCCCGGCGGCCAAAGCGTCCATCACCAGTGGCAGGGCGCATACCCGCCGGGACTGCTCCACGAACGCCCCGGCAGCGCCGGAACTGATGGTCAGAACACCCGCAATCTCCTCCACCACTGACATTTCCGCGTAGGTGCGCTCATGCACTGGCGCGTCCGGGGCAAGCATGGCCTGCTGGAATCCGATGCACTCCGCCGCATCGCGTGCCTTCACGGCGGCGAGCTGCGCCTTCAAACGGGACGAGACTTCCAGCCGTTCCAGTCGAAGCTCGTACCGCCGCTGCAACACATCAACATCAGCACCAACACCCACCCCGGCAGCCAGGAAAGAGTCCTCACGGTCCAGTGCATCAAGAGCAGCAACAGAGGCATGAACACCCTCCATAGCCACCTCACCACCTGCGCTGATTCCCATGGAAACATCATCCAACGAGGCACTGACATTCAAGCCTGCCATCTCAACCTTTCCGGTGGCGGCGCAACTGGCGCCCGGCGGCAGTTGGATCAGGAAACCATGGCGCCCGCCAGCCGGCCGTGGCATACTCTGGCGCGTGACGCCGTCGTACGCCTTTCAAGCTGAACTCTGGTTGTACCAGGGTGAGGCGGGATGGCATTTCCTCACCCTGCCCGCGGAGGTTGCTGACCAGATCGCGGAAATCAGCCCCGCAGCGCGCAAAGCGTTCGGCTCTGTAAAGGTCACGGCGGAAGTCAAGGGCCACGTATGGCAGACGTCGCTGTTCCCCGACAGTAAAAGCGCCTCGTACCTGCTGCCCGTCAAGAAAGCCGTCAGGGACAAGGCACACCTCAGCGCCGGTGACAGCGTACAAGTCCAACTGGACATCGAGCCGGACTCTTCCCCACCCAGCTAGATCTGCTTCAGTGCCTGTTCCAGGTCGCGGATGAGGTCGTCCGGGTCCTCGAGGCCCACCGAGAGCCGGACCACGCCGTCAGTCAGGCCGATGGCTGCGCGCCCCTCCGGACCCATCGCGCGGTGGGTAGTGGTGGCGGGGTGCGTGATCAGGGACTTGGCATCACCGAGGTTGTTGGAAATATCGATGATCCGCAGCCCGTCCAGCAGCGCGAAGGCCGCTTCCTTGCCTGAGCGTCCCCCGGATGAAGCAAGCTCGAAGGTAAGGACCGTGCCGCCGGCGCTCATCTGCTTTGCCGCGAGCTGGTACTGCGGGTGCGACTTCAGGAGCGGATACTTCACCCAGCCCACCGCCGGCTGTTCCTCCAGCCACTCGGCAAGCCGCAGCGCGGTGGCCGACGAGTGGCTGACCCGCAGGCCCATGGTCTCCAGACCCTTGGTCAGCACCCAGGCGTTGAAAGCCGAAAGCGCTGGGCCGGTGTGCCGCATCAACTGCTTCACTGGTCCCTCGATGAATTCCTTGGTGCCCAGGATGGCGCCGCCCATCACCCTGCCCTGCCCGTCAATGTGCTTGGTGCCGGAGTAGACGATGACGTCGGCGCCGAGGTCACCGCAGCGCTGCAGCAGGGGAGTGGCAAAGACGTTGTCCGCCACCACGGTGGCCCCGGCCGCATGCGCCAGTTCACTGACGGCAGCGATGTCCACGATCTCCTGCATGGGGTTTGACGGGGACTCGAAAAAGACGGCGGTGGTGGGCTTGGAGAGGGCTTCGCGCCACTGGTCCAGGTCCGGTCCGTCCACGAAGACCGTCTCCACACCCCAGCGGGGCAGGATCTCGTTCAGGATCACAAAGCACGAGCCGAACAGCGAGCGGGCCGCCACCACACGGTCGCCGGCAGCCAGCAGGGCGCCCAGCGCGGTGAATACCGCAGACATGCCCGACGCCGTCGCGAAGCATGCTTCGGTGCCTTCCAGCAGCCTGAGCCGCTCCTGGAAGGTGGCCACGGACGGGTTGCCGTAGCGGGAGTAGACAAAGCGCTCGTCCTCGCCGGTGAACGCGCGTTCGGCTGCCGCCGCGGATTCGTACACGAATCCGGAGTTCAGGAAGATGGCCTCGGACGTTTCCTGGAAGTTGCTGCGGTCCAGGCCTCCACGGACTGCCTGGGTATCGGGGCTCCAGCCGGCGGCGTCTGGGTTTAAGGTCACTTAGTTCTTTCCGAGGTTGGTGGGCAGGCCGCGGTTCTTCCAGCCATTGACGGTGCGTTCGCCGTAGCGGTCCGGTTCGCCTTCGAAGCCCTCCAGCACGCTGTAGGCGGTGAAGCCGGCCTGGGTGGCTGCAGCTGCCGCGGCAATGGACCGCTGGCCGGACCGGCACAGGAACAGCAGTTCCGCGCCCGGATCCTCCGGCGCCTGCTCCTTGAGGTCCTTGACGAAGTCGGGGTTGGGGATGCCACCAGGGAAGGTCCACTGGATGAAGAGGGGATCGTTGTCCGTGGCTTTGGTGTCCGGGATGCCGATGTGGGCCCATTCGCCCTCGGTGCGGACGTCCACCAGGACGGCACCCTGCTCCAGCTTGGCCCATGCTTCCTGGGGCGTCAGGTCTCCGGCGTAGCTCATGCGTGGCCCTCGCCGTCGAACTCGCCTTCAAATTCGGCATCCAGCTTGTCCACCGCGGTGGCCACGGCGGCATCGGCTGAGGCGATCGCGGCCGGAAGGACAATGGCCTGCGCCACGATCACGGTGGTGCCGTTGAAGGTTGCTGCCGGGCTGCCGTGCAGCACATAGCCGTCGGCGAGTGCAGCGGAGATCCGCTCACAGAATTCACGGTTGTCCGCGCCGGTAATCAGGCGGTAGGACAGTCTTTCGTCAGGGGCGGGTGCGTCGGACACGACGGATCTCCTTCTTTCACGTTTGCAGCTCGAATCGGTCGATATGCCGAGTATTCACCTGAGGCACCCCGCCGCGAAAGGGAGGGTTGCCGACCGGCAAGTCAGGGCTTGGCACCGGTACTCATTACTCCCCAAAAAAATAACACCTGCCGCGCCCGGCCGCATCGCCGCCGTCGTCATGTTCCGTAACTGAGCCCCAGTCGGACCGCCGGTGACACGGCACGAGCAGCGCCGCAGGTCAAAAAGTCCTTACCCGAGGCCGCCTCAGGGCATGAAAAATGCTGCGGCACAAAAGTGCCACAGCATGTAATCGTCTGCCGCCGGTTACCCGGGGCGCTGGAAGTCCGGAGCGCCTTAAACGAGGCGCGGGTAGCTGCTGAGGATGTAGTCCGCGGCGGCCGGTCCTTTCATGCGCAGTCCGTTATGCCGGACCGAAACCTTGTGCTTCATGGCAGCCCAGAAGCTGGACTCGTTGCCCGTGGGCTGTTCGTTGACGAAGCACCAGCTGGTGTACAGCCCGTAAAGGCGGTCGCGGTCGAGGCTGGATTCCGAGGCGTGGTCTGCGTAGGTGGCTTCGTGGAGGAAAAGATCAAACTGCGAATTGGCCATGATGGCGTCCCTTCGCTCGGTGCGTGGTGCCGCCGGTAGGCTGCAGCGGCGAACCTCGATGCCCTGCACAAAGTGGCAAAGGATTATGTAGGCGCATCCCTCAGATTTCGGGGGAAGCCCAAGCCCTCTCACCAACTTGTCTACGATGTAGACTTTACCCGGAGACAAGATATGAGGCAACCGTCCCACTTAAAGATGGAGCGGGCCAGGTGTTTGGGAAACGTGCTTGCCCGGGCGGCACTATTCGAAGGATGCCCGGCGCCGGTCCTGCAGGCGGGTGTTCCAGACGTCCGGCCGGTTCACCCGGAACCGTCGCCCCGTGAGGGCTTTGGCGTTGAGCCTGATGTAGTTGGCCTTTTCGCCTGGCTGCCACGGTTCCAGGCCAAGCCTGTCCACGGCATCCTTCACGCCCTGGTCCTCGAGGATCTCGGTTTCGCCCCGCACCACCACACTCCATGCCTGTTCCGAGGCGGGGTCATAGCCGTCGATCTCCAGTGCCGCCGGCCGTTCCATCCGTGCACCCCAAAGCTTTGATCCGGGCGCCGTGCGGAAGACGATGCTGCGCAGGTGGACAGCGTAGTTCACGGGGAAGATCTCAGGATGTTCATCCACCACGATGGCAAGCCTGCCCACGGTGTCGTTGTCGAGGAGTTCCCAGCAGTCGTCGAAGGACAGGTTTTCAATCGGCAGGTTTCGCGAGTCCATGGTCCACACCTTACGGGTGATGCCGGAGCGGGAAAAGGGATTGCGCCGCTTGACGCGGACTAGTGGATGCCGGCGAAAAGTTCACTCAACTCGGCGGTCAGTTCCTTCTGGATGGACGGGGTGCCGATTTCCTTGCCGTCGATCCGGTTCACGGGGGCCAGCAGGCGGACGCTGGAGATCAGCCAGACCGCGTCGGCGTCCGTGAGGTCCCGGGGCTCCAGCGGACCGTAGCCCAGTTCCCAGCCCGCCGCCTTGGCGGCGGCGAAGAGGGCGCCCTGCGATGTTCCGGCCAGAATGCCGCTGTCCAGCTGCGGGGTGATGAGACGCTTCACTGTTGTGCCGTCGTCGGACTTTTCCACATGCGCAAGCAGCACGGTGGAGGTGGGGCCCTCCAGCACGCGACCATCAGAGGACAGAAAGATGACGTCGTCGGCGCCCTGTTTGTGGGCATGGCGCAGCGCGGCCATGTTGACGGCGTAGGAGAGCGTCTTGGCGCCCAGGAGCAGCCACGGCGCCCGTTCGGCCACATCACTGTCGTAACCCCGGTCAAGGAGGATGACGTCGATGCCCGTTTCCCGCTGCCGGCGGCCGGCAGCCCCGGCCGGCGACGCCTGCACCCAGGCCGTGGGCGCTGCGCCTTCCACGCCGCGGGTCACCACCAGTTTGACCACCAGTTCATCGGCGGCGGCGTCTGCCGGCGGGTTCTCGGATCGGTGCCGTGCAACCGCAGCCGCAATAACGCGCCGCCACGCGTCCTGGTCCGGGATGACCAGGTCCAGCGCCGCGGCGGAGCCCCCAAGCCGGTCCAGGTGGGCCTGCATCTTCCGCACCGTTCCACCCACGGCCAGCATGGTTTCGAAGACGCCGTCGCCGCGGGTGACCCCGAGGTCGGTGACCAGCAGCTGGGGTTTGGTGGCATCGGCCACCCTGCCGTCGGGGAAAGCGGGATCGAGGAAGGCGAGAACCACGGGGGCTGGTGAGGTCATGGCACCAGCTTAGTGCTGTACCGCGGATAAGCTGGGCGGAGTGCACCGGCCGGAAGCCGTCCTCCGGAGCCCAATCTCCCCGGGGGTTTTAGACGTGTTGTGGCCTTTCTCGCTTGCCGGCACCGCGCCGACGTGGGTGGTGGTGCTCCTGGGCTTCGCCGACCTGGCCATCCGGATCCTGGCGCTGGGCATCATCCCCGGCAACCGGCGCCCCACCACCGCCATGGCCTGGCTGCTGGGCATCTTTTTCATTCCGTTCGTGGGCATTGTGCTGTTCCTGCTGTTCGGCAATTTCCGGTTGTCCAGCCGCCGGCGGGCACAGCAGCAGCTGGTCAATGAGCGCGTGCAGGCCGGCATCACCGCGCTTTCCGATGTTGAAAGTGACTACCCGGGTCCGGAATGGGTGAAGTCCGCTGCTGAACTGAACCGCACCCTGGGTTCCCTGCCCATGGTGGACGGCAACTCCGTGGACCTCATTCCGGGCTACCCCGATTCCATCCTGGAGATGACCAAGGCGGTGCGGAAGGCGAAAAAGTTCGTCAACGCCGAGTTCTACATCATGAGTTCGGACCATGTCACCAACGACCTGCTCACGGCGATGGAGGAAGCCGCCGAACGGGGAGTGGAGGTGCGGCTCCTGTTCGACCACATCGGAACCCTGCGCATCAAGGGGTACCGGAAGCTGCTCAAACGCCTCCGCGCCGGCAAGATCCAGTGGAAGCGGATGCTGCCGCTCCTGCCCATCCATGGCCAATGGCGCCGGCCTGACCTGCGAAACCACCGCAAGATCATGGTGATCGACGGCGAAATCGCCTTCACGGGTTCGCAGAACCTGATCGAGCCCTCCTACAACAACCCCCGGCACCGCAAGGCAGGCCGAGAATGGGTGGAACTGATGGCATGCCTGCGCGGCCCCATCGTGACCACCCTGAACGTCGTCTTCGCCACCGACTGGCTCAGCGAGACCGACGAGTCGCTGGAACACCAGCTGCAGCTCCCGGCCAACCCGGAACCCGGCCACGTCACGGCCCAGGTGGTGCCCAGTGGCCCCGGCTTCATCACGGAAAACAACCTCCGGCTCTTCAACACCCTCATCTATTCGGCCCAGCACCGGATCTCCATCTGCAGCCCCTACTTCGTGCCGGACGACTCACTGCTCTACGCCATCACCACCGCTGCCCAGCGCGGCGTGGATGTGGAACTGTTCGTCTCCGAGAAGGGCGACCAGTTCCTGGTCCACCACGCGCAGCGGTCCTACTACGAGGCGCTCCTTGAGGCCGGTGTGCGGATCTACCTGTACAAGGCCCCGTTCGTGCTGCACGCCAAGCACTTCACCATCGATGACGAGGTGGCCGTCCTGGGCTCCAGCAACATGGACATGCGGTCCTTCTCGCTGAACCTGGAGGTGTCAGTGATGCTGCTGGGGGAGGACATCGTGAACAAGATGCGGGCAGTGGAGGACACCTACCGGGACATCTCCCATGAGCTCAAACTCGCGGACTGGCTCAACCGGCCCCTCGCCGCACGGTACGTGGACAACGTGGCCCGGCTGACGGCCACGGTTCAATAACAAGTCCAGCCCCCGCTGCGGCTAGTCTTCGGCACTGACCCGCCGGCCGTCGTCGTGCTCCGCGTGCTCAGGCCAGCCGCCCTTCCGGTAGGCGGGCGTCCCTAAGGCAAGCACCAGCACCGCCACGGTGCAGCTGCCGATCATGACGGTGACCATCGACAGGGAATTCCCGCCCAGCAGTCCCACCAGGGGGCTCACCAATCCCGCGACGCCGGACTGCAGGGCGCCGATGACTGCCGCCGCCGTTCCCGCCATGTGGCCGTAGTTGTGCAGGGCCAGCACGGAGGCGTTCGCCGGGATCATCCCCTGGGCTGACAGGACCAGCCACAGGCCGGCCACCAGGCCGATCGGGCCCCCGGCGCCCGTGGCAACCACCGCCAGCAGCACCAGGGCCAGGCCCAACTGGACCAGCAGGGCGGTGCGCAGGAGACGGACCGGCGGGAACTTGCGGACCAGGGCGGCATTGAGCTGGGCCGAGAGGACAAGCGCTGCGCCGTTGAGGGCGAACACGAGGGCGAACTGCTGGGCGGTAAAGCCGTATTCGTTCTGGAAGACGAAGGGTGAGCCCACCACGTAGCTCATGATCAAGGCGAGCCCCAGTCCGGGGATCACGGCCAGGGCCATGAAGTGCCTGTCCCGCAGCAGCGACCAGTAAGCGCCCGCCACGTGGCGGGGGTGGCCCGGGCTGCGGCTGTCCTCCGGCAGGGTTTCCGGCATGAACTTCCAGACGATTGCCACCAGGACCACGCCGATGAGCGCCAGTGCATAGAAGACGGCGCGCCAGTCCCAGAGCGCGGCGATGGCCTGGCCCACGGTGGGGGCCAGGAGCGGGGCAACGCCGATGACCAGCATGAGCCGGGACAGCAGCTGCGCGGCGGCGGAACCGACGAAGCGGTCACGGATCACTGCGAGAGCCACCACGGCAGCGGCGGCGTTGAAGAAGCCCTGCAGGACCCGCAGCCCTGTCAGCGTTTCGATGTTCGGCGTGATGGAACACAGCAGCGAGATGGCCACGTGCAGGGAGATGCCGATGAGCAGCGGCAGCCGCCGTCCGAACCGGTCCGAGAACGGACCGATCACCAGCTGGCCGAGCCCGCCCCCTACGAGGGTTCCGGACAACGTCAGCTGGACAGCGGTCTGGGTGGTGCGGAGATCGGCCTCCACAGCGGGCAGCGAGGGCAGGTACATGTCCGTGGTGAGGGCCGGAAGCGCGGCCAGCGCACCAAGCATGAGGACGTACTTGGCGCTGCGCGGTGCCTTGCTGGTGTTCTGGGGAGGGGAGAGGTCCGTCACGCGGCATACCTAACTTGTGGGGAAAGCACCCAGGGTTGGGTCCGCCGCATGGCTTGAGCGGTTCAGCTGAGGTCAGGGGCGTACCCCCGGCCGCTTCTTTCTAAACGGGTGTCCGCAGTGTGGATGCGCCGTCCTCCCGGATTGCGTCAGTCTTCCGGGAAAACGGCGCCCAGGGTGGAAAGCACCCCGTAGGCCTTGGTCCTGATTTCCTCGTATTCGTCGTCCGGCACCGAGTCCGAGGTGATGGCACCGCCGACGCCGAGCGACAGCTCAGCCGTTCCGTCACCGGCCGTGCTGATCACCAGCGTCCTGATGGCGACGGCGAGGTCGGCCGCCCCGTTGAGCGACAGATAGCCGATGGCACCGGAATAGAGTCCACGCGGCCCAGCCTCCAGGTGGTCCAGGATGGCCATGGTGCTGATCTTGGGCGCGCCCGTCATGGAACCGGCGGGGAAGCACGCGGCTACCGCCTCTGCCCTCGGTGCGCCGGGGAGGAGGCGGGCGTCGATGGTGCTGACCATCTGGTGGACCGTGGCGTAGCTTTCGATGGCGCAGAGCCGGCTGACCGTCACGGAGCCGGGCTCCGCAAAGTGGCTGAGATCGTTGCGCAGCAGGTCCACGATCATGATGTTCTCGGCCCGGTCCTTCAGCGAGGTGGCCAGCTCCTCGCGCAGCCGGCTGTCCTCCTGCGGGTCAGCAGCCCGGCGCCGGGTGCCCTTGATCGGCTCGGCGCGCATGCCGCCGTCGGACGCGATCTTCAGGAACCGTTCCGGCGAGGTGCTGGCCAGGGCGAGGTTCCCCAGCCGGAGGTAGCTGGCGAACGGGGCGGGGTTCCTGCGGCGCAGCGCCAGGTAGGCGGTCCATGGATCCACCGAACCGGCCGGGACCCGGGCTTCGAGCGTGGTGGTCAGGCAGACCTCATAGGTGTTTCCCTGGGCGATTTGATGCTGGGCAGCGGCGATTTTTTCCCGGTACTGTGCGCCCGTGTCGCGGCTGCGGAATGCGGGAGGTACAGGAAGTACGACGCCGGTGCTGCCGCCGGCTTGCGCTGCCGGGCCACCCGCCGGCTGTCCTCCGGCGCTCGCGGTTTCGACAGCTTCCCGGGCCTGCGCCAGCCAGTTCACGGCGTCGGGGGCCTCAAGGGCCAGGAGCCAGGCTGCGCCTTCGGTATGGTCCAGGACCACGGCCCGGCCGGCGAAGACCAGGGCAGCGTCCGGGGTGGGGGCAGGCAGGTCGCTGCCGCCGGTTTCGCGTTTCAGCTCGTAGCCCAGGCAGCCGAGCCAGCCCAGGGTGAATTCGGAGGGATAGCCGTCGGGGGTGCGTACGGCCCTGCGGCCCCAGACGGTGTCCAGCCAGCGGAAGAAGGGGCCGGGGACCTTGGCAGTGGCGGAGCCTGCGCTGATCAGGCTCACCCCCGAACGGTGCGTCACGAACTGCCCGAAGGTGCCGGCGTCGTCCGCCATGATGCTGAACCGGCTGCGCTCGGCGGCAGTCCGCGCCGCCGGGTCTGCACTGCTTTCTCCCCGGCTGTCCGGCAAGCTGCCCGCGTTGGAGGAGTCCAGCCACACTGCATTGGGGGAAGTTCCGTACAGCGACTGGAACAGTGCCGGTGCGTCGGGGAAAGCGTCCACGCGCTCGGCATGGAGCCGAAGGCCGCGGCGTGCGGACAGTTCCGGGGCCAGGGCAGGCGCCAGGGCCGGCAGGTAGGGGAGGAGCTTCAGCAGGTCCCCCGGGGCTGATCCGTCGGCGAGGTTTTGGACGCGAAGGTCTGCGTGGCCCGGTACGTCGTCCCGGCCCAACCACTCTTCCTCCTGGGCGCCCCATTGGTCCCAGTAAGGCTCATAGGTTGCGCCGTCGCGGTCCAGCGCCCGCGTACGGCGGACGTCGTCCGGGGACTCGGCCCAGATCACCGCGCCAAGCATGGGCCGGGCAGCCTCCGCGGCGGCCCCCACTCCCTCCACGATGACGATCTCTGCAGGCAGCGTGACCCGGGCGTCGCCGTCGTAATGGTGCTCCCAGTCCCAGCTGGTCCAGGTGGCCGCCTCGCCGCGGCTCAGCGGAGTGAGGACAGCGGTGACATAGCGCTCCACGCCGGCCGCCAGGCCGTCCCACCCCGGGTAGATGTCCTCAAGGTGGAACAGCGAGACCTTGTGGTGGGCGCGGAGCCGGGCCGCAAGTTCGACGGCAAGGGTGGTCTTCCCTGCGCCGGAGCGCCCGTCGATGGCGATGATGACGGGGGCTGGGCTCATGGACTAGAGCGTACCGTTTTCCGTACCCGCGCCGCTTGTATTCAGCGCTCCGCAGCTAGTGCGGTTGCAGTTGCGTGTTCTGCAGGACGGCTGCCTTGATGTGGTGGACCAGGCCCGGCAGCGCCGTGTGGATCTGGTGCCAGACAGCGTCGAAATCCGCATGCCCGCCGTACCAGGGGTCCTCGATGCCCTGGTCCAGCCGGTCCCTGTCCGCCATGGCGGGATCGAAACTGCGGAGCATCCGGATTTTGTCCAGGGATTCCTGGTCCGGGGCGGCTTCGCTCAGCCAGGCGTAGTGGTCGATGTCCAGTGCCAGGATCAGGTCGCGCTCGCGGAACCACTCCGGCTCCCACTCTCGGGCCACGTGATGTTCCGATGCCAGCTGGGTCACGGCCAGGCGGCGGGCCGCGCGGGGATCGATGGGACGCCCAGCCTCGTACCCGGTGATGCCGGCGGAGTCCACCTTCACCAGCCCGTCCAGGCCCTCGCGTTCAAGCGCTGCCTGGAGCATGAGCTCGGCCATGGGGGACCGGCAAATGTTGCCCGTGCAGACAGTGATGACGCGGTATGCGCTCGACGTTGAGGTCATGGGACTAAGCATGCGCGCTCCGGGCACCTTTGGCTAGCCGCCGGTTCACAAAGTTTTACAGGCTTGTAAAGATGCATTACTCGGTCTGAAAGGGGTACAAGAAATGATGGTGTAAACGCGCGGAACCCTTGAATGCATCCGCCTGTCAGTGGATCAGGGCCAGCAGGATGCCCACGCCCACGAACAGGACGCCAAACACCTTGCTGAGGACTCCTTGGCCCCGTTCGGTGCTGGTGAACCGCTGGAAGGACCGTGCTGCTGCGGCAAAGAAGAACCACATCACCACGATGTCGATCGCCACGATGGTGGCAGTGAGAATGGCGTACTGCGTGAACAGCGGCTGGTCGGGCCGGATGAACTGGGGAGTGAAGGCCAGGAAGAACACGATTGCCTTCGGGTTCAACAGGTTGACCCAGAACCCACGCCTGAAAATGGACCAGGCGGGCTCGTGGCGGAGGATGGCTGCCTGCTCCTGCGCCACAGTGGGTTTGCTGAGGAACTGGCGGACGCCCAGGTACACCAGGTAAGCCGCGCCGGCGTAGCGGATCACGTTGAAGGCCACGGGGGAACTCGCCACCAGCACGCCAACGCCCAGGGCCACAATCAGGACGTGCACAATGAGGGCCGCCTGCTGGCCCAGGATTCCCCAGATGGACCGGCGGAAGCCGGCATTGAGGGAGTTGCTCATGGTGTTGATGGCCCCGGCACCCGGGGTGAAGCTGATCAGGACGCCGGCGCCCGCCAGGGCCAGCCACAGGGAAAATTGCACTGATCAATCTTACGGCCAAGCCCAGCTGTTCCACGGCGGGGCGTCCTGGACCCTTACCAGAGCGTGGGAACGGGTTCGAAGGCCCGGAGATCGTCGTCGGCGGTGACGAGCGTGAACCCTTCCACCATGGCCTGGGCCGCCAGCATCCGGTCAAACGGGTCTTTGTGATCCCAGTCCAGCTGTCCTGCGGCAAGGGCGTGGGGTGCGCTTATGCTGATCTCCGAGGCGTAGAGGTGGGCAATCTGCCGTCCGAAGCTGGTGACGATCGCAGCCCCGGAGGGGAGCTTTCCCTGCCGGTGTTTATAAGACAGCTCATAGGCTGTCACCGGGGAGACGAAGACCTGGTTTTCGAGTTTCGTGATGGCATTCCTGGCTTTGGATGAAAGCTTCCTGGGCTCGGCGATCGCCCAGAGGAACACATGGGTGTCCAGCAGCAGCTGCGTCACTCGGCAGCTCCCATTTCGTCGTCAGTCCAAGGGTCATAGAATTCATCGGGAATCTGCAGCGGCGCAAGGAAGCCCAGCTCCCGCCTGGAGGGCCGCTCTATTTTGACCAGCCGTGCAACGGGTCTGCCGGACTTTGCTATGACCACATCCTCACCGCGTTCCACAAGGTTCAACAGCTCGGAAAGGCGCGTTTTGGCTTCCTGGACGTTGTATTGTCCCATGTTGACCAAGTCTACTTGGTCAACCTCCACCGCAATAGGTTCTGACCAGTAGTCGTTGTCGCCGTAGTACGTCATATCCCGACGCTACGTCGGTCCCATTCGCGCAGGAAGGGCGGGCGCAGGCTATGTGGACAACCCTCAGGCTATGTGGACAACCCTGGGAATCAGGCCCGCGCGATGACCTCGCCATTGGGGATCAGGAACCAGCCGTCGTCCGTGGAGCCCCAGCGGTGCCAGCCCGCTGAGATCCGGGCAAGGTCGGCCGGGTTGGCGAATCCGTACTCAAGCGCCTGCTCGGCGAAGGCCGAATGCAGCACCCTTTCACCCCAGACGCGTGCCTGCCAGCGGCGCTGCTGCGCCGTGGCGTAAAGCCAGTTGCTGCTGGTGGGCGCGACGTCGGTGAACCCCGCAGCCTGTGCCCAGCTGACCAGCCGCCGCCCGGCGTCGGGCTCCGCCCCGTTGCGGCGGGCAATCCGCTGGTACAGGTCCATCCACTCGTCCAGCTCGGGAACGTCGGGGTACCAGCTCATGCCATGGAAGTCGGCGTCGCGGACAGCCACGATGCCGCCCGGCTTCGCCACCCGCCGCATCTCCCGGAGCGCCTCGACGGGGTCCGTCAGGTGCTGCAGCACCTGGTGGGCGTGGACGACGTCGAACGTCTCGTCCGGGAAGTCCAGGTCGTAAATGTTGCCCGCCACGAATTCCACGTTGGGCACTTCGCGTTCGACGGCGAGCGCCTGGGCCTGGGCCACGATGTCCGGTGAGCGGTCCAGGCCGGTGACCTTGCCGGGGCTGACCAGGGCGGCGAAGTCGCAGGTGATGGTGCCGGGCCCGCATCCGACGTCGAGCAGCGTGGACCCGGGCGTGAGGTACGGGAGGACGAACGCCGCGGAATTTTCGGCGGTCCTGGCGGCATGGGCGCGGACCACCGATTCGTGGTGGCCGTGCGTGTAAACGTCATCTTCAGGCTGCTGCGCACTCATAACCAAACGCTACCAACGTCTCGTCAAACCCCGTAGGGGGCCCGGTTAGGGAGGGTGGAAAACCCCGTACCCGCGGTTAAAAGACCGGCATACGCTGTGCGGCATCAAGCTTTGGGAGGACAGGGTGACAATCACATCCAAGTTCGTTTCCGCGCTGACGGCGGCGGGGCTGCTCGCTGGGCTGTTCGTGGGGCTCAATGCCCAGGTGGCGAACGCGGCTGTGGCACAGGTGGGCGCCACGGTCGAAACTGCCCCGGTGCACGGCACGGGGGATGCCGCGGATGACGCCGCGGTCTGGATCCATCCCACAGATCCGTCCAAGAGCACCACCATCGGAACTGACAAGAGCACTGACGGGCACGGGCTGGTGGTCTACGACCTCTCAGGCAAGGAATTGTTCTACTACCCGGACGGACGGATGAACAACGTCGATGTCCGCTACAACTTCCCCCTGGGCAGCAGCAAAGTCGGGCTGGTCGGTGTCACCAACAGGGTCCGCAGCCTGGACTTCTACAAGGTCAACGAGTCGGACCGCTCGCTGACGAAGGTGGGCAGTTTCGCACCCACCTCAAATATTGCTACGCCCCGCGGGTTCTCCTTCTACCACTCGCCGACCACCGGAAAGTACTTCGCATACGTCACCGACGTCGGCAAAGTGGAACAGTGGGAACTTGACGGTTCCACCGGGTCCGTCACCGGCAAGCTGGTGCGCAGCTGGACGGTGAGTGGTCCGGCCCACACCGAGGGCCTCGTAGCCGATGATGAGATGAACCGGCTGTACATAGCCCAGGAGGACATCGGGGGGATCTGGCGCTTCGGCGCGGAGCCAGGCGACTCGACAACCGGAACCAAGGTGGTCAGCACCACCGAGAACGGCGGCGACATCGTCCAGGACATCAAGGGCATCAGCATCTACTACGGCAGCGGAGGCGCGGGGTACCTGCTGGCCGCGAGCCAGGGCTCCAACCGGTTCCACGCCTATGCCCGGGATGACAACAGGCCGCTGGGAGCTTTCGCCATTCCCACCGCGAACGGGATCGACGCCGTGACCGGGATGGACGGGATAGACGTCACCAACTTCGGGGTGGGCGGTCCCTTCCCCCAGGGCTTCTTCGTTACGCAGGACACCAGCAACGACACCGGTAAACAGAACTTCAAGGTGGTGCCCTGGCAATCCATTGCTGCAGCATACTCGCCCGCGTTGCTCGTCGACCCCGCCTACGATCCACGCAGGATCGGGGCAGGATCCACGCCGACGCCCGATCCCACCACGCCTCCGCCCGGCGACACCGTGCCCCCTGAAACAACCATCACTTCGGGGCCGGCTGCAACGACAACGTCCACGAGTGCGTCCTTCGCCTTCACGTCGAGTGAAGCCAATTCCACGTTCCAATGCAGCCTGGACAGCGCCGCACGCGTCAACTGCACCTCACCCCAGGCCTACACCGGGCTGTCCGCCGGGTCCCACACCTTCAACGTCTGGGCCAAGGACGCGGCGGGGAACACCGATGCCACGGCTGCCACCCAGACCTGGAGCATCAGCGCCGGCGACACGGGCGGCGGCACCGGCACGATTACCCGCGGGGCGGTCAGCCAGGCCGTGAACACCGCAACGAGTACCACGCTTACCATCCCCAAACCGGCCAATGTGGCCGAAGGTACCCTGATGGTCAGCTGTGTTGCCCTGAATGGCGGCACCGTCACGGCGACGGGTGCTCCGGCCGGCTGGACACGGCTGGCTGCGGCGACCAGCATCGCGAATCCGAAGGTTTACGGTTTCTACAAGGTGGCCACCGCCGCCGAGCCGGCCAGCTATTCCTGGACGACGACTTCGACGACGAGCGGCGGGGGTATCGCCACTTATTCCGGCGCGGCCGGGCTTGACACCGCTGCCACCACCGCGGCCGGAGCGGCAGCGTCGTCGGGCACCGTCCCGGCAGTGACCACCACAACCGCGAACGCGATGCTCGTCGGATGCATGAGCGTCAACTCCGGCTCAGTGACCCTCACCTCGCCGGCGGGGATGACCCAGGCAATCGAAACCGGCGCACGCCGGTTCGAAGTTGCCGACGGCGTCCAGGCAGCCGCGGGACCGGGCGGTGCGAAGACGTGGACGTTCAGTGCCGCCCGCGAGTGGGCCGGATGGCTGGTGGCGGTTCGACCCAAAGCACCGTAATCCCGCCGCGCTGTTGCCAGCGCAGGAGGGCCGTCCTGGATGCTCCGGTACGGCCCTCCTGCTGTGCCGGCGGATGCTGGATCACGCCCCGGCGGATTCGGTCCTTGCAGCTACGGTGGCGTCGATCATTGCCGTCATGAACCGCGTGACAGTCTCCAGTTCCTCTTCGGAGAACGCGGCCAGGGCGCTGCCCATGTGCTGGGCGAGTGGTGCAAAGATGGCCCCGCCCTCCTGGAATGCCTTGGGGGTCATTTTCAGCTGGACCTGCCGCCGGTCCGTGCTGTGCCGCTCACGAACAACATGTCCTGAACTGTCCAGCCGGTCGATCAGCGCCGTCGTGGCGGGGGAGCTCAGGTTCAACTCCTTGCGCAGCAGGCCGGGCGTCACCACGTTGCCCCGTGCGGTGTGCCGCATGATCACGGCCAAGGCGTTCATGTCCGTGCGGTGCATGTCCTTCCGCTCTCCGGCAGCATCCACGTACCGGTTCGCCTCAAGAGTGAACTCCTGCAGGATCCTGAGCAGGGGGTGGCCGAACTCCCGTCCTGCCGGTGCCGAGGGGGATGGGTCCGGAACACTGTTAGCCGCCATCTCCACCTCCCGTTGTCCGGTTGCAGCGCGTTGCTGCCCAAGCGTCCTGACGGATATTACTCCAGCCAAGGTCCAGGAGGCGGCCGACTGCTCCCCGGCGACCTGCTGCCGGGTCAAACCAAAAAAGCTTGACTGGCACTTATCTCTGTCATGGAGATAATCTATGCTGGAACAAATACTACTCCTCCTGCTCACCCACGGAAGGCATCATGAAACGCACAAAAGTTGGCAGGGAACTTGTCCCGTTCTGGCTGCGCTGGCTGGTCCCCGTTGTCCTGGTGCTGGCCTGGCTGGGGCTGGCCGGGGTTGGTGGGCCCACCTTCGGCCGCTTGGACGAGGTGTCGTCCAATGACCAGGCATCCTTCCTGCCCGCCAGCGCCGAGGCAACGGAAGCCCAGGACTGGCAGGCGAGGTTCCGCGACTCGGATGAGGTTCCCGGCATTATCCTCATCGAGAAAAACGAGGTTTTCACGCCCCAACAGCTGGGCGGACTGGCCACCCTCAAAGCCGACCTTGAGAAGCTCAAACTGGGCAGCACCGTCATCGGTCCGATTCCGTCCAAGGACGCCAAGGCCGTCCAGTTCGTGGTCCCCATCGGATCCTCGACTGAGGTCAAGGACGCAGTGAAGGAGCTCCGGGACACCGTGAAAGAGGCTGCCCCTGAGGGGGCCCAAACCTTCGTCACCGGCCCCGCTGGACTGGCGGCAGACCTTACCGCGGCCTTCGGCGGCATTGACGGCATCCTCCTCCTCGTGGCCCTGTCCGCCGTGTTCGTGATCCTGCTGATCGTTTACCGGTCCCTGCTGCTGCCGATCATGGTGCTGCTGACCTCGGTGTTTGCCCTCTGCGCAGCCATCCTGCTGGTGTTCGGCATGGCCAAGGCCGGCTGGATCCAGCTCAACGGCCAAAGCCAGGGCATCCTCTCCATCCTGGTGATCGGCGCCGCCACGGACTACGCACTGCTCTTCGTGGCCCGCTTCCGCGAGGCGCTCACCCACACCGCCAACCGCACAGCCGCCGTCCTGACCGCCTGGAAAGCCTCCTTTGAGCCCATCCTGGCTTCCGGCGCCACCGTGATCATCGCCCTGCTGTGCCTGCTCTTCTCCGACCTGAACTCCAACAAGGCCCTGGGCCCGGTGGCCGCCGCCGGCATCCTGTGCGCCCTCTTCGCCGCGCTCACCCTGCTGCCCGCCCTCATGGCGCTGCTGGGCCGGGCCGCGTTCTGGCCGTTCCGGCCCAAGCTCCTCCCTGCGGATGAGCGCGAACCTGAGCTGGTCACCGGACTGGAAGGCCAGAAGGGTCTGTGGCGGGCCACCGGGTCGCTGGTCTCGCGGCGCCCCCGGACCGTGTGGGTTGCCTCCGTCCTCCTGCTCCTCGTTGCCGCAGGCGGCCTGTTCCAGCTGAAAGCCAACGGCGTGCCGCAGACGGACGTCATCCTCACCGCCTCGAACGCGGTGGACGGCCAGGATGCGCTGGCCCGCCACTTCGACGCAGGCAGCGGCAGCCCCGCCGTCGTGGTTGCAGACCAGGGCAAGGCGGCGGAGGTGCTGGACAAGGTGAAAGCGGACGACGGCGTGGGCGAGGCTTACCTGCTGGGCCCCGGCAGCGTGCCCATCACCGGAGCCCCCGGCGCACCCAGCGCCCCGGACGTCCGGGACGGGAAGGTGCTGATCAACGCCACCCTGAACGATGCCGCCGACTCACTGGAGGCGGAGGAAACCATCAAGGCCCTGCGCACCGAGGTGAAGGCCGTTGATCCCGGTGCCCTGGTGGGTGGCGTAACTGCTACAGCGCTCGACACCAACACCACGGCCCAGCACGACCTGGTGGTCATCATTCCGGTTGTCCTGGTGGTGATCCTCTTCATCCTGATGCTGCTGCTGCGCTCCATCGTGGCCCCGGTCCTGCTGGTGCTCTCCGTGGTGGTGTCCTACGCAGCCGCGCTGGGAGTCTCGGCCTTCGTGTTCAACAACCTCTTCGGCTTTCCGGGAGCTGACGCCACCGTTCCGCTGTTCGGCTTCGTCTTCCTGGTGGCCCTGGGCGTGGACTACAACATCTTCCTGATGAGCCGGGTCCGCGAGGAATCGCTCAAGCACGGCACCCGGCCCGGCATCCTGCGCGGCCTGGTGGTGACCGGCGGCGTCATTACCTCGGCCGGCGTGGTGCTGGCCGCAACCTTCGCCGCCCTTGGCGTCATCCCGATCATGTTCCTGGTGCAGCTGGCCTTCATCGTGGCGTTCGGCGTCCTGCTGGACACCGTGCTGGTGCGCTCGCTGCTGGTGCCGGCCCTGGCCTACGACATTGGACCGAAGATCTGGTGGCCCAGCAAGCTGGGGCGGACGGACGGCGGGAACGCCGTGCAGCCGCGGAAGCCCGGCGTCGAGCCCCTGGAAGAGGTTCCCAGCAGATGATCCCTGCCCTGTTGGTGCGTGCAGCCCGTCGATAGACTGCCAGTGCGCCCCTACGGACGCCGAGCCTCGAAGGAGAGATGCACCATGACTGAGAATCCTGAAGTTGCAGCCGAGGAACCCCGCAAGGGCAGCAGTGCGCCCGGACTGGAGGGGGAGGGCGGCCAGTATGTGGACGGCGACTACGGCGACGCCGGCACCATCAACGAACCCGAACGCGATGCCGCTGACGGGGAATACGAAGAAGGCGACTACGGCGATGCCGGCGCTGCCGGTGGTGCCCGTACGGAGCGCGCCATCCGGGAGGGGCTCACCGGCGGGCAGGTCCAGGCGACGGACGAGGAGCGCGGACCGCTCCATGGTGACCGGAATACGGAACGGTAAGTAGCCCGGCAGGCACGTTCTCGCATAGCGAACGTGCCTGCCGGCGTCGTATATTTGCGCCCTGATCCGCGGGAATTCAAGGAGTGCCGAGGTTATTTCTGACCATTGCACGCAAAGTTGAGCGTCCTTCACTCAACTTTGGATTGACATCGTTGGCGCCCTGAGTAGAGTTGAGTGCAGAACGCTCAATGCTTAGGGCGCCAGCCAGTTTCCAAGGAAAGAAGGAAGCAACACATGTCACGTGCAGTAGGTATCGACCTCGGAACCACCAACTCCGTCGTCTCCGTTCTCGAAGGTGGCGAGCCCACCGTTATTGCCAACGCCGAGGGTGGCCGCACCACGCCGTCCGTCGTTGCATTCTCCAAGTCCGGCGAGGTCCTGGTTGGTGAAATCGCCAAGCGCCAGGCCGTCAACAACATCGAGCGCACCATCGCTTCGGTCAAGCGCCACATGGGCACCGACTGGAAGGTGGACATCGATTCCAAGAAGTACACCCCGCAGGAAATCTCCGCGCGTATCCTCATGAAGCTGAAGAACGACGCCGAGTCCTACCTGGGTGAAAAGGTCACCGACGCGGTCATCACCGTCCCGGCCTACTTCAACGACGCCGAGCGCCAGGCCACCAAGGAAGCCGGCGAAATTGCAGGCCTGAACGTCCTGCGCATCGTCAACGAGCCCACCGCCGCAGCACTCGCCTACGGTCTGGACAAGGGCAAGGAAGACGAACTCATCCTGGTCTTCGACCTCGGTGGCGGTACCTTTGACGTCTCCCTGCTGGAAGTGGGCAAGGACGAAGACAACTTCTCCACCATCCAGGTCCGCGCCACGGCCGGTGACAACCGCCTCGGCGGCGACGACTGGGACCAGCGGGTTGTTGACTACCTGCTGAACCAGCTCAAGGTGAAGGGCATCGACCTCTCCAAGGACAAGATCGCCCTGCAGCGCCTCCGCGAAGCAGCTGAGCAGGCCAAGAAGGAACTCTCCTCCTCCTCCAGCACCAACGTCTCCCTCCAGTACCTCTCCGTCACCCCCGACGGCCCGGTCCACCTGGACGAGCAGCTGACCCGTGCCAAGTTCCAGGACCTCACCAAGGACCTGCTGGAGCGCACCAAGAAGCCCTTCCACGACGTCATCAAGGAAGCCGGCATCAAGCTCTCCGACATCAACCACATTGTGCTGGTCGGCGGTTCAACCCGTATGCCCGCCGTCTCCGAGCTGGTGAAGGAACTGGCCGGCGGCAAGGAGCCCAACAAGGGCGTCAACCCGGACGAGGTCGTGGCCGTGGGTGCAGCCCTGCAGGCCGGTGTGCTGAAGGGCGAGCGCAAGGACGTCCTCCTCATCGACGTGACCCCGCTGTCCCTCGGCATCGAGACCAAGGGCGGCGTGATGACGCACCTGATCGAGCGCAACACCGCCATCCCCACCAAGCGGTCCGAGACCTTCACCACGGCGGATGACAACCAGCCGTCCGTGGCCATCCAGGTCTTCCAGGGCGAGCGCGAGTTCACCCGGGACAACAAGCCGCTGGGCACGTTCGAGCTGACCGGCATCGCCCCGGCACCGCGCGGCGTTCCCCAGGTTGAGGTCACCTTCGACATCGACGCCAACGGCATTGTCCACGTCTCCGCGAAGGACAAGGGCACCGGCAAGGAACAGTCCATGACCATCACCGGTGGCTCCAGCCTCTCCAAGGAAGACATTGACCGCATGGTCCGTGACGCCGAGGAGCACGCAGCCGAGGACAAGGCCCGCCGCGAGGCCACCGACACCCGCAACACCGCCGAACAGCTGGCCTACTCCGTGGACAAGCTGATCGCCGACAACGCGGACAAGCTGCCCGAAGAGGTCAAGACCGAGGTCCAGGCCGACGTCGACGCCCTCAAGAAGGCCCTCGAAGGCACCGACGATGCCGCTGTGAAGTCCGCGTTCGAGAAGCTTCAGGCTTCCCAGACGAAGCTGGGCGAGGCCATCTACTCCCAGCCCGGTTCGCCGGACGGCGCAGCCGCTCCCGGCGCTGAGGGTGCCTCCGGAGCTTCGGCAGGGTCCTCGGACGAGGACATCGTCGACGCCGAGATCATCGACGAAGACGAAGCGAAGAAGTAACCCATGCCGCACCACGGTAACGAGGAAGAGCACAACGCATCCGCCGGCCAGCAGAACGCGCACGGCAACGGCCAGGAGCCGGTCATCCGGGACCACCGCAAGGTTGACCCGGTGACCGGGCAGGCCCGGCACCCCGAGGGCAGTCAGTCTGCCCCGGGAGCCGGTTCCCAGGCCGGAGCTGCGGATTCCGACGGCGACGCGCTGGCCCAGGCCGAAGAGATTCTCAACGGCGTGGACGTGCCGGCCGAGGAATCCGTGGCCCAGGGGACTCCGGCAGGATCAGCCGGCAACGCCGAGGCAGCCGAACTGCGCAACGACCTGCTCCGCCTCCAGGCTGAGTACGTCAACTACCGCAAGCGGGTTGAACGCGACCGCGCCGTGGCAGGGGAAATGGCCGTCATCGGCGTCCTGAACTCCCTGCTTCCGGTCCTGGACGACGTCGACGCCGCCCGGCAGCACGGTGACCTGACCGACGGTCCCTTCGCCGCGATCGCCACCAAGCTGGAGAACGCGCTGAAGACCTACGGCCTGGTCCGCATCAACGAGACCGGCGTGGAGTTCGATCCCACGATCCACGAGGCCCTGATCCAGCAGCCCGGCGAGGACATCGAGGTTGACACCGTCAGCCAGGTCCTCCGCTCCGGCTACAAATCAGGCGACCGCGTCCTCCGCGCAGCCCAGGTCATCGTCGCGGTCCCGGCGTAGTATCACTCAAGCGCGAAATGGCAGTTCGCGGCAGTGTTCTAAGAGAACATTGACGCGAACTGCCATCTCGGCAAGAACTTTTTGAAAGGAAACGCCATTGGCTAGCCAGGATTGGGTGGACAAGGACTTTTACAAGATCCTTGGTGTTGCCAAGGACGCTTCCGAAGCCGATATCAAGAAGGCCTACCGGAAGCTTGCGCGGCAGCACCACCCTGATACCAACGCAGGGAACGCTGCTTCCGAAAAGAAGTTCAAGGACATCTCCGAGGCCTACTCGGTGCTCTCGGATCCCGACGAGCGCCAGCAGTATGACGCCATCCGGGCCATGGGCAGCGGTGCGCGCTTCGCTCCCGGCGGTGCCGCCGGTGGCAACGGCGGGTTCGAGGACATGTTCGGCGGCCTGTTCACCGGCAACACCGGACGCCACGCGGGCGGATTCAACCCCGCCGGTGGCGGCATCCCGCCTGAGTTCGCAGACCTCTTCGGCGGCTTCGGCGGTGCACCAGGCTTCCAGCGCACCCCGCAAAAGGGCGCCGACCGTACCGCGTCCACCAGCATTTCCTTCGCCGGGTCCATCCGCGGGACCACCATCGGACTTCGCGAACCCAGCGGCGAGGTCATCGACGTCCGCGTTCCTGCCGGCATCAAAGACGGCCAGAAAGTGCGCGTCCGCGGCAAGGGCCAGCCCGGTGCCGCCGGTAGCGGCGACCTGGTGGTGTCCGTCTCTGTCCAGCCCCACGCCTTCTACACGCGCGACGGCGACAACCTACGCATCCACGTCCCCGTCACCTTCCCGGAGGCTGCTTTGGGAGCGGACATCGAAGTTCCCACCATCGACGGCGACAAGGTGAAGGTCCGCGTTCCGGCGGGCACGCCGTCGGGCCGTACCCTGCGGGTCAAGGGCAAAGGCGTGAAGACGTCCAAGGGCACCGGCGACCTGCTGGTGACCATCGACGTCGCTGTTCCCAAGAATCTCAACAAGGATGCCGAAGCTGCGGTCAAGGCGTTCGCCGAGGCCACGTCGTCGGCGGACGTCCGCGAGGGCCTGGCAGCCAAGGCCCGGCTCTAGGAGCGGAGGTGAGCCGTGGACATCAGTGCTGACCAGCCGATCTTCGTGATCTCCGTGGCGGCCGAGCTGGCGGACATGCACCCGCAGACCCTGCGGCAGTACGACAGGCTTGGCATCGTCAAGCCCAGCCGTGCCCCGGGCAAGTCCCGGCGCTACTCTCAGCGTGACGTGAACATGCTGCGGGAAGTGCAGCGGCTGTCCCACGAGGGTGTGTCGCTGGAAGGGATCAAGCGCATCCTGGAACTCGAAAACCAGGTGGCCGCGCTCCAAAACCGGATCACGGAACTCACCGAGGAACTGGGCCGCCGTCCGCGGGCAGTGGACGCCCGGATCTTTGCCGCCGGCGCGGCCGGTGACGTGGTGAGCCTCGCCCGCGGACAGCGGCCCCGGCCCAGGTCCCAGGCCATGGTGGTGTGGCGGCCGCGGGCAATCGGACAGTAGAACCCAAGCCAGTAGAACCCAGGCCAGCAGGTACCGCCTGCCGGCGTTCCGCGAAAATAGAGTACCCACTACTCGTGACGGAAACGGCCCCTGAAACTTGAATGGAACCATCGCCGGATCAGCGGCGATGGTTCCGCAAGTTCTGGGGGTTTTCCGTGTTTAAAGTTCTCAGCAAAAGTCTCAACAGCAAGGCCCGGCCGTGAGTCCGGGAATGGAAGCCGTGGCTGCCTTCAGCGGCTCCATGCCGGGGCAGGTCCTGCTGGCCATCGGGCAAACCATCGTGGTGGTCTGCGTCTGCTTCGACATGGTCCGCGAATTGTCCGTGCCGAGGTCGCACCGGCGCTTCGTGGCCAGCACCGTGTTCCGGACCCTCGCCATCCCTGCGATCATGGCCAACGCACTCACCGTCTTCATTGCCCTGGTGGTGTCGTCCTGGATGGATGTGGTGATGGGCATGTTCGTGCTGGTCGCCATCGTCTTCCGCTTCCACTACAACAAGGACGAGGACAACTGGTGGAAGGGCAAGGGCAAGAAACTCGCCCGCTGGGCACGCCGGCAGTTCGCAGGACGCACGTCCACCGCCCCGGCCATGGGCTAGCCGGCACCAAAAGCCGGGAGCCCCGCACACCTGGTGGCATGCGGGGCTCCCGTTTCCACGACGGCGTCAGCCGTTGATGACCTGCGGGACGCCCAGGGCTTTGAGTCCTTCGACGCCGAACTCCACGCCGTAGCCGGACTGCTTGGCGCCGCCGAACGGGATGCGCGGGTCCACGGCGCCGTGCCGGTTGATCCACACCGTGCCGGCCTGGATGCGTGCTGCGACCTCGCGGGCTGCCTTCAGGTCGGGGGACCAGACGGAGGCGCCGAGGCCGACGTCGAGCCCGTTGGCCTTTTCCACTGCTTCGTCGATGCTGCTGTAGCGGATGATCGGCAGGGCGGGGCCGAACTGTTCCTCGGCGACGAGGGGGTTGTCGTTGTCGATGTCGGCTACCAGCGTGGTGGGGTAGAAGTAGCCGGGCTGGTCGGCATCAGGGTTGCCACCCAGCAGGACGCGTGCTCCGGAAGCCTTCGCTGCCTCCACGAGGTTCGCGACGACGTCGTACTGGGCCTTGTTCTGCAACGGGCCCAGCACGTTGTTCTCGTCCAGGCCGTTGCCCATGGGCATGGCCTTGGCCACGGCGGTGAGTTCCTCGCAGACGGCGTCGTAAATGCTGTCGTGGACGTAGAGGCGCTTGAGTGCTGCGCAGGTCTGGCCGGTGTTCAGGAACGCACCCCAGAAGACGTCCTGGGCAATGGCCTTGGGGTCGGCGTCCGGCAGGACGATGCCGGCGTCGTTACCGCCCAGTTCCAGGGTGAGCCGTTTGACGGTGTCGGCGGAGGACTTGATGATGGCGCGGCCGCCCGCGGTGGAGCCTGTGAACATGATCTTGCCGATCGCGGGGTGGTCCGTGAGCCGCGCGCCCACTTCGCGGCCGCAGGAAACCACCGACAGGATGCCCTCGGGCAGCTCTTCGTTGAGGACCCTGACCAGTGCCAGAACGGACAGCGGGGTGTTGCCGGAGGGCTTGACCACCACGGCGTTGCCCATGCGCAGGGCCGGGGCGAGCTGCCACACGGCGATCATCATGGGCCAGTTCCAGGGACCGATCGCGCCGACGACGCCGATGGGCCGGTAGTGCAGCTCGGCGCGGGTCTCGCCGTCGTCCACGATGGTTTCCGGTTCCAATGGCAGGGACGCCGTGGCGCGGAGCCAGGCCACGCAGGCGCCCACTTCGAACCGGGCGTTGGGGCCGTTCAGCGGTTTGCCCTGCTCCCGGGAAAGCAGCTGGGCAAGTTCCTCCGCGGAGCGTTCGACGGCGTCGGCTGCTTTCAGGAGCGCGGCGGACCGGGCGTCGTGGCCCAGGGCAGCCCAGGCGGGCTGGGCGGCGACGGCTGCGGCCACGGCCTTTTCCAAGTAGTCCAGGTCGTGGATGGGGGCTTCGCCCACGGCTTCACCGGTGGCCGGGTCAAGGATGGTCCGGCCGGTGCCGGCGGCGGGGGTGATGGACGCGAGAAGCGCATCATAGGTTTCCAAGGGATACTCCACTTCGAGTAGGCAAGGACGCCAGCCGGTCGGCGTAGCGGGTTACTCCCCAGTGTGCCTTGCATCCGCTCCAGGATCTTGTCTTTGTGCGCAGGACCTTTGTGCAGGAGCGAACGCCGGCGGGCGAGTGTCACGCTGGCCCACTTTTGGGTGGTTAACGACGGCGGGACCCCGGGTTTCAGGGGTCCCGCAGTTCAAAGATGGGCCAGTGTGCCGGCGTTAGGGACCTGCGTAGGGGTCGGCGATGCCGATGTATTGGGTGGTGGTGTATTCGTTGATGCCTTCGGAGCCGCCTTCACGTCCCAGCCCTGATTGTTTGACGCCGCCGAAGGGTGCCGCGGCGTTGGAGATGACGCCGGCATTGAACCCGACCATCCCGAACTCGATCTGCTCGGCGACGCGCAGGAGCCGGTTGAAGTCGCGGGAATAGAGGTAGGACGCGAGGCCGTACTCGGATGCGTTGGCGAGTTTGATGGCTTCGGCTTCGGTGGTGAACGTGGTGACGGGGGCGACGGCGCCGAAGATTTCCTGGCCCAGAATGGCGGCGTCGTTGGGGACGTTGGCCAGGACGGTGGGCTGGTAGAAGTACCCGGGCCCGTCCACGGGGGCACCGCCGGTCACAGCCACGGCTCCGGCGTCGACTGCCGCTGATACCAGGGCGTGGACGTCGTCGCGGGCACCGCCGTCGATGAGCGGTCCCACGTTGGTGGAAGCTTCCGTGCCGCGGCCGGTACTGAGCGCGCCCATCGCGGAGGCGAACTTTGCGGTGAATTCCTGCGCCACCGACTCGTGGACCAGGAAGCGGTTGGCGGCCGTGCAGGCTTCGCCCATGTTCCGCATCTTCGCGGCCATTGCACCCTCGACGGCGGCGTCCAGGTCGGCGTCCTCGAACACGATGAATGGGGCGTTCCCGCCGAGCTCCATGGAGGTCCGGAGCACGTTCTGCGCGGCCTCGGCCATGAGGCGTTTGCCGACCGGGGTGGAGCCGGTGAAGGAGACTTTCCTCAGCCGGGTGTCCTTGAGGAGCGGCCCGGAAATCCCCGAGGCGGAGGAGGAGGCGACGACGTTGAGCACTCCGGCGGGGAGGCCGGCGTCGAGCATGGTCTGCGCGAAGTACTGCGCCGTGAGCGGGGTGAGTTTGGCGGGTTTGAGGACCATGGTGCACCCGGCGGCGACTGCCGGGGCTACCTTGCGGGTGGCCATCGCGAGCGGGAAATTCCACGGCGTGATGAGAAGGCAGGGGCCGACGGGCTTGTGCTGGACCAGGATCTTGTTCTTGCCCTCGGGGGTGGTGAGGTAGCGGCCATAGTCGCGGACGGTTTCCTCGGCGAACCAGCGCAGGAATTCGGCGCCGTAGGTGACTTCGCCGCGGGCTTCGGCCAGAGGTTTGCCCATTTCCAGGGTCATCAGGAGGGCGAAATCTTCCGCCCTCTCCGTGACCAGGTCAAAGGCCCGCCGCAGGATCTCGGACCGCACCCGCGGTGCGGTCCGCGCCCAGGACGCCTGCGCCGCGTCAGCCGCATCCAAGGCCGATACCGCGTCCTCGCTCGTCGCGGAGGCGAGAGTGGCGAGCACCTCCCCGGTGGCGGGATCATGCACATCGAACGTGCCGCCGTCGGACGAGTCTCTCCATTCGCCGTTGATCAGCAGACCGGTCGGCACCGACGTGAGCAGCGCGGCCTCGCGCTCCGCCGAAAGGGCAGGGAAGAGTACGGTCGAAGTGGTCATGCGGGAACTCCTTGAGGGATAAAGGTTCGAAGGCGCACCTGACTGGCAGTTGTTGTCGTTTTCGGGTGTCAAAACGGCAACAACTGCGAGCCAGTTGGGCGGTTAGTAGCTGGCGGGGGTTTCGCCGTCGGCGGGCTTGATGTATTTGGCGGCGAGGGCTTCGGAGCCGCGGGCGAGGATGGCGACGTCGGCGCCCACCAGGATGAAGTCGGCGCCGTTCGCGAGGTAGTGCTGTGCGGTGTCGGGGTTGAAGGCGTTGACGCCTGCGGGTTTCCCGGCCGCTTTGGCGGCGGAGAGGCAGTGTTCGACGGCGGCGCGCACCTCGGGGTGTTCCTGCTGTCCCAGCAGGCCCATGGAAGCGGCAAGGTCGGACGGGCCGACGAAGACCGCGTCCACCCCGTCCACCTTGAGGATGTCCTCGACGGCTTCCACTGCCGCGCTGGATTCGATCTGGACGGTGACGCTGATGGTCTCGTTGGCGCGGGCCAGGTAGTCCGGCACCCGGTTCCAGCGGGCTGCGCGGGCCAGGGCGGAACCCACTCCGCGGACACCCTGCGGCGGGTAGCGGGTCGCGGCCACCGCGGCTTCAGCCTCGGACACCGAGTTGACCATGGGGATCAGCAGGTTCTGCACGCCCAGGTCCAGGTACTGCTTTATCAGCACGGTGTCGTTCACCGGCGGCCGGACCAGGGTGTGGACCGGGTAGCCGTGGACGGCCTGGAGCT
The DNA here is from genome assembly GCF_051965175.1 of Arthrobacter sp. SAFR-044. Classification (GTDB taxonomy): domain Bacteria; phylum Actinomycetota; class Actinomycetes; order Actinomycetales; family Micrococcaceae; genus Arthrobacter. The sequence continues at coordinate 179,718 of NZ_JBQCMK010000003.1, forward strand.
GGGCCAGGATGGATTCGAGCCCGTTGGGGCTGTGCTCGGCGTCCACCAGGAGCCAGTCCAGGCCGGACCCGGCGCAGAGTTCTGCGATCAGGGGGCTGCCGGAGCAGACCCACATTCCTGCCAGCGGCCGGCCTGCCTGACCCTTTTGTTTCTGCTCGGCCAAGGCGGACCGGAAGGTGTCCTCTATTCGAAACGGCATGTGACACTCCCCAGGGGGCCGTAATCGGCGTGAACGGTGTCGCCTTTGTAGACCCACAGAGGCCGGGTGAAGGAGCCGGCCAGGATGATGTCTCCGGCCTTCAGGGCGTCGCCGTGGGCGGCGATCTTGTTGGCCAGCCAGTGGACGCCGTTGGCGGGGTGGTCCAGGACCCCGGCGGCCACGCCGGTTTCCTCCACGGTCTGGTTCTTGTAGAGGATCGCGGAAACCCAACGGAGGTCCACGGCGTCCGGCTTGACGGGGTTCCCGCCGATCACCATGGCCCCCATCGCGGCGTTGTCGGAGATGGTGTCCACGATGGTCCGGCCCTCCATCTCGATCCTGGAATCCAGGATCTCGAGGGCCGGAACCACGTAGTCGGTGGCCTTCAGGACATCGAAGATGGTCACGCCGGGGCCCTTGAGCCCGTCCTTCAATACGAACGCCAGCTCCACCTCCACCCGCGGATGCGTGTACTGGTCCCACTCCACAGAGCAGCCGGTTTCCAGGACCATGTCGTCGAAGATGGCGCCGTAGTCCGGTTCGGTGATGCCGGTGGCGGCCTGCATGGCCTTGGACGTGAGGCCGATCTTGCGCCCCACCAGGGTCCGGCCGGCGTCCTCGCTGCGGCGGCGCCACAGCTGCTGCACCGCGTAGGAATCCTCCACCGTCATCTCCGGGTAGCGGGCTGTCAGGCGGGGGACAGGGGTGCGGGTCCGGCCGGCTTCCACCAGCTCGTCCGCGATGGCCTCAATCGTCTTCGGCTCAAGCATGGTTAGACCTGGACTCCCAGCTTGAAGCCCTCGGCGGCTTCACCTTCGGGCTTGCGGGTGTAGGAGAAGCCGTCGGCGCCCACGGTCACTGCCATCTCGGACTTTTCCTCGCGGACGATGACTGGCTGCGGCTTGCCGTCCAGGTCCAGGACCAGGGAAGCCTCGGTGTACCAGGACGGGACCACGGGGTTGCCCCACCAGTCGCGGCGCTGGTTGTCGTGGACGTCCCAGGTGATGGTGGGGTTGTCCGGGTCTCCGGTGTAGTAGTCCTGGGTGTAGATCTCGATGCGGTGGCCGTCCGGGTCAAGGATGTAGAGGTAGAACGCGTTGGACACACCGTGCCGGCCGGGACCGCGTTCGATCCGGTCGCTGATGCGCAGGGCGCCCATCTTGTCGCAGATCTGGATGATGTTGTGCTTCTCGTGCGTGGCGAACGCGACGTGGTGCATGCGCGGGCCGTTGCCGCCGGTGAGGGCGGTGTCGTGCACGGTCTGCTTGCGGTGCATCCACGCGGCGTAGGTGACGCCGTCGGAATCCTTGATGTCCTCGGAGACGCGGAAGCCGAGGTCCTCAAGGTAGGCGCGGCCGCGGGGGACGTCCGGGGTGACCTGGTTGAAGTGGTCCAGGCGGACCAGTTCGCCGGCGGAGTAGAGGTCGTAGCGCTGGGTGAGGCGCTCCACGTGCTCCACGTCGTAGAAGAACTCGTAGGGGAAGCCCAGCGGGTCCTCGACGCGGACGGAGTCGCCGACGCCTTTGGTGAAGCCTTCCTTGCGGCGCTCCACCCGGCAGCCGAGCTCGCGGTAGTAGGCCTCGGCGGCGTCCACCTCGGCGGGGGACTTCACGCGGTAGGCGAAGGCGGCGACGGCGGCAACCGGTCCCTTGCGCAGCACCAGGTTGTGGTGGATGAACTCCTCCAGGGACCGCAGGTAGATGTTGTTCTCGTCTTCTTCGGTGACGTGCAGGCCCAGGACGTCCACGTAGAACTCACGGGACTTGGCGAGGTCCGTGACCACGATTTCCATGTACGCGCAACGGACGATGTCCGGAGCCGGGACGGTGGGGGTGGGAACGAAGTTGGTCATTGGATTCTCTCTTCTTTGAAAGGGGTTTCCCCAACTGGCTGGCAGTAGATGCCGTTATGGAGGCCCAGAACGACAACTAATGCGAGCTAGTTGGGCTGATGGTGGTGGCTAGGCGCCGAACTTGGGGGTGTGGACGGAACCGAGCGTGATGTGCACGGCCTGCTGGTCGGTGTAGAAATCGATGGAGCGGTAGCCGCCCTCGTGGCCCAGGCCGGATGCCTTGACGCCGCCGAACGGGGTGCGCAGGTCGCGGACGTTGTGGCTGTTCAGCCACACCATGCCTGCCTCGACGTTCTGCGAGAAGTTGTGGGCGCGGGTCAGGTTCTGGGTCCAGATGTAGGCGGCCAGGCCGTACTTGGTGTTGTTCGCCAGGGCGAGGGCCTCGTCGTCGTTCTCGAACGGGGTGATGGCCACGACGGGTCCGAAGATCTCCTCCTGGAAGATCCGGGCGTCGGGGGCGACGTCGGCGAACACCGTGGGTGCGATGTAGTTGCCTTCGGGCAGGTGGTCGGGGCGGCCGCCGCCGGCCAGGAGCCGGCCTTCGGACTTGCCGATCTCCACGTAGGAGGCCACTTTCTCGTAGTGCTCCGGGTGGACCAGGGCGCCCACCTGGGTCTTGGGATCGTGCGGATCGCCCACCACGATGTTCTTGGCCCGGGCCGCGTACTTCTCGCAGAACTCGTCGTAGATGGCCCGCTCAACCAGGATGCGGGAACCGGCGGTGCAGCGCTCGCCGTTGAGGGAGAAGACCCCGAACAGCGCCGAGTCGATCGCGGCGTCCAGATCGGCGTCAGCGAAGACGACGCAGGGGGACTTGCCGCCGAGCTCCATGGACAGGCCCTTGAGGTTGGCGGCGGCGTTGCGGAAGATCGTCTGCCCGGTGGTGGTCTCGCCGGTGAAGGAGATCAATGGAACGTCCGGGTGCTTGACCAGGGCGTCGCCGGCTTCCTCGCCCAGGCCGTTGACCAGGTTGAAGACGCCATCGGGCAGCCCGGCTTCCTTGAAGATGGTGGCCCACAGTGAGGCGGACAGGGGAGTGAACTCCGCCGGCTTGAGCACCACGGTGTTGCCGGTGGCCAGCGCCGGGGCCAGCTTCCAGGACTCCAGCATGAACGGCGTGTTCCACGGGGTGATCAGGCCCGCGACGCCGATGGGCTTGCGGTTCACGTAGTTGATCTGCGAGCCGGGGACCTTCATGGCGTCGTCGAACTGGGCCACGATCAGGTCAGCGAAGAAACGGAAGTTCTCCGCTGCCCGCAGGGCCTGGCCCTTGGCCTGGGTGATGGGCAAGCCCGTGTCGAACGTCTCCAGTTCGGCGAGGCGGGCTTCCTGGGCCTCGACGGCGTCTGCAATTTTGTTCAGGATGCGGGCGCGTTCGCGGGGCTTCATCCGGGGCCACGGACCGTTCAGGAACGCTTCACGGGCGGCGGCGACGGCGAGGTCGATGTCTTCCTTCTGCCCCGCGGCGGCGGTGGCGTAATTCCGGTTGGAGACGGGGTCCAAAACGTCGAACGTCTTGCCGCCCACGGAGTCAACGAACTGGCCGTTGATGTAGTGCTGGATGTGGGTGGGCAGGTCCTGCGGTACGTAGTGGGTGCTGGTTTCTGTTGAGGTCGTCATCGTTGAAGTCCTAACTGGGTGTCTGTCAGTGGTTCAGTGGTTGGTTTGGGCCAGGTATGCGTCCAGGGTGGCGGAGCGGTGGAGCCTGGCGGCTTTTTCGATCTGTTCCGCGTCGGCTCCCGTTTCGATGAGCTTCAGCAGGTTTTCGTGTTCCTCGACTGAGTCGCGGGCGCGGCCGGGGACAAAGCGGAATGTTGAGGACCGGAGGGACGCGAGCCGATTCCAGCCGCGGTGCACCAGGTCCAGGATGTGCGGGTTGGGGCAGTGCTCGAACAGGACGCTGTGGAAGTCCTGGTTGAGCTGCGTGAAGCGGACCGGATCGAAGTGGTCCAGGCATGCGCGCATCTCCTCGTTCACGGCTCGGGCCCGGGCCACGGCCGCGGGATCGATCAGCGGGGCGGACAGCGCGGTGGCTGCGCCTTCCACGATGCTGAGGGTCTGCATGGTGTAGAGGTACTCGGTGGGGTCGATGCCGGCGACGGTGGCGCCCACGTTGCGTTCGAACGTCACCAGGCCTTCGGCTTCGAGCCGGCGGATGGCTTCGCGGACGGGCACCACGCTGAAGCCGAGGTCCTTGGCGATGGAGCCCAGGACCAGCCGGTAGCCGGGGGTGTAGGTGCCTTCCACGATCCGGGCCTTGACCGCCCGGTAGGCCTGCTCGGACTTGCTGCCGGCAACCATGGTGGCCTCACTCATTGGTGCTTGCCCATTCCTTGTACCGTTCTTGCCATTCGGCGTTCATGGGGTAGAGGCCGTCCACGCTGTTGCCCTGCTTGACCATCTCGAAGATGAAGGTTTCTTCCTTTTCCTGCTGGATGCAGTCCTCCACCAGTTCTTCGGCGATGGCCGGGGGGATCACCAGGATGCCGTCGGAATCGGCCACGATGATGTCGCCGGGCTGCACGGTGGCGCCGCCGCACGCGATGGTGATGTCCGTGTCCCACGGGATATGGCGGCGGCCCAGTACCGCGGGATGCGGGTTGGCGAAGTAGGTGGGCATCTCCAGGTCCGCCACGGCGGCGTAGTCGCGGACGCCGCCGTCGGTGATGATGGCGGCTGCGCCGCGGACCTGGGCGCGGAGGGCCAGGATGTCGCCCACGGTGCCGGTGCCCTTTTCGCCGCGGGCCTCCATGACCAGGATTTCGCCTTCGTTGACGGAGTCGATGGCCTTCTTCTGGGCGTTGAAGCCGCCGCCGTGGGTCTTGAAAAGGTCCTCGCGGTTCGGCACGTAGCGCAGGGTCCGGGCCAGGCCCACCACGCGGCGGTCCGGTCGGGTGGCCTGCAGTCCATCGATGCTGACGTTGTTGAGGCCGCGCTTGCGCATCTGGGAAGACAGCGTGGCCGTGGCAACGGACTCGAGCTTGGCTTTCAGGTCCGGAGTGAGGACGGGCGCGACGGCGGCAAGGCCCGCCGCTTCACGGGAACCGTAGGCTTCCTCCCGCTGCAGGTCATCGACCTTGGGCCGGGCACCAAAGTCGGCGAACGCCGTCGTGCCTTCCTCCACAGTGGTGACCAGCCGCCCCGTGGTGAGGCCGCCGTCGATCGTCTCCACTTCCACTTCCAGCACGTCGCCCGGCTTGGCGACCGAGGCGCCGGCCGGTGTGCCGGTGAGGATGATGTCACCTTCCTCGAGCGTGAGCAGCTGGGACAGGTCCGCGACAAGCCGGCCGAACGGGAAGAGCAGGTCCGCGGTGGTGTCGTCCTGCACCAGTTCGCCGTTGTGCCAGGTGCGGATGCGCAGCTTGGCAGGGTCGACGGCGTCTGCCGGGATCAGTGCCGGACCCACCGGGGTGAACCCGTCCCCGCCCTTGGACCGGAGGTTGGAGCCCTTGTCCGCGTAGCGGAGGTCGTACACGCCGAGATCGTTGCTGGCGGTGACGGCCGCGACGTGGCTCCAGGCGTCCTCGATCGAAACGCGGCGGGCGGCCTTGCCGATCACGAGGGCGATCTCGCCCTCGTAGCCCAGCAGTTCGCAGCCGGCGGGCCGCTCAACGGGGCTTCCGCCCAAGGCCAGCGAGCTGGAAGGCTTGAGGAAGTAGGACGGCTGGGCCGGGGTGCGGCCCCGCTGTGCCGCCCGGCTGGGGTAGTTGATGTGCACTGCGATCACCTTGCGTGCTGCCGCCAGGGTGTCGCCGTTGACCTGCTCCAAAGCCATCTCCTCATCAGGTACGAAATCGTATACGATCACTATTACCCATCCGGCGCTGCCCGTCAACCCCTGATTTTCCGGGCTTTTGGCGAGCAGGCCGATGGCACTTGTCGCCCGGATCACATGGGGCGTACAGTGGAAGCCAGACCTACAGTTTCGATTATCGAATCGCGTGTTCTTATATAGAACACGCTTCCAACGCCGATAGTCATCCACAACGAAGTGAGGAAAGCCCGTGCAGTTCCACCACCACGGATACGTATCCGGTGACCCGCGTGTCCAGCCGGCGGCCGGCGTCGGCCTTAACCGCCCCGAGGAACTTCCCGACGAAGTGGACGTCCTCATCGTGGGCACCGGTCCTGCCGGAATGCTCGCCGCGGCCCAGCTGTCGATGTTCCCCAACGTAACCACCCGCATCATCGAACGCCGCCCCGGCAGGCTCGCCATCGGGCAGGCTGACGGGATCCAGGCGCGCAGCGTGGAGACGTTCCAGGCCTTCGGTTTCGCGGAGCGGATCATCGCCGAGGCGTACCGCATCACCGAAATGGCATTCTGGAAGCCGGATCCCGCCAACCACGCCAACATCATCCGGACTGCCCGGGCCGTGGATGACGAGATGGGCATCAGCGAGTTCCCGCACCTGATCGTCAACCAGGCCCGCGTGCTGGACTACTTCGCGGAATTTGCCGCGAACTCGCCCACGCGAATGAAGCCTGATTACGGCTACGACTTCGAGGGCCTCACGGTAACCGGCGAGGGCGACTACCCCGTCACCGTGACCCTCCGCCACACCGCCGGACCCAGCGAAGGCCAGGAACGGATTGTCCGCGCCAAGTATGTGGTGGGCGCGGACGGCGCGCGCAGCAAGGTGCGCCAGGCCATCGGCTGCACCCTTGCCGGCGACCAGGCCAACCACGCCTGGGGCGTCATGGACACGCTGGCCGTCACCGACTTCCCGGACATCCGGACCAAGTGCGCCATCCAGGGTGCCGAGGGCAGCATCCTGCTGATCCCGCGCGAAGGCGGCCACCTGTTCCGGATGTATGTCGACCTGGGCGAAGTGGACCCCAACAGCCACCACTCAGTCCGCGACACCACCATCGAGGAAATCATCGCCAAGGCCAACGCCATCCTGCACCCCTACACGCTGGACGTGCGCAACGTCGCGTGGCACAGCGTCTACGAGGTGGGCCACCGGCTAACAGACAGGTTCGACGACGTCCTGCCGGCGGACCGAGGCACCCGCACCCCGAGGGTCTTCATCACCGGCGATGCCTGCCATACCCACAGCGCCAAGGCCGGCCAGGGCATGAATGTCTCCATGCAGGACGGCTTCAACATCGCCTGGAAGCTGGGCCATGTCCTGGAGGGCCGCAGCCCGGAGAGCCTGCTGACCACCTACTCCGAGGAGCGCCAGGTAGTGGCCAAGAACCTGATCGACTTCGACAAGGAATGGTCCACCATGATGGCAAAGAAGCCGGAGGAGTTCGAGCACCCCTCCGACCTTGAGGACTTCTACGTTCAGACCGCTGAATTCCCTGCCGGCTTCATGACCCAATACACGCCGTCGCTCATCGTTGGCAGCACCGACCACCAGGACCTGGCCACCGGATTCCCGGTGGGCAAACGCTTCAAGTCGGCCCCCGTGGTCCGCGTGGGGGACACCAACCCGATCCACCTGGGCCACCACGCCACCGCCGACGGCCGCTGGCGGATCTACGTCTTCGCCGACCCCGCCCTGCCGGGCACCAACTCGGCAACGGACATGCTCGCCGAGTGGTTCGCGAATTCGTCCGAGTCCCCGCTGGCCGCCACCCCGGCCGGCGCCGACCCGGACGCGTGGTTCGACCTGAAGGTCATCTACCAGCAGCCGCACACCGCCGTCGACATCAATGCCGTGCCCGCCGTCTTCAAGCCGATGGTGGGCCCGTTCAAGCTGACCGACTACGAGAAGGTCTACGCCACGGATCCCAAGGCGGACATTTTCGACCTCCGCGGCCTGGCCCGCGACGGCGTTGTGGTGGTGGTCCGCCCGGACCAGTACGTGGCCAATGTCCTGCCGCTGACGGCAACAGCGGAGCTGGGCGCGTTCTTCGCGCCGCTGCTCAAGCCGCTCCAGCAGGCTGCACCCGCGCAGCCGCGTCAGGCCGTGGCAGCCGCCGCCCGGTAGCCGGCCGCGGCGTACACGCCGAGGATCCGCACCTCGGTGGTGAAGAAGTCCAGTTCCTCGAGGGCCAGCTTCAGCGGCAGGTCCTCGTGGTGGCCTTCGACGTCGGCCATGAACATGGTGGCCGCAAACTCGTTGCCCACCATGTAGCTTTCCAGCCGGGTCATGTTCACGCCGTTGGTGGCGAAGCCGCCCAGCGCCTTGTACAGCGCGGAGGGGACGTTGCGCACGCGGAACACAAAGCTGGTGACTGCCGGTCCGGGAAGTTCGTCCCGGGCCGGCAGTGCCTTTTCGCGGGCCAGGACCACAAAACGGGTGGTGTTGGAGGGGTCGTCCTCAACCCGGGAGGCCAGGACCTCCAAGCCGTAGATCTGGGCTGCCAGCGGGGGAGCGAGGGAGAGCTTGCGCGGATCGTTCCACTCCGCCACCTCACGGGCGGACCCCGCGGTGTCACCGGCGATGACCGGCTTGAGGCCGTGTTCGCGGATCAGCTTCCGGCACTGGCCCAGCGCGTGGATGTGGCTGTGGACCTCCGTGGCGCCTTCAATGGTGCTGCCCGGGATGCCCAGCAGGTCGAAGTGGATGGGCAGGAAGTGCTCGCCCACAATTTGCAGGTTGGACTGGGGCAGCAGGACGTGGATGTCGGCAACCCGGCCGGCGATCGAGTTCTCGATGGGGATCATCGCCAGCTCCGCCTCGCCGCTGGTCACCAGCTCAAAGGCATCCTCAAAGCTGGCGCACGGCACGCTTTCCATGTCCGGGAACATCTGCTGACACGCGATATTTGAGTTGGCGCCAGGCTCACCCTGGTACGCAATCTTGGAGGCCATGGTCCGTATGGTTTCACGCCCGGGTGCCAGGTCCCAATTGCGGGTTCCGGATTACTGCGGCGTGACGCGCAGCCAGAGGTATTGCCGGGGGAGGAGGGTGACGCCGTCGTCCATTTGCAGGGCTGCTTCGGAGAGAAGGTCGACGGCGGCAGGGGAGAACCCGCCGAAGGTCTCCGCGGGCAGGGTCTGGGGTGAGTCGCTGAAGTTGGCCAGGGCCAGGATGATGGTCCCGCCCTCCCTGCCGCCCGGCCGCTGGTACCCGAGCACCGATTGGTTGTTGGTGTCGAAATCGACCAGCATGGTCCCGGCAAATTCGGCGGTGTTGGCCCGTACCTCGATCATCCGCTTCAGGCCCGCGTACACCGAGCCCTCCGGTGTGGCGGGGTCCAGGCGGCGGGCATACTGCTCCTCGGGAAAGTGCGGCCGGTGCACCCAGCGGCTGTCCTCCTCGTGGCCAGGCTCCTGCGCGTAGGCATAGTCGTTAACCTGCCCCACCTCGTCGCCCAGGTACAGCAGCGGGACGCCGCCGGTGCTGAAGGGCACCGAATGGGCCAGGAGGATCCGTTCCACCGCCTCAGCCGGGTCAACCTCCATGCCGCACAGGGACGCCGTCGTGCCTGAAATCCGGCAGTCGCCGGTCTTCGGGTTGTCCTGGAACGGGACGCCGCGGGCGAAGCTGCCGGGGAAACGGTTGACGTAGAAGGAGTTCAGGAAGCGGCGGTGGTCGAAGCCGTTGATGCCCAGTTCGGCGGCGTCCTCGTCGGCGAAGGTCCAGCCGATATCGTCATGGCTGCGGACGTAGTTCACCCACGCAGTGCCGTCCGGTATGTTATGCCGCCGGTGCAGCGCCTGGGCCAGGAGCGAAATGTCCCGCGTGGCCAGGGATTCCCAGATGAGCGCCATCTGAAGGGGGTTGTAGGACAGCTGGCATTCCTTGCGGTCGATGTAGAGCGCCACCTCGTCCGGGTGCACGATGGCCTCGGACTTGAACAGCAGCGACGGCGCGGCCAGCCGGCACACGGCGTTGAAGGCGCGGAGCAGGGTATGCGCCTGCGGCAGGTTCTCGCAGGGGGTGCCCAGCTGTTTCCAGATGAACGCCACCGCATCCATGCGCAGGATGTCCACGCCCTGGTTGGCCAGGAACAGCATCTCGCCGGCCATGGCCCGGAAAACGTCGGGATTGGAGTAGTTCAGGTCCCACTGGTAGGTGTGGAACGTCGCCCAGACCCACCGGCCGTCCTCCATTTGGATGAAGGATCCGGGGTGGTTCTCCGGGAAGATCTCGCGGACGTTCGCCTCGAACGCGTCCGGCAGCGTCCGGTCCGGGAAGATCCAGTAGTAGTCGCTGTACTCCGGATCGCCGGCGGCTGCCTTCCGCGCCCATTCGTGCTCGTCCGAAGTGTGGTTGAAGATGAAGTCCACCACCAGGCTGATGCCGTTGTCCTTCAGCTCGGCTGCCAGGGAGCGCAACTGCTCCATGGTGCCCAGTTTTGGGTTGACCTGGCGGTAGCTGGAGACCGCATAGCCGCCGTCTGAATGGGGCTCGGGGGCCAGGAACAGCGGCATGAGGTGCAGGTATGTAAGGCCCAGTTCCTTGAAGTACGGGATGCGGGCCCTGACTCCTTCCAGGCTTTCCGCGTAACGGTCCACGTAGCAGACGCCGCCCAGCATCTTGTTGGACTGGAACCAGTCCGGGTTTGCCTCCCGCTCGGCGTCAAGTACCTTCAGTTCCTCCGGGCGTTCCTGCCAGGACGTTGCGCTCTGCACCACCAGCGCGGAGAGCTGCTCCAGCCAGTCGGGCCGGTCACCGTAGAGGGAGTGGAAGAGGCTGCGGAGGGCAGGAAAGTGTTCCGCCATTCTCCGGTCAAAGTCCGGATCCGCTGCAAGGCCGAGGCCGCGCTCCCGTGCCAACGCGGACAGCACATACTGGCGCGCTTCTTCGTCCTCGTTAACCGTTCCTTGCATGCCACAGCCCCTTCCGGCCGCCGCCGGCACGTCCGGCGGCATTTGTAGTGAAGTATTCCACGTCACACTTCAGGAATTTTTGAATGAACTAGTTCCAGGCGGCGGACGCCTGCAAGGCTGCGCCCACCACGCCCGCCGAGTTTTCCAGGCTTGCCGGGATGACCGGAGTGCGCAGCGACAGGCGGGGCAGGTATTCCTGGCTGCACGCCGAAATTCCTCCGCCGATGATGATGAGGTCCGGCGAGAACAGGAACTCAACATGTGCCAGGTACCGCTGCAGCCGGCCGGCATACTCCACCCAGCCGAGGCCTTCGTTTTCGCGGACGACGGCGGAGGCCCGGGATTCCGCCTTGAAGCCGTCAACTTCCAGATGCCCCAGCTCGAAGTTGGGTACCAGCCTGCCGTCGACGATCAATGCAGATCCGATGCCCGTGCCCAGTGTCAGGACCAGCACAACGCCCTTCCTGGCTGTGCCGGCGCCGTAGAGGGCTTCCGCCATGCCGGCAGCGTCGGCGTCATTCACGACGCGGACGGGCCGGCCAAGTCGCGACTTCAGGTAGGACTGGACATCAAGTCCGATCCAGCTGCCGTCCATGTTCGCTGCGGAGTGGGCAATGCCCCGCTTGACGATCGAGGGGATCGCGACACCCACAGGACGGCCCGCAGCCCCAAGGCACTCAACCTCGAGCTCCGCGACCAGCCGGTCCATGGTGTCTGCTACGGCCCCTACGTTGCCGCCCGCAGGTGTTTGGAGGCGGCGGACTGCGCCGGCAGGGGTGCCGCTGGCCAGGTCGATGAGTGCGCCCTTGATCCACGTCCCGCCAATGTCGATCCCGATCCGGAGATCATGCGCAGCCGCGGCTTCGATGGTGGCGGTCACTGCAGCCACGCCGTGGCGGCGCCCGGCAGCAAGCCTGCTTCCAGCGGCGAGCTGGAGACAAGCACCTCACCGGCGGGCAGCTTGAAGGGTTCGGCGCCGAAGTTCGTCACGGACGTCCAGCCGTTGGGGCGGCGGAAGGCCACCACGTCATCCCTGCCGGTTTCCAGCCACTCCAGTGCTTCGGCTGTTTGGAGCTCCGACCGCAGTGCCAGCGCCCGCCGGTAGAGGGACAAGGTAGAGTCCTCCTCCGCTTCCTGGGCTTCGACCGAGCTGCCGCCGAACCATTCAGGCTGCGGCAGGTGCGAGCCGCCCGGCCCGAAGCCGAAGGAGCTTCCCACGGACGTCCAGGGCAGCGGAACGCGGCAGCCGTCGCGGCCGATCTCCACCCCCTTGTTGCGGAAGAAAGCCGGGTCCTGGCGGTCGGCGTCGGCAATTTCGCAGCCGACTTCCTGCAGGCCCAGTTCCTCGCCCTGGTACAGGTATGCGGAACCGGGCAGGGCGAACATCAGCAGGGATGCAGCGCGCGCACGGCGCAGGCCGAGTTCGGCGTCGACGTCCTCCTGCCTGCCGCCGGCCACGAGCCACTGCTTGCCGGCTTGCCCGGCCATGATGCCACCCGCCGAATCTTCGGAAGCAGGCAGCCCGTAGCGCGTGGCGTGGCGGACCACGTCGTGGTTCGAGAACACCCAGGTGGACGAAGCGCCGGAGGCTTCCGCCTCGGCCAGGTTCTTGGTGATCGTCTTCCGGAACTGGCCGGCGTCGAAGTCGGCCTGCAGCAGGTCGAAGTTAAAGGCCTGGCCGAGACCCTCCGGGCTGGCGTAGCGGGCTCGGCGGTCCGCATGGACCCAGGCTTCGGCGACGGCGGTGCGCGGTGGGGTGTATTCGTTGAACACCTTGCGCCACTCGGCGTAGATCCCGTGGACTTCGTCCCGGTCCCAGTAAGGGTGCCGGCCTTCGAGGTACAGCGCTTCGCCCTGGGCCTCGAGGTCTGCCGTCGAGGGCAGGGTTTCCTCGAGGTTCTTGGTCAGTGCGTGGGCGACGTCGATGCGGAAACCGTCCACCCCGCGGTCAGACCAGAAACGCAGGGTGGTGAGGAAGTCCTCCCGGACCTCCCGGTTGTCCCAGTTGAGGTCGGGCTGCTCCTTGGCGAAGATATGCATGTACCACTGGCCGGGGGCTCCGTCAGGTTCGGTGACGCGCTCCCACGCCGGGCCGCCGAACACAGAGACCCAGTCCGACGGCGGCAGCTCGCCGTTGTCGCCCAGGCCGTCACGAAAGACGTAGCGGTCCCGGGCCGGGGAGCCCTTCGGCGCAGCGAGGGCTTCCTGGAACCACTCGTGCCGGTCGGAGGAGTGGTTGGGCACGATGTCCACGATCAGCTTGAGGCCGGCGTCATGCAGTGCCTGGGCCATCCCGTCGAAGTCCTCCAGGGTGCCCAGCCGCGGGTCCACATTGCGGTAGTCGTCCACGTCGTAGCCGCCGTCCGCGAGGGCCGAAGGGTAGAAAGGGCTCAGCCACACGGCGTCGATGCCCAGCGTTTTCAGGTACGGGACCTTGGCGGTGATGCCCTTCAGGTCACCGATGCCGTCGCCGTTCGAATCGGCGAAGCTTCGGGGGTAGATCTGGTACACGGACGCCTGGCGCCACCAGTTGGGATCGTCCATGCGGGGTGCGTCGGTGCGGGCAGCCATTGTGGCAGTGGTGGGCAAAATTGGTTCCTTCAGTGGTAGTGGTGGGTATTCCGGTGGGGACGTCCGTTATTTGACCGCGCCCTGCGTGAGGCCGGACATGACCCAGCGCTGGGTAAACAGGTAAACGACGATGGCCGGCGCCATTGCCATCAGGTAGGAAGCGAAGGCAACGTTGTAGCTGTTGCTGAACTGCGTCTGGAAGATCTTCTGCAGCACCGGAATCGTCTGCATTTCGGGATCTGAAATGATGAGCGACGGCATCATGAAGTCATTCCATGAGGCGATGAAGGCGAAGATCCCGACGGTGGCGCTCATGGGTCCCAGCAGGGGGAAGATGAGCCGCCAGAACACCTGCCATGTGCCCGCGCCGTCCATCCGCATGCTTTCCTCCAGTTCCAGCGGGATTGAGCGCAGGAACGCCGTAAACAGCATTGTGTTGAAGGCCAGGGCAAAGACGATGTGCAGGATTGCGACGCCGAGCGGATTGTCCAGTCCCACAAGGCCAGTGAGCTGGATTTGCGGCAGCGCCACCACGGGGAACGGGATGAACATGGCGGCAAGCAGGTAGAAGAACGACCAGCGGAACAGCCGGCGGTCCCAGTTGCGGACGATCGCGTAGGCTGCCAGCGCCGACACGAGGATCTCGCCGATGACAGCGGTGACGGACACGAACACGGAGATCATGAAGCCGCGGGGGAAGTTCGTGAGCGTCCACGCCTGGGTGAAACTGTCGAAGGTCAAGGGGCTGGGCAAGGAGAACGCGTTGCCGTCGACTGCCTGGCCTGTGGTCTTGAACGCCATGCTGATGGTGACGTACAGCGGGACGAGTACGGCGAGGGTGCAGACGATCAGGAGCGCGGTGGCGGGCCAGTTGGTGCGTTCCTGGCCGCCGCCGAACCGGCGCTTTCCTGCGGCCGATGATTTTGCTGGGATGGTGCGGGTCGCGGTGCTCATGCTGCGATCCCTCCTTTGCCACGGGTAAAGCGGAGCTGGATGAGTGCGATGGCCACGCTGATGAGGAAGAAGATCACGGCGTTGGCCATCTGGTAGGCGTAGTCCCCGCCCTCGAAGCCGCGGAAGATCGCCATGGCGACGCTGCGGGTGGAGACCCCGGGGCCGCCGTCGGTGAGGCCCACGATGATGTCGTAGGCGTTGAGGTAGTTTTTGAAGCCCAGCACCGTGTTGATCACCGCGTACCCGGCAACGAGGGGCAGGGTGATGTGCCGCAGGTTGTGCCAGGGGGACGCGCCGTCGATGGAGCTTGCCTCATAGACCTCCGGGGGAACCGTGAGGAGGCCTGCGATGTAGATCAGCATGGCACTGGGAACCGACTGCCACGCAGTGACGAACACGATCCCCACCCAGGCAAGGTCGGGGTTGGCCAGGATGCTTGAGGAGAGCGCCTCGATCCCCAAGCCCTTGCCCATCAGCGGCAGCGAATTCGAGAAGAGGTACTGGAACACAAAGGCGATGACGATGCCGGAAATCACCATCGGAATCACGAACACCGTCCGCAGCGCGGCACGGAAGCGGACCCGGGACGTGAGTCCCAGCGCCAGGAGGAACGCGACGACGTTCACCACGATGACCGTCACCAGCGAAAAAGCCAGCGTGAAGCCATAGGATCCGAGGACTCCGTCATCCTGGAACACGGCGATGAAGTTTCGGAAGCCGATGAACTCAAAGTCGCCGAACCCCACGGAGTTGGTGAAGCTGTACACGAAGCCCAGCACGGCGGGCAGCGTGACGGCGAGCGTGAAGATCGCCAGGGACGGGAACAGGAAGAAATAGTAGAGCGGGTCGACCCGGCTTTTGCGCGCCCGTGGGGCTTTGGCCGCTGCTGGCGCCGTCACCTCAGCCCTGGTGGAAGGTCTCGTCATTGATGACATGGATGGTCCTCGTTTCGTGCCTTGAATCGAAAGTGCGGTTACGCGCGGAAAGCCAGGCGCGCCCAGTCGGCGTCCATCCGGCGAAGCGTGGCTTCGGGGTCGGCGCCGCCGATGATCGACTGGATGTAGTTGGCGGCGGGAATCGTGTTCGGGATGAACTGTGACGCGCCCATGTAGAAGCGGCCCTCGTCGTAGTACTTCTGCATCTCGACGATCCGGGGGTCGGTCACAGGCGGGGCATCCTTGGCGGTGCCGAAGCCCAGGAACTTGGCGTTGTAGGGGTTTTGGATGTCCGGCTGCAGCAAATACTGGAGGAAGGCGCGTGCACCCTGCTGTCCGTTCGAGACCTGGGGGATCCACAGCGAGAGGTCGATGTTGACGCGGACCTTGAGGTCGGCGGGGTCGTCCGTCATCGGCAGGGGAAAGGTGCCAAGCTCAACGCCGGTGCCGGCCTTTTCGATTTCACCGAAGGCCCATGGCCCCTGGAAGTACATGGCTGCCTGCCCTTGCGCCATAGCGGTGTTGCCGTCCCCGTACCCGCGGCTGGCGGCATCGGGGTTCACGTACTTCTTCAGCTGGACCATGCGCCGGACAGGTTCCAGCAGCGTTTTCTGGAACGAGACCTCGGAAGTCGGGCCAACCTTCTCGCCCACCTGGTGCATGGATTGGTAGAAGGCCCGCACATCCACCATGCCGCCCACTGTGTAGTCGAACAGGCCCTGCGCGATGGTCCAGGGTTCCCGGAACGTGCCGTAGATCGGAGTGATACCCGCCGCCTTGAGCCGTTCACACACGTCGATGAGCTCATCCCAGGTAGTGGGGACTGAGAGGGCGTTTGCCTCGAAGATGCTGCGGTTGTAAATGACGGACGCCGCCATGACCGAGTAGGGGATAACGCTTGTCCGGCCCGGGTACGTGGGGTACCAGTTGGTGAGGTCCGCGACGTCTTCGCGGATGGAGCCTGCTTCCGGGAGGTCGGAGAGGTCCGCCAGGGCTCCCCGTTCCATGAACCGCGCCATTTCCAGGTTGTAGTTCAGGCAGCCAAGATCGGGGGGACTGCTGCGGACGAAGCTGGCGGAAAGATTTGTTGCCATGTCATGGAGGACGCGGTACCGGTCCTGCGATGCAGTGAACTTCGCAGCCAGGTCGCGGAAGTACGGCACCGCCTCCGGTTTTGACTGGTGGAAGGTGATGGTTGGCGCGGCCCCTGCCGGGGCACACCCAGCCAGGCCGAAAGCAGCCAGCGTACCCCCGGCAGCGGCGAGGAAAGTACGTCGTGAGACTGGCGTCCCTGCGGGCATCAAAGGTGGCAACATCGGCTCCTAAGGGCTTTCGATGAGAGTTTATTTGGATCTTATATTTAGGTCCTATACGAGGATGGGGGATGCAGGGGCTATCGTCAAGGGGTGGACGGAACTACGGCGAGCTCGACCCAACTGTTACGGCAGATCAACTCGGAAGCATTGCTGCGCTTCGCCCTCCAGGAACAAGTTTTTACGGCGGGTGAGGCTATGGAAGCGACCGGGCTGACCCGTGCCACAGTGCTCGGGGTCTGCCAGGGGCTTGTTGAGGCCGGTTGGCTCGAGGAAGTGGTCGATGGCGGTGACTCCGGCCCGGCGCCTAAGGGCCGGCCGGCCCGCCGCTATCAACTCCGAGAATCTGCCGGCGTAGTCGTGGGGCTTGATGCCGGCGAAAGCCATCTCACTGCCATCGTCGCTGACCTGCGCGGCCGTGAGCTGGGAAAACGCCGCCAAGGCATTGACTCCCATGCACTGGGCCGCGCCGGACGGGTTGCCAACGTCCGGGAGCTGATCCACGTGACGCTCAGCGATGTCGGATGCGACGTCGACGACGTTTTGCTTACGGTGGTAGGCGTTCCCGCCCCGGTCGACGGGGACGGCGCGTCCCCGGACGGAGGGGAATTCTGGCAGCTGATGAATTCCGGATTCGCCTCGAACCTCCAGGGCAAGGTCATCGTGGAGAACGACGCCAACCTTGCCGCCATCGCCGAGCAGGCGCAGGAGCAGTCCCCCAATGTGGCAACTCTTTTATCCGGGGAGCGGTTTGGCGCCGGCCTGATCGTCGACGGGAGCCTGCTGCGCGGGTGCCGTGGCGGGGCTGGTGAGATGCGGTTCCTGGACGTGTTTGACAGCAAGCTCGTCCCCGACGAGGGAGGCTCGGACGGGTTCGGCGCGCTTGCGCGGAAGTGGGCGCGTTCGCGCATCCGCTCCTACGACGGAGCTACCACGCTGCGGCACATACCCGAGGGGGAAATCAGCGCAGAAGATGTCTTCCAAGCGGCCAGCGACGGGGACCCGCTTGCAAGCGACATCATCGCGCGGCTCGGCGTCCGGCTGGCACGGATCGCCGTGGTCCTCTCCAGTCTCCTGGACATTGAGCGGGTAGTCATCGCAGGCGGGATCGCGCTCGGCATCGAGCCTGTCCTGGAACACGCGCGTACCCTGCTGCCCCGGGACTCCGGCCTGCCGCTCCCTGACCTCGTTGCAAGCAAGCTCGGAGCAGAGGTGGTGGTCCAGGGTGCCATCGAGTCCGCGCTGACAAGCATCAGGCGCGAACCCATGGCCTTCCTCCCACGTATGCTCCGAACCTGACACTAGGTCGCATCGACTGCAATTGGAACAGCCTTTGCTTACCCATATAAGGAACGCCAGAGATGACAGGACACACATGAGCCGCACCTACACCATCGATTCAATACCGGGCGACGGCATCGGCGTCGACGTCACCGAAGTGGCCATGGGCTGCGTGGATGCTGTGGCCGGGCTGCATGGCTTCGCCGTCAACTGGCGGGTCCGTGACTGGAACAGCGACCTCTACGCCAAAACCGGCCGCATGATGCCGGTGGACGGCATCGAGCAGCTCAGCAGCGGCGACGGGATCTACCTGGGAGCGGTGGGCACGCCTGACGTTCCGGATGACGTGACCCTGTGGGGACTGCTGATTCCCATCCGCCGCGAGTTCGACCAGTACGTCAACCTTCGCCCCATGAAGCTGCTGCCCGGGGTCAAAGGAGCGATGCCGGGACTTGAGGACCTGGATATTGTGGTGGTCCGGGAAAACGTTGAAGGTGAGTACTCGCAGATCGGTGGCCGCTTCGGTACGGGGACGGACGCTGAGTTCGCCGTCCAGGAGAGCGTCTTCACCAAAGCCGGCATCAGCAGGGTGGCCCGCTACGCGGCAGAGGCCGCAACGAAACGCGGCGGCATCCTGGTCTCGGCCACCAAATCCAACGGCATCATCCACACCATGCCGTTCTGGGACGAAGTGGTGGCCCGGACGGTGGAACAGTTCCCCGGCGTCACGGTGGACAAGGTGCTCATCGATGCGCTCGCGGCCCGGCTGGTCATGAAGCCCACCAGCGTCCGCACCATCGTCGCATCCAACCTGTTCGGGGATATCCTGTCCGACCTCGTGGCCGGAGTGGCCGGTTCCATCGGCATCGCCCCGAGTGCCAACCTGAACCCCGAGCGCCGGCACCCGTCGATGTTCGAGCCAGTCCACGGTTCCGCCCCGGACATCGCCGGCAAGGGCATCGCCAACCCCGTCGGCGCCCTCTGGGCTGCCGCCATGATGCTGGACCATTTGGGCGAGGCGGCGGCCGCGCAGTCCCTTACCGGCGCTTTCGAGTCAGCGCTGGCAGACGGCATCGCCACACCGGACCTGGGCGGCTCGGCCACCACGATGGAATTCGCGCAGGAGGTACGGGCCCGGCTGGGCTAGCCGCGGCTGGACACGACGGCTAGAGCACGTTCCGGATGGCCTGCTCGAAACTGGTGACGTGCTCCAAGGCGAGCTTGCCCGCCCGCTCCGCGTCGCCGTCGGCCACTGCCTCCAGCAGCTCCACGTGCTCGGCAATGTGGGACGCGACGGACGGGACCTTTTCGAGCACCATGCACCAGATGCGCGTGGCCAGGTTGTCGTAGCGGATCAGGACGTCCTCGAGGTGCGCGTTGGCCGCGGCCCGGTAGATCAGCCGGTGGACCTTGATGTCGTACCGCATGAGGTCGTAGGGATCGTCGTCATCGCCCATGGTGGAGATCGCGGCCGCGGTTTCCCGGATTTCCGCCCGCAGCGCGGGCGTTGCCAGCTTCGCGGCCCGGCGTGCGGCCAGGGGTTCCAGGGATTCGCGCAGCTCGGAGACGTCAGCCAGTTCAGTGATGTCGACGATGGTGGCGAACGTTCCGCGGCGGGGATAGGACACCACCAGGTGGTCGCTTTCCAGCCGCTTGAGGGCTTCCCGGACCGGCGTCCGGCCGATCCCGAGCTCGGCGGCCAGCTTGCCGTCGTTGATCGCCTCGCCCGGCCGGATGTCCAGCATGATGAGTCGGTCCCGGAGGTGCCGGTAGGCCTGTTCGGAGAGTGAGAGGTCCCCGTCGCCGGCCAGGTGGTTCTCTAATGTGACGCTCATTTCGAGCCTTCCCAGGAGTGCTATTGACGTCCAAGTGATCTGGAACATACTATTACGACAGTTCTAATATATCAGTTACAGATCAGTTATAGGTCAGTAACTCCGAAGGGCTCAAAAGGAGAACAATGCAGGACGTACTGAACGCCTCGCTCGCCACGGTCGACGCCGACGTCGCCGCCGCTGTGGCACAGGAACTGCACCGCCAGCAGTCCACCCTGGAAATGATTGCGTCGGAGAATTTCGCTCCGGCCTCCGTCATGGAGGCCCAGGGCTCGGTGCTCACTAACAAGTACGCCGAGGGCTACCCGGGCAAGCGCTACTACGGCGGCTGCGAGCACGTGGACGTCATTGAGCAGCTGGCCATCGACCGCGTGAAGGCATTGTTCGGCGCTCAGTTCGCCAACGTCCAGCCGCACTCCGGTGCCCAGGCCAACGCCGCCGCCATGTTCGCCCTGCTGAACCCGGGCGACACCATCCTGGGGCTCTCCCTGGCGCACGGCGGACACCTCACGCACGGCATGAAGATTAACTTCTCCGGCAAGCTCTACAACGTGGTTCCCTACCACGTCCGCGAGGAAGACCTCCGGATCGATATGGCCGAGGTGGAAGCCCTGGCCCTGGAACACAAGCCCAAGCTGATCGTTGCCGGCTGGTCCGCCTACTCCCGCCAGCTGGACTTTGCCGAGTTCCGCCGCATCGCCGACCTCGTGGGTGCCTACCTCATGGTGGACATGGCGCACTTCGCCGGACTCGTCGCCGCCGGCCTGCACCCGAACCCCGTCCCGTATGCGGACGTGGTCACCACCACCACCCACAAGACCCTGGGCGGTCCGCGCGGCGGCGTCATCCTGGCCAAGGAGGAATACGCCAAGAAGATCAACAGCGCGGTGTTCCCGGGCCAGCAGGGTGGTCCGCTGGAGCACGTTGTGGCCGCCAAGGCCGTGGCGTTCAAGCTCGCTGCCGCCCCCGAATTCAAGGAACGCCAGGAGCGGGTGCTGCAGGGCGCCAAGCTGCTGGCCGAGCGACTCCTCAAGGACGACGTCGCAGCCGCGGGCATTTCCGTGGTCAACGGCGGCACCGACGTCCACCTGGTCCTGGTTGACCTCCGCCACTCCGAACTCGACGGCCAGCAGGGTGAGGACGCACTCCACCAGATCGGCATCACGGTCAACCGCAACGCCGTCCCCTTCGACCCCCGCCCGCCGATGGTCTCCTCCGGCCTCCGGATCGGCACCCCCGCCCTGGCCGCCCGCGGCTTCGGCGCCGCCGAGTTCACCGAGGTTGCGGACATCATCGCCACGGCCCTGATTGCCTCCGCCGGCACCGGCACCCTCCCCGGGGACACCGCCGTCGAACTCCGGGAACGCGTAACGGCCCTGGCTGGCAAGTTCCCCCTCTACCCGCACCTCTCCGCCGACGCCAACCTGGCCGGCATCGAGGCAGACCTGATTGGAGCCGCCCAGTGAGCACCCAGCACCTTCCGGAGCACCCGGACTTCCTCTGGCGGAACCCGGAACCCAAGTCCTCCTACGATGCCGTGATCGTCGGCGGCGGCGGGCACGGCCTGGCCACCGCCTACTTCCTGGCCAAGAACCACGGGATGACCAACATCGCCGTCCTGGAAAAGGGCTGGCTGGCCGGCGGCAACATGGCCCGCAACACCACCATCATCCGCTCCAACTACCTCTGGGACGAGAGCGCGGCCATCTATGAACAGGCCCTCAAGCTCTGGGAAATCCTGCCCGAGGAACTCGAGTACGACTTTCTGTTCAGCCAGCGCGGCGTAATGAACCTGGCCCACACCCTGGGCGACGTGCGCGAAAGCATGCGCCGCGTGGGCGCCAACAAGCTGAATGGCGTCGACGCGGAATGGCTGGACCCGCAGCAGGTCAAGGAACTCTGCCCCATCCTGAACATCCGCGACAACATCCGCTACCCGGTCATGGGCGCCACCTACCAGCCCCGCGCCGGCATCGCCAAGCACGACCACGTGGCCTGGGCCTTCGCCCGCAAGTGTGACGAAATGGGCGTGGACATCATCCAGAACTGCGAGGTGACCGGATTCGTCAAGGACGGCAACCGCGTGGTAGGCGTCAAGACCAACCGCGGCACCATCAACACCGAAAAGGTGGGCCTCTGCGCCGCCGGCCACAGCTCGGTCCTGGCCGAGATGGCGGGCTTCGAACTGCCCATCCAGTCGCACCCGCTGCAGGCCCTGGTCTCCGAGCTGCACGAGCCCGTCCACCCCACGGTGGTCATGTCCAACCACGTGCACGTCTATGTCTCCCAGGCGCACAAGGGCGAACTGGTCATGGGCGCCGGCGTTGACTCCTACAACGGCTACGGCCAGCGCGGCTCCTTCCACGTGATCGAGCAGCAGATGGCGGCCGCCGTCGAACTCTTCCCCATTTTCGCCAGGGCGCACGTGCTCCGGACCTGGGGCGGCATCGTGGACACCACCCTGGACGCTTCGCCGATCGTGGGCACCACCCCGGTGGAGAACATGTTCGTGAACTGCGGCTGGGGAACCGGCGGGTTCAAGGGAACCCCCGCCGCCGGCATGACCTTCGCCCACACCATCGCCACCGGCGCCCCGCACAAGCTGAACGCGCCGTTCTCGCTGGACCGCTTCGAAACCGGCGCCCTCATCGACGAACACGGCGCCGCCGCCGTGGCCCACTAGCCGCCGCCACCAGAAAAGGACTAACGCACATGCTGCTGATCCCATGCCCCAACTGCGGCCCGCGGGACGAAACCGAATTCCACTACGGGGGACAGGCCCACGTCCCGTACCCCGAGAACCCCAACGAGCTGAGCGACACGGAGTGGTCCCGCTACCTTTTCTACCGGGAGAACCCCAAAGGCATCTTCGCCGAGCGCTGGGTCCACAGCACGGGCTGCCGCCAGTGGTTCAACATGCTCCGCGACACCGTGAGCTACGACATCAAGGCTGTCTACCCGATGGGGGCGAAGCGGCCTGACCGCTCCCCGGACGGCGCACCCGAAACCGGGACCGCCAGCACCGGCCCTGACAGCACCACCACGGGAAGTGCCGCACCCAGCACCTCCACCACGAGCATCCTCAGCACCACCGCCCCGGAAGGAGCGACCAAGTGACTTCCCAGAACGCCCGCCTGGCTACCGGCGGCCGCATCGACCGCACCATCTCCTGGCGCTTCACCGTGGACGGCGAGGAGTTCACCGGCCACCCCGGTGACACCCTTGCCTCGGCGCTGCTGGCCAACGGCCGCATCGCCGCCGGAAACTCCCTCTACGAGGACCGCCCCCGCGGCATCATGTCCGCCGGGGTGGAAGAAGCCAACGCCCTGGTCCGTGTGGAAGCACGCTTTCCCGGCCACGTGGCCGAATCCATGCTGCCCGCCACCACCGTTTCCCTGGTGGACGGCCTCCAGGCCACCCTGCTCAACGGGCTGGGCAAGCTGGACCCGGAGGATGACCGCGCCGAATACGACAAGAAGTACGTCCACACCGACGTCCTGGTGATCGGCGGTGGTCCCGCCGGGCTTGCCGCGGCCCGTGAGGCTGTCCGTACCGGTGCCAGGGTCATGCTGCTCGATGACCAGCCCGAGCTCGGCGGCTCGCTGCTCTCCGGTTCCACGGCTACCGGCCTGGCCGAGACCATCGAGGGAAAGCCTGCCCTGGAATGGGTGGCCGACGTCGAAGCGGAGCTGGTATCCGGCGCCGAGTCCACGGTCCTGAACCGCACCACCGCGTTTGGCGCCTATGACGCCAACTACGTCATCGCCGTCCAGAACCGCACCGACCACCTTTCCAGCCCGGCCGCCCCGGGTGTCTCCCGCCAGCGGATTTGGCACATCCGTGCCAGCCAGGTGGTTGTCGCGCCGGGAGCCCACGAGCGTCCCCTGGTGTTCGAGAACAACGACCGCCCCGGCATCATGCTCGCTTCCGCCGTACGCAGCTACCTGAACCGCTACGGGGTGGCTGCCGGTAAGCGCGTGGTCATCAGCACCACGAATGACAGCGCCTACGCCGTCGCTGCCGACCTGGCCGCCGCCGGCGTCAAGGTCGCCGCCGTGGTGGATGCCCGTCCGGCCCTGACCGCCGTGGCGACTGCCGCCGTCGAATCCGGGATCCGGGTGCTGATCGGCAGCGCGGTGGCCAACACTTCCGCAGGCGCCGAGGGCCGGCTGGACGGCGTCACCGTCCGCAGCATCAACGACGACGGCGAGCTCACCTCCGGCGTCGAGCAGATCTCAGCAGACCTGCTGGCAGTGTCCGGCGGTTGGAGCCCGCTGGTACACCTGCACTCCCAGCGCCAGGGCAAGCTGCGCTGGGACGAGGAGCTGGCAGCCTTCGTGCCCAGCACCGAGGTCCCCGCCCAGCAGACCATTGGCTCCGGCCGCGGCTCCTTCGCCACCGAAGACTGCGTCGCGGAGGGCATCTCCGCCGGCGCCAGGGCGGCCATCGCCACAGGCTTCGAATCCGCCGTCGAACCCTCCGTGTTCGGCGACCCGAAGGCATCCGCCCCCACCCGCCAGCTGTGGCTGGTACCGGGCGAGAACGGCACCCCTGACGACTGGCACCACCACTTCGTGGACTTCCAGCGCGACCAGTCCGTGGCGGACGTCCTCCGCTCCACCGGAGCCGGCATGCGCTCGGTGGAACACATCAAGCGGTACACCTCCATCAGCACCGCCAACGACCAGGGCAAGACCTCCGGCGTCAACGCCATCGGCGTCATCGCCGCGGCCCTGCGCACCGCCGGAGAAGCCTCCCGCGGCATCGGAGACATCGGCACCACCACCTACCGCGCCCCCTTCACCCCGGTGGCCTTCGCGGCACTGGCCGGACGCCAGCGCGGGGAACTGTTCGACCCCGCCCGCGTCACGTCCATCCACCCCTGGCACGTAGCCAAGGGCGCGCTGTTCGAGGACGTCGGACAGTGGAAGCGGCCCTGGTACTACCCGCAGGCCGGGGAGGACATGGACGCTGCCGTGCTGCGCGAATGCGCCGCCGTCCGCGAGTCCGTGGGCTTCATGGACGCCACCACGCTGGGCAAGATCGAAATCCGCGGCAAGGACGCGGGAGAGTTCCTGAACCGGATGTACACCAACGCGTTCAAGAAGCTCGCGCCCGGCTCGGCACGCTACGGCGTCATGTGCACCCCGGACGGGATGATCTTCGACGACGGCGTGACCCTCCGCGTCGACGACGAGACCTACTTCATGACCACCACCACCGGCGGCGCCGCCAAGGTGCTGGACTGGCTGGAGGAATGGCTGCAGACCGAGTGGCCGGAACTGGACGTGCAGTGCACCTCCGTGACGGAACAGTGGAGCACCATCGCCGTCGTCGGGCCCAAGTCCCGTGAGGTCATCGCCAAGGTGGCACCGGAACTGGCTGCCAACGGCGGCCTGGATGCCGAGGCCTTCCCGTTCATGACCTTCCGCGAGACCACCCTCGCCTCCGGCGTACGGGCCCGGATCTGCCGGATCTCGTTCTCCGGTGAACTGGCCTACGAAATCAATGTGCCGGCCTGGTACGGGCTCAACACCTGGGAAGCCGTTGCTGCTGCCGGTGCGGAGTTCAACATCACCCCCTACGGCACCGAAACCATGCACGTGCTGCGCGCCGAAAAGGGCTACCCGATCGTCGGGCAGGACACCGACGGCACTGTCACCCCGCAGGACGCGGGCATGGAGTGGATCGTGTCCAAGGCCAAGGACTTCATCGGCAAGCGCTCCTACACCCGTGCGGACGCCCAGCGTGAGGACCGCAAGCACCTGGTCAGCGTCCTCCCCGTGGATGGCACGCTGCGGCTGCCCGAAGGCACCCAGCTCGTCGAAAAGGGACGCTCCACCAACCCCGCCTACGGCCCCGTGCCGATGGAAGGGTTCGTCACCTCCAGCTACCACAGCGCAGCGCTGGGCCGGTCGTTCGGCCTGGCCCTGATCAAGAACGGACGCAACCGCATCGGCGAAACGCTGGTGGCAGCCGCCGGCGACCAGCTGGTGGACGTGGTTGTCGCAGAAACAGTGCTTTTTGACTCTGAAGGGACCCGTAAAGATGGCTGAAACAGCAGCATCCCCGACCTCCGCCAAGACCAACGCCGAAAAGAACCTCGCCGCCCGCGTCAGCCCGGCCCGCCAGCTGGCGGACGAGTTCGCGGCCGGCTCCCTGGCCGGCACCGTTGAAATTTCCGAGGTGCCTTTCCTGACCATGGTGGGCCTCCGGGCGCTGGCAGGCTCCGCCGCGGCGGAGCGCCTGGCCGGTGTCACCGGTGGCCTCCCCGCTGGCTCCGGCGCCGTGGCCGGCAACGGCGACGTGTCCGTCCTGTGGCTCGGGCCCGCCGAGTTCCTGGTGGTGGCGCCCACCGAGGCGCACGAATCCCTGGGCGGTGACCTCATCCCTGCGCTCCGGGACGCGCTGGGCGGCGACGCGGGCCAGGTGGTGGACCTGTCCGCCAACCGGACCACGTTCGAACTGACGGGCCCCCGGGCCCGCGCCGTCCTCGAAAAGGGCTGCTCGTTGGACCTGCACCCGCGGGTCTTCAAGGCCGGCACCGCCTTCTCCACGGAAATTGCGAACATTCCGGCCATCCTGTGGAAGACCGGTGACGAGTCCTTCAGGATCTTCCCTCGTGCCTCTTTCGCCGAGTTCCTGGGCCGGTGGCTGCTGGACGCCATGCGGGAGTACGCCTCGCCAGAGGTCCCCTGATGGCGCTCAGCGTCCTTGACCTCTTTTCCGTCGGCATCGGGCCCTCGTCGTCACACACGGTGGGCCCGATGCGGGCGGCGAAGCTGTTCGCGGACGGGCTGAAGGGCGATGGCCAGCTGGCCGCCACCGTGCGCGTCCAGTCTGAACTCTTTGGTTCCCTGGGCGCCACGGGGCGGGGGCACGGTTCCGACAAGGCAGTGGTCCTGGGGCTGCAGGGCCTTGAACCGGAGACCGTGGACACTTTCACGGCCGACGACCAGGTGGCTGCCGCCGCGCTGAACGCCGAACTGCACGTCGCCGGCAGCCACCGGGTGGACTTCAACTGGGAAGAGGACGTGGTGCTGCACCGGCGCAAGTCCCTTCCCGCGCACCCCAACGGCATGACGTTCCGGGCCTTGGACCACGCGGGTGCCGTCCTGAGCGAGCGGAGCTTCTACTCGATCGGCGGCGGCTTCGTGGTGGACGGCGACGCCGAGGGCGCGGACAAGGTGGTGCCGGATGACACCGTGCTGCCGTACCCGTTCTCCACGGGGGATGAACTCCTGCAGATCTGCAGCCGCGAAGGCATGTCCATCTCTGACGTCATGCTGGCCAACGAACTCACCTGGCGCAGTGAAGCGGAACTCCGCGAGCAGTTGCTGGGGCTGTGGGCCGTCATGCGCGAATGCGTGGAGAACGGCTGCAACGCAGGGGGCATCCTGCCCGGCGGGCTGAACGTCACCCGGCGGGCGCCCGCCCTGTTCCGCACCCTGACGGCCTCGGCCGCCACCGCCGAAGCCGCGGCAGCAACGCCGTCGCCCGTCCAGGCACCGGCAGATCCGCTGCTGGCGATGGAATGGGTGAACCTGTTCGCGCTGGCCGTGAACGAGGAGAACGCCGCCGGCGGGCGGATCGTCACGGCCCCAACCAACGGGGCCGCGGGAATCGTTCCGGCCGTCCTGCACTACTACGTGAAGTTTGTTCCAGGAGCCGACGACGACGGTGTGGTCCGCTTCCTGCTGACGGCGGCCGCCGTCGGAATCCTGTTCAAGACGAACGCCTCCATCTCCGGTGCCGAAGTGGGCTGCCAGGGCGAGGTGGGCTCTGCCTGCTCAATGGCCGCGGCTGGGCTCTGTGAAGTGCTCGGCGGGACGCCTGCGCAGGTGGAGAACGCCGCCGAAGTGGGGATCGAGCACAACCTGGGCCTGACCTGCGACCCCGTGGGCGGCCTGGTGCAGATCCCGTGCATCGAGCGGAATGCGATCGCCAGCGTGAAGGCGATCAACGCGGCCCGCCTGGCCCTGCACGGGGACGGCAGCCACAAGGTCTCGCTGGACAAGGCGATCAAGACCATGCGCGACACCGGAGCCGACATGAAAACCAAGTACAAGGAAACCTCCCGAGGAGGCCTCGCCGTGAATGTGATCGAGTGCTGAGCCATGACCGTGACTGAAACCCATATCCCCGCATCCAAGACGCCCACCACCGTGGAACACGTCCTGACCCTTGACTGCCCGGAAGGGCCCGGCATTGTGCACGCCGTGTCCGGTTTCCTCCTGGAACACGGCTGCGACATCATCGACAACAAGCAGTTCGGTGAGCGCACCGAGGGCCACTTCTTCATGCGCGTGCATTTCGTCTCCGAGGGGGATGAGTCCACGCTGGATGTCTTGCGGTCCTCCTTCGCCCCGGTGGCCGAAAAGTTCGGCATGCGGTGGCAGCTGGAGCGCCGGGGGTCTAAGCGCAAGGTGCTGATCATGGTGTCCAAGTTCGGACACTGCCTCAACGACCTGCTCTTCCGCGCCAGGATCGGCGAACTGCCCGTGGACATTGTGGCCGTCGTGTCCAACCACCGG
This sequence comes from Arthrobacter sp. SAFR-044, assembly GCF_051965175.1. Lineage (GTDB taxonomy): Bacteria > Actinomycetota > Actinomycetes > Actinomycetales > Micrococcaceae > Arthrobacter. Next base: position 207,923 of record NZ_JBQCMK010000003.1, read on the forward strand.
GACCACCAGGCGCTGGTCGAGTGGCACGGCATCCCGTTCCACCACATCCCGGTCACGGCCGAGACCAAGCCCGCAGCGGAAGCCGCGCTGATGGAACTCGTGGACGGGCTCGACGTCGAACTCGTGGTGCTGGCGCGCTACATGCAGGTGCTCAGCGACGACCTGACCCGGAAGCTGGACGGCCGGGCCATCAACATCCACCACTCGTTCCTGCCCAGCTTCAAGGGCGCCAAGCCCTACCACCAGGCCTACGCGCGCGGCGTCAAGACCGTCGGCGCCACCGCGCACTACGTCAACGCCGAGCTGGACGAAGGGCCCATCATCTCCCAGCAGGTGGTGGACGTGGACCACACGTACGGTCCCGAGGACCTGGTGGCCGCCGGCCGCGACACCGAATGCAAGGCGCTCTCCAATGCCGTGAAGTGGCATTGCGAGGGCCGGGTCATCCTGCAGGGCAACCGCACCGTGGTGCTCCGCTAGCGGTTCTCAACTAAACACTGTCAGCGCGGCTGGCTGCCTTCGGGCGGCCGGCCGCGCTTTTGTTTGCCCGATCCTTGCGCCATTCCCGGGCCAGGCACTAGGCGCTGCCCTGCTCGGCGAGGCGGGCCTTGATCCGCTCGCTGGCATCGCGGAGGGATGCGTCGTTGACGGCTGCGGCAGCCGCCGGGTCCCCGTTCCGCGCAGCGGCCACCAGGTCCTGCTGGTACCGCCACAGGGAATCGTCGTCACCGGCGTCCAGGGAGCCCTGTGCGCCGACGATCTTGTAGGCGCGGCACTGCTGCCACAGGGCCCTGATCATTTGCAGCAGCACCGGGTTGCCGCCCGCCTGGTAAAGGATGGCCAGCATCTCCTCGTCATGGTCAAGGAGGGCAATGACCTGCCGCTCGTCGATGGCTTTGCGCATCAGCTCGTACTCGGACTGCATTCTCCCGCAGTCCTCCGGGGTGATCCTCTCGCTGCCCAGCCGCGCAGCTTCGGTCTCCAGAAGCCGGCGCACGTCATAGACGTGGATCAATTCCTCGAGGCTGAGGCTCTTGACCACGGCACCCTTGTGCGGCTCACGCTCCGCCAGGCCGGTTTCCTCCAGGCGGCGGATGGCCTCGCGGACCGGCATGACGCTTGTCCCCACCTGCTCGGCGAGGTCGCGCACCTTGAGCCGTGATCCGGCGGGCAGTTCACCGCTGAGGATCGCGGCATGGATCATCGCATAGACCTGGTCGGTCAGCAGGGTGGGCTCGGCGCGCTTGGATATGACCACCCGTCCAATATACGGCCGGGAGAACCAGCCCTTGCTGCGGCCGGGGCGGCCTGCCGCGCAGAAAAATATCCTTTTAGGGTCTTGTGTGATCTGTGATCACATCCTATGGTGGTTTATGTCACATCGACCCAGCATCCCCCGCAAACATCCCCAGCGGGACGGGTGCAAGCTTCCGACCTCCTGCCCTGTCGCCACCCGCGGTGGCGCCACAGGCTCCGCATCAGCTCCTCCCGCACAACCCTTGCCGGAGCCACCGCAACGGCTCCGGTGACCATGCACATCCAACAACAGCTAAGGAATGGCAATCATGAAAGACGCAGTAATCGTTGGCGGCGGCCTGGCCGGACTCTCGGCGGCCTGGCGGCTCCGGCACTGGGACACAGTGGTCCTGGAATCCGGGGACCGCGTGGGCGGCCGCATCCGCTCCGAACGCCGGGGTGACTACTGGCTGAACTGGGGCGGCCACGTTTTTGCCGGCGCCGGATCCTCCACCGACGCGCTGCTGAACGAAGTCGGCGTGATGGCGGTCCAGATCCCCGGGTCTCTGCAGGGCCTGTCCATGAACGGCAAGTTCATCAAGAAGGGGCACATCGCCACCTACCCGTTCCGCATCCCGATGTCCCTCACCTCCCGTGTGGACACCATGCGGGCCGGCCTGAAGGTCGTCAGTGGAGTGGCCAAGTACACCGGAGTGGTGCGAAAGCGGGCAGGGGAGTCGGGTGCCATGCGGCAGCAGCGCATCTACGATTTCGAGAACAACACCTCTTTCCAGAACTTCATCGGCAATCTCTCTGAAGATGCGGCAGCCCTGTTCAAGACCACCGTCACCCGTTCTGCCGGCGACATGGACCAGATCTCCGCCGGTGCCGGCATCGGCTACTTCAGCCTGGTCCTTGGCTTTGGCCAAGGGCTGAGCCGGGGCATCGTTGGCGGCCCGTCCACGCTGACGGAATCCATTGCGGCGGCCATGGGGGACTGCATCGAGCTCGGCGCCGTGGTCCACGAAGTAGTCCACAAAAAGGAATCCGTCGTGGTCCGGTACCGCCAGGGCGGCGTCGACCGCGAAGTCGAGGCCCGCACCGTTGTCCTCGCCACCACCGCCGACGTCTCGCACAAGGTCGGCGTGGACCTCCCGGATGACCTGCGCGGTGCACTCAGCCAGATCAAGTACGGCCCGCACGTCAGCACAGCGTTCCTGACCAACGAAACCACGGCCCGGCCCTGGGACGACATCTACGCCATCGCGGCACCGAAGCGCTCCTTCGCGATCGCCCTGAACCAGGCGAGCATCGTCCGCGGCACCGAATCCGTCCGGAAGCCCGGCGGCAGCTTCATGACGTTCTCCCCGGCCAGCCTGGGCAAGGCGCTGCTGGAGAAGAGCGAAGAGGACGTCATTAAGACCCACCTGACCGACCTTGACCAGGTCCTGGGCCACGGCTTCGCCGACAGCGTCGTCGAGGCCAAGGTGGACCGCTGGAAGAATGCGTCCCCCTACTGCTTCCCCGGCCGCGCCAAAATCCAGTCCACGCTGATGCGCGGAGCCGACCGCGTCTTCCTGGCCGGCGACTACCTCGGAACCCTCTACACCGAAAGCTCCATCACCACCGGCTTCTCCGCAGCCCAGGAAGCCGCCAGCGTCCTTGCCACCCACCGCCAGGCACCGCCCCAGGCCGGCCTGTCCATCGTCGCCTGACCATCCACCGTTTCATCAGTCCACTGATCCCACGCACGTAAGTAAGGAAACACTCCATGTCCAACAACCTCCGCGGTGTCCTCACCGCGCTCTCGACCCCCTTCAAGCAGGACGAAACCCTCGACGTCGAGACTTTGAAGCTGATCGTCGACCGCTCCATCGACGGCGGCGTGGACGGCGTCGTCGCCGCCGGCTCCACCGGCGAAGTAGGCGCCCTGTCCTCGGAAGAGCGCCTGCTGCTTATCGAGACCGTCATCAACCAGGCCAACGGCCGCGTGCCGGTAATCGCCAACACCGGTGCCACCTCCACCGCCGAGGCCATCCGCCTGTCCCGGGCCGCCGAGAAGCTGGGTGCCGACGTGCTCATGCTGGTCACCCCGTACTACGAGCCGCTGACCCTGGAGGAAACGGTCACTTACATCAAGGACGTGGCCCGGTCCGTCACCATTCCGGTGATGCTCTACAACATCCCGGCTGTCACCGGCGTGAACCTGGATCCGGCCACCGTCCGGGCACTGGCCGAGGAGGTGGACAACATCCGCTACATCAAGGACTCCAGCGCCAACTGGGAACAGGCACTTCAGCTGATCCACCACCACTCGGACGTCATCGGCACCTTCATCGGCTGGGACGTCTACCTCTACAGCGCCCTCGTCGAAGGCGCAGCGGGTGTCATGGCAGGCACGGCCAACGTGGTCCCGGCTGAAATCGTCGATGTCAGCCGCCGCATCGCCGAAGGCGACCTGCAGGGCGGACTGGAGCAGTGGAAGAAGGTCTACCCCGTGATTGACGCGCTCCTCTCGGTGCCGTTCATCCCCGCCATCAAGGCAGGCCTGACCCTGCAGGGCGTTCCCGCCCGATCCCCGCGCCGTCCCACGGCAGACCTCGGTGCCGGGGACCTGGGACGCGTGAAGAAAGCCCTGTCCGCCCTGTACCAGACTGTCGGATAAGCCATGGATACCGATTTCGGAGCCTTCCTGTCCGCCGTTTCCGACGCCATCTGGGCGCCCATGGCCTACGTGGTCCTGGGCCTCGGCGTCGCCTACTCCATCGCCACCAAAGGCATCCAGTTCCGCCGCATCCCGGACATGCTCCGCCAGTTGCGGGACAGCGAAGGCGGGGAGGGCGGCCTGTCCTCCTTCCAGGCCCTGGTCCTGGCACTGGCCAGCCGCGTCGGCGTCGGAAGCATCGCGGGCGTTGCCACGGCCGTCGGCGCCGGTGGCCCCGGAGCCCTCGTCTGGATGGCCATCACCGGCCTGGTGGGCTGCACCGTCGGCTACGCCGAAGCGGCCCTGTCCCAAACCTTCAAACGCCAGGTCCAGGACGAGGACCGCCGCAGTGCCAACGAGGACATCGGCGGCATGCCGTACTACATCAAGTACGGCCTGAAGCTGCCCAAAGTGGGCGCTCTCGTGGCAGTGCTGGGCGTCATCGGTTACGGCTTTGTCTTCCCGGGCCTGCAGGTCAACACCATTGCCGCAAGCGCCAAGCTGGCGTTCGGCCTGGACAGCTGGATTCCCGCCGTGCTGGTCACCGTCCTGATCGCCTTGGTTATCTTCGGCGGCACCACCCGCCTGGTGAAGGTGACCCAGGCCCTGGTGCCGGTCCTGGCCATCGGCTACCTGGTCCTTGCGCTGGCCGTGATCGGCATCAACATTGGCAGTGTCCCTGCCGCCGTTGCCCTGATCTTCCAGTCCGCCATCGGTGTCCACCCCATCATGGGCGGCATCGCCGGAGCCGCAATTGCCTGGGGCGTGCGCCGGGCTGTCTTCGCCTCATCCAACGGCCTCGGTGAGGCCACCTTCGCCGCAGCTGCGGCCCGCACCTCCCATCCGGGCAAGCAGGGCCTGGTGCAAACGTTCAGCATCTACATCGACGTGCTGCTGATCTGCATGGCCACCGGCCTGATGATGGTGGTTTCGGGCAAGTACAACGTCGCGGACGGTTCCGGCGGTTTCCTGGTCAACAACATCCCGGGCGTTCCCGTTGGTGCCAACTGGGTGCAGGAAGCCATCGACACGCTGCTTCCGGGCTGGGGAGCGGGATTCGTTTCCGTTGCCGTACTCCTCTTCGGCTTTACCTGCCTGCTGGCCTACTTCTACGTGGCCAACTCCAACCTCCTCTACCTGCTGGACGGCAGGCCAGGGCATCTTTGGAAGAACGTCCTGAAGATCGGCACCATGGCCATCGTCTTCGTCGGCTCCATCGTGAACGCCCAGGTGGTCTGGGCGGCCGGCGACATCGGCCTGGGCCTGATCGCCTGGGTCAACCTCATCTGCCTGGCCTTCCTCTTCCCGCTGGTCCGCAAGATCTACAAGGACTACGAACGCCAACGGAAGCTGGGCCTGGACCCCACCTTCAATCCCAAGGCACTGGGCATCGATGGTGCCGACTTCTGGGAGCAGCCGGTTCCCGTCGAGCACCACCACCATCAACTCCACCACGCCAGCCAGTCCACCGAGAGGACCCCGGACAAGCCATGACCACCACTGACACTGCACTGTTCACCGTTCGCAGGGCGGCCAACCCGCCCGTGCCGTCCCTTCCCCCGTTTGGCCAGTTCATCGGCGGCGCGTTTGTTCCGTCCACGTCGGAGGCAACGGTCGACGTCGTGAACCCGGCGACCGGGGCGGTCCTCACCCGGGTGCCTGCCGGGTCCGTCGAGGACGTCGACGCCGCCGTCGCCGCAGCTGTGGCGGCCAAGGCAGCGTGGGCGGCGAAGACGCCGAAGGACCGTGCCGGAGTCCTCCTCCGGATCGCGGACATCATCGAAGCCAACCGGGACCTGTTCGAAACCCTGGAATCCGCCAACACCGGCAAGCCCGCCGCGGTGGCGGAGGACGACATCACCAGCGCCATCGACACCTTCCGGTTCTCCGCCGGCGCCGCCCGCGCCTTCAGCACCATCGGTGCTGACGATTACGCGGAGAACCACACTTCGGTGATCCACCGCGAACCGGTGGGCGTGGTGGGCGTCATCACCCCCTGGAACTACCCACTGCTCATGGCTGCCTGGAAAATCGCCCCGGTCCTGGGCGCCGGCAACACCCTGGTCCTTAAGCCGTCCGAACAGACACCGCTGACTACGCTCAAGCTGGCCGAACTCATCGCCGGTGAGGTTCCCGCCGGCGTCGTGAACATCGTGACCGGCCCCGGACGCGTGGTGGGCAACCGGCTCTCCGAACACCCCGACGTTGACCTGGTGGCCATCACCGGAAGCGTGGGCAGCGGCCAGAAAGTGGCCGCCGGTGCAGCCGCGTCGGTCAAGAGGGTGCACCTGGAGCTTGGCGGCAAGGCGCCCGTCGTGGTGTTTGACGACGCCGACCTGGAGGCCGCTGCCAAGGGGGTCCGCAGTGCCGGGTTCTGGAACGGCGGCCAGGAGTGTGGTGCGGCATGCCGGGTCCTGGTGCACGAATCGGTGGCGGAGAAATTCACCGACCTGCTGGTGCGGGAGGTCAGCGAAATCTCTGTCGGCACCCCCGGCGCGGGGACCGACGTCGAGATCGGCTCCATGATCTCCGGCGCGCACTACGAGCGTGTCCTCGCCGCGCTGGACGACGTGCGCAAGGACGGCCTGACCATCGCGGTGGGCGGCAACGCCATCGAGGGGCCGGGCTTCTTCATCGAACCGACCGTGGTCACGGACGTTCCGCCCGGCGCCGCGATCGCCAGCACGGAAATCTTTGGGCCGGTGGTGTCCGTGGAGAGCTTCAGCACGGATGAGGAAGCCGTTGCCCGGGCCAACGAAACCATCTACGGACTGGCGGCCTCTGTCTGGACCAGGGACTCTGCCCGCTCGCTGACCGTTCCCCGGAAGCTGGATTTCGGCACGGTCTGGGTGAACTCGCACCTGGTCATCGCCACTGAAATGCCGTGGGGCGGATTCAAGGGCTCCGGTTACGGCCGCGACCTGTCCAGCTATGCCCTGGAGGACTTCTCCCGCACCAAGCACGTGATGTACAACCGCGGCTGACGCGCTTCATTTTCAGGGACTTCTGCCGTGGCGCTGTTCGCGTCACGGCAGAAGTGCGTTAAGCAGCAATGCTCCAGCGGCAGCTTTAACTGCTCGCGGTGCTACCCCGCCGCAGGAGAACCGCCTGGTGCACCTCCTCCAGGGCGGCAGCGATCTCCTCCCGCCCCACGCCCGCCAGGTACTGCAGTACCAGTCCATCCAGCGCGGCGAACAGCGAGCGGGCCACCACGCGGACGTCACCCTGGACGCCGAAAGCCTCAAGCCCCGCCGACAGCGCGCCAACGTAGCTTTCATACAGAGCGGCCACCGGTCCTGCCAGCTCCGGGCGGCGCCGGGCCTCGAGGATCATCTCGTACTGGAACACCTGCAGCCCCGGATCTTCAAGCAGCAGCTCCAGCAGCGCATCGGTGAAGGTGCCGCCGTTCGCCGCCGCATCCCGCAGCCGTGAGGCGGCGATTGATTGCTCGGAGGACCATTGCAGCGCTGCGCCGATCAGCGAGTCCCGGGTCCCGAAATGGTGGGCGACCAGGCTGTTGTTGACGCCCGCCGCCTCGGCCACCGCACGGTACGTGAGTCCCCGCAGGCCCTTCTGCGCCACCACATCCACCACTGCCCGCAGGAGTGATTCGCGGCCTGTGCCGTATTTCGAGGAGGAAGCGCTGCGGGTGGCAGAAGGCGTCATGACGACGATTCTAGCCAGCCGGGGTGAGGTGGAATGCAGCCTATTGACTTAAAACTAAGCAATTGCTTAGATTGCTTCACGCCGTGAGGCCCGTCACAGCCCCGGCGACATCATCATTCAATTCCGGCAGTCGCCGCCCTTCCCCTTGGAGTTCCCATGTCAACAGTCCCTGCCTTCACCACAGCCTCATTCCTCGACCCCGGCAAGAACGAGCCCTTTGAGCTTGGCCACGTGCAGTGGGTCCGCCGGTTTGGCGAAGGAGACAGGCCGGCGTTGGCTTGCGGCTACTGGCACGTCACTCCCACAGAAGCCCCCGAACCCTTCGACCTCGTCATGGAAGCCGACGAGACCATCCACATCCTCGACGGTCACCTTCGGATCGAGGTGGAGGACGGGGATACGTATGACCTCACCGCGGGCGGCGCCGCTTCCTTCAACAAGGGCGCCCGCACCAGGTGGGCCGTTCTGGCCCCCACCGTCGAATTCTTCGTCTACTCCTAGGAAGCTGCGCAATGGAACAGGAAAACAGCGGCGCAGGGCAGAACCTGGACGTCGTCATTGTAGGTGCCGGTTTCGCCGGCCTCACCGCCGCCCGCGAGCTCACGCGGCAGGGCCTTAAAGTCCGCATCGTCGAAGCCCGGGACCGCATCGGCGGCAGGACCTGGCTGGACCACCGGCTGGGCCGCGACCTGGAGATCGGCGGCACATGGGTCCACTGGACCCAGCCTTACGTATGGGCGGAACTGAAGCGGTATGGCATCGGCACCGTTGCCAGCCCGGAGCCCCAGCGGGCTTTCTGGTGGGCCGACGGCGGCCGCCGGGAAGGTTCGCCGGACACCCTGCTGGAACTGATCGGAAAGTACAACGGCGAATTCATCAAGGAGTCGCGGAACTACTTCCCCGAGCCATTCGCACCACTGGCCCGTGACGCCTTCAAGGAGATCGACCACGTCTCCGTACAGGACCGGATCCGGGACCAGTTTCCTCCCGGAGCGGCCCGCGACATCCTCGAATCCTTCTGGGCATTGAACTTTAACGGCCCCCTCGAGAACGCCGCGCTGACCCAGGCCCTGCGGTGGGTGGCCCTGACCAACGGTGACTGGGCCGTCAACTTCGAAGCATGCGCCACGTACAAGATCCAGGGCGGAACCGCCGCGCTCGCCAAGGCCATCCTTGAGGACTCCCGTGCCGCCGTCGACTTTGGTTTCGCCGTTGAAGGCATGACGGACGACGGTGGGACCGTCACCCTCCGGAGCGTGGACGGCCGGACCATCAGTGCCAGGGCCGCCGTCGTCACGGTCCCCCTTCCCGTCCTGGGAACCATCGACTTCCAGCCGCCGCTGCCGCCGGCCAAGGAGGAAGGGGCGCGGCTGGGACAGGTGTCCAAGGGCGTCAAGGCCTGGATCCGGCTGCGGGGCGAACATGCCCCCTTCGTGGCGCTGGGACAAGCGCACTGGCCGCTGAACTTCTTCCAGGCGGAGTACACGCTCGACGGCGACACGATCGTCGTCGGCTTCGGCCCCGATGCAACAAAAATTGACGCGTCGGATGCAGCGGCAGTCCAGGAGCAGCTGGCCCGGCTGGTGCCCGGCGTTGAAGTGCTGGACGTGGCCACGCATGACTGGGTGGCGGACCCGCTGGCGGGGGAGACCTGGCCTATGCACCGGACGGGTTTCCTCAGTAACCACCTGGCTGCGATGCAGTCCAGGCACGGCAACGTGTCTTTTGCCGGATCAGACATCGCCAACGGCTGGGGCGGCTTCATCGACGGCGCCATTGAAAGCGGCATGGAAGCGGCACTGGACGCCGCATCGCTGCTCGGCCCCCGATCCGCCGCCCGCCCCGCCGTCCAGAAGCCAATGCCGGGAAATCCTGCACTGCGCTGACAAACAACAACTCGTCGCTGGTGGACAAAGGGCTTCGGCGCCCCGCTGCCAAGCTGGATTCCACAGCAATTTTCCCGAACTCATGACCGTTAAGAAGGATCAAATGAGTATTTCGAATTCCGAGCCCCGGACCACTGACGCTCCGGCCAAGGAGCATTCAACGGCACTCCGCGCAGGCAGCGTCGGCGTGATGGGCATCCTCTTCTTCGTCCTGTCGGCGCAGGCGCCCCTCACGGGGATTGTGGGCGCCTCACCGCTGGCCGCAGCGCTGGGCAACGGCGCCGGGGCGCCGGGTGCGTACCTCATCGTGGGTATCGTCATCCTGATCTTCGCGGTCGGGTTCGTGGCCATGAGCCGCAAAATCCAGGCCAGCGGCGCGTTCTACGCCTACGTCACCGCGGCCTTCGGGCGGAAAACCGGCGCCGGCGCTGCATGGCTGGCCCTGCTCGCCTACAACACCATCCAGGCCGCCATGTACGGCCTGTATGGTGCGGCGTTCTCCGGCCTGCTGGCGACCGTTGGGCTGGATGTTCCATGGTGGCTGCTCGCCCTGGCCACCATGGCCGGCGTGCAGGTGCTTGGCTCCCTGAACATTGAACTCGGTGCCCGCGTGCTGGCCCTGCTGGTGGGACTCGAGGTGGCCATCCTGCTGCTGTTCGGCTTCACCGTCCTGCTCCACGGCGGCGGTCCGGAAGGCATCAGCGTGGCGGCGTCCTTCTCACCGGAAGCCATTGGCGCCGGGGCGCCGGGCGTGGCCATCATGTTCGCGGTAGCCTCCATGTTCGGCTTCGAATCCACCGCCATCTATTCGGCCGAGGCCAAGGACCCGCACCGCACGGTTGCCCGCGCCACCTACCTCTCCGTCGGCGTCATCTCCGTCTTCTTCTCCTTCATTTCCTGGATGCTGGTCAGCTACTACGGTCCGTCCCAGGTGATGGACGCTGCCGGGGCGGCCCTTGAATCCGGCGACGCCACCTCCTTCGTGCTCGGTCCCCTGGTGGAGCTGTTCGGACCATGGGCAGGCGTCGTGGCGGGCATCCTGCTGGTCACCTCGCTGCTCGCCGGCATCATCGCCTTCCATAACGGCATCAACCGCTACCTGCACTCCCTGGCCCTGCACGGTTCCATGCCCGCCGTGCTGGCCCGGACCAACCGGCACCGCGCACCTGCCGTCGCCGCGTGGGTCCAGTCTGCCATCGCCGTCGTCCTGGTGCTTCCCTTCGCCATGCTGGCCCTGGACCCCGTCCTGACCCTCTTCTCGTGGTTCAGCGGACTCGCGGTGGCGGCACTTCTGGTGCTGTACATGCTGTGCTCGGTGGCGGTGGTCAGCTTCTTCCGCCGTGAACGTGCAGGGGCGCAACTGTGGCAGACCCGCGTCGCCCCCGTCCTGGCAACGGTGCTGCTCGCCTGGGTCCTGTTCCTCGTGGTCAGCAACTTCACGGCCCTGATCGGCGGCAGCGCTGAAACAGCCATTGCATTGCTGGCCGCCGTGCCCGTGGTCTTCGTGGCGGGGGTGCTGGTGGAGTCCGCCATCGAGCGCCGCCATCACGCGGCCAGCCTGGGCCACGCGCTTACCTAGCGCTTACGGCTTCTCCTTCACTGGCCCGGCGCAGACTGCCAAGTCCGCGCCGGGCCAGCACGCGTGCAGTGGCGAAGAGTGCAGCCACCAGGACCAATGCCAACCAGGCCGCCCAGGCGCTGCGGGGCCACACCCCGGCCAGGCCCAGGAATGCCGGAACCGTGGCAGTAACCTGGCTCGCCAGGACCAGCGCCCAGCCCATGAACGGGTCCAGCCGCACGGCACCGAATGCAGCCGAAGCGAACAACAACCCCCACAGCACCGACCAGCACACCCAGAGCACCGCGAGCAGCGGATCCGCAGCGAGCCACGCGCCCGCCAGGAGCAGGCCGAAGAATGCCACCATGCCGCAGAACCAGCCCAGGCCCTTCGAACCCAGCCCCAGCAGGACATCCAGCCCGGCGTAGGCGTACGTCAGCCCGAACAGGAACATGCCGGCTGCCGTCAAAAGGTGTTCAGTGCCGGTACTGCCAGTGGAAAGGTGGACGACGCCGAGCAACAGCTGGGTGCCGCCCAGCAGCAGGCTGAAGGTTGCGGCGTCGCGGCGGGGGAGACTTCCGATCGTTGCCAGCCCGTTGACCAGCAGCGCCGCCCCGGAGAGAAGCAGGCATACGAACGGCATCAGAGCGTCTTCCCAATGCAGTTGGACCGGACAGAAACTCTCGCAGAGTGGAATATGTGTGTCACATTATGGAGATTAGCGGCGGTCGCGCCGCCCGCCTACTGGTCCCCGGTCGTAATCCGATAAGTTGAAGAGTAAACCTATGAGGCGACGTTGCTTTTGCGCCGTCCCTCGTTTCGGCACAGAGGTAAGGAACAGTTCATGGACGCACGGCTCGAAGCCATCAAGGATACCGTCCTCGCGCGGAACCCCGGCGAAGCGGAGTTCCACCAGGCTGTGGTGGAGGTCTTCGAGAGCCTTGGCCCGGTCCACGACAGGCACCCGGAATTCCTGGAGGCTGCCATCCTGGAACGGCTCTGCGAACCCGAGCGCCAGATCATCTTCCGCGTGCCGTGGACCGACGACTCGGGCCGCGTCCAGATCAACCGCGGCTTCCGGGTGGAGTTCAACTCCGCCCTGGGCCCGTACAAGGGCGGCCTGCGCTTCCACCCGTCCGTCTACCTGGGCATCGTAAAATTCCTCGGCTTCGAGCAGATCTTCAAGAATGCCCTCACCGGCATGCCCATCGGCGGAGGCAAGGGCGGCTCCGACTTCGATCCCCGCGGCCGCAGTGACGCCGAAGTGATGCGGTTCTGCCAGTCCTTCATGACCGAGCTCTACCGCCATATCGGCGAATACACCGACGTCCCGGCGGGCGACATCGGCGTGGGCGGCCGCGAAATCGGCTGCCTCTTCGGCCAGTACAAGCGCATCACCAACCGCTATGAGTCCGGCGTCCTCACGGGCAAGGGCATCTCTTGGGGCGGCTCCCTGGTCCGGCCCGAGGCCACCGGCTTCGGCACCGTCATCTTCACCCAGGAAATGCTGAAAACCCGCGGAACGTCCTTTGATGGCCAGCGCGTGGTGGTGTCCGGGTCCGGCAACGTGGCCATCAACGCCATCGCCAAAGCCCAGTCCCTCGGTGCCGCGGTGGTGGCCTGTTCCGACTCGTCAGGCTTCGTGGTGGAGGAGGCGGGCATCGACGTCGCGCTCCTCCGTGAGGTGAAGGAAGTGCATCGCGGCCGCCTGAAGGATTACGCGGAGCGCCGGGGCGGCGTTACCTACGTGGACGGCGGCTCGGTGTGGGACGTCGACGCCACGGTGGCGCTGCCCTGCGCCACGCAGAACGAGCTGGACGGCGATGCTGCCGCCCGCCTGGTGCGCAACGGCCTGCTCGCTGTCGGCGAGGGCGCCAACATGCCCTCCACCCGCGACGCTGTTGCCGTATTCCAGGAGGCAGGCGTGCTGTTCGGGCCCGGCAAGGCCGCGAACGCCGGCGGGGTGGCAACCTCGGCCCTGGAAATGCAGCAGAACGCCAGCCGCGATTCGTGGTCCTTCGAGCATACGGAGGAACGGCTCACAGAGATTATGGTGGGCATCCACGACCGCTGCGCCGCTACCGCCGAGGAGTACGGCGAACCCGGCAACTACGTGCTCGGCGCCAATATCGGCGGATTCGTCAAGGTGGCCGACGCCATGCTGGCGCAGGGATTGATCTAAGAGCCGCGGCGCCATTCGCTGGGCGAGACGCCAAAAGCATCCCGGAAGGTCCGGCTGAAATGGGCGGCATCCAGGAACCCCCAGCGGGCAGCCACCGTGCCGACGGATTGCCCGGCGTGCAGCGGGTCGCGGAGGTCGCGGCGTGCACCTTCGAGCCGCTGCGTCCGGATCCAGCTGGAAACGGTGGTCCCCGACTCGTGGAAGACGTTGTGCAGGTGCCGCGTGGAGATGAAATGCGCGGCAGCGATGCTTGCCGGTGACAGCAGGGGGTCGGCCAGGTTCGCCTCGATGTACTCGCGGACCGAGACCGCCAGCAGTGCCTGCGGCTTCATGCGGTCCGGCGTGATGTCCATTTCCGCGTGCAGCATGGTGGACACCAGGTCCAGGGCGTTGGTGGCGAGCCGTGAGCCGCTGGGGCCGTTCAGGACGTCGAGGTTCGCCGACAGTTCGCGAATGAACTGGCCCACGATTCCGCTGAGGCCCCCGCTGCCCATGCGCACCGCGGCGAGCTGCCCCACGTAGTCCACGGGCAGGGAGAGGGCATCGCAGGGGAACATCAGGACCATGATCCTGGTGCTGTCTTCGAAGGCAAGGGTGTAGGGCCTGTTGGTGTCGTAGATTGCCAGGTCGCCGGGCTGGAGGACGGCTTCGCGGTTGTCCTGGATCAGCAGGCCCGTGCCTTCCAGCTGCAGATTCAGCTTGAAATAGCGCTCATGGGCCTGGGCGATCAACGCGGGGGTGCGGTGGACTTCGTGGGAGGTGGCGGTCACTTCCACGATGGACATCCGGTCCAGCACCCGGGAACGCATCCGGCCCTGGAAACCTTCCACGTCCGCCGTCCGAGCGGTGAGGGGCACGAAGGATTCGGCCACCAGGTGTTTCCAGTGGTCAAACGATGTGGCAACGCTGGAGCTGAGGTCCTGGCGTGGGGTCAGGGCTGTTGCCCCGGTTGCTGCAGCTGCTGGCATGATGTTCCTCGCGACGGATGGCCACTTCACGTTTCCCCCCCCGGGTTGTGTCCTGCGACACACTCCATTCAGGTTAGCGGCGCACCAATTTTTTTTCAACGGTTGGCGAAAATAAGGCGAATTGTCTTTCCAGCCGCAGCCCAGCCTGGCGTGCCATGATCGGGCCATGAAGTCCATGACGGCTGCCGGCGGCCACCACCGGAACTTCAACTCCCGCGCCCACCATTCCCGGCTCCGGTTGCTGGTGATGCTTGCCGTCGGGCTTGTCGCGGCGCTGGCGGTTGGCACGTTTGGCACCTGGACGTATGCCCCCGCGCTCGGCTGGGCCGCTGCCTCGGCCACCTACCTCATCTGGGTCTGGAGCGTGATCGGACGCCTGGGTCCTGCAGCCACCGCTGCGCATGCGCGGAGGGAGGATCCCGGCAGGATCTTCTCGGACACGCTGGTCCTGGGCGCCACTGTGGCCAGCTTTGCCGGGGTCGCCCTGATTTTGCTTGATGCCTCCAGCGAGCAGGGTGGCGCTAAGGACGCAACGGTGGCCATGGCGCTGGGCAGCATTGCCCTCTCATGGTTCCTGGTCCACACCCTGTTCACTCTCCGCTACGCAGCCATCTACTACCGCGATGGCGCGGGTGTGGATTTCAACGAAGGGAGCCAGCCCCGGTATTCGGATTTCGCCTACCTGGCCTTCACTGTGGGCATGACGTTCCAGGTATCGGACACCGACCTGAAGACCACTGCCATCCGTTCCACCGTCCTGCGCCAGGCACTGCTGTCCTATCTTCTCGGTGCCATCGTCCTCGCCACCACCATCAACCTGGTTTCGGGGCTGATCCACTAAGCGGGCCTATTCTGGGCCCATGGCTGAGATAAGAGTTAACTGGCACCGGCGGCACAAAGAGGGCCTCAGTATGGGCGACAAAGCCGCTGACGCCCTTCGAAACGGCATGGGCAGCTGGCCTTTCGTGGGGATGTTCTTGGGTTTCATGGGACTGTGGGCCCTGGTGAATTCCTACGCCCTCGCCAACAACGCATGGGACCCCTACCCCTACATCCTGCTGAACCTCTTCCTGTCCATGCTGGCCGGTCTGCAGGGCGCCATCCTGCTCATTGCAGCCAAGCGCCAGGACGCCATTGCCTCGGCCATGGCGCAGCATGATTACGAAACTGACGTCCGGGCCGCGGCGCAGATCGAGATGCTCATGAACATCAACGCCGAGCAGTTGAAGCTGCTGCAGGAACTGCGGGACATGCGGGACCGGCCCTGAAAACGCCAATGGGTGCAACTCCGGCTGGAGCTGCACCCATTATGCGAGCGTTGTCTAGTCCTTCTTGAAGGCATCCTTGACGTGCTCGCCGGCCTGCTTGAGGTCCGACTTTGACTGGTCCGTCTGGCCTTCAGCCTTCAGGCTCTCGTCGCCCGTGGCGTTTCCGGCAGCTTCCTTGCCCTTGCCGCCGAGCTTCTCTGCAGCGTTGCCGATCTTGTCATCCAAACCCATGGAGATGCTCCTTACAGTTCGTGCTCGCTCCGGCATCCGCCAGAACCTGACCCCTCAATAGTAAGCATACTTTCGAGTTTGGCGCTCATTTCCGGCCGGGAATTTTGCTGAGGAGGGAAAGGTACCCCTCGAGTTGGGCCGCGTGGCCAAAGTCTGTTTGGCCAGCGGATGCAAGGGCTGCCTCGATCTGGGCCCCCAGCAGCATGTTCAGCAGCTGCCCGGCAAGGATGGGATCGTCGACGGCGGCACGGACGTCGCCGCTGTCCCTCGCCTCTGCCAGGAAACGGCGGATTGCCACCAGCCACTCATTCATCGACTGCTGGTGGATCGCCGCCTTCCGGGGGTCGTTGATGGCCCTTTGCCAGAACGGGACCACGATTCGTGCCTCGTTGACGCGCTCGTCATCGAGGGGGAGGACCTCGAGGCAAAAGGCCCGCAGCGCGTCCAGGCCCGTCCGCCCGGCCGTGACCTCGGCGATGCGCCGGTTGGTCCTGTTGAACACATGGCTGAAGGCGAATTCGAGCAGGGTGTCCTTGGTGGGGAAGTAGGGTTTCAGGGCGCCGTTGGCGAAGCCTGCCTCCGTGGCGATCTCCCGCATGGTGGCGCTCTCCAGGCCCTGACGGGCAATGATCCGCCAGGTGGCATCCACGAGTTCCAGGCGGCGCTCATCATGGTCAACTATCTTCGGCACCGCGGCCACTCCCCGGAAATATTTCGCTCAGACTCTTGTGAGCCATGTTACGGACGTTTATTCTCTACAACTATAGAAAATAAACCAGTGGCCGGCGACGGCCCGGACAAAGGCTCTTCCCATGACACTTGCACCAACCGAAACCGCATCGGCCTTCCACCTGGCAACGGCGGAGGAAATCCTGGACGTCCGCGCCATCCTGCAGTCGGAAGGCCACCTGGACGCCCGGCACCGCATCGCCTACCTCGGCCTGCTGGATCCGGCCCGGGGAGCGCAACCACAGGCTGTGGACCGCCGATTCCGGGTCTTCATCCACGACGTCTCGGGGGCTGCGCCGCGTGACGTCGTGGTCTCCATTACCCAGCAAAAGGTGCTCTCCGCCGTCGAACTCGATACCGCGGTGACCGGCGAACTTCCGGTCCTGGAGGAGGAATTCGAAGTAGTGGAGTCGCTCCTCGCCACAGATGACCGGTGGCTCAAGGCGCTCGCTGACCGGGGACTCGACGTCGAAAAGGTCCGCGTCGCCCCGCTCTCGGCCGGCGTTTTCGAATACGCCGAGGAGAAGGGCCGGCGCATCCTCCGCGGACTGGCATTTGTGCAGGAGTTCCCGGAGGACAGCGCCTGGGCGCATCCCGTGGACGGCCTGGTGGCCTACGTGGACGTGGTCACCAAGGAAGTCACCCAGGTGATCGACCTTGGCGTGATGCCCATACCCGCCGAGCATGGCAACTACACGGACCCCGAACTGACCGGTCCCATCCGCGAAACCCAGAAGCCCATCAATATCACCCAGCCAAAAGGCCCCAGCTTCACCGTCACCGGCGGCAATCATGTGGAGTGGGAAAAGTGGAGCGTGGACGTGGGCTTCGATGTCCGCGAAGGAGTGGTCCTGCACAACCTCGCCTTCCAGGACGGCGAGCGCAAGCGGCCCATTATCAACCGCGCCTCCATCGCGGAGATGGTGGTCCCGTACGGTGACCCGTCGCCCATCCGGTCCTGGCAGAACTACTTCGACACCGGCGAATACCTGGTGGGCCAGTACGCCAACTCGCTGGAGCTGGGCTGCGACTGCCTGGGCGAAATCACCTATCTCAGCCCGGTCATCAGTGACGCGTTCGGCAACCCGCGGGAAATCCACAACGGCATCTGCATGCATGAGGAGGATTGGAGCATCCTTTCCAAGCACTCCGACCTCTGGAGCGGCGTCACGTACACCCGCCGCAACCGCCGCCTGGTGATCTCCTTCTTCACCACCGTCGGCAACTACGACTACGGCTTCTACTGGTACCTCTACCTGGACGGCACCATCGAATTCGAGGCCAAGGCCACCGGCATCGTGTTCACCTCCGCGTTTCCCGAGGGCGGCTCGGACAACATCTCCGAGCTCGCCCCGGGGCTGGGTGCCCCGTTCCACCAGCACCTCTTCAGCGCCAGGCTGGACATGGCCATCGACGGATTCACCAACCGCGTGGAGGAAGAGGACGTGGTGCGCCAAGCCATGGGACCGGGCAATGAGCGCGGCAACGCCTTCTCCCGCAAGCGGACCGTGCTGGCCCGGGAATCCGAGGGCGTCCGCGAGGCCGACGCCCGTGCCGGCCGCACCTGGATCATCTCCAACCCCGAGTCCCGCAACCGGCTCGGCGAGCCCGTCGGCTACAAGCTGCACTCCCACAACCAGCCCACCCTGCTGGCAGACCCGGATTCCTCCATCGCGAAGCGCGCAGCCTTCGCCACCAAGGACCTGTGGGTCACCGGGTTTGCCGAAGACGAGAAGTACCCCACGGGCGACTTCGTCAACCAGCACGCCGGCGGAGCAGGCCTTCCCGGCTACGTGGCGCAGGACCGGGACATCGACGGCCAAGACATCGTCGTCTGGCACACCTTCGGCCTGACCCACTTCCCGCGGGTGGAGGACTGGCCCATCATGCCCGTGGACACCGTGGGCTTCAAACTGCGGCCCGAAGGCTTCTTCGACCGCAGCCCCGTCCTGGACGTCCCAGCCAACCCCAACAAGCAGGCGGCCTCCTGCCACAGTGAGGGCGGCAGCGGTGGCTGCCACTAGCCCCGCCCCCGCCAGGGCAGGGCGCACGACGGCGGCGGGCCGGCTTCCTGCCCGCCGCCCGGTGGTGCATCCCCGCCTGGTGGCCGCGGTCACCGCCGTTTCCTGCGCGGCACATGTGTGGCTGGCGGCGTCCGGGCACCACGGCGCGTGGCTTAGCGTCCTCATGCTGGCGCTCGCCGCGGTGTGCGTTCCCTGCACGGTGCACATCTGGCGGCACAGCCGGCTGGGTGCGCTGCACCAGGTCACCGTTGCTGCCGTGGCCATGGCTGCCCTGCACGCCGCCCTGCTGCTTGCCGGCGGCGGCGCCGGACACGCCCACGGCGGGGTGCCGCCGTCGTCCGCTGTTGTTGGTTCCAGCAGCGCTCAACTGCTGCTGGTCATCGCGCTGGAACTGGCCACGGCGCTGCTCGCCGCCACGCTGGTGGCCCGGGTCAGGCGGCTCCCTGCCTAGGGGCAGGCGCGCGCGTCAGCCGGCCGGGACGCCCAGCGGCCGGGCGACGTGCAACTGTTCCTGGTCAACGAGCCATTGGATGGATTCGAAGATGGCCTGCTCCGGCTCGAAGCGCGGCGTGTAGCCCAGCACGGACGCCGCCTTTTCAATGCTGAAGCACTGGCTGCGGTAGAGGTGGTTCCAGCTCGCATCTGCATGCTCCCGGGAGGTGTTCTCCCGGAAACGGTCCCAGGGAACCGGCTCCAGCACCGCAGCGTGGCCGAACCAGGCGGCGGCGATGTCCGCATAACCGCGGACCGTGAGTGCCGTGGGGGCAACGATGTTGAAGTCCTCGCCGGCAGCCGCCTCCCGCTGGGCAATGGCCTTCTCGAAGGCCTGGGCGACGTCGTCGGCGTGTACATGGTGCATCAACTCGGCGCCGCTTCCGGGGACCTGCAGCGGCTGGCCGGACGATATGACCTGCCAGACATGGGGATCGAGGTTTCCGAGCGGGCCGACGGGGTGCCAGCCCGGCCCGACGATGTGGCCGGGGTGCAGGGACGTGGTGGCCAGCCCGCCGCCCGCCGATTCCTCCTGCAGCATCAGGGCAATCCGGTTCTTCTGGATGCCGTACTCGCCAAAGGGCGCGGCAGCCGAATCCGAGCCTTCCCGGATGGGCAGCTTCAGGCTTTGCCCGTACCGCCAGACGGAACCGCAGTGCAGCAGGTGCCCCACCTCGCCGCGCAGCCGCTGCACCAGCGCAGTGGCCGATTCGAGGGTGAAGCAGACCAGGTCCACCACCACGTCCGGCTTGAGGGCCGCCACCCGGTCCGCGAAGGTTCCGTCCCGGTCCTCTGCCTGCCGGTCCGCGCTGACCTGGTGCACCTGCTGCCACTCCGGGGCGTCGGTGTAGGGCTTGCTGGTGCCGCGGCTGATGTTGGTGACCTCATGGCCGGCCCGGACCAGCCGGGGGACCAGGAACGACCCGATGTGGCCGCTGCCTCCGATGACGGTGACTTTCATTGCTCTCCGATCGTTGTGTTTCCTCCACGGTAGGGCTGCCGCACGAGGAAAGGGAGGCCCTGGCGGGCCTCCCTTTCCGGGTGGTGCAGACTGCCGGTCACGCGGGCTTGGCGAATTCTGCTGCGCTGATCACTTCATAGCAGACATAGGTCTCGTCGCCCTCCACCCAGGCGTCGTGGCCTGCCGGGATGGAGTACGCGTCGCCGGCCTGGATTGTCATGCCGGTTCCGTCGGTCATCTGCACTGTCAGTGTCCCGGCGGCGCAGACGCCCAGATGGTTGACCTGGCAGCTGTCCGTATGGACCACCGTCTTGACCGTTTCCGACCATCGCCAGCCGGGCTCGAAGGTGAAACGGCCCAAGGTGGCGCCGCCAATGTTGACCACATCCACCTGGGTCTTGGGTGGGCGGCGCTTCTCATCGGGCTGGTCGAAGGATTTGGACTCCAGGTCCTTCACCGTTACTGCGGGCATTTCTGGCTCCTTCGCAAGGAGTGGTTACTGAGTTCGTCCGGGGCTGTGCGCACCCGGGAATTGGGCCGGCAGGGCGGAATGTGCCCGTCCAGAGCCTGCCGGACCTATGGATCAACGCTCTCAATCTGCTCCTGCCCGCAGCCCATGTCAATGACGCATTTCCTCCTCGAACCACTCCCGCGCAGGGTTGCTCACCGAGGGGGCGGAACGGTCCAGCCCCGGCTGCGCAGCCCACCGCACCCCGTTGGCCAGGACCCGCTGGACCTGCGGATGATGGTACACCGGGTACTCCTGGTCGCCGGGGCTGAAGTAGAAGATCCGGCCCTTGCCACGGGTGAACGTGACGCCGGAGCGGAACACCTCGCCGCCTGCGAAGGAGCTGATGAAGATCAGGTCGTCCGGGTCCGGGATGTCGAACAGCTCGCCGTACATCTCCTGCTCCGGAATAACGATGGGGCTGGCCACGCCCTCCGCGATGGGGTGGGAGGGCTTCACGGACCACACCAGCTCACGCTGCCCGTCGTTGCGCCAGGCCAGGGAGCAACTGGTGCCCAGCAGTTTGGTGAAGATCTTCGAGAAGTGCCCGGAGTGGAGCACGATCAGGCCCATTCCACCCAGCACGTGCCGGTGGACGCATTCGACGACGGCGTCACCCACCTCCCCGTGCGCGACGTGGCCCCACCACAACAGGACGTCCGTCTCCGCGAGCACCTCCTCGGCAAGGCCATGGTCAGGCGCCGTGGCCAGGACCGCCGTCGTGATGTGTGCGTCCGGAAGGTGGGAACGAAGGCCGGCCGCAATGGCGCCATGGATGCCGTCCGGGTAGATCTCCCCGATGTGGGACGGCTCGTTGTTGGCTTCGTGGACGCCTTCGTTCCACACCAGGATCCTCAGTGTGCCGTTCATCAAAGCCGAACCTCCCTTTGCTCGCGCGCGGACTGGTAGCACGCGTCGATGACCTGTGCCCGGTACAGCGCCAGGGATCCGTCATGTTTGGCCCAGACCTGCGCCCCGGCGCGCACAGCGGTGACGAAATCCTCCACCACTGAATCATGCGCGCGGCCAGGCAGGACAGGGGGCAGGTAGTCCGCGGACTCGCCGTCCTTGTCGGTGAACACGCGCAGCTGGCCTACCGCCGGGAAGGGGGCGCCGTGCACCCTGAGTTCGGCGCCGCCGTCAGTCCCGTACACCGTGAAGTCCAGTTGGTCATCCGTTTCCCGGTAGGCCGCCCAGCTCGCCTCGACCAGGAGCGTTGCGCCGCCCTCCAGCCGCAGGAACGCCGAGGCGAAGTCCTCCACCTCGAAGGCATGGCTGGTGGCCTGGGCGGAGAACCGGCTTCCGCCGCCACGCCCCTGCGGGCCCAGTTCGGCATGGGTGGCCGCGGAGACCGCCACCACCTTGGGCTCGCCGAGGAGGTACAGGGCAAAATCAAGCACGTGGACGCCGATGTCCGCCAGCGGTCCGCCGCCGGCGAGCTCCGGGTTGGTGAACCAGCTGCCCAACGTGGGAATGCCGGCGCGCCGGAGCCATGACGCCTTCGCGTAGTAAGGCCGGCCCAGCCCACCGCCGTCGATGACCTCTTTGAGCGCCTTGATGTCGCCGCGGCGCCGGTGGTTGAAGGCGACGTCCAGGACGCGGCCGGCCTTTCGGGCCGCGTCCACCATGGCCTGGCCCTCCGCGGCATTGCGCGCGATGGGCTTTTCGCTCAGGACGTGGATTCCCCGTTCCAGGGCCCCGACGGCGATGGGTGCATGCAGGAAGGTGGGCACTGCCACGCTCACCGCGTCCAGGCCGCCGTGATCGAGCATGTCCTGCCAGTCAGCGAAAGCGTTCGGAATGCCGTATTCGGCCTGCAGGGAGTCGCGGAGGTCCTGCTCCATCCCTGCCACCGAGACGATGCTTACTCCGTCGAGTGCCGAGTAGGCCTTGAGGTGCTGCTGGCCGGCCCAGCCGATGCCCACCACGCCCACCCGTAAGTCACTCGGCGTTACAGGAGGGGATTGCTGGCTGTTCAAGGGCTGGCTCCTTCGGCGTGGCTGGCTGACCGGATGCTTTCCAGCCTAGCCCTGCGCTGCCCTGGTCCTGAAGTAACTGCTGCGCGCCGCGTGACACCTGAAACTCGCGTGCAATTGGCTGAAACCACCATTTAACACAGCCGAAACCTACCCAAAAATAGCCGCCATACATTGGTACCAGACGGCAAAAGCCGCCCCTCCGCCGGGAGTGGTTCCTCCACCCACATCCACCTGGCGGAAAGGCTCTGACGGCAACTTACCGTTCTTTTCGCATCTTGAAAGGGGTTTCCCATGGACTCGGGAAATGTCGCTTGGATTTTGGCCAGCTCGGCGCTGGTATGCATGATGATTCCCGCCCTGGCCCTGTTTTACGGGGGCATGGTGGGGTCCCGCCGGATCCTGAACATGATGATGATGTGCTTCGGCGGCGCCAGCCTGGTGGCCGTGCTCTGGGCACTGTTCGGTTACTCAATGGCCTTCGGAAACTCCGTGGGCGGACTGGGACTCATCGGTGACGTCACCGAGTTCCCCGGCATGGGGCAGCTGCTGGCCAAGGACGATTCCGCGTCCATCCCCGTCATCCTGTTCGCCGCATTCCAGCTGTTCTTCGCCTGCGTCACCACCGCGCTCGTTGCCGGTGCCGCCGCGGGCCGGATGAAGTTTGGCGCCTGGATGCTGTTCGCCGGCATCTGGGCCACGGTGGTGTATTTTCCCATCGCCCACTGGGTGTTCGCGTTCAACTCGGCGGACGGCAGCTCCGTGGGCGGCTGGATCGCCAACGGCATCAAGGCCATCGACTTCGCGGGCGGCACCGCGGTCCACATGAACGCCGGCGCCGCAGCACTGGCACTGGCACTGGTCCTGGGCAAGAGCTCCGGCTGGCCCAAGGTGGATCACGCCAAGCCCCACAGCCGGCCGCTGGTGCTGGTGGGCGCCGGCCTGCTCTGGGTTGGCTGGTTCGGCTTCAACGCCGGCTCAGCCCTCTCCGCCGGCCAGTCGGCGTCGGTGGTTTTCCTGAACACCGCCGTGGCTGCCGCCGCCGGGCTGCTGGCCTGGGCCCTCGTTGAGCGGGTCCGCCACGGCGCGGCCACGAGCATGGGCGCCGCATCTGGGCTGATCTCCGCGCTGGTCGCCATCACCCCGGCCTGTGGTGCCGTCAGCCCCTTGGGCGCCGTAGCCATCGGTGCCATTGCCGGAGCCGTCTGCTCCCTGGCCATCGAACTGAAGTTCCGGCTGGGCTTCGACGACTCGCTCGACGTCGTCGGCGTGCACCTTGTCGGCGGCATCCTGGGCACCCTGCTGATCGGCCTCTTCGCCACCGATGCGGCGCCCAACGCGGTCCGCGGCCTTTTCTACGGTGGCGGCTTCGAACTGCTGGGCGTCCAGGCACTGGCCACGGTCACGGTGCTGGTGTACTCCTTCGGCGTTACCTGGATCCTGGCCAAGATCCTGGACAAGGCCATGGGCGGCCTCCGCATCAAGCCCGAGGACGAACTGCGCGGGATCGACCTCGCGGCGCACTCCGAACTGGCGTACCTGATGGACGATGATCCGGTGGAACTGGGTTCGCCGCAGCGGGTCTAGTCCCAGCCCGACAGTCAGGGCCAAACCTTGGACCGGTGCCGGGAGCCGCCGGCTTATAGTTCCAGGGTTTGGCCCTTCTGCGTGCCGGTAGGGGCTTGCTGGCTCCTACTCCTTGAACAGCCCCGCCAGGTCCTCCGCCGTGATGGCTCCGCCGGCCAGGGCGTCGCCTTCCATGACGTCGGCGAACAGCTGCGACTTCCGGGTCTTCAGCGCCATGACCTTTTCCTCGATAGTGTCCTTGGCCACGAGCCGGTACACCATGACATTCCGGGCCTGCCCGATCCGGTGCGTCCGGTCCACGGCCTGGGCTTCGGACGCCGGATTCCACCAGGGGTCGAGCAGGAAGACGTAGTCGGCCTCGGTAAGGTTCAGGCCGAACCCGCCCGCCTTGAGCGAAATCAGGAACACCGGCGCGCTGCCGTTCTTGAACTCACTGACCACGTCGGCGCGGTTCCGGGTGCCGCCGTCGAGGTAGCAGTACTCGATCTCCTCCTGGTCCAGCCGCTCCCGCACCTTGCCCAGGAACCCCGTGAATTGGCTGAAGATCAGGGCACGGTGCCCCTCGGCCATCAGGTCCTCGAGCTGCTCGAACAGCACGTCCAGCTTGGAGGACCGCACCGCGGACAGGGAAGGGTCCACCAGCGACACGTCCAGGCTGAGCTGCCGCAGCAGGGTCAGCGACTGGAAAATGGTGAACCGGTTCTTGTTGACGTCCTCAATCAGGCCCAGGATCTTTTGCCGTTCGCGCTGCAGGTGCGTCTGGTACACCTTCTGGTGCCGCGGATTCAGCACCACCTCCAGGATCTGCTCCTGCTTGGGCGGCAGGTCCTTGATTACCTGGTCCTTGGTGCGCCGCATCATCAGCGGCCGCACGCGGCGCCGGAGCTTCTCCAGCTGCCCCTTGTCGCCGTTCTTCTCCACGGGCTTCTGGTAATACTCCGCAAAGCGCTTTGGACTGGAGAAAAGGCCCGGCGCCACGATGGACGTCAAGGCCCAGAACTCCATCAGGTTGTTTTCTAGCGGGGTGCCCGTGATGGCCAGCTTGAACGCCGCCGGCAGCTTGCGCGCGCACTGGTAGGCCTTGGACTGGTGGTTCTTCACGAACTGCGCCTCATCCAGCACCAGCCCATTCCAGGTACGCGAGGCGTAGGCCTCGTAATCGATGCGGAACAGGGCGTAGGACGTGATCACGATGTCTGCCCCGCCCAGGGCCTCCGCCACGTTCTGGCCGCTCTTGCCAAATGTCTCGCCGACCGTCCGCACGGTCAGCCCGGGCGCAAACCGGGCGGCTTCGAGGGCCCAGTTGCCCACCACGCTGGTGGGGGCCACCACCAGGAAGGGCGCGACGGCGGCGGGCCCGCTTCCAGCGTCAGCGGCAGCACCGCCGTCGGCCGTTTCCAGGGACGACGCAGCCGCGACGGCCAGCTCCTTCGCCGCGCACATCAGTGCCAGGGCCTGCACGGTCTTGCCCAGGCCCATGTCGTCGGCCAGGATGCCGCCCAACCCGTGCTTGTACAGGAAACTGAGCCAGTTGAACCCCTCCAGCTGGTACGGGCGCAGCTCGGCGTTGAGCGACGACGGCAGCGGCAGCCCGTCCGTGCCACCCTCCAGGAGTCCGCCCACCGCGGACCGCCAGGCGGCGGCCTGTTCGTCGACAATGCCCAGCTGCGCCAGCTCGTCCCAGAGCCCCGCCTGGAACCGACTGATCTGCAGGGGGGCGTCCTTGTTGTCCTGCAGCGAGCGGGCTTCCTCGATCAGGGCCCGCAGCTGATGCAGCTCCGGCAGGTCCAGGGAGAAGTAGGCGCCGCTGGGCAGCAGCATCTTGGTCTGGCCCGCGGCGAGGGCGGAGAACACGGCGGCGAAGGAGACGGGCTGGCCTTCCAGCGAGATCTGGATGCCCAGGTCGAACCAGTCCCGCTGTTCGGTGGCCTTGGTGGAGATGGACACCACCGGCGCTTCCTCGGCCTCGCGGTAGTCGGCGATGTCGCCCACCGTCTCCACGTCCACGTTGGGGGCCTCCCGCAGCCGCGGCAGTACTTCCTCGGTGAACGCCAGCGTGTCCAGGCCGGTCAGCTCGGCGGAGGCCGCCAGCCGGGGAGTGCCCCACCGGCCCGTCGCTGATTCACCCAGCGCGGGCACCACATCCCAGGGGTGGCCGATGCCTTCCAGGATGCGGGCCTCCGCGGTGTCGTCGCGGTAGCCCTGGTCGCCCGGGTGCCGCCACAGCGGCTGCGCGGTGACCAGCTTGCCGGTCTTGTAGTGCCACTCCCAGTGCAGCCGCACCCGGTGGTCCGCGCCATAGTTGGCCAGAAGGGACAGGGTGGGGACAGCCAGTTCGGGCAGTTCCACGGACTTGTCGCGCGCCGTGACCCGGGCCGTTTGCTTGAGCTTGGGGTAGAAGCCGGTCAGGAACCGCGATTCGTCCCTGGCCGGGATGTGCAGCATGCTTCCCGCGGTGACAAACGCCAGCAGCTCCTCGCTCAGCCCGTTCTCCAGCTGGGCCAGCGTGATGGTCCCGTTGGGGTCGGGGACCCCGGGGAGGGCCGCTTCCCCGGCGGTGAAGAAGAGGCCGTGCGCCGGCCTGCCGATGGTGCCAACCGCAGCCGGATCAACCTCTTCCCCTTCTACGGTGATAGTGGGCGAAAGCTCCAGGCCGCCGTCGGACGCCTCTGCGTTGGCGCTGGCGGCAGGCTCCGCTGTGGAAGGTTCGGTTACCGGGCTGCCGTACCGGCTGAGGGAAAGTCCGACGGCGGCAGGGGACTCGGCCACCCGGACCGGCTCGGTGCCGCGCGAGTGGACCAGGGCGAGCCCGATCTTCCGGGCGTCGGACAGCAGGCTCCACAGGTTCTTCCCTGCATAGGAGTTCAGGCTCAGCCAGAGGCCGGCGGAGTTGTGCATCCGGCTGGCGGAGGAGGAGTGGCCGGCCAGGAACTCCTGCAGCCATTCCACGTGCGCCTGGTTCGATTCGCGCCGGAAGTTCAGGTAGCTCAGGGTGTTCCAGGAAACGTCCCCGCGGATCCACTTGCCCTTGGCCCCCATGATCACGGGCCGGACCTTGAGCTGCCGGACGCCGCGGACCGGGTCACGGCGGCCTGTGTAGGAAAAGTGCGGCGGTGGTTCCTCCACTTCGAACTGCAGGGCAAGGGGAATCCCGCTGGTGGAGGGGGCGGAACCGGGCTGGGAGATCAGTGGGCTGAGGGCCTGCTCCCAGTCGGAGAGGGCCGCGGACGGTGCGCGGGACACCTGCGTGGAGGTGGACGGTGCCAGCAGCTGTACCCGGATGGAGGGGTTGTCCTCGGCCGCGAACAGCAGGGCCGCTACGTGCTTGCAGTCCTTGCGGACCGGGCAGCTGCAGATGCCCACGGTGCAGCTCCAGCCGCCGGCCTTCCGGACCAGCTTTGCTGTGGTGGAGTAAGGAACCTCCGCGCCGCCCCGGACCTTTCCCAGCATGAGCCCCGTGCCGCCGTCGAACGATATGCCCGAGACCCTGCTCGCCATGGCATACGCCAGCCCGGCCGCCAGCGAGCGGTCGTTGATGGCGGGTGTCTGTATTGCCAGGTCCGCACTTTCGTCCGGTTGGGATGGCATGGTGAGCGCTACTTTCGGCAGGCCACGGCGGGGCCGGGTCCGGTGGGTGGTTATCTGATCCATCTTAGTTCGGCCGGCGGCAGGCCCATGTCGCCGGGCCCTTGCCTTGGCCGTCCCGAAAACTTCGCTTGACGTTCATTTCCTCCCGGTGCTGGCGTGAACCGGCCGTCGTAGCGTGAAAGCGGCCCGAGCACCACCACCGCCCAGCAAGGATTGCCATGACCATCACGTCCCAGCCCGTCGTCCTGACCAGCAGCAGCATCGGAGGCAGCGACGAGGAGGTGGTGGAAGCCAACGCGGCCATCATCGACGCCATGCGCAAGGCCATGCTGCCGCTGGAGGACATGTCCCCGGTGGCCGTCCGAAGCTGCCTGGTGGATTTCTACCTGAGCCAGGCGCTGGAGGGCGGCTTCGCGCAGTATGCCGTCATGGCGGGCGGCCGGATCGCCACGGACCCGCTGGTCCGCGAAGGCATGGCGGGGATGGGCGCCGCCGCGCACCTGGACCTGTTCAACCGTGCCGCGGAGGCCTACGGCGTGCTGACCGCCGGAACCGAAGCGTCCTACCTGGGCGGCGGCACCGATGATGGCGGCCCTCTTGGCCGCGCCGTCCTCCGCGTGGGGGAGCTTGACGGCGAATTCGAGGAACTGCTGGAACACGAGAACATCACAGCCCTCAATGCGCGGTGGCTGCGCGGCCAGCCGGACCTGCTGGTCCTGGACGACGAGGAAGTGGGCCCGTACATCCAGCGGCTCGCGGCCCTGGTATTGGAAAACAGGGCATTGAAAGACACGGCCATGGACGACGTGAAAAAGAATCTCGGGACACCCGTAACCTTTCCGGCACCGCAGGCGATGTAGTCCGTGATGGGTCCGCCAGGCGGGCCCAGTCCGATGTGTTGTCTAGGTTTTGGAGAAGTAAATGTCTGTGTTCACCGTTCTCGCCACCAGCAAAGTCGCCGCCGGAGTCCTGGCCGCCGGAACCCTGGCAGTAGGAGGAACCGGCGCCGCCGCCGTCTCCGGCGTCCTTCCCACCCAGGCCCAGCAGACCGCCCACGAACTCTTCGGTGCACCTGCCCCCAAGCTTTCCGCCGAAGCAGCAGCTGATGCCCAGGCCACCCCGGCCCCCACGGCCACGGCAGCGGTAACCGACGCACTGAAGAGCGCCGACGCCACCGCAGAGTCCACCGCCAACGCCTCCGCAACGGCTAAGGCTTCTGACGACAAGGCCACCGCCGACGCAGCCGGGTCCGCAACGGCCAACACCGCCGTTGACGCTGCCGGTCCTGCAGCCCTGGGCCTCTGCACCGCCTTCACCCACGGCGGCCTGGATGCCTCCTCCAAGGCGTTCTCCTCGCTGTCCATCGCGGCGCAGGGTGACGCGAACGTCGAGAGCTACTGCGCCGACGTCGTGGCCACGGCCGACGCCGCAGCGAAGGCCGGTGCCGAGGCCAAGGGTTCCGCGTCGGTCGAGGCTGATAAGCCCGAGCTTCCGGCCGTTCCGTCGGCTCCCGCAGTGCCCGCCGTTCCGGCCGTTCCGGGTGTCGACGGCGCGGGCGCCGTTCCTGCTGTTCCCGCTGTGGGCGGCAACACCGTCCACACCCCGTCAGTTTCGGCCCGCTAAGGCTTATTGGCTAGTCTGGACTGCGGCTGCGGCCGCAGTCCGGGCTGCCGGCCGGGGCGCGCACCTTTGGAAGAGCCCCTGGCATACCCGCAAAAGGCAGCCGGAATACCACGGGGACTGGCAGTCCCAACCTGGAACCGGGACCAGGCGTAAGCCCGGACCCGGGATGGAGGAGCCGCTGGTGCTGGACACTTTGGCCCAAGAAGAGATCGACATATTCGACAACGCAGCCGGAACTGATCCGGCCGCGTTGTTCGCTGCTGCCTATCGAACCTTTGCGGGCCCGGTGCAGGGCTACCTCAAAGCACGCGGACTCGATGATCCCGAGGCTGTCACCCAGGACGTCTTTCTGGCCTTCTACTCCAGGATCGGCACGCTCACGGGCGGCCTGCAGGGCGCGAAATCGCTGATCTTTTCGATCGCCCACGCCCGCATGGTGGACCACTACCGGCGGGTGGAGCGCAGGCCGCAGCTGACACCGTACGACCCCCAGCACGACGGCCGGACCACACCCTCTGCGGAGGACCGCGCCTTGGAACTGACGGCCGGAGCAGAAGCCATGCTCGAAGGGCTCAGCGAAGAACACCAGGAGGTCCTCGCCCTTCGCGTCGTGGCGGACCTGTCCATCGACCAGGTGGCCGCCATCATGGGCAAGAGCGCCGGAGCCATCAAACAGCTCCAGCGCCGGGCCCTGCAGAACCTCAAGGCACAAACGCTCAAGAGAAACCAGGCACATCATGAGTGACACCGCAGGATCCCGCAACACCGGTGCCGTTGACCAGCTTCTGCTGGAGGCAGGCATGGACGACGACGGCCAGCTCCGCGACGCCCTGCTCAACCTGCATGCCCTGGCGGCAGAGGCCCCGGCGCCCTCCGCCGAAATCGCTGCGCTGATGGCAGGCCCGTCAGCTGCCGCCACCACCGCCCTCCCGGCCATCACCGCCACGGAGGCTGGGGCCGGGCAGCGCCGGGCAGGCCAGCCCACCCCGGGGAAACCTGCTGATGAACTTGCAGCCCGCCGCAGGGCCAAGCGCCGCATCACGCTCACCACGCTCTCGGTGGCTGCCTCGCTCGCAGCCGGCGGCGCAGTGGCTGCCGCCTCCGACCAGGGATTCCGCGACTCCCTCTCCCAGCTGAACCACGCCGTCACCTCTTTCGTGACCGGTTCCGCAGTGGCTCCCGTCCACAATGACACCACGCGGGTTCCGGTGCCTGCGCCGGCCGCACCCCGGCCCTCCACAACCAGCAGCGCGGATGCCGTCCCGCCGGCACCCGCGCCCGCCTCGGCACCTGCCGCCGGAGCGCCGTCGAGCGTTCCGGCGCAGCAGGGAAACACACCCGGCCACGGGGCGCCCCCGCAGAAGCCCGCTGAGGTTCCTGCGGAGCCGGCACTGCCCACGGATGTTCCGGAGGACGTCAGGAAAGGCCTGGAACAAGGCCCCAAACTGCCCGTTCCGTTGCCCACCGAAATACCGCTCCCGGGCAAGGCCCCAGACGTTCCCCTGAAGTAAGACAGGCCGGCGCCACCTGCCAGGCCAGCATTGCCTAGTAGCCCTGGGCCGGCGCTGCCTTGACCATGGCGCCCGACGGGTCGGACAGGTACCAGACTCCGCCCACGCCCTGGCCCAGGATGTCGCCCGGTTTGGTGTCCTTTGCGAAGTAGTAGAGGGGCATGCCGTTCAACGTCACCTGCTTCTTGCCGTCAGGTGTGGTGATGGTGCCCAGCTTCCCGGTCACTCCCTCTGCGGTGGGGGAGCCTGACGTGGTGGTCAGCGGCGGCCACTGGACCAGGCAGGAACCGGTGCAGGCACTGCTGCCGGAGTCCTTGGTGTCCTTGGTGAAGAAGTAGAGGCTCATTCCCTTCGCATCCACCACGATGCTGCCTTCCGGGGAGGACGCTGTCTTAATCTCGACGGCGGAACTTGCCTGCGATGATGCCGCGGACGTTGCGGAGGGGCTGGTGGATAACGTCCCGGACGAAGTGCCGGCTGCACTGGTTGAGCCGCCCCCTGCCGGGCTGGAGGCCGCCGGCGTGGTGCCGGTGCTGTTGCCGCAACCGGTAAGGGCTGCCGCCAGGGCCAGGATGGCAAGCCCTGCCCCGAGATGGTGTTTCATGGTGTGCTCCTTGGCTGTGTGATTGCTTGGCTGGTGCCTCTTCGGCCCGGCGCCCGGCGCTGGATCACCGGGCGCTAACTCCTACGACGCCTCCGGGTAAAGAATGGTTCACAGGTACGACGTGCGGGGTTCGATTGAACCGATTCCTGCTTCCTGTCGTGGTAACTGCCGGAAGCGCAGCATTCCGTGGCGTTCCCAGGGACGGTGAAGTGGGCAGGGCAGTGACGGGAGGAGCGGCATGCCGCTCGACGACAACGTGGTGGAGGCCATCTACCGTGAACACGGCAGCGCCCTGCGCCGTTTCGTGCTCAGTGCCACCCGGGATCCACAGCTCGCGGAGGACGTGGTCCAGGAAACCGTGCTCCGCGTCTGGCAGCATGCCCCGGAGGTCAACGGCAGCTTCCGCAGTTACTTGTACCGCACAGCCAGGAACATCATGATCGACAATTACCGCAGGAGCCAGCGCCGCCCGCATGAGGCGCTGGAAAGCAGCCTCACCGACCCCGCCAACCTCAACTACCCCAGTGAGGTAATGGGCCGCGTCGACGAGCTGCTCAACCGGGTCCTGATGGAGGAAGCACTGCTGCGGCTGAGCAAGGAACACCGGGACGTCCTGGTGGCCCTGCACTACCGCCGGTTCACCGTCAATGAAGCGGCGGTCCAGCTCAATATCCCCAGCGGCACGGTCAAGTCCCGCGCCTATTACGCCATCCGGGCCTTGCGCACCATCCTGGACGAGATGGGGGTGGAACGGTGAACATCAACCCGCACCACCTGCTGGGCGCCTACGTCCTGGGGGGCCTCGACGCCGTCGACCTCACCCTGTTCGAGGCCCATCTCCAGGACTGCGCGGCCTGCCGCAAGGAGCTGGCGGTGCTGGAGAAAGTCCCCATGCTCCTCGATTCCGTTCCCGTTCCTGACGCCATGGCGCTCAGTGGCGTTCCAGGCAGCAATGGCGTCCCAGGCAGGGAGGCGGCTGACGCCAACGCCCCTGGGCGGCTTTTGGACGAACTGGCGCGCCGCCGCCGGACATTACGACGGCGGTGGGCTGCACTGGCGGGGGCTCTTGCCGCCGCGTGCCTGGCTGTGGGCCTGGCAGTGGGGCCACTGCTTGTCAGGCCGCCGCAGCCGGACGCAACCTATTCCGTGGCCTCCGGTGGAGGGCTCCAAGTGAACATCGACATGGCCAGGAAGACCTGGGGGACCGAGCTTGCTGTCAGTGGCAGCAGCCTGCCGGCCGAAGGGACGCTCTCGCTGTGGGTACGGGACCGGGCGGGCGCGGAGGACCGGGCCTGCGCCTGGACCGCCACCCCCAGCGGGAAGGTCAAAGTCACCGGGGCCACGCCCATCCAGCTGGGCAGCATCTCGAGCGTCGAACTGCGGGACGGTGCCCAGCGGGCCGTGGCAGTCATCACCGTTCCGTAGGCGCGCGGTCCTCGTCCTGAGCGGCTGCTTCCCCGGTTTTTCCAAGTACCCGGAATTCCGCCACCGAGGCAGGGTCCTGGCACGCACAGGCGAACACCTCGATCCGCCGTTGGAAGCACTGGGCGGAAATAAACGCCGCCCGCCGCTACTTTGTCATTTTGGCCAGCCGGGCGCGCATGATCATGTAGGCGCCGTAGCAGACCAATCCGGCTCCCACCGCGGCCAGGAGGTAGGGGCCCAGAGGCTGGTCGCGGAGGGCCCGCAGGCCGCCGTCCAGGCCGGTGGAGTCCTCCGGGTGCTCCTTGATGGTGGCGATGACGATGAGCAGCCCGGTGAGCAGCAGCACCAATCCTTTGGCCAGGTAGCCGGCAATGCCCAAGGACAGCACTGCCGTCCTGGCTGCGCCGGCGGCAGGCATCCGCAATTGCTTCTCGAAGCTTTTCTTGGGGCCCCGCATACCGTAGGCCACCCCCGTGACAGCGACTGCCAGGCCAATCACGACCAGCAGCGCCACACCGCCCGGGGCCGCCATCATGGAGACGGTGAAATCGCTGGCGGCCTTGCGGTTGTCATCACCAGTACCGGTACCCATGGCGAAATGCCACACCGTCAGCGCGAGCACCGCATACACGATTGCCTGCAGCGCGGCCTTGGCTTTGTTCCTGATCTTCTTCTTGGTGGCCTGGTGGTTGAAGTCGAAAATTGCGTCGCCGGCCTGCCAGAGCGATAAGGCTGCACAGGCGGCGAAGCTTCCCCACAGCAGGAACGGACCCACGGGCGTGGTGGCAAGCTCAGCCACCGCACCGCTGAAATCGGCGTGCCCCGTGCCGCCCATGGCCAGCCGGATGGCGATGGCACCCACCAGCAAATGCAGGATACCGCTGGCCGCGAACCCGGCCCGGGCCAGGAACTCAAGGACCGGGGAATTGGTGACGTCCTCGGCCTTGTCGACCACCTGCTTCAGTTCTTCTTTGATCGTCTTTCCTTTGGACAGGCGCGGTAATGCGCTGGTGTGCGTGCCCTTCTTACAAGGCCAATCGTCCCACGCCGTCCGGGCGCGGAACAGTTGGTCCGGCCTACCCGGCGATGGGGAGGGATCCCCATCGCCGGGTTCCGCCGCCCGTGCGACCATAAGGACCAGCGATAGACACGTACCGCACTCTTTCCGGGGGAAACCATGACTTTTTACGGCGCAGACATCAGCCAGTTGCGGGCGCTGGCCAAGGCCGCCGACCAGGCAGCGGCACTGCTGAGCAGCCGCGCCGGGTCGCTGCACAGCCAGATCCAGTCCGCGCCGTGGAAGGGCCGTGATGGTGAACGCTTCCGTCAGGAGTGGAGCGCCAGCCACCGCCCCAGCCTGGACAAAGTGGTGGCCAGCCTGCGGGAAAACTCGAAGATCCTGATGAAGCATGCCGACGAGCAGGAAAAGGCGTCAACCGCCGGAACCGGAGGCTCCGGCGGCAGCACCTGGGACCGGCTCACCTCGATGGCCGCGCAGGCGAAGGAGTGGTTCAAGGAAAGGGCCGAAGAATCCAGGGCGGCCGCGGAGCACCGCCGGGAGCTCGAAGCGGGGCTGGACCGGATGCTCAACGCCAGCCCGGAAGAGCAGGCAAAGTGGTGGGCCGGCCTGTCCGATGCCGACCGGACGTACCTGATCCAAGGCGAAGGCAGCGATGGCCCGTTCGCCGAAGACCTCATGCGCATGGACGGCGGCATTCCCGTATCCGCGCAGGAGTTGGCCAAGCAGCACCTCCAGGATCTGGCCAGGGCGGACATTCCGGTCTACTCG
Source organism: Arthrobacter sp. SAFR-044 (assembly GCF_051965175.1). GTDB lineage: Bacteria > Actinomycetota > Actinomycetes > Actinomycetales > Micrococcaceae > Arthrobacter. The sequence goes on from NZ_JBQCMK010000003.1 coordinate 242,439, forward strand.
GAAACGGGCAAGGCCTCCATTGAAGCCCGGGTTGCGTGGGTCCACGGTGGCGCCGAAGTGGGTACCGAAGTGGTGGAGAACGCCGACGGCTCCGCCACCGTGAAGGTGTACGGGAACATGGGCCTGGGTGTCAACGACACCACCGGCACGGCGGGGGCAACACTCACCGGTGAGGTCTCCCGCGAGTACACGTTCGCCAGTGTGGAGGAAGCCATGGCCGCCCGCGAACAGATGTACCGCGACCTTCCGCCAGACAGCATCGGCGAAATCAAGGAGGTGGCCGGCAACCCTCCCGGATACATCCTGGACACCATCAATGATGCCGCGAAGGACAACGGTTCCACCGGACAGGCGGACAAGGCCAAGGGCACGTTCTCGCTGGATGCCAGCGGCGAGTCCGGCACGGCGTCCGGTGCGGCGAAGCTGGACCTCGCCTATGAGCGGAACCTGACGGACGGCACCTCGACAGCCAGCGGTGAGATCTCCGCCCAGGGCCAGCTCAAGCTGGACGGCCGCGTCTTCGAAGCCTCCGGCAAGGGCGGGCTGCAGGTCAACCTGGACAAGGACAACAACATCGGTTCCGTGTCCGTCTCCATGGACGGGACCGTGGCCCAGGGCGTCACTTCCGGTGTGAAGACCGAGGCTGCGAAGTTCGATTCCACCGTTACCGCCGGTACCCAGGGCAGCGTCAAGATCGATGTCGATTACACTCCGGAGAACCGCCCGGTCATCGACAGCTACCTGCGCAATGTGGCCCTGGGCAATGACGCCGGTGCAGCCCGCGAGGCTGCCCGGCTGTACGAGGCCGGTTCCGCCACCGTGCAGGTGAACTCCGTGCTGACAGCCACGAACGAGGCAGGGTTCGACGTCAAAGTGGGTGAAGTGGACGTCAAAACCGAGAACCAGTCCACCACCAACGTGTCCACGTACTATAAAGTCCCCAACGACACCAAGCTCGAGAGGCTCTGAAACCAATGTCAGTGCACATCGAATCCCCGCTGGGCTTCACCGCAGACTTTCCCGAGCACACCCAGGTCCTGGACCACTCCACGGCCGGGCCCAACAGCGAGCAGTACGGCCTGCTGGGCAACGTGCTGGTCACCGTGATCAAGGACGATACCTCCGTGCAGGATGCGCCGCAGGCCAACGGCTGGGCCCACCTCATGTCGGGCTTCTACCTCGAGGACCGCGGCGGCACCCTCCTGGCAGAAGGCGAGCTGAACCTGCCCGGCAAGGCGGCCTACGCCGTGGTGGTGGGATACGGCGACGACGGCGGGCCGGCGAAGGTGGCAGCCACCGTGGGCGTGTGGGAAAGCGGCCGGTTCATCGGCGTCGTGGTCGTCTGGCCCTACCTGAACCCGGAAGCGGAACCCCGGCTGGACATGCTCAAAGAGATCGTGGCCGCCATCAATATCGGCTAGAAGCTTTCGACGGCCCGCCGCTCAGCGGCGGCGGTAGCAGAGATCGAAGATCAGCCGGCCGGCCTCGTGGGCTTTTGCCTCGAAGCTGGTCCGGATCCTGCCCTCGAAACGCGGAGCCCAGCCGCCTGTTTCGTCCACGCCTTCGTTGGGCCCGGTGTGTTCCGTGCTTACCGGGGCGCGTCCCTCACGCACGGGTGCCCCGCCCACCACGGATTCGACGCCGGACTGCCACACCTGCGTCAGGGGGCTCTCGGGGCCGCGGCGCTCGCCGGTGTGCAGGTTCTCGAAGTCCCCTGAGCCCGCCATGACGTCACGGACATGGACGGCGTAGTTTGACCAGTCGGTGGCGATCCGGAACAGGCCTCCCGGCTTCAGCGCGCGTGCCGCAAGCCCGGCGAACTCGGGCTGGATGAGGCGGCGCTTATGGTGCCGCGACTTGTGCCAGGGGTCCGGGAAGAAGACCCACAGTTCGCTGACCGAGCCTTCGGGCAGCATGGTGGCCAGAACTTCGGGCGCGTTCGCTTCCACCACACGGACGTTGTTCAACCCCCGGCCGTTGATCTTGATGATGGTGTTGGCCAGCCCCGGCGTGTAGACCTCCACGGCCAGGAAGTTCGTGTCCGGGTTCTGCTCCGCCGCATGGCAGATGGCGTCGCCGAGCCCGGATCCGATCTCGACGATGAGCGGGGCTTCACGGCCGAATTCCGCGGCGGCGTCAAAGGTGTAGTCGGGGTGGACAGAGGTGTTGGCCACGTGCCGCGGCACGTCGACCGCCCACCGCTCGGCGTGCTCGGCCCAGGCAGCCTGCCGGCGCCCCTGCAGCCTGGTGCCGCGGCGCACGAAACTGACCGGGCGGCCCCCGTACGTGCCGAAGGAGGCCTGGGTGCCGGGCGTGACAGGCCGCGGGACATGCGGTTGCTGGGGGTTTTCAGGGGATTCGCTCATCCCTTCCAGAATAGCGCCGCGGGGACGGCGGAAGATCGGAGCGAACGGAATACACCTTTGCCCGGAGCACTCGGATGCTCAGAACACGCCTATGAGGTCGAGTGCAGGACCGAGTGCCAAGGCGAAGACCACGCCGCAGATGCAGAGGGCAATTGCCGCCGCGGACCGGCTTCCTGACCCCTGGGGCAACTGTTTCAGTGCTGGGAGTGCCAGCCGGAGACCTAGTGAGGCGAAGAGGAGAGGCAGGCTGAACAGCACGAAGGGAGTTACCCAGGGGGTGGGGGAGCGGCCGTTGTCCGAATAGGTCAGGAGCATGGCCAGCCCGGCGAACGGCGCGGTCAGGAACATGCTGACCGGGGCAAGGATCGCCAGGACCAGGCTGCTCGCCCCTTTGTGATTGGGCGCCCCCGGCATTTGGCCAGGGCCGCCCGGAGAGGGAGGCGGGCCTGTCCCGTCCGGCGGTGCGTCTTCCAGGCGTGCACCTTCCAGCCGTGCACCCTCCAGTGGCCTGGTCTCAGGTAGTCGTGTCTCCGGCGGCCGGCTCTCCGGCAGGGTGGGGCGTGATTCCGGCGGCGGCGTAGTTTCCATGGTGCTCCCGTTGCTAGGTGCGGCCAGGTACGTGGCCGCGGCTGGTTACAACCTATGAATCTGCCTGGTGCGCCGGAAGGTGCGCCGGGCCGTATGTGGAAAACTCCACGGCGGCGCCTGCCTGCAAGAATGGGCGGATGACCGACGCACCGAATGCCGAACAGGGGATGCAGCAGCGAAGGGCTGACTCCGGGGAAGCCCATGGCCGGACCAGGGCGGGCAGCAGCCTGGTGGACCTCAGCACCCTGGTGGATGCAGAAATTGACGAGCTGCCGGCGGCGGAACCCACCCGCGTGGGCAGCCGGCGCGCCCTGGCCTACCTGGGTGTGTGCCTGGTCCTGATCGGGCTGAACCTGCGCAGCGTCTTTTCCAGCCTCTCGGCCGTACTGCCGGAGGTGACATCGCAGGCCGGGCTGCCCGGCTGGTCCGTGGTGGTGCTGACCACAGTTCCCGTGACACTCCTGGGCGTCTTCGCGCCGCTCGCCCCGGTCCTGGCCCGCCGGTTCGGCGCGGAAAGGGTCCTGCTGGGCGCCATGGCATTGCTGACCGCCGGGCTGCTGTTGCGGCCCGTTGACGCCGGGGCAGCCGCCGGCGGTGCGGGCCACTTGCCGGCCCTCCTCCTGGGCACGGCAGCCTGCGGCGCGGCGATCGCCCTGTGCAACGTGCTCCTTCCGGGCCTGGTGAAACGCGACTTTCCCCACCGGCTGGGGCTCATGGGCGGTCTCTACACCACCGCCATCTGCGCCTCCGCGGCGCTCGGGGCGGGCTTCACCTATCCGGTCTACACGGCGACGGGGGAGTGGACAAAGGCGCTGTGGGTCTGGGCGGTGCCCGCCGCCGTCGTCCTTCTGTTGTTCCTCCCCGTGGCCGTGAAGCAGGGCACGGTCCGGCATCAGGCGGTCCATGACGGCGTGAATGTATGGCGCTCTCCCGTCGCCTGGCAGGTGACCATCTTCATGGTGCTGCAGGCCATGATGTCCTTCAGCGGCTTCGCCTGGCTGGCGCCCATCCTCCGCGAAAGAGGCGTGGACGGGGCCACCGCAGGGCTGATCGTCGCCGTATGCATCGTGCTCCAGATGCTGGGGTCCCTGTTTGCACCGGCACTTGCCGCGAGGTTCCCCGACCAGCGCGCCATCAACGTGGTGGTGGCACTGATGACCGGCGGGGGATTCGTGCTGAGCATCCTGGGCCCGCTGGACCTCATCTGGGTGTGGGCCGGCCTGCTCGGACTGGGGCAGGGAAGCCTCACCGCCGCCGCACTGACCCTGATTATGCTCCGAACCCGCGACGGGCACACCGCAGCCCACCTCTCCGGCATGATGCAGGGTGTGGGCTACGGGGTGGGCTCCACGGGCACCCTCATGGTGGGGCAGCTGCACCAGGCCACCGGGTCGTTCGTTCCTGCAGGAATCCTGTTCATGGTGGTGGGCCTGCTCGCGGCTGTCTTCGGTTACCGGTCCGGCCGGAACCGGTTCGTGGAGTAGGAACCGCTGTGCAGGACTCCACGTTGCCGGGAACCCGCGACGCCGCCGGGATCTTTCGGCCCCCGTATCTCTGGGTGACCGTAGGGACGTGCGCCCTGGTGTTCCTCGCCGCCTTCGAGTCCCTGGCCGTCACCACCATCATGCCCCTCGTCAGCCGGGAGTTGAACGGCGGAAGCCTCTATGCGCTGGCCTTCGCGGGGCCACTGGCCACCGGCGTGATCGGGATGGTGGGAGCCGGAAACTGGTCCGACCGCCGCGGGCCTGCATCGCCGCTGTATGCCTCCGTGGCGCTGTTCGTGCTGGGACTTCTGATCGCGGGTACGTCGGTCTCCATGCCCATGCTCGTCGCCGGCCGCCTGGTGCAGGGGCTCGGCGGCGGCGCCCTCACCGTTGCCCTCTACGTACTGGTGGCGCGGTTCTTTCCCGGCCCGCTGCATGCAAAAATCTTCGCCGCATTTTCGGCCGCCTGGGTGGTCCCATCACTGGTGGGCCCCTTCGCCGCCGGCCTGGTGGCCCAGGTCTTCAGCTGGCACTGGGTGTTCCTCGGCGTGGTCGGCCTGGTCATTCCCGCACTGGCGATGATCGTCCCGGTGCTGCGCGGACTGGACGGGCCTGAAGAAACCGGACGGGCGGAAGGGGCAGGCCGGCTCAAGGAAACTGCCCCGCCGTGGGCCCTTGGCAGGCTGGGATGGGCGGCGCTGGCTGCGCTTGCGGTGCTGGGGCTCAACCTCTCCGTGGATGCAAGCATCCCCGCCTTCCCGGCAGCCACGGCACTCCTGGCGCTTGCCGCCGTCGCCCTTGCCCTGGTGGCTGTGCGCCCCCTGGTGCCCTCCGGAACCCTCGCTGCCCGGCGCGGGCTGCCCAGTGTGATCCTGGCACGGGGGCTCGCATCGGCGTCGTTCTTTGGCGCCGAGGTCTACCTTCCCTACCTCCTGATTGACCAGTACTCGTTCCCGCCCACCCTGGCCGGCCTGACCCTCACGGGTGGGGCGCTGGCGTGGGCCGGGGCGGCGGCCGTCCAGGGGCGGCTGGGTACCCGGCTGCCCCACCGCCGAGCGGTCCAGACGGGATCGTTCATGGTCCTGGCGGCAGTGCTCCTGGCCCTGGCGACCACAGCGCTGCACTGGCCGGCCGCCACCGCCATCGCTGGCTGGGTCCTGGCAGGCGGCGGCATGGGCCTGCTCTACCCGCGCCTGAGCGTGATGACCCTCGCCCTGTCCACCAAGGAGAACGAAGGCTTCAACAGCTCCGCCATGTCCATCTCTGACTCCCTGGGCGGCGCGCTGTCCCTGGCCACCACAGGGATTGTGTTCGCGGCATTCACGACGCCGGTCCAGTCCTTCGCAGGGGTCTTCGCCTTCACCGCCGCCATCGGGGTCGCCGCGGCCCTGGTGGCACCGCGCGTCACCACCCCTGCTCCTCCGGCGGGCTAGGAAGGCCGGGCGGGTTAGGAAAGCCGGGTGGCGCGCAGGACGACGTCGGCGATGGTCGCCTCCTGTCCTTCGGGTCCCGTCACCGGCCGTTCCCGGCTGGTCAGGACCTCAATCTGCCACTCCGGCCCGCCAAGCCCCAGTTCGCGGACCAGGTCGTCCGCCGTGTAGAACATATCTGCATGGTGGTGCCCCGGGCCCCATGGCGGCAGCCGGTCCGGGTGGTGGCCCACCACCAGCAGCGTTCCGCCGGGTTCGACGGCTGAGGCCGCTGTCCGCAGCGGGATCCGCCAGTCAAGTTCCTGCGAATGCAGGAACTGCGACGTCACCAGGTCATAAGATGCCTCCGGCTGCCACTGCGTCAGGTCCGCCAGCTGCCAGGTGATCCGGCTTTCAATATTGTTGTCCGAGGCGTTCACGCTTTCCCGCGCCAGTTCGGCCAGTTCGTGGGAGCGGGCCCGCTCCAGGGCAACGGCGGAGACGTCGACGGCGGTTACTGACCAGCCTTGCTGCGCCAGCCAGATGGCGTCGGCGCCTTCGCCGCATCCCAGCTCCAGCGCCTTTCCCGGCCGCAGGCCACCTGCCTCACGGACCAGCTGCGGGTTCGGTTTCCCGCTCCAGAGCCTCGCCTTGGTGCGGTACCGCTCGTCCCAGGCGGACGCCGCGTCAATGCCGCCACCGACCCCCTCAGGTGGACCGCCGCCGTCGTGCGCGTGGCCTTCGTGTTGGTGCGTGTCCTGGTGCCGCCCCGGCTGCTCGTTCATGGCTCAACACTGCCCCGCTGCGCCCCCGAAGGCAACGCCCGGGACGGGTGCCCGGCGTCGGGATGCTAGACTGGAGGAACTTGATGTGCAGTGATGCCCGCCTGCTCCGGATCTGGAGGTTCCTTCCAGGGAGTGGGCTTTCTTCATGTGAGAGGCACATCCTGCGTCGATGAACGCGTTCCATTTGGTCCCGGCCGGCTGTCCTGATTTACAGCGCCCGGTTGATCACCTGACTTTTCTTCGGCGAAACCCCTGGTCCAACCGGCATCGGGGGCCGATATCCGCCCGGATACCGCCAGAAAGACCGTAAAAAACTACATGACTACTTTTGCTGCCCTCGGTACTCCCAAGGCCCTTGCAGACACCCTTACCGCCCAGGGGATCGTTGAACCGTTCCCCATCCAGGTGAAGACCCTTCCGGACACGTTGTCCGGCCGTGACGTCCTGGGCCGTGGCCGGACCGGATCCGGTAAAACCATTGCTTTCGCCATCCCGCTTGTAGCAAGACTCGCTGAGCGGGAAGCCAAGTACTTCTGCAAGCCCGGCCGCCCCATGGGCCTGGTCCTGGCGCCCACCCGTGAACTGGCAACCCAGATCAACGCCACCATCGAGCCGCTGGCCAAGGCCGCCGGCCTGAACACCACCGTGATCTACGGCGGCATCTCCCAGGCCCGGCAGGAAAAGGCGCTGCGCGCCGGCGTCGATATCGTCATCGCCTGCCCCGGCCGCCTGGAGGACCTGATCCGCCAGCGCATCCTCACCCTTGAGGCTGTGGAGATCACCGTCCTGGACGAGGCCGACCACATGGCTGACCTCGGCTTCCTGCCGGTGGTCAAGAAGCTCATGGACATGACCCCCAGCCAGGGCCAGCGCCTGCTCTTCTCCGCCACCCTGGACAACGGCGTGGACAAGATCGTCCAGCGCTACCTGTCCAACCCGCTCACCCACTCCGTGGACGATCCGCAGGCAGCGGTGACCACGATGGAGCACCACGTGCTGGTGGTGAACGACCAGACCGTCAAGAAGCAGCTGATCGTGGAGCTCGCCTCCGGCGCCGGCCGCCGCGTCCTGTTCATGCGCACCAAGCACCACGCCCGCAAGCTGGCCAAGACCCTGACCGACGCCGGAATCCCGGCCGTCGATCTGCACGGCAACCTGTCGCAGAATGCCCGTGACCGTAACCTGGCCGAGTTTTCCAACGGCGACGTCCGCGTCCTGGTGGCCACCGACGTGGCCGCCCGCGGTGTGCACGTGGACGACGTCGAGCTGGTCATCCACGTGGACCCGCCCACCGAGCACAAGGCATACCTGCACCGCTCGGGCCGTACCGCCCGCGCAGGTTCGGACGGCACCGTTGTGACGCTGACCCTCCCGGAGCAGCAGACCGACGTCAAGAAGCTCATGAAGGCAGCCGGCGTTGAGGTCAACTTCGAGCGCGTTACCGCCAGCTCGCCGATCGTGGGCGAACTGACCGGTGAAATCGCCGACAAGGTTGACCCCCGCACCCGCGCCGCACTGATGGCCGCCAAGGCCCCCAAGCAGGGCGGCGGTACCTCCACGGGCGCCAACGCCGAACGGAAGCGTGCACGCCGCCAGGCTGCTCCCACCACCGGTGGGCGCGGCGGACGTGGTGGACGCGGCAAGGTTTCGGCCGAACCCGCCCGCAGCGACGCCACCCGCGCCGAGCGCCGGGCTGTTGCCTTCGAAGGCCGCACGGAAGCCCGGGCAGCATTTGACCGCAATGCAGAGCAGAACGAGGACCGCGCAGTGGCAGCAGCCGCTGCCCGCCGCAACGCCCGCGGCCGCGGCACTGCTGCCGGCACCCACCGCAACGACGTCCCCGCAGCAGGTGGCCGCTCATCGGCCGGCCGCGGTTCGGATGGCCGTACTGATTCACGCGTAACCCGCAGCGAAACTCCCCGCGGCGGCACCGGCCGCCCCGCATCCTCCGGCCGCCCCGCTTCTTCGGGCGGACAGCGCAGCGGACGCCCGGCAACGGGCCAGCGTGCCGCGGCCGGTGCAGGTGCGCGGACCGGCGGACAGCGCTCGTCCGGTGCAGGCGCAACCGGCGGCAGCAAGGCCGTGTGGTCCTCCAACACCGGTGGCACCTCCGGCGGTTCCTTCGGCGCAGGCAACGGCGGCTCGGGCCGTCCCGCGCGCAGCGGCCCCCGGCGCGCGTCCGCCCCGGCCTCGAACGAGCGCCGCGGCCGCTAGGCCCAGTCCAGCCAATCATCGAGTGCTCCGCAGTTGTCGTTTAGACGCGTCTAAACGACAACTGCGGAGCACTCGTTTTTAACCGCTACCAGCCGCGGGCGCGCCACTGCCCAAGCTGCGGCCGCTCGGCACCCAGCGTGGTGGGGTTCCCATGCCCGGGATGCACGACGGCGGTGTCCGGGTAGGTGCCGAACAACCGCTCCGTGACGTCGGACAGGAGCTGATTGAACCGTTCCGGGTCCTTCTGGGTATTGCCCACGCCGCCCGGAAACAGTGAGTCCCCGGAGAAGATGTGTGCAGGTCCTTCCGGGTCCTGGTAGACGAAGGCGATCGAGCCCGGCGTGTGGCCGCGCAGGTGCACGGCGGTGAGCTCGAACCCGTCGACGGCCACCGTGTCCCCGTGCACAAGCCGCCGGTCCACTGCAGCGGGCAACGCGTCGGCGTCGTCCGCTCCGGCAGCGGTTGGTGCGCCGGTGGCATCCACCAGTTCCTTCAGCGCGCGCACGTGGTCCCAGTGCTGGTGCGTTGTGGCCACGAGGGCCAGGTGCGCCCCGGCGCCCGTGTCCGCAGCCCCATCCGCCAGCAGCTGCCGGATGGCAGGAAGGTCGTCGGCGGCGTCAATCAACACCTGCGCGCCGCTCTCCTTGGCCGTTAGCAGGTACACATTGTTGTCCATCTCGCTGACGGAGATGCTGCGGATGGTGAGGGCGGGCAGGTCGTATCGAAGTGAGTCCATGGGCTACAGGCCTAACGGCAGGGTGGTGGAGTAAACCTGCTTGGATGGCTTCGCGGCGAGAACCTCGTGCAGCGCGCTCCTGCCGTCCGGCGTGGCCCGCCACGCGGCGTAGTCGTCGTGGTCCTGGGTGGTGGCCCAGGTTTCCACCACCAGGATGTGGCAGGGGTCCGCGTCGTCCACCAGCGCTTCGATGCCCTGGTTGCCGGGCCACGCCCGGGTGGCGGTAAGGGTTTCAGCCAGGTACTTGGCGGCGTCGGCGACATAGTCGGGGTTGAACTGGACTTCGAAGTGGACGATGGCAGTCATGCGGCTCCTCGGGGTATCGGTCAAAACGTAGGGTTTGGTGGAAGGGCGCTATTCCCGTCCTTCAGACACCCAGGTGGGGTCCGCGGAACGGGAGCCGACGATGGCGTCCGACGCTCCGTCCAGGGCCTCCAGATGCGCCGGGGTAAGCTCCAGGGCCAGTGCCCCGAGGTTTTCGTCGATCCGGGCAGCCTTGCGGGTGCCGGGGATGGGAACCACGGGCAGGCCCAGCCGCCTGCCCTGCGCGAACAGCCAGGCAAGGGCCACCTGCGCCGGCGTGGCGTTGAGCTGATCCGCTACGGACCGGACGGCGACCACCACGGCCTGGTTGGCGTCTGCGGCGTCCGGGGCGAAGCGGGGGATGTTCCGCCGGAAGTCCTTGGCGCCCAGGCTTGAGGTGTCCACGGTTCCGGTGAGGAAGCCGCGGCCCAGCGGCGAGTACGGGACGAAGCCCACACCCAGGCCTGCGGCGGCGGGGACTACGTTGCGTTCCACGTCCCGGCTCCAGATGGACCATTCGCTTTGGACCGCCGCGATCGGGTGGACCGCCGATGCGTCCTGCAGTTCCTGGGCCGTCACTTCGGACAGGCCCAGGTGCCTGACTTTTCCCTGCTTGACCAGCTCCGCCATGGCGCCCACGGTCTCCTCGATGGGGACCCGGACATCGCGGCGGTGCATGTAGTAGAGGTCGATCACGTCGGTACCCAGCCGCTGCAGGCTCCGGTCCACGGCCTCGCGAACATACCCGGCATCGCCGCGGATATCCGTGTAGCCGTCAGTGGGCGTTCCCACCAGCGCAAACTTGGTGGCCAGCTGGACTTCGTCCCGCCGCTCCTTGAGCAGCTGGGAAATCAGCTCCTCGTTGCTGCCGCCGCCGTAGATGTCAGCGGTGTCGATGAAGCTGACACCGGCGTCGACGGCGTGGTGCAGGGTCTGCAGCGCCTCGGCGGGGTCCACCTCGCCGTACACGGGCGTGAGGGCCATGCCGCCGAAGCCGAGGGGGCTGACGGTCAGGCCGTCGCCAAGCTGGACAGTGCTCCCGGGTTCGGGCTTGCCGGGGTGGGTGTTGCCGAATTCGGGGGATGCGTTTGCCATGGTTCTCCTGTTCGTTTCCTGCGTTGAAAATTACAGCCAAGGTATGACGCGGTCCGCCGCCGGGCGGGTGGCCTGGATCAGCCGGGCGTTGGCTTCGTCAGGTCCAGCAGCCCAGGCCACCGCAGCCTCCCGCTCCATGCCGAACGAGATGTGCCGGTCCACCAGGCGCTGCAGCCGAAGCGCGGGCGGGGTTTCGAGGAACCACACCTCGTCCAGCTGCGCCCGCACGTCCTTCCACGGTTCCTGGTCCGCCAGCAGGTAGTTGCCCTCGGTGATCACCAGCTGTACCTCGGCCGGGATTGCGATGGAAGCGGCCACCGGCTCGTCCAGGGTGCGCCGGAACTCCGGTGCGTATACCACTGCCTCGTCCCGGAGCGCCAGGCGGCGCAGCAGCGAAAGGTAGCCGCCGCCGTCGAACGTATCAATGGCGCCCTTGCGCTGCCGGAGCGGGGTCCCTTCGATGATCGCGTTGCCCAGGTGGAAGCCGTCCATCGGCACCACCACGGAGGTTCCGGGACTGAACTGCTCCTGGAGCCAGGCGGCGAAGGTGGACTTGCCGGACCCCGGTGCCCCGGCTATGCCCAGGATGGTCCGCGTTCCGGGCAGCAGCCGGCGCCGCAGCGTATCCACGGCCATCGTGATCTCGGGGGAGTGCATGGCAAAAGCCTAGCCACCGCTGGACACCCGCGGCGCATCTTTTTCTGCCGGCAACGCCTTCAGGCCCGCGGCGCAGCCCACGATCCCCGCAATGAACAGCAGCTTCACCACGCTGAAGGGCTCCACGCTGGTGGCCATGGCCCATCCCACGGTCAGTGCGGCGCCGATGCCCACCCAGATGGCGTAGGCGGTGCCCAGCGGAATGCTGCGGATGGCCATGCCCAGGCCCAGCATGCTGAGCGTGGCGGTGACGGCGAAGACGATGGTGGGCACCGGCCGGCTGAAGCCATCGGACAGGCCAAGGGCCGTGGCCCAGACTGCTTCCAGGACCGCGGAGGCCAGGAGCACCAGCCACGGAAGGCTGCGTTTCAGCATCACGCCACCACCTTGAGGCCAACCACGCACGCGGCGATGCCGGACAGCAGGAGCAGGCGCGCCGCCGTCGGACGTTCCACCCTGGTGGCCATCGCATAGGCGGAGGTGAGGACAACCCCCACGCCCACCCACACGGCATAGGCCGTTCCTGTGGGAATGGACTGCATGGCCACGGCAAGGCCGCCGGTGCTGGCAGCAACGGCCGCCAGGAACAGGGCTGCGGGGGCGATTCGGCGGCGTCCGGAAACCTGCGCGGCCCGGTGAAGCGCCGCGGCCCAGACGGCCTCCAGCGCGCCGGAAAGAATAAGGATGATCCACGGCATGACAGTTCCTTTGGCCAGTCTTGTCGCGTGCCGGGTACTGAACCGTCGTCCGGAGGCCCGGGTGGGGGCCTTGGCTTCCAAGGTAGCAAGGCACGACGGCGGGCTGCCACCGGTGGTGCGCAACCTCACCACCTGAAGGGGTGCCTACGCCGTGGTGTCCACTGGGTCGATGGACACGACGGCCAGGAATCCCCGGCCAAGGATCTCGGGGGAGTCGTCGTCCGAGCCGGTCACTGCGTCGTATCTGCCCAGCTCCACCGCCTCCGCGCCGGCTTGGCTGACCTTCGCCTGTCCCTGCAGCAGCACCCCCACCTGCCCTTCGAAGACGGGGTGGGCGCGCTTTTTGGACAGCTCGATGATGGAGGTAAAGGCTTTGAACGCACCGGTCCGGGTGATGACGTTGAGGTCACGGATGTCGCCCGTGGGAAGTGTCGCCGTGGTGGCGGCGCCGCCGTCGAACCGGAACGGACGGTACTTTTCAAGCGGCTGTTCCGCGCCGCCCACGCTGAGCAGCAGCAGTTCCCCCTCGATGACCGTCAGCACGCGCTCCATGCCGGGGAAAGCGGAAAAGTCGCCGGCCTTGGCCACATCGGCGATGCTCACCCGCCAGTCCCAGCCGCCGTCCGGTGAAGCCTGGCGCGCGATTTCCCTGGTCACCCCGCCGCCGTTGCGCCATGGTTCGGCCTTGAGGTCAGCGAAGCGGATGATCTGCATCAGCCCAGCCTAGTTCCCTGACATGGCCGCCCGTCGCAGTTGTGTCCGGTCCCTGCTAATCTCCTCCGGGGGGTCAACACGAAAACAGCCTGAAGGAGCCCGGGAATGTTCGTCAAAGTGTGTGGTCTCAGCACGCCCGAATCGGTCCGCGAAGCAGTGGACGCCGGTGCAGATGCGGTGGGATTCGTCCTCACTGCCAGCCCCAGGGTTGTCTCGCCGTCGCAGGCAGCTTCCCTGTTGGCCGGGCTTCCGGAGAGCGTCACCCCGATCGGCGTCTTCCGGGACGAGCCTGTGGCCGATGCCATTGCCATCGCCCGCGCCGCGGGCCTGGTGTGGATCCAGCTGCACGGCGACCGGTCACCCGCGGACGTCGCAACAGTGCACGACGCCGGCATGAAGCTGGTCAGGGCCATCACCATGGGTGCCGGCCAGGACGAGTTCGACGACTGGGGTGAGGACCTGCTCCTGATCGATGCCGCTGTGCCGGGTTCCGGGGAATCCTGGGATTACGCCTCCGTGGCAGCCCTGCCCGTGCTCAAGGGACGGAACTGGCTGCTCGCCGGCGGCCTTGAGGCGGCCAACGTGGGCCAGGCAGCAGCCGCGGCGCATGCCTGGGGCGTGGATGTTTCCTCCGGGGTTGAAGCGTCCCGCGGAGTGAAGGACCTGGCCAAGATCCGGGCCTTCGTGCAGGCTGCCAAAGCGGCTGCCACGGTTTAGCCGCCGAAGCCTCTGTGCCCCGGACGGCTGCGGGGTCAGGGCAGGATCAGGGATGTCCCCCATCTTTTGGCCACAGGCCCTCTTTGTCAGGGGGCGAGGGCACAATGGGTGCATGAAGACACTTCTGAATATCATCTGGCTGGTTTTCGGCGGCTTCTGGCTGGCCCTGGGTTATTTCCTGGCGGGCGTGGTCTGCTGCCTGCTGATCGTCACCATCCCCTGGGGCATTGCCTCATTCCGGATCGCCGCCTACACGCTGTGGCCGTTTGGCCGGATGGTGGTGGACAAGCCCGGCGGTACGGGTGTCTTCTCGCTGCTGGGCAACGTGATCTGGCTGCTGGTGGCCGGGATCTGGATTGCCATTGGACACGTGGTGACCGCGTTCGCCATGGCAGTGACCATCGTTGGCATCCCGCTGGCCATCGCCAACCTCAAGCTCATTCCGGTATCCCTGATGCCGCTGGGCAAGCAGATTGTGCCCACCAACACGCCTTTTGTGAGCAACTATCCCGTCCGGACCTACCGTTAGGCGGGACCGCCCGCTTTGCCGGGCAGTGCCGTCCCGTCACAGCGGACGGAACGCCCCGCCCCGCAGGATGGCCGCGGAGTCACTGCCATCCAGTTCGGCGGCGATGTCCACGTCCTCGGCGTAGCCGGCCCCGGACAGCTCCCGGCCGCTGGCGCAGTGCTGCAGCGTTTCGCGCAGGCGCGGCTCGGCCGCCTCGAAAACAGCCATGGCGGCCACGGCCTCCGGAGCGTAGCCGTGCCTGCCGTCCCCGGCTTCATAACCGCCCTTGCCGGTGGCCACCAGTCCTGCGATGAAAGCTCCGGCGCCGATCTGGTCCTCCACGGCAGGGCGCAGTGTGCCGTCCGGCCAGCGTTCGCCCGCGGCGACAACCGCAACTACTGCGTCGCCAGGAAGGTTGGCGGCCACCCAGTCTGCCGTGGCCGCGGCATTCCGGAGGCAAACGGCGGCCACCAGTGGAACTTCCGCCGCCAGCGCGTGGCAGAGCTCAGAACCGTTGGGGGAGGGCAGGACCACCCGTTCCAGCGCAACGGCCGCCCGGAGGCTGGCGGGGGACAGGCTGAGGCCGCCGCCGTGCCGTGGGCCGGCGAGCTGGGCCTGGTGGTGGGCGGCGAAGTCCTCTGCGGTGGTGTCGCGCCAGCGGTACGGAAAGACTTCCGCGCCCCGGTCCAATGCGACGCTGACGCAGGTTCCGAAGGACAGGACGTCCACCACGACGGCGATGTCAGCCCCGGCGGCCACCGTCCTGGCACCCTCCAGTCCCCAGTCCAGCCGGACGGTGAAGGGAAGCTGCCGGTGTGCCGCATTGGCGGAGTACGTGTGCCGTGGGTTGGTACCGGGCGCGTTCACTGCAGTTCGCCTTCCAGGTTGCAGTGCGCCGCGTCCTGCCATAGTTCTTTGGACCGCTGGTGATGGAAGAGAGGGTCCAGTTCCAGCAGTTGGCGGACGACGGCGGCCCTGCCGGCTGCGAAGTCCGCGTCGCCGATGTGCGCATAGTCTTTCCGCACGGCAGCGACGTAGCGCGCGTATTCCTCCGGTTCGCCGCCGAGGATGGAGAGGTCCGCGTCGCAGAGGAGGGCGCCGTCGTCGTCACCTGGCTCCGGACGGTGGTCCGATGTCAGCCGGACCAGGCGCGCCACTTCCGCCACCTCTGACCCCGGAAGGCCGGCGTCGGCAAGCCGTTCCTCCGCCAACCGGGCCGACTCCTCCTCGTCCTGGCCGGCAGCACCGCGGTACACGGCGTCGTGGAACCAGGCAGCCAGCAGCACTGTCCGCGGTGCTTCAGCCGGTTCCGTGAGCAGGTCCAGCGCCTCCAGCACGGACAGCAGGTGGGTGCAGCCGTGGTAGTGGCGGTGCGGTTCGCTCCACCGGTCCAGCAGGTCAAGGAACAGTGCGTCGTGGCCGGGCATGACGGCTTCCCAACGGTTCAGCAGCGGGACCTTCAGCGATTTGTTCCGGCGGCGTGCCGGGATCCGCAGCCCGCTGGCGATAAGCCTGCGGACCAGCACGCGGCCCTCCACCGAGACCGCGCCCGCCGCCACCAGGTCGGCAAAGCGGCGTTCCGGCACATCGTAGTGGTCGCCGTCGAACGCCCGCTCAGGGATCCCCGCGGCCGCAGCGAACGAATGCAGCTCGTCCAGGGACGCGTCCGAGACCAGGTGCGAAAAGTGTGTTCCGTGTGCAGGCCACAGCGGCGGGTCGATGTAGATGGCCATGCAAGGAGTCTAGTGCTGCCCTTCCGTATATCGCCGCGCAGCCGGGTGGCACGTTCATGACCGCTGGTGCGTCTTAAAACGTGCCGCTAACCCTCATTTGCGGACTAGAATCACCGAATGGCACTTATTCGCGTTGCAGAGGCTGCCCGTTTCCTGGGGGTGAGCGACGATACCGTGCGCCGGTGGACGGAGCAGGGAACCCTCACCGCACTCCGGGACCCCTCCGGCCGTCTCGCAGTGGACGGGCTGGAGCTGGCAGCGCACGCCCGGAAGCTCGCGCAGCTCCCCGACGACCCCAAAAGTGGCAGCAGTTCGGCGCGGAACCGGTTTGTGGGGCTGGTGACCAACGTCATCACGGACAAGGTCATGGCGCAGGTGGAACTGCAGTGCGGGCCCTTCCGGGTTGTCTCGCTGATGAGCAGCGAAGCCGTTCGTGAGCTGGGGCTCGAGCCTGGTGCCGTGGCCACCGCCGTGGTCAAGGCAACGACCGTCATCATCGAGTCGCCGAAGGGCCGGACCACCGCATGAGCCGGCAACCCGTTCGGTCCGCGGCTTGCATCATTCGGGCCGCCGTCCTCCCGCTGGCTGTGCTGCTGCTGGCCGTTCTTTCCGGCTGTACCCCGTCGGGGAGCCCGGACGCGGGGACAAGTTCCGGCGCGGCCACCGGTTCCGGCGCCAAGCCAAGCGGCGCCATCACCGTCTTCGCGGCGGCCTCCCTCAAGCAGGCCTTTACCGAACTCGCGAGCACTTTCGAAGCCGAACATCCGGGCACCACGGTCACCCTGAGCTTCGCGGGGTCCTCGGACCTGGCCAGCCAGATCAGCCAAGGCGCGCCCGCTGACGTCTTCGCCTCCGCGGACACAGCCAACATGCAAAAGGTGCAGGACGCCGGCCTTACCGACGGCATGCCGCAGGACTTTGCCACCAACACCCTGGCCATCGCGGTGCCGCCGGGCAACCCGGCTGGAGTTGCATCCCTGCAGGACCTGGCCCGGCCGGGCATCAGGCTGGTGACCTGCGCCCGGCAGGTCCCCTGCGGAGCCGCAACGGCCAAAGTGGCGGAAGCAGCGGGGCTCACGTTGAGTCCGGTCAGCGAGGAGAACGCCGTCACCGACGTCATGGGCAAGGTCGCCTCCGGCGAGGCGGACGCGGGGCTGGTCTACGGCACAGACATCAAGGCCTCCGGGGACAAGGTGGCAGGCATCCAGTTCCCGGAATCGGTGAGTGCGGTCAACACCTACCCGATTGCGGGCGTCGCCGGCGGCCGTAACAAGGCCACCGCCCAGGCCTTCCTGGACGTCGTCACCGGCCCGGAGGGCCAGAAGGTCCTCGCCGCGGCGGGATTCGGCCCGGCCAGTTCCGGCCCGGCCGGTTCCGGGTCAGCCAGTTCTGCCCCGGCCAGTTCCAGTCCAGGCAGCAAGTGATCCAGCGGCACGGGCCGCCGCCCCAGGCGCGGCCGCGCACCCAGGCCGCTGCCTACTCCGGCATCCCCGCATGGGTCCGTGCGCTGGCAGTCCTGGCCGCCGTCGTCGTTGTGCTTCCCCTGCTGGCCATGGTGCTGCGCGTTGACTGGGCGCAGTTCATTCCGCTGGTGACGTCGGAGCCGTCCCTGACGGCGCTGGGGCTGAGCCTGCGGACCTCGGCGGCGAGCACCCTTCTCTGCATCGCGCTGGGAGTTCCCCTGGCCCTGGTCCTGGCCAGGGACTCCTTCCGGCTGCAGGGGCTGCTGCGCTCGCTGGTACTCCTGCCCCTGGTGCTTCCCCCGGTGGTGGGCGGCATCGCCCTGCTCTACACGTTCGGCCGCCAAGGGCTGCTGGGGCAGACCCTGGAGGTGCTCGGGCTGCGCATCGCCTTCTCCACCACGGCGGTGGTCCTGGCCCAGACGTTCGTGGCGCTGCCCTTCCTGGTGGTGAGCCTGGAAGGAGCGCTGCGGACGTCCGGCTCCCGCTATGAGGCCGTGGCCGCGACCTTGGGGGCGCGGCCGGGCACCGTGTTCCGGCGGGTCACGCTGCCGCTGGTCCTGCCGGGCCTGGCCTCCGGCGCCGTCCTGTCCTTCGCCCGCAGCCTGGGTGAGTTTGGCGCCACCCTGACCTTCGCGGGCAGCCTCCAAGGGGTGACCCGGACCCTGCCGCTGGAGATCTACCTGCAGCGGGAAACGGACCCGGACGCCGCCGTCGCGCTGTCCCTGGTGCTGGTGGCCGTCGCTGTCGCCGTGGTGGCGCTCGCATACCGGCAACCGGCAGCGGCCCGTGCCGGAGCAGGGCAACGGACGACGGCGGCCGCGCCGGCTGGAGGGGACGTCCGGTGACGCTGTCCTTCCAGGCCGCCGTGGCCGGGCGAGGGTTCGACGTGGACCTTGCCGTCCGGCCGGGTGAAACGGTGGCCGTCATGGGCCCCAACGGCGCCGGCAAATCGACCCTCCTGGCCAGCATCGCGGGCCTGCTGCGGCCGGACAGCGGCCGCGCCGAACTCAATGGCAGGACACTGTTCGACCTCGATGGCGGAAAGCGCACGTGGGTCCCTCCCCACCACCGCGGCACCGCCCTGCTGGCCCAGGAACCCCTGCTCTTCCCGCACCTGAGCGCCGTGGACAACGTCTCCTTCGGGCCACGCAGCGCCGGCGTCCCCAAGCGGGATGCCAAGGATCAAGCCATGCGCTGGCTGGCTGAGGTGGAAGCGGGACACCTCGCCGGACGCCGTCCCGCCGAGCTTTCCGGCGGCCAGGCCCAGCGGGTGGCCGTGGCCCGTGCGCTCGCCGCCGATCCTGCGCTGCTGCTGCTCGATGAGCCGCTCGCCGCGTTGGATATCCATGCCGCCCCTTTGCTGCGCCGCCTCTTCAAGCGGGTCCTCGCGGGACGGCAGGCGATCATTGTCACGCATGACGTCCTGGATGCACTGGTGCTCGCCGACCGCGTGGTCATCCTGGAAAACGGGAAGATTGCAGAGGAAGGGCCCACGCGTGCCGTGCTGGAACGCCCGCACAGTTCCTTCGCTGCCGGACTTGCCGGGCTGAACTTCATCCCCGGGACCCTCGACGGCACTGGTGTCCGCACCAGCCAGGGCCTGCGGATCGCGGGGCACGACGAGGAACTGGGCGGCGACGGCGAACCCGGCCGGCTGCCGGAGCCGGCGGGTGCGGGCGTGGCCGTGTTCCCGCCGTCGGCCGTTTCCGTGTTCCTTGACGACGCCCACGGAAGCCCGCGGAACTCGTTCGCCGTCACCATCACCGACCTCGAGCCCCACGGCGACCAGGTCCGCGTCAGGGCGGGCGGCCTTGCCGCCGACATCACGCCTGCTGCCTCCGCGGACCTGGGCCTTGCTCCGGGCATGACGGTGCACTTCGTGGTCAAGGCCGCCGCCGTTTCCGTGTACGGAACCTAGCGCCAGGGCGCGGACGGTCCGGGCTGGACCGCAGGGAGGACCTCCGGCTCTGGACAGCTGTTTCGCCGTGGGCAAACATGGCTAAGGAATCTCGCCCTGCAAAGTTGAGCGTAGTACACTCAACCTAGTCAACAAGCCCCCGAAAGGAGCTCTCTTTGGACGTCAAATTCACCACCAAGAGCCAGGAGGCTCTTTCCGCGGCGGCAATGAACGCCTCGACGGCCGGTAATCCCCAGGTGGAACCGGCCCACCTCCTCAAGGCGCTGATGGACCAGCGGGAGGGCGTCGCCGTTGCGCTCCTCCGGGCCACCGGTGCGGACCCGGACGCCGTCAGCGTCCAGGCGAGCAGCGCCATCAAGGCCCTGCCGGCCACGTCAGGCGGCTCCAGCCAGCAGGCGCAGCTGTCCCGGCCTGCCCTGCAGGACATCCAGCATGCCAAGGAGGAGGCGGACCGGCTGGGGGATTCCTTCGTATCCACCGAGGTGCTCCTGGTGGGCCTCTCCGCCGGCAACGATGCCGCTGCGCGCCTGCTGCGTGAAGCCGGTGCCTCACGTGAGGCGCTGCTCGCGGCCCTCCCCGGGGTCCGCGGCGACCGCAAGGTGGACAGCCCCGACCCCGAGAACACGTTCCAGGCCTTGGAGAAGTACGGCACTGACCTCACTGCCATGGCCCGTGCCGGCAAGCTGGACCCCGTGATCGGACGCGACTCCGAAATCCGCCGCGTGGTCCAGGTGCTGTCCCGGCGCACCAAGAACAACCCGGTGCTCATCGGCGAACCCGGCGTGGGCAAGACCGCTGTTGTCGAAGGACTGGCCCAGCGCATGGTGGCGGGCGACGTCCCGGAAAGCCTGCGCGGCAAGACGCTCATCTCCCTGGACCTCGGCTCGATGGTGGCCGGCGCCAAGTACCGCGGCGAGTTCGAGGAGCGGCTGAAGGCGGTCCTTGAGGAGATCAAGGGCTCGGAAGGCCAAGTCGTCACGTTCATCGACGAAATCCACACCGTGGTGGGTGCCGGCGCCACCGGCGATTCCTCCATGGACGCCGGCAACATGCTCAAGCCCATGCTGGCCCGCGGTGAGCTCCGCCTGATCGGTGCCACCACCCTGGATGAGTACCGCGAAAACATTGAAAAGGACGCGGCCCTGGAACGCCGCTTCCAGCAGGTGTATGTGGGCGAGCCGAGCGTGGAGGACACCATCGGCATCCTCCGCGGCCTCAAGGAGCGCTACGAGGCGCACCACAAGGTCTCCATCGCCGACTCCGCCCTGGTGGCCGCCGCCACACTGTCCAACCGCTACATCTCTGGACGCCAGCTGCCGGACAAGGCCATCGACCTCGTCGATGAAGCCGCGTCCCGCCTCCGCATGGAAATCGACTCTGCTCCGGAGGAGATCGACCAGCTGCGGCGCCAGGTGGACCGCCTCACCATGGAGGAACTGGCCCTGTCCGGTGAATCGGATCCCGCATCCGTGGAGCGACTGGCCGCACTCCGCGCTGACAAGGCTGACAAGGAGGAGGAGCTCTCGGCCTTGAACGCCCGCTGGGAAGCCGAGAAGGCCGGCCTCAACCGGGTGGGTGACCTGAAGGCCAAGCTGGACGAACTGCGCTCCGCTGCTGACAAAGCACAGCGCGAGGGCGACCTCGAAACTGCCTCCCGGATCCTCTACGGGGAAATTCCGGCGCTTGAGCGCGAGGTGAATGCCGCTGCCGAGGCCGAGGCCGCCGTGACGGACAAGTCCGCGCAGATGGTGGCGGAGGAAGTGACTGCCGAGGATATCGCTGAAGTCATCTCTGCCTGGACCGGCATCCCGGCAGGCCGAATGCTGCAGGGTGAAAGCCAGAAGCTGCTGCACATGGAAGAAGAGCTGGGCCGGCGCCTGATCGGCCAGTCCAAGGCCGTGACCGCGGTGTCCGACGCTGTCCGCCGTGCCCGGGCCGGCATCAGCGACCCCAACCGCCCCACCGGCTCCTTCTTGTTCCTGGGCCCCACCGGCGTGGGAAAAACCGAGCTGGCTAAGGCACTGGCCGATTTCCTGTTCGACGACGAACGCGCCATGGTGCGCATCGACATGTCCGAGTACGGCGAGAAGCACAGCGTCGCCCGGCTGGTCGGGGCGCCTCCGGGATACGTGGGCTACGAGGAAGGCGGCCAGCTGACCGAGGCCGTCCGCCGTCGGCCCTACTCCGTAGTGCTGCTGGACGAGGTGGAGAAGGCGCACCCCGAGGTGTTCGACATCCTCCTGCAGGTGCTCGACGACGGCCGCCTCACCGACGGGCAGGGCCGCACCGTGGACTTCCGTAACGTGATCCTGGTGCTGACCTCCAACCTGGGCAGCCAGTTCCTGGTGGACCAGTCCCTGGACGCCACGGCCAAGCGCAATGCCGTCATGGCCACGGTGAACGCGTCCTTCAAGCCGGAGTTCCTCAACCGGCTCGACGAAGTGGTGCTGTTCGACGCCCTCACGGTAGACGAACTGGCCCACATCGTGGAGCTGCACGTGGCAGAGCTGGGGCGGAGGCTGCACGAACGGCGCCTCACCCTCGAAGTCACCGACGGGGCCAAGGCCTGGCTGGCACTGTCCGGCTACGACCCCGCCTACGGCGCCCGGCCACTGCGGCGCCTGGTGCAGCGTGAGATCGGCGACCGGCTGGCCAAGGCCATCCTTGCCGGCGAGATCAGCGACGGCGACACCGTGATGGTTGACACCGCAGCTGACCTGGGCGAACTCACCGAGGGCAACTTCGACGCGCTGACGGGTGCCCCGAGCTCCGGCCTCTCAGTGCGGCGGAAGGACTAGCCGGCCTGCAGGGCTGGGGGACTGCTGCCCTGGCGGTTTGGCCGTCAGGGCAGCACGCTCGCGTTGATCACGTTGCCGCCGTCGGCATTGACGTAGCAGTCCACCCTGCGGTCCCCGGACTCCCAGCTGGTGTTGCTGGGAAAGCTGCGCTGGTAGTTCAGCTGGAACTGCTTGGCCGCCGGGCCGAGCTTCGCTGCCTGGCAAACTTCCAGCGCTTTGGCCTTGAGCGGGTCAGCCCCCGGATACTTGGCGCTGTCCGGGTAGTGGAGGGTGGCTACCAGCTGCGCGGAATGGCCCGTGTCGCACGGCACCACCGTGGACGCCAGGGCCTGGGGGTCGAAGTCCTTGAAGCAGTCACCTACCGCGTAGGCTGCCGGCGCGACCCCGTCGCGGGGCAGCGGCTGGGGAGTGGCCGGCGGAGTGACGGCGGTCTGCAGCACGCCCGGCGCTGCACTTTTCGCTGTATCGATGCCGGGAGCAGAGTTCAGCCACACGGCGAGCCACGCCAGTGAGCCGGCCACGGCGAGGATGACGACGATGAGGAACGCCTTCCAGAACGCCGGCCTCCTGTTGGCCCGCTTTTCGGGCCCGGGATCCTGGCGCGGCTGGGACCAGGTCACAGACTCCGGAGCGGGTGCTGAACCGGCGTCGCCGCCCTGGACTATTGGCAGGCTTCCGGTCCGCGGCGGCAAGGCTGGTTTCGGCGGGATGTCCTGGTGGTTCACGGGTGCGCATCCTCCTGGGTTTGGTACCGCGGCTCGCCAAAGGCCATACAAAATCGGCAGTTCTTAAGTGACTCTACCGAAGAAAAATCCCGGAATCCCGCGGGCGCAGGTGCGTGATGGTACCCCACGAGGGCGCCCGGGCCATGAGGCGGCAAGCAGGGCCCGCCGAAAGCATGTAATCTAGGTGTACGACAAATTGACCAAACATTCCGGGGCCTCACCGATCGCCAAGGTGACCACCTCCGGTCCAAGTACAAAAGGGGGTCACGCCATGGGGCGCGGCCGTCAAAAGGCAAAAGCTACCAAGCAGGCTCGGGACATTAAGTACTACTCCCCGAACACTGACTACTCGGCACTTCAGCGTGAGCTGACGGGTCCGGGCAGTCGTTCGACGAGCCGTTACTCGAATGAGCCGGTTGAACCGGACTATTCGGCTTATGTGGATAAGTACGCGGATGATTTGGATGACGATGACGACGAGGTAGACAACCGTCGCATCGGCTAGTTGTCGCCGACAGCAAACTGCCCCTTTAGGCAGTTTGCGCGTCAGTTTCAATAATCTTCGCCTCGCTGCTTTTTCTGCAGCGCTAACGGTGCTGACCGCAGTCAAGGGGTCCGTTGGGAACACGCCTGTTTTGGGTATGTCCCCCAACGGGCCTTTTCGTGGTTCCTGCCTAACGCGTGCGGCGCCTGACAGGCATGAAGGTCCGTGGTGGGCCGTCCGCAGCCAGGAATGGAAGCATAAGGCTGGTGAGCGTGGCCGGTTGCTCCAGCGGCAGGCCATGGGACGCCCCGGGAATCACCGTCAGCTGCCCATTGGGCAGTGCCTCATACAAGGAGACGGTATGCGCCAGGGTCACAACGTCGTCGTCCCCTACCGCCACCAGTACCGGCTGCTGGATCCGGGAGATCTGGGAGGGAGTGAGCGAAGGCTCGGTGCTGATCAGTTGCATGCCTTTCCGGACTACTGCCTCAAAATGCCCGGGTCCGTCAGGGGACCGCTCGGCGTAGGCCCGGCCAAGCTCCTGTAACACAGGCGAGTCCGGGTCCATGTCCACCGGCTGGATGCCGTCCACGTGGTAGTTGGTGCCGATGACCACCATTTTTGCCACCAGGTCCGGCCTCGCCAGCGCTACGAGGAGGGCAATGATGCCGCCGTCGCTCCAGCCGACGAGATGGGCGCGGCCGGCGGCCACCTTCTCAAGGACGCTGATTGTCTCCCGCGCCATATCGTCGTAATGGAAGTCAGCGTCAGTGTCGGCGGTGTATCCATGGCCGCGGCGGTCGAAGGCGAGGAGTCGGTAGTGTTCCGCGAGTCCGGTGCCAATTGTGCCAAGAAGGGCATCACTGTTGCTGAGGCCGCCGTGCAGCAGGAGCAGTGGAGGGCCACTGCCGCCGCGGTCCTCCACCCACGTCGGGTGTCCATCAATGTCTATGGTGCCGGCCATGTGTTCTCCCGTTTTCAACCGTGTGGGGGTTATTGTGCCTCTTGCCCCTTTGCTGCTCAAGGGGTCCGTGTAGCGTTGCCTCCATGGCATTAGTTGAGGGATACCGTCAGGGCGAGCCCTGCTGGGCGGATCTGCAGACCCCCGATGTTGCGGCAGCCAAGGACTTCTACGGGCGGCTCTTCGGCTGGACCTTCCAGGACTTTCCCACCCCGGACGGCCGCAGTTACGCGCAGGCCTTTGTCCGCGGGCAACTGGTGGCCACCATTGCACCGCAAAGCCCCTTGCAACTGCAGGCTGGCACGTCCGCAAAGTGGAACGTCTACTTCGCCGCCGCAGACGCTGCCCGCCTGCTTGAGGAGGCTGGCCACGCAGGAGGTACCGCCCAGTTCGGGCCGGAGAAGGTGGGCGATACCGGCGTGCTGGGCTTCCTGACTCCTCCCGGTGGCGGGACCACGGGAATCTGGCAGGCAGGAAGCCACTACGGCAGCCAACTCTTCAACGAGCCTGGCGCGCTGGCCTGGGCGGAACTCTTCACGCCCGAG
The DNA here is from genome assembly GCF_051965175.1 of Arthrobacter sp. SAFR-044. GTDB lineage: Bacteria > Actinomycetota > Actinomycetes > Actinomycetales > Micrococcaceae > Arthrobacter. The sequence goes on from NZ_JBQCMK010000003.1 coordinate 267,340, forward strand.
CCCCAGGCTGCCGTCGGCTTCTTCCAGCAGCTTTTCGGGCATGAGGTCACCGAGTATCCCCAGGATGACGGCGGCAGCTACAGTACGCTGCTCATCGACGGCAACGAGGTGGCGGGGATCATCCCTGCCGATGAGGTCGACGAAGCGGACTGGCAGATCTACTACGGGGTGGCAGATGTTGCCGTGGCGGCAGCGGAGGCCCAGGCCGCAGGGGGCCGGGTCCTCGTTGAGCCGGACGAGCATCCGGGCGATGGTTCACTGGCCACCATCGAGGACCCGCAGGGCGGCGTCCTCAACCTCATCCAGGTTGATTAAATGCATCGAGTGCTGGGTACTTGTCGTTCCCGGGCGTGAAAACGACAAGTACCCAGCACTCGATGGGAGGCTTAGGCGTAGGAGTTGACCAGGCGGACAGCTCCACCGTCCACGCCCTTGGCGCCCTGGACGTAGTCCGGGCCGGACTTGAGGATGGAGTCCGAATCCGCGGTGACCGTGCCCATGATCCAGGACGGCAGACCGCGTTCGTTCAGGCGCGCGACGGCGGCATCCGCGGCTTCGGCGGACACGATGGCCACCATGCCCACGCCAAGGTTCAGGGTGCGCTCCAGGTCGGCCAGCGGAACGTTGCCGAGCTCGGACACCAGCTTGAAGATGGCGGGCAGCTCCCAGGTGGCGCGGTCGACTGTGGCCACCAGGCCCTGCGGCAGGACGCGGGCCAGGTTGGCGGCAAGGCCGCCGCCGGTGACGTGGCTGAAGCCGTGGACGGCCGCGCCGGCGCTGACCGGGAAGGTGCGGGCCAGGTCCAGGCAGTCGGCGGCGTAGACGCGCGTGGGTTCGAGCAGCTCTTCGCCCAGGGTGCGGCCGAGTTCGGAGACCTGGCGGTCCAGGGCCCAGCCGGCGTGGTTGATCACGCGGCGGACCAGGGAGTAGCCGTTGGAATGCAGGCCGGAGGAGGCCATGCCGATCACGACGTCGCCGGCGCGGACGCGGTCCGGGCCCAGCAGTGCATCGGCTTCCACGACGCCGGTGGCTGCGCCGGCCACGTCGTATTCGTGCTCGCCCAGCAGGCCCGGGTGCTCGGCGGTCTCGCCACCCACCAGGGCAGTGCCGGCCACGGAGCAGGCTGCGGCGATGCCGCGGACGATCCCGGCGATGCGCTCGGGAACCACCTTGCCGCAGGCGATGTAGTCGGTCATGTACAGCGGCTCGGCGCCTACCACCACGATGTCGTCCACCACCATGCCCACCAGGTCGAACCCGATGGTGTCGTGGATGTCCATGGCCTGGGCGATGGCTACCTTGGTGCCGACACCGTCCGTGGAGGTGGCGAGCAGCGGCTTCTTATAGGTCAGCAGTTTGGAGACGTCGTAGAGGCCGGCGAAGCCGCCCACCCCGCCGATCACCGACGAGTTGTGGGTTGCCTTGACGGCATCCTTCATGAGCTCGACGGCGCGGTCCCCGGCTTCAACGTTCACGCCTGCGGAGGCGTAGGTGATGCCGGAGTTGTCTGCGGCGGTGTTGGCGGAAGTCATACGGAGTCCTTCTTGTCGGCGCCGGTGGCGGCGTGTACGTCGGGCACGAGGTCGGCTTCGGTCAGCAGGTTCTCGAATTCGGAGTCCGGGCCCGGGTCGCAGCCGGTGGCACCGGCCTTCTCCGCCGGGTCCTCGGTGGCGTCGACTGCCAGGGCGGCCGTTTCGCCGGGAAGGGCCGAAGGGGAGGGCTTCAGGCCGCCCAGGTCGGTACGCTCCAGCAGGTTCTTGCCCAGCTTGTCTGCGTCGGGCAGCTTGATGGGGTATTTGCCCGTGAAGCAGGCGGTGCAGAGGCGTTCGCGCGGCTGCCGGGTGGCTTCGATCATGCCGTCTTCCGAGATGTAGGCCAGCGAGTCGGCGCCGATGGCCTGCGAGATCTCCTCAATGGTGGCGCCGTTGGCGATCAGCTCGGCGCGGGAGGCGAAGTCGATGCCGTAGAAGCAGGGCCACTGGACGGGCGGGGAGGAGATCTTGACGTGAACGGACGCGGCACCGGCTTCGCGGAGCATCCGGACGATGGCGCGCTGGGTGTTGCCGCGGACGATCGAGTCATCCACCACCACAACGCGCTTGCCGCGGATCACGGACTCCAAGGCGTTGAGCTTGAGCCGGATACCCAGCTGGCGAAGCGTCTGCGAGGGCTGGATGAAGGTACGGCCCACGTAGGAGTTCTTGACGAAGCCATGGGCGAAGGGAATGCCGGATTCCTCTGCATAGCCAACTGCTGCGGGGGTGCCGGATTCAGGGACGGGGATGACGATGTCCGCCTGCTGCGTGTTTTCCCGGGCCAACTGCCGGCCCATCTCCACGCGGGACTCGTAGACGGAGCGGCCAGCGATGGCGGCGTCCGGGCGTGCAAGATAGACGTACTCGAAAACGCAACCTGCCGGCGTCGGGTCCGCGAACTTCTTGGACCGCACGCCGTCCTCGTCGATGGCGATGAACTCGCCCGGTTCGATCTCGCGGATGAAGCTGGCACCGACGGTGGCCAGTGCGGACTGTTCGGAGGCAACAACCCAGCCGCGCTCCAGCCGGCCCAGGACCAGCGGGCGGATGCCGAAGGTGTCGCGGGCTGCGTAGAGGGTTCCTTCGTCCATGAAGACGAAGCAGAAGCCGCCCTTGATCTTGGGCAGGAGTTCGGTGGCGGTCTCTTCGAGGCTCTTGCCGGGCTCGCCCTCCAGCAGGGCGGTGACCAGGGCCGTGTCTGAAGTGTTGCCCTGTTTCATTTCGCCGGTGAGCTGCCCGCCGTTGCGCTCGGTGATCATGGCGTTGAGTTCAGCGGTGTTGGTCAGGTTGCCGTTGTGCGCCAGGGCCACCGTGCCGGTGGAGGTGGCGCCGAGGGTGGGCTGCGCGTTGGCCCAGTGGCTGGCGCCGGTGGTGGAGTAGCGGCAGTGGCCCACGGCCAGGTGCCCGGTCAGGGTGTTCAGCGTGGTCTCGTCGAAGACCTGGGATACGAGGCCCATGTCCTTGTAGACGTTGATCCGCTTGCCGTCGCTGGTGGCTATGCCAGCCGACTCCTGACCGCGGTGCTGCAGTGCATACAGCCCGTAATAGGTAAGTTTTGCTACTTCTTCACCGGGTGCCCAAACACCGAAGACGCCACAGGCATCCTGGGGTCCTTTTTCGCCGGGAAGAAGATCATGGGAAAGTTTGCCATCGCCGCGTGCCACTGATCGATTATCGCACGATATGGGGTATGACTTTCCCCCGCTTCAGTTTGTGACCCGGCTAGGGCTGGGGATCGGTATCGGTATCCGGTTCCGATTCCGGGACGGCCTCCACGACTGCCCGTTCCTGCCGCCTTACGCTGCGGCGGTCCAGGACAAGCGCCAGGAGGGCGCCCAGGAGGGCGCCCGCAGCCGCGAACATCACCATGAAGAATCCGAAGACAGCGCCGGGATCGAACGTGGCATCGCCAGGGAGGGCGTAAGCCACCACTGCGGCGGCAATAATGCCTGCCAGTGCCCCCACAATCAAAAAGGGAACATACTTCGGAGCGCGGCGGACGGTCACTTCGCGCTGCTCGGCAGGGGTTTGTTCAAAAGCCATGCCATCCAGCCTACTGCCAGGACTTGTCGTGCGCGCGACGGGAAGCAGGGGCCTCGGGGCCCTGGAAAATGACGGCAGGGTACGGCCAGCCTGTGATAGCCACGCCCCCTGCAACTGATATATCTATTGACATGAAGTGTGGCCGCTGTCATATTTCCAGTAAGCACTCTGCGCGCTCTGTTGTGTAATAGGCAATTCAACGCGCCTTCATCGTAGGGCACGATCTGGTCCCCGAACGCGGCATGTCAGCTAGATTGGCACTTGGTGCCGACTCACCGGATCCGGCCGGGTCCAGGAAAGGAACACAGAACCATGGCCCATAAAGTTCAAGCTGTCGTTGTGCGGGAGAAGAACGCTCCGGTGTCGCTCGAGACGATCCTGGTGCCGGATCCGGGCCCGGGCGAGGCGTTGGTGGACATCATGACCTGCGGTGTGTGCCATACGGACCTGCACTACAAGCAGGGCGGCATCGGCGATGACTTCCCGTACCTGCTGGGCCATGAGGCCACCGGCGTGGTCTCCGCAGTTGGTCCGGACGTGACTTCCGTGGCGCCGGGGGACCGGGTGATCCTGAACTGGCGTGCGGTCTGCGGCGAGTGCCGGGCGTGTGCCAAGGGCCAGCCGCAGTACTGCTTCAACACCCACAATGCCACGCAGAAGATGACCCTTGAGGACGGCACGGTCCTTTCTCCCGCCCTGGGCATCGGTGCCTTCGCGGAGAAGACCCTGGTGGCCGCGGGGCAGTGCACCAAGGTTGATCCCGAGGTTGATGCGGCCGCGGTGGGGCTGCTGGGCTGCGGCATCATGGCCGGCATCGGCGCGGCGATCAACACCGGCGAGGTCAAGCGCGGCGAGTCCGTGGCAGTGATCGGCTGCGGCGGTGTTGGCATCGCGGCGATCGCCGGGGCGAAGCTGGCCGGTGCGACGACGATCATCGCCGTTGACATCGACGACAACAAGATTGAGATGGCCAAGTCCCTCGGTGCCACCCATGGCGTGAATTCCAAGCAGGAGGACGCGGTGGAAGCCATCCGGGCCCTCACCGGAGGCCACGGCGCGGACGTGGTGATTGACGCCGTCGGCCGTCCAGAAACGTACCGGCAGGCCTTCTACGCCCGCGATCTCGCCGGCCGGGTGGTCCTGGTGGGCGTGCCGACGCCGGAGATGACGCTGGAACTGCCGCTGCTGGATGTCTTTGGCCGCGGCGGGTCGCTGAAGTCCTCCTGGTACGGCGACTGCCTGCCGTCCCGTGACTTCCCCATGCTCGTCTCGCACTACAAGCGGGGCAACCTGGACCTGGACGCCTTCGTGTCCGAGCGGATCAGCATCGACCAGGTGGAGGAAGCTTTCGGCAAGATGCACGAGGGCAAGGTCCTGCGCTCGGTCGTCGAGATCCAGCCCGCTCAGGCGTCGGCATGAGTGTCACCATCGAGAACCTGGTCACCTCGGGCACGTTTTCGCTCGACGGCGGCACCTGGGACGTGGACAACAACGTCTGGATCGTGGGCAACGACGAGGAATGCATCATCATCGATGCGCCGCATGACGCCGCCGCGATCCTCAACCAGGTCCGCAGCCGGAAGGTCAAGGCCATCCTGCTCACCCACGCGCACAATGACCACATCGGTGCCGCGCGGGAGGTTGCTGACGCCCTGGGCGCCCCGGTCCTGCTGAACCAGGAGGACCTGGTGCTGTGGGAGCAGGTCTATCCTGACGTCAAACCTGACCGGTACCACTCCGACGGGGACGTGTTCGAGGTGGGCGGGGCAACCCTGCGGGCCATCCACACGCCGGGGCACTCCCCGGGGTCGACCTGCTTCTACCTGGAGAGCGAGGGGACGGTCTTCACCGGGGACACGCTGTTCAACGGTGGGCCGGGCGCCACCGGCCGGTCCTACAGCGACTACCCCACCATCCTGAAGTCCATCCGCGAGCGGCTGCTGGCGCTGCCGGCCAACACCGTGATCCGCACCGGCCACGGCGACAACACCACCATCGCCGCCGAGCAGGAAACGCTGGCCAAGGTTCCGCAGTAGCCGGCAGGGAAACCAGCAGAGAGTGCCCGTGGAGGCGCGCCGGGAACGTCCGGCGCGCCTCCAGTGCAAGTGAACAATAGCTGCCGGCAAGGGAGTTCCCGGGTGCCGGCGAGGAAGTTGGAACAATGAAGTTCGGCAAGCAGCCTGCCCCCGTCGAGGACATCAACGAGGACAACCTCGAGGTCCATAAGCCCAAGACTGAGGCCGCCGGGGTCAAGGCCGTCATGGTGGCCCTGGAGCGCGCGGTGGCACAGGCAGGCGTCACCCGCACGGCACAGTCACTGCTCCGGCTGAACCAGCGAGGCGGGTTCGATTGCCCGGGCTGCGCCTGGCCGGAATCGGACAAGAAGCGCAAAGCTGCCGAGTTCTGCGAGAACGGTGCCAAGGCCGTGGCCGAGGAGAACACCCTGCGGACCGTGGGCGCGGAGTTCTGGGCGAAGCACTCCATTGCCGAGCTCTCAGGGAAGACCGAGTATTGGCTGGGGAACCAGGGCCGGCTCAGCGAACCGATGGTGATCCGGGAGGGTGACACCCACTACTCGCCGATCTCCTGGAATGACGCGTTCGAGCTGATCGGTGAGCACCTCCGGGCGACGACCCCGGACCGCAGCGTCTTCTATACGTCCGGCCGCACCGCGAACGAGACCGCGTTCCTGTACCAGCTGTTCGCCCGGTCGCTGGGCACCAACAACCTGCCGGACTGCTCCAACATGTGCCATGAGTCCTCCGGATCGGCCCTGAATCCGACCATCGGCATCGGCAAGGGCACCGTGTCCCTGGATGACATCCACGACGCCGAACTGATCTTTGTCGTCGGCCAGAACCCCGGCACAAACCACCCCCGCATGCTGTCGGCGCTGAAGGAATGCAAGGACAAGGGCGGCAAGGTAGTGGCCGTGAACCCGCTGCCCGAGGCCGGCCTGTTCAACTTCAAGGACCCCCAGACCATCTCGGGCGTGGTAGGCGGCGGTACCCCGCTCGCCGACGAATACCTGCAGATCAAGGTGGGCGGTGACCTGGCGCTGTTCCAGGCACTGGGCCACCTGCTCCTGGAGGCCGAGGAGCAGAACCCCGGAACCGTCGTCGACCATTCCTTCATCGCCGCGCAGACCGACGGGTTCGCTGCCTACCGCGACGCCCGTGCGCAGCTTGACTGGGACGAAACCGAGAAGGCCACGGGACTCTCCCGCGCGCAGATCGAGAAGGTGGCAGGGGTGCTGGTGGCGTCCAAGGCCTCCATCTTTTGCTGGGCGCTGGGCGTGACGCAGCAACCGCACTCGGTGGACACCATCAAGGAAATGGTCAACGTCCTGCTGCTGCAGGGCAACTTCGGCAAGCCAGGTGCCGGTGCCTGCCCGGTCCGCGGGCATTCCAACGTGCAGGGCGACCGGACCATGGGCATCTGGGAAAAGCCGAAGGAATGGCTCCTCACGGCACTCGATTCCGAGTTCGGCATCTCATCCCCGCGGCACCACGGCCACGATGCCGTCGAGTCGATGGAGGCCTTCGAACGCGACGAGGTGGACGTGTTCGTCTCGATGGGCGGCAACTTCTCGCTTGCCTGCTCGGACACCGAAGCCCTTGAAGCCGGGATGCAGCGGATCGGGCTGACGGTGCACATCTCCACCAAGCCCAACCGCTCGCACATCGTGCACGGCCGCACCTCGCTGATCCTGCCCACGCTGGGCCGAACGGACAAGGACGACAAGCATCCCAAGGGCGCGCAGTTCCTGTCCGTGGAGGACTCGATGTCCGTGGTCCACTCCACCCAGGGCCGCCTCACCCCCGTCTCCGAGCACCTGCTCGCCGAGCCCGTGATCGTGGCGCGGATGGCGGAGGCGACCTTCGGACCGGACCATCCTGTGGACTGGCGCGGCATGGCCGAGGACTACGACGTGATCCGCGACCACATTGCCCGCGTCCTGCCAGGCTTCGAGGACTTCAACGCCCGGGTCCGGACCAGGAACGGGTTCGTGCTGCCCAACCCGCCGCGGGACACCCGGTCCTTTGCCACCGACATCGGACGGGGCCGGTTCACCGTCAGCCCGCTGGAATACCTGACGCCGCCGCCGGGCCACCTGGTCCTGCAGACCATCCGCAGCCATGACCAGTACAACACCACGTTCTACGGCCTGGACGACCGCTACCGTGGCATCTCCGATGGCCGCCGCGTGATCCTGATCCACCCCGAGGACCTCGCTGAATCGGGTTTCCAGGACCGGGAACTCGTGGACGTGGTGAGCACGTTCCAGGGCGTGGACCGCAGGGCGGATAAGTTCCGCCTGGTGGCGTACCCCACCGCGAAGGGTTGCGCCGCGGCGTACTTCCCGGAGGCCAACGCCCTGGTCCACAAGGAAAACGTGGCCCGCGTGTCCAACACCCCGGGCTTCAAGGCCATGTTCGTCCGCTTCGAGCCGCACCAGGGCTCTGCAGCGGCGGCCCAGGCGTCTGCAGGGGAGCTGGCAGGGACGCTGGCTTAGCCGCGCGATTACATCCATAGCAAAGCCCGCGACGGCGGCACACCGGTAGCCCGGTGTGCCGCCGTTCTGATGTTGGTGGCTGGCGGTTGTTGTGGGGTGGGGCGCCGCTGATGCGACGCTTTTTCGTCACATCCGAAATTGATTGACAGTGGGCGTGGCAGGCGTCACACTGTTGCATATGGTGATCGCTGTTGCGTTGAATGCTTCCAGTCTTCCACTGGAGTCATCGCTTCTGTTGCTGATGGACCTCCCCACATTCATGAACAGAGCGTCTTGGACACCCCCTGTTGCCCCACCTGCTCCGTAATCACCTCAATTCGCTCAATATCCAGCCCTATCGGGAGGAAAACACATGACTACCTCAGTGAACGCGCCGCTCAGCGCACGCGGAAAGCTCGCCTCAACACTGCCTGCCGAGCAGCTGGCTGAAATTACGGAGCTGTTCGCCCTGCGGCGCACCGGCTACTCCCTCGACGCCCCCTTCTACACCGACCCGACAATCTTCAAGCTCGACATGGAGGCCATCTTCGGCCAGCACTGGATCTTTGCCGGCAGCGTTGCCGAGCTTCCGGAGCCGGGCGACTACATCACGGTGGACTACGGCCCCTACTCCCTGATCGTGCTGCGCACCGATGAGGGCGAGGTCAACGTCCTGCACAACGTCTGCCGCCACCGCGGTGCACGTGTCCTGACCGAAGCTGCCGGTTCCACCGGGAACCTGGTCTGCGGCTACCACTCCTGGACCTACTCACCCGAGGGCAACCTGATCCACGCCTCCGCCCCCGGCGAGGCCAAGTTCGACAAGAACTGCTTTGCCCTCAAGCGCGCCCACAGCCGCGAGGTTGCCGGGCTCATCTTCGTCTGCATCGCAGACGTTCCGCCCGCAGACTTCGACGAGACCGCCAAGATCTTCGAGCCCTACCTCGCGCCCCACGACCTGTCCAAGACGAAGATTGCCTACCAGCAGAACATCATCGAAGAGGGCAACTGGAAGCTCGTCATGGAGAACAACCGTGAGTGCTACCACTGCGACGGGCACCCGGAACTCGCCTGCTCCCTCTTCCCCACCTGGGGCCTGACGGAAGGCCTGATCCCGACCCACCTCGAAGAGGTCTGGGACCGCAACAAGGAAGCCCAGTCCTCGCTTGAGGAGCGTTGCCGCCGCTACGGCCTCCCCTACGAGGTGGTGGAGGAACTCGACACCCGCATTGCCGGTATCCGCATTTCACGGGAATCCCTTGACGGAGAAGGCGAATCGTTCTCGGCCGACGGCCGCAGGCTTTCCAAGAAGCTGCTCGGGGACCTGCGGGACTTCCGCCTGGGCCGCTGCTCCATGCACCTGCAGCCCAACAGCTGGTTCCACTTCCTGGGCGACCACGTCATCACGTTCGGCGTTTTCCCCATCAACGAGCACCAGTCCCTGGTCCGCACCACGTGGCTGGTGGCCGACGACGCCGAGGAAGGCGTCGACTACGACCTCGACAAGCTCACCTACACCTGGAAGCAGACCAACATCCAGGACAAGGCATTTGTTGAGCTGTGCCAGCAGGGCGCTGCCAGCCCCGCCTACGAACCCGGCCCGTACATGAAGAGCGAATACCAGGTGGAGGCCTTCATCAACTGGTACGTCCAGCGCGTGCAGGAGCACTTGGCATGATTGAGGTCCTCACCGAGACGCCCGTCCAGGAACCACAGCGCATCCGCGGCCTTGAAATGCCGTGGAACCGGGTGATGGGCAGCATCGAAGGACCGGCCAGCGCGGCCAAGGCCCTGGGCCCGTGGCATCCGCAGGAGTTCATGGCCGAATGCGTCGAGACCGTTCCCGAAGCGGGCGGCATGATGACCTTCGTGTTCCGCCGCTCCGACGGTGCACCGCTGGCGTTCCGCCCAGGCCAGTACGTGAACATCGCCTTCCCGGTGAACGGCGAGGACCAGGAACCGGTGGACCGCAGCTACTCGCTGTCCAGTTCACCCACGGAACCGTGGACCTTCAGCGTCACCGTCAAGCGCGATGCCGGCGGACTGGTTTCACCCTGGGTACACCAGAATGTCAGGCCCGGCACCGTCCTGGACATGCTGGGACCGGTTGGGGCGTTCCACCTGCCTGATGCCGACCGGCGCGCCCGGTACCTGTTCCTGGCCGCCGGCGCCGGCATCACCCCCATCATGTCGATGCTGCGGACCATCCACTCCCTGCCGGGAACCGCCGACGTGGTGGTGCTTTACCACGGTGCGGAGGCCGGCGGCTTTGCTTTCCACCGGGAGCTGGCTTACATCGCTTCCGTGGACTCGCGGGTCAAGGTCTTCTACGCCCTGGGTGACCGCGGCAGGCCCGAGGACTGGGAAGGCTTCAGCGGACGGCTGACGGCGGCCATGATCGATGAGGTGGCGCCCGACGCCAACGGCCGGCAGGTGTACGCCTGCGGACCGGAGGGGTACCTGAACACCGCCACTGAGCTGCTCAGAAACGTGGGCGTCGACGACACGTCCATCTACATGGAGTTCTTCTCCGGCGACCGGCAGACCCTCCTCGAATATCAGGCCGAGCTCGCCCTGGCGGCGGACATCGCCGAGGAGATCGCGGAGGAAATCGCGGAGTCCGCTGAGGACTACTTCGAAGGCCAGCCGGCAGCGTTCGGGATCTACGAGCCCGGCTACGACGAGGATGGAACCCTGCAGGCCACGGGACTGGCCCTGGAAGCCGCCACCCCGGAAGCCGCCGCCGGCACCCCGGCTGCGGCCCCGGAGGCGCAGACCCCTGATGCCTCAAGCTTCGACACCGTGGGAACCGGCAGCCTCACCCTGTCCTTCATGCGCACCGGGATCAATGTGCGGATCGACCCCGAGGAGCACATCCTTGAGGTGGCCCAGCGCGCGGGTGTCCGGATCGGCGCCAACTGCAAGGAGGGCATGTGCGGCTCCTGCAAGGTGGTCAAGCTGTCCGGGGAGATCGACATGAACCACCAGGGCGGAATCCGCAAACGGGAAATCGATGCGGGCAAGTTCCTTCCCTGCTGCTCTACCGCGCGCACCGACATGGTGATCGACGCGTAGGCCCCTGGAACGGCGGGAGCCGAGCGCACCCCCAAAGATTCACCGCAAGTGAAAAGTAACACCACACGGAAGGCCTGAGGCATTAGCGTCAGGCCTTCCGTGGCAATCGCACGCCAACGATAGGAGCCATGCCCATGTCAGGAAACAAAGCTGTTGCCTACAAAGAGCCCGGAGTCGTCGAGGTCATCGACACCCCGTATCCCACATTTGAACTGAAGGCCGGACCCGGCGTCAATCCCGCCAATATTGGCCGGAAGGTTCCCCATGGCGTCATCCTGCGCACCGTGAGCACCAACATCTGCGGGTCCGACCAGCACATGGTCCGCGGCCGGACCACCGCCCCCGCCGGATTGGTTCTGGGGCACGAGATCACTGGCGAAGTCATCGAGACCGGGCCCGATGTCGAGTTCATCAAGGTCGGGGACATCGTCTCGGTCCCCTTTAACATCTCGTGCGGGCGTTGCCGGAACTGCAAAGAGCGCAAGACGGGGATCTGCCTGAACGTGAACCCTGACCGTCCCGGCTCAGCCTACGGCTATGTCGATATGGGCGGCTGGGTGGGCGGCCAGGCGGAGTACGTGCTGGTTCCCTACGCGGACTGGAACCTGCTGCGGTTCCCCGACCGGGACCAGGCACTGGAGAAGATCATGGACCTGACCATGCTCTCCGACATCCTGCCCACCGGCTTCCATGGCGCTGTTACGGCAGGCGTCGGCGTCGGGTCCACCGTGTACGTTGCCGGAGCCGGTCCCGTGGGCCTTGCCGCGGCCGCCAGCGCCCAGCTGCTGGGAGCCGCGGTGGTCATCGTGGGCGACCTGAACGAGGACCGCCTGGCACGGGCCCGGTCCTTTGGCTGTGAAACCGTCAATGTGGCCAACGGCGACCCCGCCGACCAGATCGAGCAGATCCTCGGCGTCCGGGAAGTCGACTCCGGCATCGACGCGGTCGGTTTCGAGGCCCGCGGACACGGCCACGGCGCCCAGGAAGCACCGGCCACGGTGCTTAACTCGCTGATGGACCTCACCACCGCCGGCGGCTCCGTGGGCATTCCCGGCCTCTACGTCACGGGCGACCCGGGAGCTGCGGACGAGGCCGCCCGGAAGGGGAGCCTTTCCCTGTCCCTGGGCACCGGGTGGGCCAAGTCCCTGTCCTTCACCACGGGCCAGTGCCCGGTGATGAAGTACAACCGGCAGCTGATGATGGCGATTTTGCATGACAGGATCCAGATCGCCAAGGCGGTCAACGCCACGGCCATTTCGCTCGACGATGCCCCGCGCGGGTACGCGGAGTTCGACGCCGGGGCTGCCACGAAGTATGTCCTGGACCCGAACGGCTACCTCAACAACTGATATCCGGAGCCCGGTTTCTTAAGAGAATGGGAACCAGTCCCAAGGATCAACCTTGGGACTGGTTCCTTTTTCGTTGCCGCAGTGCCCGCTGTTCGCGGGCAACAAAAAGGTGGTTGGGCCTGCCGGTCTCAAGCAGGCCCAACCACCTGGTGTGGCTGGGGCAGATCAGCCGCGGAGGCGTTCCATGCCCGGGTCCACCAGCGGCTCAGCGGACACGGTGGCCGCCACGCGTCGGCCGAAGTACTCGATCTCCACAGAGTCCCCTTCGGAAACCGACGAGGGCAGCCAGGCGTAGGCGATGGGCTTGCGGACGGTGAAGCCGTAGGCCGCACTGGTGACGTACCCAACGGCTTCGCCGGCCACGTACACCGGTTCCTTGCCCAGCACCACTGACGTGCCGTCGTCGACCGTCAGGCAGCGCAGCGTCTTGGCCGCCGGCTGTTCCTTGAGTCCGGCAAGTGCCTCGGCGCCCACGAACCCGGTCTTGTCCTTGGCCACGGAGAAGCCCAGGCCGGCCTGGTACGGGTGGTGCTCGGTGGTCATGTCCGTGCCCCACAGCCGGTAGCCCTTCTCCAGGCGCATGCTGTTGAAGGCGCCGCGTCCGGCAGCGATGATGCCGTGCTCCCGGCCGGCCTCGAACAGCAGGTCCCAGAGCTTCAGCCCGTACTCGGCGGTGGTGTAGAGCTCCCAGCCGAGTTCGCCTACGTAGGAGAGCCGCATCGCCGTTACAGGGATGCCGCCCACCGAGATCTCCTTGGTCCGGAAGTACTTCAGGCCGTCGTTGCTCAGGTCATCCGTGCTGACCTTGCCGATGACCTCGCGGGCCAGCGGGCCCCACAGGCCGATGCAGCAGGTGCTGCCGGTGATGTCGGTCACGTGCGCCCACTGGGCGGGATCGGCTGCTGACTGCCGGCGGGCCTCCACCCGGAGGTAATCGAAGTCCACGTTGCTGTTCACGCCCAGCTGGAACTCTTCCTCCGCGAGCCTGGCCACGGTCACGTCGCTGCGGATGCCGCCGTCGTGCTCCAGCAGCAGGCAGTACGTCACGGCCCCCGGCTTCTTGGTGATGTTGCCCGTGCTGAGCCGGTGCAGCAGTGCCTGGGCACCGGGGCCGGTGACGGAGAGCCGCTTCAGCGGCGTCATGTCGAAAAGTCCGACGGCGGTACGCGTCTTCCACGCCTCGGCGGCGGAAATGGGGGAGTGGAACATGGCGGCCCACTCTTCGCGCTCCGGGGCCCGCCATTCTTCCGGGAGTTCGGCCAGGAGTCCGCGGTTGGCTTCGAACCAGTGCGGGCGCTCCCAGGCGGCGGACTCCAGGAAGAACGCCCCGAGCTCCTTCTGGCGGACGTTGAACGGGCTGACGCGCAGGTCCCGTGGCGATTCGCGGGGCTGCAGCGGGTGCATCACATCGTAGATCTCCACGAAGTTCTGCTGCGAGGTCTCGCTGACGTACGCGTCGGAGGTCTGCACCTTCTCGAAACGGGTCAGCTCGCAGCCGTGCAGGTCAGTCTGCGGCTGGCCGTCGATGATCAGCTCTGCCATGGCCTTGGCAACGCCGGCCGAGTGCGTGACCCAGACGGCCTCGGCCACGAAGAAGCCCTCGAGGTCCGGTGCCTCGCCCATGAGCGGGCCGCCGTCCGGGGTGAAGGAGAAGATGCCGTTGAAACCGTCCTGGATCTCAGTGCTGCGCAGTGCCGGCAGCAGGTCCCGGCTGTCCTCCCACGCGGGCACGAAGTCTTCAAGGGTGAAGTCCAGGCGGGAGGGCATGCGGTGGTCCGACATCTCCTCGGCAGCGACCTTCGGCAGTGCGGACATGTCCACGGGCATCGGGCGGTGGGCGTAGCTGCCGATGCCGATGCGGTTGCCCCATTCGCGGTAGTACAGGTCCTTGTCCTGGTAGCGCAGGATGGGCTTGCCGGCGCCGTTGGGAAGCTCGTTGGCGCCCTCGAGTTCGGCGAGGGGCGTGGTGATCGCGTATTGGTGGGCCAGTGGCAGCAGAGGCACTTCCAGGCCCACCATCCGGCCGAGCTCACGGCCCCAGAATCCTGCGCAGGACACCACGATGTCGGCGGGGATCACGCCGGAGGAGGTTTCGACGCCGGTGACCTTGCCGCCCTCCTGGGCGATGCCGGTGACGGTCGTGGAGCCGCGGTAGGTGACGCCTTGTTCGCGCGTGCGCTCGATCAGCAGCTGTACCGCACGGGCCGCCAGCGCGAGTCCGTCGGTGGGGATGAGCAGGCCGCCCAGGACCTCGCGGCCGCCGGTGAGCTTGCCGGTGTTCAGCAGCGGGTAGATCTTTTCGCATTCGTCGGCGTCGATGATCCGGCTTTCGACACCCCAGGAGGTCATCAGGCCCATCTTGCGCTTGAGGTCGGCCAGGCGTTCGGGAGTGGTTGCCAGCTCCAGGCCGCCCACCTGGTTAAAGCAGGATTGGCCGTCCTTGCCCAGGGCGAGGAGCTTGTTGACGGTGTACGTGGCGAACTCCGTCATGGTCCTGGACGGATTGTTCTGGAACACCAGGCCCGGTGCGTGCGACGTGGAGCCGCCGGCGAGCTCCAGCGGTCCTTGTTCGACGACGGTGATGTCGTTCCAGCCGCGGCTTGCCAGCTCGTCGGCGAGGTTGGTGCCGACGATGCCGGCTCCGATGATGACGACGCGGGGTGATGCGCTCATGATTTTTGGTTCTCCTGGTTGGTGCTGGAATCCGCCTGACCGGGTGATGGAATTTGCTTCGCTATGAGCAACGCGCATCACTATATGCAACAGAGTGTCTCAGCTCACATGGGATGTCAAGGGTTTCCTGCTTTGTTGCGACGGTCCGCAGCGCTATGTCGAAGGGCGGCAAAGAGGCCCCCGCCGCTGGTGCGGCGAAGGCCTCTTTGTGCAGCTCCGGTTATCCGGCGGCGTGAGGCCGTCCGGTCCCGGTGTCAGTGGGAAACGTCTGCAGAGATCTCGGCGAGGGTGCGTCCCTTCGTCTCAGGCGCGAGCCATTGCGAGAGGACTGCACCGAGCAATGCAACGATGGCGGCCACGACCATGCTTGGGCCCAGGCCGATGTTGCTGATTGCCCACGGCAGGGCGAAGGTGCCGAGTGCGGCTCCGATGCGGCTGAAAGCCGCGGCGAAGCCCATGCCGATGCCGCGCAGGGGGGCGGGGAATACCTCGGCCGGATAGACCTGGGTCAATGTGGTGTAGCCGGCGTTGAAGAAGGAGAACGCGAGGAACAGGGCGAGGACGAGGATCGCTGGTGCGTCCGCCCATACGCCGATGACCAGCAGGATGCCTGCGCAGAGCCACTGTCCGGGCACGGTGAGGATCCGGCGGCCCAGCTTGTCGATCAGAAGCACGGTGGTGACAACACCCGCGGCCGCAAGTGCGGACAGGCCGACTCCACCGGCCCAGCCGCCGCCGAAGCCGAATTGGCTGAGCACGTCGTCGGCGAAGGTCGCGATCGCAAAGTACGGGGTGACCGCGCAGAACCAGAAACCCGCGGTGAACAGGGTGGTCCGCCAGTGCTCCCTCGAGAACAACATTCCAAAGGAGGCGTTCTTGATTTTGGTCCTGCCCTTCGCGGCTTGGGCCTCCTGGATCATCCTCAGGTCGATCTCCTCGGTGATGCTGTCGTGCATCTGTGGCGATTCGACGTATTTGTGGGCGATCGCGAGTGCTTCCTCACGCCGTCCCTTCGTGATGAGCCAGCTCGGCGATTCGGGGAGGCCTATGCGCGCGATGAACAGAACGAAGGCCAGTATCGTGCTCGTGCCGATGACAAGGCGCCAGGGGGTGCCGGCGTCGTGCAGGAGGGTGCCAATGATGAATGCCATCATGAAGCCGACGTACCAGGCGATCAGGGTCAGCCCGAGCAGCCGCCCGCGGAGCTTCGGAGGGGAGAACTCTGACAGCAGCGGGCCGCCGATCGAGTACTCGCCGCCGATCGCGACGCCCATCATGAATCTGATGAGCGCCAGCTGGATCACGGCGCCGTCTCCGGAGGTTACGAAGAACTGGGCCGCTGAGGCGATCAGGAACAGGCCCATGTCCACGAGGAACATGGGCTTGCGGCCGAATTTGTCAGTAGCCCACCCGGCCAGCGGGGAGCCGATGAAAATGCCAGCCAGCGGGCCTGCAGCAATCATGCCCAGCGACAGGGCGTCGAGCTGGAGATCTGACCGCATGGGTCCGGTGACGGGGCCGATGATGCCGAGGATGTAGCCGTCGAGGAACATCCCGCCGATGAAGACAGCGACAAGCCGCACCATGAAGCGGCGTTTGAACTTGGAGCTGGTCTCTTTTGATGAGGAGGTGTCGACGGGGCCCGTCGTCTTGGTTGGATTGATCATTGAGATTTGTTCCCTTCCGGCTTCAGCGCAAACCGCTGAAGGCGCCAGAGCGCTGTTTCCTGGACCCACGGACAGACTTCGGCGTCGTTCCCCGGTTCCGGCGCCCCGCGCTGCTTTGATCGATGGTGCTGCCATCCCTGATAGTCATAGACAGTTTCCTTTGGTGATCTGGCGCTGCCGCATGGATGCTGGCAGCGTTGTGCGGCCGATGCACGGGCCAGGGCCCCTTTCGGATCGGCCATCATGAATTCGTTCGTCTGTTCCCCAAAGTCATCACGGGTGAGCCGGGGGACGGGAGGAGCATATCCGGGTGAGCTTCGTTCCGTGATGATCAACAACCTTCGCTGTATGCAACAAAATCGTGCGCCAGCTCACATTCAATGTCAAGAGTGTGACCCGCTAAACGCAAAGTATGTAGGCGTTCCTGCTGGGTACTCCGGGGCACGCCAAAAGCCCTGGCCGCTGGGACAGGGAGACCTCCGCCGTACCGAGTGCCTGGTGAGGGGGTAGCCCCGGGCAAACATCTGCGTCAGGGTGGGATGGTGGCCTCCGCCCCGGGTGTCCTTGCGGTACCTGGTTGTGCTGCCCACGGAAGCGGGAGCACGGTAACGGGTCCCCCGGAGTCAACGCCCTGGGGAGGAACAGCCATGACCGCTTCAGCCCAGGCAAGCCCGCGCATCATCCCGGGGCCGGTGTGCTGGACCGGGAACGCCAGGCCGGACAGGAACCGGCAGGGGACCAGGCGTGTCCTTCCCGGATCGCCTTCAAGGTCGCAGCCGGACATTACGAGCTGCAACGGAGGCAGCTGGGTGCCCCCGAGCGAGGCGATCAGGGGTGCGCCGATAGTGAGCAGGGCCATTACGGCCGCCAGGGGATTGCCCGGAAGACCGATCACGAACCGCCCGTCGGGAAGCCCGGAGAGCACGGCTGGATGCCCGGGGCGCATCGCGATGCCGTCTACCAGCAGCTGTCCGCCCAGGGCGTCGATGGCGGCACGGAAATGGTCCGTCCCGGATTTGCCGGTACCCCCGGTGGTGATGATGACGTCTGCCCTGCCGGCGGGCAGGACGGGGCTGTCCAGGGCATCCAGCCAGCTGCCGAACGAGTCACCGATTCTCTGCGGACTGCCGGCACTGCCACCCAGGAGGGAAACGACGTTTCCGAGCTGCGGGCCAAAGGTGTCACGGACCTGCCCGGGGGCCGGGACGCCCTGCGTCACCACTTCAGCCCCGGTGAGTACGACGGCGACAGCGGGCCGGGCGCGGACCTGCACAGTGTCGTGCCCTGCCGCCGCAGCCAGGGCCACCTGAGCGGGATTAAGGACAGTGCCGGCGGGTATGAGTACGTCCCCTGACCGGGCTTCCTGCCCGGCGGGACGGATGTGTTGGCCGCTGCGCGGCTCGCCGGCCTTCGCCTCCGGGCGGAGTCTCAGGACGTGGTTGCCGTTGGTGTCCCGTGCAGCCAGGCCGCTTTCCTTCCGCAGGACGGCATCGGCGCCGTGCGGTACCAGGCCGCCGGTGGCAATCACGGCGGCACTGTTTGCAGGTAAAAATCTGTTGCCTTCACGGGGCAGGGAGTTGTGTTGGCCGGATCCGGCCAGCAGCCAGGGGCCGGGTCCGTTCACCGCCCACCCGTCCATCGCGGACGAGGCATAGTGCGGCAGGTCCTGGAGTGCGGTGACGTCCCGGCTCAAGGTCCGCCCAATGGATTCAGCGAGCGGGACGGCCACAGGCGGGAGCGTATTGGCCGAGCCGAAGGCGACATGGCGCGCTTCGGACCACGGTATGCATCCCCGTTCCGGGACGGGGCCGGGCACGGCTGCACTCCTGGAAACGGTGGCTGTCGGTCCATTGGCAGGCATCCGGGCCTCTCCTTGTTGATTGACGGGCACATGCCGGCTACGGGGCCCCGTTTTCCGAAAACGGTGCTTCGATGAGGAATACCTCCCCAGGTCTTAGGCCCACCGAAGCACCTTTTACGAAAAACGGGACACCCGTTGCTTGACGCTGTTCCTTTTCTAGCCCGCGGCTTCCAGGATCTGGGCCTCCGCGGCTTCGGCCGGCAGTGGCTGGGAGGATGATTGCCGGCGTGAGGCCTCCACGGTGTGCAGGAGCAGCAGTGCGGTGGTGACGGAGCCGACGCCGCCGGGAACGGGGGTGAGTCCCGCTGCGGTTCCGGTGACGCTGGCTTCGTCCACATCACCCACCAGCGAGCCGTCGGCAAGGACGTTCGTGCCGACGTCGACCACTACCGTCCGGGAGGAGACGTGGCTGCCGGTCAGCAGCCCGGCGCGGCCGGCTGCGACCACCACGACGTCGGCATCCTTCGTGTAGCGCTCCAGCGGGCCCGACCTGGAATGGCAGACCGTCACGGCGGCATCGCGTGCCAGCAGGAGGAGGGACAGCGGCTTGCCCACAACTGCGGACCGGCCCACCACCACCACGTCCTTGCCTGCGACGGGAACCTGGTAGTGGTCAAGGATTTCCACGACCGAGCGGGCGGTGGCGGGAGCAAAGGCCGGCTGGCCGACGGCCAGGCGTCCCAGGCTCAGCGGATTGGCGCCGTCAATGTCCTTTTCCGGGGTGATGAGGCCCACCAGGTTGTCGGTCCGGACCCCCGCGGGCAGCGGGGTTTGCAGGATGATGCCGTTCACGGACGGGTCGGCGCTCAGGTCCCGCAGTACGCTGGCCAGCGCCGGTTCCGTTGCCTCATGGCCCAGGTCGATGATCCGGCAGCCGACACCGGCGCGCTCCGCTGCCCGCTCGATCGAGCGGACGTACCAGCGCGTTGATTCATCGGCGGTCGCCATGACCACCGCCACGACCGGGCGGACGCCGTCCAGTCCAAGCGACCGGACCTGCTCCTGGACCTCCTGCTGGAACAAAGCGGCCAAAGGCTTTCCGGAAAGTATTGATGTACTCAACCCAGGATCCTTTCGCGAACGCGGGCCGAGAGGGCATCTGCCGCCAGGACCACCTTTTCCTCAATGCCATCCGTCTGCTGGGCAAGCAGCGCGCGTGCCTCCGGATCCTTGACCGCCACGACGTTGATGTCGATGTTGACGCGCGCCGTGGTGGCAGCTGCGCGGGCGGCGTCAGCGGCCGCCGCAACGTCGCTGATGACGTTGGCGTTGGCGACGTCGAACAGTTCGGTGGCAAGGTCCACGATGCCGCCCGACAGCTTGACGAGCCGGGCAGGGGTCTGTGCCGCCTGGATGAGGGCGGACTGGATCCCGGCCCCCCGGGCGGCCTTGAGGTCATCGGTGCCGGACGGGAGCTTGTAGGAGTCGATGACTGCCTGGAAGGCCTGTTCATCCGCTTCAGCCAGGCTCAGTGCCTCGGCGACAAGGTCGTCCGCAGCCTGGGTGATGCGCTGCACCAGCGGTGCGTGCTGTTCGTATTTGGCGCCAGTGGTGTACCGCGCCACCATGGCGACCAGGGCTGCGCCCTGGGCCGCGTGCAGGGCCGCGGCGGCACCACCGCCCGGCGTCGGCTGCTTTGCGGCCAACCGGGTGAGGTAGCTGCTGACTGTCTCTGAACTGATCATGGTGCTAGCCGCGCAGCCGGGACATGGTGGGGTCGTAGAGCGGGTCCTGGGTCACCGTGGCCACGATGCGGCGGCCGAAGTACTCGATCTCCACGGAGTCACCGATGGAGACCTCGGCGGGCAGGTAGGAGTAGGCGATCGGCTTTTTAACCGTGTAGCCGTAGGCCGCGCTGGTGACGTAGCCGACTGCCTGGTCCTTGTAGAACACCGGTTCCTTGCCCAGCGCCAGGCTGCGGCCGTCGTCGACCGTGAGGCACCGCAGGCGGCGTCCGGAGTTTTCTTCGGTGCGTCCCTCCAGGGCTGCCTTTCCGACGAAGTTCTCCTTGGCCATCTTCACCGCGAAGCCGAGGCCGGCCTCGAAGGGGTCGTGCTCGGTGGTCATGTCCGTGCCCCAGGAGCGGTAGCCCTTTTCCAGGCGGAGCGAGCTGAAGGCTGCCCGGCCGGCGGCGATGATGCCGAACGGCTGGCCGGCCTTCCACAGGGCGTCCCAGAGGCGCTGGCCGTTGTCGGCGCTGGTGTACAGCTCCCAGCCCAGTTCGCCGACGTAGGACAGGCGCATGGCGGTGACCGGGACTCCACCGATGACGACGTTCTTTGACCGGAAGTACTTCAGGCCGTCGTTGGTGAAGTCGTCGCTGCTGACCGCGCCGACAACCTCACGGGCCAGCGGGCCCCAGAGGCCGATGCAGCAGGTGCCGCCGGTGGTGTCCCGGACCTGGACCCAGTCTTCGGCGCTGCCGCTTGCTGTCTGGTGCCGGGCTGCCCGGTCGAAGTAGGCGGTGTCGATGTTGCCGTTGGCGCCGAGCTGGAAGGTCTGCTCGTCCAGGCGCGCCACGGTGATGTCGCTTCGGACCCCGCCCTGTTCGTCCAGCAGGAGCGTGTAGGTGACGGCTCCGGGCTTCTTGTTCATTTCCGCGGTGGTGAGTTCCTGCAGCAGCTTCAGGGCGCCGGGTCCGGAGATTTCGAGGCGCTTGAGCGGTGTCATGTCGTACATGGCGACGGCGGTGCGCGTCTTCCATGCCTCGGCCGCGGCAATCGGGGAGCTGAACATGCCGGACCAGGCATCGCGGGCCGGCGGCTGCCATTCCGCGGGCATTTCTTTGAGCAGTTCGGCGTTGGCCTCGAACCAGTAGGGCCGTTCCCAGCCGGCGCCTTCGAGGAAGAAGCCGCCGAGTTCCTTGTGCCGGGCGTGGAAGGGGGACACGCGCAGGTTGCGCGGGGAGAGCTTGGGCTGCAGCGGATGCAGGACGTCGTAGATCTCCACGAAGTTCTGCTGCGAGGTTTCGCTGACGTATTCGGCGGTCAGCTGCACGTCCTCGAAGCGGTGGATGTCGCAGTCGCCCAGGTCGATGGAGGACTTGCCGTCCACGAGGAGTTCGGCGACGGCGCGGGCGATGCCGGCAGAGTGGGTGACCCAGACGGCTTCGGCGACGAAGAAGCCGTCGAGTTCCTTGGATTCGCCAACGAGGGAGCCGCCGTCGGGGGTGAAGGAGAAGATGCCGTTGAAGCCGTCCTCGATTTCGCTTTCGCGCAGGGCCGGCAGGATCTGCTTGGTGGCCTCCCATGCGGGGAGGAAGTCCTCGAGGGTGAAGTCGAGGCGGGAGGGCATGTTGTGCTCGCTGATCTCGTTCGGCTTGAAGCTGCCGAGTTCGTCCAGGTCCACGGGCATGGGCTTGTGGGCGTAGGAGCCGATGCCGTAGCGGTCGCCGTGTTCGCGGTAGTAGAGGTCCTGGTCCTGGTGGCGCAGGATGGGCAGCGAAGCGCCGTTGGGCAGTTCGTTCTTGCCTTGTTGCGCGGGCACTGGGGTGGTCTTGACGTACTGGTGCGCCAGGGGCAGCAGCGGCACGGACATGCCGATCAGCTCGCCGACCTTTGCGCCCCAGAAGCCGGCGCAGGAGACCACGATGTCTGCTGGGATCACGCCGTCGGGCGTCTGGACCCCGGTGACCCGGCGGCCGGACTGTTCAATGCCGGTGACTTCGGTGTTGCCGATGTACTTCACGCCGGCCGCCTCGGTGCGCTTGATCAGCAGCTGGACGGCGCGGGCGGCCAAAGCGAGGCCGTCGCTGGGAACGTGGAGGCCGCCGAGGATGTCCTCGTCGTTGATGAGCGGGTAGAGCTCCTTGCATTCGGCCGGGGACAGGATGGAGCCTTCGATGCCCCATGCCTGCGCGTAGCCGAGCTTGCGCTTCAGGTCCGCGAGGCGGGTTTCGGTGGTGGCAACTTCCAGGCCGCCCACCTGGTTGAAGCAGCTGACGCCGCCTTCGGTGAGGGACAGCAGCTTCTCCACCGTGTACTTGGCGAACAGGGCCATGGACTTTGAGGGGTTGGTCTGGAAGACCAGGCCGGGGGCGTGGGACGTGGAGCCACCCGGCATGTTGAGGGGTCCCTGGTCCAGGACGGTGATGTTGTTCCAGCCCCGGGTGACAAGTTCATCCGCCAGGTTGGTGCCGACGATGCCGGCTCCGATGATGACAATGCGTGGTGACGATTCCAAGGGGGTCTCTCCTGCTGCTTTACGAGTTATGTCTGCGGACGGGGGTGCTTACCGGAACACCACGGTGCTGGTCTGGTCCTTCAGCACGCGGTGCTGGCAGTGCCAGCGGACGGCGCGGGAGAGGGCCAGTGCCTCGGCGTCCTGGCCCACGGTGGACAGTTGCGCCGGGCCATAGGTGTGGTCCACCCGGATGACTTCCTGCTCGATGATCGGCCCCTCGTCCAGGTCGGCGGTGACGTAGTGGGCGGTGGCGCCCACCAGCTTGACTCCGCGGTCGTAGGCCTGGTGGTAGGGGCGTGCTCCCTTGAATCCGGGGAGGAAGGAGTGGTGGATGTTGATGGCCCGCCCCTCCAGCGCCCGGCAGAGGTCGTCCGAGAGCACCTGCATGTAACGGGCCAGGACCACGAGGTCGGCCTCGTACTCATCCACCAGTTCCAGCAGCCGGCGCTCAGCGGCGGCCTTCGTATCCGGGGTGACGGGGACGTAGATGAAGGGCAGCCCGGCGGCTTCCGCCATCGCACGGTGGGTCTCGTGGTTGGAAACGACTGCCACCAGTTCACCGCCAAGGCTGCCGCCCCGCCAGCGGAAGATGAGGTCGTTGAGGCAGTGGCCGAACTTGGACACCATGACCAGGACGCGCTTGGGGGTCTGGTCGTGGAAGCTGAACTTCATGTCGAACCGGCCGGCGATACCTGCGAACTCTTCCTCGAGCATGGCGGGCGTGTAGTTGGGCGAGCCGGAGAATGCGGTGCGCAGGTGAAGTGTCTCCCGCAGGCTGTCGTCGAACTGCTGGTGCTCGTCGATGTTGAAGCCACGCTCGAACAGGAATGTGGTTACGGCTTGCACAATTCCTGCTTGCTCCTTGCAGGAAAGGGTCAGCACGAACTTCTGCGCCTGCTCTTCCTTGAGCGCCGGCAGGGTGACGGTTGCTGAGGCTGCTTCGATGAGGGTCATACCCTTCTCCTTCTAGATATATTCAAAAGCGACGGACTGATATATTAGATTGGATGCCAGCGTATACTGGTCCATAGGCGAGGTCAATAGTTTTTTCTGGTTGGGAAGAAGGGGCTCAGCATGGCATTCGAAGCTTTGGCGGTGGCGGAGGATATGGGGCGGAAGTCCCTGGCCGACGTCGCCTATGAGAGCATCCGCGACTGGTTGCTGACCCTTGAAATCAAACCCGGCGAGCTGCTGAATGACGAGCTCCTGGCCAAGAACCTAGGGGTGGGGCGGACTCCGGTGCGCGAAGCCCTGAAGCGGCTGGAGCTGGACCGGCTGGTGAAGACCTACCCGCGCCGTGGCACCTTCGCTACCCGGGTGGACGTGACCGACCTTTCCTTTATTTCGGAGATCCGCGCCCAGCTTGAGCCCCTAGCAGCGGCGCGTGCCGCACGGGTGGCTTCCCCTGCGGTCCGCGACGGGCTGCGTGCCACGCTCGAAAAGGTTGAGGCGTTCGACGTGTCCGCGGCAACCGTGACCGAAACGCTCCAGCTAGATGCCCAGGTGCACCAGGGCATATACGCCGCTGCTGCCAACCCGCACCTGGAAGACATCCTGATCCGCTACGACAACCTGGCAACGCGGATTTGGTGCATGGTCATCGACCGCCTGCCGGACCTGTCGCACCATGTCCGTGAACACCTCGATCTGCTCCGCGCCGTCATCGACGGGGATGAGGAGCGGGCAGCGGAGCTTGCCCGCGTCCACGTGAGCGGGTTCGAAAGCGCGGTCCGGGAGGCACTTTTCAAGGCCTAGTGCCACGGGGGCCGGGGCGCCGTTGACATGCAGTGTGACCTGGGCCATACTCGGATCCAGATTGATATATCAATCAAATATCAGTGATGGATTCCAGCGGTGACGGCGCCGCCGATCGGAGTGACCAGTGAATTCCCAGGCAACCCTTGAAGCCCCACGTGATGCCATCCACCTTGACCCCGAACACGATGGGAAGGGCGGCGGCACGTCGAAAAAGACTCTCGGCCTCCGGGCCGACTGGGCGCGACTGCCCGGCCGCAGCGTCGAAGTGTGGTTGCAGGGGGAACGCGTGGCCAGCGGGGTGGTGGACCAGGCTGCGGAAGACGGCTCGGTGCTCTGGATAGCCGCCGAGGGCATCAGCACCCGGCGCATCTTCGACAAGTCATCGGGCTACCAAATCTGGGTTTAGCCCTCCCTGGCGCCCGCGGAGCCGCAGCTCCCAATGCACGCAATAAACGATGGAGCCCCGGCGCTGTGCGCGCCGGGGCTCCAGGCGTTCCACCTTGCTACCGCATGGCGGCCCTTTCCGGCTCCGGCTCTTCCACGTCCGTACCTGCGCCGGTGCAGTTTGCGCCTTGGGTGCACCCTTCGGCACATTCATGCTTTGTTACAAGCTCAAACTGGACACCCCGGTGTTGCTCCACCCCGGTGCGGATAGCCCGTTCCACCACGGAGTCCGCCAACCGGCGGCGCAGGGAAAGGGGGTCCCTGCGCAGGTCCTTGGTGAGGGCGAAGCAGAGCAGCAGCATGACGATGACGAAGGGCAGTGCCGCGACGATGGTGATCCGCTGCAGGCCCGACAACGCCTCAGAAGGCTTGTCACCGCCGGCCAAAAGCATGACGGCGGCCACGGCGCCGGTAAGGGCACCCCAGAAAATGACCAGCGCACGCCTGGGGTCGGAGCTGCCGTTGGAGCTCAGCGACGCCATGATCAGGGAGGCGGAGTCGGCGCCGGTGATGAAGAAGATCGCCACCAGGACCATGGCCAGGACGATCACGGCGGCAATCATCCATCCGGGCAAGGGGAGGTTCTTCACCAGGTTGAACAGGGCGCCGTCAAAATCGATGGTCGCCTTGCCGTCGGTAACGGTCATCAGGCCGGGCGTACCGGCCTTGTCCGCTTCCTGCTGGATGTGGAAGGCTGTACCGCCAAAGATGCCGAACCAGATCACGCTGACAATGCTGGGGACCAGCAGGACGCCCGTGACGAACTGCCGGATGGTCCGGCCGCGGCTGATCCGGGCGATGAACATGCCCACGAAGGGCGTCCATGAAATCCACCAGGCCCAGTAGAAGATGGTCCAGCCGGACATCCAGGTGCGCAGGGCTTCATCGCCCACCGCTTCGGTCCGGGACGACATTTCCGCGAGGTCCCTCAGGTAGTCGCCGACCGCCGAGGGGATGAGGTTGAGGATGAAGAGGGTGGGGCCGGCCACGAACACGATGACGGCGAGGACCACCGCAAGTACCATGTTGACGTTGGACAGCCACTGTATCCCGCGGCTGATGCCGGACACGGCGGACGCGATGAAGCACGCTGTCAGGATCGCCACGATGCCCACGAGCACGGGAGTTCCGATCTCGCCTGTCCACCCATTGGAGGTGAAGCCGCTGCCAATCTGAAGGGCGCCGAGGCCCAGTGACGCGGCGGTGCCGAAGAGTGTGGCGAAGATGGCCAGGATGTTGATGACCTTGCCCACCGGCCCCTCTACGGTCCTGATGCCGAACAGCGAGGTGAAGGCAGCGGAGATCAGTTGCCTGCGGCCCAGCCGGTAGGTGCCGTAGGCCATGGCTATGCCGACCACCGCGTACATGGCCCAGGGGTGCAGGGTCCAGTGGAAGATCGAGGTGGCCATGGCCGTCTGGATGGCTGCGGGGGTGCGGCCGTCAACGGTTCCGGGCGGGGGAGAGACGAAGTGGTACAGCGGCTCGGCCACTCCATAGAACATCAGGCCGATGCCCATTCCGGCGGCGAACATCATGGCGATCCATGACACCGTGCGGAATTCGGGTTTCTCGCCGTCCTTGCCGAGCGGAATGTTGCCGAACTTGCCCAGGGCCAACCACAGGACGAAGACGACGAACAGGGACGCGAGGACCATGAAGAGCCAGCCTGTGTACTCCATGACCCAGTCCAGGGCATCCTTTGAAGTGGTGGCCAGGCCGTCCTTGTCGAGGAACCCCCACGCCACGAACGCCAGCGCGATGGCACCTGTTATGCCGAACGTCGCCTTGTCCAGCGTCAGCTTCCGGTTGCGGCGCTGGGAGACGGCCTGCTCCCTGTTGCTCTGCCGCAGTTCCTCCAGGATCTGCTCGTGTTCGTTGACTGTGGGAAGGGTCGTCGTCCCTTCCTCTTGATAGGTGTCCAATGGCTCGGGGGGAACGTCCTCTGAAGGCGGCACTTTTGGCTTGGCGGAACTTAGATCACTGTTTATGGCCATGAAAGCGGATCCTTTGGCTAGTCCATGGGCTTGCGTTTAGTGCTGGCTGCGGGCAGCGCAATCCGGGGAGGAATTGCCGCCTGGGCGTGCGCCAGCGGTGTCAGGGCCTTAAGCCCTATGGGGGAGGTGTTCCGCAAAGATCAACAGAGTTCGCGCTAAGCAACAAGAGTGCTGTACGTCACTTTCAAAGTCAAGGACGGCATGCACGGCGAACCCTCTTGACGCGCAATGTGTCGTCCAAACCCAAGTGACTCTGGGGGGCTATCAGCGCCGTGTGTAACCCATGTTGGCGCTGACCTTGAGTCCGGCGTCCTTGAGGGTTTCCAGCAGGCCCGGGATCTTCTCGGGGTCGAACCGGAATGCCGGCCCGGAAATGCTGAGGGCACCGATCACGACGCCCTGGTGGTTAAAGACGGGCACGGCCACGGCATTAAGGCCGATCTCGAACTCCTCCCGCACCACCGCGTACCCCTTGGCCGCTACCTCGAGCAGCTGGGCGTCCAGCTCCTTGCGGGAGGTTATCGTGCGGGCGGTGCGGGCAGCCAGGCCCGTCTCCTTCAGGATCCGCTCACGGTCGTCCGCCTCCAGCGCCGCCAGGAGGACCTTGCCGCTGGAGGTAGCGTGCAGCGGGGTCAGGCTTCCTACCCAGTCGTAGGTGGCCAGGGTGGAGGGGCCCATGGCCTGGTCCACATTCACGGCGTAGTTGGAGCGCAGGACAGCCAGGTTAACGGTTTCCTTGAACTCTTCCGCCAGGCTCTCCAGGACGGGCCTTGCCTCGCGGACCAGGCTCAGGCGGCCGGGTATGGAGCTGGCCAGGCGCAGGATTCCAAAACCGAGCTGGTACTTGCCCCGTTCACTGTTCTGATGGACCATCTCGCGGGTGACCAGCGAACCCATCAGCCGGGACACGGTGGACTTGTGGATCCCCATTTCCTCGGCTATTTCGCTCACGCCCGCATGTCCCTCCCGTGCCAGGATCTCCAGGACGGTCAGCGCGCGCTCAACGGACTGGACCCCGCCGGACTGGCCGCCCTCGGCCTCGGTATCGATTTCCGGTTCATTTTTAGGAGCCATACTTCCTGATCCTATGCCGGTTACTGTGATGGCCGTGACATTAGGGCACGGGGGTGGAGCTGCGGAAGCCCGGGATGACCTGCTAGCTGCCGCGGTAGGTGGAGTAGGCGAACGGGCTCAGGAGCAGCGGAACGTGGTAGTGCTCGGGCCCGGTAACCTCGAAAACCAGGTCCACTTCCGGGAAAAACGTCTGCGTCTGCAGGCCCGCATAGTAGGCGCCGGTGGCAAAGTTCAGTTTGTAATGCCCGGGTTCCAGCTGTTCCGGCCCCAGGTCCTTGGCCCGGCCGTCGGCGTCGGTGCTGGAAGTTGCCAGCTCACGCCAGGTGCCGGCGTCGTTCCGTGACAGGACGACGGCGACCCCTGCCGCCGGGCGTCCGGCACCGGTGTCGAGGATGTGGGTTGTCACGTGGGAGACGCTCATTCGCTGATCAGTCCTTCGAGCCGCAGTACGGCGATTTCGCGCAGCTGCTGGGCCACGATCCTGTCTTCTTGCTCAGGGGAGTTGGAGAGCCGCTGGTTCAGGGCCGCCAGGATGTCCTGCGCGCTGCGTCCGGCTGCCCGGATCAGGAACACGCGGCCGAACTTCTCCTCGTAATCCCGGTTCCCGCGCGCCAGCGCCTCCGCGGCATCCGCGTCCGCGGGGTCCACCCCGGCCTGCTCCGAACGGGACATGGACGCCTCGGTGCTGGCCGCCGTCGGGCGTTCCCCGATCCGGGGGTGGTGGGCCATGGCGGCTTCCACCTCGCCGGGAGTGAAGGGGTTGGCTGCCTGCGCAGCGAAATCCAGGAGCTCGTCCCGGCTGGAGAACGGGCGTGCCCCGGCCACCGCCTCCACCCAGCGGCTGATGTCGATGCACGGCCGGAGGGCGGCATGGGCTGCGGCCTGGTCCACGATGTTGAATTCGGCAAGCTTCATGCTGGTCGTAATCCTTGAGGTCATGCTGGCATCCATGGTGACGGCTATGCGGATGCCGGAGTGCCCGGCGCCTGCGCACCTACCGCTGGCTTCCGCATCATGGAACTGTTATTTCAGCATACGTAATATTCAAGAGCAGGCGGGACGGCACTGTCAAGCGGCCAAACGACTTGGCTCAGCAGATCTTGCGTAAATCTTGGCATCTGCTTGCCGTGACGTTGAGGAAGGCCGGTCACACTCGAAGAAACACAGCAGCTTTCCAGGTAACAGGGTACGACGACGATCCGCACGGAAGCTGTACGGCTTGCGGAAGGCGGGGAAGCCAATGGAACACGTTAAGAGGAACGGGATGGACAAAGCCAGGGCGCTGCTTCGCGTCCTCTTCCACTCCCGGAAAGTGCGGTCCGCTGCCAGGGAACTCGAGCATGCGCTGTCCGAATCGAGGGAGGTCTCGAGTTGGCCCGGGGACCGGCTGCAGGTGGGGGAGGACATGTCCAGGCAGGTGGAAAGGCTCACCCACCGGCTCAAGCTGGAGACCGAGGCGCACCACAGGCTTGAGGCCCTTTTAAAGACTGCGGGCGGAGGGCATTCCGTAGCGGCCCTGTAGGTGCCACACTTAGCAGCAATCGATTGGCTGGGGGATAGTCAGGAGATTGCTGTGAGTTTGTTGCTGGGCTGGTCGTACCTGATGGCGGGACTCATGACCATGGACGCGATGCTGCTTGCGTTGTGGGCCATGGAAGTCGATTGGGGCAAGTACTGGCGCCGGAAGTAGCGCCAAAGCTGCGGTGTCACCGGTGGGCTGTAGTTCCGGGCTGCCCGGTCATGCCAGCTGCAGCCGCATCAGCACCCGGGGGAAGCCGTTGAGCACTGAGGTTGTGTCCGCCGCCTTGGTGAAGCCTGCATCCTCGAAAAGCTTGCGGGTTCCCACATAAGCCATGGTGAGGTCTACCTTGTGGCCGCCGTTGTCCACGGGATAGCCCTCGACCACGGGCGCCCCATAGGAGCGGGCCATGGCGACGGCGCCGGCCAGGAGGTGGTGCGAGATCCCCTTGCCCCGGTGACCGGGCCGGACGCGAAGGCACCACACCGACCAGGCGTCCTGCTCATCCACGTGGGGGATCCGCCGGTTCCGGGCAAAACTGGTGTCCGCACGCGGGTGGACGGCGGCCCACCCGACTGGTGCGCCGCCGTCGTACGCCATAACGCCTGGAGGCGGATCCTGGGTGACCAGCTGCCTGACGAGTTCCCCGCGCTCTTCGCCCCGCAGCGCCACGTTCTGTTTCGAGGGTATGCGATAGCTCAGGCACCAGCAGACGGTGGCGTCCGGCCGCTTGGGCCCCACCAGTGTTTTGACGTCCTCGAAGTCCGTGGCCGGACGCACCTCAATGGCCATGCTCCGATCCTAGTAGCCGGTCTGTGTCAGTCGCCCGGGACCCGGCCGATGCTCCACGCGGCAACTTTGCGGACGTCAACCCTGGTGGCCTGCAACGGCACCCTGCCTCCCGCTGAAACCAGTTCGGGACCCAGGAAATGGAGATAAGGCTGGTGCCATTCCGCTGCCGGCTCCCAGGCGTCCAAGGCGGCGGCGATGGCCGGGCTGCCGATCCGGACCTGGTCATTTTGCCGCCGTATCCACGCGTGCTCGGACACGACTGATCCGGAAATGACTGCGCCCTCAACCACGACGGTGAGCTCCACGGTTGCGTCCGGACCAGTCCTGAAGATCGAGGCCAACAACAACAGGAGGCGGGGGTCCGCCCCGGCGTGCAGAATCTCCTCATCCATCCCGTCGGCCATGGTCGTCCCTTTCCCGATGCTAAGCCTTCCTGCCTGACCAGCCTAGTTTCCACCCTGTCGGCCCCCGGAGCACCTCACTACACTGGGACGCATGACCCAGCAGGAACCGGGCAGTGCTGCCGCGGATCCGGACAGCGTCACGGCCTCCGTGCGAACGCCGGCCGAACGCTCCCGCACTTTCGCCGGAATCCTGGTCAACACCGCGCTGGCCAACATCACCACCAGCTACCTGTGGTTCGCGCTCACGTTCTGGCTGTACCTGGAGACGCGCAACGTGATCGCCACCGGGGTGGTGGGCGGCGCCTACATGCTGCTGATTGCCCTGTCCAGCATCAGCTTCGGCACCTTCGTTGACCGTTACCGGAAGCTGGCCGTGATGCGGTTCGCCGCCGCCTTCACCCTGGTCATGTTCGTGCTGTCCGGGGTGATGTTCCTGCTGACCCCTGCCCCGTCCCTTCTCGACCTGGGGCAGCCGTGGTTCTGGATCTTCACCCTGATCATCCTGGTCGGCGCCGTGGTGGAGAACCTGCGGAACATCGCCCTGTCCACCACGGTGACCATCCTCATCGAACCGGAGCGGCGGGCCAATGCCAACGGGCTGGTGGGGATGGTGCAGGGGCTGATGTTCATCGTCACCTCTTTGCTGTCCGGGCTGTCAGTCGGGTTGTTGGGCATGGGGTGGACCATCGCCGTCGCGCTGGTGCTCACAGCGTTGGCCGCGGCGCACCTGCTCGCCCTTCGAATGCCGGAGGAGCTGCACGTGGCGGCATCGGACGCGCACGGGGGATTTGACCTTCGGGGCTCATTTACGGCCGTGCTGGCCATCTCGGGGTTGTTCGCGCTGATCGTGTTTTCCACGTTCAACAACTTCATCGGCGGCGTCTACATGGCACTGATGGATCCGTACGGGCTGGAGATGTTCTCCGTGGAGATGTGGGGTGCTGTCTTTGCGGTTGGATCCACAGGGTTCATCATCGGCGGTGCCCTGATCGGCAAGTTC
This sequence comes from Arthrobacter sp. SAFR-044, assembly GCF_051965175.1. Taxonomy (GTDB): domain Bacteria; phylum Actinomycetota; class Actinomycetes; order Actinomycetales; family Micrococcaceae; genus Arthrobacter. The sequence continues at coordinate 299,205 of NZ_JBQCMK010000003.1, forward strand.
GGGCTCGGCGCCAACCCTTTGCGGACCCTGCTGATCGCGGTGGCAGCCATGGGGGTGCTCGGCGCGGTCTTCACGCTGCGGGAGTGGGCGTGGCTCTACATCCTGGGGATCTGGCTCTACCTGGTGCTGGTCCCGTTCGTGGAAGCGGCAGAGCAGACCGTCATCCAGCGGGTGGTGCCGCTGGAGCGGCAGGGACGCGTCTTCGGCTTCGCCATGGCCTTCGAATCCGCGGCGGCACCGGTCACGGCGTTCGTCATCGCCCCCATCGCCCAGTTCTGGATCATTCCGTACACGCGGTCCGCGGACGGTGCCGCCGCCCTGGCACCGCTGCTGGGTGAGGGCACCTCGCGCGGCATCGCCCTGGTGTTCCTGGTGGCCGGGATCATCATGATCGCGGCGGCACTGCTGGCCTTCCTGGCCCCGGTCTACCGCCGGGTTTCTGCGTCGTATGCGCAGGTGGCGGCAGAACCTGCGAATTAAACACCGGACGCCCCAGCATTATGTGCCGGGGCGTCCGTGGAAAAGCTGCAGGAAGTGATGGCGGGTCTAGAGTCCCAGGGCTTCCTTGAGGCGTGCGACGTGGCCGTCGGCCTGCACCTGGTACTGGGCCAGGGTGACGTTTCCTTCGGGGTCCACCACAACCGTGGAGCGGACAATGCCCTCGTGGATTTCGCCGTGGACCAGCTTTTCGCCCCAGGCGCCGTAGGCCAGGGCAACCGCGTGGTCGGGGTCGGAGAGCAGCGGGAAGGTGAGCGAGAAGTCGCCGCTGAAGCCGGCCAGGGCTTCCTGGGCGTCGGGGGAGACGCCCACTACCTCGTAGCCCTTGCCCTGCAGGGAGGCCAGGCTGTCGCGGAAGTCGCAGGCTTCGGTGGTGCAGCCGGGGGTTGCGGCCTTCGGGTAGAAGTAGACAATGACGTTCTTGCCGCGGTAATCGGCCAAAGAGGTCTCGCGGCCCTGGGCGTCCCGGAGGGTGAACTCAGGAGCCGGGGTGCCGGGCTGAAGCTTGGTGGTCAGGGTGGGGCTCATGGCGTTCCTTTGTAAGACTCGGTCAGTGATGGCCAAACATCCAGTGAAGCGGGTGGCCGCTTACTCATACAAACCAGCGCGTCATATGCAGTATTCCGCAGGACCCCGAACGGCGGCGTGCGGGCCCGGCACAAACTGGTAGCCGCCGCCGCGGACGGTGGCCACGGCATGGCGGGCATTGCCCAGTTTCTTGCGGATCCTGCCCACATACACGTCGATGGAGCGGGCGGTGGCGCCGGGGAAAGCCAGCGATTCCAGGAACTCCTGCAGTTCCTCGCGGCCTACCGTGCGGGACAGGTGCGTCACCAGGTAGCGCAGCACTTTGTATTCGACGCCGGTCAGCGCCACCGGCCTGCCGTCCAGCAGGACGGAGTCGGCGGCGAGGTCCACGGCGACCCGGCTGACGGGGCCGGCCGACGGCGGCAGGCGTGTGCCGCCGTCGGCCGCGGTTGCGCCGGGGTTCTTCGCCGCGGAAGGAACGCGAGAGGAGTCGGCTGCGGCTCCTTCCGCGCTGGCGGAGACCCCGGACGTGGGGGCTCCGGCGGCAGGCCAATGGACTTCCGCCTCCGGAGCAGTTTCGAGGGCCCGTTGGAGGACCATGTGGGCGGCGTGGCGCAGGAGTTCGGGGCTGGTTCCTTCGGCTGGAACAACCCAAACGGCCAGGCCTCGGGCGGCGGCCTTGTGTGAAACAAATCCTGGCCGCGCCCCCGGATAGTGGGCTTCCACTGCCATGGCGGGCCCTTATACGCCGCCGCGGCGGATCAGCCTGCCCGTGGGGGTCTGGCCGTCCACTACGGCGCCGCGGAGGAAGGTCTTGCGGACAACGCCGGACAGGGCCTTGCCGTCGTACGGGGTGATGGGGTTCTTGTGCTTGAGCTTGGATACGTCCACCACGAACGCCTCGTCCGGGGCGAAGACGGCGAAGTCGGCGTCGTAGCCCAGGGCCAGCTGGCCCTTGTTGGTGAGCCGGGCCAGGTTGGCTGGCCGTTCCGCCATCCAGGACACCACCTGTTCCAGCGGGATGCCGCGGTGGCGGGCTTCGGTCCAGATCAGGGACAGGCCCAGCTGGAGCGAGGAGACCCCGCCCCAGGCCACGGCGAAGTCGCCGTTCTCGAGGTCCTTCAGATCCAGCGTGGAGGGGGAGTGGTCCGAGACGATGCAGTCGATGGTGCCGTCCTGCAGGCCCTGCCACAGCAGTTCCCGGTTGGAGGCTTCGCGGATGGGCGGGCAGCACTTGTAGGCGGTGGCGCCGTCCGGGATTTCCTCCGCCATCAGTGTGAGGTAGTGCGGGCACGTTTCCACGGTGAGCTTCACGCCGTCGCGCTTTGCCGAGGCGATCATGGGCAGGGCGTCCGACGACGACAGGTGCAGGATGTGCGCACGCGCGCCGGTCCAGCGGGCCCGTTCGATGACCTCGGCGATGGCTTTGTTCTCCGCGCCGCGGGGGCGGGAGGCCAGGAAGGTTTGGTAGTGGTCGCCGCCGGGGTGGGGTGCCCGGTCGATGGCGTGCGAGTCCTCGGCGTGGACGATCATGAGCGAGTCGAAGGACTTCAGTTCGGCCATGTCCTCTTCCATCTCGTCCGCGTCCAGGTGCGGGAACTCGTCCACGCCGGAGTGCAGGAGGAAGCACTTGAAGCCGAACACGCCTTCGTCGTGCAGGGGACGCAGGTCTGCCTTGTTGCCCGGGATGGCGCCGCCCCAGAACCCGACGTCGATGAACGCCTGGTCCTCGGCCACTTCGCGCTTGAGCTTGAGGTTTTCAACGGTGGTGGTGGGCGGGACGGAGTTCAGCGGCATGTCGATGATGGTGGTGACGCCGCCGGCCGCGGCAGCGCGGGTGGCGGAGGCGAAGCCCTCCCACTCGGTGCGGCCCGGCTCATTGACATGGACGTGGGTGTCCACCAGGCCCGGGAGCAGGGTTTCATCGTCCGCGAGGTCGATGACTTCGGCGCCGGCGAGACCGTTGCCGAGGGGTTCGATAGCCACGATCTTGCCGTTGCGGACGCCCACCTCGCGGGGTGCAATGCCGGCGGTGGTCAGGATGCGCCGGCCCCGGATGACGAGGTCAAAACGTTCTTCAGACACGGAGGTCCTCCTTGGTACTTGCGGCGGCAGGCCTGTTGGCCGCCAGCCCCGCACTGATCTGGGTGCCCAGCTGCTCCAGCAGCGGCCCTGCCTCTGCTATGCACCTGTTTACATCGGTTTCGAGCGACGTCAAAGGATAAATATCCTCGAACCCGGCAGCCACGGCCTGGTCAGGGTCCAGGGTGGTCCGGCCGCAGACAGCGACGACGGGAACGCCCTGCGCCGCCGCGGCGCGGGCAACACCCATCGGCGTCTTGCCCAGCAGGCTTTGTTCGTCCAGGCTGCCTTCGCCCGTGATCACCAGGTCGGCGCCCTCCAGCCGGTCCGCCAGCCCCGTGAATCCAAGAACGACGTCGATGCCCGGCCGCCGCGTTGCGGCCAGGACGGCGATGGCGGCGTAGCCCACGCCGCCGGCTGCTCCGGCTCCGGGAGCTTCGGCGGCCTTGACGGCGCGGAATCCGATTTCCCTGGCCAGGACTTCGACAAACCTGGCCAGGGCGGCGTCGAGCATGCCGACGTCTTGGTGTGTGGCACCCTTCTGTGGCCCGAACACCGCCGGGGCGCCCTGGGCGCCCAGCAGCGGGTTGTCCACGTCGGATGCCAGCACAAAGCGGGTGTCCACCAGGCGGGGCTCGAAATCCGTGAAGTCGATGCTGTGCAGGTTTGCCAGGGCGGCCCCGCCCGGTGCGATTTCGTTGTTCCTGCTGTCCAGGAACCTGGCGCCAAGGCCCTGAAGGAGCCCCGCGCCGCCGTCGGTATTGGCACTGCCGCCCACCCCGAGCACGATCCTCCGGCAGCCGGCGTCGAGCGCTGCCCGGATGAGCTGGCCCGTGCCAAGGCTGGTGGCCGTGGTGGCATCCGCCGAATCCGGACGGCCGCCAGTCTGGACGCTTGGCACCAGGGCGAGCCCGGACGCCGTCGCCATCTCGATCACGGCTTCGTGGCCCCGGACGGCGAAGTCCGCTTCCACCGGCTGTCCGGTTGGCCCGGCGACCGTTGCCGTGCGGCGGGTGAAGCCGGAGCCGACGGCAGCATCGAGGGTGCCCTCGCCGCCGTCGGCCACCGGAATCCGGATAATATCCAGGTTTCCGCCGGCACCCCGCTGCAGGCCCTTTTCCAGGTGCCTGCACACCTCCGGGGCCGACAGCGAACCCTTGAACTTGTCCGGGGCAATAACCACGCGCATGGTTAGGCCTGCAGGGCCAGGATGGCAGTGGGAGCGTCGGCGGCGGATTCCGCCAGTTCCTCGAACTCGTTCACGGCGTTGATTTCCACACCCATGGAGATGTTGGTGACCTTTTCCAGGATCACTTCCACCACCACGGGAACCTGGAACTCGCCCATCAGGGCCTTGGCCTTGTCGAACGCGGCGGCGAGGTCATTGGGGTCCTCCACGCGGACGGCCTTGCAGCCCAGGCCTTCGGCCACCTTCAGGTGGTCCACGCCGTAGCCGCGGGTGTCCTCGGACAGGTGAGAGCTGTTGATGTTTTCGAATGCCAGGGACACGTTCTGTTCCATGTTGAACCCGCGCTGGGACTGGCGGATCAGGCCCAGGTAGGAGTTGTTCACCACCACGTGGATGTACGGCAGGTTGAACTGCGCGCCCACGGCCAGTTCCTCGATCATGAACTGGAAGTCGTAGTCACCGGAGAGGGCCACCACGGTCTGGTCCGGGTTGGAACGGGCGACGCCGAGCGCGGCCGGGGCGGTCCAGCCCAGCGGCCCTGCCTGGCCGGCGTTGATCCACTTTCGCGGGCCGAACACGTGCAGCATCTGGGCGCCGGCGATCTGCGACAGGCCGATGGTGGACACGTAGGTGGTGTCGCGGCCGAAGGACTTGTTCATCTCCTCGTACACGCGCTGCGGCTTGATGGGGATGTTCTCGAAGTGCGTCTTGCGGTGCAGGGATGCCTTGCGGTCCTGGCATCCGGCAACCCAGGCGCTGTAGTCCGGCAGGGACCCGGCCGCCTTGCGCTCTTTGGCGAGTTCAACCAGCCCTGCCAGCGCCGCGCCGGCGTCGGACGCGATGCCCAGGTCCGGCGAGAACACGCGGCCGATCTGCGTGGGCTCGATGTCGATGTGCACGAACTTGCGGCCTGCCGTGTAGGTTTCCAGGCCGCCGGTGTGGCGGTTGGCCCAGCGGTTGCCGATGCCGATCACGAAGTCGGACTGCAGGTAGTTCTCGTTGCCGTAGCGGTGGGACGTCTGCAGGCCCACCATGCCGGCCATGAGCTGGTGGTCGTCCGGGATGGTGCCCCAGCCCATCAGGGTGGGGATGACCGGCACGTTGAGGGTCTCGGCCAGTTCCACCAGCTGGGCGGAGGCGCCGGCGTTGATGATGCCGCCGCCGGCCACGATCAGCGGGTGCTTGGCGGCGAGGAGCATGTCGAGGGCCTTCTCCAGCTGCTTGCGGGAGGCCTTGGGCTTCTCAACGGGCAGCGGCTCGTAGGTGTCGATGTCGAATTCGATCTCGGCCATCTGCACGTCGATGGGCAGGTCCAGCAGCACCGGGCCCGGGCGGCCGGACCGCATCAGCTGGAAGGCCTTCTGGAAGGCGCCGGGAACCTGGCCGGGCTCCAGGATGGTCATGGCCATCTTGGTGACGGGTTTGGCGATGGACTCGATGTCCACGGCCTGGAAATCTTCCTTGTGGAGCTTGGCTACCGGTGCTTGGCCGGTGATGCAGAGCATGGGGATGGAATCGGCCCAGGCGGCGTACAGGCCGGTGATCATGTCCGTGCCGGCGGGCCCGGAGGTACCGATGCAGATCCCGATGTTGCCGTCCTTGGCGCGGCTGAAGCCATCGGCCATATGGCTGGCGCCTTCAACGTGGCGGGCCAGAGTGTGGCGGATGCCGCCGTGGGCGCGCATTGCGGAGTAGAAGGGGTTGATGGCCGCGCCTGGCAGGCCGAACGCCTCGATGGCGCCTTCCTTTTCCAGGATGGCCACCGCTGCATCAACGGTACGCATCTTGCTCATGGGGTGCTCCTTGTTTTGCCCCTGCGGGGCGAAGTCTGGGTGTTTTTGGGTGTAGTGAGGGAACCGCCGTCGTAATTCACGACGGCGGACTCCCTGCTTAGGTGCTTGTGTCCGCGCTTTTGTCCCGGCTGCGCCGGGAGTGGCTACTTCCTGCCGCTGAGCTGCAGGACCTGCTTGAAGAGTCCGGAGTGGTCCAGTGCGCCGTCGCCCTGGTTGACGGTGGCGGCGACGAGCTGGGCGGCGACGGCGCCGAGGGGGATGGCGACGTTGGCTTCGCGGGCGGCGGCGGTGACAATGCCCAGGTCCTTGTGGTGGAGGGCGAGCCGGAAGCCGGGGTCGAAGTTGCGGTCCAGCATCTTCTGGCCCTTCTGGTCCAGGACCTTGGAGCCGGCCAGGCCGCCACCGAGGACCTTGAGGGCGGCGTCGGTGTCCACGCCGTAGGCCTCAAGGAACGCGATGGCTTCGCCGAGGACCTCGATGTTGACGGCCACGATCAGCTGGTTGGCAGCCTTGACGGTCTGGCCGGAGCCGGACGGGCCGACGTGGACGATGGTCTTGCCGACGGCGTTCAGGACGTCCTGGGCGTCGTCGAAGTCCTGCTTGTCGCCGCCCACCATGATGGACAGGACGGCGTCGATGGCGCCCTGTTCGCCGCCGGAGACCGGGGCGTCGAGGGGGCGGATGCCGGCTTCACGGGCTTCTTCCGAGAGGCGGACCGCGACGTCGGGGCGGATGCTCGAGGCATCGATCCACAGGGCGCCCTTTTTGGCGTTGGCGAAGACGCCGTCCTTGCCGCTGACAACGCCCTCGACGTCGGGGGAGTCCGGCACCATGGTGATGACGACGTCGGCATCCTTGACGGCGTCCGCGATGCTGGAGGCGCCCTTGCCGCCTTCGGAGACCAGCTTGTCGATCTTGTCCTGGCTGCGGTTGAAGCCGGTGACGTTGTGGCCGGCCTTGACCAGGTTGATGGCCATGGGCAGGCCCATGATTCCGAGTCCGATGACTGCAACGTTGCTCATGATGGTTCTCTTCCTGAAAGTCTGTGCGTGGTTCCCCAACTCACTCGCATTTGTTGTCGTTTTGAGGGCTCAAAACGACAACAACTGCGAGCCAGTTGGGCGGGTGGGGATTATTTGGCGGCGTGCTCGCGGATGGCCCAGCTGAAGGCCGTTTCCCCCGGTTCCTTGTACTCGAGGCCGATATAGCCTTCGTAGCCGAGTTCGCGGCTGCGGGCGATCCATTCGCCCAGCGGGAGGGTGCCGGTACCGGGGGCGCCGCGGCCGGGGTTGTCGGCGATCTGGATGTGGCCGAAGTCCTTGGCATGGTTTTCGATGACAGCCTGGACGTCGTCGCCGTTGACTGCCAGGTGGTAGAAGTCGGCGAGGAGTTTGATGTTGCCGACGCCGGCTTCCTCCTTGACGCGGGCGATGGCCTGGAGGGCGTCATTGGCGGTCAGGAGTGGGTACTTGGGTGCGCCGCTCACCGGCTCCAGGAGAACGGTGCCGCCGATGCGCGCCACGCCTTCGGCCGCTGCCGCCAGGTTCTTGATGGCCAGCTCGTCCTGCTCTTCCGGGGTGAAGTCGTCCTGCCGGTTGCCATAGAGGGCGTTGAAGGCCTTGCAACCCAGGCGCCCGCCGATGCCGGCCACGACGTCGATGTTGTCCTTGAACTCGGAGCAGCGTCCCTTCCAGGAGACCAGGCCGCGGTCGCCGCCGGGCATGTTGCCGGCGTTGAAGTTCAGGCCCGTGAGCTGGACGCCTGCTTCCGTGATGGCGTTCTCGAACGTGGTGATTTCGCTGTCCGCCGGGACTGAGGTTTCGAAGGGCCACCAGAACTCGACGGCGTCGAAGCCTGCTGCCTTGGCGGCGGCGGGGCGCTCGAGCAGGGGCAGCTCCGTGAGGAGGATGGAGCAGTTCACTGTGTACGTCATCGTAGGTCCTTCCGGGGGAGGGGCTTTGATCTATCTTCCCTTGGCGGGCGGCTTGCGTCTTTTTCCGCTTTGTGGAATTTAGATTCTGCTTTATGAAAAGTGTAGGGAAGGTGGGGTGGGGTAGTCAAGGGGAGGCCCGGGCAGGAGACTGGTAGCAGGTACGCCCGCTCAACATGAATGGACTGGAGCGATCATGACCGCTGCCCGCCTCCGGCTTCTGGCCTGGCTCGTTGCCTTGGCCGGATTCGTTGCCGGTTGTACGCCCGCGGCAGGCCCCGGGCAGGCTGTTATTGAGCCTCCGGCCGCTTCACCCGCCGCCACCGCAACGGCAACGGCCTCGCCGGCACCTGTTCCTGTCCAGGCGCCGGCCCCCACAACCGCTGCAGCTCCTGCTCCGGTACCCCAGCCTTTCGCCCTCAATCTGTACCGGGAGGGGGACTTTGTTCCGCAGTACACCTTCGACTGGTGCGTGGCGGCGAGCATCCAGATGGCACACAACCTGATTGACGACACCGGCGGTGGCACCTGGGCTGACCGCGCGCAGCAGAACGAACTGTGGGAGATGGCGAGGGCGCGATCGTCCGACTCCTTCAACGGCGCAAATCCCTTCGGGTGGGCGCAGGCGCTGACGGAGGCGGGAATGGGGCCGTACCAGGTGGTCAGCGTCCCGGGTTATGAAGAAGCACTGCGGACGGCGGCCCGTGCCATTGCGGAGACGGGCAGGCCGGTGGGCCTGGTGATGTGGAGTGGCCGCCACGCCTGGGTGATGAGCGGATTCGAGTCGGTGGGCGATCCGCACCAGTTCCCGGATTTTTCAGTCACCGGCATCCATGTCCTCGACCCGCTCTACCCCTACGGCAGTGGCCAGTGGGGCCCGTCGCCGGCACCGAATGCGCTGCTCGCGCCGGAGCAGTTGGCCACACAGTTCGTGGTCCGCGAACCGCGGCGGTGGAGCAGCGGACTGGCCGCCGGCTACCTGCTGGTGCTTCCCACTGCTGCCTAGGGATGGTTAGGTAACCGGCCGGAGCTTCAGGCCTGCCGTTGCTGGGTACCTTCCTTTCGTGCAGCAACGAAAGTCCTTTGCCCATCCGATTGGAGTTCCGGCATGATCGTTCCCAACGTCGCAGATGGCGTCCACCTCATAACCCACGCGAACGTCAACTGCTACGTGATCGAGGACGACCATGGGGTGACCCTGGTGGACGCAGGTCTGCCCAGCATGTGGCTGATGCTGACGCAGCTCCTGGAGGAACGGAACCGGCGCCCCCAGGACGTCAAAGCGCTGGTCCTCACCCACGGCCATTTCGACCATGTCGGCTTCGCACTGCGCGCCCGCCGGCAATGGGGAATCCCCGTGCTGGTCCACGCCGGGGACGCCCGGCTGGCGGCACACCCCTACCGCTACAAGCCCCAGCGCAACCGCTTCCTCTACCCCGTGACCCACCCCAGGTCCCTGCCGCGGCTCGGCAGCATGGCAGCGGCAGGTGCGCTGGCCGTGAAAGGCATCGCCGACACGCAGCCGCTGGGCACCGGAGTGGCGGACGCACTGACCGGCCGTCCCGACGTCGTCCATACTCCCGGCCACACGGACGGGCACTGCATCCTGCACCTGCCGGGCCGCGGTGTCCTCCTGACCGGCGACGCCCTGGTGACGCTGGACCCCTACACCGGGAAGGCGGGCCCGCAGATCGTGGCGTCCGCCGCCACCAAGGACACAGGACAGGCGCTCGCATCGTTGGACGCTATCGCCGCGACGGGGGCCACCATCCTGTTGCCAGGCCATGGCAAACCCTGGAAGAAGGGATCGGAAGCAGCGGTCCGCGAAGCCCGGCGGATCGGCGCGCACTAAGTTTCGTACAACAGAGGTCCCCGGCGCAGCAGTTCAGCAGTGCGCCGGGGACCTCTTGTCAGCGGGAAAGACTAGTGGGTCAGGTCCTTGCCCTTCGTCTCGGGAATCGTGAACACGAACGCCGCGCTGACCACCAGCAGCAGCACTGCGTACACGTTGAAGACCTGCGGCGCCCCGAGGGAAGAGCCCAGCCACTGCTGCAGGTAGGGGGCGGTGCCGCCGAACACGGCCACGCAGATGGAGTAGGGGACGCCCACGCCGACGGTGCGGATCGAGGTGGGGAACAGTTCGGCATACACAGCCGGCACGATGGCGGCGCTCGCGGCCACGAAGACCAGCATCACGGACATGCTGACGGCCAGTTGCCAGGCGGAGTCCTTCAGCAGCCAGGTCATGGGGAAGTGCAGCACTGCCGAACCGATGGCACCGGCCCAGAGCACCTTCTTGCGGCCGATCCGGTCGGACAGCTTGCCCCAGACCGGCAGTGCAGCGATGAAGACGATGTTCGCGATCACGCCTGCCCACAGCGCCTCGCCGCGGTCGATCTTCAGGGCGGTGGTGGCGTAGCTTGGTGCCACCACACCCCAGATGTAGTAGATCACGGTCAGGCCCACGGTCAGCCCGATCACCTGCATGGCCTGCTTGCGGTACTGGACGATCTGTGGCCAGATCGGGGCCCGCTTGGCGGTGACGGCCTCGTCCTGGAACGCCTCGGTTTCATGCAGGCGCGAGCGCATGATCAGCGCGTACAGGCCCATGGCTGCCCCGATCAGGAACGGGATGCGCCAGCCCCACGCGTTCATCGCCTCCGTGCTCAGCGCCATGTTCAGGACGGCGCCCAGCAGCGTGCCGAACAGGATGCCCACGGTGCCAGAGGTGTAGATCAAGGTGGCCCAGAAGCCGCGGTGCTCCTTGGGTGCCATCTCGGAGAGGTACGTTTGCGACGACGGCAGCTCGCCGCCATGCGCCAGCCCCTGCACCAGCCGGGCCACCAACAGCATCAGGGACGCGAACGCGCCGACGCTGGCGAACGTGGGGGCGATGCCGATCATCAGGCTGCCCAGCGAGGCAAGGCCGACGGCGAAGGTCATCGACGTCTTCCGGCCCACCCTGTCGCCGATCCAGCCGAAGAGGAAGCCGCCGAAGGGCCGCGCCACGAAGCCGACGGCGAAGATCGCCAAGGTGGACAGCACCGCCGACGCCGGGTCCGCCTTGCTGAACAGCTGGCTGGCGATGAAGGGGGTGAACGTGGCGTAGATGGCCCAGTCGTACCACTCAACGGCGTTGCCGATGCCGGTGCCGATGATGGTCTTGGCCGTGGACATGCGTCCAGTGTGGGGCTTGCTTACTGCAACGGACATGGATTTCTTCCTGGTCGGTTGGTCTGTGGGAAGGGCAGCGGCGCTGCTGCCGGTTAGGGGAGAGGGGCCCTTAGACGGCCCGTGACAGCGCGGCCAGCCGCGAGATGGCCAGTTCCGCGTAGAGTGCGGCCCCGTCCGCCAACACGGCGTCGTCGAATGTTGCGTACGGCGAGTGGTTGAACGGCGAGTCGGCGTGGTCGGCGCCGGGTGCGACGGCGCTGAGCCCCACGAAAGTGCCGGGCACCTCGGCCAGTACACGGGAGAAGTCCTCGGAGCCGCTGAGCGGGGTGGCCCAGCGCGAGAGGCGGCGCTCGCCGAAAAGCTCGGTGATCACTTTCTCCGCGGTATGTGTTTCATCCTCGCTGGTGATGGTGAGGGGGTACTCCTGCAGGTAGTCCACGTCGACCTCCACGCCGTGCGCGGCAGCGATCCCCTTGAGCAGGCGGGGCACGGCCTCCATCATCTTCAGGCGTGACGCTTCGGAAAACGTCCGGATGGTTGCCTCGATGCGGGCCGACTCCGGGATGATGTTCCGCTTGGTCCCGGCGTGCAGCACGCCCACCGACAGGACCACGGGATCGAACATGTTGAACTGCCGGGTGACCATCACCTGCAGGGCCGTCACCATCTCTGCGGCCACAGTGACGGGATCCTTCGCGGAGTGCGGTGCCGAACCATGGCCGCCGGCGCCGAGCACGGTGACTTCCAGCCCGTCCGAGGCGCTGAGCATGACGCCGGGCTTGGTGCAGAAGGTGCCGTGCGGCTCCAGTGAGGAGAACACGTGCATGCCATAGGCTGCCTGGACACGCGGGCCGGCGGCGTCCAGGACGCCTTCCCGGAGCATGTAACTGGCACCATCACAGCCCTCCTCGCCAGGCTGGAACATAAGGACGACGTCGCCCTGGAGTTGGTGCCTCTTCTCAGCCAGGAGGGTGGCAGCTCCGGCGAGCATGGACGTGTGCAGGTCGTGGCCGCAGGCGTGCATGGCGCCGTCAGCCTGCGACGTGAAATGGACACCCGTCTTCTCCTGGACGGGCAACCCATCCATGTCGGCGCGGAGCAGGACGGCGGGGCGCTGGCCGGCATTCCGGTGGCCGCCACGCAGGACCGCGGTGACCGACGTCGTCTCTTTGCCCAGGGTGATCTCGAAGGGGAGTCCGTCCAGCGCCTCAAGGACCTTATCCTGGGTCCGCGGGAGGTGGAGGCCGATCTCAGGCTGCCGGTGGAGGTCATGGCGCAGGCGGACCAAATCATCCTGCAGGTCCTTGGCGTCCTCGGTAATGGGCACGTGTCACTCCTTGTCATGGGCATCAGGGCTTGGGGACTATTCTGAAGTGGCGCGGTTCACATTCGTGAAAAGGGCTGGAATTATCCTGTAACTGCCCGAAGACGGCACGATTCATGCATTACGAAGGGAGGCGTTGATGGAGCTCAGCGAGGATGATCTTGCCCTGATTCAGGTCCTGCAGGCCTCGCCGAGGCTTGGCTGGGCTGATGCCGCCAAAGTATTGGACGTGCACGCGACCAGCCTCGCGGCCCGCTGGGACCGGCTGGCCTCGCACGGCGCCGCGTGGGTGACCGCGCACCTGGCGGGCGACCCCAGGCAGATGCTCCTCGCCTACGTGGCCGTCGACTGCGAGATGAACCGGCGGGACAGCGTCACGGCGCAATTGGCCGCTGTGCCGGAGATCGTTACCGTGGAGGAAGCGGCGAGCAACCGGGACCTGATGCTGACGGTCATTACCCGCTCGCTCGAGGAATTCAGCGAGCGGGTGGTTTCACGCCTGAAAACCATTGACGGGCTGACCAAATACCAGGTGGCCCTGTGCACCCGGCTGCACAGCAGTGGCGACGACTGGCGGCTGAATGTCCTCAGCCGTTCGCAGCTGGCCACGCTGCGGACGCTGGTACCGTCGACAGGCCCGGAGGCAGCGCAGGTGGCCGGACAGCTTCCGCAGAGCCATCTTGACCTGCTGCCGTTCCTGGCGAGGGATGGCCGTGCCACAGCAGCCGGGATTGCCCGCGCCCTTGGCCGCCATCCCGCCACCGTGCAGCGCCAGCTGAACCGTGTGCTGGCCAGCGGCATCCTGTCCTTCCGCTGCGAAATCGCCCAGCGCTATTCCTCGTTTCCGGTGACCTGCCAATGGTTCGTGAACGTCCCGGCGGGCCAGCACGAGGCAGCTGCCGCAGAGATCCGCGCTATCAGCAACGTGCGGCTGAGCGCCTCCACCACCGGACCTACCAACTTCGTGATCATCATGTGGCTGCACACGCTGGCGGACGTCATGTCCGCCGAGCTGGCGCTGCAGCAAAAGGTGCCCGGCATCGAAATTGTCGAGAGCGCGGTGATGCTGCGGACGGTCAAGCGGGTGGGCTGGATGTTGAAGGAAGATACGACGGCGAGTGGCGCCGTCGTGCATGCAGGAACCTTGGGCGCCGCAGACTGAGCGTGGTGGACGATGGTGGGCCGCCACGGGGTGTGGTGATTGTTTGGGGTCGTACGTTGTCGGCTCGGGAAGGGCCAGAGTGGGGAGCCAGAGGCCTGCGCCCTTGGCTCCCCGCTAAAGGGAGGAAGAGGCTCACTTCCCGCCGCTGTGCACTTCCACTACGGCGCTCTTCTCCCATGCGGTCCAGTCGGACCAGTGTCCGTTGTGGTTCTCAACTCGGAATGAGACGAGGTGGTAGACCTCTTCTGCACCCCTGCGGTCAAGGTTGGGCACATGGTCAATGCTGGAAATGGTCCTTGCGCCGTCGTGGCGATCAAACTGCTCAGTGAACACAGTTCTGCCGAGGAAGTCGTCGCTGCGGCGTGGACCGCGGTCGTCTTCATAGCGCAGTTGGCGGATCTGGACGGTCTTCCCGCCGTCGCAATCCACCTTGATCCTGAAATCGACCTTGTTGCCGCGGAGATCCTTCGGGTCCTTGGGATCGACGGTACAGCCGTTGCGGCTTGTTTCCGCGTTGGCCGGTGCAGCCATCGCCAGTAAACCCCCGAACAGACCCAGCGAAAGGACCGGAACCATGACCAACCTTGCCCCGGTTGGCCTCTTAATTCGAGTGTTGGACATTTCCTGTTGCTCCTCAAAGGATGCGATTTACCTTTGCGGGCAGCCCTAAGCCGCCAAAATTGAGCATGTTTTAGTAACCATTGTGGTGGCAGCAGCCTGCCCGTCCCATTTCAAACAGCACGCCCCGCAGTGCGGGTGGCGTGGACTCCGGATCCTTCCGTTCACTGGAATCCGGTATTAAAAATATCCTCCGCTGCGTGCGGGCGCGCTAGGGGGAACAGCACCCTAGTTACCAGCTTTATTCAGGACTTGGCCTGAGCTGTGCAGTTGGGTGAGCTGCGCAGTTGGGCGAGCGTTGCGCCGGCGCTGGTCGGCTTTACTCCTTTCCGGCCTCCGCCGCACACTGCAAACTGTCCCTATGACCTTTGCGAATGTGGGAATGCTCGGAACCAAGCCCGGCCAGCGCGACGCCCTGGTGGCTATCCTGCTCCGGCCGAAACCAGGGATGAAGGAAACCGGGTGCCTGCTGTATGAGGTGGGAGTCAACGCCGACATGCCGGATACCGTTTTCGTCTCGGAACTATGGGAATCCGCTGAAGCCCACCAGGCGTCCCTGCAGTTGGACAGCACGCGGGCCGCGATCGCCGAGGCGATGCCGCTGCTGTCCGGTGAAATGGGAGGCCACCGGTTCACGGTGCTGGGGTCGCCGCTGCGGTGAGCTGCGGGCAGAGGGGACGGACGTACCTCTTCCCAAGACAGGTATTTGGCGCTGAGTGGATTGCGGTAATCGGGGTAAGGGAGGACACATGAAACCGTTGCCCGCACTTGAGCTTGTCACCCGCCTCGAGGATGCCGAGTGGCTTGACCCACTGGCCAAGAGCGTCCGGAAAGTCGTCCTGAAGGTCATCAAGCCCCGGTGGGCCCGTGATGTCCTCCATGGTGTCCCCATTGGCCATCCGGTTCATCCCCTTGCAGTCCAGGTGCCCATCGGCGCCTGGCTCTCCGCAGGCGTGCTCGATGCAGTCCCCGGCGGAGAAAAAGCTGCCCGGCTGCTGATCGGCGTGGGCACCGCCAGCGTGATTCCGTCCGCCCTGGCCGGGTTCACTGATTGGTCCCAACTGCATCCGCAGCAGCAGAGGGTGGGCTTGGTGCACGCCGCGGCCAACGTCACCGCCACTGGCCTTTACTTTGCGTCGCTTGTGCAGCGGGCAACTGGCAGCCACGGAAGCGGCAAGGTGCTTGCCTATCTTGGACTTGCCACCGTAAGCGCCGGCGGCTTCCTTGGCGGCCACCTGTCCTACCGCCAGGCCGCAGGCGTAAACCACAGCGAGGAAATCCCCCACCGCTTCCCGTCCGGCTGGCACCCGCTGGCACCGCTCGCGGAGCTGCCCGAAGGCGGGCTGCACAAGCGCGAAGTCGCCGGTATCCCGCTGCTGGTACACCGCGAAGGCGGGGCTGTTAACGTCCTGTCCGACGTCTGCAGCCACCTTTCCGGACCGCTTCACGAAGGCAAGATCAAGGACGACGGCGGTGACCCGTGCGTCGTCTGTCCATGGCACCGCAGCACATTCTCATTGCGTACCGGAGAAGTGAAGGCCGGCCCCGCAACTTCCCGGCAGCCGCTTTTCGAGACGCGCGTGAGCGGTGAACTCGTGGAGGTTTGCCTGCCTGGAGCGGACGGTTAGAAAGGCCGTTCGGCCCTACTGGGTAGGGAAGCGCGGCGGAAAACTGGGTGCATGGCGAGGTCCAGGGGAATCCAGGCGAGGTGAGTGCAGGCGCGGTGAGCGATCTTCGCGAGGACATCGCAGTCCTCTACAAGGGGCGGAAGGGATCCGTCGATTTCGTTGACGTTCCTCCGCTGCTCTTCGCCATGGTCCGGGGCCAGGGGGACCCCGACGGGCCCGCATTCGCGGATGCAGTTCAGGCGCTCTTTACCGTCAGCTACGCCGCGCACTTCGGGCTCAAGAAGCATGCTGGTTTGATCACGAAGGTAATGCCGCTGGAAGCACTGTGGTGGTTCGCCGGGCCTGGGCAAGCTGATCCCGGGGAGGCCATAACAGCAGGCTTCGTCGGGCTCTTAGGAGTCGACCGGGAATCATGGCGGTGGCAGGCCATGATGGTTCAACCCGAACCAATCGACGAAGCCCTGCTGGAGGGGGCCCGAGAGGAGTCCCGGGCCAAGGAACTTCCCGCACTGGACCTGCTCCAGTTCGAGCGCTGGGAAGAGGGCCGCTGCGCCCAAACGCTCCATGTTGGTCCTTACGCTGACGAAGGTGCCACAATCGCCAGTCTCGACGCCGCGGTCGTGGAGGCCGGGCTGAAGGTCCACGGCAGGCACCACGAAATTTACCTCGGCGACCCCCGCCGCAGCTCACCTGACAAGCTGCGCACGCTCATTCGCCACCCTGTGGTGTGAAAGACCGATGACGCGCGTTACCGAACCGCGGGAGATTGCTTCCGGCGTGCTCATGATGACCTCCGGTGCAGGTCCGATGGCCGCAAACCTCTACCTTGTGCGCTCGGGTACCACCTGGGCGATGGTGGACTGTGGCTGGGCCGGCAGCGCGGAGCCGGTCCGGCGCGCTGTGGAGCAGGAGTTGGGGAATGGCATCACGCCTGATGCCATCCTTTTGACGCACATCCATCCGGACCACTCCGGCGCTGCCGGTGCCCTGGCCCGGAGGTGGGAGGTGCCGGTGTACGTCCACCAAGCAGAGCTACCCATGGCCGCCGGGAAATACATCCCCGAGTTTTCCATGCCGCTGGACCGCTGGATCATCGCACCGCTCCTGTGGTCGTTGCCCGCCCGCGCCCGCCGCAGGATCGAGGCGTCCGGTGACATTACGGACGTGGCCCAAAGCCTGCCCGGCGATGGAGGAATACCAGGGCTGCCCGGGTGGGCGGCCATCCCCACGCCCGGCCACACTCCCGGACATGTTGCCTATTGGCGCGCCGGCGATGGCGTCCTGCTCACCGGGGATGCGGTGGTGACGGTGGGTTTGAATTCCATCCGCGGCATCGTCTCAGGCGTACCGGACCTGTCCGGGCCGCCCAGGTACACCACCTGGAACTGGGAGCAATCCTTGGACTCCATCACACGCCTCGCAGGACTGGGTCCCCGGTTGCTGGCACCGGGCCATGGGCAGCCGCTTGCTCTTGGGGCCGTTCCGCGGCTGCGGGCTCTGACAATGAAGGAGCGCACGCAACGGATGAAGTTGCGTGGCCGCGCTGCGGGATCCCCCGAGGCTGCGTAGCCGGCCCGTTGGCAGTCCGGGACGTGCCAAGGGAAGCACCAGGCCAGCTTTCCGCGGGCCAGTGGGTTGGTTCGGGGTCGGGGTGTTCGGGTTTGTAGTGGCGTCCGGTGGGTGAGGTCCAGCCGGGTGGATTGTTCTCGGTTGCTGGATCGGGTGTCCATCTGCTGTGGTGTTTGAGTAGATGGTGTTTGGGGCAGAGCTGGGCCAGGTTGGTGACGTTGGTGGTGCCGCCGTGTTCCCAGGGGGTGAGGTGGTCGGTTTCGTTGTCGCTGGTCTTGTTGTTGCAGCCGGGGAAGGTGCATTTGCCATCGCGCATCCTGATCCAGCGTTTGATGGCCTCGGTGAGCCGGTAGTTTTTGCGGCCGATTTCCAGTGGTGCCCCGTCGCGCGGGTCGACCAGGACCCGGTAGAACGACTCCGCCCCGTCCGCGACGAGTTTCCGCGCCATCGATGCCGGGATCGGCCCGAAACCATCCAGGACTGCGGGTTCGTCGGTGAGGTCGAGGAGCGCGAACACCGGCACGGTGACCAGGACATCGGCCCGCGGGGCAGGGACCTTCCCGATCTCGGTGACTCCCTGCGGGCCATGAACGCCGGGACCGTCTTCCTCGGCGTGGGCGGCGGTGTCCCCGGTTCCGGGCTTCATGCCGGCTCCGAGGAGCAGGGATGCGGCGATGTCGGGGCGGAGTTGGGTAAGGGTGCGCTCTTCGTTGGGGCCTTGGAGGCCGCGGGCGGCAGCGGTGGTGCGGTTCCAGATGGCGCACGCGGTGTCCCCGGGAAGGTAGAGCGAAACCCAAGCCATGCCATCCCGGTCCGGGGCGTACTCCATCCGCCGGTCGGCGACCCCTTTGGCGTGTCGTTTCTCGATCGATTCGGGGTGGTGGCGTTCCCGCCAGGCGCGGACCTTGGCCCGGAACCGGGACGGGACGAGTTCCCCCGGTGCGGCACCCCGGGCGGCGTTGGGTGCGTCAGGGTCGAAGAAATGCGCTACCAAAGACGCTGCACCCTCAGGGGTGAGGCCTTCGGTCTCATCGGCCACGATCCGGGCGTGTTGCCAGGACATCGCGCCCGCGGACAGCGCCTCGAACACCAGCGGCAGCGAACAGATCCGGCGGGACTGGTCCACCAACGCGCCCGCGGCCGCGGAACTGATGGTCATGACCCCGGCGGTCTCCTCCACCACCGACATCTCCGCGTACGTGCGGTCCTGGACGGAGGCGCCCGGCGGAGTCATCGCCCGCTGGAATTCGATGGCTTCAGCGGCGTCCCGTGCCTTCACCGCTGCCAGTTGCGCTTCCAGGCGGGACGCGGCTTCCAGGCGTTCCAGCCGGATCTCGTACCGGCGCTGCAACACATCCACGCCGGCACCAACATGAGCCCCGGAAGCCAGGAAAGCGTCCTCTTTCTCCAGGGCGTCCAGGGCAGCAGCAGAGGCAAGGACACCCTCCAAAGCCACCCCAGCACCACCGCCGATTCCCATAAGAACATCATCCAACGGGGGTCCGACATTCAAAGGCGCACCCGAAGCCAGGCTGCCACAGCAAGCGGGAGCGGTTAGCCCGAAGGGGTTACCCACATGCCTTTCCGCAGCACACGGGACAGCTTCAGATCCTGGTCAAGCACCACGACGTCCGCCGGCATCCCGGGACGCAGGTCCCCGGCCTGCGCCGAGAGCCCCAGCACGGACGCGGGAACAGCCGACGCCGAGGTTACGGCGTCGCGCAGGGAAACACCCGCTGCGACAGTAGCCCGGACAACCTCCAGCAGCGTGCAGGTTCCACCCGCAATGGCACCAGTGGCGTCCATCCGCGCCACGCCTTCGTCCACCGTGACGGAAAGGGAGCCCAGCCGATATTGGCCGTCGTCCAAGCCCGTTGCAGCTATCGAGTCGGTGACGAGGGCGATATTGTCCGCACCAACGAGATCAAAGACCAGCTTCACAGTTTCAGGCGCCACGTGCACGCCGTCGGCTATCAGCTCCACCACCGCCTCTCCCGCCCGTGCCGCGCTGAGGCTGGCCGCGACTGGTCCCGGAGAGCGATGGTGCAGTGGAGGCATGGCGTTGAACAGGTGGGTGACCGTCGGCCGGCGCGGTCCCGGGGGATTCCCGGCAGCGGCCAAACCGCCCGCTGCGCGCTTAAGGAAAGCCGCCGCCGTCGGATGATCCGCAGCCGTGTGTCCCAAGGACGGGATGATGCCGCGCGCCGCGAGAAGATCCACAAGTTCGAACGCTCCGGGGAGCTCGGCTGCCAGGGTCATGGAGA
This sequence comes from Arthrobacter sp. SAFR-044, assembly GCF_051965175.1. Lineage (GTDB taxonomy): Bacteria > Actinomycetota > Actinomycetes > Actinomycetales > Micrococcaceae > Arthrobacter. The sequence goes on from NZ_JBQCMK010000003.1 coordinate 318,964, forward strand.
CGAGCGACTCCCCGGCAGCACCAAGAAATCCGGACAGCAGACCCGGATCGGGATCCAACAGCAGTGCAATGTTATGGGCACCGCACTGCTCCGTCGAGAGGAACGGACCTTCGAGATGCGAACCGGCAATAAGCTCCTCACCCGCCAGCCTCCGAAGAACTTCAAGGTTGCGGACGAGGTGGCCGGGCTGCCCCGTGACGACGCTGGCCAGAAGCGTAGTGGTGCCGCGGCTGTGAAGGTAGCGGGCGGCATGGCGGGCACCGTCAGGGCTGCCTTCCGAGAAGTCAGCACCGTGTGCGCCATGGCAGTGCAGGTCGACCAGGCCGGGCAGGAGAAACCCCGGGGCCTCAGCCTGATCCGGAAGAACCCCGGAAAATTCCGACGCCGGCCCAGCGAAGGTGACTACACCGCCGTCGACCGCTACAACACCGCCCGGCACATCCAGGGTCGCCGACAAAATGTGCCCGCGGAGGATGAGCTCACTGTTCACGGTCCACTCGCCTCCCGCCACGGATTATTCCACAGGGGATGAACGCAAAGCCCGGATGTCAGCCCACCAGTTCGGAGCCGGCGGGCACGGCCTGGCGAGCGGCCTTGGCGCGCAGGGCAAGCATCAGCGCGGCACCCAGCAGCGCGGGCGCCGCAAACGCCATGGCAGCCACCGGAACCCCGCCGCCAAAGCCCACCAGCATTGCGCCGTAAGCAGGTCCGGCGATGGCCCCTAGCCGTCCCACGGCCAGAGCCCAGCCCAGACCCGTGGCGCGGGTAGCCGAAGGGTAGAACTGCGCGATGTAGTCGTTGATCATGTTCTGCGTCCCTAGACCGCCGAAGCCCGCTACGGCGGCTAGCAGCGTCATGAGCACTGCCGGCGGGTTGCCGGACATCAGCAGCAGGGCGGCTGCCGCGCTGACGAAGCCCACGATGACCAGGGGACGCGGCCCGAACTTCTGGCTGGCGAAGGACGCCAGGACCGTCCCCACGACGGCCCCCATGGAGTAGGCGAGCAGGAAGGACACCGAGGATCCCACCCCAAAACCAGCCGTGCGCATGATCTGCGGCAGCCAGGTGCTCACGCCGAAGATGGTCAGCAGGCTCAGCACGGTGATGGCCCACAGCAGGAGAGTGGTCCGGGCCGTTCCTGCGGCGAAGAGGGCCCGCGTCGGGGATACGCGCGCGGTCGACGACGGCGCCTCTGCCGTTCTAGCAAGGCCATACGCTGCTTCGAGGGCATCCGCCTCAGCAGCGCGGAGACGTATGCGGAGGAACGAGGGTGACTCGGGCAGCATGAACCACGCCAGTGGAACCAGCAGGAGGCCTGCCGCGCCGATGGCGTAGACCGGCCGGAAGCCGGCGGATTCCAGCAGCGAGAGCGAACTTAGCGATGCCGCCACAGTTCCTACGGCTGGGCCCGTCAGCACCGCGCCCAGCACCAGGGACTTCCTTCCGGGCGGGGCGAACTCGTTGGTGAGGGCCACCGCCGTCGGAAGCAAACCGCCCACGCCGAAGCAGGCAACGAAGCGGAATGCCGCAAACATCTCCCAGCTCGGTGCCGCCGAGCACGCCAGCATGGCCACCGAAAAGAGGCCCAGTGCACCCACGAAGATGCGGCGACGACCGAACCGGTCCGTCAGGGTGCCGACAATGAGGGAACCGAGCAACATCCCAACCAGTGCAATGGAACCCACGGCGCCTGCCGCCGCTGGTGTCACGTTGAACGGGGGGTGTCCGATCAGTCCAGGCAGGGTGGCTCCGTAGACGTAGAGGTCATAACCATCAGCGAGCAGGCCAAGCCAGCACAGTACGAAGATGACGGACAGGGATTTTCGGGGGGCATTGGAGTTCATCGTTGATTCCAATCGGTAAGGACGCCAGGCAATTTCTGGCGGGTCGACCTTCAGACTGCCGGTAGGCACAGGCATCAGGAATCGTGCTTTTCACTGAGTGAAACCATGCTTTGTGTTACAGCCCACAAAAGCCAGGCTGGAGGAAGAAGGAACCAGACGTTGGGAGGCGACTTGGCGGGAGCAGGAGGTGCTGCCGGGGGACATTCGGACCTCCCGGGCCAACCGGTGGTGGTACGCGCTCTCAGACTGCTGGGCCAGTTCAGCGAACAGCGCCGCGCCTTGAATCTGTCGGAACTGGCCCGCCTGTCAGGGCTGGCCCCCGCAACGGCACTCCGGCTAGTGAGGCATTTGACGGAGTGGGGTGCACTGGAACGTATGGAGGACGGCCGGTACGTTGTAGGAGTACGCCTGTGGGAGATCGCCTCGCTTTCGCCCCGCGGCCATGGGGTGCGGCAGATTGCCCTGCCTTACCTTGAGGACCTGTATGAAGTTACCCGGCACCACGTACTGCTCTCTGTGCGGGAAGGGAAAGAAGCGGTCCTGATCGATAGGCTTTCGTCCCGTACCGCAACTGAGGTGGCCTACCGCGTAGGTGGCCGCATGCCGTTGCGGACCACCGCCGTCGGGCAGGTGCTTCTGGCATACTCGGCCACTGAACTGCAGCATGAGTTGCTGGCCGAGCTCGACGATCCAGGGTCAGGGTCAGGCTGTATTGCGGGCGCTGGGCTACGTGCTGTCCTGGCAAACGTCAAGCACTCGGGGGTCGCGGTGGTGCGCAGGAACAACCCTTCCCGCACCGTCTCCGTCGCCGCCCCCATCCACGGAGCCGACGGCGGCGTGGTGGCTGCGCTGTCCATCGTGGTTCCGGACGAAGCTACACCGGCGCATGAGCTGGTGCCATTGGTCAGGGCCGCGGCGCGCGCCATCTCGCGGAACCTCGGGCACCAAGCCAAGGCCAGCGGTGCGTGGCGGCCAGCGCAGCAGCAGGAGCCTCGGCGCCAGTTCGGGTGATTGCCCCCAGGCGCCAGGCAAACTTCCCTCGCGCCGTTATTTCACTCGTCTCATGGGAACCTCTAGAGTGAAAGTACTAAGCATGCTGCCTATTTTGGAGGGTGAACCTGATGCGAAAAGTTTCTGCGCTTGGAGTTGTCGCTGCGGCGATGCTGGCCTTGGCCGGCTGCTCGGGAGGGGGCGGCGGTACTGCCAGCCCGTCCGGTTCCGCGACGGCCTCCGCTTCCGCCAGCCAGACGGCGGAGGCCAAGGTGTATTCGGAGGACCAACTCCGCGACCTCATCTCTGGCATGAAGGACGCCGACGGCAACGAGCTCAAGCTGTACTCCAAGGAGCAGGTTGACCAGGGCGGAAATATCGCCAACCTGCTCATGAGCACGGCAACTGTCGACCCCAAGGACTGCAAGGACATTGCCACCGCCGGCCTGCTGGACAAGGTGGAAAACGGTGACGTAGCCGTGGCGCTTTCCGAGGGCAACCAGCCGCGCAGCCTGTCTGCCCAGTCCGGCAGTGACGGCCCTGACGCCGTAAAGACCCTGACCGACATCAGCGGCAAGATGGACCAGTGCGCCAAGTTCTCGGTCTCCGCCCTGGGGCAGAAGTACGACGTGTCCAGCGAGGAACTGAACGCCGATACCGACGCGGATAAGACGTTCGCCACCATCAGCACCCGCAGCGGTGACAACCAGCAGAAGCTGATGCAGGTGTCCGCTGCACAGGGCCGCCTGCTGGTGGTTGCCACCAAGAGCGGCACCGACCTGGGCGACCAGGACCAGAAGGAACTTGAGGGCCTGATCAACGACGTGTTGAAGAAGGCCGAGGGCGGGGGAGCAACGTCCAGCGCCACCTCCACCAGCTCGTCCGGCTCGGGAGGCATGTCCTCGCCGAGCAGCTCGGCTTCGCCTACTCCCTCGTCTACCTCTTCGGCGACCATGTCATCGGGCAGCGGCGCCTCGTCGTCGGCCTCGCCGACCGCCTCTCGGTAGCCTGCAGCCACTGAAAGAGGGCGGGCCGGGACTGCACAGTCCCGGCCCGCTTTCTCTGTGGCCAGCCGTCAATCCGTCCGTGCTGAGGCCAGCCGGGAGTTCATCTCAGCCGCAACCTCAGCAGCCGGGGCGCACGCGTCTATCCGTAAAAAACCCGCGTACTCCGGCAGTTCCCGGTACCCCTTGTGGAAAGCGGCCAGATCCTCGAGGTTCTCTGAATCCGTTCCCCTGGCAATGATGCGACGGTGCGCTTCCGCGGGGTCCAGGTCCAGGTGGATGATGGCGTCCGGTTGCGGCAACCGGTCCATCAGCCAGGGGAGGAAGCGGCCGCGGGGCAGTCCTTTTGCATGCCGCAGTGCCAGCTGGCAGTGCAGGTGACGGTCCATGACCACCAGACCGTCGAACCGGCTGGCACGCAGGTGCGAGACCAGCACGTTGACCACCCGGAGGAGGGTTTCAACGGCGTCTGCCACCCTGTCGGGCAGCCGCACTCCCAAGCTGGCAGCCGCCAGGGACATGACCCGCCGGCCCGCGTGGTTGCTCACCACCACGGCCCGTCCGCCCCGGGCACGTACCGACGCAACCAAGGCGCGGGCCGCCGTCGACTTTCCCGATCCATCAATGCCCGTCAGCACAATAATCATCCGGCCTCCTCCCGCCGCTCCGTTTAACGCCGGGGGCGGGCGCAATGTCCCGGATGGGACGGGACTCACAGCCCGCAAACAGGATGCGGGCGTGCGGGAAGGAAGGCCAACAGCAAAGCGGCCCGCCAGCACATGCTGACGGGCCGGCCGCTTGAAGTACTGCCCAGGATTACATGATGCCGGTGGGAACCAGCAGTGCCCAGGCCAGGGCCGGGGCCACCAGGACCACGCCGCCTGCGTAGAACATCAGCTGCTTGTAGACCCGCTGCCGGTCGTCCTCGCGGGCGTTGGCCACCACCAGGGCGCCGTCGGTGGAGAAGGGGGAGACGTCGACGACGGTGGCTGCGATGGCCAGGGCGGCAACAGTTCCGGAGGCGCTGAGCGAGCTCGTGGCCAGGAGGGGGCCGGCCAGCGGGATGAACGCTGTGAGCAGGGCCGTGGAGGAAGCGAAGGCCGAACCGACGCCGATCACGTAGCAGAGGACCAGGGCGATCAGCAGCGGGGCGCCCAGGGCCAGGGCCTGCTCGGCGAGGGTGTCGATGACGCCCACGTGCTCCAGCAGGGAGACGTAGGTGATCATGCCCGCCACCAGGAGGACGGTGGACCAGGAAATCCCGCCGATGAAGGTCTTGTGCTCCTTAATGTTGATGAACGCAAGCAGCAGTCCGGCCGAGAGGGCCACGAAGCCGATGGGCAGGTGGAAGCCGAGGGTGGCCACCAGCATCACGGCGATCAGGACCAGGGTCAGGATCTGCTGGCCGTGCGGGCGTCCGGTGGCGGAGGTATCGATGTCCACGTGCTGGCCCGCAGCGCCGTCGCGCAGCTTGCCGATCAGGCCGAACAGGACGATGGTGAGCACCGAGAGGATGAGGTTCAGGGCGAAGCTGGCAACGAACAGGCCGCCCTGGGAAATGGGGAATTCGTTCTTCAGGGCGATGTCATGCACCAGCACGCCGGCAACGGACAGCGGGGAGAATCCACCGGCATGGGCCCCGTTGATGATGAATGCGCCCATGACCACGGGGTGGATCCGGGATTCGTAGGCGAATCCGATGGCTGCGGGAGCGAGCAGTGCGATGGCAGCAGGCGAGAACGTGCCCAGTGAGGTCAGTGCGGCGGCGATCAGGAAGAACACCCACGGCAGCAGCAGGGTCTTTCCGCGGACCATCCGTACGCAGCCCTTGACGATGATGTCGATGGTGCCGTTCCGCTGCGCCATGCTGAAGAAGTAGGTGACGCCGATGATGGTGAGGACGATGCTGGCCGGGAAGTCCGCCAGGATCTGCTTGTCCGACATCCCCAGCATGAAATAGCCAACGCCGAATGAGGCCACCAGCCCCATCACACCGATGTTCAGCGGCCATTTGGTGGCCACGACGAACATCACCACGAGGATCACCAGCGGGATGATCTGGACAGCGGTCATGGCAGGCTCCGGGTTCGTGGCGGCCGCCTGGTTGAACATGCCCCCGAACACGAGGGCGAGCACTCCCAGGATGGCCACGCCGGCCACCGTCCACAGCAGGATACGACGCCGGGACGAAGTGCGCGCGCGGCGCTCCTTCGGCGTTTCCTGTGCGGGTGCTTCGCTGCGCTGCGCATCTTTGGTCAGTGAATCTTGGGTCAGGACAGTCTTGGCCATGGTGGTCTCCTCAGAGGGTAGCGCCCGCGAGGGAGGCAGCGGCGGCGCTGCCGGAAACCTCGGGGAGATGGATGATGGTGGTAGCGAGGGTGCGGGCCGTGCGGTCGACGCCGACCAGCAGGCTTCCGTCGTGTTCCTCGCTCCACGTCTCGATGACGCCGGCAGGGGTGCGCAGGCGCAGGGTGGCGCCCGCGGAGCCGCCGGTGATGGCGTGAAGGACAGTTCCCGGCGTCCGGGCGGCCAGGGTGAGGGCGATGCTTCCGGTGATGGCCAGCGCGGGGTGCGGCTGGCCCATCGAAAGCATCATGACGTTCAGGTCGCACCCGGGCTCCGTGGCAGTGGAACGTCCGACGACGGCGAGCTTGGGAATGGCGCGGGCCGCACCGGCAGTGGTGGCCGCCAGTCCCATCCGCACCGCCGCCTGCCGGCGGATCTGCTCCAGGACGCCGAGCTGTTGCTCAACGCCGGTCTGCCAGCTCTCGTAGCGGGCCAGGTCCAGGCCCAGTTCAGCGGCCTGCACCATCACCACGGGCGCTCCGGCATCCACCATCGAGACGGTCCAGCGGGTTCCGCCGGCCGTGACTACGTCCGTTGCCGCGCCGGTGGGCAGCAGTGCCCCGGTGGTTTTCCCGGCCGGGTCCAGGAAGCCCAGCCCCACTTGGTAGCCCGGGAACGGTACGCCCGGCATGTGCGCCGCAGGGACCTCCGGGAGCTCCCCGGACGGAGTGGCTACCCGCTGGACGATGACCTGTCCGGTGTTGGTGTTTCGGGTAACCACGCGGGTCACGTCGCCCTGGGGAAGGACCCAACCTTTCTCGATGGCATACAGGCCCACCACAGCCGAGCAGTTTCCGCAGTTGCTGCCCCAGTCCACGATGGCTTCTTCAATGCCTACCTGGGCGAAGGTGAACTCGATGTCCACCCCGTCCCCAGCGGGGCGGTGCAGGATTACTGCCTTGCTGGTGGTGGAGGTTGCACCGCCCACGCCGTCGATCTGCCGTGAATCCGGGCTTCCGAACAACCGCGGCAGCAGTACATCCAAGCCGGCGCCGCCTTCCTGGAGGTGCTCGGCTTCAAACACCCAGCACTTGCTGGTGCCGCCGCGCATCCATTCCGCTTCAAACCTCATTGTTCCCACATCTCCTTGTGCCTGTTTTCCGTTTCGGCGCCTGAATCGAGAATGAGCCGGATCACAGATGAAGACAATGTTCAATAGTCGTAGAGGTATGTAGCATTGCTTCAATCACTGGTGTCAGTGGGATGGAGAAGCCGTGCGTCGTTCATCGGATAGCGGAAAAGTCCCCCGGAAAGCGGGACCGGAGGACGCCCCTTCAGGCCTTGAACCGAAAACAGAGAAGGATTAAGAGATGCTTCACGGTGAAGACGACTTTTTATTCGACGTCCGTCGGCTCTCCTTGCTGTTGGAGGTGGTGGAGCAGGGATCCATCACGGCCGCGGCCGAGCTCAAGATGTACAGTCCGTCGGCTGTGTCCCAACAGCTCCGAAAGTTGGAGCAGGAAGTAGGGCAGCCGCTGCTGAACCGCCGTTCCCGCGGCGTGGTCCCTACAGAAGCAGGCCAAATGCTGGCGGGCCACGCCAGGAAAATTGTCAGGCAGATGCAGGCGGCCCAATCCGACCTGAACCAACTCGCAGGGCTCAACAGGGGATCGCTGACGGTGGGGACGTTTCCCACGCTGGCAGGGTCTTTCCTGCCCATCGTCATCCGGGCCTTCAAGAAGCGCTATCCGGCCATCGGGCTGTCGCTGCGCAGTGCCCGCTTCGACGAACTCGTGGGGGACCTTGAATCGGGGGTTACCGGCCTGTGCCTCCTCTGGGACTACCCTTGGAATCCCTTCCATGACGATGCCATTCGGGTGACTGAGGTGTTCCGGGAAAGCACTGTGGTCCTGGTGGCCCGGGGCCACCGGCTGGCCGACAGGGAACAGGTCAGCATGGAGGACCTGCGCAATGAATCGTGGATCGTACGTGCGGAGGCGCATCCTGTCGTGGAGGTGCTGCAGCGGTCCGCCCACGACGCTGGCTTCGAACCCGCCATCGCCTTCCAGGCCAACGACTACCAGGAGGCGCAGGCCATGGTCAGTGTGGGCATGGGGGTGGCAATGGTCCCCAAGACTGCTGTGGCGCTCCAGCATCCCGATGTGCGGGTACTGAGCCTGGGTGAGGCCGCCCCGCTTCGCCGCGTCTTGCTGGCGCAGCGCCAGGACAAGGTCTACGCCCCGGCGGAAGTGGCCTTCCACTCCACGCTGCTGGAAATCGCCAGGGAACGGGCCTCCGACTACCTCTAGACCGTAGGCTGGAGGCGGGCAGGGTTTCCCCGGCCGAACACGTCGGTTCCGTAACAGGAACAGGCAATTCCCAGGTGAAAGGCAGGACCATGACCGTTTCCAGCGACGATCCCCAGAACACCGCAGACCTCCGCGGTCCGGGCGACCCGGACGAGGCCAGGCAGGAAGTCACAAAGGCGCCCCAGTCCGGCCAGCACCCGGAGCAGCCCGGCGCGGCGAATATCCGGGAAGAACAGCAGGCCCACGCTGCCGGCACCGTCCCGGCGTCGTACGTCGGAGGCGAAGAAGCAGCCCGGGAGCACAAACCGGAAGAAGCGCTGACGGAGCCGGGCAGCTGGGACGACGAAGTCTAAGGATGATCAGCCACACCGACATCGACCAGGCGGCACGCCGGACGGCTGGCCTTCTCCGCAGGACGCCTGTAATGCAGGCGGACTCCGGGGCATCCAACGCCCAGGTTTGGTTCAAGTGCGAGTTCATGCAGCACACTGGCACGTTCAAGGCCCGCGGCGCCCTCAACCGGATCCTGGCCAGCAAGGAGCGCGGGGAGCTGCGCGCCGACGTGGGCATCGTGGTGGCCTCCGGCGGAAATGCGGGCCTGGCCAATGCCTATGCCGCGAAGCAGCTGGGAGTGCCGGCCACTGTCTTCGTTCCTGAAACCGCGCCGGCCGTCAAGGTGGCCAAGCTGAAGGCGATCGGCGCCACGGTGGTCCAAGGCGGTGCGGAGTACGCGGCCGCCTACCAGGCTGCCGTGGCTTGCGCAGAGGAAACCGGCGCTGTCTACTGCCACGCGTATGACCAGCCCGAGATCGCCGCCGGCGCCGGAACGGTTGGCTCGGAGCTGCTGGAACAGGTGCCGGACGTCGACACCATCCTGGTGGCGGTGGGTGGCGGCGGGCTGATGGCGGGAGTAGCTGCCGCCGTCGAAGGATCAGCGAAAGTGGTGGCCGTGGAACCCGGGACCGCGCCAACCCTGCACGCTGCCCTGGCAGCGGGTGAGCCGGTGGATGTGGCGGTATCCGGGGTGGCAGCTGATTCCCTGGGTGCCCGCCGCGCAGGCGACATCGGCTTCTCTGTCGCGGTCCGCCGCGGCGTCGTCAGCGTCCTGGTAGCGGACGCGGACATCATCCAAGCACGTTCCGCGCTGTGGAACGACTACCGGATCGTGGTGGAGCACGGCGCCGCAGCCGCCTACGCGGCGCTGATGTCCGGTGCATATGTGCCGGCGGAGGATGAACGCGTGGCCGTCATCCTGTGCGGTGCCAACACCGACCCGGCCACGCTGTGACGACGAAGCCCGGGCGCCGAACAGGACGCCCGGGCTGGATCAACCGGCTATTGGCCGCCGGCCTGGCCACAGAACTTGCTGTACGTGCTGCCGGCTTCCTGGTAGCCCGACTGCAGATCAGCCAGCTTGTCCTTGTCCGGGTTCTCCTTGGCCTGTTCGTCCGTGTACGCCAGGATCGACGCGAGGGCGGGCTTGAGGTCGTCCGAGGCGACGGCGTGGATGGGGCGGATCTGGTTTGCGAGGTTGTTCATGCCCGTCTTGCCGGCGTTGTTGGCGGGGTTCGACACAACGGCCTGGATCCGCTCGCAGGTCTCAGCGGTGGTCAGTTGGTGTGTGGCGGTGCAGGCCGTAGCGGAAGCAACGAGGCCGGCGGCAAACAGGGCTGTGGCGAATTTCTTCATGGGTCCCTCGGTAGTGGTCAGAGGCTTCGATTGTAAGCAGATTGGGTAGCCCGATGCCTTCGCGCGACCTCCGGCTTCGCTTAAAATGGCAGCACCAATCGTGCGGAGCCTCCGCAGATGGGCCCCGCGCGCATCAACCAGACTAAGGAACCAGCATGCGCCGAACAGTACGCCGCCCTGCCGCCGCGGGACTTGTCGCCCTGCTTTCACTGCTCCTCCCCACAGCCCTTCCGGCGTCGGCCGCGCCCCCTTCAGGGGAGATAGTGCTCGACGGCGCCACCTCCGCCGAGGGCATTGCGGCCGGGGAGGGCAACACTTTCTATGCAGGGGAACTCACCACCGGCGATATTTTCCGCGGCGATATCCGTAGCAGGACCGCCACCCGCTTCATTGACGCACCGGCAGGACGCGCGGCAGCGGGGATGAAGGTCGACACCTGTCATGACCTGCTGTTCGTCGCGGGCGCCGACACAGGGAAGGCATTCGTCTACAACACCGACACCGGGGCACAGGTTGCCGATGTTGACCTGGCCAAGGGATTCATCAACGACGTCACCCTGACCAGCGAGGGCGCGTGGTTTACCAACTCAGCCGCGGCGGAACTTTATTTCCTGCCGGTGGGAGGGGACGGCGAACTGGGCACGGTGAAGACCCTGAAACTGAGTGGCCCGGCAGCGGACCTCACGCCCGGCTTCAATCTCAACGGCATCGCCTCAGCCCGGGATGGCGACGTGCTGATCGTGGCGCACACGGCCGACAGCGCGCTGTACACCGTTGACCCTGGAACAGGCGAAAGCGCAGCCATCGAGGGCATCAGCGTCCCGTTCGTTGACGGAATCCTGGTGCAAGGCGACAACGTCTGGGCGGTCCAGAACCAACTGAACCAGATAGCACGCATCGACCTGTCCGACGACCTGCGGTCCGGCGGGATAAGGCACACCCTTAAGAGCGACGCGTTCAACGTTCCCACCACCGTGGCCTTGTTCGAAGACACGCTCGCCGCCGTCAACGCCCAGTTCAACCAGCCGCCCAGCCCGTTCGAAGTGGTGCTTCTTCCCGCTTGGAAGTAGAGCCAAAGGCGCAACTGGCCGGCAGTGGAAACTGCCAGCCAGTTGGGGCACGGCGGTTCAGATGGTGCGCGGCGCCTTGGCCAGGTTGTCCTTCAGCTGGGCCGCGGTCTGCCGCTTCACGTACGCCGGGCGGTCCCGCTCCACGCGCCAGCTCTCGGAGAGCGGGCCCACGTTGACGGTGTCGAATCCGAACTCGTCGTAGAGGCGGGTCACCAGTTCGGCAGCTTCAGGGTAGTCGCTGGCGGTGGCCAGGGCCCGCCTGTCTTCACTGCCGGCGGGCGACCCGTCAGTGGTGATGTCCTTGGCCATGATGTGGTTGAAGCCCTTGGCCACCTTTGACTGCGGCAGGTGCTCCTGCAGCAGTCCGGAGGTGGTGGCCTCGCCGTTGTCCAGGGCGGGGATTCTGCCGTCCCGCTCCCAGTAGTAGTTGTTCGTGTCAATCACAACCTTGCCGGCCAACGGCTCAACCGGGACGTCTTTGTAGCTTTTCAGGGGCACGGTCACCACGGCGAACTCCCCCGCGGCTGCCGCTTCAGCTGAAGTGGCCGCCCGGGCCTTCGGGCCAAGCTCAGCCACCAGGTCCTGGAGGGTCGCCGGCCCGCGGGAGTTGCTGATGACCACGTCGTAGCCCAGGTCCACGGCCTTCCGCGCAACCTGGCTGCCAATATGTCCTGCACCGATGATTCCGATTGTTGTCATAGTGGCGGCAACACCCGCCCCTGCACAGATATTTCAGCCGGTTCCGGGGAATAAAAGCGCTGGTCCGCGCCTACTTTCCGGTGCCTATCTTCCCAGGTACCGCCCGGGCCGGTGGTTCAGCGCGAGGATAAGGTTAAGCAAGGTGGCTCCGGCAGCGGACAGCAGCACCAACAACGGCGAAACCAGGACCAGCGATGCCAGGACGATGGCCACGTCCAGCACCATCTGCACATACCCGGCGCGCCAGTTCAGCTTCTCCTGCAGGAGCAGGGCCAGGATGTTGAAGCCGCCCAGGCTTGACTGGTGCCGGAAGAGGATCAGGAGTCCGACGCCGGCGAGCAGGTTTCCGCCCATCACCCCGTACACCGGGTCAAGGTGGAGGGACCCCAGGGCGGCAGGGTGCAGGCTGGCCATCACGGACACCAGGGTGATCGCGGCGCCTGTCCTGAGGGCGAAGTTCCAGCCTTTCTTCCAAACCGCCAGCGCGAAGAACGGCAGGTTCACGGCGAAGAAGATGACACCGAACGGAAGCGCCACCGAGTAGCTGAGCAGGAGCGCCAGGCCCGCCGTGCCGCCGGTAACGGCCCCGCTCGACTTGAGCAGGAACAGCCCCAGCGACGCCGCAAAGGTGCCGGTCAAAATGCCCAGGACATCCTCCACCACGGAATGGCGGACGGCCGACGGCGGCAGGGAACGTCCCGCCGTCGGCTCTTCCGGGTGCGTGCCCGGGGCAGCAGTGGACGCGGCAGCAGCCGTGGCTGCGGCGGTAGCTTCTGTGGGGGTGCTCACTGGGCCGCGAACTTTCCGCGGTCCGCCAGGACCGCAAGTACGCGGTCATTGGTGGCGGCATCGGCCAGGGTGATCCGGACGCCGTCGGCAGCGTAGCCGCGGGCCAGGATGTCAGCTTGGGTCAACGCCTCAAGGAGTTGCACGCGCAGCCCGTCGGAAGCCCGCAGCCAGTAGAAGTTGGCCTGGCTGTCCGGGACGTCCCAGCCATAGCTGCGAAGGGCCGCGGTCACGCGGGTCCGCTCCTGCGCCACCTCCTCGGTGCGCTCAAGGATCTCCTCCTCCGCAGCAAGCGAGGCCACCGCGGCCGCCTGCGCCATCCTGTTGACGCCAAAAGGAACGGCCGTGCGCCGAAGGCCTTCGGCGATTTCAGGCCGGGCGATGGCATAGCCGATCCGCAGCCCCGCCAGTCCGTAGGCCTTGGAGAAGGTCCGCAGGATGCAGAGGTTGGGGTAGCGGCGGTAGAAGTCCAGCGAGTCGATGCCGGGGCCGCGCTGGAACTCGACGTACGCCTCGTCCAGCACCACCAGCACCCGCGGGGGAACGGACTGGAGGAACTCCTCCAGCGCCTCGGGGCTGATGGATACGCCGGTGGGGTTGTTTGGCGAGCACAGGATCACCAGCCGGGTCCGGTCGGTGACGGCGGCGGCCATGGCGGTGAGATCGTGGTGCTCGTCGTCCAGCAGCGGCACGGGGACCGAAACGGCGCCGGCCACCGCCACCAGGATGGGGTAGGCCTCGAAGGACCGCCAGGCATACACCACTTCGTCGCCGTGCCCGCAGACGGCCGAAATGATCTGCTGCAGCACCCCGGAGCTTCCTGGTCCGGCCGCGACCTCATCAGCGCTGACGCCAAAGTGCGCGGCAATCGCTTCGCGCGCCTCCATCGCGCCCATGCTCGGGTACCGGTGGATTCTTCCCGCCTCTGCGGCAATCGCCTCGACGACGGACGGCAGGGGAGGAAAGTGGCTTTCATTCGAGGCAAGGGCAGCGGTCAGGCCCGACTGGGCGCTCTTGCCGGCCACGTAAGCGGGAAGCTGGGCGACGGCGGCGCGGACCTCGGGTGCCGCGGCTTCGGGAAGGGTGCTGGTCATGGACAGCATGGTGCGGGACTTCAGGACGTTTGCGCAACACGGCCGGATTGCACAGGACAGATCCAGCGGTTCATGTCTTTGGAAGTGGCAAAATGCTCACTGTGCACCTCATTGATGCCCTTGACGCAGAGATCCTCCTCACACTGGACCGGGACCCGCAGGCTACTGTCCTGTCCCTCTCGCGGACGCTGGGCGTGGCCCGCAATACCGTGCATGCCCGGCTCCGCCGGCTGGCCAACGACGGCAGCCTGGCACCCTTCAGCCAGCGGGTGCGGACTGAGGCGCTGGGCCTGCCGCTCATCGCCTTCATCTCGATTTCCATCAGCCAGTCCTCCAGCGACCTGGCCGTGGCGGCCCTGCAGACTATTCCGGAGATCATCGAGATGCATGCCACCACCGGCGATGCCGACCTTATGGCCAAGGTGGCCGCGAGGGACCCGGCCGACCTGCACCGCATCACCAATGCGATGCTCGCGATCGACGGCGTCGTCCGTACCAGCACCGCCATGTCCCTGGTGGAAGTGATGCCCACCCGCACCGTGCCGCTGCTGCAGGCAGCAGCCCACAAGTAGCCGGGATTGGTTCAGGCGAACAACTCCAAGGCGTCGATGAGGGCGTCCACGAAGGCGGTGAGGATGGCCGGCTGGGTCCGGCCGGTCATGGTCTGGATCTGGCCCTGCCGCTGCCGAAGCACTGGGTGATCAACGGGAACGGCCACCAGGTCCTCCCGGTCCCGGCGGTCCAGTGACAGCCCACTGACCAGGGAAACCCCGGTCCCGGAGCGGGCGAACTGGATCACCGGGTTGATGTGGTCGCTTTGCAGGGTGATCGACGGTGTGAGGCCTTCGATCTGCAGGGCGAGGTCCAGGAGTTCCCGCTGGCTGGATCCCGGGGCGGTGATGGCCAGCTTGTAGCGGCACAGGTCCTGGAGGGTGGCGCGGGGGTGGGCCGCCAGGGGGTGGCCGGGGGCAACCAAGGCAAACGCGACGGGGGTGGGCATGGAGTGCTCCACCGTTACCCTCGACTGGGGTCCCAGGGAGAAAACCGCCGCAACATCCGCCTCGCCCTCTGCAACCCGCCTGGTGCCCTCAGAGGAGGAGACCACGTCAAGGTGGAATTCCACGTCGTCGTGCTGCCTGCTGAAGGATGCGATGGCTGATGGAACCCAGACACGGGCAAATCCTTCGGCGCATGCCACCCGCAGCGTTCGGGTCTTTCGCTGCACGGACACCAGGAGCTCTTCGCGCACGGCTGCCCCTTCCGCCTCCGCCCGGCGGACATAGGCGAGCAGGAGCCGGCCGGCCTCGGTCAGTTCCACTCCCCGCGCGTGCCGGTTGAACAGCGGTGTGCCCAGCGACGACTCCAGCCTGTTGATTTGCCGGCTGATGGCGGAGGCGGAGACGTGGAGTTTTCCAGCCGCATCGGTGAGGGTGCCCTCCTGCGCAACCGCATGGAAGTACAGCAGCGCCGGGGTGAGCATGTTCAAAGGGCGGCCCGTCTTCCTACTGGTTTGCATAAAAGTCAAAGCTCGTCGACAAAATGATACTGGTCGTTTTCGCTCCCCGGCCTTAATTTTGAACTCACGTTCCACGATCAAAGGGTGACCATCCATGCAGCAGCGCGAGCAACTAGCGGTGACAGCGGGGGGGTACGTTGACTCCGGCAGCTTCCAGTCCGACCTGGAAAGGATTGTCTCGTACCCGTCGGAGAGTTCGACGCCGGAAGGCCGGGTTGCACTGAAGTCATACCTTGATGAGGTCATTGAGCCTGCCTTCGCCTCCCTTGGCTGCTCCGTTGAGCGTTTCGATTCCTGGCGCGGCGGCAACAACTCGTTCCTGCTGGCGACGCGGCAGGAAGGCCCCGGCCTGCCAACAGTTCTCTGTTACGGCCATGCGGATGTGGTGGATGGCCAGGCTGCGGCATGGACCAACGGCAGGAGCCCTTGGCTGCTCAGCGATGAGGGGGACCGTTGGTATGCCCGGGGGTCGGCGGATAACAAAGGCCAGCACTGGATCAACATCGTGGCGTTGCGGCTGCTCCTTGAGCAGCGCGGGAGGCTGGGCTTCAACCTGGTGTTCCTCCTCGAAGGAGCAGAGGAGATTGGTTCGCCTGACCTCGCTGATTTCGCGCGTGAGTATCGGGATGCCCTGCGGGCCGACGTGTTCGTTGGATCGGACGGCCCGCGCCTGGCGGCCGACAGCCCCACCGTCTTCCTGGGGGCCCGCGGCGGTGTGACCTTCAATCTCACGGCAGACCTGCGCAGCAGCTCCTACCACTCGGGAAACTGGGGCGGCCTCCTGAGGAACCCTGCCACTACGGTGGCAGCTGCGGTGGCTTCCCTGGTGGACGGGCACGGCGTCATCCGGCTTCCGGAATTGCTGCCTGCGGGGATCCCGGACTCGGTTGCCGCAGCCTTGGAACTCATCGATGTGGTTCCCAACCCCGGTGACCCCGAGTCCGACCCCACCTGGGGAGATTCTGCCCTTGGCCCGGCTGAGCGGTTGTACGCCTGGAACACCCTGGAAGTCTTGGCGCTTGGAGCCGGCAACCCGGCCAAGCCCGTCAATGCCATACCGGGCTCAGCCAGCGCCAGCCTGCAGCTGAGGTTCGTCCCGGGAACGGACACAGCAAACCTGGAGTCCGCCGTCCGGCGCCACCTCGATGCTGCCGGATTCGGCATGGTTGACATCACGGTGGGCCATTCCTTCCCTGCCAGCCGGCTCGATCCCGGCAGCCCCTGGGTTTCCTGGGCCCTGGCCTCGCTCGCCAAGACCACCGGGCGGGCACCTGTGCTGTTGCCCAATATTGGCGGATCGCTGCCCAGCTTTGTCTTCGCCGAAGTCCTTGGCCTGCCAACGCTGTGGGTTCCGCATTCCCATCCCGGCTGCCAGCAGCACGCCCCGGACGAGCATCTCCTCAAGGCGGTGGCCCGCGAGGGCCTGCAGGTTGCCGCCGGCCTCTTCTTCGACCTTGGCACCGCCGCCACCCCTGCCGGCAGCGGCAGTCCTCAAACTTCCGTACCGGCCAGCCCAGCTTCCTGAACCCCTTGGAGTCCCCATGACTATCCCGCAGCAAAAGAACCAGACCGGTTCCGTGAAGACGGAAGGCACTCAGTCCGCCACCAGGGGAATCGTCGCCGCAACCATCGGCAACGCGCTGGAATGGTTCGACGTGGCCATCTATGCACTCCTGGCCATCTATATTGGCCGGAATTTCTTCCCGAGCCACGATCCCGGCGTCGAACTTATCCAGGCCTTTGCCGTGTTTGGGGTCTCCTACCTGATCCGGCCCCTCGGGGGGTTGGTGTTGGGCTCCTTCGCTGACCGGCACGGCATGAAGAAGGGCCTTACGGTCACCATCCGGCTCATGGTCTTGGGGACGGCGCTCCTGGCCTTTATGCCGGGCTACGGAACCATCGGCATCCTTGCCCCGATCGGGATCGTCGTGGCCCGCCTCATCCAGGGCTTTTCCGCCGGCGGCGAGTTCGGCGCCGCCACCGCCTACCTCATCGCGCAGAACGGCAAGCGAAAAGGATTCCTGGGCAGCTTCCAGTTCGCCAGCCAGGGCCTTGGCAGCCTGCTGGCCGCAATCCTGGTGGCTGTCCTCACTACGGTTCTTTCTGACGCCCAAATGACTGAATGGGGTTGGCGCATTCCGTTCCTGTTTGGGCTGCTGGTGGGTCCCGCCGGCTTCCTGATCCGCAGGGAAATGAAGGAGTTGCCCCTACCCGAAAAGACGGAGGACGACAAACATTCGCCCGTCAGGGAGGTGTTTGCCACGCAGAAAGTGGGGATGCTGATCGCAGGCGGCGCCCTGGCCGTCTCCACCGCCCTGAACTTCATCCTGCAGTACATGCCCACCTTCGCCATCAAGCAACTCGGGCTCGAGCCGGGCATTTCCTTCACGTCGCTGATCATCACCGGCGTCATCCTGACCTTCGGAACGCCCGTGGTGGGGCACCTCTCGGACAAGTTTGGCCGGCTGGCAATCATGGTGCCCACCGTTGTGGTGCTGCTGCTCGCCGTCGTCCCCTTGTTCCTGTGGGTGATCAGCGCCCGGTCCTTCCTGGTGCTGGCCCTGGTCATGGCGGTCCTTGGCTTGCTCAAGGCCGCATACTTTGGCGCGCTGCCGTCCGTCATGTCCGACGCCTTCAGCCCGCGAACCCGGGCCACGGGCCTCTCCTTCAGCTACAACACCGCAGTGGTGGCCTTCGGCGGGTTCACGCCCATGATCGCCGCCTATCTGGTCCAGCAGACAGGGCAGGCCGTCGCCCCGGGATACTACCTGGCGGTCATTGCGGTCATCAGCCTCGCCGCCCTGGCTGCGGGAGTGAAACTGCGCGGAATCCGGTAACCCCCACGCGGAAGCGCCGCCCGCCTTGGGGGAAGGCGGGCGGCGCTTGCTTGTGAGTCAGTGCGGGTCAGTGGCCGCCGAGGTTGCCGCCGACGGGCGGCAGGCCGCCCTCGGTGCCGCGGTCGTCCGCGCGCCGTTCCCCGGCGCTCAGGTTCTCGCCTTCAAGCGTCTCATCGGACTCACCGGTGGTGTCCACCAGTCCGTTGGTCTGGTCGAAGGCGTGCCCGATCCTGTCATTGCCCAGGTCGGCGACGGAACCGGAAGAACCTGCCGCCGCCGTCGTGCCTGCTGCCGTGGTACCGGAGATGCCCGTCCCCGCGTCTGCAGCGCCCGTGGTGGCGCCGGTAGTGAGGGGCTCTGCGGGAACGACCGGCTCGGCCGGGACCACGGGAGTGGTCTCTGTGACCGTCACGTCAGGTGTTTCTGTTCTGTCCTTGTTGCCACTGGCTGCCATCGCCGCTGCTGCGCCCGCGGCCGCCGCAATGCCTACTCCCGCGGCTACCTTGCCGGAAACCCCGGCTTTGCCGGAGTCGCCGCGGGAGGCGCCCGCGTGTTCAACCCCGGGGGTGCCAACGGCGGAGCCGGCGTTGACGGATCCGCGCCAGGCGCCGCTGGCATAGCCTTCGTCTTCGATGAATTCCTTGAACTTCTGAAGGTCAGATTCCGCCTGCCGGTCAACGACGTTCAGTTTGTCGCCGACCTTCTCAATGAGGCCTTCGGGCTCGTACTCGAGGGTCAGCCGGAGGGACGTCTGGCCGCCTCCAACGTCCTCGAAGTCCACGGCGCCGGCGTTCGTTGCGCCTTCGGTGGCGGCCCAGGCAACTCGCCGGTCGGGGACCTGTTCCAGGATCTTGGCTTCCCACTGCCTGCGGACGCCGCCGATCTCGGCCACCCATTCCAGCCTGTCGTCACTGAGCTGCGTGACGCTCTTGACGCCGCCCATGAAGTGCGGGAACTCCTCGAACTGGGTCCACTGGTTGTATGCGGTGCTCACCGGTACGTTCACCAGAATGCGTTTTTCCACCTTCGTGCTCATAACGTCTCCTTCGCTTTGTTACCGGGGACTGACAATCAGGGAAAAAATCATCAGCATGCTTACCAACATACCTATTAGCTGCTTCGGATTCCAGAGCGGTCCGGGACAAAAAGGTGAAACCGCCGAAAGGCGGGCTTACTCAGGGCGCCACCACAACGCCGTAGGAGCCCTCGTTGAGCGCGCTGGGTGTGGCAGACGGCGCCACCACGCCGAAGTCGTAACCCTTGGCCCGGATGGCGTCGATGGTCTTGGACAGGTAGTTCCATTGGGAGGCGGGGCAGGACAGGACATCGTTGCCATCGTGGAGCAGAATGATTGCACCCGGGGCAACCTCATCCAGCACGTACTTCTGGACTCCAGCCGCACCCGGGCACTCGTAGTCGCCGGGTTCGCCGACCTCCCAGTGCCACTGGATTCCGCCGCTCATGCCAATTCTCCTAAGGTAGTTCAGCGAGTAGGAGCTGCTGTTGCCGAACGGGAAGCGCATCAGCACGGGTGTGGTGCCGGTGATCGAGCTGATCGCAGTATTGGTGCGGTCAACTTCCTGCTTCTGGTTCGCCTGTGTCAGGTCGGGGAAGTTGGCGTGGCTCCAGGAGTGGTTGCCGATCACATGTCCCTCGGCTTTGATCCGCCGGACGAGGTCAGGGTACTGCTGGGCATGGGAGCCCTGGAGGAAGAACGTGGCCTTGACGCCCTTCTCCTTGAGAACGTCGAGGACAAAGGCGGTGCGCTCGGCGGAAGGCCCGTCATCGAAGGTCAGGCCGATCAGTGGTTTGTCGGCGGCTTGGGCTGACGCGGCAGGTCCCCCGGCGACCAGAGCCAGAATCAAGCTCAGGGCAGCCATGGCCATGACCGCAATTTTGCTCTTCATGGTGCTCTTTCCCTTCCCAAGGCTGCTTTCAACCTTGTTTAGGTGAGCACCCTATGGCTGCCTTAAAGGGGGTGTAAACAGGTGCCATGCGTCGACTGGGTAACTTCTCACGGCCTAAAAAAACCGTTATCCCGGCGTTACCTGACCTTTGCCTGCAAAGGAGAAGGGGCGGCTGTCGCCACACTGAATCCCATGGTCAGCTGGCGGCCGGGCCTGTCATAACCCTCCCAGTGCGGGCAGCAAGGTCACGGTCCTGCAACTGCCGCCGGAAGGGCTTATTTTTCGGAGGCGTCGCCGTCGTCGTCCGCTCCTTCCGCAGGGTCCTGGGAGTGCATGCGCAGGTCCTGCGGGTCCGCGTCGGGGTCCCCTTCGGCGGGCGACTGGTTGTGGACCCGGTCGTCGTCGTCCTTGGCCTGATTCTTAGTCATGGCTGCTCCTGTCAGCTGTTGAGCCGGGATGGCTTGTTTGCGGCACCACTCATTCAGCGCCCCGCACCCCCGCCTGTCAAGCACCATCCACACCCTCTGGCCGCAGCTGTCCTTGTGTGCTGGACTGATGACGCAGTGAGCACCAACCGCCGTTCTCCGCCCTGTACCGCGACGGCACCATTTCCGGCCACACTCAGCCAGCCGGCAGGACCGGCTGTTGGAAAGGATCACTCATGGCGACATACAAGATCGGATATTTCGTGGGCAGCCTGGCAAGCGGCTCCATCAACCGGGTCCTGGCCAAGGCTTTGATCAAACTCGCTCCGGATGCGCTGGAATTCACCGAGATCCCCATCAAGGACCTCCCGCTGTACAGCTACGACTACGATGCAGACTTCCCACCGGAAGGCCGGGCCCTAAAGGAAGCCATCGAGGCCGCCGACGGGATCCTCTTTGTGTCCCCCGAATACAACCGCTCCATCCCGGGCGCCCTGAAGAACGCGATCGACTGGGGTTCCCGCCCCTGGGGAACCAACTCCTTTGCCCGCAAGCCCACCGGCATTATCGGCGCCTCCCCGGGCAGCATTGGTACTGCTGTGATGCAGTCCTCCATGCGCAGTGTCCTGAGCTTCCTTGACGCGCCGCAGCTGAACGCGCCGGAGGCCTATGTCACCTACAAGGCGGATGTTTTTGGTGCCGACGGCGAGGTCAAGGATGAGTCCACCGCCAAGTTCCTGCGCCACTACATGGACGAGTATGCAGCTTTCGTGGCAAGGGTCCTGGCCGCAAACGCACCGGGCCACATCGGAGACCTGGAACCGGACGCCGCCAAGCTCTCCCGTTAGTTCCGTTTCCCACCAGGCATACGGGTGCCCGCCGTCCCAGCAACGGCGGGCACCCGAGTAAATGGGCAGGCGTATTTGGCGCCTGCAAGGCCGGGCTTAGGGTCAGTCCAGCGGCAGCGTCACCGTCACGCTGGTACCCATCCCGGGGGAGGCGCTGATGTCCACCGCACCACCGGCTTCCTGAACGGCGACCGCCATGAGCCGCAGCCCATAGCCATGGTGACGCCCGCATGTGGCGAGATCGCTGTCGAAGCCCGTGCCGTCGTCGGCAACTACCAGGCGGATGCCGTGGTCAACGGCTGCCAGCTGGATAGTGAGCGTGTGCGCCGCCGAGTACTTGAACGCGTTGCTGAGCGCCTCACGGGCGGACTGGTACAGGAGGGACGCGGAATCCGCCGGGATCTCGATGCCCCAGTGCGGAGTATCCCAATGGACCGCGGTCCCGCGCTGCCGCAGGGGTGCCGTCAGCCGGTCGATGCACCCTGCCAGCCCCAGCGTGTGGAAATCCAGCGGCTGCTGGTCTGTGAGCACGCCTCCCACGGTTGTAACGTCGGTGTCCAACGCTGTTCTGCTTCCCATGACTTCCTGCTCCCCGCAAGATGATTTGGTTTGATAACTCCAGCGTGGACCCGCAATGTCCGCAGAGGGCAAGGTTTGCCTCAAGATCCCATCAATTTTGCGCGGCGCTTGGCGAACGGTGCGCGTGACACATCGGGGATGGCAGATTGACAGCCTGAACGACCCGTGTGACCGGGCCCCCGTTTCATTTCTGCGCAGCTGGGGACGGAACACCTATGCCCACTTGGTTGATGTCACTTGTATGGGGCACCGGTGCCGGTGCCGCCTTGGTCCTGGGAGCAGCTGTGTCCTGGCGGTGGTCCATACCGTCCAAGGTGGTGTCCACCATCATGTCCTTCGGCGCGGGCGTGCTCATCTCGGCCCTTGCCTTTGAGCTGGTGGACGAGGCCGTCAAGGGCGGTGGCCTGTGGCCCACGGTGGCAGGCTTCCTGGCAGGCGCTGTGGTTTACGTGGGCGCCAACATGCTCCTGGCCAAGGCCGGGGCCAAGCACCGCAAACGGTCCGGGGACCAGCAGCCCTCAGAGAAGGACGATCCCGGCAGCGGCACGGCCATCGCTGTGGGTGCACTGCTGGACGGGGTTCCCGAATCCGTGGTCCTGGGTGTCGGCCTCCTGGCCGGCGGTGCAGTGAGTCCCGCCATGCTGGCCGCCGTCTTCATCTCCAACGTACCGGAGGGGCTGTCCGGAACCGCCGGCATGAAGAAAGCCGGCCGGAGCAGGGGCTACGTGTTCGGGCTCTGGGGCGGCATCGCGATCCTGAGCGGCGTGGCCGCGCTGCTGGGATACGTGGCGTTGGAAGGTGCACCGGATGAGCTGGTGGCGTTCATTACGTCCGTGGCGGCCGGCGGCATCCTGGCCATGCTGGCGGACACCATGATCCCGGAGGCCTTCGAAGAGCACCACAACCTCACCGGGCTGACGGCATCCGTGGGGTTCCTGACTGCGTTTACTGTGCACCATCTGGGGTGAGCTGCAGGCCAGGGGCAGCCACCACGGGTGCGGTGAGCCGGCCGTCCCGCATGGTGGCCACCACGTCCGTCAGGGGCACGAACTCGGTGTCATGCGTGACCATTACCGTGGCGACACCGAACTCCGTGGTCACCTGACGCAGGAGCCGGACCACTGATTCGCTGCGTTCGTGGTCCAGCGCCGCCGTCGGCTCATCCACCAGCAGTACCTTGGGACTGCCCATGAGCGCCCGGGCGATATTCACGCGCTGGCGCTGTCCGCCGGAGAGCTGGTGCGGCAGCTTGCCCGCGGCCGCGGCGAGTCCGACGACGTCCAGCAGTTCGGCTGCCTTGACCGGGGCCGCTTTGGCGTTCCCGCCACGCAGGTGGTCGCTGATGACGAGCTGCTCGACGGCGGTGAGCGACGGCAGCAGGTTGGGCTGCTGGAAGATGATGCCCACTTTCTGGCGCCGCAGTGCCGTGAGCTCCTTGCCCTTGAGGCCCGCCGTATCGGTGCCGTCAATGATGACCTGGCCGCGGGTGGGGCGGACCAGGGTGGCTGCGGTGGCCAGGAGGCTGGATTTTCCGGAGCCCGAGGGCCCCACGAGCGAGACCAGCTGGCCTGCCTGGGCGGTGAGGTTGACTCGGTCCAGGGCGGTGGTGGTCCCGCCGCCGTCCGGGTACTCGAGGGTGACGTTGATAAGGGACAGGGGAGCGGATGTGGTCATGGTTGGTTCCTTTCGGGGAGGGAAAGAGGGTTTAGTTGCCGCCGAGTGCCAGGAGCGCATCAACCTTGGTGACGCGGCGGACAGCCAGCGCGGCACCGGCCAGGCCCAGGGCTACGATCCCGACGACTGGAAGCACTGTGGTGCCCAGGCTCAGCTGGAAGGGGGCCGCCTGGGAAGCGAATGCTCCGCCGGCAACGCCCACGGCTCCGCCAACTCCAGCACCGGCCAGCAGCACGATGGCGGCCTGGGTCATGGCGTCCCGCAGGATGTAGGAACTGGGTGCGCCCATGGCCTTGAGAACGGCGATGTCCCGGGTGCGCTGGATGGTCCAGACGGTCAGGAAGGCCACGATCACCAGCGCCGAGATTCCGTAGAGGAACGCCTGCATCAAGGTCAGGGATCCGTTCTCGCTCTTGAAGGAACCCAGGGCCTGGAAGGATCCGGTGCGGGATTCGCTCACGGTTCCTGCAGCGGTGTTCGCCTCCGCCTCATCCACCGTGGCCCCGTCCATGTAGGTGACGGCCACGACGGTAGCCAGCTGGCCGCCGTCGGACACGTGCGCAGCTTTGGCCCAGGCGGGCAGCGCGGTCCATACCACGCTGGTGTGGGCGTACCACTGGTCCGGCACCACGGCCGCGACCGAAAGTTCCACGCCGCCCAAGGACACCTTGTCGCCCTGGCCCACCGACAGTGCCTCCGCCACCGAGTGGCCCACCGCGGCCGTACCGGCGGAGACCTCCACGGGCGGCAGCGGACTCCCCGGGGAGACGCCGCAGACTGCCACATTGGCTGTGCCCGACCCGTCAGCCGTCTGCGCCCGCGTCTGGGTGATGCCCAGCGGCTCGGCAGTCTGGACGCCCGGCTGGTCCTTCCAGTTGTCCACCTGGGCGGCGGTCACCGAGCTTTCGGTGTAGGACGCCTTGGGGGAACCGGTGCCGGGGGCGCCGAAGGCGATGGTGTCGACCGGACTCGCGGCGCCGGCCCCGAGCCTGGCGATGGCGGACGTGGATTGCTCGGCGAGGCCCGCGGTCAGGCCGGACAGCATGACCAGCAGCAGGGTGATCAGGGCCACGACGCCGCCCATCATGGCGAACCGGCCTTTGGCGAAGCGGATGTCGCGGATTGCCAGGAACACGTTGTTTCTTCTCTCAGCAGGGGTGGATTGTTCTGTCCTTCCACTCTCGCGGCCGCAGCCTCCACGGACATCGCGGGGATGGTTGATCCGCAGGGATGGAATGGTTGAGCCCTGAGTCAACCTTTCGGTTGATCCCCTCCCCGCAGTCCGCGGCATAAGCTGATGAAATGCCTGCCACGCCCCTGCCGCAACCACCGGAGAAGGCCGCAGGCAGCTCCGCCGGCGGGCCGCCGAACGCCCTGGAGATTGCATCATCGGCGGCCATCCTCCGCGTCCTGCGGGTCACGCTGCACACCGGGTTCGCGCTGCTGCTGGCCGTCGGCCTGGTCCGGATGCTGATGGCGGAAGGTACCCTGCGCTGGGTGTGGGCGGGCGCCGCCGTCGTCCTTGCTGCTGTCTACCTGGCCGGCACCGTCCTGGAAAAGCGCCATGCCGAGGGGCGGACCGGGTTGGATCCCCGCCGCTACGGTTTGCTCTGGCTGGGCCTGGTCACGGCCCTGTGGGTCTTCCTGCTCGCCGGCAGCGCCGATTTCGCCTGGCTGGCATTCCCCATCTTTTTCCTGCACCTTCATTTGCTGCCGCGGCGTGCCGCGCTCCTGGCCATCGCGCTGATGACGGTGGCAGTCATTGCCTCCCAATGGGCCGCAAGCGGTGCCCCTGTCCCGCACGCTGCGGCCGTCGTCGGACCCGTCCTGGGCGCGATCTTCTCCGTGATCACCGGCCTGGCGTACGCTGCCCTGTACCGCGAGGCGGAAAACGAGCGGCGTGCGGCCGATGAACTGCGGCGGACGCGGGAGGAACTGGCGCGGTCCCAGCACCAGGCGGGTGTCCTTGCGGAGCGGGAGCGGCTGGCCCGGGAAATCCACGACACCCTGGCGCAGGGCCTGTCCAGCATCGTGCTGCTGGGCCGGGCCGCCGGGCAGTCGCTCACGGAGGGTGATGCCGCCACTGCTGCCGGACGGCTGGCGCTGGTGCAGCAGACCGCCGCGGACAACCTGGCCGAGGCCCGAAGCTTTCTCCGCGGCCTGTCCTCGCCCCAGCTGGAGGGGACCACACTAGTGGAGGCGCTGGGCCGGCTGTGCAGCAGGGCCGAGACCGACGCCGCGGCCGCAGGGCTGCCGCTGCGCTGCCGCCTGGAGGTGGACGGCGAGCCACAGGACCTGCCCCAGCCTGTCCGCGTTGCCCTGCTGCGGGCGGCGCAGGCGAGCCTTGCGAACGTCCGCGAACATGCCCGGGCAAGCACCGCCGTCGTCAGCCTTGCGTTCCTGGGCACCGAGGTGACCATGGACGTGTACGACGACGGCACGGGCTTTGACCCGTCAGCTCCGGAAAGTGCCGCGGGCGCAGCGGACGGCAGCGGCTTTGGACTGCGCTCGCTGCGGGAACGCGTCGCCGCCTTGAACGGCACGCTGGCGGTGGAATCCGGGCCGGGGGAGGGCACGGTGGTGGCCATCCGACTGCCTGTGGAGGAACAGTGAGCGAAGTACGGGTATTGCTGGTGGACGACCACCCTGTGGTCCGCGCCGGGCTGCGTGCCATGCTCACCGGCTTTGAGGGCATTTCGATCGCCGCGGAGGCGGCCGACGGCCGGGCTGCGCTCAAGGAACTGGCCCGGTTGAAGGCATTGGACGAGGCACCGGATGTGGTGCTGATGGACCTTCAGATGGGGGAGGGGATGGATGGTGTCACGGCCACTGCCGAAATCCGGAAGCTTGACGCGCCGCCGCCGGTGCTTATCCTCACCACCTATGACACCGACGCTGACATCCTCGCGGCAGTGGAGGCAGGGGCCAGCGGCTACATGCTGAAGGACGCCCCGCCGGAGCAGCTGCGGCAGGCGGTGCTGCAGGCAGCCGCCGGCGGCACGGTCCTGGCGCCGCGGGCTGCTGCCCTGCTGATGGGCCGGATCAGCAACCCCGGGACGTCGCTGACACCGCGGGAAGTCCAGTTGCTGGCACTGCTGGCCACGGGCCTGTCCAACCGCGCCATTGCCAGGCAGGTCTTCATATCGGAGGCCACTGTGAAGACCCACCTGGTGCACATCTACGGCAAACTCGGGGTGGACAACCGCACCGCCGCGATCGCCGCGGCCACCCAGCGGCGGATCATCCGGCCGCCGGGCGCGAAGGGCTGACCTGCCGGCGCACGGCGGCGGGACGCAGCGGGGGATGGCCATCCCGGTGCAGTAGGTTGGTTCCACTGCGCTTCGAGGTGCCGTTGTTCCCAGGTCAGGTTGTTCAAAGGAGAATAGATGTCCCGTCCGGTTCCAGCCGTCGATGCCCTTCTCGCCACCTACGGTGCGCCGGACGCCTGCGCCGCCGAGCTCCTGTGTGACAGCCACGATCCCGACGCTGTTGCCTTCACGGTGGTGGCAGCTGACCTTTCCGCGGAGGACATTACCTACGGCCAGCTGCGGGAACGGTCGGAACGGGGAGCCGCCGCCCTGGCCGAACTGGGGGTCGGCCCCGGGGACGCGGTGGCCACCCTGATGGGAAAGTCGGCAGACCTGGTGGTCATGCTCCTGGCCATTTGGCGGCGCGGGGCCGTCCATGTGCCACTGTTCACGGCCTTCGCGTGGCCGGCCATCGAACTTCGCCTTACCGCTTCCCGTGCGAAGGTGGTGATCACTGACCCCGACCAGCGGGCGAAGATCCAGGAAACCGGCGCCGCCGTGGTGGTTGCCGGCGAAGAAGCCTCCCCGGCGGACCTCGCGCTCACGCCGCTCCTGGCCAGGCAGCAACCGGGGATCGCCGCAGAAGCTGTGGGAGGTGACGGTGACCTGGTTCTCATCTTTACGTCAGGGACCACCGGCGCGCCCAAGGGCGTACCGGTGCCGGTCCGGGCGTTGGCGGCATTCCGCCAGTACGTGGAACTGGGCCTGGACGTCAGTGCAGAGGATGTCTTCTGGAATGCCGCAGACCCAGGCTGGGCGTACGGCCTGTACTACGGGATTCTCGGTCCCATGGCGGCGGGACGGCGGAACATCCTGCTGCGCCCCGGGTTCTCCCCGGAACTCAGCTTCAAGGTGCTGGAGGCGTTCTCGGTGACCAACTTCGCCGCCGCCCCCACCGTGTACCGCACCATGCGCGCTAAAGCCGGTGCCGGAACTGGACCTTTCCGGCTGCGGCGCGCCTCATCGGCCGGCGAGCCGCTGACCCCGGAGGTGATTAGCTGGGCCCGGGAGGTGCTGGGCGTCCCGGTGCGGGACCACTACGGGCAGACCGAACACGGGATGATGATCATCAACGCCTGGCATGAGGACGTGCGGACGGAGCTGCGGCCGGGTTCCATGGGCCGGCCCCTGCCGGGGTGGAGCTGCGCGGTCCTCAAGGACAACGCTGACGAGCCGGCTGCGCCGGGGGAGCTTGGCCGGGTTGCCGTCAACGTGGCCGACAGTCCCATGATGTGGTTCAAGGGGTACCAGGATGCACCGGAGAAGACCGCCGAAAGGTTCAGTGCCGACGCCAAGTGGTACCTGACCGGGGACGCGGGCATGGTGGACGCGGACGGCTACTACTTCTTCTCCTCCCGGGATGACGACGTGATCATCATGGCCGGATACCGGATTGGACCTTTCGATGTGGAAAGCGTCCTGTCCACCCATCCGGCCGTCCTGGAAAGTGCCGTGGTGGGCGCTCCCGACGAACTGCGCGGCGAAGTCCTGGAGGCCTACGTTGTCCTGGCGGATGGCACTGCCGCCAGTGATGCCCTGGTGGCCGAACTCCAGGCCATGGTCAAGACGCAGTTCGCCGCCCACGCCTATCCGCGCCGCATCCACTTCGTCGCGGACCTGCCCAAGACGCCGTCGGGAAAGCTCCAGCGCTACATCCTCAGGCAGCAGCGGGCAGCGGCAGCCGGCAGCTAACAGTCGCGGACCCGGGGCGGCATAAAAACCTTTGGCGTTCCGGAGCCTTTTCCGGCACCGGCTGTTAGCGTTGAGGCCCAGCCACAGAAGGAGGAGCGATGTCCATCAATTCACCTGATTCACTGCCTGAGGACGAACCGCAGGAGGGCACGGCGGCCAGCAAAGGCAACCCCGACGGCGGGATCCCCGGCGGGAAAGACGGCGTCGGGATCTCCGATGGGGCCGCGCCCAACACTTTTGAGCCGGAGGAGGACCCCGACGCCTCGGCGGGTCCCACAGACTAAAGGTTCCGAAGCCACTCTCAAAGTTTCATCAAGATTGGCCAAAGCCGCTGCAATCTGCGATTTCCACAAGCTACTGGCCGGTAATTTGTAACTGCTTCCACGCCAGTTCCCCGGCAGGAAGCAAGGAGCCCCCGCGCTGGAGCCGAGACTCGCGCGGGGGCTTCCCCCAATGTGAGTGAAGTGGCTTACGGTGCGGCGCTAACGGTTTCGAAGTGCTCCACCACCGGAAACGGGTCATAGAAGCGGTGCAGCAAAGAACGCCACTGCTGGTATCCCGGGGATCCCCTGAAGCCCACTGTATGGTCTTCCAGCGACTCCCATTCAACGAGCAGCAGGTACGTCTGGGGCGATTCGATCGAGCGCGACAAAGACATGGCGAGGAAGCCCGGCATTGAAGCGATGATGTGCCGGGCCTGGGCGAAAGCTGCCTCGAAGTCCTCTTCCCGGCCGGGAATGACCGGAAGCAGCGCGTGTTCTGTGATCACCCGCCAAGTCTGGCACGCGTTCGCCGGCTATTCGGTGTCGATCCAGTAGCGGCGCTTGCCGTTGCGCGTGTCCTCGAATTGGCCGCCGTTCTTTTCGATGGTTGCCCGCGAGCCGGCGTTGTCCTCGTCGCATGTCAGGAGAACCCGCGTGATTCCCAATGCCCGTGCCAGGGGCAGCGCATCGGCAAGTGCTTTCGCGGCATGGCCGCGGCGCCTGGCGGAGGGCCGGACGCTGTAGCCGATGTGCCCCCCTTCGTTGAGGAGGTAGTCGTTCAACCCGTGCCTGATGGCCAGGGACCCAAGGAACGTGCCGCCGTCGGCAATCCACAGGTAGGTGCAGGGCACGTAGCCCGGCTTCCGCACGGTTTCCGGCAGCGCATCCTTGATGAGGACATCGACGAAGCGGCCAAAGACGGCGGGGTCCTGGAGATCGGGCAGGGACCAGCCCTCGGCGCCTGCGCCGTCCAGGTGGGCGCCCTGGAACTCCGCAGTTCCCTCCAGCCAGGAAGAGTGGAGGGTAGAATCCGGGACAATGAGGTTGGCCATAAGAGGATCCTATGCCGCCTGCCGGAGCAATACCGCTGGATCCCAGCCCCGCGACGGGGACGGGCACGGCTCCGGCCTTGGGTTGGCCATCTGCCGCCGCATTGCCGAGGCGCACGGAGGGAACCGAGCCTGAAGGAGTCACCCGGCGGCGGGACCACAGCGGTCATCAGCTTTCCGGCCGACCAATAAAAGCCGCCTCAACAGGTCCGGGCCGGCTGCGGGAGGCAGCCAGCCCGGAGCCTGGATTATGAGGGCTAGTTCAGGTCGAAGCGGTCCAGTTCCATGACCTTTGTCCAGGCGGCCACGAAGTCGTTGACGAACTTCTCCTTGGCGTCATCGCTGGCGTAAACCTCGGCCAGCGCCCGCAGTTGCGAGTTGGAACCGAAGACCAGGTCCACCGGGGTGGCCGTCCACTTGAGTTCGCCAGTGGCGGCGTCGGTGATCTCGTAGGCGTTCTCCTCGGTCTCCGAGGCCTTCCACTTGGTGCCCGGCGAGAGCAGGTTGACGAAGAAGTCGTTCGTCAGGACCTGCGGCTTGTCCGTGAACACGCCATGGCTGGAACCGCCCACGTTGGTGCCCAGGGCGCGCATGCCGCCAACCAGTGCCGTCATCTCCGGCGCGGAAAGGTCCAGCATGTACGCCTTGTCAAGCAGGAGGGTTTCCGGCGGGAGCTTCGCGCCGGGGCGCAGGTAGTTGCGGAACCCGTCGGCGCGGGGCTGCAGGTAGCCGAAGGACTCGACGTCGGTCTGGTCCTGTGAGGCGTCCGTGCGGCCGGGACGGAACGGCACCCTGA
The DNA here is from genome assembly GCF_051965175.1 of Arthrobacter sp. SAFR-044. Lineage (GTDB taxonomy): Bacteria > Actinomycetota > Actinomycetes > Actinomycetales > Micrococcaceae > Arthrobacter. The sequence goes on from NZ_JBQCMK010000003.1 coordinate 349,629, forward strand.
CGGGGAACCCGGCGTCGGCTGCTGCCTTTTCCACGGCGGCGGCGCCGCCCAGGACGATCAGGTCCGCGAGTGAGACCTTCTTGCCGCCGGCCTGTGCCGAGTTGAACTCCTCCTGCACGCGCTCAAGCACGGGAAGCACGGCCTCCAGCTGCTCCGGTTCGTGGGCCTCCCAGCTGCGCTGCGGCTCGAGTCGGATCCGGGCGCCGTTGGCCCCGCCGCGGCGGTCCGTCTTGCGGTACGTTGCAGCCGACGCCCAGGCCGTGCCCGCCAGTTGCGGAATGGTCAGGCCGGAGTCGAGGAGCGTGGCCTTGAGCTGGGCGATGTCCTGCTCGCCGATCAGTTCATGGTCGACGGCGGGAACGGGATCCTGCCACAGTTGCGCCTCCGGAACCCACGGGCCGAGCATGTGCGGACCCACCGGGCCCATGTCGCGGTGCAGCAGCTTGTACCAGGCCTTGGCGAACGCCAGCGCGAACTGGTCCGGGTTCTCCAGGAAGCGGCGGCCAATCTTTTCGTACTCCGGATCGAAGCGCAGCGACAGGTCCGTGGTCAGCATGGTGGGCCGGTGCTTCCTCCCGGGATCGTGCGCGTCCGGGATGATCTCGGGGGCATCCTTGGCAACCCACTGGTGGGCGCCGCCGGGGCTTTTGACCAGCTCCCACTCGTATTCGAACAGGATCTCCAGGAAGCGGTTGCTCCACTGCGTGGGCTTGTCCGTCCAGGTGACCTCCAGGCCGGAGGTGATGGTGTCGCCACCCTTGCCGGAACCGTAGGTGCTGAGCCAGCCCAGGCCCTGCGCCTCGAGGTTCGCGCCCTCCGGCTCGGGGCCGACGTGGGCATCGGCGGGGCCGGCGCCGTGGGTCTTGCCGAAGGTGTGGCCACCGGCGATCAGGGCAAAGGTCTCTTCGTCGTTCATCGCCATGCGCTTGAACGTTTCACGGATGAAGGCGGCGGCCGCCACCGGATCCGGGTTGCCCATGGGGCCTTCGGGGTTGACGTAGATCAGGCCCATTTCGGTGGACCCGACGTTGTCCGCCATGGTGCCCTCACCGGTGTACCGCTCGTCGCCCAGCCAAGCGTCCTCCGGGCCCCAGAAGATCTGCTCGGGCTCCCAGACGTCCTCCCGGCCAAACGCGAAGCCGAACGTCTCGAATCCCATGGACTCAAGGGCAACGTTGCCCGCGAGGACCAGCAGGTCGGCCCAGGAAAGTTTCTGGCCGTACTTCTGCTTGACCGGCCACAGCAGGCGGCGGGCCTTGTCCAGGTTGGCGTTGTCCGGCCAGCTGTTCAGTGGCGCGAACCGCTGGCTGCCGTCGCCCGCTCCACCCCGGCCGTCATGGACGCGGTAGGTACCGGCGGCATGCCAGCTCAGCCGGATCATCAGTCCGCCGTAGTGGCCGAAGTCCGCCGGCCACCAGTCCTGGGAAGTGGTCAGGACCTGGCTGATGTCCTGCTTGAGGGCGTCCACGTCGAGCTTCTGGAATTCTTCCCGGTAGCTGAAGGACGGGCCCAGCGGGTTGCTGGCCTGGCCATGCGTGTGCAGCACGGAGAGGTCCAGCTGGTTGGGCCACCAGTCCTGGTTGGTCCGCGGACGGTGCCCCTTTGGCTGGGGAGAATCGATCGCCGGGTTTTCGCTTTCACTGCCCTGCCCGGTGGCACTGCCATGGGCCACCGGGCACCCGCCCTCAACCTTCTGGTCCAGGCCCTGCGCGCTCCCGGGAGTGGGGACCGGGGGATGGTCTTGGGGATCGGTCATGTGCTTTTTCCTTCCGTTGGGCCGAGGCCGCGGTTGGACTCGGGCAGCCGGTGCAACCCTCCTATTTGACCATGGACAGGTGACAGCAGAGGACCCTCCTACGCCATGGGTGAAACCCGGCCTGTCATTGCCCCGCCCCTCGCAATTTGTCCGGCACCTCCTGACCGCCACTTGCCAGCGCCGGAATATCTGACTGACGCTCCGACTTGTCGCCAGAGGGCCCGTGGTGGCCCACTGTCCCGGCGTAACGCAGCGCGCGGGCCTCCGCCCATGCGTGAGGCCGCGCTGACGCGCGGATGCAACCAAGCACCTACCAAGAGGAGCACCATGACCATCGGATCAGGAACAGCATCAGGAACAGCAGCGGGCAACGGACGGACAGCGCTGGTTGCAGGGGCCACCGGCATCGCGGGGTCCGCCCTGGTGGATACCTTGGTTGGCGAAGGCTGGACAGTCCTGGCCCTGTCCCGCCGGCCCGGTCCCGGACGCACCGGCGTCAGGTGGCTCTCCGCGGACCTGACCTCGGCCGAGTCCCTTGCCGCTGTGCTGGCTCCGGAGAACCCGTCACATGTCTTCTTCACCGCATGGTCGCGCCGCGCCACCGAGGAAGAGAACATCGCAGTCAACGCGGGCATGGTTCGTGATCTCCTCTCAGCACTGCAGGGCAAGGACGTGGCCCACGTTGCCCTGATGACCGGACTCAAGCATTACCTGGGACCGTTCGAGGCATACGCCGCCGGAGAAATGCCGGACACCCCCTTCCACGAGGAGGAACCGCGCCTTCCGGTGCCGAACTTCTATTACGCCCAGGAGGACGAGCTCTGGGCGGCCGCGGCCCGGCAGGGGTTTACCTGGTCCGTCCACCGCGCCCACACGGTAATCGGGCATGCGGTGGGCAACGCCATGAACATGGGACTCACACTCGCCGCGCAGGCCACCCTGTGCCGGGACAGCGGGCACCCCTTCGTCTTCCCGGGGTCGGAAACGCAGTGGAACGGGCTCACGGACATGACGGATGCCGGCCTGCTCGCCGAGCACATGCTCTGGGCTTCAACCACCCCCGGGGCCGCTGACGAGGCCTTCAACATCGTCAACGGCGATGTGTTCCGCTGGCGCTGGATGTGGCCGAAGCTTGCCGCCTACTTCGGCGTGGAGTGGGAGGGGTACCAAGGGGAGCCCCGTCCGCTTGAACAATCCATGGCGGGACGGGAGGACCAGTGGCGGAGGATTGCCGCGGAAAACAACCTCAGCGAACCTGACCTGGGCCGCGTGGCGAGCTGGTGGCACACCGACGGCGACCTGGGGCGCGGAATCGAGGTGGTGACGGACATGGGCAAGAGCCGGGATGCCGGCTTTACGGGGTATCGGCGGACACTGGATGCCTTCACCTCGCTGTTTGACCGTTACCGTGCCGACCGCCTGGTTCCCTGATCACACAGTCACGGCCGGCGAACAACCCCGTCAGTGCCAGCACCGCCATGGCGCCGGCGGTGGCCAGCAGCGGAAGCGTCCAGTCCCCGCTCGCATCGTGAAGTGCGCCGAAAGCCACCGGTCCTGCAGCTGCCAGCCCGTAGCCCACAGACTGGGCCATCCCGGACAGCGACGCCGCCTGCGGGTGGTTCACCGTCCGGAGGCTGAACAGCGACAAGGCGATCACAATGAGGCTTCCGCACCCGAGGGCGCCCAGAAGAACCCACAGCAGGATCAGTTCCGGCGCGAGTGCCAGTCCGAGGAAGGTTGCGAACACCAGCACCCCGCTGGCAAAAGAGACCAGCCGCTGGTCCGATCCCCGGTGAAGGACACCACCCGCCCCAAGGCTGGCGAACACGCTGATCAGCAGGAAAAGGGACAAGTGCACGCCCGCAGTGGTGGCGGGGATCCCGCGGCTCTGCTCAATGGTGGGCAACCACGCCATCAGGACGTAAAAGGCGATCGATTGCAGCCCCATGAAGGCCGTGACCTGCCAGCCCAAGGCTGAGCCCCAGGGCGACCGGTGTGCCCGTTCCTGCGGTGCGGCGTGCACGGCGCTTGTTTCGTGCCGGCGCAGCCAGGGCAGCAGCACCGCCATGGCGGTGAGGGCCAGCCCCACCCAGACTCCCAGGGCCAGCCGCCATCCCGCCGGGGACGTCTGGGCCACGGGAACGACGACGGCGGCCCCCACCGCTGCGAAGGCAGCCTGTGTAGCCGTATAGCTTCCGGTGACCTGGCTGACCCGCAACGGAAAGTCCCGCTTGACCAGGGAAGGAACCAGCACATTAAGGAACGCGATGGCGACGCCGATCAGTACTGTCCCTGCCCAGATAAAGCCGGGCACGGGCAGGGAGCGGAGCACGATGCCCGACGCGAGGATCAGCAACGACATCCACAGTGCCCGGTCCAGTCCCAGGCGGGAAGCGAAACCGGGCGCCAAGGGCGAGAAGACCGCGAACGCGATCAGCGGGAGGCCGGTAAGGAACCCTGCTGCCGCACTGGATAACCCCAGGTCGCTGCTGATGTTGACCAGGACCGGTCCCACGCTGACAAAGGACACCCGAAGGTTGACGGCGATCAGCAGGACGCCGATGAAGGCGAATCCGAACCTGGCAGTGCGGTGTGGGGCGTTCCTCGTGGCGGCAGGCATCTTTAGTTCTTCCATCCTTCGGTGGGTGGCGCGTTCTTGACGCCCATCCAGTTCTCTCACACTGAAGTACCCACCGCCGCCTCCTGATCCTCGGCGGGTCCGCTGACTACGCCGTGGGAGAACCCGCATTTTTCCCAGCCAACTGCCAGGATCAACCGCTCCTCGCGGACGTACACTGACCTTCGCACCACGTTTGTGGACACTCCGCCAGGTGAGGGCCTTTTTCGTATGCTCTGGAAGTTGCTTGTCGAATACCTGCGGCCGCACAGGCCGCTGCTTGCCGCCGTCGTGGTTTTCCAGCTGGCGCAGTCCATCGCGTCGCTGTACCTGCCCACGCTGAACGCGGACATTATTGACCAGGGTGTGGCCCGGGGCGATACCGGTTACATCCTGTCCACCGGCAGCGTCATGCTGCTCATTACCTTGGCGCAGATCGCATGCGCTGTGGTGGCGGTGTATTTCGGCGCCAAGGCCGCGATGGGGCTGGGCCGGGACCTCCGCGGCGCCATCTTCGAGCGGGTGGGGCAGTTCTCCGAGCAGGAGGTCACCAGGTTCGGCGCCCCCAGCCTCATCACCCGCTCCACCAACGACGTGCAGCAGGTCCAGCAGCTGGTGCTGATGTCCGCCACGCTCATGGTCGCCGCACCCATGCTCAGCATTGGCGGGGTGATCATGGCCATCCGGCAGGACGCCCAATTGTCCTGGCTCATTGCCGTGTGCGTCCCGGTGCTGCTGATCGCCGTCGGCCTCATTGTCACGCGCATGGTGCCCTTGTTCCGCAAGATGCAGGCCCGGATCGACACCGTGAACCGGGTGCTGCGCGAGCAGCTCACCGGCATCCGGGTGGTGCGCGCGTTCGTGCGGGAGGACATGGAGACGGAGCGGTTCGCCGGGGCGAACAGGGATGTCACCGATGTTGCGCTGCGTGCAGGCCGGCTGATGGCCCTCATGTTCCCCACGGTGATGCTGGTGCTGAACATCTCCAGCGTGGCGGTGATCTGGTTCGGCGCGTTTCGGATCGAGGACGGGTCCATGCAGGTGGGCACCCTGATCGCCTTCCTGAGCTACCTGATGCAGATCCTGATGTCCGTCATGATGGCCACTTTCATGGCGGTGATGATCCCGCGTGCCTCGGTGTCAGCGGACCGGATCGGCGAGGTGCTGGGCACCAGCTCCAGCGTCATGCCGCCGACGCAGCCGGTCACCAGCGCGGTCCGGCGCGGCGAGCTGGAAATGCGCGACGTCGGGTTCGCCTACCCGGGTGCCGAGCATCCGGTCCTGCTGGGCATCAGCTTCACGGCGTGCGCCGGGCAGACCACGGCGATCATCGGCAGCACGGGCTCGGGCAAGACCACCCTGGTGAACCTGATGCCGCGCCTCTTCGATGTCACCTCCGGGGCGGTCCTGATGGACGGGGTCGACGTGAGGGACCTGGACCCGGACCTGTTGTGGGGTCACATCGGCCTGGTGCCGCAGAAGCCCTACCTGTTCTCCGGCACGGTCCACAGCAACCTGCTCTACGGCAACCCGGACGCCACCGAGGACGAGCTCTGGAACGCACTGGAGATTGCGCAGGCACGGGACTTCGTCGAGCAGATGGAGGAGGGGCTGGATGCGCCCATCTCTCAGGGCGGCACCAACGTCTCCGGCGGCCAGCGGCAGCGGCTGGCCATCGCCCGGGCCCTGGTGAAACGGCCCGAGCTCTACATTTTTGACGACTCGTTCTCCTCGCTGGACACCGGCACCGATGCCCGGCTGCGCCAGGCGCTCAAGCGCAACATCGCGGGGGCCACCATGGTGATCATTGCCCAGCGCGTGTCCAGCATCGTTGATGCGGACCAGATATTAGTGCTCGACGACGGCAGGATCGTTGCCCAGGGCACGCACCGCGAGTTGCTGGAGACATCCGGGACGTACCGCGAAATTGTGTCGTCCCAGCTGGCAGCGGAGGAGACGGTATGAGCATGCACCGCGCAGGCGGCCGTCCCGCTGGAGCCAGGACGGGCTCAGGCACGCCCGCTGGGTCCGGGGCCGGGGGCAAAGCCGGCCAGGCCGACGTCGTACGCATCCCTCGTCCTGCCGGCGGGCCGGGGAGGGGCGGGCCCTTCGCCGGGATGAATGTCCCGGCGGAGAAGGCAATGAACTTCAGCGGCTCCGCGAAACGCCTGCTGGGCACGCTGCGGCCGGAACAGTTCTGGCTGGTGCTGGTGCTTGCAATGGCTGTGGCGGGCGTGGTGCTGCAGGTCATTGGGCCGCGGCTGTTGGGCGAAGGCACCAACCTGATTTTCTCCGGGGTGGTGTCCAAGCAGCTGCCGCCGGGGATGACGCAGGCGCAGCTGATTGCGATGTTGCGGGCGTCGGGGGAGAACCAGAAGGCGGACATGCTCAGCGCCATGACGCTGACGCCGGGCGCAGGGATCGACTTCGCTGCGCTCGCCAGTGTGCTGACGTGGGCGCTGGTGCTGTATGTGCTGGGGTCGGCCTTTATGTGGGGGCAGGCCTATGTACTCAACGGCGTGGTGCAGCGGACGGTGTTCGGGCTCCGCGAGCAGATCGAGGCCAAGATCAACCGGCTGCCGCTGCGGTACTTCGACTCGATCCAGCGCGGCGAGCTGCTCAGCCGGGTGACCAACGATGTGGACAACATTTCGCAGAGCCTGCAGCAGTCCATCAGCCAGGCCGTAACGTCCGTGCTGACGGTGCTGGGCGTGCTGGTGATGATGTTCATCCTCTCGCCCACGCTGGCGCTGATCGCGCTGGTGACTATCCCGCTGACGCTGGGGATCACCACGCTGATTGCCAAGCGCTCGCAGAAGCTCTTTGTGCAGCAGTGGAAGAACACCGGCGAGCTGAACGGCCAGATCGAGGAGACCTACACCGGGCATGCGCTGGTGAAGGTGTTCGGCAGGCAGCGCGAGGTGGGGGAGCGGTTCCGGCAGAAGAACGCGGAGCTGTACGAGGCGAGCTTCGGGGCGCAGTTCATTTCCGGGCTGATCATGCCGGCCATGACGTTCATCGGGAACCTGGTGTACGTGGGCATCGCGGTGGTGGGCGGGCTGCAGGTGGCGTCCGGGGCGATGCAGTTGGGCGATGTGCAGGCCTTCATCCAGTACTCCCGGCAGTTCACGCAGCCGCTGGCCCAATTGGGTTCCATGGCGAACCTGCTGCAGTCCGGGGTGGCCTCCGCCGAGCGGGTGTTTGAGCTGCTGGATACGGAGGAGCAGTCGGCGGATCCTTCCGGGGCTTTGCTGCAGAGCCCGGATGGTGCTTCGCGTGGGCGGCTGGTGTTTGAGGACGTGTCCTTCTCTTACTCGCCGGACAAGCCGCTGATCTCTGGGTTGTCCTTGGTGGCCGAGCCGGGGCAGACCGTAGCCATTGTGGGGCCGACCGGGGCGGGCAAGACCACGCTGGTGAACCTGATGATGCGGTTCTATGAGCTGGATGCTGGACGGATCACGCTCGACGGGGTGGACATCACCACCATGACCCGGCACGACCTGCGCTCGCGGATGGGGATGGTGCTGCAGGATACGTGGCTGTTTGGCGGGACCATCCGGGACAACATCGCCTACGGGCGGCCCGCTGCTTCTTCTGATGAGGTGCTGGAGGCGGCGCGGGCGACCTATGTGGACCGGTTCGTGAAGTCGCTGCCCGAGGGGTACGACACGGTGCTGGACGACGAGGGGTCCAACGTGTCCGCGGGCGAGAAGCAGTTGCTGACGATTGCGCGGGCGTTCCTGGCTTCGCCCTCTGTTTTGATTCTCGATGAGGCGACGTCCTCGGTGGACACCCGGACCGAGGTGCTGGTGCAGAAGGCCATGAGCGCGCTGCGGTCCGACCGGACGTCCTTTGTTATTGCGCACCGCCTGTCCACGATCCGCGATGCCGACCTCATCCTGGTGATGGAAAACGGGCAGATCGTGGAGCAGGGGAACCACGCATCACTGCTGGCTGCTGGTGGGGCCTACGCACGTCTGTACGAGGCCCAGTTCGCGGCCCCGGTGGCGGAGGTCTAAGGAATGTTGCGACTGGACGCTCGAAAGCGGGCGACGGCGGAGAGCTCCCGCCGTCGCCCGCTTTTGTGGGCTTAGAACGCGTCAGCCTCGGCATTGAGGTCCCGGCCCTTGGTCTCCGGCGCGAAGAACCCGGCCGCAAGGCCGATCGCCGCGTAGGCCATGAGGATTCCCGCTACCGGGATCCACCCCGGTCCGGTCGCAGCAACGACGCTGGCAGCAATGATGGGGCCAAGACCTCCGGACAGGACGGCGCCGATTTCCTTGACGGTCGTCATAAAGGAGAAGCGGCGTTTGGAGCCGAACATCTCCACCAGCCAGGTGGACTCGACGCCATACAGGTTCGGCAGCGGACCGCCTACATAAACAACGAAGACCAGGGCCACCAATACCGGGTTCCGTGTTTCGATCATCAGCATCGCGGGAATGGTGAAGGCGAACTGGAACCCGGAGAGCCAGAGCCAAACTTTGCGTCGGCCGAACCGGTCAGTGAGCTTACCGGTCAGCAGGACCGTGAGCACGCCCAAAACGGAGCCGAGCGTCACGCCGGTAGTGACCAGATTGGGATCCATTTTCACTACAGACACCGTCCATCCGATAAGGAATCCCTTGACGAGGTACACGGAGCCGTTTTCGCCGAGTTTGATGCCCAGCGAGACGAGGAAGGCCTTCTTGGAATCAGCAACGTCACGCCAGACGCTTTGCTGCTTGGCCTCCAGGCGCGCCGCTTCCCGCCGCGCCTTCACCGCTTCGAAGACCGGTGATTCGCTCACACTGCGCCGCAAGTACAGTGCCACAAGGGTGGTACCGACGCTCAGCAGGAAGGGAAGACGCCACCCCCAAGCGAGGAACTCGTCTTTAGGCATTTGCGAGAGCAGCAGCCACAGTCCGCTGGCCAACAGCACACCTGTTGCCGTTCCCAGTGCCACCACGGCGCCGTAAAAGCCGCGCTTATTCGACGGGGCGGATTCCACCAGCAGCAGCGAGGCCCCGGACAGCTCGGCGCCGGCGCCGAAGCCCTGGATAAGCCGCAGGAGCACCAGGAGGATGGGGGCCATGACCCCGATCTGGGCAAACGTGGGCAAAAGACCCATTCCCAGAGTGGCGATCCCCATCATTCCCACGGTTATGACCAGGACGGATTTCCGCCCGTATTTGTCCCCAAGGTAGCCGAAATAGACCCCACCCAGGGGCCGGACGAGGAACCCTGAACCAAACGCGGCAAAGCTGGCGAGCAATGCCATGGCCGGGTCTGTGTTGGGGAAGAACAGCGGCCCGAAAACGAGCGCCGCCGCCAGGGTATAAAGCGTGAAGTCCATGTATTCCAAAGCGGAACCAAGGAAGGACGAAACGGAGGTGCGGCGCAGTTCAGCAGGCGACACCTTCAGTTCCGACGCCGGCCCCTGGAGGTCAGCGTCGACGTAATTCAGGTTTTGGTTTTCTGTGCTCATGGGGCTTCTCCCTCGGAAAGGGCCTGCAGGCAGGCCCGGCCGTAACGTCGTTGTTCGGATGGTGGTGCAAGGTCTTCAGGAGCAGCTCAGCTCGGGAGCAGGGAGACGGTCTCCGCTATGCAGGCAGGCTTTTGCGAGCCTTCCAGCTCGATCAGGTGATGGAACTGCAGCTGCCGGCCGCTGGCTGTCTCGGTTACTGAGGCCAGCGTCAGCCGGTCCCTGATGCGTGAGTTGACCCTGGCCGGGGCAGGGAACCGTACCTTGTTCAGGCCGTAGTTGATGATCATCGCTGCCCCATCGACCCGATACACCTGACTGGCCAGGTACGGCAGCAGCGACAAGCTGAGGTAGCCGTGGGCGACGGTGGTGCCGAACGGTCCGCCGGCGGCCCGCTCCGGGTCCGTGTGTATCCACTGCTGGTCCAGGGTGGCGTCGGCGAAGGCCTGGATCTGGGATTGGTCCAGGGTATGCCATCCGCTCACCCCTATTTCCTGCCCCGTCATGCTGGCCAGCTCGGCGGCGTCCTTGAACAGTCTCATTTAGACCCTCTCCAGCAGCATGGCGACGCCCTGGCCCAGGCCCACGCACATGGTGGCCAGGCCGCGGTTGGCGTTTTCGCGTTCCATCCGACCCAGCAGCGTGACGACGATCCGTGAACCGGAGGAGCCCAGGGGATGCCCCAAGGCGATTGCACCGCCGTCGTTGTTGACAGTTCCTGCGTCCATACCAAGCAGCCGCGTGCAGGCCAGCGCCTGCGCTGCGAACGCCTCATTGAGTTCGACGGCGCCCACGTCCGACAGGTCCCAGCCCGCCTTGGCCAGTGCCTTTTGAGTCGCAGGCACCGGGCCGATGCCCATCACTTCCGGCGCCACACCGGCCGCTTGGCTGGTGACGATGCGGGCCCGCGGGGTGAGCCCATAGCGCTTCACGGCCTCGCCGCTGGCCACCACCACCGCCGATGCGCCGTCGTTGAGGGAACTGGAGTTGCCAGCGGTGACCACTCCATGGGGCGCCACGATCGGCCGGAGGGCGGCCAGGGCATCAGCGGTCGACCCGCGCCTGGGTCCCTCGTCGGTGTCCACCAGCGACACTTCCCCCCGTCTTTCCTTGACCGGAACAGGGACTATCTCGTCGCTGAAGCGGCCTGCGTCGATGGCCGCCACAGCCAGGTTGTGCGAGCGCAGTGCAAAGCTGTCCGCGTCGGCACGGGAAATGTTCTCCCGGTTGGCTACCTCTTCTGCCGTTTGGGGCATGGAGAACAGCGCCCCGGATTCCATCCGGGGGTTAACAAACCGCGCACCGATAGAGGTGTCCGCGAGTTCACCCGGTTTGGCATAGGGCCGTTCCGGTTTGGCCATCACCCAAGGCGCCCGGGTCATGGATTCCACGCCGCCGGCCACCACAAGGTCGGCGTCACCGTTCCGCACCGACTGCGCTGCCATGCTGATGGCGGTTAGCCCGGAGGCGCAAAGCCGGTTGACCGTCACAGCCGGAACGGCGTGCGGGAACCCGGCCAGCAGCGCCGCCATCCGGGCAACGTTACGGTTGTCCTCCCCGGCCTGGTTCACACAGCCCAGGATGACCTCGTCGAGGGTGGCAGGATCAACGCCGGCCCGGTCCACTGCAGCCTGCAGCACAAGCGCGGCCAAGTCGTCCGGGCGGACAGTGGCGAGCGCGCCGCCGTGGCGGCCTACGGGGGTGCGGACGCCGCCGACGAGGAATGCCTCGGGCATCAGCGGGCCCCGCCGTTGATGTAAAGGGTCTGTCCGGAGATGTAAGAGGAGTCGTCACCGGCGAAGAAAGCCACGGCCGCGGCCACTTCCTCCGGCTGGCCTACACGTCCCAGCGGGGTTCGCTCCGCCACCGCCTGCTGGTGTTCGGCCGGGCTGGCCCCCACACGCTTGGCAGTGGCGGCGGTCATCGAGGTGGCGATGTAACCCGGTGCCACGGCGTTGACCGTGATGTTGAACGGACCAAGTTCGATGGCGAGCGTCGAGGTGAGGCCTTGGATGCCGGCTTTTGCAGCCGCGTAGTTGGCTTGGCCACGGTTGCCCAGCGCGCTGCGGCTGCTGAGCGAGACGATCTTGCCGTAGTTGGCCGGAACCATGTAGCGCTGGGCAGCGCGCGAGCAGAGGTAGGCGCTGGTGAGGTTGGTGGTCAGGACGGAATCCCAGTCCGGCCGCTCCATCTTGAAGAACATGTTGTCGCGGGTGATGCCCGCGTTGTTTACCAGGATGTCCAGGCGGCCGAACTCCCGGTGGATGTCATCGAACACCCGGTCCACGGCTTCCTCATCCGTAACGTCGCAGCACGCGGCAACGGCCTTTCCGCCTGCCGCCAAGACGTCCGGGTGGTCCGAGATCCGCTGTGCGGTGTCCTTGGCGCGGTCCTCGTTGAGGTCCAGGACGACGATGGTGGCACCCCCGGTCGCCAGTTTCAGCGCGGTGGCGGCGCCGATCCCTTGTGCCCCGCCGGTGACCGCGGCCACCCGATTGGTGAAATTGCTCATGACTATTCCTTTGCGTCTACGGATTTCGTTAAAGTCGTGCTGCCGAAGCCCATCGGGCATCTAGCTGAAGGCGGAGAGGCCGGTGATCTCCCGGCCTACGAGCAGGGACTGGATGGAGTCTGTGCCTTCGTAGGTGGAGACAACCTCCATGTCGGTCATGTGCCTCGCCACGTGGTTCTCCAGCAGTACGCCGTTGCCGCCGAGCATGTCCCGCGCTTCGGAACAGATCCAGCGGGCTTTCCGTGCCGTATGCATTTTGGCGAGTGACGCCATGGGCCCGGTCATCCGGTCGTCTTCGGCGAGTTCGGCCAGCCGGAAGCAGATCAGCTGCATGGCGGTCAGTTCGGCGAGCATGTTGGCCAGTTTGTTCTGCACGAGCTGGAAACTGCCGATGGGTTTGCCGAACTGCTGGCGGGTCTTCGCGTAGTCCAGTGCAATCTCGTAGGCAGCCATTGCGTGGCCGTAGGACTCCCAGGACGCGCCGCTTCGCGTTGAGGTCAGTACGCGGGTGACGTCCTTGAACGAGTGGCATTCCGGGAGCCGGTTGGCGGCCGGGATCCGGAGGTTATCGAGGGTGATATCCGGCTGGAGGATCGCCCGCTTGCCGATCTTGCCGGTGATGACTTCGGTGGAGTAACCGTCTGGAAAGCTGCCGTCCGCGTTTCGCTCCATCACGAACGCCTTTACCTTCGCGTCTGCTTCGTCGCGGGCAAAGATGATGACGACGTCGGCCATGCTGGCGTTGCCGATCCAGCGCTTGCGCCCACTGATGATGTAGGAGTCCCCATCCCGCCGCGCGCTGGTTTCGAGCGCCACGGAATCAGACCCGTGCTCAGGTTCGGTCAGGGCGAAGGCACCGATCTTGTTAAGGGCGGCCATGGCCGGGAGCCAGCGCTGTCTTTGCTCCTCGCTGCCGAGCATGTTGATGGTTCCCATGGCCAGTCCGGACTGGACACCGAGGAAGGTATTGACGGAACCGTCGCCACGGGAGACCTCGGCGGCAACAATCCCGGCGGCAAGCCGGCTTAACCCAGGACAGCCGTAGCCCTGAATGGTTGACCCGGCGATGCCGAGCCCGGCAAGCTTGGGAACAAGTTCGAAGGGAAACTCGGCACGTTCCCAATAACCGTTAATCACCGGCAGTAGTTCTTTGTCGACGAAGGCGCGCACTTTCAGCCGGAGCGCCCGGTCCTCAGCGCTGAGGAAATCGTCCATGAGGTAAAAATCGGTGGCGTTTGCGGCCGTTTCCGGTGTCATTGCGTGAGCTCCAGTGCTGTGTGATCGGGGACCCTCGTACCCTGCGGGTCCGTATTGTCGTGTGAAGGCTGGAAAAGGGTGAGCCAGTGGCGCTCGTGGTCCGCCAAGGGCCGGGAATTGCCGGTGTGCGGCTGGACTGAAACCAGCACGGTCCGGCCGTCCACGGCGACTGCCCCCTGTTGGCTGCCCTTGAATTCCAGGCTGAACGAACTCGTCCCGATCCTGGTCACTGCGAGTTCAACCTCCAGGTCTTCGCCGTGATGAACCGGCCGCCGATAGTTCAATTCGAGGCTGGCCACTACCGTAGGCGTGGCTTCGGCCGGGCCGATTCCCGGCATCGAGGACCGCCACTTGATCCTGGACTCTTCAAGGAGCGTCACCACGGCGGCATGGTTGACGTGTCCGTTGAGGTCCTGGTCGGACCATCGGGGGCACACCCGGGTCCGGTAGGTCTCAGACATGGGTCAAGGCTTTCCGGTGCAGCAGCCAGTCCCGCACCAACCCGGAGCTTTCGTTTAATTCCGGGGGCGCGAGCGAGTAGTCCACCGGCGTGAGGGAATATTCGACAGGGTGGCGGACGGTGGGTATCTTCCGGGGCCCCTCGCCCGCCATCACTACCGGGTTCAGCCCCAGCTGTTCAGCGAGCGCAACACCGCCACGGACATCCTGGATCGGCGCGCACGGCAGCCCTGCCGAGGAGAGCTCACGGAACCACTCGTCCGCTGACCGGGCCGCCAACTGGGCATGCAGGATGCCGCGCAGTTCGTTGCGGTGGGCGTTGCGCTGCAGGGTTGTGGCGAACTTTGGATCCCGGGCCACTTCGGGGATTCCCAGTGCCCCGCACAGCCGGACGAACTGGGCGTCATTGCCCGTCGCAATGATGATGGTGCCGTCCCCGGTCTGCATCGGAGCGTAGGGATACATGCTGGGGTGTTCGTTCCCCATCCTGGTGGGGACTACACCGCCTGTTACATAGGCGGCAGACTGGTTCACCATGCCGGAAAGGGCAGAGGTCAGCAGGTTCAGTTCCACGAGCTGACCCTCGCCGGTCCGGTCCTTGTGGTGCAGTGCCCCCAGGATGCCGATGGCGGCGTGCAGGCCTGTGATGACGTCGAACAGGGCGATGCCTGCCCGGTATGGTTGGGTGTCCTGATCCCCGGTCAGGCTCATCATTCCCGAGGCGGCCTGTACCAACAGGTCGTATCCCGGAATGTGTGCGCCGGCCCCGGTGCCGAATCCAGTGATGGAGGCATAGATAATGTCCGGGTTCAATCCGGCCGCGGACGCATAGTCCAGCCCCAGCCGCGCCATGTTGCCGGGCTTGAAATTTTCGATCATGACGTCAGCGGTGCGGATCAGGGAACGCGCTACGTCGAGGTCCTCCGGGTCTTTCAGGTCCAGGGCAATGGAATGTTTGTTGCGGTTGACCGCTAAGAAGAAGGTGGCCTCGCCGTCCCGGACCGGCGGCATGTAGGTGCGGGTGTCGTCACCCTCGGGGCCTTCCACCTTGATCACTGTGGCGCCCATGTCAGCCAGGAGCATGGTGGCGTACGGGCCGGCCAGCACTCTGCTGAAATCTGCGACCACGATGCCGGCGAGGGGCCCGGCGCTTGCCCTGCCCAGGGCATCAAAGCCGTGGTTATCGTTGCCTCCAGCAGGCTGGTCCTGCCGTCTGGAGACCGATTCGTCGATCGGTTGTGTCATCTTAAATCCTCCGCAATGTGGTCTGCATCACCAACCTTTGCAAGCGGACTGATTCACGTCCAATACGTATTTGGTGCTGGACTGATACCCGCCCGTCATCAGCGTCGGCGCGTTCCTTGGGTATCTTGGGCGTATGGACAATGACGTTTACCTGGGCAGGAGCTGAGCGCGGGAGTGGAAATACATCAGATTCGGGCCTTCCTTGCCGTGGCGGAGGAATTGCATTTCGGCCGGGCCGCCCGCCGGCTTCATATGGCCCAGCCGCCGTTGAGCCGTTCCATTCAGCGGCTTGAGCATGAACTAAAGGCGCCCCTCTTTATCCGCAGCACACGGACAGTCCAGTTGACCGCCGAAGGCCAGGCGTTGGTCGGCCCGGCACGCGACATACTCGAAGGGTGCCGGCGGGGCCGCCTGGCGGTGGCCTCGGTGGGCCGTGGCGAAACCGGGCGCGTGCGGGTCGCCTTTGCCGGTGTTTCCTCGCATGTGATGGTTGGCAGGCTCGCCAAGCGTGTCCGGGAAGTGCACCCCGGAATCGACTTTGAGCTCTCCAGTTCCAACTTCGCGCTACCGGCCATGGACAAGGTCATGGGCGGGGCCATGGAAGTCGGCCTGGGCCGCTGGAACTTCATTCCCGCTGTCCTCGACTCCCGGATCGTGGCCAACGAGCGGCTCGTTGTGGCGCTGTATGAAAGCCACCCGTTGAGTGGACAGGCTTCGCTGCGCATGGCCGATCTTGCGGGGCAGCCTTTCGTTACGTTGCCGGAGCATCCTGGCGCCATCCTCCATGACCACCTTCGGAGGCTTTCCAGTGCGGCGGGGTATGTCGTGGAGATTGCCCAGGTGGCGCCGGATTCCCAGACGCTCATGGCGCTGGTGGCGGCGGAAATCGGTGTCGCGCTGACGGTCTCCTCGGTGCCTGAAAACTTCAGCCACCCGGGTGTCGTGTTTCTGCCCCTGGACGACCCGGCGGATGCCATCCAACTGCGGCTGGTTTGGCGGAAGGACAATGCCAGTCCGGCTCTGCGCGAGGTTCTTCGGCTCTCGGAAGAGGTCCTTCCGTCACCGGCGTGAGCCGTTCATTGATGCCGATGAAGCATAAGCGGATTCATTATTAGGTATTGGATCTGACGGCAATTGGACTGGCACAGTGGTGGAGATCACGCCGGTGCATATTTGCGCCTGTACCGCCGCCAACCGCCCTCTTACCCGCCAGGAGAATCCACCGTGACTGTTACCGCGCCCCCCATGGTCCTCGACGATGTACTCAACTTCGATAGCCTTCTGAGTCCCCGGGAACTGCAGTTGCGCAGCACTGTCCGGGACTTCGTGGATGAACGGATTCGGCCCAAAATCGCCGGCTGGTA
Organism: Arthrobacter sp. SAFR-044; assembly: GCF_051965175.1. Lineage (GTDB taxonomy): Bacteria > Actinomycetota > Actinomycetes > Actinomycetales > Micrococcaceae > Arthrobacter. The sequence goes on from NZ_JBQCMK010000003.1 coordinate 366,303, forward strand.
TGAGGATGCCCGCTTCCCGCTCGAACTTGTGCCCGAGCTTGGAAAGTTGGGGGTCCTCGGGATGCACCTGAAAGGCTACGGATGCCCGGGCCGCAGCGCCGTCGAGTACGGCCTCGCCGCCATGGAGTTGGAAGCCGGCGACTCAGGGCTTCGGACTTTTGTCAGCGTCCAGGGCTCCCTGGCCATGAGCGCCATCCACAAGTGGGGGTCCGAGGAGCAGCGGAACGAGCACCTGCCGGCGATGGCTCGGGGTGAGAAGATCGGCTGTTTCGGGCTTACCGAGCCCACAGCCGGCTCCGATCCTTCCAGCATGGCGACTTTTGCGGCACCTGACGGAGACGGCGGTTGGGTCATCAACGGGGCAAAGCGCTGGATCGGGCTTGCTTCCGTGGCGCAGATCGCTGTCATCTGGGCCAACACCGCCGATGGGATCCGCGGGTTCATCGTGCCGACGGACACCCCCGGCTTCAGCGCGACGCCCATCAGTTCAAAGCTGTCAATGCGGGCCTCCATCCAGTGTGACATCAGTCTCGATGAAGTCCGGTTGCCCGCCAGCGCACTCCTGCCCGGCGCGCGCGGACTCAGCGGCCCGTTCTCCTGTCTCAACGAAGCCCGCTACGGAATCATCTGGGGCGCCATGGGTGCAGCCCGGGACTCCTACGAAGCCGCACTGGCCTATGCCCGGGACCGGCTCCAGTTCGGCAAGCCACTCGCCGGCTACCAGCTCACGCAGGAAAAGCTGGTAAATATGCTGCTGGAAATCCAGAAGGGGACCCTGCTGGCCCTTCATACCGGTCGACTGAAGGACGCTGGGACGTTGGAGCCTGTTCAGATCTCCGTGGGTAAGCTGAACAACGTCCGCGAGGCGATCGCCATCTGCCGGGAAGCACGCACCATCCTTGGTGGTAACGGCATCACTCTGGACTACTCGCCGTTGAGGCACGCGAACAACCTTGAGTCAGTGCGCACGTATGAAGGTACCGACGAGGTCCACACCCTTATCCTGGGCCAGCGGATTACAGGCATCTCGGCGTTCCGGCAGGAGTGACGGTTATGGCAGGGGCCGGTGCGGCCACGTGCCATACCGTTCAGGCGGTTAAAGCCTAAGTGCTCCGGACCATGAAGCTCCGTTGTAGCCGGCCGGCCCGAAGCCAGCAGATCGATCCGATGGTTGGCGCGACGTCGCCCGTCCTGGCAGCCTTCGATGAAACAGCACTCACCGACCCCATCGGGCAGTGGGTCCTCCCGTCAATTTTTCGCGATCCTGATGTTGCTCTGGGGATCAGGACGGCACTGCAGGACCCCGGTCGACGGAAACCATGTTGGTTGAGTGTGAAACTTTGGACTGGGAGCAGAAGCGGCGGGCAACGAACGGTTGCGGGTGTATTGCGTCGCCGAACTAAAATGTCGGACCCTCCTGGAAAGCTTTGGTTATGGAAACCGGAGCGGTTGTGGATGCGAAAGGCAAGGCCGGGGTGTCCGGTGCCGTCGCATCCCTGACCGGGCTGGTGGACGAGCTTGCAGGAGCCCTGAGCGGTTCTTCGAATGCGGCAGATAGTGCTCACGGCGTCGACAGTCATGATCCGCTTCGGGAAGTTGCCGAGTCCTGCCTGGACGGTCTGGGCATCGTGGCCCGGATCGAAGCTGCTACTGCAGCCGTGAAAGTGCGGCTGCTCGCAGAGTATTCGGAGGCCGCAGCCGCCATGGAAGCGCCGGCGGAAAGCGCCTATGAATCATCGGCGCGGGACATGAGTGTCGTCGCCGAAGTCGCCTGTACGCTCACCATCGCCGAAGGAGCCGCATCCGCGCTGCTGCAGGACGCCCATGCGCTCACCTGCTCTCTTCCGGCGACGCTTAAGGCCATGGAGGCCGGCGCCGTCTCCTGGCGGCATGCCCAGATCATGGTCGACGAAACCAGCAGCCTGGACGCTGCAGCTGCAACAGCCTTGGAAGCTCACTTCCTGGACCCGGAGGCGCCTAACGCGGCCCGGGGTGCATCTGCCGGAGAGCTGGTCCCGGGTCGTTTCCGTCGGAAAGTGCGCGCCTGGCGGGAACGCCATCACCCCGAGTCCCTGACAATCAGGCATGTGAAGTCCGTTGCAGATCGGCGGATGGAGTACTCGCCGGACCGGGACGGTATGGCCCGTGTTTCGCTCTACATGGCTGCGGACACGGCCTGTGCCATCTGGAACAGGACGTCCGCCCTGGCCCGTGGGTTGCAGGGACCGGACGAGCCGAGAACCCTTACCCAGCTCAGGGCAGACGTGGCCGCAAAATTGCTGCTCGGGGACACCGGGGACCTCGCCGGGCCTGGGCCGTCCCTCAAAGCTGATGTGCTGGTCACGGTACCGGTCTGTTCCCTCCTCGGTGCCGCAGACGAGCCTGCAGACCTGGACAATTACGGACCCATTCCTGCATCGATGGCGCGCAAACTTGTCGCGGAAGGTGCCGGCTCGTTCTACCGCGTTTTGGTGGACCCACGCGACGGAGCTCCGCTTGAACTTGGCCGGACCAGCTACCGGCTCCCGGAATCGCTGAAGCGGTGGTTGAGGATGCGGGATGGAAAGTGCACTTTTCCCGGCTGCAGCAACCACAGCCAGGACAATGAGGCGGACCACCTCAGGGCCTGGGAGCGCGGAGGCGCCACCGGAATCAGCAATCTGGGACAGTTGTGCCCCAAACATCACCGGCTCAAGCACCGAACCGGCTGGAGTCCTGGTCCGGCTTCCCGGAATGAGCCGCCGGGCTGGACTTCTCCAAGTGGCCGCCAGTACAACGCCGAGCAAGCGGACCGGGAACCCACACTCTGGCCGCCGGGCTGGCTTCCGGAAGGGGCCAGCGTGCTTGAGGTATTGGTTGTGGATTATCTCGCGGTCTCCTGACGAGCGGTCAGTCGGGCTGCCCAGAGGACACACCCTCGAGCTCCATCACGGCCGGGGAACTCATGCCCGCGCCGACGTTGAAGTTCCCCGCCGTTCACTCTGATGCAACCAGGAAGCCCTGAATCGTTTCGCCAGGCCAAGCAGTCTTTTCACGCACCCTCTCGCCCGGAGCACCCCATCACCGGGCGGACATCCCCGAGGTACCAGGAGTACTCCAGTGTTCGTGAAAAGCACCCTCGCCGCCGTCGCCGTCCTCGCCTCCCTGGCCGGGACAGCCGTAGCCCCCGCCACTGCGGCCCCAGCACAGGCCCCCACCCAAGCCCAGGCCGAGGCACCCAGTCCGGCGCCCGTCGTCGGCCAGCCCCTCGCCGGGACGCACGCCCACAACGATTACGAGCATGACCGCCCCCTGTTCGACGCCCTGGACCACGGCTTCACCAGCGTCGAGGCGGACGTATGGCTGGTCGACGGCGAGCTTCGCGTGGCTCACGACCTGGCCGACGCCAAGCAGGGCGTCACGCTCGAGCGCCTGTACCTCGACCCACTCCGAGACCTGGTCCGCAGCCAGCCTGGCCACAGCGTCTACCCGAAATGGGACGGCAGCCTGCAGCTCCTGATCGACATCAAGAGCGAGGGCGAGTCCACCTACGCCGCCATCGAGCAGGAACTGGCTGAGCACCGGGACATCATGAGCCGCTACACCAACGGCAAAGTCAAGACCGGCCCGGTCACCGCCGTCATCAGCGGCAACCGTCCGCTGGCCACCATGCAGGCCCAGGACAAGCGCTACAGCTTCTACGACGGCCGCGCCGCCGACCTCACCTCCGGCCTGCCCGCCGCCCTCATGCCGCTGGTCAGCGACAACTGGACCAAGCTCTTCACCTGGCAGGGCGTCGGCCCCATGCCCGAGGCCGAACGCGCTAAGCTGCGCGCCTTCGTGACCACCGCACACGCCAACGGCTACCGCGTCCGCTTCTGGGCCACCCCGGACCAGCCCGGTACCGCCCGCGACGCCGTCTGGACCGAACTCGCCGACGCCGGCGTGGACCACATCAACACAGACGACCTCGTCGGCCTACAGCAGTTCCTCACCGCCCGCGGCGCCTGAGCCCCCACTCCAGCCGACAACAGAAACAGGACCATACCCATGCCTGCAAGAACACTCAAGATCACGACGGCGGCGCTCACCCTGGCGTTCGGCCTCCTTGCGGCGCAGCCCGCCTTCGCCCAAACAGCCCAGGCGGACAGCACCAGCGACATCGCCCAGGCGTTCACCTTCGCCGCCATCGGCGACATCCCCTACGGCGCCACCGAGATCGCCAAGTTCCCGTCCCGCATCCAGGACCTGAACGCTGACAAGGAGCTGAAGTTTGTAGCACACGTGGGCGATATCAAGAACGGCTCCACCGTTTGCTCCGACGAGTACTTCTCCTACATCCGCTCCCAGTTCGACACCTTCACGCACCCCCTGGTGTACACGCCCGGCGACAACGAGTGGGTGGACTGCCACCGCACCAACAACGGCGCCTACAACCCACTGGAGCGCCTGGACAAGATCCGGGACGTCTTCTTCAACCAGCCTGGCAAGACGCTCGGCGCCACCATGCCGGTGAAGTCGCAGGAGAGCCTCGGACTCCCTGAGGATGTCCGCTTCGAGAAGAACCGGGTGGCCTTCTCCGTACTGAATGTGCAAGGCAGCAACAACTCCCTGCTGCCATGGACCGGCCTGGGCAAAACTGAAGCCACGCCCGAGCAGCTTGCCGAGGTTCAGCACCGCACGGACGCCGTGACCGCCCAGATCCACCAGTCCTTCGCCGACGCCAGGCGCAGCAACGACCGCGCCGTGGTGCTCATGCAGCAGGCCGACATGTTCGATCCGTCGCTCCTGGCCGATGCCACGGCAAACCCGGCCACCGTCTCCGGCTTCCGCGGGATCGTGCAGGCCATCGTCGAGGAGACCAACAACTTCGACGCCCCGGTCTACCTGGTCAACGGCGACAGCCACGTCTTCGCCGAAAACCAGCCCCTCGCGAAAGGCTCGCCCTGGCTGGACATCTACGGGGCGCCCGCCGCGGACAGCCTGCAGCGCATCACCGTGGACGGCGCCAACAACGCCGTGGACTACGTGCGCTTCACGGTCGCCGGCAACAGCGCCAAAGGCACCGACGTGCTGAGCTGGGAAAAGGTCCCCTTCAGCCAGTAGGCACCCAACGGAAGCGGACGACGGCGGGCGTCACCCGCCGTCGTCCGCTTTCTGCGCGTCCCTACACCCGCTGGCTGGTGAGAGCAGCCAGCGACGCCAATTTCGCTTCACCCACCGGCTCTTCGGGCAGCAGGGGAATCAGGGCAACCATGTCCGCCATGGACCGCACCGTGGCAATCTGTTCGATTTCGTGTGCGGCACGGGCCTGAAGCAAGGGGGTGCGAGGGCGGGCAGCAGCGATCGAGCTGTTGATGACCCAGGCCCAAGGCTTGATCCCGGCCCGTTCCAGATCGTCTTCCAGTTCCTTGGCCTCCAGCACCGGTGTGGTTTCAGCCAGCGTAACCAGGATGACCTTCGTCAATGCCGGATCCTGCAGGCGCATCAGCGGCGTCACGAACCCCATCGAGTCGCCCACCTGCCGGGAAATCTCCCGGTGGTACGAGCCTGTGGCGTCCAGGAGCAGCAGGGTGTGTCCGGTAGGTGCGGTGTCCATCACCACGAAGTTCCGCCGGGACTCCTGGACCACCCGGGAAAACTGCCGGAACACCGCCACCTCGTCCGTGCACGGGGACATCAAGTCCTCCGCCAAAGCTGCGCGTCCTTCGGCATCCAGGCTGCGGCCCTTGGTGTCCATGACGTGGGCGCGGTATTCCTCAATGGCCGTTGCAGGGTCGATCCGGGACACCTTCAGCCCAGCAACAGGCCCATGCAGTGTCTCGGTCAGGTGTGCTGCGGGGTCGGTGGTGGTGAGATGGACCGCGTGTCCTCTCTTGGCCAGGGAGACCGCAATTGCGGCGGCAACCGTGGTCTTTCCCACGCCGCCCTTGCCCATGCACATCACCAGCCCGTGACCGTCCCGCTCGATGCCGTCCACCAAGGCCGCGAGCGGTGCATCCTCGACCTCCGGGACCGACGAAGGGCCCTCCTCCGCGCCGGCGGCGGCAGTGAACAGTGACTCGAGCGCGGGAATACCTACCATGTTGGCGGCTTTGAGGTCGAGGACGTCGCGGGGGAGAGCAGCGATTGACTCCGGAATGGTCGCCAAGGCCGCCGCCCGGGGCACGGAGGGCCTTTGCCAGTTCCTCCTCGCCCCCGCCCTTGGGAAAGACGCCGTTGACGACCAAATACCCGCCGCTGATTCCGATCCGGTGGAGCTCGAGATAAGTCCGTTCCACCTCTTTCAGGGACGATGCCTGCGCACGGGTCACCAGGACAAGCCGGGTGCGCAGGGGATCCCCAAGTGCCTGGACCGCCTTTGCGTATACCTCCTTGTGCCTGTCCAGCCCGGACAGCGGACCCAAGCAGGAGGGTTCCCCTGCCCCGGTGGCGAGGAAATCTGTCCATGATCCGGGAAGCTGCAGCAGGCGGATGGTGTGACCGGTTGGCGCGGTATCAAAGATGATGTGGTGGTACTGCGCGTACGAGGAGTCGTCTCCGAGCAGGCTGGTGAACTCGTCGAAGGACGCCACCTCCGTGGTGCAGGAACCGGACAGGCTCTCCGCGATGCCGGCCAGTTCCGTCTCAGGCAGGACTCCCCGGACAGGAGCCAGGATCCGCTCCCGGTACGCGTCGGCCGCCTGCTCCGGGTCGATCTCCAGCGCAAAGAGGCCCGGCACATCAGGAATGGCGGTGATGGTATTTCCAATGGCCAGGCCGAAGACTTGGCCGATGTTGGAGGCCGGATCCGTGCTGACCAGCAGCACCTTCCTGCCGGCCCTGGCGAGGGAGAGCGCGGCAGCGCAGGCCACCGAGGTCTTGCCCACCCCACCCTTGCCGGTGAAGAACAGGAACCGGGGCGAATTTTCGAGAAACTTCACGGCCGGATGACCTGCTGGGCGGGATGGATATGACTGGCCATGATCCTGTTCCTGGCGTTCTTCGGGCAGACGGTCAGTGCCAGTCTTTCAAGCCACCGGGAAAGTCCCTAGAGCCGAACGTCCCGGACGACGGCGGGCGCCCACCCGCCGTCGTCCGCTGCGGTTTCAGGGTCTGGACACCGGTGGTCGCCGGACTTATCGTGCAAAGGTGGCGGCTGCCTGACTGGCAGGATGGCCAGTGCTGCCGGTCCGCCGTTGCGGCCGTCCGTCATGAGGAGGAAGCAGATGGCACACGTTGAAGAGGTTGAAGAGACGGTTGAAGTCGCAGTTCCGGTGCGGACCGCGTACAACCAGTGGACCCAGTTCGAATCCTTTCCGCAGTTCATGTCCGGCGTCGAGTCGGTGACCCAACTGACCGACACCACCAACCACTGGGTCACCAAAGTGGGCGGGGTCCAAAGGGAGTTCGATACGGAAATCGTTGACCAGGCGCCTGATGACCGGATCGCCTGGCGCAGCACCGACGGCAAGTCGCACGCCGGCATCATCAGGTTCACGCCGCTGGATGCCACCCACACCAAGGTCAAAGTCCATTTCGAATGGGCGCCGGAAACCGCCACTGAAAAGGCCGGCGCAGCGCTGAAGATCGACACCATGCAGGTCAAGGCGGACATGCGGAAGTTCAAGGACTTCGTTGAATCGCGTGGCACCGAAACCGGTGGTTGGCGAGGCGAAGTCTAGGGACGTCTATCAAAGCGGACGACGACGGGTGCCCCCCGGCCGTCGTCCGCTTCCTTATGCGCGGCGGAGGTCCGCCGCAATGGCCGGGAGCCCACCTGTTGCGGACCGCAGCTCCGGTGTGCCAAGATTCCCCTGATCGTGAACCGACTCCAGGAGGTGAGACCCATGAACGCTGTACACGTAATGGGTGCTCCCCCGTTGTCTACGATCCGCGGCTGACCCAGCCGCCACCGGGAGCGCCGAACAGGCAAATTCGCGAAAGGCGACTCCCATGAATACAACACCTTCTTCCATCCCGCACGATGCTCCGGCGGCGAGTGCCAGACGCGCGCTGGTCCTCGGTGGTGGCGGCTCCACCGGCAACGCCTGGCTGATCGGCGTCGTTGCCGGCCTGGCAGACGCCGGACTGGACGTGACCGGCGCCGACCGCATCATCGGAACCTCGGCCGGATCCACGGCCGCCGCGCAGATTGCCGGTGCCACCCCGGCCGAACTTTATGCCGCGGTCCTGGACGCTCCGCTTCCGCAGCGGACGCGTCCCGCGGGAACGCAGGCGTCCGGCAGCCCTGCGTCCAACCACGCGGTGCCCAACCACTTGGAGCGGACCGGCAGGCTCATCGCCGCCTCCGCGGACGCAGCGGACATGCGCCGCAGGATGGGTGCCGCGGCGCTCGACCTGGCGGCGTCCCACGACGGCTCGGAGCGGTGGCGGGCTACCGTCGCGGCGCGGCTGCCCAGGCAGGAATGGCCCGAGCATGAATTGCTGATCACTGCAGTGGACGCCACCAGCGGGGAACCGGCGGTGTTTGACCGCCACAGCGGCATCGGCCTGGTTGACGCCGTAGCAGCAAGTTGCTCCAGCGGCTCCGCATACCGGATTGGAGACAAGGGCTATATCGACGGCGGCTACCGGCGCAACGAAAACGCCGACCTTGCCGCGGGGTGTGGGCGGGTCCTGGTTCTGTCGCCTTTCGGGGGCAGGACGCGGATGCCACTGGAGTGGGGCATGCAGTTGGCGGCGCAGGTGGAAGAGCTGCGCGCGGGTGGCAGCAGGGTCGAGGCCGTCTTCCCGGACAGCGGGGCCGAGCACATGTTCGGTGCCAACGCGATGGATCCGTCACTCCGTCCGGCCGCGGCTCACGCCGGGTACAACCAGGGCAAAGCCCTGGCCGCAAGGCTCATGGAATTTTGGAAGTGATCGTTTCAAGGGAATAAAAGAGCGCTTTTCTCCTCCTTTGTGAAGGTTATCCAGGATTTTCTGTGATTTATGTAAGGAAAAGTGCAGAAGTGCGCTTCGCATCGAATTAGAGAGTTTGTGCTGGCAGGCGGGTCACATCCATGGGCGGCTCCCATCCCTTCCCTGCCGGGGTTCACGGCGGTCCGCGGCAGGACTGGATAAAAAAATTAAAGCAGGTATGGTTTCGGATAACGCAAAGCAAAGAAAGGCGTGATTCCGATGTCCGGAAAATCCCCCAAAAGCGGCGCCACTAAAAAGGCCGGCAAATCAATCCTGGAAAAACGGGCCGAAAAAAGAGCCAAAAATGAAAACAGCGAACTCGGTTTTGTAAAACCGCGGAAAAACCAGCGCTGACCACGCCAGCGGGTGGCCGCCCGGGACTCCTAGCCCGCGGCCGCCCGCGCCACCCCGGCAGTTTCACCAGGACTGAACGCCGGGGGATCAGCCGAAGGACACCACAATGATGACCTCACACAATGCTTTAGTCGTCCCCACCCGACTCACCCAGCCGGTGCACATCAGGCCGATCGACCTTGATGAGACGGCCTTCCAAAAGATCGCGTCAGGCGGCATCGGCCTCCTCGCGGGCATGGATTGGCACGTCTACCTGGACAGCCCCCCAAACAGGCCGGCCACGAATGTCCGCGCCGAGGTGCTCATCCGCGAGGCCGGCATCGACCTTGACGGAACCATCCAAGGGACGGCCCTGTTCCTGGGACGCGACAGGCTGGACGGAGAGTGCGACGCTCCACGCCATCTCATCAGGCTGGCCGAGCAGCTGTTCGACCTGCCGCTCGCAGCGTAGCCGGCCCGGCACTCAACGGCGCGTGCCGGGCCACACTGTTGGGGAACGGACGGCGGCGGACGCGCATCCGCCGTCGTCCGCTCTCTTTACTTCTCCAACAAACCGCCGCTTGCCCACCGGCGGACTGCCAGTTTTTCTGAAGCGTCGAATTCCAGCAGCGCCACCCGGCAAAGTTCCTCCACATTCGCGGTCCAGGCCGTGGCAATTTCTGCTGCCGTCGCGTCGTCCCGCAACTGGAAATCGGCGTAGGCCAGGCCCTGCAGCACAAAGTTCACCGCATTGCGGGAGACAGGTTCGCCGGCACTGACGCAGTCGTCCCGCACCTGCCGGGCCAACTCATTCCGGTTGAGCTGATGTTCCCTGAGGCGCGCCTCCATGGAGGTGAAGATCTGGCGGAACTGGGCTGCCGACAGTGCCGGAACATCCGTCACGCGGGTGACCCGCTCCTCCACCCCGGGCTGAACGTCGGCAGGCGCGGGAAGGTCTTCAGCGGAGAATCTCTTTGCGTCCCAGACCCAGCCGCCCTTGGCGGGTGAGTATTCGATGTCTTTGCCAATCTGCGCCACCCAGGATCCGAACCGCCCAAGACCGGCCCAGTCCGTCTTCAACGACGGCTCTGCGGTGAGTGCCCGGTGTGCAACCATCGCTCCGGCCACCGGGCCTGGCGCAGACCGGACGAACTTCATCACTTCAAGGACAGCGGGTGAACCAGTCTTCGCCTTTGCCTTGGCCGTTGCCGGGCTGGGTGGTTGTTTCGCTGACGCCACGGCGTGAATGGGTTCCGCGGTGGTGCCGTTGAGAATCGCGACGAAGTCATGGGACTCCACCACATGGTCTGCCATCTCCCGGTAGGCAAAGGCAACGGCGCCGGCGGCAATGACGGTGGTCATCCGGTCGGCTGCCCGGAACCGCTGGATCAGGGACGTGAAGTCGGCGTCGGCCGAGGCGATGAAGAACTCCTCGATACCTACGCTTCCGGCAAGTGCATCCATGGCATCGAGCACCAGGTTGATGTCGGTGCTGCTCTTGCCCCGCTGCGTCAGCGAGGGGCAGTCGATCACGCGAAAACCGGCCCGGGTCCAGTAGGGGCGGTATTTGGAGTACACCATGGGGTTCAAGTAGCAGTTGCGGATCAGGAACCGCCGGGTCTCGTCCCCGGTTCCCCCGTTGGACAAAGCATCTGCCCACTGCTTGGGATCCTCGGCAAAGCGTCTTGCCGCCGCCGGGTCCAGGGCCTGGAGGCCAGTAAAGACATTGTCGAAATCAACAAACATCGCTGCACGGATGCCAGGCCTGCGTACCGGTTCAGGTGCCTTGTTCATTGGGTCAGTGTGCCAGCAGCGCCGGGCCACGCGTGCTGTTGGTGCTGCGACACGCAAGAGGACGACGGAGGATTGCCACCCGCCGTCGTCCGCCCTGTCCGCCTGCTATTCCTCGATGGTGACGCCGCGCCAGAACGCGATCCTGTCCTCAATGTGCTTGGCGCGCGGCTTTGCCTCCGGGTAGTACCAGGCCGCAGCTTCATTCAGCTCGCCGTCAACCTCCAGCGTGTGGTAGCTGGCCGTGCCCTTCCATGGGCAGAACGTGTTCTTGCCGCTGTAGCGCAGGTACTCAGCGTTGACGGCGTCGCGCGGGAAGTAATGGTTGCCCTCCACCACCACAGTGTCCGCGGATTCGGCGATGACTCTTCCGTTCCAGATAGCCCTGACCATCAGTTCCCTTCCGTCGCTGCCGTCCCGCAAGGGTGACGGTTGTACGGATGCCAACGGCCTGGAAGCCGCGCTTGTTCCCCGCAGCCCCCTAGCGCGGGCTCTTGTCGATGACGCAGAACCGGTTCCCGTCCGGATCCTCAAGGACCACAAAGTCTGGGTCCTCCGGGTACAGGTCCCAGTCCACCCGCTTGGCACCGAGCGAGACCAGGCGCTCCACCTCCGCGTCCTGGTCATCCGCATAGAGGTCCAAGTGGATCCGCGGGTGGTCCTGGACAGGGGTTTCGCTGAGCATGAGCGACAACTCCGCACCAGGGCCCGACGACGGCACAAGGGTCACCCACGTTTCGTCACCGGGTTCCTGGGGGACATAGCCCAGGGCGTCATGCCAGAACTTGGCGGCGGCTGCGATGTCGTTGACGCCGAGGACTATGGTTCCGATAGTCAGCATCCGCCCAGCCTAAACCTCGCCGCAGCGGCCCCGCTAGACAGGAACGGCGAAAAAAAGGCCCGGTTCCGCGGCGGAACCGGGCCTTCCCTTCCACTACTAGGCGACCGGCACCACGCTGCAGTCCGCCGTCGACCCTTTAAGCTGAGGCGCCCAGCCGTCCGTTCCCTGCAGGTAGTTCCTGGCTGCGTAGCTGCCCGCCTCCGGCCCGGGCAGCTGCGGGCGGTCCAGCGTTACCTGTGCACCAGGGCCGCGGTTGTTGAACTCGTGGAACCGGGCCTCGCGCCAGGAGAAGCCGCTCATGTCCGTCCACGGCGTACCCGAGATGTGCGCGCCAAGCCAGGAATCCCTCACCAGGACCTGCGCCACCGCCTTCGGGTCCCCGCTGGGATGCCACGGCCTGCCAAAGTGGACGGAACCGGCGGCGGCGTCCGAGACAAGCCGGCACCGGTCAAAAAGGTACCCGTACTTGATGGAAAGATCCTGGCTACCCGCCGTGACGTAGCCGTTGTTGGTCGTGGAACCGCGGTTCAGGCTCTTGATCTCGCAGCCGCTGAAAACGGCGGTGCCGCGGCCGAAAATGAAGTCCACGTCCCCCTCCACATAACAGCTGTCGAAGTAGAAGCGGGCCTGGACACCCGCGCCGGGGGAGTTGACCAGCAAGGTGTCCTGGTTGCCCAGCAGCCTGACATTGGACAACACCGACCGGTCCCCGGTGACGTGCAGTGCGACAGCCTGGCGGTCCTTCATCCCCAGGTTGGCGGCTTCGTCGAAATCGTTGCTGATGGTCAGGTTCCGTGCCACGAAATCCGGCCCGTCAACCCGTACGGATGCGCTGCCCGAGGTGCCGAAGTTCCCGCTGCCATCCGGCTTGGGAGTCCCTGAGGCGTTGTTGTAGACCAGCACCACATCCTCCGGCCTGCCGCCCTGCCCAACGAAAGTGATCCGCGGCTTGGTGGCCGGAATCCGGACGGCTTCCCGGTAAGTGCCCGGTTGGATCCTGATGACCGTCCGCTGCAGGCTGCCCGCCGGGACCGAATCCACAGCGGACTGAACAGTCGGGAACGTGCTGCCCGGGCCGACGTCGAGCGTCACTGGCAGGTCCACCGGACGTTCACTGGGCCAGTACACCTCCAGCAGGGGATCGGTGCCGGCGTCGATATTCAGGAAGTAGCCAGGCGGGACGATCTGCTTGGATTGCAGTTCGCGGGCCACCAGGCGGGCCACCTCCACGGCCCCGAGGGCCTGGAAATGGGTATTGTCCTCGGAACCCTGCGGATACTGCGGGTGCTGGCCTGGGGCGAGGAAGAGGAAGCGCGACTTGGTTCCTTCCGGCCCCAGTTCCTGCCACAACTGCTTCGAAGAAGCCGTCAGGTCCACCAGGGCAGTGCCCGACGCCGCGGCAAGTTCGCGCACTGCCCGCGGATACTCACCGTGGGAATCCTTTGCATTGCCGGACGCATCAAAGCGGCGGCGCTCTACCGGGGTGGCCAGCACGGGCTTGCCCCCGCGTGCCCTGGCGCCGTCGATGTACTGGCCCAGGTACTCCTTGAAGGTGGAATCAGGAAGAGTCCCGCGGGCGGGATCGGCAACCTTCTCGTCGTTGTGGCCGAAGCTGATGAGCAGGTAGTCGCCCGGCTGCATCAGGGCCAGCACGCGGTCCAGCAGGCCTGCATCGGCAAAGCTCTTCGAGGACGCTCCGGACCACGCGTAGTCGAAGACGGTCGCCTGCGGTCCCAGCAGGAGCGGCAGGGCCTGTCCCCACCCCGCGCGGGGCCGTTCTGACTGTTGGTACGCCGACGACGTCGAGTCCCCGACCACAAAGATGACGGGCTTGGTGCGGGGCTTCGTGGGGTCGGAGCTGGCCTGGGCGACGGCGGTTGCCACGCCTGTTCCGGAGAGAGCCGCAGTGCCGGCAGCGAGGGCCAGGGAGGCCAGGACGCTGCGCCGGCTGGGCAGGATTGCGGCCATCAGGAGTCCCTCCCGGCGGTGAAGATGGGGCCCGTGGAGTCCTTTAGCAGGGCCGGTACGGCCTGGGCCGGGTGGACCTGGGTGCGGAAGGTGGGCGTCCAGGAGGTATCCGCTGCCAGCTGGTCGGCAGGCGCAGCAGCAGCGTTGTACTCGGCGCGAATGTCCGTGATCTTGCCATTGACCGCATTGGCGATGGTGGTGATCTGGGTTCCCTTGTAGCGGCCGATGATGTCAGCGGCGGTGATTCCCTCCGGCAGGGTGAAGGCGTTGGCCTCCGCGTACAGGTGGGAGCTGAAGCCGGCGCCCAGGCTGTACTCGTAGGGAATGGGGCTGTCCGCCGTTACCTTGTAGTGGTTGTTGTACACGTCCACCTGGCCGAAACGCACCCGCGGGGCACGCTGGCCCACGTTCTCGAAGACGTTGTGGTGGATGGTGACGCGCAGTTTGCCGGGGTCGCCACGGGTGGCGGAGTCGGTGGAGCCGATCAGGAGCAGTTTGTCGTGGTCGGAGAACCGGTTGTAGGACATGGTCACCAGGTCCGAGCCGTTGGTGACATCCACCGCGCCGTCGTGCACCTGGTAGGGGCGGCCGAAGTAGAGCGGCTGGGAGCTGTCCAGGTTGGGGGCGTCGGTGAAGGCGGAGTGGTCGATCCACACGTGCGTGGCTTTGTTGATGACCTGCAGCAGATCGTATTCGCTGTTCCAGTTGCCTTCATCCCCGTCAGTGGGATCCCAGGCGGGGAAGCAGTCGGCGGAATCCCGCAATGTCAGGTTCCGCACGATCACGTTGGTGGCGCCGTTGATACGCATCGCCGCGCCGGTGATGCTGCTGTCCGGGGTTGCTCCGACGATGGTGGTGTTGCTCGGGATGTCCCAGCGGATGGTCTTCGCCTGCTTTGCCGCGGCCAGGCGGCGGGCGTCCTCCTGCGGACCTGCGGGCTCCTGGCTGCGTCCGTAGGTGGCCGGGTCGAAGTCCCGGAGGTACTGCTCCAGACTGTAGCCGGTCCCCTCGGCGTAACCTTCGCAGGTCAGCTGAGTTCCATCCGGTGCCGTGTTTGCGTTGATGGTTCCATGGACCCTGACGATCTTGGGTTGGGTACCGGCTTCCGCGAAGGCCGCCAGCATCTCGGCTTTGGTGGTGACGTCGTAGACGTGGGCGCCTGTGGCTGCTGAACCGCCCGTGGTTCCCGTCCCTTCTGACGCCCAGCCGTTGCCTTCGGCAAGGACTTGGCGCTCCAGTGGTGTCTGGGCGGTTTGGGCAGTGGGGTCGGCCGCAGGGTTTGGAGCTGCCCCTGCCTGGGTTGGAATGATGAGGGCTCCGGCTACTGCCAGTGCTGCGGATAAGGACACGTAGGCACTGCGTTTTCGCATGTTATCTCTTCCGTCATTGGAATGAACTGCGCGCCCCGGTCCGCGGTCCACTATGACGCCGATCACTGGAGGGCGCTGACAAGGACATTATCGAGAAAGCGGTTTCTCAGCAAGAGGAGAGGCTGATGTTTATGGAGTGCCGGAAGTTTCTGCGGCCGCCTTGGCCGGCAGCACGGGTGCCCGCAGCTAGACTCGCGTTCCATGCGGGAGAACGACATACCTGAGAAACGCCAACCGTACAAGCGCGCCAAAGTTCCTGCCGCCGTCGTGCCTTTACTGGGTGTCTTGATCATGGTGGTGGGATGCTTCATCGCGTGGAGCAACCGGAACAGCTACGTAGGCTGGTTCGCTTACGCGCCGCTGAGCAATGAGGTCTTCACAGCCAACGGCATGGCATTCATCAGCCCGGGCACCCAGATCGGGCTGGCGGTCATGGTTGCCGGACTGCTGGTGCTCGCGTTCTGGGCGGGTTACCGGGCGGGCCGGAGAGGCAGCTCCGGCCGGCAGTAAAGGTTAAAGCGCCAAGAAAACGTCGCTGGCGACGTGCCTTAGCGTTCGGGTTTGTTGATGGGCTGGTCCAGTGCCACGCTAATGGTCTGGCCTGGTGCCAGCTCGCCGTTCGGCAAGTCTGCAAACTCGTACCACGCCCCACCCGTGCCCTTACTTGGACGGTTGGCCGACCTTACGTCTGTCACGCCGAAGCGGAAGGCAACCTGGAGTTCGATGTCGCCGGGCGCCGTGGTGTAGGTCAGCGGAATCCCGTTGGCATCGGCGGTGAACGTTCCCTGGGCGCCTTCAATTTTCACGTCGCCAGGAATCAGTTGAACCTTCGTCCCTGCGTGGATGGGCTCATTCGCTGCCAGTGAAGGGTTGTACAGCAGGATCTGTGCCGTGGTTGAGCGGAACTTGTAGCCAAGGCTGTCGAACGAGTCGCCGTCCACCGTGGTGTAGAAGACCGTCTGGCCGAACGAGTTTTTGACCTCTGTCCCGGACCCGGAGCGGCTGTCCACCGGCTTCTTCTGAAGCTGGATGAGCCTTCCTGCCTGGATGTAGAAGACGTTCCCCCGCTCATAGGTGAAGGGCACCTTGTTCGCCTCGGCCAACTGCTTTTCGGTGAGGTTGAAGCGGTAAGTGATGCCGCTCAGGGTGTCGTCGGGTTCCACCAAGTAGCTGGTCGGGATGCCATCTGCGTCAACGGTCACAGGGCCGCTTGCGCCGGTTCCCGGCCCGGCCGGAATCAGGCGGAGCCGTGTGCCCGGAGTGAGGGGGGTCCCGGGCTGGAGGCCGTTAAATGCGGAGAGCTTGGCCTCGGAAAGCTTGTAGGCGGCAGCCACCGCCGCAGGAGTGTCGCCTCCCACACTGGTGTAGAAGTCCGCGTTGCCAAACGAGTCCCGCACGGTTTCCCCACCCAGGGGAGGCTTCGCGGCGGCGGACGATGTGGGGGAAGTTGGCACGGCTGCGGCGGCCGGTTCCACTTGGGGTGGAGCGCCCGCGTAAGTGCATCCTGCCAGTCCCAGCGACAGCACAACAAGGAGCGCGGCTGGCCGAACCAGGGACAGGCCTCTCGCCGTTGTTGATGTACTGCCAGTTTCCACCATGGATATGCCCCCCAATAAGTCCGGCGCAGCCGAGTCCGGCCCCCAGCGGGCCAGAAGCGAGCCTAGTGGATGAACCGGGAGCGCGCTGTAGTAGCCGTCAAAGAAGCAAGCGGACGACGGCGGGACGCGCCCGCCGTCGTCCGCTCAAGAAGGCGCGTGGCTGATTCAGTCCTCGTAGACCGCGATGAAGCGGCCCACCACGCCGCCCTTGCGCAGTTTGTCGATGGCGTCCGGGATGTCAGCCTGCTTGATGAGGTTCATCGGCGGGTTCAGCTCGCCGGACTTCATGAGGGCATAGAGGTTCTCGAGGTCCTCCTTGGTGCCCGACTTGGATCCCTTGATGGACAGCTGGTTGATGATCAGTGGGTAGGTGTTGATGGTCGCTTCGAGACGTCCCATGCCAACCTGGACCAGCGTGCCGAACTCGGCCAGGGTCTCAAGTGCCGCCGAGGTGGTGGTGCCGAAGCCGGCGTAATCCACTATCAGGTCCAGGTTTTTGTCCTTGAAGTCCGTGATGGAGCCACCCACGCCGGCGAGGCCAATCTCGTCCGCGAGCTTCTGCGTCTCGGGGTTCACCTCGGCGCCATAGACTTCGGCGCCTGCCAGCACTGCCACGCGGGCACCGATGTAGCCCAGTCCGCCCAGGCCGATCACGCCTACTTTCATGCCTGCCTTGGCCCCGCCCACGGCCATGATGGCGTGGTAGGCGGTAAGTCCGGCGTCGGTGGCCATCGCGCCCAGCTCGAACGAGACCTCATCGGGCAGCTTCACCAGGTTGTCGTCCGTGGCGAGCAGTTTGGGGCCGAAACCGCCGTCCCATTTGCCATAACCCAACGCGTCGCCGTCCTTCATGACGGGGGAGAGGCCAACCCGGTCGCCAACCTTCCAGTGCTCCATGCCGGGGCCCACCTCGGTGATGACGCCCGCATTTTCGTGGCCCATGGTGCGGGGGAGTTCCGGGAACAGCGGCATCCATCCGGCGTCGTCGAGGGCTGTCACGTCCGAGTGGCACACCCCGGCGGCCTTGACGCTGACTACTACCTGGCCCGGACCTCCACTGGGTTCAGCCACTTCGTTGAGGGTGAGCGGGTTGTTGGTGCCGGTGAACTGCCATGCCTTCATGGGGGGCATCTCCTTTGAATCCCTTGATGCTTCATGTATTTGCATGCAATTACAGCCTATGCCTGATGCGGCCCAGCGTAGCCCTGATGTGATGCAGTGAACATGACCGGCCTTTGCCGGTATGTGATGTGTCGGATATTTCCGACGTATACTGTCGTTGTGCTTCCCGATGTCTTCGCCGCCGTGTCGAACCCGGCGCGGCGGGTCATCCTGGACGAACTGCGCCAAGGGCCCCGGACGGCCGGTGAACTCACCGGCCTGCTGGACCTCAGCCGCCCCGCCGCGTCCGAACACCTCGCCGTGCTCCGGGGCGCGGGGCTGGTGCGGGAGGAGCGGCAGGGGCGGAACAGGGTGTACCGCCTCCAGCCGGCCAGGCTCGCCGAGATTGGCGGGTGGGTGAAGCACTTCGAGCGCTACTGGAACCAGCGGCTGGATGTCCTGGCCGACCTTCTGGACGAGGAGAAACCGACATGACCGAGAACGCCATCAGGCTCGAACGCCGCTACCCACACCCCGCTGCGGCCGTCTGGGCCGCGCTGACTACACCGGACCTGTTGGCCCGCTGGTGGGCGCCTGGCGACATCGCACCAGTGGTGGGCCACCGCTTCACCATGGACATGGACGCCTGGGGCCAGCAGCAGTGCGAAGTCCTGGCCGTGGAGCCCGGAACATCCATCAGCTTCCTCTTCTCCGAAGGCCAGCTGGACACCACCATCACCTGGCAGCTCGAACCCGTGGACGGCGGCACCATCCTCCACTTCGAGCACGCCGGCTTCCAGTTGGACACCCCTATGGGCCGCCACGCCATCGACGGCATGGGCAACGGCTGGCCTGGGCTGCTGGCCCGCGTTGACGGGGTTCTCGCCGGGGTGTCCTGACCTCCCCGCCTGCTGCTAGGCTCCCCGTAGCCAACCGTTGCACCGCCTCCCGGTTGGCTGTCAGCTTCGGTTGTGAGCGAAGGAAGCACCCATGACGGTTGCCCAGATCCAAGTGGACCAGCGCGTGATCGGAATCGATTCCCGGCGCTTCGCCTCGGTTGAGAAGGCGCTGGTGGAGCTCATCACCAACAGCGATGACAGCTACGCCCGGTTGGAAAAAGCCGGCGGCAACGTGACGGGCAGGATCCTGGTCAGCTACCAGCGGCACCACTCCGGGGCGGTACTGATGGTCAGCGACCAGGCGGAAGGCATGTCCTTCGAACAGGCGGGCCGCATCCTCAGCTACGGCGGCGCCCACAGCCCGTTGGCCCGCGGCGAGGGAGCAGGCCGCGGCTACTTCGGGCGCGGGCTCAAACAGGCCATCTTCGGCCTGGGCCACGGCTGGATCGAAACCGTCCAGGGTGGCCGCTTCACCAGGATCGACATCTTCCGGGGCAGCAACGGCGGTTACCTTTATGACGACGACGGTGCTGACCGGCAGGCGTTTCCTGCGGACTACGCCCGGCTTGGGATTCCCGATGGCGGCAACGGCACCAAGGTCACCATCGTCGTCGACAACCCGCACGCCACCATCACCCAGCAGGCCACCTTGCTGCAGCTCCTTGCGGACAACATCTACCTGCGGGACGTACTGGACCGGCGCACAGTGGAGCTGGAGCGCGGGCGCCCAGGAAACGGGGACAACGGCAGAGACCGCATCCGCTTCCACGAACCCCCGGCCATCACGCTGATAGGCCCTGACGAGCCAGGCAGGTTCAGCGTTGACGGCAGCGAGTACGCGTTCACCGTCACGCTCAAACGGGCACAGGATGTTGAACTGACGTTGAAGGGCGACGAACGGACCGCCGGCCTGGTGGTGGAGTCCGGCATGGCCGTGCTGGACTGCCAGATGTTCGAATTTGAGAACCAGGTGGGCACTGAATATCTGTTCGGAACGGTGCGGTGCCCCGCGCTGACCGAAATGCTGGGCAGAGGCAAAGCCATCATCAGCGACGAACGTGAAGGCCTGAACATCAAGGACCCTTTCGTTGCTGCGTTCTCGCACGCGGTGAGCCGGATGATCGCGGCGCCTGTCCAGGCCGAGAAAGACAAACTCACCCATCTGGAACGCGCCACCACCTCCGGGCGAACCGCCGAGATGATCGAGCATCTGCTGCAACACATGAGCGAGGCCGCCATCCTGGACCTGGGCCTGGAAACAGCACCCATTGTCCGGAACGGGGACGGCACACAGGAACCGGAGGCACAAGTCCCGGCGGCGCTGCGGTTCACAACGCCCTTCTACTACCGTCCCCCGGTGCATCCGTTCCACGTTGCCCTGCTGCTGGATCCAAGCCAACTGCCCGAGGGCGAAACCTTGGTGTTTGAGCTGGAACTTCCGGCCTCAATCCGGCTGGACCCGCTGCCCGCCCCGGTTCCCGTCAGTACCTTGGCGGAGACTCCCCGGCTTCAATGGACTGCAGCCGGGGACCGGGCTGGCGACCGCGGGGAGATTACCGCCAGGGCGGGGGACTACTGGGCGATCTGCGAAGTGGTCATCGCCGAGCACGCCTCACGCCACAGCGCAGACCAACCGCCGCACCAAGCCGCCGCCGGCAGCCTGCCGGCACCGCACCGCCAGGTCCACCGCCCCAGCCGGGACCACGGCGTCGACCTCTTTACGGGCTACGACTTCCGCAACCTCCACAACAGCACGGACCGCGCCGTGTACTCCGAAGAGGAACGGAAGGTCATTATCAACACCGCGGCCCCGACCGTCCAGCTCTACGTCGACGGGCGGGGACGCTTCCGCGACTCCGCCCGGCTCCTGCTCGCCGAACTCTTCCTTGACGTGATCTCGGACGAGCTGGCAAGGCTCCGCGTCGAACAGCACGGCCATGCCGATGATCTCGAAGCCTTCCGGAACGCCAAGCGGGCCATCATCGGCCGCTACGGCAGCGAAGTGCACCACACCTTCCTGGGCTGAGGTGGGGCAAGCGGCGCCTCATCGACGCGGGGGCGTTTACTGCCGGAAGGAGAAGGGTAACCATGGAGTATGACTGATAGCGGAGACGGCGGCGCCCACGACCCCTTTGACGGCAGCGACGAGCTTGTGGCCGAATCCGAACACCTCGAGACGCCTGAAACCATCGCCGAGGATGTGCGCCACGACATCCAGTTGGGCCATGTCCAGGATGACGTTAGTCATGTGCTGGAAGAGCGCTTCGAGGAAGCGGGAATTGACGCCCGCCCCGAGGAAGTGGACGATCTCGCCGAAGAAATCGAGCGGGACGCGTCCAGCTGAAGATCAGCCAGGACGGGCCTGAAACGGCGGGTAACGACCTGGACCAGTGCGCTGGCCGTGTTGGGCGCATGGCTCTGCGAGTCATACCGGTGGTCCAGGTGGCCCGTCCTGTCAGCGGGGCCGGTG
Organism: Arthrobacter sp. SAFR-044; assembly: GCF_051965175.1. GTDB lineage: Bacteria > Actinomycetota > Actinomycetes > Actinomycetales > Micrococcaceae > Arthrobacter. The sequence continues at coordinate 387,554 of NZ_JBQCMK010000003.1, forward strand.
GGAACTAGGGCCAGTCGGCCCGGGTGAAGCGGATGGGGCTGCGCAGGGTGAGAAGGCAGTCAGATGTCCATTCCGCCACCTTGTGCTGTACTTCCACTGAATCCACTGCCGCCGCCTGCGCATCCTGGCTTGTGGCGTCCTGAAGACCTTCAACCGAGCTTTTCACATGTCCCCCTTGGCAAAACCTGTGTGCCCACACTAGGCACCACCGAATGCCAAGGGAAGAGGGTTAATCCACCAGCCGGATAAACTGCGCAAATCTTGAGGATGGGCTGGCGCCGTCGGGAGGTTGGCCATGCCCGCCTACTTGCCGGCGCGTGCGAAGACGCTGCCGTAGAAAGCGGCCAGCGCCTCGGCTTTGGCCTGGATATCCGCCCGCGATGCCGTTCTGCTGGCTGCTTCGATTGACAGCGTTCCCCTGCGTGTCCCGCTCCGCACGTGCCATTCGCCTGTCCCGTCCGAGAGCTGATAGGCCACCGCGCAGCTCGCGTCAGCAGCGATGGTTGTGGGCAGCGCGGAAACCCCGGACCAGGGCCTGCTGCCTCCGCCGAACGAACTTTCCTGGATGCTTGTGCAGCCCCGCAGGCGGTCTGCCCGGGAGTCGAAGGGTATGCGCAGGCGAGTTGAATCATGGGCCGGGGGAAGCGGCAGGTTGCGGGCCTCGCCCACGCCGTTGATGATGGCTGCGAGTTCGGCATCCGAGAAGGGCCCGGACGGTGGCGCTGCTGATGCAGAGGGGGAATTGGAGGCCTGCGAAGAACGCGTCACACTGCTTGGAGGGCTGCTGGCCGACGGCGTACCACCGGGACGAACACCCTGCCAACGCGAGCAGGACTGCCGCCAAACACCCGAGTCCGCGCCGGCTGTTTCCTACCCATGCGGCACACGGTGCTTCGCGGGTCCACGAGCAGCCATCGCTTCCCTCCTTTCCCGCCAACGCCAGGCGTCAGCATCCACCGCAAGTCAGGGCCGAAGCACCCGGCCAGGGACAGGGCCGCCAAGGACAGGAGTGCCACCGGCAGCAGCAAGCGGAATCACTTCCAGCCGGTCCTCCGGCCCCGCAACCACCAGGACCTGATGGGCGGTGACGCCCTCCAGAGCCGCCGCCACCTGCCGCACGGCCTCCTCAACCCCCGGAGCAAGCGCGGCCGACGGCGGAAGTCCGGTGCCGCCGTCGTCCGCCCTCAGCCAGGTGGTCACCTTGGCACCTCCGGTGGCGTCAGCAATGCCGCGCGCCAGGGCCTCGGGATCCACGGAACCTGGTGGATATCCGCTGACGAGGGTGACCCGCTCAATCATTCGCTTGTGCGTAGGAGCGGCCGCGGCAAGCAGTTTCCGGTCATGCCGCCACAGCGCGAAGTGGTAGCCCGCAACGAGGCCTGCCGCCGCCAGGAGGCCGAGAGGTGCGCGGACGCGGTCCAGGAGGCTTCCGCCGGTGACATCGCCCAGCAGGAATTCGAACAGCCGGTAGCCAATGACCAGCAGGGTAATGAGGGCCACCACGGCACTGACGCCGAAAAACGCCACCAGGTAGACGCGCCGGCCGGGCGGAATATCCTCCGCTGTCCGCGGCTGGTGCCTGGGTTTCCAGGCCAGCCACCAGACCGGTGCTCCCACCACCAGGGAACTGAGGCCGCCAAGAAGCAGCGTGCGTGTGGCCCCGCCCGCCAACGGTGAGACGGCGGCGGCCAGCAGTGCGTTGACTACAACGCCGACGCCGGATGCCGCCGCGGCAAGCGCCACCGCGGACGTCACCAGGAGGCTGGCGCGGCGCGTCCTGGTGGACCGGCTGACCGACGCCATGCGGTGGTAGCGCCAGACCAGGGTGCCGATGGCAGCGGCCGCGATTGCCGGGGCCAGCGGCTCGAGCAGGTCATTCAGGGGGTCGATCCGGTCGAATGCCAGCCGCAGGAGGACAAACAGGATGACGCCCAGTCCGCCCAGGGCGGTGATGCCGGCGACGAAGATGCCCACGGCGATGATGGTGATGTCCACCAGCCCTGTCTGGAAGCGCCGGCCGCCCTCCCGGAACCAGTGCCACCACCACACCACCGCTCCGCCGGCAGCCCACACCACGGATCTCAGGACAGGGAACCACCAAGGCTCAAAGGTGGCCGCTGCCGCGGAACCGCGGATCGCCACGTCCAGCAGGCTGCCCAGTGCTGCAATGGCGGCGCCGGCGCCCAGGAGGAGCCCAAACACGGAGCCGACGACGGCCCGCACGTCTTCGAGATGCGACGACGGTTTGCGGGGGTGCTTCCACATCCACCGGTGCCACCACCAGATGGCCGACCATACAATCCCGTTGGCCAGGGGGGAGGGCCATTGGCTTTCGTGCGAATCGATGAAGGAGGTTGCAAGGTTCAGCAGCGACGTGGTGCTGATGATCAGCGAGACCGTGTACATCCCGGTCAGGTACAGGCCCCAGCCGGGTGCCCTGCGCTCCGATTCGTCGTCCAGGCGCCTCCACACGAACCACCACAGCAGCAGGGCCAGCGGGCCGCCGATCAGGGTAAAGGCAAGGGACAGGGCCAGGCCTGCAACGTCGCCTGACACCAGGGTGGATGCCGTCCGGAAGAGCCGCTCCAGGAGTCCCTGGAGCCCGGAGGCCGAGATCACCACCAGTGCAAACAGCAGGACGTACAGGATCAGCCGGCGGAGCGTTGCCAGGCCGCTCGTGGGCGCGGGGGCCGCTGAAGCTGCGGGCGCCGTCATTGCTTCACCGGCACAACGGTGCACGCCATGAGGGGGTATGGCGGCTGGTCAATCTTCCATTGTCCGTTCACCTTGAGGAGTGAGAAGGAATCCTCCATCTCGTACTCGGAGGGGCCGAAAGGTCCGCCCTGGGACGACCGGACAATCGAAACTCTCACGGTGGCTGAATCGGTACGTTCCGTCGTCGAAATCAAGACAACGCGGGCGGGTGCCGGCTCGCCGGAATAGGTGCCACGGCACCGGCTCTTGGCGCCCTCGGTGAGGTATGACTGGGCAGTGTTGGTGTCGCTGTCGACCACTGCTTTGCTGTAGCGCTGGACCACCCCGGCGGGGCTTGCCTCATCGAGCGGTGCCGGTTCGCCGCGGGTGAAGACCACGGCGAGCGCAACCACCACCAGCAGGACCACCACCCCTACCAGCGTGAGCAGGATCCGGTCGGGTCTTCGCGCGGTGCGCTCCTTGGCAGCAGTGTCGTCCATGGCGCCAGTATGCGGTAAGGGGAGCCGTTGCGCTCGTGTCTTTCGGCCCGTCCTTGGCGGCTGAGGGGCGGGGCCACTAAGGAACAGAATTGGGCTTTGTGTGACAACCATGTTGCGTTGAAAGCAACCCCAGTAGGACCGTTCCGCCCGCGCTTCCCCTTGTCCGGCTCCCTGGGATGTTCAAGAAGAACTGCAGTAACTAGCTTCGAAAAAGCCTTGACTGTGCTGCACATCACGCCCTATCGTGAAACAACCACGTTGCAAGCAATGCAACTCCAACTTTTATTGGTGGTTTCATGAGTACCCAACAAAACTCACCCCAGGCAGGAGTGGTTGCCGCTGACGCCAACGCTCCTGCCGGGGCTGGCGGCGGCACGGACAACGCCGTTGCCGGCAAGGACGTACGACGCCGGGTAGTCACCGCGAGCTTCATCGGCAACTTTGTCGAGTGGTTCGACTACGCCGTGTACGGCTACCTCGCAGCCGTCATCTCGTCGGTGTTCTTCCCTGAAGCAGACCGGCAGACCGCGCTGCTGGCCACCTTCGCCGTCTTCGCGATCTCCTTCTTCGTCCGTCCCCTGGGCGGCTTCTTCTGGGGGCATATCGGCGACAAGCTGGGCAGGCGCAAGGCGCTGTCCCTCTCAATCGTCATCATGTCCGTCTCAACCTTCTGCATCGCCCTCATCCCCGGTTACGGAACCATCGGCATGCTGGCCCCGGTCCTGCTGCTCCTGGTCCGCGTGGTCCAGGGCTTTTCGGCGGCCGGCGAATACGCCGGAGCATCAGCCTTCCTGGTGGAATACGCGCCGGCCAACCGCCGCGGACTCTATGCCGCCGTCGTTCCCGCCAGTACCGCCGCCGGCCTGCTCCTGGGGTCACTGATCGCGGCGCTCCTCAGCTCGGTACTCAGCACTGACCAGCTGCACGAATGGGGATGGCGGCTGCCGTTCCTGCTGGCCGCCCCCATGGGACTGATCGGCCGCTACATCCGCACCAAGCTGGAGGACACCCCGGCCTTCCGCGCGCTGGCCGACCAGGAGGAGTCCGCTCCCAAAGCCCCGGCCCTGGACATGTTCCGCACCTACCGCAAGCAGCTCATCATCGCCTGCGGGGCAGTGCTGCTCAACGCCGTCGGCTTCTACGTCATCCTCAGCTACATGCCCACCTACCTGTCCGAGGAACTGGGCTTCGGCCCCACCGAGTCCTTCCTGGCCACCACCATCGCCCTGGCCAGCTACATCGGCTTCATTTTCCTGACAGGACTCGCCTCGGACCGGTTCGGCCGCAAGCGCATGCTGATCACCGCGTCGGTCCTGTTCATGCTCCTGACCGTCCCCGCGTTCATGCTGCTGGATACCGGCAACTTCCTGGTGATCGTCCTGGTCCAGATCCTGCTGGGCGGCATGCTCACGCTGAACGACGGAACGCTGCCCAGTTTCCTGGCCGAACTGTTCCCCACCAAGGTCCGCTACAGCGGCTTCGCCGTCAGCTTCAACCTCTCCAATGCCCTGTTCGGCGGCACCGCCCCGTTCATGGCCACCCTGCTCATCGGCATGACGCAAAGCAAGCTGGCGCCGGGCTGGTACCTCGTGGCCGCATCCGCCGTGTCCCTCGTGGCCGTGCTGTTCGCCACCGAAACCTCGCGGAAGCCCCTCAAGCACCTCTGACCAACCAGAGGCCCCTGACCCATCCGGGTCCACAGACCAACCTCACTACGCACCAACACCAACTGCACCAACAGCAGCTGGCACCCACTAGAAAGGCACCACCCGTGACTATCACTGCCGACAACGCCTCCTCCATCGCCGAACTCGAGCGCCTCAAGGTCCTGCACAACGGCACCAAGGGCAAGCTCACGTTCTCCGACGCAGAGTTCGAGCGCCGCCTTGGCGGCCTCCGCAAAATCATGGCCGCCAAGGAGCTGGACGCGGTCATCCTCACCAGCTACCACGGCATCAAGTACTACTCCGACTTCCTGTACACCACGTTCGGCCGCAACTACGCCCTGGTGGTCACCGCCAACGACTCCGTCACCGTCACCGCCAACATCGACGCCGGCATGCCGTGGCGCACCTCCTACGGCGAGAACATCGTCTACACCGACTGGCGCCGCGACAACTTCTACTTCGGCCTCCAGGAAGCCCTGCGCCAGCGCGGCGTCAAGGCCACCCGGCTGGGCGTCGAGGACGACTTCCTCCCGGGCCTGACCCGCGAAAAGATCGCCGCCGCGTTCCCCGGCGCCCAGCTCCTGGACGTCTCCCAGGACGCCATGCGCCAGCGCATGATCAAGTCCGCCGAGGAAATCGAAGTCATCAAGCACGGCGCCCGCATCGGCGACCTGGGCGGCGAGGCCATCCGCAACGCCATCCGCGAAGGCATCTCCGAGTACGAGGTGGCCCTCATCGGCACCGAGGCCATGGTGCACGAGATCGCCAGGACCTTCCCGGACCGCGAGGTCCGCGACACCTGGGTGTGGTTCCAGTCCGGCATCAACACCGATGGCGCCCACAACTGGGCCACCACCCGCAAGCTGCAGCAGGGCGACATCCTCTCGCTCAACTGCTTCCCCATGACCTCCGGTTACTACACCGCCCTGGAGCGGACCCTCTTCCTGGGCCAGCCGGACGAGCGCTCGCTGGAGCTGTGGAACATCAACGTCGAGGTGCACGAGCGCGGCCTGGAACTGATCAAGCCCGGCGCCGTCTGCAAGGACATCGCCGCCGAGCTCAACGAGATCTACATCAGCCACGGCCTGCTGGCCAACCGCACCTTCGGTTACGGCCACTCCTTCGGCGTCCTGAGCCACTACTACGGCCGCGAAGCCGGGCTGGAGCTGCGCGAGGACATCGACACCGTCCTCGAGCCGGGCATGGTGGTTTCCATGGAGCCCATGATCACGGTGGCGGACGGCCTGCCGGGCGCCGGCGGCTACCGCGAGCACGACATCCTGGTGATCGGCGAGGACAACACGGTGGAAAACATCACCAAGTTCCCGTTCGGCCCGGAACACAACATCGTCCAGGGATAACCATCTGAACAGCCGAAGCGGCGCCGTGCACCACGGCGCCGCTTTCGGTGTCCAGCCCCGACCATAGGGAAAGATGGTGTCCACCATGACTCCTGCGAAAACCCCAGACAGCAACGGCAGCGGAACCGGCACCAACGGCGGGACGGACGCCAAAGGAGCCTCCGTCGTCGTCAACGCCATCGCCGTCCTGCGCACCTTCACGGCGGACGAACCCCTGCTGGGCGTCACGGAAATCGCCAACCGCGTGGGCATGCACAAATCCAGCGTGTCCCGGATCCTGGCCACCTTCGAGCAGGAAAACCTGGTGGAACGTGACCCGGAAACCAAGCGGTTCCGGCTGGGCCTGGGGCTCATCGCCGTCGCCGGACCGCTGCTGGCCGAGATGGAGGAACGCCGCGTTGCCTACCCCGTCCTGCGGCAGCTGACCGAGCAGACCGGCGAAACCAGTGCCCTCATGCTGTGGAACGGTGACGAGGCCATCTGCGTGGAGCAGATCGCGAGCCACCACCAGATCAAGCACACCACGCCCCTGGGCGCCCGCTACCGCGACGCCATGAGCGCCTCGGTCCAGGTGTTCCTGTCCACGCTGCCGGCCGAACGGGTGCGTGAACTGTTGCGCAGCGGAACCATCACCTTCCCGGGACTGGACGACGACGGACTGGCAGCGTACGAAGCCCGGCTCCAGGATGTTGCGCAGCGGGGATGGGCGGGGAACTACGGCGAATCGTCCATGGACGAGGTGGGCGTGGCCGCGCCTGTCCGCGACCACCGCGGCGACGTTGTGGCGGCCGTCCTGATTCCGGCGCCGCGGTTCCGGGTGTCCAAGGAACAGTTCGAGAGCCTGGGGGAGGCCTGCGTCGCCGCCGCCGCCAAGGTGACCACCCGGCTGGGTGGCCGCCCGGGAAGTTGAGGCTGCCTGGTCAGGCCCGTACCGGCGGGGTGCCGGTTTGCTCCGTGACCGCGCTGACCGCGACCACGCCGCCCCAGGGGTCGCTGATCACGGCGCTCCTGAACCCGGGGCTGTCCATGGGTGCCATGACAATGCCGCCGCCCAGGGCAACGGCCCGGTCGGCGGTCCTGTCTGCATCGGTGACCCCGAAGTTCACACTCCAATGTGGAGGAACAGTCACGCCGTCGGTGGGGGTAGCCACGGCCACCAGCTGGTCTTCGAGGAGCCACAGTGAAAACGGGGCGTCCGGCGGTGACGTCAGTTCCCAGTTGAACAATGCCCTGTAGAACTCCTGGGCCTTTCCAAGATCCGGGGTGTGCAGCGAACTCATGGCCCAGCTATTGGGCTGGTCTGCCAGCTCAACGCCGTCATTGACGCCCGCCTGCCGCAGGCAGAACAGCACGCCGGAGGAATCGGCAACCAGTTGCGAACGGGTCCCGGCGCCGATGGCCCCGAGCTGCCGGCCGCCCGCCTGTTCCGCCAGCGCTGAAGCCTTCCCGGCATCGCCCACCCGGATATGGGTCAGCCATCCCGCTGGTGACCCCGGCGGGGCCTGCCCCACGCCGCCTACGGAGCGGCCGTCAAGGCGCGCCAGACAGTACCCGCCCTCGAATCCCGGCACCTGTATCGGCTCGTCGAACGTCCAGCCGAACAGTCCGCCATAGAACTCTTTGGCACCCTGGGGGTCCGGTTGCCAGGTGTCGACCCAGCACGGCGCACCCACTAAGGAAGTATTCCGCTTTGCCATCCGCCGCGCCCTTTCCATCCGAGCTGCCCGGACCTGGGGGCCCGGCCACAGGGCAATGCCAGGCAAGCATACGTCCGGAAGCAGGGGCCCCGCAGGAGGTCAGGGCAGCCCGGCCATCCTTGCCGCCAGGTGCAACGCCGCGAGCCGCCCCGTCCCGCGCGGGTCTCCGCCGCAGAGCTCGAAGATCCGCTGCAGCCTGTGGTGCATCGACTGCCGTTCCAAGTGCAGTTCGCGTGCCGACTGCGCGGTATTGCAGCCGGAGTCCAGCCACACCTGCAGGGTCTCCAGCAGCTGGGACTGCCGCTGCGCATCGTGATCCAGGACCGCCCGTAGCTGCCGGCTCACGAACGCCTCCCGGGACGAGGCATCCAGGCAGGTCAGGGCGAGGCTTTCCACGGCGGTGTCCTGGGCGTCAACTACAACCAGGCCCCGGGACGGGTGCCGCCTGCGGGCCGACGCGTTCCGCCGGCGGATCTGCCGGACCTCCAGGGCGCGGCGCGCTTCCGCCAGTGACCAGGCTGCCTCCGCCACCCCGTCTGCCAGCGGCCCCACGGCGATCACGGCGTCGTGGTCCCCTTCCAGCCCCTGCAAGGATTCCAGGAGCTGCCGGCGCTCGCCGGCAGTCTCGGTGCACGGCAGGCCGATCATGACCACCAGTTCGGTGTCGTCAAGGTAGGCGGCGCAGGGGATCCGCTCTGAGCTGAGGAAGTTTTCGACGGCGCCGCGCAGCTCCTGCGGCGCCGCCGCATGGATGGCGGCGACGACGGCGGGGGAGTCCGTGGGGAAACCGGCGCCGGGGGCGAGCTGCTCGAGCCGCCACTCCGGAGCGGAATTCAACACGGCGCGCATCAGTTCAGCACCGGCCAGGGCATGCAGTCCCGGAGGTGTGTGCTGCAGCAGCGCCAGGCCCAGGATGTCCACGGCCCGTTCCCCGGCCACCTGGGCCAGGGCGGTGTCCGCGACATCGGGAACGTGCACCTCGAGCCGCCCCATGAGGACCCCGCGCACCGGGATGTCCACGGTGATGACCGTTCCGCCGGCCACGGCGTAAAAGCCGCCGTGCGCGTCCGGCCCGGAGCCGTCGTCGTCCCCTGTTCCTTCGCCCGCGTGCGCGTCCACCCCGTTGCTCCAGCCTTCCGGGACCGCGCTGCCCATGGTGACGCCCCACGGGGAAGTGAGTTTGACGGCGGAGCCGGTGATGCCCGCCAGCACGCCCAGCATCTTGTCGAGCGAGGCGCCGTGGGCCAGCTCTGCAGCCATGGCGCGCGTTGCGGCGTCCGCCTGTTGCAGGTGCCCCACGGACTCGCTGACAAGCATCGAGTTGATGGCCTGCATGACACCGACGAACGGCACCACCTTCCGCAGTTCCACCACGGGAAGGCCGTACTCCTCCGCCGTTTGAAGCATGTCGGCAGGGATTTCCGGCAGTGCACCGCCCGTCTCGATGGCCAGGGCGGCAACGCCGCGCTGGGCCAGTTCACGGACGTAGTCTGCGCGTTTGGCCGGGGCGGCGGTGGCCAGCGTGATCCCGCCGCAGAGCAGCAGCTCGCCGCCGCGGAGCAGGGGAGCGATGTCCAGCACCTCACTGGAGTGGACCCAGCGGACCGGTTGCGCATCAGCCACCACTCCTTGCGGGTGGACCACGGGATCGGCGGCGGCGAGGGCGGGGTGGGCGAGTATTTCGCCAAGAAACACTGACACGACAGTCCGTAACGTAGTAGGAGGATTTGTTCGACAGATTGTATCTTGTTGCTTGTGATGGGGGCCACATAGCCTTGTTGGTACTTATCCACCTCACGGAGGCCCCCATGCAAGAAAAGCTTTCTACAGCCACGCACGGCCAACCTGACCAGGCCACGCAGGACCACAGCGCCGTGGACCACGAAGCCTGGCTGCAGCCCATCCCCGAATCAGCACGAACGCGCAAGGTATCCGGCCAGTTCTGGATCTGGGCGGGCGCCAACCTGGCACCCATCAACTGGGTGCTGGGGGCACTCGGCATCCAGCTGGGACTCGGGCTCGCGGACACCATCACCGTCCTGGTGCTGGGCAACCTGATCGGCATGCTGCTCTTCGGCTGCTTTGTCCTCCTGGGCCAGAAGACCGGAGCCACCGGCATGGTCCTGGCCCGGGCCGCATTCGGACGGCGCGGCAACTACCTGCCGGCCGCCATCCAGGCCCTGCTGGTCATCGGCTGGTGCGCGGTGAACACCTGGATCATCCTGGACCTGGTCATGGCGCTCTTCGGAACCCTTGGCTGGGTTGACCCGGAAGCCCCCAACTACGCCTGGAAGATCGGCGTTGCCACCTTCATCATGGCCCTCCAGGTTGCCATTGCCTGGTTCGGCTACAAGGCCATCGCCGCCTTCGAAAAATGGACCGTACCGCCCACCATCCTCATCCTCGCCGTCATGTCCGAGGTGGCCTGGTTCGGCATGGACATCAACTGGAGCTATGCCGGTCCTGCCGGCGCCGTCCTGGAAGGTTCCGATCGCATCGCGGCCATGAGCGCCGTGATGACCGCCATCGGCATTGGCTGGGGCATCACCTGGTTCACCTACGCCGCGGACTACTCCCGGTTCGTCAGCACCAGCGTCCCCAAGAAGAAGGTCTACCTCGCTTCAGTGCTGGGCCAGTTCATCCCCGTGGTGTGGCTCGGCGTCCTGGGCGCCAGCCTTGCCACCAACAGCGGCGAGATCGATCCCGGCAAGCTCATCGTCCTGAACTTCGGCGCCATGGCGCTGCCCGTACTGCTGATGGTGCTCCACGGCCCCATCGCCACCAACATCCTGAACATCTACACCTTCTCCGTGGCCACCCAGGCCCTGGACATCTCCATCAGCCGCCGCAAACTCAACCTGTTCGTCGGCGTCTTCTCGCTCGCCGCCGTCGTCTTCTTCATCTTCCAGGAGGACTTCGCAGCGGTACTCGACGCCTGGCTGATCGGCCTGGTGGCCTGGGTGGCCGCCTGGGGCGGAATCATGCTGGTGCACTACTTCTGGCTGGAGAAGCGCTGGCCCGGCGGAACCGAACGGCTGTTCGACGGCGTGGGAACCAAGCGGCTTCCGGTGGTCAACTTTGCCGGCGTCATCTCACTCGTGGCAGGGATCTTCACCACGTGGCTGTTCATGTACGGCCTGATCCCCATCATGCAGGGCCCCATCGCCGTGGCCCTGGGCGGCTGGGACCTGTCCTGGCTGGCCGGTGGACTGACCAGCGCCGCGGTGTACGCCATCCTCGGCCCGCGCCAGCACATCCGCTACCTCGCCCTTGAGCCCCGCACCGTCGCCCAGGCCGAGCCGGCCGGCAGCCCCGCCCTTCCCGCCCTCTAAGCGGCACTACTCCTCTTCCACAAACCCTGGCGGGCGCACACAGCGCCCGCCGAAAGGATTTCCCGTGAACAAGCCCGCCATCGCGGACGCCCTGCACCCCATCACCTGGCCCGAGGGCTTCAAGGCCGCAGCGTCCTTCACCTTCGACGTGGACGCCGAGTCCTGCACCATCGCCCACGATCCCACCAGCACCCGGCGCATGTCGCTGATGAGCCACCAGTCCTATGGCCCCAAGATCGCGGTCCCGCGGCTCCTGGCCATCCTGGCCCGCCAGGACATCCAGGCCACCTTCTTCATCCCCGGTTTCACCGCGGAGTCCTACCCCGACGTTGTGCGGCAGATCGTGGACGGCGGGCACGAGGTGGCGCACCACGGCTACCTGCACGAACCCATGCAGGGGATCGACGCCGCCACCGAGGCCAGCTACATTGACCGCGGCCTGGAAGCCCTGGCGAAGGTGGCAGGGGTCCGGCCGGTGGGCTATCGGGCACCGTGGTGGGAACTGAACTGGCACTCCCCGGGCCTCCTGGCGGACCGCGGCTTCCTCTACGATTCGAGCCTGCTCGACGGCGACGCCCCCTACCGCTGCGCCGTCGCCGCGGACGATCCCCGGGACATCGTGGAGATTCCCGTGGACTGGACCCTGGACGACTGGGAGCAGTACGCCTTCTACCCCGGGGTCACCGGCAGCGGCGTGATCGAAAGCCCGGCCAAGGTCCTGGAAATGTGGACCCTCGAAGCCCAGGCCCACCACTCCCAGGGCAGCTGCTTCGTCCTCACCAACCACCCGTTCATCTCCGGCCGGCCGTCCAAGGCCGTAGCGCTGGAGCAGTTGATGGAGCGGGTGAAGGCAATGGACGGCATGTGGGTGACCACCATGGAGAACATCGCCCGGCACACCAAAGCCACGGTCACCGAGGTCCACACCCACGCGCGGATCGAGGTGCCGGTATTCCCGGGCGCGGGTGCACAGTTCAAGCCGGCCATAGTGCGGCAGGGGGTGCTGGCCTAAAGTAGCCGGAAGGGCCGGGGCAACCGGCCGGGAGGAGTACGCACATGGACGTCTCAGACAGCGGCATCGAGCAGGAGCTGGCCTGGCAGGTCCCGCTCTACGAGCAGTTCCACCGGAATCCGGAGCTCGGCCTCGCCGAACACCAGACCTCCGCGGCCGTTGCGGCGAAGCTGGCCGGCTGGGGTTTCGATGTCCGGCACTTTGGCGGCACCGGCGTCGTGGGGGTCCTTGCCAACGGCGCCGGCCCGGGAGTCCTGGCCCGGGCGGATATGGATGCCCTCCCAGTCACCGAGGCGACCGGGGCAAGCTACGCCTCCACGGTTCCGGGAGTGATGCACGCGTGCGCGCACGACATGCACGTGGTGGCGCTGCTCGGGGCGGCAAAGTACCTGGCAGAACACCGGGAGGCGTGGCGGGGAACCTACACCGCCCTCTTCCAGCCAGCAGAGGAGACGGCGGCCGGCTCGCAGGCAATGCTCGACGACGGCCTGGCCGCCGGAATCCCGCAGCCGGACGTCGCGCTGGCCCAGCACGTCATGCCCACCGAAGCGGGAACCATCGGCACCACCCCGGGCCCTGTGCTCTCGGCAGGCGACTCGGTACGGATCACCGTCCACGGCCGCGGCGCCCACGGCTCCATGCCGCACAAGTCCGTAGATCCGGTGGTGCTGGCCGCCTCGATTGTCCTCCGCCTCCAAACAGTGGTGTCCCGCGAAACGACGCCAGGGGAGTTCGCCGTGCTGACTGTTGGATCGGTGAGCGCGGGAGCAACGGCCAACATCATTCCGGACCGGGCTGAGCTGCTGCTCAACCTCCGCACCTACGACGTTGCGTTGCGGGCCGACATGGTGGCCGCGATCGAGCGGATCGTCCGGGGCGAGTGCGCAGCGGCCGGCTCTCCACAGGAACCGGAGTTTGAGTATTACGACCAGTACCCGTTGACCAGCAACGACGCGGAGGCCAACGCCAAGGTCACCGCAGCCTTCACCAACGCCTTCGGCCCGGACGCCGTCTACCGCACCGCCCCGCAGACGGCATCGGAGGACTTCAGCCGGATCCCTGACGCGTTCGGCATTCCGTATGTTTACTGGATCGTCGGTTCCGTGCCCCCGGAGACCTACCGGCGGGCCGTGGCAAAAGGCACGGTGGACGCTGACATCCCCGCCAACCACTCGCCGTCGTTCCTGCCCGCCGTGGAGCCCACCCTCCGCACAGCCACCCGGGCCCAGGCCGCAGCCGCGCTTGCCTACCTCGCGGCGGAAGCCGTTTAGGCTCCGGACAGCAGGGACATCATCTGCGCCGCGGCATCGCTGCCCGGGGCTGGCGTATACACCACAATGTGCAGGTCCGGCCGGTCCGACGGGGACACCTGGTGGTGCTCCAGTTGCAGGACTCCGACGGCAGGGTGGTGGAAGAGGCGTTCGCGGGATTCGAAACCCAGGATGTCGTAGAGGTCCCAGCCCTGCCGGAACTCCGGGCTCGCCTCCTTGAGCCGTTCCACCTGGTACTGGATGTCCGGATCGCCCAGCCGCTGCCCGGTCTCGGCCCGGAACTCTGCGAGGAACCGCTTGCTGGTGGTGTCCCAGTCCGGCAGCAGGCTCCGGACATACGGATCGGTGAACACCAGCCACAGCAGGTTCCGGTCTGCAGCCGGCACGTTGGCGATGTTGGGATACAGCGCCGCGTAGGCCCTGTTCCACCCAGCCACGCCCCAGTCCGGGAACAACGCGAAGGACGGATTGGGATCGAGGGCATCCAGGAGGCGCTGGATGTGGGGCGGGGCAGTATCGGCTGCCGGCCCGGCAGGGGCTGCGGAGGCGTAGCCGCCCAGTGACAGCACATAGCCAAGGCCCGTGCTGGAAAGATGCAGCGCGCGGCTGATGGCCTCCAAAACCTGCCGGGAGGGGCTGATGTCCCTTCCCTGCTCCAGCCACGTGTACCAGGTGACGCTGACGCCGGAAAGGAAAGCCACTTCCTCGCGGCGGAGACCGCGCTCCCGCGTGCGTCCCACGGGCGGCAGGCCATAGTCGGCCCGCAGCGCCTGGTCACGCCGGGCCCGCAGGAAAAGGCCAAGTTCTTTGCGCCGCCCGGGATTGTTCACCCCAAAATACTATTACTCTGGTACTCCTACTACTAGTAGCAGTGCTGTCTTCCACCGCGGCGGCCGAACCCGCAGGATGGTAAGCATGCCTGCACTTCGCTCTAAAACAGTCACCCACGGCCGCAACATGGCCGGAGCCCGCGCACTGCTGCGCGCGTCCGGCGTCGCCAACTCGGACATCGGCAAGCCGATCATCGCCGTGGCCAACTCCTTCACAGAATTCGTCCCCGGCCACACCCACCTCGCCCCGGTGGGCCGGATTGTCTCGGACGCGATCCTCGCCGCCGGCGCCGTGCCGCGCGAGTTCAACACCATCGCCGTCGACGACGGCATCGCCATGGGCCACTCCGGCATGCTTTACTCGCTGCCGTCCCGCGACCTGATCGCCGACTCCGTGGAGTACATGGTCAACGCCCACTGCGCCGACGCCCTGGTGTGCATCTCCAACTGCGACAAGATCACCCCCGGCATGCTCATGGCGGCCCTGCGCCTGAACATCCCCGTGGTCTTCGTCTCCGGCGGCCCCATGGAGGCCGGCCGCGTGATCCTGACCGACGGCTCCGTCCGCTCCCTGGACCTGGTGAACGCGATCGCCGACGCCGTGGACGAGTCCATCTCCGACGCAGACATCAACCTCATCGAGGAGAACGCCTGCCCCACCTGCGGCTCCTGCTCCGGCATGTTCACCGCCAACTCCATGAACTGCCTCACCGAGGCCATCGGGCTCTCGCTGCCGGGCAACGGCTCCGTGCTGGCCACCCACACCGCGCGCAAGGCGCTGTACGAGAAGGCCGGTGAGACCGTCGTCGAGCTCGTCAAGCGCTATTACGACGGCGACGACGATTCCGTCCTGCCCCGCTCCATCGCCACCGCCAAGGCCTTCGACAACGCCATGGCCCTGGACATCTCCATGGGCGGCTCCACCAACACCATCCTGCACCTGCTGGCCGCGGCGCAGGAGGCGGGCGTGGACTATGGGCTGGCAGAGATGGACGCCAAGTCCCGCCAGGTGCCCTGCCTTGCCAAGGTGGCCCCGAACGTCGCCAAGGACAAGACGTACTACATGGAGGACGTGCACCGCGCCGGCGGCATCCCCGCCCTGCTGGGCGAACTGAACCGCGGCGGGCTGCTGCACAAGGACGTCCACTCCGTGCACTCCGCCGACCTGGACGGCTGGCTGGACGACTGGGACATCCGCGGCGGCAAGGCCACCGAGGAAGCCAAAGCCCTGTGGCACGCGGCCCCCGGCGGCGTCCGCTCGTCCACCGCGTTCTCGCAGTCGAACGAATGGACCTCCCTGGACACCGACGCCGCAGAGGGCTGCATCCGCTCCGTGGAGCACGCCTACTCCAAGGACGGCGGCCTGGCCGTGCTGCGCGGCAACGTCGCAGTGGACGGGGCCGTGGTGAAGACCGCCGGCGTGGACGAGTCCATCTGGACCTTCTCCGGTCCGGCCGTGGTGTGCGAGTCCCAGGACGAAGCAGTAGAGAAGATCCTGAACAAGCAGGTCAAGGAGGGCGACGTGGTGGTCATCCGCTACGAAGGCCCGAAGGGCGGTCCGGGCATGCAGGAGATGCTCTACCCCACGTCCTTCCTCAAGGGCCGCGGCCTGGGCAAGAAGTGCGCGCTGATCACGGACGGCCGCTTCTCCGGCGGCACCTCCGGCCTGTCCATCGGCCACATCTCCCCGGAAGCTGCGTCCGGCGGGGCCATCGCCCTGGTAGAGGACGGCGACATCATCAGCATCAACATCAGCCAGCGCTCGCTCCAGCTGGAGGTTTCGGAGGAGATCCTGGCCGAACGCCGCGAGAAACTCCTGGTCAACGGCGGGTACAAGCCCAAGGACCGGGACCGCCAGGTATCCGCCGCCCTGCGCGCCTACGCGGCCATGGCAACCTCCGCGGACAAGGGCGCCGTCCGCGACGTGTCCCTGCTCGAGCGGTAATTCAAAGCCAGGGCGGTAACGCCCGCGTCGGGCGGGGGAGGAGGCAGGCCGGGTCTTCCGGCCCTCCTCCGTCCGGGAACGCCGCGCCACACTTAATGGGTCACCGCCAGGCCCAAGGAGGATGTGGTGCGCAGGTTTCCGGCAGTCCTAACCATGGTCGCCCTTGCCCTCGCCGGGTGTTCGCCTCAGCCGGGAAGCCCGCCGCCGCAGTCATCCTCCGCCGCTGCCAGTACCCCGGCAACGGCAACCAGCCCGCCCACGGCACCAAGCCCGTCGGGCGCTCCCAGCCTCCCGCCGTCGGCTGCCACCGGGAGTACTGCGCCCGGGAGTACTGCGCCCGGCGCGGCGGAGTGGACCACGTTTACGACGGCGGACGGCACCATGGCGTTCGACGTGCCGGCCACCTGGAGCGTCAAGGATCCGGCAGGGGAACTGGCCGAAGGTGGCGGGGCTTTCGCGGAGGTGCGGAACCAGGCCGGAAAGGTCATGGCGACGCTGCGCACCAACATGGCCACCGGCTCCACCTGCACGGAGAGATATCCGTACGAAATTTTGGATGCTGCCGACATCCCGGCGCTGGTCCAGGGCGGCACGGTGCCCCAGTTCCTTTTCGAAACACGTGGAAACGCTACGACGCCGGGTCTGTACAAGACACCCGCGGCAGGCTACGGCATCACGTCCGGTCCTGCGCCTTCCGGGCCTGACACCTGCCCAATCTTCCAGTTCTTCAGGTGGCCACCGAATGCTGCCATGTTCGGTGCGTCCTACGACCCCGCCCTCAACGCAACTCCCGGCGACCCGACGCTGCCCTACCTGGAACTCGCGCGGAAGTACCGGGAGACTGCCGAATACGCCGATATCAAGAGGATGATCACGTCACTGCGGCCGGTAAACCGCTAGCTGGATGTTAAATCCAGAGGTCCGCCGGGACAACAGGCCAAAGGCCCCGTCCAGCGGGCAATCCACTCGGGTACCCTGTTCACATGGTGCAGGGAGATGCCGATTTCCGGGCCGAAGGCATCCTGCTTGCCGGGGCAGGACGGGCCATCCTGCTGCAGCTTGCCAACCCTGAGATCGGACGTGGGGTGGCGGCGCACAGCACGTTCACCCAACGCCCGGTAAACCGCCTCAAGGGCACCCTCACCTACGTCTACGGCATTGTGTACGGAACCGAGGAACAGGCCAGGGAGGTTCGCCGCAGGGTCAACCAGGCGCACGTTCCGGTGCGCCGGGCCCCCGACGAATCCTCTGCAGGCTACAACGCCTACGATCCGGTGCCGCAGCTCTGGGTGGCAGCAACGCTCTACGACACCGCGCTCACCATCGTCGAGAAGATCAAGGGACCGCTCGACGACGGCGCGGCCGATGCGATGTACCGGGACTACGCGCGGATCGGCACCGCCCTGCAGCTTCCAGCGGACATGTGGCCGAAGGACAGGGCGGCGTTCAGCCGCTACTGGGAGGAGCAGCTTTCAACCCTCCGTGCCGAGGAAGAAGGCGTACGCGTGGGACGCGGCCTGCTGTTCCCCAAGCACACTGCACTTTGGTACCGCGCCATCATGCCTTCCGCTAGGTTCCTCACCGCAGGGCTCCTGCCGGAGCAGTTGCGGCAGGACTTCGGCCTCGCCTGGAGCGACCGCCACCAGCGCCGCTACGACCGGACATGGCGGGTCCTTGCGGTGGCCTACCCCATGCTGCCGCTGCGCATCAGGCATTGGTTCAAGGACTACTGCCTGGCAGAACTTGAAAAAGACCTGCGGAAGAGCCCGCAAAACCTGCAGCAACAGGGGACCAGTGCGTAGTCCCACGGCGTTGTTGCCATAAAGGGGGTCTGCCAAGACCCGTTACACCAGGGCCCTCGCTAGGACTTCCGGAGAACGGTTTGATGGAAGGCATGGCCCCCGAAACAACTGTCACCCGTACCAGCGCGCCCCAAAAACCAGAAGCGCAGCACCATGCTCACTGGGGAGGCGTCTTCGCGATGTCGCTGTGCGTCTTCGCGCTGATCGCCTCCGAATTCATGCCGGTCAGCCTGCTCACCCCGATGGCCGCCGAACTCCGGGTCTCCGAGGGGATGGTGGGGCAGGGCATCGCGATCTCCGGCCTGTTCGCCGTCATCACCAGCCTGTCGGTCTCCACGCTGGCCGGCAGCCTGAACCGCAAGACCCTGCTGCTGGGCCTGACGACGGTGATGGCTGTCTCCGGTGCCCTGGTGGCGTTGGCCCCGGGATACCTGCTCTTTATGGTCGGCCGCGCCCTCATCGGCGTGGTCATCGGCGGGTTCTGGTCGATGTCCGCTGCCACCGCCATGCGGCTGGTGCCGGCCCACCAGGTGCCGCGCGCGCTGGCGGTCTTCAATGGCGGCAACGCCCTGGCCACGGTGCTGGCTGCGCCGCTGGGCAGCTACCTGGGCTCATTCATCGGGTGGCGAGGAGCGTTCTTCTGCCTGGTTCCGGTGGCGGTGCTCGCCCTGGTCTGGCAGTGGATCAGCCTTCCTTCCATGGCGGTGGAAAAGCGGACTTCCGGAAACGTCCTCGGAATCTTCGCGGCGTTCAAGAGCCCGACTGTCGCCTGGGGGATGGCCGCCTGCGGCACCTTCTTCATGGGCCAGTTCGTCCTGTTCACCTATATCCGTCCGTTCCTGGAGCGGGTGACCGGCGTGGAGGTGGCCACGGTGTCGCTCGTATTGCTGGTGATGGGTATAGCCGGGTTTGCAGGCACCATGCTGATTGGCCGGTTCCTGGGGAAGGGCCTGTACCGGACGCTGGTCACCATCCCGGCGCTCATGGCGGTCATCGCCGCCACCCTGGTCCCCACCGGCGGCTGGCTGGCCGCCGTCGTGGTTTTCCTGGGGGTCTGGGGGCTGCTGTCCACGGCCGCTCCGGTGGGCTGGTGGAGTTGGATCGCGGAGGCAACGCCCCACGACGCAGAGGGCGGTGGGGGCCTGATGGTGGCCGTTGTCCAGACCTCGATCGCCGTCGGATCAACGCTGGGTGGCGTCCTGTTCGACTCCGCCGGCCACGGCGGCGCCTTCCTGGTGGCCGCCGCTGTCCTCGCGGTCTCGTCGGTCCTGGCGTTCGTGACCTCCCGGGTCACAAACCGGACAGCCTGACCATCCAACAGATTTTGAAGTAACCCAAAACAGCAGGAGGAGAACATGAAGTACACCAAGAGCGGCGGCCAGACAGGAGCCGGGCCGAAGGAATGGTTTACCGGAACCGTGCAGATTGACGGCATCCGCAACCCCGATGAACAGTCAGCGGTCGGGTGCGCCCACGTCCGCTTCGCCCCCGGTGCCCGCACCGCCTGGCACCACCATCCCAAGGGCCAGACCCTCTACGTCACTGACGGCATCGGACTGGTGGCGCGGCGCGGAGGGCAGGTCCAGGAAATCCGCCCCGGCGACGTGGTCTACATCGAGCCGGGGGAGGAGCACTGGCACGGGGCAACCCCGGAGCGGTTCATGGCCCACGTCGCCATGCACGAGGCCGACGAAAACGGCGAGGTGGTCACCTGGCTCCAGCACGTCACTGATGAAGAATACGGGGCCTGACCACCCTTAACGACGGTGGGCGGACGACGGCGGGAGGTACCGCCGTCGTCCGCCCACCTTCTTGCGTGGCAGCTTAGTCCTCGTAGGTGTTCGCGATGTAGACGTCGCAGGGGGCGTTGTGCGCCACGCTGTTGGCGACGCTGCCCAGGAGCCGGCCGATGCCGCGCATCCTCCGGTTGCCCACCACGATCACCCGGGCGTCCAGGCGGATGGCTTCCTTGATCAGCGAATCAGCCGGCTTGCCGCGGGCGGCGAAGTGGGTGATCTGCACTCCCGGCCGCGATGCGCCCAAGGATTTCGCCACCATCTCCGAACTGTCCGCGTTGGAGATCCTCACTTTGTCCGAGCCCACCCCAAAGGTTTCGGCGTTCTCGGCCTCAAAGGCGGTCACCACATGGAGCGAGGCCCCCAGCGACTCCGCCAAGCCCAGGGCCACTTCCGCCGCCTTCCGTGCCGACGGACTGGCGTCCACTCCTACTACAACTACTCCACTCATCGTTTCGCTCCTTCGTCATTCCCGGCATACAACGTCCATTGGCCAGTCTAGGGACTACCCGCCTGGAGCGTTGGTATCACACTGTTTGCAGGTTCAGGCGCTGACCTGCCCCTGTATCGACCCCGCAATGTTCTCCGTAACCGCCCAGGAGGCGAGGAGCTTCAGCGCTTCCTCGGAGGGGCTGCCGGGGGTGGCGGGATAGACGGTGAGGGTATGGCCCGGGTCCTCTTCCAGGCCCAGCACCTGGTAGTTCAGCTCAAGGAGCCCCACCACGGGATGCTGGAAGAACTTGGTGCCGGCGTAGTGGCGGCGGACGTTGTGGGCTGCCCAGAGCGTGCGGAATTCGTCACTGCGCATGGACAGTTCGCCAATGAGCTCGGCAATGCCTTTGTCATGGGGATTGCGGCCGGCCTCCCGGCGGAGGATGGCCACGTTGGTGTTGGCCGCCCGGTCCCAGTCGGTGTAGAAGTTGTGGGCGCGGGGGTCCAGGAAGATAAACCGGGAGTGGTTGGCCGGCCTCGACGGATTGCGGTACATGTCCGAATACAGGGCATAGCCCAAGGTATTGGCGGCCACGATGTCCAGGCGGTTGTTGCCGATGAAGGCGGGCGCCTCCGTGATGGCGTCCAGGAGGTATTGCAGCTCCGGCCGGACCTTTGACGGTGCGGAGCCGCCGGCACGCGCGGCACTCTTGCGGCCCGAGGTGTTGGCTGCCCGGGCCAGGTCATAGAGGTGGTCGTGCTCGGCGCGGTCCAGTTCCAGGGCACCGGCGATGGCGTCCAGGACGCTGTCCGAAACACCGTGCAGGTTCCCCCGCTCCAGGCGCGTGTAGTAGTCGACGCTCACGCCTGCCAGCCGCGCCACTTCCTCACGCCGGAGCCCTGGTACGCGGCGGCGGCCGCCGTAGGGTTCAATGCCCGCCTGCTCCGGTGTGATCCGCCCACGGCGTGAGGACAGGAACTGCCGTACCTCGGCTCGGTTATCCATAGGGAACACGTTACGACCAATGGCACGGCCCTAAGGAGGTTCTGCCAGAACCAGTTACAGCAGGGCCCTCGCCAACGGTGCCGGGGACGGGTTTGATGGGAATGTCCCTTTCAGCCGTTTCACCTTTGGAGGACCCAGCATGCGCGCAACCATCCTGCACGCGCCCGGAGACGTCCGGGTCGAGGATCGTGACAAGCCAGCCATCCAGCAGCCAACGGATGCGGTCATCAAACTCGTTGCCGCCTGCGTATGCGGGTCCGACCTGTGGCCCTACCGCGGCGCCGACAAACTCTCCAAGCCTGTGCCGATGGGCCACGAGTATGTGGGAATCGTCGAGGAAGTCGGCGCCGACGTGAAGAATGTCCAGCCGGGCCAGTTCGTCGTCGGATCCTTCTTTGCCTCGGACAACACCTGCGAAATCTGCCGCTCCGGCTACCAGAGCGGATGCGTCCACCGGCAGGGCGTGGGCGGTTCCCAGGCAGAGTACCTCCGCGTCCCGCTGGCGGACGGCACCCTGGTGGCCACGCCGGGCATGCCCGACGCCGACAAAATACCGTCGCTGCTCGCGGCCTCCGATGTCCTGGGCACAGGATGGTTTGCCGCCAAGGCGGCCGAGGTGGGCCCCGGCAAGACCGTGGCTGTAGTAGGCGACGGCGCCGTGGGACTTCTGGGCGTCCTCGCAGCCAGGCAGATGGGGGCCGAGAGGATCATCGCCATGTCCCGGCACGCGGACCGGCAGGCCCTGGCCCGCGAGTTTGGTGCCACGGACATCGTGGAGGAGCGCGGTGACGCGGGCGTGAAGAAGATCAAGGAACTGACCGGTGGCCTCGGGGCGCACTCCGTTATCGAAGCGGTGGGCACGCAGGAGTCGATGCTGCAGGCCATCCACGCCACCAGGGCAGGAGGCCATGTCGGCTTCGTCGGTGTGTCCCATGACGTGGCGCTGCCCGGCCGGGACCTGTTCTACTCGCACGTGCACCTGCATGGCGGTCCGGCCCCGGTCAGGCAGTACCTGCCTGAACTGATCGACCTGATCCTCAGCGGCACGATCAATCCCGGAAAGGTCTTTGACCTCGAACTCCCGCTGGAGCAGGCGGCAGACGCGTACAAGGCCATGGACGAACGCCGCGCCATCAAAGTACTCCTGCGCCCGTAGCAACACCCTGCCCACCACAGTGCCCAAGGGTAGGACTCGCAAGACCAGTCACAACAGGGCCACCTTGGCACCCGTATTTTCCGGGGTTGCTCCGAACAACCCCGGTAGCATTTTAAAGTCCCCCAACAGATCACAGGAGAACCATGACTACCGTCAAGGCTTATGCATCCCCGTCCGCCACGGAGGACCTCGTGGCTACCACCATCGAGCGCCGCGAGGTGGGTCCCCACGACGTCCTGATCGAGATCAAGTTCGCCGGCATCTGCCACTCGGACATCCACACCGTCCGCGGTGACTGGGGCCCGCAGCAGTACCCGCTGGTTCCCGGCCACGAGATTGCCGGCATCGTCACAGAGGTGGGTTCCGCGGTCACCAAGCACGCTGTGGGCGACCGGGTGGGAGTCGGCTGCATGGTCAACTCCTGCAAGGAATGCGTCAACTGCCAGAAGGGCGAGGAGCAGTACTGCCTCAAGGGCAACATTGGTACCTACGGCGCCGTTGACCGCGACGGCACCATCACGCAGGGTGGCTACTCCACCCATGTCGTGGTCACGGAAGACTTCGTCGTCACCATCCCTGAGGGCATCGACCTCGATGTCGCCGCACCGCTGCTGTGCGCCGGTATCACCACCTACTCACCGCTGCGGCACTGGGGTGCCGGACCCGGCAAGAACGTTGCCGTCGTCGGTCTCGGCGGCCTGGGCCACATGGCCGTCAAGCAGGCCCACGCCATGGGCGCCGAGGTGACCGTCCTGTCGCAGTCGCTGAAGAAGCAGGAGGACGGCCTGAAGCTCGGCGCCGACCACTACTTCGCCACGAGCGACGAGAACACCTTCTCCGAACTCGCCGGCTCCTTCGACCTGATCATCAACACGGTCAGCGCCTCGATCGACATCAGCTCCTACCTGGGCCTGCTGAAGCTCGACGGCGCCCTGGTCAACGTCGGCGCCCCCGCGGAGCCGCTTCCCGTCAACGCCTTCGCCCTGATCGGCGGCCGGCGTTCCTTCGCCGGTTCCATGATCGGCGGCATCCGGGAGACCCAGGAGATGCTCAACTTCTGCGCCGAGCATGGCCTGGGCGCCGAGATCGAGGTCATCCCGGCCGACAAGATCAACGAAGCCTACGAGCGCGTCCTCGCCTCGGACGTCCGCTACCGCTTCGTGATCGACACCGCCACCCTCTAAAGCACCACCGCCCTTTCACGGCACGCACGGCGGGCCGGCCCCACAAGGAGCCGGCCCGCCGTCGGGCGTTAAGAAGCGGACCACGGCGTGCCAGGCCTCACGGCCGAAGGCTCGCCAGAATTGATGCCGCCGGGCCCGCCACGCAGTTCCGGTAGTTGATGCCGGCCCACAAATTCAGCCAGTCCGGCTCACGCGCCGCCGCCGCTGCGGCGCGTAACGGGGTGGTGAGGTGGTGGATTTCGGGATAGCCGTAGGGGGCCTCACCGTCGTGGCGGCGCATGAATTCGTTGTGCAGGCCCCTGGCATTGCGGCCCGAGAAGACCCGCGTGACGGCCGTGGTGGTGAAACGGTCCGACGAGGACAACGCCGCCCGGTGCGCGGCCTTGGTTCCTGCTTCATCCGCGCAGAGGAACGCGGTTCCCGCCTGGACCGCCACTGCACCGACGGCCAGCGCGGCCCGGGTGTGCTCTGCCGTGGCAATGCCGCCCGCTGCGATCAGGGGCACCTCCAGGTCAGACAGCTCGCCGAGGATCCCGTGGAGGGGCACCAGGGGAGGAGGCACATCCGCCTTGAAAGTTCCGCGGTGGCCGCCCGCTTCCGGCCCCTGGGCGCAGAGGGCGTCGGCGCCCGCCGCAAGGGCCTGCAGCGCTTCCTCCCGGTCAGTGACTGTGGCGACCACATAGATTCCACGCTGCTGGAGGGCTTCCACCACGCTGGATTCGGGGACGTCGAAGGTGAACGAAACAACGGCAGGTGCAAGGTCCAGCAATACTTCGAGCTTTTGGTTCCAGTCGTCATCGTCATGCTTCGGCTCGCCCAGGGTCACCCCGAAGCGTTCAGCGTCAGGGGCCAGCGAATCGGCGTACTGCTGCAGGGACGCCGGGCTGATGACGGACGCTTGGGGCACGAACAGGTTTACACCGAAGGGCTTAGCCGTTTGTCCCCTGACTGCTTCAATTTCGGCACGCACAGCCTTCGCGGTCTTGTAGCCTGCCGCAAGGAAGCCCAGCCCGCCGGCCTCGCTGACGGCCGCGGCCAGGTGCGTGGTGGAGGGTCCGCCGGCCATCGGTGCCTGGATGACGGGCAGCGCCAGCGACTCAAGCCTGAATGTGGTGCCCTTCTGCTGGGTAGCCATGTGCCCTTCCCGTCGCTTGTCTTTACCTGACGAATGCTACGCCCGTCTGTACCGCCGTTCGACGTGGCAAGGCCCAAAAAAGGCGCTCACGACGGCGGGTGGTCCCGCCGTCGTCAGCGCCCTTACGGGTGGTCCGCTTAGAGGGCCAGGGCCGGCTCATTCCCGCGCACGCTCAAAGTGAAGGTGTTGGGTCCGCTGCAGGTGACGGCGATGCGGCAGCTGGTGGTGTTGTGGCGCGAGGAGAGGTCCGAGACCGCGGAATCGAGGGTTTCGTGGAGGGAAGCCCGGTCCCAGATCTTCAGCGTCACGGATTCGGCAGTGTTAAACGTCATTGTTCAGTACTTTCCTGTGTCAAGCCGGATTGGTGTCCGGCAATGGCCTGTCCGCGCTCGGAGGGTCGGTGGCCTCTGCTCACCGGTGGGCCTCGTTGCGTCACCAGGATGTCAAGGGCGGATGTTTCCGGCCCTGCCTATCCATAGTGCCCGTGGCGGATGAGCCGACTCAACCAAATCGCGCATTTATTGCGAGTGAATCTCATCACGTGTGACCGGCGGCACAGCTACTCGTCGAAGTAGGCCGTAATCCTTCGTTCCCCGGAAATTGAGGTGATGACGGTTGCTGCCACTTCCCGGAGCTTGATGTTCCGGGTGCTCGAAGCGCGCGTGAGGATGCTGAAGGCGGTATCCCGGTCGCAGCGGTTCTGGGCCATAACGGCCCCTACTGCCATGTCGATGACGGTGCGTGACTGCATTGCAGCGGTTAAATCATTTCGGGCTTCCCTCAGCTGCGAGATCCGCAGGATCAGCCGCAGTGAAATGGCGGCCTGGGCCGCGAATGACTCCACGGTTGCGATGTCCTCGCCGGAGAAGCCGTTGCTGCGGCCCGAGTAGAGATTCAGCACTGCTTCTGCATCCCCCTCCAGATCCAGTGGGACGGCAAGGATCGAGGACACGCCGTGCTGCACGGCGGTTTGCACATAGGGTTCCCAGCGGCTTTCCGCAGCAAGGTCCGGCACAAGGAGGGTGGTTCCCTGCTGGAGTGCGGTAAGGCACGGGCCCTGGCCAAATCCGTTCTGCAGTTCGTCAAGGGCCTTTGCCGCTGCATCACTTGCCGCCACGGCCTGGGGTCTTTTGTGGCGCAGCACTGTGACACCGCTATGGATCGTGTTCCCGGGGCCGGACAACCGCGTACTGGCCAGGATTGCCAGTTCAGTGAGGAACGCCTTGATGTCGGGGCTGTCCAGCACCAATTGCTGCAGCGACAATTCCGCTGCTTCCGGAGGCAGTCCCTCGTGTTCCTGGAACGGCTGCTCCTGACTGCCGGTCATCGGTCCCCACCCTCGCAGAGTTCCCTCATGGCCGTGGCAATCAGCCCCACCTGGGAGGCCGGAAGGTGGAGTGCTTCGTTGAGGTAGGCGTCAAAGGACATTTCGTCGGCGTCGCCGCCGAGGCCGTAGTAGTACGTCCACAGTTTCATCATCGGAAGCTGGGTGTTACGGAAACGCCGGGCCACATCCCTTCGCTGTTCGTCGGCCTCCAGCAGTTGGTCAGGGCCCCCGGTCCAGTCGGCGTTCACCTTTGCCGTCCCATTGGCGGGACGGGGAAAGATCCGCCATCCACGATTTCACGCGCAATTTCCTGAACCCGCCGGTTGCTTGACGTGGCGGCTATCTGGAGGAGGCCAAGGGCGTCGTCCCTGCCGCCACGGGTTTGGAGCATGACCAACGAGACTGCGGCGTCAACAAGGGCACGGGACTTCAGCGCGGCGCGCAGGCCGTCTGGAAACACCTCCGGCGCGTGCAGCCTCAGGGCCAGTCGGAGGATGCGTGACATCGACGCGGCGTGATAATAGATGAGGACCACCACGGCTGGATCGAATGCGTGCATGGTGCGGGCGTAGCAGTTCAGTGCGGCCTTGGAGGCGGGGGCGGTGACGATGGGGACAGCCAGCACTGAGTGCACATCGTCTTCGGCGATGAGGTCCAGATACTGTCCCCAACGGTCGTCGTTAGGGAAGTCATTGACCAGGACTGTCCGCTGCCCGCGCAGGGCGGTGAGGCAGGGGCCGGCATCCAGGGCGTACTGCGTTTCATCGAGTTTGTGCCCCTCCTCGCTGCTGCAGGCAACCGTGGAAGGCGCGCCGTCGCGCTCCACGGTTATTGAGCACTCCAAGGGGCTGCCGTCCCCGCGAAGCCGTGAAGCAGTAATAGTGGCCAGCCCAAGGAGGAACTCGGGGAATCCGGGGCTGTCCAGAAGCAGGTCCTGATACTCGTTGGCGGTGGTCAGTGCGCTATTCCCGGCCATGTGGCCTCGATCCGTAGTTGCGCCAGGCTTTGCTTATCCTGGCTGGCGGCCGCCGCTCTTGGCACGGTGGGCCCATTCATTCAACCTCCGGATCCTGTCGCCATCCCGAAATCTCCTACCTTTGACACTACGCCTTTGGGGGAGGTTTCTGATATAGCGCCTGGCTTCGTTCGCCAGCCCCGGCGGCCTACGGGCCCGACGTCATCGTCCCTTGCTCGCCGCCGCCCTCGCCGTCGCGTTCCGCCTCCGGGCAGGGCCTGCCGTCCTCATCGTCTGGCTGGCCTGTGTCTGGCTGGCTCGTGTTGGAGCCATCCTGTGACTGGCCCGTGAGGTCATCGGAGTACGGAGCGTGGGGGCGGGGCAAGTCGTCTATCAATTCATTCGCAGCCAGAGCCAGCAAGTCGCGCTGGATTGCCGGCAACGAGAGAAGGCCTTGAAGGTAGGCCTCCACTTCGTATTCGCCGGCGTCGCCGGACAGGCTGAAATACTTCAGCCACAATGCGGAAATGGAAATGTCGGCTGATTTCATTGCCGCACGGAGCCTCCGCCGTTGTTCCGGCTCGTTCGGATCGAAGCCCACAGAGCCGTTCCTAATCCCCGAGAGCCGGCATCCCGGCCAGAATCGAGGCACTGACGTCCTGCAGCGGGCTGCCGGTTTCACGTGCCGTCCGCATCAGTCGCTGAAGAGCGTCCTGGTGGGTAAGTCCGAGCCGTTCCATGAGGACTCCGCATGCGCGGTTGACCAGGTCCCGGCTGTAGAGGGACGCCTGCAGGGCTTCCGTCATCCTGTGTGGAGCTTCACTGGCCTGGATGTGAGAGATCAGTGTGGCGGCGGGGGCTGCGAAGAGTTGGACAAGGCCCGGGCTGGACGGACCGTAGGCACCGGCGGTTGCGGCATACAGTTTCAGTGCCCCAATGGATTCCTTGCCTGCCAGCAGGGGGACGCTGACCACTGAGCGGATGGGCAGGTGGTGGACAGCTTCCTCCCACGCCGGCCACCGCCCATCTCCCGGGAGATCCTCCACCAGTACCGGCGACTCCGTGGCCCAGGCCGTCAGGCAGGGGCCCTCGCCGTGCTGGTACTGTGCTGCGTCCGCCAGTTCCACGGTCCTGTCCGTGTAGCCGCTGCTGGTACGCCGGCCCCTGGCATCCAGCAGCGACACTCCCGCGCCGATGGTTCCCGCCACGGATTCCTTGGCGGCGAGGGCCAGGAACTGCACGGCGCTGGTGACCTTTTCCTCGGTCAGCAGCAGGCCCTGGATGCGCGCAATGACTGTACTGAGTTCGTCAAGGGGAAGCTGCTGCGCCATCCTTTCAGCATAAGCCCCCTTAAATGCCCGCTCCGCTGCCGCGCGAGGTCCGGCCCCCGTAAGATGAACCCCATGTTGAATCCTGCCGACAATGTGACCGTCCAGCACCTCCAGGAGGTCCTGGTAGGTGCCGAGAACGCCGTGGAATTCCTTTCCGGACTCTCGGGGATGGCGGCAGCGGCAGTATCCGAAGTCGCCAGTGACGCAATTGAGTGCGCGGTTACCCTCAAGCTCAGGCGGCGCCCGGCAACTGCGGCCGGCAGCAGTGCCAGGGCCGTGGAACTGGACCTCATTGAGCAGGCATTGGGGGATGGTCCTTGCATCCGTGCCTTGCGTGAGATGGCGCCTGTGCTGATTGACGACGTCGCGCGGGATACCCGGTGGACCATGTACAGCCAGGAATTGGCGCGACGGGGGGTACAGAGCACCCTGGGTGTCCCTCTGGAGATCGGTGCCGATGCCAGTGCTGCCTTGAACTTCTTTGCCACCAAGCCGGGTGTGTTCACACCAGACGTTTATGACAAAGCGGCGGGCTTCGCCGCCGCTGCCCACAACACGCTGCACCTTTCAGTCCGCATCCACACTGCGCAGAACCGGGCCAATGACCTGGAGGCTGCCCTGGAGAGCAGGACCGCCATCAACCTCGCCTGCGGCGTCATCATGGCGCAGAACCGCTGTTCGCAGGAAGAAGCGATGGAAATCCTCACCAAGGTCTCCAGCAACCGAAACCGGAAGTTGCGGGACGTGGCCAAGGAACTGATCGAACAGCTGTCCGGAAGCAACATCCAGACCCACTTCGACGCATAGGCCGAAACCACCAGCCGGTTCCGATCGGGTCAGCCAGCGGTCCGAACGGACACACTGGCGTTGCCGCCTGACCGGCGGATGTCCCAGCAGCTACCGCTGCCGATGACCTTGTAGTCCGTGGCGCCAACTGATTCCAGCACCACCGCCGTGTTCTCATCGATGGCGACCGCCCATTCCACCAGGCCTACGGCCACAGCGCCCACCGCGCGGCTCAATGTCCCCGCCTGGGCGGCGTGGACATCCACCGCGAACGGAACCAGCCCCAGGCCCTCACGGATGTCCACTGCATCCAGGCCTTCGGAGCACTCCTCCCCGCACACTTCCACCCCGCTGATCCGGTACCCACCGATCAGGGCGTGGCCTGGGGCCACCATGGCTCCGGCGGAGAACCCCAGATACGGCATGCCGGCCGAGGCCAGGCGCAAAATGGCTTCGGCTGCCGGGCGGAGGCCCTCCCAATACGCCGGCGTCAAGCCGCCCCCCACCACCACGCCGTCCACACCTCCGAACGCAGCGGGATCTGCCCGGGTGCCTGCTGCCAGCGTGACCGGCAGGATCGCACAATCAAGCCTGGCCCGGAGGGGGCCCGAGCAGGCCTCCATGACATCCTGCAGGCTTCCTTCCCGATGATGCACGGCCACGGCGATGCGGGCAGTCCGGCCTGGCGTGGCATGCTGCCGGACCATCTCCTCAAACCGGTCAAAGACTTCCGGAAAACCCGCCGCGTCCGGGCCGGCCCCGGCAAGGAAGATGCTCATGAAGTTCAAGATACCGGCTCGGGTCTTGAAGCCGATTGTGTGGAAGAAACCCTTGACCTGTACGCCCCGCAGGGCTAACGTACAACCAAATGGTTGTAGAACAGCTAAGCGCGACCGAAATCGACCGCCTCTTCCAGGCGTTCGCCGACTCCACCCGGCGGGACATAGTCCGCCGGGTCACTGTGGGCGAGTACTCGGTCTCCGGTCTGGCAGCCCTTTACGCCATGAGTTTTGCCGCCGTCCAAAAGCATGTGGCGGTGTTGGAGCGCGCATCCCTGGTCACCAAGGAAAAGCGCGGAAGGGAGCAGATCGTGCGGGGCAATCACGAAGGACTGCAGAAAGCCCGGCGGCTGCTCGATGACTACGAACAGATCTGGCGGCAGCGTGCCGCCCGGATGGCCGATATTCTCGCTGAAGGTTAGGAAGGCATTGCCATGACAGTCATCAGTACGGCTAAGAACCCCGAGGCCCTGAGCCTCACCCTCGTCGCCGAGTTCGACGCCGGCGTGGAACGCGTCTGGGAGCTCTTCGAAGACCCGCGCCAGCTGGAGCGCTGGTGGGGACCGCCCACCTACCCTGCCACTTTCTACAGGCACGACTTCGTTCCGGGTGGCAAGGCCAGCTACTACATGACCGGCCCTGAAGGGGACAAGGCCCACGGCTGGTGGGAATTTACCTCCATCGAGCCCCCGCGGGAGCTCCAGTTCAACGACGGTTTCGCGGACAGCGACGGCAACCCCACCGGGGAGTTCGGCATCAGCCACGCCACGGTGACCCTGGAACCGCTGGGGGAGCGGACCCGGATGACGATGCTGTCGATCTTCGAGTCCGAGGAACAGCTGGAGCAGATGATGCAGATGGGCATGGAGGAAGGACTGAAGGAAGCAGTCGGCCAGATCGACAGCATCCTTGCCGAGCACGCCAACGCCTGACAGCGCAACAACCACCGACTTTGCCACGGCGCCAGGTGGGCGGACGACGGCGGGACGTGCCGCCGTCGTCTGCCCACCTTGGGCGTTGAACGTGCAAGCCTCCCGCTGAATACTGGAAGTTGGGACAGTGAGGGAAGGCGGTGGCAGCGATGAGCGGCGGGGCAGGGGATTTCCGCAAGCGCCTGGAGCGCGCGGCAGAGGTCCGGTCTTACCGTGGTGCCGGCATCAGCGCCGAAGAGGAAGCCGCGCTTGACGCCCTTGACGCGCAGGAACGGGAAAAGCGCAGGAAAGTCAGTGACGCCGCCCGCGCCGAATACCTGGTCCGCGACGCCATGGCGCAGGGCAAGTTCGACAACCTGAAGTACGCGGGCAAACCGATTCCCGGCCTGGGCGAATCCAACGATCCCGACTGGTGGGTGAAGGGGCTGATCCAGCGGGAGAACATCAGCGGCCTGGGTCCGGCGGCCATCCTGCTCCGCAGTGAGGACGCGGAACTCGACGCCAGGCTGGACGGCCAGTACACGGAGCAGCAGGTGCGGGACATCCTGCAGGATTTCAACCGGCGGGTGATCGACGCGCGCCGCCAACTGCAGGGCGGCCCGCCCGTGGTCACCAAGACCCGTGACGTGGAGGAGGAAGTGGAGCGCTGGCGCAGCCGCCGGGCCGCCCGTGTGGTGGAGGTTCCTGTGGAACCCGAGCCGGAACGCTCCTGGTGGAAGCGGTTGTGGAAGGGCGCTAACTAGCGGAAGGGCCGGCCGTTTCGAACAGCTCGCACACGGCGTTGTAGTACCCCCGGCCTACGGCCTGTAGTTGGGGTTGGGCCCAATCATTGAAGCGGGCGGCGGCGCGAACGGACCCGCGGGATAGAGCGGAGCCACCTTGAGCATGTAGTTGGCCCACTGCGGCCCGGCAATCATGTACCCGTCAAGGCGGGGGTAGAAAGTGCCGTTGATGGTCACGTTCTGTCCTGCCCGCTTTTGGCCTTCCAGTGCGTCACCGAAGAAGGACGCCGTAACCAGCCCGGTGGTGTAGCCCACCACCCAGGTGGACCCGTTGTTGTTCGAGGTGCCGGTCTTGGCAGCGGTAGGAACTTTGTCCTGCACCTTCGGGTTGATCCAGACGCCGGAACCCTTCTTGAGGACGTCCTGGAGTACGGAATTGACGCCGCGGGCAACATCGGGTTTGACGGCGTCGTGGCAGTCGGGGGCCTGGGCAGGCAGCTTTGCCCCCGCCGCATCGGTAATCTCAGCCAATGCGATCGGCGCACAGTAGCGGCCGTCCGTGGCAAAGGTGGCAAAGGCATTTGCCAGGGTGAGGGGTGCCACGCCGGTGCCGCCCAGGAGGTTGCCCAGTTGGTGCATGTTGACCGGGGCGCTGTCCAGGCCGCTGTGCAGGCCCACGGCGTCCACCATTTTCTGGATGCCACAAAAGTCGAGCTGGGCTGCCGAGGCGAAGGTGGCGGTGTTGATGGAGTTGTACAGGCCGTAGTTCACCGGCATCGGCCGGTAGAAGCCGTCCTCCGCGTTCTGCAGGTCATCGGCAGCACCAAGGGCAGGGTTTGCCTGCGCGGTGCTGTACGCGCCCAGCACCTTCCCGCAGCTGTCCTTCCACGGGAACCCCAGCGGATAGACCCGGCGGGAGGCGTCCACTTCGGTGGTTAGCGACTTGCCCTCGTTCAGCCACTCCGCAAAAGTAAAGGGTTTCATGGTGGACCCGGGCTGGAACCCGCCGGCGCCGTTCAGGTCGTTGCCCTGGGCATCCTTGGCATCAACGTTGAAGTTCAGGTTGGTATCGAACTTGCCGGGTTGCGGGAGGAACACCGTGTTTTGGGCCATGGCCAGGATCTTGCCGCTGCCGGGCTGGATGCTCAGCAGCGAGGCCGCCCACCGGTCCGGGTTCGCGCCGGCAGTTCCATCCACCTGGGCCTGGGCAGCCGCCTGAAGCCTGCTGTCCAGGGTGGTGGTGATGGTGAGGCCGCCGCGGTAAAGCCTCCGCTCGCGTTCAGCCTCGGTAGGCCCGTAGGCCGGATTGTTCAGGATCAGATGGGAGATGTAGTCGCAGAAGTACGGAGCCATGGCGGCATTGGCACAGCCCTGCTGCTGCGGCGTGATTTTCAGCTGGATCGGGGTGGCCACCGCCTCATCATGCTGGGCTTGGGTGATCTTTTTCAGCCGCAGCATCTCGGACAGGACCTGGTTCCGGCGCACGATCGACTTGTCCGGATTCGTCGCGGGATTGTAGAGGGTGGGGCTGTTGACCACGCCTGCCAGCAGGGCTGCCTGCGGAAGGGTGAGGTCCTTGGCGCTGGTGCTGAAGAAGTAGCGTGCCGCGGATTCAATGCCGTAGGCGTTGTTGCTGAAGAACACAATGTTGAGGTAGCCCTCAAGGATCTGGTCCTTGGAGTACTTCTTCTCCAGGCTGATGGCCAGCTTCATCTCCCGCAGCTTGTCACCAATCGTCTTCTGGCCGTTCAGCACCACCTCATCCGGCCGGTCCTGCGAGAGCTCGGCTTCGTTCAGGACGTTCGTGACGTATTGCTGGGTGATGGTGGACGCCCCCTGTTCCCCGCCCCTGGTCAGGTTGGACACAACCGCCCGCAGGATCCCTTGGGGGTCAACGCCCGCGTGCTCGTAAAACCTGCTGTCCTCAATGGCAATAATGGCGTCTTTGATGAAGGGTGACATCTGGTCCAGGGGCACCCTCACGCGGTTCTCGGCGTAAAAGGTGGCGATCTGCTGTCCGTCGGAGGTGAGCACTTTCGTGGATTGCGACGGCGGCTGGACCGTGAGGTCGCCCGGCAGTTTCTCGAAGTAACCAATGGAGGAACTCACCCCCATTCCTGCAGCCGCTACGGCCGGGACCACCAGGCTGGCCGCCAGGATGCCACACATGATACTTGCCGCCAGGAACCCCAGGATCCTTCCCAAGGCCGCGCTGAAGCCGCTTTTGCGCTTCCGCTTCTTCCCCATCGCTCAGCCCTCGTCCTCGAAGGTGGGACCAGAATACGCCCCTGCCAAGGGGTGAACCAGATCCGGAAAGGTCAGGATTTGGTCACGCCGAACCGTTGACGAAGCGATAGATAGCGACATATCGTTAACTATCGCTGAAGAAGCAGCGATTATCCTGATATGGAAAGGACGATGCCACCATGAAAGGCATATTCGACGACAAACATCCCGGCCCAGAGTTCGGAAAAGGACGTTTTGAAAGGGGAAGGGGACGCAGGGGGCCGCACGGGCACAGGGGGCCTGGCTTTGGTCCTGGCTTCGGACCCGGTTTCGGGCCAGGCTTTGGCCCGGGTTTTGGTCCTGGTTTCGGCCCAGGGTTTGGCAGGGGCGGCCGGCGGGCCAGCCGCGGTGACGTCCGCGCAGCCATCCTCTCGCTCCTGGGAGAGGCGCCGTCCAACGGTTACGGATTGATCAAGACCATCGCGGCAAAGACCGGCGGAACATGGCGCCCCAGCCCCGGATCCATCTATCCCACCCTGCAGCAGTTGGTTGACGAAGGCTTGATCGAGGCGCTCAGCGAAGGCCGCGGGACTGAGTTTGCCCTGACGGAGGCGGGCCGGGCCTATGTGGCGGAGCACGCGGAGGAGATGGAGAACGCCTGGAACGCGGAACCGGACAGTGCGGACCGGGACTTCCACCAAAGCATTGCCAAACTCATGGGCGCCATCCATCAGTTCCGCGCAGGCGTCAGTGAGGAGCAGCGCGCCGCCGCCGTCGAGAAGATGGATGAAACCCGCCGCGCTCTTTACAAGATCCTTGCGGACTAGTGTCGGCGTGGACACCGGTTGGACGGGCCTTGCTGTCCGGCACCGTCCAACCGGAACCTA
Source organism: Arthrobacter sp. SAFR-044 (assembly GCF_051965175.1). Taxonomy (GTDB): domain Bacteria; phylum Actinomycetota; class Actinomycetes; order Actinomycetales; family Micrococcaceae; genus Arthrobacter. Next base: position 422,319 of record NZ_JBQCMK010000003.1, read on the forward strand.
CGTGGCCGGGAAACTACGCGAATGAGTCTTCCTTGGCGTGCTGTTCAGTGCGGGCAGCGGCAGGGACGGAGGCGGTTGTGTGGTGTGCCAGCATCTGGCCCAGGCTGCTGAAACCGGAGCCCATCTCACCGAACGCGTAGGCGGTCTCGGCGTGCTCGGACAGGTCCACGCCGGCGGTCTCGGCCTCGTGGCTGACCCGGAAGCCCACCGTCTTGTTGATGATCCGGGCAATGACGGCGGTTCCAACACCGGACAGCAGCAGGGTGATGACGACGGCGGCCGTCTGGGCAATGAGCTGCTGGACGCCGCCGCCGTAGAAGAGCCCGCCGCCCTGTCCGTTCACGGGAAGGGCGATGAAGCCCAGGGACAGGGTGCCGATGAGGCCGGCGCCCAGGTGGACGCCCACCACGTCCAGGGAGTCATCCAGGCCAAAGCGGTACTTGAGGTCCACGAAGACGCAGCAGGCCGCGCCGGCCACCAGGCCCAGACCGATAGCGGCCACCGGGCTGATGTTGGCGCACGAAGGGGTGATGGCCACCAGGCCGGCAACCACGCCGGAGGCAGCGCCCAGGGACGTGGGGTGTCCGTGGCGGACCTTCTCCGTGACCAGCCAGCTGAGCATGGCGGCCGCGGGGGCCACCAGGGTATTGATCCAGATGAGGCCGGCCTGTTCAACGCTGGTGGCGGCCCCGCCGTTGAAGCCAAACCAGCCAAACCACAGGATCGCCGCACCGAGCATGATGAAGGGCAGGTTGTGGGGGCGGTGGTTGGGGTCCTTCGCGAACCCGTGGCGCTGGCCAACGATGACGGCCAGCACCAGGGCAGCCGTACCCGAGCTGATTTCCACAACAGCACCGCCGGCGAAGTCGATGACCTGGCCGAAGATTTCCGTGACGGCGCCGCCTGCGCTCATCAGCCCGCCACCCCAAATCATGTAGGCGAGCGGGCAGTAGATTACCGTGATCCACACGGGCACGAACAGGGCCCAGGCGCCGAACTTGGCACGGTCGGCGATAGCGCCACTGATCAGCGCGACGGTGATGATGGCAAACGTCGCGCTGAACCCTGCCTTGAGAAGGTCCGGTGAACCCATCAGGTTCTGCAGCCCGAAGTTGGTGAAAGGATTGCCGAAGAGGCCCAGGACGCCGGTGCCGGTGGTCATGGAGTAGCCCCACAGGACCCAGACCACGCCAACAATCCCTGCCGAGATGAAGCTCATCATGATCATGTTGAGGGCGGCCTTGGCACGGGTCATGCCGCCGTAAAAGAGGCCAAGCCCGGGGGTCATCAGCAGTACCATGGCGGCCGAAATCATCAGCCAGACGTGTTGGGCAGTGATTTCCACCGGTGGGTCCCTTCGCAACGTGAATGTGGTGCAGGGCCCGTTTGGCCCCGTGGCATTTCCCCCGGGTTCCATTTTTGGCGTCGTGTGTTTCAGCCAATGCCGCTTAAAGTTGCCGCCACGTTACACAAATCGCTCCCGCGTGAAGTTCACGTATCGCCTATGTTTCGGGCATGTAAACAGCGGCTCCCCCTGGTGCCGCGCACAGCAGCCTTGGGCCCCGGCGTTCCGCGCCACCGCGGGCCGTACGGGCCCCGCGGCAGGTGAGGTCCGCCGTCGTACGCTTTTGTGCCGTCTGTTTCGAAGCTATGAACGGCACCTCACCCGGTCAGAACCTGCGGGCGTTGGCGAGGACCGGCAGCTTGGCCCGAACGTCGTCCACCGTTGAGGGATCAATGTCCACGACGGCGAGTTCCGGCTTTCCGCCAAGCGCCACCACGGCCTTGCCCAGGGGGGTGACCACGGCGCTGTGGCCGATGCCGGTTGGCGCTGTGCCCGCCGGCCCGGCGCCCACCGTTTCGGGATCACCCTGTCCGCAGGCGACCACAAACGTGGTGCTGTCCAGCGCCCGGGCGCGCACCAGCAGGTCCCACTGCTCTGCCTTGCCTTCACCCGCGCCCCACGATGCGCACACGATGTTCACCTGGGCACCTGCGTTGGCGTTGGCGGTGAACAGGCCCGGAAAGCGGACGTCGTAGCAGGTAGCCAGGCCGAACACGGTGCCGTCCAGCTCGAACGTCACCGGTGCTTCCCCGGCGTCCACTGTCCTGGACTCCGTGAAGCCGAAGGCGTCAAAAAGGTGGACCTTGTCGTAGGACGCCTCCACCCCGGGCCCGGTGACCAGCAGCGTGTTGCGGACCCGGCCATCCTTGCCCGGAGTGAACATGCCGGCCACGACCGTTATGTCCAGCTCCGTGGCGATCCTGCGCACCTCGCTGGCCCACGGGCCCTCGACGGGCTCGGCAATGTCCTTCAGGGAATGGCCAAAGGCGCGCATGGTCGCCTCGGGAAAGACCACCAGCTGCGCACCGGCGTTCTTGGCCTGGGCGGCATATTCCCAGATGAGCTCCAGGTTGGCGGCGGTGTCGGCACTGCTGATGATCTGCGCTACTGCAATACGCATTACTGCCTGTAGCCCTCCACTTCGCTGATGGGCCGGGCCTCGGCGTCGTTCGGGTTTTCGCCTGAATCCTTCTTGGCCCGCCGCTGGCGCAGCAGGTCCCAGCACTGGTCCAGGCTTTCCTCCACGAACTTGAGCCGTGCCTGGTCCGGCGCCTGCCCGTCCCCGGGACCCTCGCGCAGCGAGTGCTCCTCCTCCACAAGGGCCTGGATGTGCGTCAAAATATCCTGATCATTCATGGTTTCCCCTTACTCCGGTCCGGTCTCCTTCAGCGTACGTAGTCGGTGCTGAAGGGGCCAGCCCTTGGGCGGTACCATCAACTTCATGCCCACTGCGCTCGATATGGCAGGTCCCATCCTGGAAGTGCTCACCTGGCTCTGCCTGCCCGCCGGGCTGGGACTGCTCTTCTACACCGGATTCCTCCGCCGCTTCGTGCATCCCTGGGACGTGGCCGAGGCCGTGGTCTATTCAGATTCCACCGGCGTGGGCTTCCGCTGGTTCGACCGGAAGCACCAGGTCCACAACGCCCCGATGTCCCCCTACGACATCAAGGACATGGCGCCGGGAGACACCCTGCCCATCTACTACCACCCCAAACGCCCAACACAGTGGCAAACCACCACGCCGGAGGAGGCCGGGAGGACGGCCTCGGTCCTGGGCCGCTGCCTGACGGCGATCGGCGCGGTGGCACTGCTGGCCGGCTTCGTCCTGCCCATGTTCTAGCTCGCCAAAACAGTTCAGCTGACCAAGACCACCACAATGCCCAGGCACCCCAGGGCGACTCCAGCAAACGCGGTCCAGAGCACGGCGGGAAGGTCGGCTTCGATGCTTTCGCCTGCCAGGCCGTGCGACCTGGCCTGGTAGCGGCGGCGCTGGGTGAGGTAGATGGCAAGCGCGGCCCCGCCGGAAACCACCGGCAGGACCAGGATGGGCGGCCCGTAGGTAGGGAGCCAGCGGAGGAAGAACGCGCTCGCTGTCACCAGCGCCAGCATGGTCCGGCCCCATGCGAGGGCAGTCCGCTCGGGCTGGAGGCCGGGATCGCCGTGGGGCTTGGGGGCGCGGGATGCCACCGGATCAGCGCCAGAGGATGAAGACCAGGACGACGGCGGCAGCCAGCGCGCCTGCCCCGGCCAACAGGGGCACAAAGAGCGGCAGCGGCAGCGGGCCCTTGTTGCGCATGCTGCGCTCCACCCGGAGCCACCGTACCGCGGCACCACCGCTGAGCATCATGCCCAGCAGAAGCAACAGGACGGCCAGGCCTTTCCGGACAGGTTCAATGAAAAGGCCGGAGGTGAACGCCTCGATGGCAATGCCACCCGCCAGCAGCGCAAGCGAGGTCCGGATCCAGGCAAGGAAGGTGCGTTCGTTCGCCAGCGTGAAGCGCGGGTCCGGTTCCTCCCCGCCGGGCAGCAGCCGTTCGGCCATTCTTCCGCGCGACGGCGGCACCATCGGCTTGTGCGGCTGCTCACTGTTGGTCACCGGGCCAGTTTAGCCGCGGCCGGTTGCCGGCCTGACCGTCAGGAAGCGTGGCGGAGCGCGGCTTTGGCGGCCAGGTGTTCGCCGATGGGAAGGGCTGCAGTTGCGGCGGGGGAGGGGGCATTCAGGACATGGATCATCCTGTCCGTCTCCGCGAGCAGGAAATCATGGAGCAGCGTTCCATCCCGGCGGACAGCCTGTGCCCGGATGCCTGCCTCGTACGGCAGCAGGTCTGCTTTGACCAGGCCGGGGGCGTATTTGCGGCATTCCTGCAGGTAGCTTCCCTTGAACAGCGAGTTCCGGACTTCACGCACCGCGGTGGCAGCATTGGACCTTGCCACGTGCCACAGGCCGGGAAAGCGCACATAGCGGCCCACGTCCTTGAGGTCCACGGAGAACTTGGGGTAGCCCTCCCGGGCAAGGCCCAGCACGGCATTGGGCCCCACGGTGATGCGGCCGTAGATGGTGGGCGTGAGATGCACCCCCAGGAAAGGCAGCTCGGGGTCCGGTACGGGGTAGATGAGGTGGGTGACGTAATCCGACTTGGTGTCCGGCAGCTCGAAATACTCCCCACGGAAGGGGATGATCTGGACGTCGATTTTCATTCCGGCAAGTTCCGCCAAGCGGTCCGACTGCAGGCCCGCACAGGCCACCAGGCGGCGGCAGGAGTACAGGGCATGGTCCGTGCCAACGTCCACGCCGTCCGAATGCTCCACGATCGAGCCCACTTTGGCTCCGGTGATGACCCGTCCGCCCGCAGCGGATATGAGATCGGCCAGCTTCCGCGCCACCTCCCGGTAGTCCACGATTCCGGTGCTGGGAATGAACAACGCGCCCAGGCCTGAAACGTTGGGCTCGCGCCGGTTGAGTTCGGTCTGATCGATGCGCTCGCAGTCCAGCCCATGGACGGCCGCGCGTTCCTCAAGGCGGCCCAGCCGGTCCAGCTCCACGGCCGAGGTGGCCACCAGCAGCTTCCCCGGCTCGGCGTACCTGATGCCGTGCTCCCGGCAGAACTCCTTGGTCTGTTGTGCGCCGGCCTTGCTGAACCGCGCCTTGAGGCTGTCGGGGGCGTAGTAGATCCCCGAGTGGATGACGCCGCTGTTGTGTCCGGTCTGGTGTGAAGCCAGGGAATCCGCGGCCTCGAGCAGAACCAGGGAGGCTCCCGGCTGCTTCTGCAGCAACTGATAGGCCGTTGCCAGGCCCACGATCCCGCCGCCAATAACGCAGTAGTCCACCCGCTCCACAGGTCCCGCCTTTCGTCGTGGCTAGATTTTAGCCACCCTCCCGCTGCTTTATCCTCCGCTGCGGGGTGCAAACATGATCACGGCCACGCCCAGCAGGCAGACCAGGGACCCGGCGATGTCCCAGCGGTCCGGGCGGAAGCCGTCAAAGGCCATGCCCCACGCCAGGGAGCCGGCTACGAACACTCCGCCGTAGGCGGCAAGGATCCGGCCGAAATGCGCGTCGGGTTGGAGCGTGGCCACGAAGCCGTAAGCACCCAGGGCGATCACGCCGAGTCCGGCCCACCACCAGTCCCTGCCCTCGCGGACGGCCTGCCACACCAGCCACGCACCCCCGATTTCGGCGGCAGCGGCCAGCACGAAGAGCACGATGGTCTTGGCGACAGCGACAGTTTCATCCGGAATACCCACGCAGCCATCATCCCAGCCGGGAATGCAGCTGCTGGCTGGACAGTTGGGGGAGGTATGGAGCGCATCGGATTCCTTTCATTCGGCCACTGGGGCCCTGGCCAGGGTTCCCGCACCAGGACAGCGGCGGACGCCCTGCTCCAGGGCATCGAACTGGCGGTTGCCGCCGAAGAGCTCGGAGTGGACGGTGCGTTCTTCCGCGTCCATCACTTCGCCCGGCAGCAGGCATCGCCCTTCCCCCTCCTGTCAGCCATTGCCGCCCGCACCAGCCGCATCGAAATCGGCACCGGCGTCATCGACATGCGCTACGAGAACCCGCTGTACATGGCAGAGGAGGCTGCAGCGACTGACCTGATCAGCGGCGGCAGGCTGCAGCTGGGGATCAGCCGCGGCTCACCCGAACCGGCCAGGGAGGGGGCGTCGGAATTTGGCTACCGCCCGCAACCGGGCGAGACCGACGCTGACATGGCCCGCCGCCACACCGCCGTCTTCCGCAAGGCCATTACCGGCGCCGGAATGGCCCAGGCAGACCCGCGGTACGCCGGGGCTGCCACCGGCCTCCTCCCCGTCCAGCCGCAGTCCCCGGGACTGGCAGAACGGATCTGGTGGGGCGCCGGCAGCAGGAAGACTGCGGTATGGGCTGCAGAACTTGGCATGAACCTGATGAGCTCCACGCTGCTCACCGAGGACACCGGCGTGCCGTTCCATGAACTCCAGGCCGAACAAATCCAGCTGTTCAGGGACGCATGGGCGGCGGCCGGCCACCCCCATCAGCCAAGGGTCTCTGTCAGCCGCAGCGTGCTTCCCATCGTGGACGAGGAGGACAACTACTACTTCGCGGGAAGTGCCCTCCGCGACGGCCGCGACCAGGTAGGCGTCATCGACGGACTGACCTCACGTTTCGGCAAGAGCTACGTGGGCCCGCCGGACCTCCTGGCCGAGCAGCTCGCCGCCGACACTGCGGTGCAGGCCGCGGATACCCTGCTGCTCACCGTTCCCAACCAGCTGGGCGTGGACTTCAACGCCAAGCTCCTGGGCAACGTCGCGCAATTCGTGGCCCCGCCCCTGGGATGGAGCCGATAGGACGCTGGGAACCTTTTGTGAGACCGAACCGTTACTCTTAAAGTGCGGCGTGGGGACTTCGCGCCCTATCAAGCAAGTGTGTGACTGCGGAACGGTCATATGACGGAGAGAGAGAAATATGGCTCGCGCCGCCCTAGGCTTAACCGTATGATCCGGCTACGGCAGCTGGCCCAAGCGGCCTCGGTCCTCACCACGCCTTTGACGCCTGAGGACGTCCTGGCTCTGTTCAACCCTGTCTACTCGGCCCGTCAGCTGCGCGGCGTTGTCACCCGCGTGGTCCAGGAGACTGCCCAGTCGGCAACCATCTTCTTCCGTCCCGGCCGCGGCTGGAAGGCGCACCTTGCAGGGCAGTGGGCCCGCATCGGCGTCGAACTCGACGGGGTACGCCACTGGCGCTCATACTCGCTCAGCGCCCCCGCCGGCAAAGACCCGGCCATCACCGTCACTGACGTCGGTGCCGTCTCCGGCACCCTGGTGCGCACCACCAAGCCCGGCGATGTCCTGTTCCTGGCCCCGCCGCAGGGGGACTTCGTGCTTCCGGAGCATCCACGCCCCCTCCTCATGGTCACCGCCGGCAGCGGCATCACTCCGGTGATGTCCATGATCCGTACCCTTGTGCCGCGGCGTCCCGATGCCGACGTCGTGCTGGTCCACTCGGCCCGCACCCCCGGCGACAGCCTGTTCCGCGAGGAGCTCGCGGAGCTGGCGGACCAGTTCCCCAACTTCCGGCTGGCGCACTGGTACACCGGCGAGCAAGGCCGTATGGACTTCTCCAGCACCAAGGAGCTGGACACCATCTGCCCCGACTGGAAGGAACGGGCAGCCTACGCCTGCGGTCCGGACAGCTTCCTGGACGACGCCGAGGCATTGTGGAAGCGCGCGGCCCTGACCACCCGCGCGCCCGGAACCGATGTCGCCGTGGCCGGAGACGCCGGCAACCTGATGATTGAACGCTTTAACACTACGTTCAACGCCGGGGTGGGGCACGACGGCGGCCTGGTCACCTTCGAAGCCTCCGACCGCGAGGTGGAGGCCGACGGCGACACCCCCATCCTGGACATCGGCGAGGACGCCGGGGTGCTGATGCCCAGCGGCTGCCGCATGGGAATCTGCCACAGCTGCCTTACGCCTCTGCTGGCAGGGCAGGTCCGGGACCTCCGCACCGGGGAAATCCACGGCGAACCCGGCCAATTGATCCAAACGTGTGTTTCGGCAGCCGCCGGACCCGTCAACCTCGAACTCTGAGGAGCAGTACCGCATGACTGTCATCTCACCCACGAAAACCACCGCCGCAGCAGGCGCCAACGCCGGCACCTCCAGGACGCGCCCCGGAAAGCTGGCCGAATCGGGCAGCCCCAGCGTCCGGCCACCGGCCGCCGCCCACCTCACCGACGAACAGGTGGCTGAGCTGGGCCGCGAACTCGACGCCATCCGGGACGAGATCCTGGGCAAACGCGGCGCGGAAGACGCCGCCTACATCCGCCGCATGATCAAGATCCAGCGCGGCCTGGAACTTTCCGGCCGTGCTGCGCTGCTGGTCAGCAAGAACAAGGCCGCCTGGGTCACGGGCACCACGCTGCTGAGCCTGGCCAAGATCCTCGAAAACATGGAACTGGGACACAACATCCTGCACGGCCAGTGGGACTGGATGCGGGACCCGGACATCCACTCCACCACCTGGGAATGGGACTTCGTCACGCCATCGCGGTCGTGGCAGCACACCCACAATGACCTGCACCACCGCTGGACCAACGTGGTGGGCAAGGACAACGACGTCGGATACAACCTCCTGCGCATGGATGAGCAGCAGCCGTGGAAGCCCATCAACCTGGCCAATCCGCTGTTCAACGCAATCCTGGCGCCCGTCTTCGAGTGGGGCATTGCCATCTACGACCTCGAACTGACCGAGTACAAGGAAGGCACCAAGTCCAAGGAAGCCCTGCTCAAGGACCTCAAGGCCCTGGGCAAGAAGGTCATCACGCAGTTCACCAAGGACTATGCCGCCACGCCCGCGCTGGCCATGCTGACGGGCTCCGCCAAGCAGGCCCTGTTCGGCACCATCGCAGCCAACGCCATCCGCAACGTCTGGGCCCACGCGGTCATCTTCTGCGGCCATTTCCCCGAAGGAACGGACACCTTCACGGAGGAAATGGTGGACGGCGAAACCCGCGGCGACTGGTACGTGCGCCAGATGATCGGGTCCGCCAACATCTCAGGCTCCAAGTTCATGCACCTGATGACCGGCAACCTCTCCCACCAGATTGAGCACCACCTCTTCCCGGACCTGCCCTCCAACCGGTACGCAGAGGTGGCGCCCAGGGTCCGCGAGATCTGCCAGCGCTACGGCCTGAAGTACACCACCGGGCCGCTGCTGAAGCAGGTTGGTTCGTCCTGGGCCAAGGTCTTCAAGCTGGCCCTGCCCGGCAAGGCCGCCACGGGCTAGGAGCCGGAAATCCATCAACACAGAAGTGGCCCGCCGGCTGGCAGGGCCACTTCTGCGTTTGGTGCCTGCTACCGCCGGGTGGCGGGAGCCAAGAGCATGTGGTCAAGCTTGGGCAGTGCGTGCCGAAGCCTGTGCCCGGCGCGGTCAAGGATCTCTTCCGCCTGCGACAACTCCGTGTCAGCGAGTTCGATCCGTGCCGATCCCTGGAGCCGGTGGCCGGACCACCGCAGCTGCAGGTTTCCTACCGCGAGGACGCCCGGCGTCTCCTCCAGCGCCACCTGTGCGCGAGCGACCAAGTCTGGTTCGATGCCGTCCATGAGCCGCCGGCCGATGCTCCGCACAGTGCCCCAGAGCAGCACCATGATGGCTGCGGAGATGACCAAGCCGACAATGGGGTCCGCCAGCGGAAACCCGAGCATGACGCCGACGGCGCCGATCACCACAGCCAACGAGGTGAAGCCGTCGGTCCGGGCGTGCACGCCGTCAGCCACCAGCGCCGCGGAACCGATCCTGCGGCCCACCCGGATGCGGTAAATCGCCACGGCTTCATTTCCTGCGAAGCCGATCAGGCCCGCTGCCATGACCCAGCCCAGGTTCTGCAGCGGCTGGGGATGGATCAGCCGGTCCACTGACTGCCAGCCGGCAACGACGGCGGAAAGGGCCACCACGGCCACGATGAACAGGCCTGCCAGGTCCTCCGCCCTGCCGTAGCCGTAGGTGTACCGGCGGTTGGCGGCCCTGCGTCCCAGGATGAAGGCAACCCACAGGGGGACCGCGGTCAGGGCGTCGGAAAAGTTGTGGATGGTGTCCGCCAGCAGTGCCACCGAGCTGCTGAACAGGACCACCAGGAACTGCAGCACGGTGGTGGCCAGCAGGACGAACATGCTGATCTTCAGCGCCCTGATGCCCTCGGTGCTGGCCTCCATGGCGTCGTCAATGGAATCTGCGGCATCGTGCGTGTGCGGGACGAACAGCTCGGTCAGCCAGCCCTTGAACCCGGAATGGTGATGGTGGCCGTGGTCATGACCGTGCCCGTGGTCGTGGTCGTGGTGGTGCCCGTGGTCGTGGTCATGCTCGGTGGGGTGCTCATGACCGTGGTCGTGCCCGCCGTGCCCCTCCGCATGGGCGTGGCTGTGGGTATGCGTTGACTCCTGGTGCGGCCCGCTCATGAGGCACTCCTTTGCGCAGAATGGTTGGTGATGCGGTGGTGTGCCGGCTCTCCGCCAAGGGCGTGTTCGGCCTGGAAGATCGCATCCGCCACCAGCTGCCGTGCATGCTCGTTTTCCAGCCGGTAGAGCACACGCGTCCCGTCCTGCCGCGTGGACACCATCCGGGCCAGGCGCATTTTCGCCAGGTGCTGGGACACGGCGGCGGGTGACTTGCCCACAACGTCCGCCAGGGCGCCCACCGCCATCTCGCCGTCCCGGAGCGCCAAAATAATCCGGACCCTGGTGGCGTCAGCCAGCATGGCGAACACCTCCACGGCCAACTCCACGTACTGGCTGTCCGTTCCCAGCGAGCAAGTGTTCTTATCTGCATTCATGCGCATATAGTGTCATAGCTTCAGGGTCCGTGCACGTTGAATCCGTCGTTGCTGGCAGACTGCTGGGGTACGGCCGCGCACCCTAGAGTGGGAGGTGCACGGGCACGGCGCTCTGCCTGCCGCCTGGTCAGTCTCGAAAGGAATTTACCCCGATGGCCTTCATCACCGTAGGTACTGAGAACAGCACTGATATCGAGCTCTACTACGAGGATCACGGCTCGGGCCAGCCCGTGGTGCTGATCCACGGCTACCCCTTGGACGGGTCATCCTGGGAGAAGCAGACCGCGGCCCTCCTGGATGCCGGTTACCGCGTGATTACCTACGACCGCCGCGGCTTCGGCAAGTCCAGCAAGCCCACCGAGGGCTACGACTACGACACCTTCGCGGCGGACCTCAACACCCTGCTGACCACCCTGGACCTGAACGACGTGGTGCTGGTGGGCTTCTCCATGGGCACCGGGGAAGTGGGCCGCTACCTTGGCACCTACGGCTCCGCCCGGGTGGCCCGCGCCGCGTTCCTCGGATCCCTTGAGCCCTACCTGCTCAAGACCGACGACAACCCGGACGGCGTCCCGCAGGAGGTGTTCGACGGCCTCATGGAAGCAGTCACCGCGGACCGCTACGCCTTCTTCACCGGGTTCTTCAAGAACTTCTACAACTCAAACACGTTCCTTGGCACCCCGCGCCTCAGCCAGGAAGTCATGAACGCCGGCTGGAACCTGGCCTCCGGCGCCGGTGCCACGGCTTCTGTTGCCGCCCAGCCCACCTGGCTCACGGACTTCCGCCAGGACATCCCCAAGATCGATGTCCCGGCCCTGATCGTGCACGGCACCGCCGACAACATCCTGCCCATCGACTCCACCGGCCGCCTCTTCGCCAAGGCCCTGCCCAGCGCCGAGTACGTGGAGATCGAGGGTGCACCGCACGGCCTGCTGTGGACGCACGCCGCGGAAGTCAACGAGGCACTGCTCGGCTTCCTGCGGAAGTAGGAAAAGCACGCGTCCGACGGCGGCACGCGCCGCCGTCGGACGCGGCAGGAAAAGCGGCGGTCACCAGCGGGGTCCGCCGCCGCCCGGCCCCTGCGCCGCGGTGTACTGGCCCGCCGTCACCGTTCCCACCTGCTTGGCGCCGTCCAGGCTTCCACCGCCGAGTCTCGCAGTGGTGGTTGCCGTGCCGCCGGTGTAGACGGTGTACTGCTGGCCCTTGGCGATGTCCGGTGAGGAGAACACCAGCGAAGCCGCCGCCTTGGTAGTGGTGAAAGCGGCCACCACCTTGCCCGAGGAATCAGCCACCTGGATGACGGTCCCGGCCGGAACCGACGAACCCAGCGCCACCTGCACCCCTGACTGGGTGGAGGAGTCGCCCGGGGTCACCACCATGCCCGAGCTGCCGGCCGCCGCGACGGTGCCGCCTGTCACCTTCAGCTTGCCATTGACGTCCAGGGCGCCGTTGTTGCTGGCGGTGGGGCCGTTCACCACCACGGTCCCGCCGGAAATGCTGGCGTTGCCGTTGGAATCCAGGCCGTCGCCCTGGGCATTGATGGTCAGGGCGCCGCCGGTGACGTCAACGCTGTAATCGCCCACTTCCATGCCGCCCCCGTCCATGCCGCCCCCGCCGGAGGAGGATGAGGCACCCGAGGCGTTCACGCCGTCGTCGTTCGACGTGACGGTGGTGGTGCCGCCGGAGACCACGATGTGCTGGGCCTCCAGGCCCTCCTCCGACTTGGCCACAGTGGCCGTGCCGCCGGCAATGGTCAGCGTGTTGTAGGCCTTGACCCCGTCATCGGCCGCCGAAACATTCAGGGTGCCGCCGTTGAGGAGCACCCAGCCCCGGCCTTCATCCGTGTCGTTGTCCGACTTGAAGCCGTCATCCCCGGCTGTCACCTGGTAGGCCCCGTCCAGCAGCACGGCGTAGTCCTTGCCTACGATGCCGTCATCCGCGGCCTTGACGGTGACGTGGCCTGAAGCGAGGACCAGGCCGTCCTTGGCGGAAATGCCGTCCTTGAAGTTGCCGTCCACGGCAAGGGACCCGGTGCCGGCAATGGTCAGGTCCGCCTTGGAATACAGCGCCGCGTTGGGGGCGTCGGTGCCCTGGTCGGCGTAGCTGGAGGCGTCACTGAGCGAATTCGTGGTGCCGTCCGCGAGGTACACGATGGCTTCATCGGCACTCTGGACCATGAAGGGGGAGCCGCTGGAGTTCGAGACGCGGGCTCCATCCAGGATGATGCGGACGGTGTCCTTCTCTCCGGCAGCTACCACAAGGCGGCCATTGGTGAGGGAGCCGCTGAGGCGGTAGGTCCCGGCGGCGCTGATGGTGACGGTGTCGCCGTCCACCTTCAGGCTGTCAGAGCCCGGGGCAACGGTGCTGGCACCGTCGGCCAGGGTCACGGCCACTTCACTGGCGGCATCCCACGTGAGGTCATTGGAATCGAAATGGGTGTCCTCCGCCAAGGTGTCCACGGCGACAGCGGCCGTGGTCCCGGTGGTCGCCGTGGATGACGATCCGGTGACCGCCGAAACACCCGTGGTGGTTCCTGCGGTGGCGCAGCCTGCCAGGCCGAGGGAGAGGGCCAGGGCGGCCACGGAAAGATAGGAACGGAGCTTTTTCATGAGGTTTCCTTGGAGTTTGGGGGGTGGTCAGCGGGCCGGCGGCTACGCAGCAAGCGGAACAGGCCGGAGTGCCATGCGGCGCAGTGTCCGGTTCCAGCGGTTGGCGGGGAGCCCCGGACGGAGGGCCGCCATCCCGGTGGCGAACTTCGAGATGCGGGACGGCCTGACGCCCGCTGCCCAGAGGTGCCGGTCCAGCGGGCCGGCCGTGGACCCGGACTTGGTTTCAAGGATGACGGCACCGTGCAGGACCCAGGGCTGGTGGCCGGGGCGCTGCCAGGTTACGTCGGTGTCAATCGTGGCGCGGCTGCCGGACTCGGGGAGGTAGAGAGTGGTCCGCCCGTAGCGGGTTTCCAGCACGGGCTCCAAAGGCAGGGCCGGTACGTTGCTTCCCGAGGCGCTGAGGGTTTCCCGGACGTAGGCCAGGCCTTCCGGAGTGAGCCGGGCCCGGTCTTCCAGCCGGTACGGGATGCGCTCCTTCACCGTCGCCTCGCGCGATCCTTCCGTCTTCACCTCCAGGAAGCTCACGGCGCTGTCGACGTAGGTCCGGGTGCGGATCTTGTACCGCCGGCGCCTGCCGTGGGCGGCCAGCAGGTAGCTGTCCAGGTCCGCGGTGTCGAAGTAGACCGAGTCGTAGGCGAAGCGGCGGGATCCGTCCATGTCCAGGACGCGCATGCTGGTGCCGGCCGAGGCCAGGAGCCTGCCGGCGAGCTCCAGCGGCACAATGTACTTGCGGTCAATCCGGGTCTGCAGGGCAACTTCTGCATTGAGTTCGTCCAGGCTCACGGGCGGCAGGAGGCGGAGCTGGCCGACGGCGGCGTCCGCAGCGGCGGTCATGCCGCACCTGCGTGGATGCGTTCCGTCGCGGTTACTGCCGGTACATCATGCGCGGCGGGTACGGCAGCGTGTCCGGCGGGGATGTAGGCGAACCGGACGTCCACAACGGTCTTGTCATTGACCAGGTCCAGTTCCGAGATGGTGGCGGAATGGACCTTGCCGTGGAGAACCTCTTCCAGGCGGGCGCAGAGCTCGCGGTCCTCGGAGATGGCACGGTCAAGAATCACGGTCTGGTGCCGGTAGGACGGCAGCACCCGCGGGTGGTCGCCCACGAACATCACCAGCAGGATGAGCCCCATCAGGGAAACGGTCAGCCACACCGGCTCGATGCCCAACCCGGCGATGAGGCCAAGGGCGAGGGCGGAGAAGTAGTAGGCCACCTCGTGCTGGGACAGTTCGGTGGAGCGGAGCCGGATGATGGACAGGACACCGAACAGGCCCAGTCCCAGTCCCAGGCCCGCTGCCGAATCCGACAGTGCCGTGGCCACGGCCAGTACGCCCACGTTCATGCCCAGGTAGGACACCACCAGGTCGCGCCGCCGGTGCCGACGCAGGTACAGGGCGAAGGTGAGGAGGCTGATGGCCGCAAGGTCAGCGACGATGAAAAGAAGTGTGTTCATGTGATTTCTCCGGATGGTTCTGGTGGTCTGGGAAAGACAATGCCGGGCCAAACTGTGCCGGCGCTGTGCTGTTCCCTAGGCCCGAATATGAGTGCGGGTCCGCCGTGGACCGCCGGTGGCGTGCATGGTGGCTCCACCGGTGAACAGGAAGCGCTGCTGTACGGCAAAGCTGATGGCAAGCAGCGCGATCTCTGCGAGGAGCTTGGCAGGCAGAGCCGGCACTGCCATGGCTTGGAGGGCCCAGACAAACCCGAAGTTGGCGGCCAGCAGCACGGCAACCAGGGCGAAGTAGCGTATTCCGGTCGCATGGGCTGGCTGCTCCCTGCCATGGGCGAACACCAGGTGCCGGTTGACCAGGAAGTTCACCGCCGAGCTCACGGCCCGGGCACCGACCACTGCCAGCAGCAGGGAGTCGATGGCCACGGTGAGCAGGACGAACACCAAGGTGTCCACGAGGAAGGCCGTGAAGGAGGACGCAAGGAACTTCAGCAGCGGGGCATAAATCCGGGCTGAGTCAGCCAGCGGCCGGAAGTGGGAGCCGGAGTTGTGGTCCAGGTAGACGGTGGCGATATCCACGGGGTCGATGGCATAGCCGTTGGTCTTTGCCTCAAGCAGCAGGTTCAGCTCAAATTCGTAGCGGTCCCCGCGCACAGAGCGGAGCCAGGGAAGCAGGTCGGCCGGGTAGCCACGAAGCCCCGTCTGGGTATCCGGGATGCGCTCGCCGGTGGCCAGGGTGAAGAGCAGCCCGGTGGCAGCGTTGCCCAGCCGGCTCCGCGCGGGGACGTTCCCGGCGAAGCTCCTGCTGCCCAGCACCATCGTGGCCTGCCCCCACGGCAGGACCCGGTTCTCCCGCAGGCGGTCCGCCACGCGAAGGATGTCCGCCACAGTATGCTGGCCGTCACTGTCCGCACACACTACGTCCCGGCCCGGAAGCTTGTCCGCGATGAAACCGAATCCGGCCCTGAGCGCGAAGCCCTTCCCACGGTTGCGGGCGTAGCTGACCAGATGGCACCCAAGGGACCTGACGTCGTCGAACACGTCCCGGAAGGCGGGTCCGCTGCCATCGTCAACCACCACGATGGAGGCCCGTGGCCGGACGTTCCGGATGGAACGGATAAGGGCGGGAAGCTGCCCGTCGGGCTCATAGGCGGGGATCAGGATGACCATGGCGTCCTACTGCCCGATGTAAAGGATGTCGGAGGTGCCGCGTTCCTTGTTCTGGCCCAGCGGGTTGTTGACCAGCGATCCGTTGAAGTACATGGTGGACGAGCCGCCGCCGTCGATGTTGTAGGCCGTGGTGGCGCCCAGGCCCTGCATGATTTCGGCGAGCCCGGTCATGGTGACGCCGGCGCTGTAGCCGGGGCTGCGGCCGTCCACCACCACGAACACCAGGTGGTTTTCGTCGATGATTCCGACGGCGGTGCGCGGCTGGTCGCCCTGGATGGAGTGGTTGCCGAAGTTGGTGTCCACTTCCACGCCCTCGATGCCCGCGGCAACCTGGCCGCCGTCCAGGAGGGACGGACCAAAGGAGAGGGTGTTCCAGACGCCGTCGGCTACAAGCTGCGCGGCCGTAGTGGTGGTTTCGTCATAGACCTTCACGGTTCCGTCCCGGTAGAACGCCAGCCCCTGGCGGGCACCGGCGTCGCGGAACACCACACCGTTGCGGATCACGATCCCGGTGTCCCGGAAGCCGTAGTAGTCCCCGTTGACGGCAAAGACGGCGTTGTTGTCGGCTGCGATCGCGGAGGTGGTTTCGGTGATGTTCGCACCGAAGCTGTCGTTGGCGAATGCGGACTTCAGGGCCGTGGCGTCCGAGAGTTCGACGTCGGCAGCATAGTAGGTGACGGTGCTGTCGCCGCTGCCCGTGGTCACCTTGGAGATCGAGATGGTGGATGAGCCGGAGACGTAAGAGGTGGCGGTGGTGACCGCGCCGGTAGTGCCGCTGGAAGCTTCGGAGGTGTTCGCCGTCGTGCCTGCCTGGCCGGCCTGGTAGGCGGAGACGTCGGAGATCTCGACGTGCGGGACCACATAACGGTCAACTGCCCAGGCGGCCGCCCCTCCCGCGGACAGCGTTAACGCCACCGCCCCTGCCGTGACGGCCCGGCGGAAGCGTCCGGGTTTGCGTAGTGATCGCTGCTGAGGAGTCATGCCTCATTTCTAGGCGGCGAACTTAGCAGTGGGATTTGCCCGGTATGTGTGGCTCCTGTGAAACATCCGCTGCCGGGCACAGCTGCCCGGCAAGCTCTTTCAGTTCCTTCGGATGGAAAGGCTTGGTGAGGTAGCCGGCAGCCCCCGACGCCATGCCGGCCAGCACGTCGTCTTCCTCGGAGCGGGCCGTCAGGAACAGCAGGGGTGCGGTGGTGAGGGCGCGGATGGCATGGGCCACCACGTGCCCGTCCATGTCGGGAAGCCCAATGTCCAGGGTGACCAACGCAATGGCGGGGTCAGCCGCTGCGGCGATGCCCTCGGCACCTGTTCCCACCGCCCTGACCTCGAATCCCGCATGCGACAGGACCACGGAGATCAGGCCCCGGATATCGTCGTCATCCTCCACGACAAGGCAAACACGCTGCTGTTCCATTTGAGCCCCCCGGCGAAAAGTTGGCACCAGTCTACTGGTGGCGGATGCGTTGCCGCTGACGGCCGCCCTACCCGTCGTAATGGGTACGCACAGGTCCCTGCCCCAGCGCATTCACCACCGCAGCGGCCACATCGTGCAGCTTGGTGTTACGGGTGCTTGAGGCGGCCTTCAGGATGTCGAAAGCGTCCTGCTGGCTGCACCGGTTCTGTGCCATGATGATGCCCACCGCCATATCGATGACCGTGCGGGACTCCAGCGTGGCGCGGAGGTTTGCCGCTGTTTCGCTGTAATGCGCAAAGCGCACTGCAAGGCGGAGCGCCAGTGAGGTCTGGCTGACAAAGTCTTCGGCAAACTTGAGCACCCGCTCCTCGAACCGGTGGGCCCGGCGGGAGTACAGCAGCAGCGCAGCCTTGGTTTCCCCTTCAAGCCGGAAGGGAAGTGCCGCGACCGACCTCACTCCCTGTGCTACAACTGCCGTGGAGTATTCCGGCCAGCGGCCGTCCCCTTCGAGGTCCGGAGCGTGGACAGTCTCCTGCACCGTGAATGCCGTCAGGCTGGGTGTTTCGGAGAACCCGTGCTCAAGGCGTCCGATGGACTTTGCTTCCCGGCTGCTGCTGGCAATCGTCGCTGTTTTCCGTTGCCTGAGCAGGGTGATGGCGCACAGCATCTCGTCGCCGGGTTCGGAGAGGTTACGGGCGGACACCTGTGCCAGTTCGTTGAGGAAGTCCTCAACGTCGGAGCTGTTGAGGACCAGTTCATGCAGGTGCTCGGTTATGGATGTATCGGTTTTTGCTGTTGACTCGCCGGCCACGGTTTCTTGGTGCCATTCGTTCAGGTCAAAACGAGCCTGCAACACATAGGCGCCCCGGGAGTGGCGGGGAGCCGGTGATGGTCGCTGGATCGACGAACTTTCCAACGGCCTGCTGCTAAACCGATATCCAGAGTATATACATTGCAGGGCCGGGCGATGCCCATCCCGGCCCCGGCCGTAACGCGGTTTGCTGGCGCCGGACAAGGAGCAACCGGCACAATGAAGCGGGGATCCGGTGCTGCTGCCTCCGCCGCCCCATTCACTGTGGTCCCGCCGCGGAAGGACACGAACATGACCAGGCTTCTCATCATCGGCCCACCGGGCTCCGGCAAGGGAACGCAGGCCGAACACCTGGCGCGGCACTTCCGGGTCCCCGCCGTTTCCACCGGCGACATCTTCCGGAGCAACGTCACCCGGAAGACGCATCTGGGGAACCAGGCTGCCCAGTACCTGGACGGCGGACATTTCGTACCGGACCACCTCACCAATGCACTGGTGAAGGACCGGCTCCTGGAGAGCGATGCCATGCACGGGTTCCTGATGGACGGCTACCCGCGCACGGCGCCGCAGGCGACGGAACTGGACAGGATGCTCGCAGCCCAGGGCCACGCGCTGGACGCCGTCATAGAACTGCAGGCGCCGGACGCGGAACTGGAGGAACGGATGCAGCTGCGTGCTGTGGAACAGGGGCGCACCGACGACACCGTGGACGTCTTCCGGCGCCGGCTGGACCTCTACCACCGGCAGACGCATGAAGTAGTCTCGGTGTACGCGGGCCGGGGCATCCTGGTGTCCGTCAACGGCAGCGGCGATCCGGGCGGAATTACCGCCGTGGCGATCGCCGCCGTCGAACAGTTCCTCGCAGCCCCCGACCCCCGTCCTGACCGGAACACCGCACGGAGAAGCACTCGAACAGAAGGAAACCCTGATGAGAATTGCCGTTACAGGCGGAAACGGAAAACTGGGGCGGCACGTGGTGCGCCGGCTCACCGACGACGGCCACCAGGTCCTCACGCTGGACCGTGCGGGTGAACGCAGCCCGGGGCTCCTGATGGTGGACCTGCGCAACTACGGGCAGGTTGTGGACGCGCTGCTGGGAGTCGATGACCGGCATGACGGGTTCGACGCCGTGGTGCACCTGGGTGCCATTCCCGCCCCGGGCATCCTTCCGGACGCAGCCACCTTCGAGAACAACATGCTGTCCACCTATAACGTCTTCCAGGCCGCGCGGCGCGCCGGCATCAAGAAGGTGGTGTACGCGTCCAGCGAGACGGTGCTGGGGCTGCCGTTCGACGTCGACCCTCCCTACATTCCCGTGGACGAGGAATACCCGCCGCGGCCGGAAAGCACCTACTCCCTGGTGAAGACCCTGGAGGAGCAGATGGCCGTGGAGATGACGCGGTGGGACCCGGAACTGAGCATCACCGGGCTCCGCTTCTCGAACGTGATGGACGAAGCCGATTACGCGAAGTTCCCCTCCTTCGACGGGGATGCGACGCTGCGGAAGTGGAACCTGTGGGGATACATCGACGGCAGGGACGGCGCGCAGGCCGTGGCGCGGGCGCTGGAGAATGCCAAACCGGGATTTGAGGCCTTCATCATCGCCAACGCCGACACTGTCATGAGCCGGTCAAGCGCCAGCCTCGCCGCCGAGGTGTTCCCCGGCGTCAAGGTAACCAAGGAACTGGAAGAGCATGAAACGATGCTCTCCATCGACAAGGCACGGCGCCTGCTGGGATACGAGCCCGAACACAGCTGGCGGAACCACGCAGCAGCCGGCTCCACCACTGGAGGAAGCCAGGGGTAAGGCCGGGTTTGCATTAACCCGGTCCGCAGCAATCGCCAAGGGTTGGCACAGGATCATCCAAGGAGCCGGAAGCCATACGCTTCCGGCTCCTATCCTTTTGGTACAGCCATCCTTTGCCTGTTCCCGCGGCGGATTCCGCGTCCCGGGAGTGGGCCCGCTCCACCACCAAAAGGACCCCCAAATTCGTACCCGACACTTCGTGCTGCCTGCCCTCACGGCTCTGCTCTCAGCCGTCGCCCTTTCCACGGCGTCCCTGCCCGCTGCCGCTGCTCCCGCCGCTGGCCCGCCCGCCGGCGCCGGCAGCGAAGCCGGCCGCTACATCGTCCAGTACGTGCCCTCTGCCGACGTCGCCGCGGAGGTGTCCGGGCTGCGCGGCCAGGGCCTCGCCGTCGGCCGCACCTTTGAGCACGCAATCCGCGGCGCCGTTGTCACCGCCACCTCCGCCCAGGCGGCAGCACTTGCCAGGTCGGGGAAGGTGCTGTCAGTGGAGCCGGACGCCGCCGTCAAGGTTTCCGGGACCGAGCAGCCCGCCCCCTGGGGCCTGGACCGCGCCGACCAGCGGGCCCTGCCGCTCTCCGGCAGCTACTCGTGGACCGGGGCCGGCGCCGGCGTGACCGCTTACGTCGTGGACACCGGCATCCTGGCCTCCCACACCGACTTCGGCGGCAGGGTGGCAGCGGGCTGGACCGCCGTGGCAGACGGCAACGGCACCACCGACTGCAACGGTCACGGCACCCACGTGGCCGGAACCGTGGCCGGGTCAACGTACGGCGTCGCCAAGAGTGCAACCCTGGTGCCGGTCAGGGTGCTGGACTGCAGCGGCTCGGGCTACAACTCTGACGTGGTGGCCGGCTTGGACTGGATCGCCGCGAACCATGCCGCGGGAACGCCCGCTGTGGCCAACCTCAGCCTGGGCGGAGCCGCAAGCAGCACCGTGGACAACGCCATCCAGGCAGTCCTGAACGACGGCGTCACCACCGTGGTTGCCGCAGGCAACTCCGCCGTGGACGCCTGCACCGGTTCACCTGCCCGCGTCCCCGGAGCCGTCACCGTGGCAGCGAGCGACTCCGCCGACAAGCAGGCATCGTTTTCCAACTTTGGATCCTGCGTCGACCTGTACGCTCCCGGCGTCGGCATCACCTCCGACTACTACACCTCCGCCACGGCCACGGCATCCATGTCCGGAACCTCCATGGCCGCCCCGCACACTGCCGGCGCTGCCGCCCTGCTTCTCTCGCAGAACCCTGCATTGGCACCGGCCGACGTCGCCGCTGCCTTGGTAGCCAATGCCACGCCCGGAGTGATTGCCGGGGCCACCACGGGGACCCCGAACCGCCTGCTGTACACGGGAACAGACGTTGCGGCTCCCACCCCGGCTCCCGCTCCTGCGCCCACCCTCACCTCGGTCTCGCCGGCCGCCAAGGCCACGGCAGTAGCCATGGGCACGAACGTGACCGCAGTCTTCAGTGCCGCTGTCCAGGGCGTCTCCACCGGGACCTTCGTGCTCAAGAACGCTGCAGGGGCCACCGTTGCCGCCACTGTCACCTACAACTCCACCACCAGGACCGCCACCCTTGACCCGGCCGCGAACCTCGCTGCCGACGCCACCTACACGGCCACCCTGGTGGGCGGACCCTCGGCCATCCGGGACGCCGCAGGCACGCCGCTGGCCACCACCAGCTGGACCTTCACTACCGGGCCTGCGCCCACCGTCAGCAGCTACAGCCCAGGCAGCAACGCGCTCCTGGTCCGCAGGAGCAGCAACGTCAGCGCGACCTTCAGCGAAGCGGTCCAAGGCGTCAGCACAGCGACCTTCACGCTGAAAAACGCTTCCACGGGGGCTGTAGTGGCAGCTTCCGCCTACCGCAACGGCACCACCAACCAGTGGATCCTCGACCCCCAGGGCACCCTGGCGGCAAAGACCCGGTACACCGTGACGCTGACGGGAGGGGCTGCCGGAATCCGCGACACAGCGGGCAACACCCTCACCGGACTGAGCTGGCAGTTCACCACCGGCTCGTTCTAGCCGCCGAAACCGGCCCCGCGATGGAGTGAATGGCATTTCACGGGGATAATCTTCAGCCTAGGCATTCCACACGGCACGCATATGCGGCGTGCATTGAACAGGGCGCAGGGACGGGCAGATTGGCACAAAAATCAGCAGGTTCCGCAGTCACGGAACGGAACTCCGGCAGGTGGCACACCTTCCACGAAAAGTTCGTGGTGGAGGAGCGCTACATCGACCCTGCCGACCGGAGGCGCCTTTACCGTGCGTCGGTCATCCTGGCCGTCGTGGGGCTGGCACTCTTCATCGCCACGCTGGTCAGCGTGGTGCAGGCCGACGGTTTTTCGGTCGCAGACCATCCTGTGCATGACTGGCTGCTCACAACGCGTTCAGCAGCAGTCACTGCCATCATGATTTTCCTGGCCGTGTTCTTCGGTCCCATTGCCCTGCCAATCATCGTGCTGGTGGTGATCCTCATCTGGGGATTCGCCGCCAAACACGCCTGGCGCCCCATCCTGCTGGCGTCCGCGATGCTGACGGGGGTGATCATTTCGCAGATCATCCTGCACATCGTGCAGCGTTCGCGGCCCCCCGTGGACCAGATGCTGTTCGGTGCGGACCAGACCTTTTCGTTCCCGTCCGGGCACGTCCTGGGGGCCTGCGACTTCCTGCTGGTGGGGGCCTACCTGATCTTCTCCCGGCGCCGGAACCCGCGGGCAGCGGTCTTCGGATTCATCGGGGCCGGGATCGGGATTGTCCTCGCCATCGCCAGCCGCCTCTACCTGGGCTACCACTGGCCCACCGATACCCTTGCGTCGTTCTCGCTGTCGCTGCTCATCCTGGGCGCAGTCATCGCGCTGGACACCTGGCGGACCGCGAGGATCCCTGGCGAACCGATCACCGGAGAATTGTCGAAGGAAGAATCCGCCCGGGAGTAGGAACCTTCCCGGGCGGGAAGCTGCTTCACTGCGGCCGGGACCTGGCGCGCTTCAAGGCCCGGTGCAGTTTGACGTTCGCTGCCTCGAGCTCAAGGACCTTGGCCACGCCTGCCAGGTTCAGCCCCTCCTCAAGGAGTTCGCCGATCCGCTGCAGCACGGCGATGTCATCATCGCTGTACTGGCGCGTACCGCCTGCCGTCCGGGAAGGTGTCACCAGCCCCCTGGTTTCGTAGAGCCTGATGTTCTGCTGCCCGGTTCCCGTGAGTTCCGCGGCCACGGAGATGGCGTAAAGGGCACGTGAACCGGGGGAACGCGGGGGCCGTCCCGCAACAGGTTCTGCCATGTCTGCTCCCAAAAATTACTTTGCCCGGTGTCTTGCTTCAGTGTCCCACGGGTGCTATAAAAAATCTATATCCACCACCATAGATTAATGGTGGTGGAAATGCGCAGATCCAACACGTGGAAGCTGAAGGAGTGGGAAATGATGTTGATGCGTACTGACCCGTTCCGTGAGCTGGACCGGCTCACGCAGCAGGTCTTTGGAACCGCCGCCCGGCCGGCAGCCATGCCCATGGATGCCTGGCAGGAGGACGGCGAGTTCGTGGTGGCGTTCGACCTTCCCGGCGTGAAGGTGGACTCGCTGGAACTGAATGTCGAACGGAACGTCCTGACTGTCAGGGCTGAGCGGCAGGACCCCACGCAGCCCAATGTGGAGCTCGTGGCCTCGGAGCGTCCCCGTGGCGTGTTCAGCCGCCAGTTGATCCTGGGTGACACGCTGGATACCGAGAAGATCAAGGCCAGCTACGACCAGGGCGTCCTGACCCTGCGGATTCCGGTTGCCGAGCAGGCCAAGCCGCGCAAGATCGAGATCCAGACCCAGCAGGGCGGGATGCAGCAGATCAGCACTTAGGGCTTTCCTGCGTGTGCCCCTGCCGGCCGCGGCAGGGGCACCGGCGGAACGGGAGGCTGGGATGACGGATGTCCCCGATTACTACACCATCCTGGGGGTGGGCCGGGATGCCACCCGGCAGCAGATTTCCCACGCGTACCGGGCCCTCATGCGCAGCCATCATCCGGACATGGACGGCGGGCAGGCGGATGGGGACAACCAGGCAAGGGGGAACCAATCCGCTTCGACGGGCAACCCCGGGCAGCGTGACGAACTCCTGCGGATCATGCAGGCGTTCAACGTGCTGTGCGACCCCGGGCGCCGTGCCGACTATGACAGGCGGCTGGCGGCAGGTGCGCCCACCATCATTCCGGTCCGGAGAGTCCGCAGCACCGGCGGACCGTCCGGGCCTGCCATCCGTGTTACCCCGGTGCGGTGGGAAAGCGGGCCGTGGGCCTGAAAGCGGCCCCGGTCCTGAAGCCGGATTCTGCCTTGGAGTCCCGCCGGCCGTGAAGCCGGGGAAGTAGACCATGGCCGTGCCATTAATCAAAGGAGGCGGAAAGCTGCATGAGCGACTGGCGGCGCTACGATTCACACCTCATTCCCGCATTCCATGAGCGCTTTGAGCAGCGTTGGGGTCCGGGAACCGCGCCCTTCCTGGACCCCGAGGCGCACGAACAGCCGCTGCCGCGGGCGCAGTGGCTCAACCCGGCCACCGGTGCTGCCCTGGCGGTAGTCCCGGTCTGGACGGCGGACGAGAGGCAGCAGCGTTCCTTCGGTGTGTTCTACCTGCCGCCGGCGGGGGACATCTGGGTGCTGCGCCCCGGCTACACCGGATACCTTGAACCGTCGGACGGGGACACGGAGCACCTGGTGACGCTGCGCAATGACGCGTTCCGCAAGGCAGTGGCGCACGCGAAGGAGTTCCTTTTCGGTTCACAGTAGATGCCGGTGCCACTACGGAGTTGCTGCTCGTCAGCCGTCCTGCCCTGTGACATTCTGGGACGTACCCGAACCACCGTGACCAAAAGGCTGGACCCCAATGCACATCACCGCCAAGGACCTCGCAGCGCTCATCCCTCCGGGGTTCACGCTTGGCGTGGCAACCGCAGCGTTCCAGATCGAAGGGGCCCTGGATGAGGATGGGCGCGGACCCTCGGGCTGGGACAGGTTCGCCGCAAGGCCGGGAGCCATCGTGGAGGACCACAGCCCTGTGGTGGCCACGGACCATTACCACCGGATGCCGCAGGACGTTGCCCTCTTGAAGCAGCTGGGCGTCGATTCCTACCGGTTCTCCTTCTCCTGGCCCCGCATCCAGCCCGGCGGGACCGGCCCTGCCAACCGTGCAGGACTGGCGTTCTATGACCGGCTCCTGGACGAGCTCCTGGCCAATGGGATCTCGCCCATGGCCACCATCTACCACTGGGACACGCCCCTGGAGCTGGATGACGAGGGCGGCTGGATGAACCGGGACACCGCGTACCGGCTGGGCGAATACGCCGCGCTGCTGGCCGGGGCGTTCGGGGACAGGGTGGCCCGCTGGGTCACCATCAATGAACCGGCAACCGTGAGCGCGAACGGCTATGCATTTGGCCTGCACTCGCCAGGCAAGGAACTTGCCCTGGGCGCCTTTCCCACCGTCCACCACCAGTTGCTGGGCCACGGGCTCGCCGTCCAGGCGCTTCGCGCCGCGAAGGTGCCGGGTGAGATCGGGATGACCAACGTGTACTCACCCATGGTGCCGAACTCGATCAACCCGCTGGACAAGATCAGCGCCGGGATCATGGACTTGGGCCAGAACCGGTTGTACGCGGACCCGGTCCTCACGGGCAAATACCCTGACCTGATCCGTGCCGCCAAGTTCTTCAGTTCCTTCGAACACCCTGAAGAGGACATGGAGGTCATCTCCCAGCCCTTGGACTTCTACGGGCTGAACTACTACATGCCCACCAAGGTGGCGGCGGGACCCGGCGGCGGTACCGTTCCGTCAAGCATGGCGGAGGCCATGGGCAGTGACCTCAGCGCAACGGGCAGCGGTACAACGCCGTTCCACGTGGAGGCCTGGCCGGAAGCGGACATCACCGCCTACGGTTGGCCGGTCAAGCCGGAGTACATGGCCGTGGCCCTGAAGGAGATGGCGGAGCGGTATCCAAACCTTCCACCCGTGATCATCACAGAGGGCGGGGCGAGCTTCGAGGACATCATCGTCCGCGACAAGTCCACCAACACCCGGTTCATTCCGGACGAGCGCCGGCTGAAGTACCTCTCCGACCATCTGGAAACGGCATTGCGCGCCACCGCGCCCGGCGGTGTGGCAGAGTCCGTGGACCTGCGCGGTTATTACGTGTGGTCCTTCCTGGACAACTTCGAGTGGTCCGCCGGCTACAACCAGCCCTTCGGCCTGCTCCACGTGGACTTTGAAACGCTGGAGCGCACGCCCAAGGCATCCTACTTCTGGTTCCAGGAGCTCATCGAGGAACGTGACCTGGCGGCCGCTGCTGACGCCGCCATCGCCCAGGCCGTCGTCCCGGACCTGCTGGAAGGTGACGACCTTGCCGGCAGCGACGATCTCCCTGGCAGTGAGGACCTGGTGGGCAACGCAGCGCCCGACGACGGCGCATCACTGGGTGCCGGCGCGTAGGACGTGAGGGGCTGGCCCCGGAAGGGTCAGCCCCGGAGCAGGTCCAGCATGGCCAGCTGCTTGGCGATGCCGGCGCCGTCAGGGGAGTAGATCCACGGCACCCTGGATGTGGTGTGGTCGCCGTCCTCGGAGTGGCCGCCGGCAAACACCGACTCGCTGACGGACAGCTGCCGGATGGCGATCGCTGCCACCTTTTCCGGGTTTTCGGCGGCAAAGGCGGAGTAGATGGCCTCGTCATGCTGGCCGTTGTCGCCGATCAGGAGCCACCGCATGTCCGGGAATTCCTGCGCCAGCCGCTCCAGGTTGCGGTGTTTGTGGTCCTGGCCGCTGCGGAACCAGCGGTCCTGGGTGAGGCCCCAGTCCGTCAGCAGCAGGGTGCCCTTGGGGTACATGTTGCGGGTCAGGAAGCGCCCCAGCGTGGGGGCGGCGTTCCAGGGGCCGGTGGACAGGTAGATGACGGGGGCCTCGGGGTGCTCGATGGTCAGCCGGTCCAGCAGCACTGCCATTCCCGGCGTGGCCATGCGGGCCCGTTCGCTGAGCACAAAGGTGTTCCACAGCGCCAGGAAGGGCCTGGGCAAGGCTGTCACCATGACGGTGTCGTCAATGTCGGAGACGATGCCGAAATCGACGCCGGGGGCAATCACCTGGATCAACGCCTCTGCCGGCTCGGTTCCTTCCGCGCGCAGCACCGCGGTGTGCCAGCCGGGGGACAGCTGCACATCCACCTCGGTGTCGATGAGGCCGCCCCGGTCCGCCGTGACGTGGGTGACCACGTCGCCGATGGTGATTTCGACGTCGGTAAACTGCAGCGGCACCCCGGTGAAGGCACGCCAGCCCCTGATGTTCTGGTTGCCGTTCTTCGCTGCGTGCTCGGCTTTGCTTCCCGGCAGCGGCTGCTGGGTCAAAAGGACCCTCCCCAGCACCCGGACCCGGGTGGTGGAACCGTAGCCCTGGTAGGCGATGGTCTGCGGCGAGAACTTCCACCGCTTGGCCAGTGTGATCCGGACATCGTTGACCGCATCAGAGAGTCGGTGCGCCAGCCGGAAGAACTGGCTTCCCGACAGGGCGTACTGGCCTTTTTTGTTCTGCCGCGGTGCGTGTGCCGTGTCCTGGGCTGGGTTCTGCGGAGCCGTGTCCATGCCCTAACTCTGCCACAGGGCGGCAGCGGGCATCAGCCGGCGCCCAGGATCCCGCGCAGGGTCTCGGCGTTCCGCACAGCGTTCCCGCCGCCGTCGTTGTTGAAGTAGGCGTACACGTCGATGCCCGCACCGTCCCACTCGCGGATGCGCTCTGCCCACCAGTGCATATCCGCGTCGGAGTAGGAGCCGCCGTACAAGTGCTCGTGGTCGGGCCCGTGAAGGCGGACGTAGGCGAAAGGCGCGGTAGTCCGCAGGATGCAAGGCAGGTTGGCGCCGCTCATGATGCAGTAGGCCGCCTGGTGCCGCTCCAGCAGGGCGAACACCTCCGGGCAGTCCCAGCTGGGGTGCCGGAACTCCACCGCTACCCTGATCCAGGAGGGAACCGCGGCCAGGAAATAGTCCAGCCTTGCGTCGTCGCGCTCCAGTTGCGGCGGAAGTTGGACCAGGAGCACGGCCCGTTTGTCCCCCAGTTCGTGCCAGCACCGAACGATGCGCTCAATCCAGACCTCGGGTGAATAGAGCTTGCGTGCGTGGGTCAATCCGCGGGGTGCCTTGACGGACATGCTGAACCCGGGCGGCAGGCGCCTGTTCCACCCCGCGAAGGTGGTATCCCTGGGCCACCGGTAAAAGCTGGCATTCAGTTCAACCGTGCTGAACCTGGAGACGTAGCACTGGAGCCTGTCCCGGACGGGCAGCCCGGGCGGGTACAGGACGTTCACCCAGTGGTCGTAGCTCCAGCCGGAGGTGCCGATGTGGATAGCCATTTCCCTCAGGCTACACCTGCAGTTTTCCCTTCCCTTCGAAGCCCTGTGTGGCAGGGTAATGTCATGGCGCGAATTGAAGACTATGCGGTAGTTGGCGACCTTCACACCGGTGCCCTGGTCAGCAAGGAAGGCTCGATCGACTGGCTCTGCCTCCCGCGGTTCGATTCCCCTGCATGCTTCAACGCGCTGCTGGACACGCCTGACTCGGGACGCTGGCTGCTGGCACCGGAGGGCGGTGGAGCGTGCACCCGCCGGAGCTACCGCGACGGCAGCCTGGTGCTGGACACCGAGTGGGAGACGCCGGACGGAACGGTTCGCGTTACCGACTTCATGCCGCCCAGGGATTCCGTTGCTGACATTGTCCGCATAGTGGAGGGCGTCAGCGGAACTGTCAAGATGCACGGGGAGCTGGTCATGCGGTTCGACTACGGCCACATCGTGCCGTGGGTGCGCAAGGACAAGCGCGGGCTGCACGCCATAGCCGGCCCGGACGCCGTCTACCTGGTCACTCCCGCGCCCCTGCACGGCGAGAACATGCACACCGTCAGCGACTTCACCGTGAGCGCCGGTGAGAAGGTGCCGTTCGTGCTGACCTGGGCGCCAAGCCATGTGGGACGGCCGGTCAGCGTCGATGCCGAGGACGTCCTTGAGAGCACCTTTGCGTTCTGGCGCGGTTGGTCCTCGCAGTGCACCGTCAAGGGGAAGTACCAGGACGCGGTGGTCCGTTCCCTGGTGACGCTCAAGGCGCTGACCTACGCCCCCACCGGGGGTATCGTCGCCGCCGTCACGACGTCCCTGCCGGAGCAGCCGGGCGGCCAGCGGAATTGGGACTACCGCTACTGCTGGCTGCGGGATGCCGCCATGACCCTGCAGGCCCTGCTCGCTGCCGGTTATACGGCTGAGGCTGCTGCCTGGCGGGACTGGCTGCTCCGTGCGGTTGCCGGCGACCCCGCCGACCTGCAGATCATGTACGGGATCCACGGCGAGCGGCGGCTGCCCGAGATGGAGCTGCCCTGGCTGAAAGGCTATGAAAACTCGGCGCCCGTGCGGATCGGAAACGCGGCCGCGGAGCAGTTTCAGCTGGATGTGTGGGGTGAAGTGCTGGACTGCCTGGCGCTGACCCGGAACTCGCTGCTGAAGCACACCGACGAGGCCTGGGACGTGCAGATCGCGTTGATGGAACACCTGGAAACGATCTGGGACCAGCCGGACAACGGGCTATGGGAAATTCGGGGCCCGCGCCGGCACTTTACCCATTCCAAGGTGATGGCGTGGGTGGCGGCGGACCGTATGGTGAAGGGCGTCCGCGAGTCCGGCCTGCCCGGTCCGGTGGAGCGGTGGGAGGCGCTGCGGGACCAGATCCGCGAGGACATCATGGCCAACGGATTCGACGCCAAACGCAATACATTCGTCCAGTCCTACGGCCGCCCGGAACTGGATGCCAGCCTCCTGCTGATTCCCAGGGTGGGCTTCCTGCCCAACGACGATCCCAGGGTCATCGGCACCATCGAGGCCATCCAACGGGAGCTGACCCAGGACGGGTTCGTGCTGCGGTACAAGCCGGAAGAGAGCGACGACGGCCTGCCGGGCGACGAGGGTGTCTTCCTGGCCTGCTCATTCTGGATGGTGGAGGCGCTCCTGGGTGCGGGGCGCCACGAGGAATCGCGCGAACTCTTCGAACGGCTGCTGGAGCTGCGGAACGATGTGGGGCTCCTGAGCGAGGAATGGGCGGTAAAAGCCGGGCGCCAACTGGGTAACACGCCGCAGGCATTCAGCCATTTCGCCCTTGTGACTAGCGCCCTGGAGCTCCATCAGGATACGGTTCGGCG
This sequence comes from Arthrobacter sp. SAFR-044, assembly GCF_051965175.1. GTDB lineage: Bacteria > Actinomycetota > Actinomycetes > Actinomycetales > Micrococcaceae > Arthrobacter. The sequence continues at coordinate 452,442 of NZ_JBQCMK010000003.1, forward strand.
CAGTGACACTCCCCTTCCGTCTGCACAGGCGGATTCGCGCTGAGGCGGCGCGGAGCGGGGTTGGAACTTCTCCTTCGCGCGATAGATAAGTATACTTACTAACACCTCATGGAGTGCCCCCAAGCACAGCGCCGTGATTGATGGAGGAGTGATAGTTATGGCCGGATTTTTTGAGCTCGTTGATGCCCCTGACGGTGGTTACCGGATCAGGATGATGGACGGAAGCGGAAACCTGATGGCCATCTCGGTGACCTTCCCGACGAAAAGGGCGGCTGTGGCAGGCGTGGCAATGGCCCGGGAGATCGCAGGCACGGGCCTCATCCGGGACAAGAGCCTGGATGGTGCCGGGTCCGTCATCCGTGAACGCGTGCGGCCCGTCAGTTCCCCTAAAGAGGAAGCCGCCAGGCGGAAAAAGGTGCCAGGGGTGCGACGGGCAGCGGTGGGCTGATGGCTGAATCCACCACACCCCCTGGCGGCGTCCGCCGGGGGGTCCTCTTTGACGTTGACGGCACACTCATTGATTCCTCGTACATCCACACCATCGCGTGGTGGGGTGCATTCCGCCAATATGGCTACGACGTCCCCATGGCGGCCATTCACCAGCTCGTGGGCATGGGCGGTGCCCGGTTGGTGGACAACCTCCTGCCGTCCGGCCGCGACCGGGACGAGGACCAGGACATCATGGCCAGCCATGGCGCGCTGTATGCCTCGCACTGGCCCTCGCTCCGCAGCCTCGATGGTGCCAAGGACCTGCTGGGCCAGTGCCACGCCGGCGGCCTCGCGGTGGCCCTGGCCTCCTCTGCGCGGCAGCGGGACCTGCAGGTCATGCGCTCCGTGCTGGATGCGGACGCCTTCATTGACGCCGCCACCAGTGCCAACGATGCGAAGGAGAGCAAGCCCGCGCCGGACATCCTGGAAGCAGCGCTGGATGCCGTGGGTGTCGAGGCTGCCAATGCCGTCTACGTCGGCGATGCCGTCTGGGACATGAAGGCGGCCGCTGCCCTGGGCATCCCGGCTATCGGGGTTACCTGCGGCGGCATCCCGGCATCCCAGCTCCGTGAGGCAGGCGCCGTCGAGGTATATGAAGGGCCCCGCGATCTGCTGGAGAACCTGGGGTCAAGTGCCATCGGCCGGTTGCTTGCGCTGCAGCCGCACTCCTAAGTCCTCCTGGTCACAGGGGCTGTCCCCCGGCATGGAATCCTCGTCGCCGGCGACGGCGGCCGCCTCAACCTATTGATCAGCATGCTTACTTTTTCCCCGCAAAACCGATACGGTCGAAGAAAGGGTGCCCGCGGGTGCCCTGCCCCGCCCAAGGAGACCCCCATGGGCAAAGCAGAGCGAAAGGGAGACTGTGAAAGCACTGACGTGGCAAGGAAAACGGTCGGTAAGCGTAGAAGAAGTACCCGATCCCGTCATCCAGGAACCTACCGACGCGATCGTCCGGATCACCTCCACCGCGATCTGCGGCTCGGACCTGCACCTCTACGAGGTCCTGGGCCCGTACATGCACAAAGGCGACGTCATTGGCCACGAGCCGATGGGCGTCGTGGAAGAAGTGGGAAGTGGTGTCACCAACCTCCGCAAGGGCGACCGGGTGGTGATTCCGTTCAACATCTCCTGCGGCTCCTGCTACATGTGCAAGCAAGGGCTGCAGTCGCAGTGTGAAACCACGCAGGTGAAAGAGAAGGGCTCCGGCGCAGCACTCTTTGGCTTTTCGGAGCTGTACGGGTCGGTTTCCGGCGGCCAGGCCGAATACCTTCGCGTCCCGCACGCCGACTATGGCCCCATCAAGGTGGGCAGCGAGCTTCCCGATGAACGCTACCTGTTCCTCTCGGACATCCTCCCCACCGCCTGGCAGGGGGTGGAGTACGCCAATGTTGAACCCGGCGGCGTCCTGACGGTTTTCGGGCTCGGGCCGGTGGGCCAGTTCGCGGCCCGGATCGGAGCGCACCGCGGTTACCGGGTCATCGGCGTCGATCCCGTCCCGGAACGGCGCGAGATGGCCGCCCGGCATGGAGTTGAAACGCTCGATTACGCCAAAGGCGTCGCTGACGAACTCCGGGAGATGACCGACGGGAGGGGCCCGAACGGCATAGTTGACGCCGTCGGAATGGAAGCGCACGGTTCACCGGTGGCAGGGTTCGCGCACCAGGCGCTGGGGCTCCTGCCGGACAAGCTGGCGCAAAAGGCGATGGAGACAGCGGGTGTGGACCGGCTTGCGGTGCTGCATACCGCCATTGATGCGGTGCGCCGCGGCGGCACCCTGTCGCTGAGCGGTGTCTACGGCGGCCAAGCCAGTCCGATGCCGCTGCTGACCATGTTCGACAAGCAGCTTCAGCTGCGCATGGGCCAGTGCAACGTACGGCACTGGACCGACCAACTGCTTCCCCTCGTGGAGGACGACGCCGATCCGCTGGGCGTCATGGACCTGGTCACCCATCGCTCCAACCTCGATGGTGCACCCGCCCTCTACGAGAAGTTCCAGAAGAAGCAGGACGGCTGCATCAAGGTGGTCCTCAACCCGGGCGCCTGATGCCCTAAACCCACAGCAGGCGCCGTTGCGAGGTTTGTAACGGCGTCTGCTGCTGTGTCCGGGTAGGCCAGCGAAAAGCCTAGGTGAGCTTCACCTGGCGGTTCATGTCCTTGTAGAGCAGGTAGCGGAACTCACCGGGACCGCCGGCGTAGCAGGCCTGCGGGCAGAAGGCGCGCAGCCACATGAAGTCGCCGGCTTCCACCTCCACCCAATCGTTGTTCAGCAGGTACATGGCCTTGCCTTCCAGGACGTACAGGCCGTGTTCCATTACGTGCGTTTCGGGGAACGGGATCACGCCGCCGGGCTGGAACGTCACGATGTTCACCTGCATGTCGTGGGCGAGGTCGCTTGAGTCCGTGAACCGGGTGGTCTTCCAGACGTCGTTGGTGTCCGGCATGGACGTGGGCTCGATGTCCTTTTCGTTGGTGACGAAGGACTTGGCCTCGTAACCCTCCAGCCGTTCGTAGGCCTTGCGGATCCAGTGGTAGGACACGACGTCGTCCGAAACGTTCTCCACGCCCCACTCCGAGCCGGCCGCGAGATAGGCGTAGCCGCCTTCCTCAAGCTGGTGCAGTTCGCCGTCGAGGGTCAGGTTGAGCTTGCCCTTGGTCACGAAGACGACGCCTTCCACGCCTGCCTCGAATTCGGCCTTCGGGGCACCGCCGCCGGGAGCGATTTCGACGATCAGCTGGGAGAACGTGGTGGCGAAACCCGAAATGGGGCGGGCGATGATCCAGGAGCGGGTGTTGGAGAAGCCCGGAAGGTTGGACGTGACGATGTCCGTCATCACGCCCTTGGGGATGACAGTGTAGGCCTCGGTGACGATGGCGCGCTCGGTGGTCAGGTGGGTCTGCGGCGGCAGTCCGCCGCTGGGGGAGTAGTACTTGCCCATGAATGGATTCCTTTGGCTTAGGAGTTGGAAGTGGTGGCCAGCCGCGGGTGCGCCAGTGCGGTGAGCTGCGGAATTCCGACGCCGGCCAGCGCCTGGACTTCCTCGGCCCCCACGGCGCCGCACTGGACCCCACGGAGCACGAAAGCGGCCAAGGCGCGGGCGGTGGCGGGCTCGTCCATGACGCCGCCCTCGGTCCGTTCCACGTAGTTGCGCAGCCGGGCGGCAGCGGCCGGCAGGCCCTCCCGGTAAAAGGCGTAGGTTGCGGCGAACCGGCTGGCCAGCTGGGCCGGGTGCAGGTCCCAGCCCTGGTAGTAGCCGCGTTCCAGTGACCGCCGGACCAGCCGGCCGTGCAGCTGCCAGGCGTTCTCCACGTTGTCACCTACGGGGATGATGTTGGTTGAGCCGTCGGAGAGCCGGATGCCGGTGCCTGCCACAGCCAGCTGCATGACTTCCTTGGCGAAGTCCGCCACGGGGTGCTCCATGGACTGGTACTCCGCTGAGATCTGCAGCGACGCCGAGTAGTCGTAGGTGCCATAGTGCAGTCCGCTGATCCGGCCCGGGACGGCGTGCGGCAGCTGCGCCACCGGCGACGTGCCGTCCGGTCCCAGGATCAGCTGCGGGGTCTCCACCTGCACCTCGAACCGCAGCCGGCCCGCAGGGAGTGAGTGGACTTCCTCAAGCCGGGACACTGCATAGTCCATGGCCTGCACCTGGGCCACCGTGGTGACCTTGGGCAGGGTCAGGACCAGGCCGTCCGGCAGTTCGCCGGCTGCGGCGAGGCCGGAGATGAACAGGTCAAGGGTGCGCAGGCCGCGGGCCCGGGTGGGAGCCTCGAAGCACTTGAAACGGATGCCGATGAACGGGGGACCGGAGCCGGCAGCGACTGCCTGTGCCACCGCGGAAGCTGCGGCGACCGCGGCGGCGTCCTCGGCGTCGTCGCCCCTGTCCCCGAAGCCATCCTCAAAGTCCAGGCGCAGGTCCTCGATCGGCTCCTCCGCCAGCTTTGCGGCCACGCGGCCGGCCACGGCCCCGGCGAGGCCGGCGTCCTGGCCCAGCAACCGGCCCAGCTTCTCGAAGCCGCCATGCGCTTCCGCCGTCGCCGTTGCCTGGGCTCCCCAATCGGCAGCGAACGACGGCGTAAAGCGGTCCGCGGGGACGTACACCGTGTGCACGGGCTGGCGGGAGCCGTCGTCGCCCGGGTAGTTCCGTTCCAGCAGCCGGTCGGTGGCGGCCAGTTGCCCGTCAATATGTGCGAGGTCCCCTGCCGAGAGCGAGGGCTTTGGTGCGGCCATCTCAGTCCACCAGCTCGTAGGCAGGTGTGGTGAGGAAGTCCGTGTAGTCCTCGGAGAGGCAGATGTCAGCGATCAGCTCGCTGGCAGGCTGGTAGTAACGCCGGAACGCCTCGTCGCCGAATTCGGTGCGGAGCCGTTCGGTCTCCTCGCCCAGGATCTTCTCCACCAGCTCCTTGGTGACTGTGTTGCCGGTGTCCGCCAGGATGGACTTGTTGCGGATCTGCTGCCACACCTGGGAGCGGGAAATCTCGGCCGTGGCGGCGTCCTCCATCAGGTTGTGGATGGCCACGGCGCCGTTCCCGGACAGCCACACCGCCGTGTAGGCGACTGCGACGTAGAGATTCAGGCGCAGGCCGGCCTCGGTGACCTGGCCGCCGGCAGACTGGACGTCCAGCAGCTGCTCTGCGGTGACCGAAACCTCCGGGCGCTGCTTGTCCACCTGGTTGGGCTTGTCGCCAAGCACGGAGTCGAAGACCTCGCGGCAGGTGGGCACCAGGTCCGGGTGGGCAACCCAGGAGCCGTCGAAGCCGTCGTTTGCCTCGCGGGTCTTGTCCGCGCGGACTTTCTCGAAGGCGGCCTCGGTGACCTCCGGGTGGCGGCGGTTGGGGATGACCGCTGCCATGCCGCCCATGGCGAAGGCGCCGCGGTTGTGGCAGGTCTTGACCAGGAGCTCGGTGTAGGCGCGCATGAAGGGGGCGGTCATCACCACGGAGGCGCGGTCCGGGAGGACGAACTCCTCGCCGGCGTCGCGGAAGTACTTGATGATGCTGAACAGGTAGTCCCAGCGGCCGGCGTTGAGGCCCGAGGCGTGGTCCCGCAGTTCGTAGAGGATCTCGTCCATCTCGAACGCGGCCGGGATGGTCTCGATCAGGACGGTGGCGCGGATAGTGCCTTGGTTCAGTCCCAGGTAGTCCTGGGCGAAGACGAAGACGTCGTTCCACAGCCGGGCTTCGAGGTGGCTTTCCATCTTGGGCAGGTAGTAGTACGGGCCCTGTCCGTTAAGCACCAGCTGCTTGGCGATGTGGAAGAAGTGCAGCCCGAAGTCCACGAGGGCGCCGACGGCCGGCTCACCGTTCACCAGCAGGTGCTTCTCCTGCATGTGCCAGCCGCGGGGGCGGGCCACCACGACGGCGAGCGGCGCGTCGGTGCGGAGCCGGTACTCCTTGCCTTCCTCCGACGTGTAGCTGAGGGTCCCCAGCGCGGCATCGCGGAGATTCAGGATGGCATCGATGACGTTGGCCCAGGTGGGCGTGCTGGCGTCCTCAAGGTCCGCCAGCCACACCTTGGCGCCCGAGTTCAGGGCATTGATGGCCATCTTCGCCGGCGAGGCGGGGCCGGTCATCTCCACCCGGCGGTCCTGCAAAGCCGCCGGTGCCGGCGCAACTTTCCAGTCGCCGTCGCGCACGTCCTTGGTCTCCGGCAGGAAGTCCAGCCTGCCGGTCTCGGCGACGTGCTGCCGCTTGACGGCACGCGCCGCCAGGAGCTCGTTGCGCGTGCCGGCGAACCGGGTGTGGAGCTCCTCCACGAAGGCCAGTGCCTTGGGCGTGAGGATTTCCTCTGCGCGGTCGATTGGACGGGGATCTGTGACGGTGATGGCCATTTCTGGTCCTTTCCTTGGGCTGGAAGTCGGGCGGTCAGGCGGAGGCCAGTGCAGGCGCTGGTTCCGCGGCGGGATCGGCCGGGCCGGCAGGTGTTGCCACGTTTGATGCGTGCGCCGCGGCAGCCACGGCTGCTGCGACGTCCGCGGTCACGTGCGGGTCGAAGATGCTGGGGATGATGTAGCTCGCATTGAGCTCATTATCATTCACCCGGTTGGCGATTGCCTCGGCGGCGGCAACCAGCATGTCCGGGGTGATGTCGCTGGCTCCGGCATCCAGGAGCCCGCGGAAAAGGCCGGGGAAGGCCAGGACGTTGTTGATCTGGTTGGGGAAGTCGCTGCGGCCGGTGGCTACGACGGCGGCGTGCCGGGACGCGGCGGCCGGGTCCACCTCGGGCGTGGGGTTGGCCATGGCGAAAACGATGGCGTCCTTGGCCATGGACGCGATGTGCTCTTCGCCGAGGATGTTCGGTGCGGAGACGCCGATGAAGACATCGGCGTCCACCATGGCCTCGTGCAGGGTGCCGGCGAAGCCATCCTGGTTGGTGTTTTCGGCGATCCAGGTGCGGTGCGGATCGTTGTACGTCTCACCCTTGTGGATGGCACCGGATCGGCCGGCGGCCACAATGTGCCGGGCGCCCTGGGCCTTCAGCAACTGGATGATGGCGGAGCCGGCGGCACCGACCCCGGAGACCACGATCTTCACGTCCTCGATCTTCTTGTCCACCACGCGGAGGGCGTTGACCAGGGCAGCGAGGGTCACGATTGCCGTACCGTGCTGGTCGTCGTGGAAGACCGGGATGTCCAGTTCCTCCCGGAGGCGGGCCTCGATCTCGAAGCAGCGGGGCGCGGCGATGTCTTCCAGGTTCACGCCGCCGAAGACCGGTGCCAGGAGCTTGACGGTGCGGATGATTTCCTCGGTGTCCTGGGTATCCAGGCAAACGGGCCACGCGTCGACGTTGGCGAACTGCTTGAACAGGGCGGCTTTGCCCTCCATGACCGGAAGGGCCGCAGCGGGCCCGATGTTGCCCAGGCCCAGCACCGCCGATCCGTCGGTGACCACGGCCACGGTGTTGCGCTTGACGGTCAGGTTGCGGGCGGCTGCAGGGTCCTCGGCGATGGCCAGGCAGACGCGGGCGACGCCGGGGGTGTAGGCGCGCGAGAGGTCGTCGCGGTTGCGCAGCGGAACTTTGGGGACGACTTCGAGCTTGCCGCCGAGGTGCATCAGGAAGGTGCGGTCGGAGACGTGCTGGACGGTGACGCCGTCGAGCGCGTTAAGGGCGTCCTTCACGCGGGCTGCATGCGCATCGTCGGTGGTGTTGCAGGTGACGTCAACGACGAGGGTCTCGTGGTGGGACTCGGTGACGTCCAATGCGGTGATGGCGGCGCCGGCAGCTCCGACGGCTGCGGCAAGCTCGCTGGTGGCGCTGAAGCTTGAGGGTGCTTCCACACGCAGGGTGATCGAATTTCCGGGGCTGGGGTTCGCCATTGAATGTCCTCCTGATTTGGCCTGGTCCGGCTTCTGCTCTGATCCGAATGTTTTCGTATTATGGATATTATTGTCTACTTTATGGAAATACAACCCCTCCGAATGCGACTGTCCTCCTGCATCGCCGTGGGAACGGCCGTGCTGTATCTTGGGTGTTCTAAGCAATTCTTTTCACGATGCGGATAAGAGTTGTCGGATCCCGAGCAGCAGGAGACAACGGAATGGCAGAAAAAGCCTCTGGTGGGGTGCAGTCGGTAGAGCGCGTCTTCGAACTGCTGGAGCTCATCACTGATGCCGGCGGCGACGTCACCCTCAGTGAACTGTCGTCCTCCACGGACCTGCCGCTGCCCACCATCCACCGCCTGCTCCGCACCCTGGTATCGCTGGGGTACATCCGCCAGCTGCCCAACCGGCGCTACGCGCTGGGCCCCCGGCTCATCCGCTTGGGGGAGGGTGCCAATAAGCAGCTCGGCGCCTTGGCGCAGCCCCAGCTGAAGGTCCTGGTGGACCGGCTGGGGGAGACCTCCAACATGGCGGTGCTGGATTCGGACATGGTGATCTATGTGGCCCAGGTCCCCTCGCTGCACTCCATGCGCATGTTTACCGAGGTGGGCCGCCGCGCCCACACCCACGCCACCGGCGTGGGCAAGGCCATCCTGGCCCAGCTCGACGACGACACCGTGCGGGGCATCGTTGCCCGCGCGGGCATGCCAACACCCACGGCGAAGAGCATCGGCGACGTGGATGAACTCCTGGCGGACCTCAAGCTCATCCGCGAGCGGGGCTACTCCATTGACGAGGAGGAGCAGGAGCTGGGCGTCCGCTGCTTCGCCATGGCCGTACCCAACGCCCCCACGCCCTCGGCGATCTCGGTCTCGGGCCCCGTGTCCCGGGTGGATGAGAACTTTGCGGACAAGGCCGTGCCCATCCTCCGGGAAGCGGCCGAAGCAATCTCCCGCGAGCTCAACCGCACCTGACCTCCCCACGCGGCCTCCCGCCGTCGTTCCCTCTCGTCGAGATGGCAGTTCGCAGCAGTGTTTCTGGGAGACACTGCCGCGAACTGCCATCTCGCGCGAGGTTTAGTGTTCTGACGCCTTCTCGGCTGACTGGACGGGGACTTCCTTGCCGTCGCAGTCGATGAGCTTGCCGTTTTCGAACCGGTCACCTTCTGCCAGGCAGCGAAGGTCCTCCGCGCGCACCAGGCGTTCGGTGCCTGCGACGAACACGGACTGGTTGTCCGAGTTGCCGGCCCGGAGGTGGTTGAACAGCAGGTTCAGCAGGATGGCCATGACGGCGGCCGAGCTGATGCCCGAGTGGAAGATGGTGCCGAACCAGGACGGGAACTGGTCGTAGAACGTGGGGGCGGCGATGGGGATCATCCCGAAGCCGATGGAGGCTGCCACCACGATCAGGTTCATGTTGTTCTTGTAGTCCACCTTGGACAGGGTCCGGATGCCGCTTGCCGCGACCGTTCCAAAGAGTACGACGCCGGCGCCGCCCAGGACAGGGGTGGGCACCGCAGCGACCACGCGGCCCAGGACGGGCAGCAGGCCAAGGACCACCAGGATCACGCCGCCGGCGCTGACCACGAACCGGCTCTTGACGCCCGTGATGGCCACCAGGCCGACGTTCTGGGCGAACGCGCTCTGGGTGAAGGAGTTGAAGAGCGGGGAGACGGCGCTGGAGAGCATGTCCGCGCGCAGGCCGTTGCCGATCCGCTTGGAGTCCACCTTGGTGCCCACGATCTCGCCCACCGCGATGATGTCAGCGGAGGTCTCGGTGAGGGTTACCAGGATGACGATCAGCATGGAGATGATCGCGGCGACCTCGAACGTGGGCGGTCCGAAGGCGAAGGGGGTGGGGAAGGCGACGATCTCGCCCTGGCCCACCTTGGAGAAATCGGCCATACCGAAGACGACGGCGATCAACGTGCCAAGGACCATGGCCAGCAGGATGGACAGCCGGGAGATGGCGGCGCTGCCCACCTTGCTGAGGAGCAGGACGATGCCCATCGTGGCTGCTGCCAGGCCGATGTTTGCGACGCTGCCGTAGTTGGGCGCCTTGCTGTTTCCGCCCATGGCCCAGTTGGCGGCGACCGGCATCAGCGTCAGGCCGATGGTGGTGATCACCGTGCCAGTGACGACCGGTGGGAAGAACCGGATGATCTTCGAGAACAGCGGTGTGATCAGCAGGCCGATCAGTGAGGCTGCGATGACCGAACCGAAGACGGCCTGGATTCCCCCGCCGCCATGGACGATGGCCACCATGGTGGAGACTCCGGCGAAGGAGACGCCCTGGACCAGCGGCAGTTGCGAACCGAAGAAGGGGACGCCGACGGTCTGCAGGATGGTGGCCAGGCCGCCCACGAAAAGGCAGGCCGCAATGAGCAGGCCGATGTCCTGGGAATTCATCCCCGCGGCGGCGCCGATGATCAGGGGCGGGGCTATGATGCCGCCATACATGGTGAGGACGTGCTGGAAGCCGTAGGCAAACATGCTTCCAATGGGGAGCCGCTGGTCTTCCGGGCGGGCCGGCCGTGCGCCTTTGCCGGCGGCTGCGGGGGCCGGTTTCTTCTTGATGTTCATGGCAGACTTTCTTGGTTCATGGCAGACGTCATCGTCTGGCTAACTGGTGTCTGGCTAACAGGTGAAGCTAGGGGTGTGGGGCGTCGTGGCGGGCCCAACCGCTGGCTGGGCCCGCTTGGTCGAAGTGGGGTTCTAGCAGAAGCCGGCGATGCCGGACCAGGCAGCCGGGGCTGCTGCGGCGTCGTCGCGCTGGACGGTGGCCTCGATCAGGCCGTAGGGGCGGTCCGCGGCGAAGAAGACCTCGTTGGGGTTGTCCAGGCCGAAGGGGGAGAGGTCCACCAGGAAGTGGTGCTTGTTGGGCATGGAGAACTTAATCTCGTCAATTTCGCTGTGTGCCTCAAGGACCTTGGTGCCCATGTCGAACAGGGTCTGCTGCAGGGCATGGGAGTACTTCTCGGTGAAGCCTTCAAGCAGGAGGGCCTTGACGTCGTCGTAGCTCTTGTTGAAGTCCAGGCTGTTGAAGTCGGTGCCGGTCTTGAAGCGCCAGCGGGCCGAAACGTCGGTGGCGAGGATCCGGTCGGTGGTCTCGGGCAGCGTGGTGTAGCGGTCCCGGGGGTAGCCGACGAAGCCGGACTGGGTGGACTTCAGGACGGTCAGGTCCTTCAGTCCGGAGATGAGGTGGCTGGTGGCGCCGTCCCTGACCAGGACGGCGGTCCGGACTTCCTGCCCGTTCCGGACGAACGAGTGGTCGTGTTCGCTGCCGTGCGCCTGGATCCGGTCCCAGGCGTAGGACTCGGCTTCCCAGCGTCCGCCGGTGACCCAGTCGAAGCTGGAAGTGAAGTGCTCGCCGAGGCGCAGAAGGAACTCTTCCGGCGACCCGATGCCTTCACGGGCGAAGGCGTAGATGGTGTTCTTTTGGGTGTCGGTGGCCACCACGTGGGCGTTGTCGCCCTCCAGGTGGGCCGCTGCAAAGTCGCCGCGCAGCTGCGAGGTGACGTTCAGGTCCTCAATCTCGTGGCGGTTCGTGTCGCGGGTGATCTTGACGACGCGAACTTCTGCCTTGCCGTACTGGTTTTCGCCGAGGATGATCTTGCTGCTCATGGTCTGTTCCCAACTTCCCGTAGGTGGAACCTAGGTTCCATCACTGAAATTAAGCGCGCGTTTCATGCGCGTTTCCGATGGAGCCGACCCAACAAAAAAGAGCCGGCATCCGTTGATGCCAGCTCATTACGACCCTGCCTGCTGCTCCCAGGTTACGTGACCTGCGCCACGAGTTGCATACCAGCGTACCCCTCATGGGCGGTGGTGTACATCACAGCTTCAAAATTCGCTTTGTGACCGGCGGTGCCATTCGGGCCCTGGGAAGGGCATTGACGGAGGCGATGCCGTCTCCTAAGCTTTTCATATAGCAATAATTACTTTCCGCAATACGGAACAATTACATCCAGGATGAACGAGAAACCGTGAAAGAGGAGGATCAGATGTACCAGCAGGACAAGACGCCCGTCGCACCGCAGCCGGCTGCCGCGCCTTCAGCCCAGGAGTTCTACCTCCCCCTCGGTGGCGGCACCGATCCGGACTTCTTCGTTCCGGAGGACCGGGGTGCCGCGCCGGGCCGCCTGTCGCGCTGGATCCATGCCCTCCCGGGCTTCAACCGCCGCTGAGCCCGGCGGTCGTGAGGCGGTCGTCAGGCGGTGGGCCGTCCCGGCCACTGCTTGCCGGCCCAGGGGTCGTAGTCCGCGATGAGCTCTTCCTGCGTCGGCCGCTCGGCTTCGGGAACGTGCTGCAGGTTCACCCGCACCCGGTACCAGAGCGAGCTGGACCCGCGCATCCCGTCCACCAGGACGTCGGCGGGCTGCAGGGATTTGACGACGACGGCGTGCCCGGACTTCCACTCGTCAAGCGCCGCCAGCGCTTCCGGCTTGGTCCTGGTGCGGGCCACCTCGATGAGCGGCATCAGCGACTGCCGGCGGCCTGAACCGTTGCCGCTCCGCGGAGCTTTCTCCGCCGGACCCAGTTCCTTGGCCAAGCCAAGCAGCCCTTCCAATGATCCCACCGCCCCGTCAATGCCCGCGTGCGGGTCGCCGATCTCCGCGTACCGCTCAAGCATTGTGGGAACAGTGAACTGGCCAGGCCGGGCAGTGCGCATCTCCTCCCAGGTGAGCGGCGCGGAAACACGGGCATCCGGCAGCGCCCTGACGGAGTAGGCGGACGCGACCGTGCGGTCCTTGGCATTCTGGTTGAAGTCTACGAACACGCTCTCGCCGCGTTCCTCCTTCCACCAGCGTGCCGTGGCAAGGCCGGGAGCCCGGTTCTCCACTTCCCGCGCAAGGGTTTCGGCAGCGAGCCGGACGTCCTTATAGGACCACTCGGGGGCGATGCGGACCAGGATATGAAGCCCTCTCGATCCACTGGTCTTCGGCCAGCCCACCAGCCCCACGTCGTCCAACACCTCCTGTGCAACGTACGCCGTGTCCACAATCTGCGACCAGTCCACCCCGGGCATCGGGTCCAGGTCCACCCGGAGCTCGTCCGGATGCTCGAGGTCCTCGGCGCGGACCGGATGCGGGTTCAGGTCCAGGCAGCCAAGGTTAATGACCCATGCCAGGCCTGCCGCATCCCGGATCACGGCCTCCTCTGCAGAGGTCCCGGACGCGTAATGCAGTGTGGTGGTATCGATGAAAGGCGGATGGTTTTCCGGCACGCGTTTTTGGAAGAACGGCTCGGCGTCGATGCCCTTCGGGAACCGCTTGAGCACCATGGGCCGGCCTCCCGCGCCCCGCAGCGCACCCTCCGCCACCGCCAGGTAATAGCGCACCAGGTCGAGCTTGGTCAGGCCCGGCTCCGGGAACACCACCTTGTCCGGGCTGGAGATCCGGACTTCGATTCCATCGATGTCGAGAACCTCGGGTGGCGTCTTTGACGGAGTCATGCCGCCACGGTAGCAGCGGGCGGGATGTGTGTCAGCCGTTCACCAGCCGCCGTGCCGCGGCGGAGTGTTCCGCGATCAGCCCGGCCACGTCCAGCCCCGGAATCTGTCCGTCCACTACGCGCCACTGCCCGCCCACCATCACGCGGTCAGCCCGGTCCGCGGCGCACAGGAGCAGCGCGGCGATGGGGTCATGGCTGCCGGAGAAGCGGAGGTCATCGAGCGTGAACAGGGCCAGGTCGGCCTGCATGCCGGGTGCCAGTTGGCCGAGCCCGGCCCGGCCCAGGGCGGCGGCGGATCCCCGGGTGGCCCAGCCAAGCGCCCGCTCCACCGGCACGTCGGCGCCGTACCGCAGCCGCTGGAGGTACAGTGCCTGCCGTGCTTCCATGATCATGTTGGAGGCGTCATTCGATGCCGAGCCGTCCACGCCCAGGCCCACGGGAACCCCCGCATCCTCCAGTTCCAGGACCCGTGCCGTGCCCGACGCCAGGCGCATGTTGGAGGTGGGGCAATGCGCGACGGCGGTCCCCGCGGCTCCGAGGCGGGCGATCTCGGCAGCACTGAAGTGGATGCCGTGGCCCAGCCAGGTGCGGTCCGTCAGCCAGCCGACGCTGTCCAGGTAGTCCACCGTCCGGAGTCCGAACATCTCCCGGCAGAAGTCCTCCTCGTCCAGGGTCTCCGCCAGGTGCGTGTGCAGCCGGACGTCCAGCCGCTCTGCCAGCGCGGCACTCTCGGCCATGATCTCTTTGGCCACGGAGAACGGCGAGCAGGGGGCCAGCGCTATCTGGATGACCGCGTCGTCCCCGCGCTCGTGGTACCGGCCCACCAGGCGCTCGCTGTCTTCCAACACCACCTCCGGACGCTGGACCGTGGACTGTGGCGGGAGGCCGCCGTCGTCCGTTCCCAGTGTCATGGACCCGCGGGTGAGCGTGGCCCGCATTCCCAGCCGGCGCACCGCCGCCACCTCGATGTCGATAGCATCCTCAAGCCCGGCGGGGAAGAGGTAGTGGTGGTCGGCGGCGGTGGTGCAGCCGGAGAGCAGCAGTTCCGCGAGGGCAACCGTGGCGGCCAGTTCCAGGTCCTTCCGCGTGAGCCGCGCCCACACCGGATACAGGTTCTGCAGCCAGGGGAAGAGCGGGGCGTTTGCCACGGGACCCCACGCCCGGGTGAGGGTTTGGTAGAAGTGGTGGTGCGTGTTGATCAGGCCGGGCAGCAGTACGTGGCTGCCGGCGTCCAAGGTTTCCTGGATGGGCCGCGAGGGCTGTTGTCCGGCCGCCAGCACTTCTTCGATCACCCCGCCGTTGACCACCAATCCACCCGAGGCGTCGAGGCTGTTGGCGGTAAAGGCTGCCAGGGGGTTCTTGATCCACAGCCGGGGGGTGGGGGCAGGGGAAATTTCCATGGGCTTTCCTTGTCTGAGCGCTGTTGCGGTAAAGCCAGCTCAGTGATGCCCTGTCTGCTGATCCAGGTAGCCGCTCCAGCGGGCGGGCGGGTGCGATCCAGAGTAGGGAAGCGGCTCCACCTGCGTCAACACTGCTGTTTGTGACTGTGGGAGGTGAAGGCAAGGAAACATGGATTTCACATTGCGAAATTAAGTTTCCAGAAAACTATGGCGTGGCGCACAAACCGGTGCTAATCTCGATTCTGCCAAAGGCGGGCACCCGGTTCCGGGAGGCTATCTACCAGGCGCAACTTAACCTTCACAGCACATGCTGAAGCCTGGTAACCGTTCGCACCTGGTTCTACTGGTCCTGCGCGGCAACAGGCTTCCCGGCAAAAGGAAGTCGCATCATGAGTACCACCGTCACGGCCGAACAATTTTTGGCCCGCTCCATCCGGCTGGCAACGGCCAACGTCCTCAACAGCGGTGGCCCGTTCGGGGCCATGATCGTCACCGCGGACGGACAAACGTTCGACGGCGTCAACCGCGTCACCGCGGACAACGATCCCACCGCCCACGCCGAGGTCACCGCAATCCGCACGGCCTGCCGCGAGCTGGGCACCTTCGACCTCACCGGCGCTGTCCTGTACACCAGCTGCGAGCCGTGCCCCATGTGCCTGGCCTCCGCCCTCTGGGCCAGGGTGGCACGCGTGGTCTACGCAGCGGACCGCCACGATGCCGCCTCCGTCGGCTTCGACGACGCGGTGTTCTACGAATACTTCGAAAACCAGGACAGGGACTCCCTGATGCCGGTCTCCAAGCTGGAACTGGGCGATCCCCAGGCGCCGGCGCCGCTGGAGCCGTTCAACACCTGGAACACACTCGAATCCAGGATCGACTACTAGGCCCGGCGGCTTCGATGACCATCCTGGACCATTCCCACGAGGAGCATTCGGCTCCAAGCACCACCACCTCCCCTCGGGCGCCGCGCACTTCCGCTCAGGCATCCGGAACACCCCGGCCGGAGGCACCGCAATCCTTCCTGGACCGCTTCTTCCAGATCACCCGACGCGGCTCCACCCTCGCCCGCGAATTCCGCGGTGGCCTGGTCACCTTCTTCACCATGGCGTACATCGTCATCCTGAACCCCCTCATCCTGGGCGGCTTCAGCGCTGACAACGCCCCCACCGACGTTGCCGGCGGCTGGCTGTCCGCGGCCCAAGTGGGCGCCGTCACCGGCCTCACCGCCGGCGTCATGACCATCCTCTTCGGCCTCATCGCCAACCTGCCGTTCGGTCTCGCCGCCGGCTTGGGCATCAACTCCTTCCTGGCCGTCTCCGTGATCCAGGAAGTCACCTGGCCCGAGGCCATGGGCCTGGTGGTGATCAACGGCATCCTGATCGTGCTGTTCGGCGTCACCGGCGCACGGACCGCCATCTTCCGGGCCGTGCCAAAGGAACTGAAGGCCGCCATCACCGTCGGCATCGGCCTGTTCATCGCCTTCATCGGCTTCGTGGACTCCGGGTTCGTCCGCCCCACCGCGGGCGGTCCACCAGTGCAGCTGGGCGACGGCGGCTCCATCACCTCCGTGCCCACGCTCGTCTTCGTCGTCGGACTCCTGGCCATGGGCATCCTGGTGGCACGTAAAATCCAGGGCGGACTCCTGATCGGGATTGTCGGCACCACGGTGCTGGCCGCCGTCGTCGAAGCCGTCATGAAGATCGGCCCCGCCAGCGCGACCAATCCCGGCGGCTGGCACCTGAACACCCCTGTGCTCTCCGGCCAACTGGTCTCAGCGCCGGACCTGGGCCTGGTAGGCCAGTTCGACCTCTTCGGCTCCTTCGCCAGGATCGGCGGCCTCGCGGCCACCATGCTGGTCTTCACCCTCGTGTTCACCAACTTCTTCGATGCCATGGGCACTATGACCGGCCTGGCCAAAAGCGCCGGCGTCGCCCACAAGGACGGCACGTTCCCGCGGCTGAAGGCGGCCTTCATCGTGGAGGGCTTCGGTGCCGTGGCGGGCGGGGCCACTTCAGGCTCCTCCAACACCGTGTACATCGACTCCGCGGCTGGCATCGGGGAAGGCGCCCGGACGGGCTTGGCATCCGTGGTCACCGGCGTGCTGTTCCTGGGCTCGATGTTCCTCACCCCGCTCACCAGTGTGGTGCCGCTCGAGGTGGCCGCAGCCGCCCTGGTGGTGGTGGGCGCCATGATGATGGCCCAGATCCGCGAAATCAAGTTCACCAAGTTCACCGTGGCCCTGCCGGCATTCCTCACCATCGTCACCATGCCCTTGACCTACTCGATCGCCAACGGCATCGGCGTGGGGTTCGTGAGCTGGGCCGTCATCGGGGCGGCATCCGGCAAGGCGAAGAAGATCCATCCGCTGATGTGGGTGGTGAGTGCAGGCTTCCTGGTGTACTTCGCCCGCGGACCGATCAACGCCCTGCTGGGCGGCTGAGCTTTCTTCCAGGGGCCGGGCCAACCCTTGGCCCGGCCCCCGGAAAGACCGACAATTGACACCATCGCTGCGGAAGGAGCGCCGCCATGCTTGACCTGATCCCTTCGCTCGGCTCCTGGATGCCCCGGCTCGCAGGCCGACAGTTCGCCGTGGCCACCATCGTGGCGGCTTCGGGATCGGTACCGCGGCCCGTGGGAACGTCCATGCTGGTTACCGCATCCGGCGACGTCCTGGGCAGCCTGTCCGGTGGCTGCGTGGAAGGCGCCGTGGTGGCTTTGGCCCAGGAAGCAATGGACGACGGCGTCCCGCGCCACGGGACCTTTGGCTTCAGTCCCGCGGACGCCTTCGCCGCCGGGCTCACCTGCGGGGGAGAGCTGGGCATCCATGTCCAGCCCGTGCCGGCCCACGTGCACCCAGTGCGGACCGCGCTCCAGGAACTCGCCCGACTGGGCCCGAACGAACCTGTGGCGCTGGTACGGGAGCTTGGCACCAGCGGAGGTGCCGCCGTCGTCCTTTTCGATCCGGCTGCCTTCCGCCTGGCTGTCCACCGTGAGCTGGCGTTACTGCTGCACGGGGAATCCGCACTGCAGCTGGAATCCCTGGTGCGCAGCGGCGGTACCGGGCTGGTCCGGCTCCCGCAGCCGGGCGAATGCGCTCCGGACCGGACAGGCGATGTGCAACCTGCCGGGGAGCCCGCCATCCTGGTGGAGTCCCGGCTGGCCCCGCCGCGGATGCTGGTGTTCGGCGCCAACGATTTCGGTGCCGCGCTGGTCCCCGCCGCCAAGCTGCTGGGCTATCACGTGACCCTCGTTGATGCCCGCCCGGCCTTCGCCACCCAGCCGCGGTTCGCCGCTGCAGACCAGGTGGTCACCGGCTGGCCGCACCGCTACCTGGCGGCGGAAGCGGCCGCGGGCCGGACGGACAGCCGCACGGTTGCCGCCGTCCTCACCCACGATCCCAAGTTCGACATCCCCCTGCTGGAAACGGCTTTGGCCCTGGACCTTGCCTACGTGGGAGCCATGGGGTCCCGCCGGAGCCACCTCCAAAGGGTCGACGAGCTCCTCAATGCGGGCGTCGCGCCGGAGCGCATCGCCCGGCTGCATTCACCCATCGGCCTTGACCTCGGCGCGGTCACTCCCGCCGAAGTGGCGGTATCCGTCACTGCCGAACTGATCGCGGCCCGCAACCGTACAGCCAGCTGCCACCCGCTGCGCGAAACCTCCGGCCCCATCCACCACCAGCCGGCTGCCCCGGCGCCCACAGACCTTAATACGCAGGAGATCGCATGGACATGAACACCATCGAGGCGGTGGTCCGCACCACCGACCCCGCACAATGGCGCGACGGCGACGCCTGGCTGGCCGGCGGCACGGTCCTCTTCTCCTACGGCAGCTACGCGTTTGGCCCGAAGCCGCTCACCCGCCTGTTGGACCTCGGCGCGGCTGGCTGGACGCCCATGACCATCAGCGACGATGGCATTGAGCTGGCAGCCACCTGCACCATCGCGCAGCTGTACAGCCTGCCCGATTCGCCCGAGCTGTCCGGCCGGACGTGGTCCGGGCTGGACCTGGTCCGCGCATGCTGCGATTCCTTCGTGGCCTCGTTCAAGGTGTGGAACATGTCTACCGTGGGTGGGAACCTCTGCACCTCGCTGCCTGCCGGGCCTATCATCTCGCTCTGCGCCGGCCTGGACGGCACGGCCACCATCCTCGGGCCAGGCGGCGCCAGCCGCCACGTCCCGGTGACGGAGTTCATCACCGGGGATGCAACAAACTGCCTGGCACCCGGCGAGCTGCTCCGCAGCGTGCACGTCCCGGCGTCGGCCCTTTCTGGCCGCGTGGCATTCCGACGCCTGTCGCTGAGCAACCTGGGCCGGTCCGGGGTGCTGCTCATTGGAAGGCTCGACGGCGGCACCTCCCTGGTGCTGACCGTCACCGCCGCCACCAAGCGGCCCGTGCAGCTGCGCTTCGACGGGCTGCCGGAAGCAGACGGGCTGGCCGCGGCCCTCGATGAGGCGATCCCGGGGGAGCTTTACCATGACGACATCCATGGACTGCCCGCCTGGCGCCGCGACATGACCTACCGGCTGGCTGAGGAAATCCGGGCCGAACTCGCAGCGCCGGAAGGGGCGGCGGGACTGGCTGTCTCGGGCGACTTCTGGCCGCGGACGGGCCCCGCCGCCGGACCCACCACACTTCCGAAAGGGGCCTGAGCATGGCCATCGAAATCAACGGGACGGCAGCCGACGCCGCACCCCGCCCCGGGCAGTGCCTGCGCACGTTCCTGCGTGAGCAGGGGAACCTGGGCGTGAAGAAGGGCTGCGATGGCGGTGACTGCGGGGCGTGTACGGTCCACGTGGACGGCCTGCCGGTCCACAGTTGCATCTACCCTGCGGTCCGGGCTGAGGGCCATGCCGTCACCACCATCGAGGGCCTGGCCGCCGCCGCTGGTGGTCCCGGGGGGCAACTGCATCCGGTGCAGCAGCAGTTCCTCGAGCGCCAGGGCTTCCAATGCGGCTTCTGCACGGCCGGAATGGTGATGACCGCCGCCACGTTCGACGACGGACAGAAGGAAAACCTGCCGCGGAACCTGAAAGGCAACCTCTGCCGGTGCACGGGGTACCGTGCCATTGCCGATGCTGTCTGTGGGGACGCCGGCCATCCGGATCCCGCAAGCCAGGGATCCGGCATCGCCGGGGACGGACAGCCGGACCCTGAACCGGGCCGGCTGGGTGATGACGTCCCCGCCCCGGCCAGCCGCGCCGTCGTCACCGGGACTGCCCGCTACACCCTGGACATCCCTGCGGAACAGCTGCAGGGACTGCTGCACCTGAAGATCCTGCGTTCGCCGCACGCCCACGCACGGGTGGTGTCCATCGACAAGGCGGCGGCACTGAGGGTCGCGGGCGTGGTGGCGGTGTTCACCCATGAGGACGCGCCGGAGCAGCTTTTCTCCACGGCCCAGCATGAGCTCTTCACCGACGACCCGGACGACACCCGGGTGCTGGACGACGTGGTGCGGTTCATCGGGCAGCGGGTGGCCGCCGTCGTCGCCGAATCAGTGGGCGCCGCGGAAGCTGGAGTCCGTGCCCTTCAGGTGGAGTATGAGGAGCTTCCGGCGGTCTTCCCGCCGCAGGACGCACTGCTCCCCGGCGCGCCGCTGGTCCACGGGGACAAGGATGGTGCCAAATCGCGCATCTCCCGGCCCGACCGCAACGTGGTGGCGGAACTGCACTCGCAGCTGGGGAACGTGGCCGATGGCTTCGCTGCCGCCGATTTCATTCACGAGCAGACCTACCAGACCCAGCGGGTGCAGCACGTGGCACTGGAAACGCACGCGGCCATCGCGCACGTGGATGCCGAAGGCCGGCTGCAGGTCCGCACCTCCAGCCAGGTCCCGTTCCTGGTCCGCCGGACCCTGTGCCGGGTGTTCGGGCTGCCTGAGGAGCAGGTGCACGTGGTGGCCGGGCGCGTAGGCGGTGGATTCGGCGGCAAGCAGGAAGTCCTCACCGAGGACCTCGTGGCGCTCGCGGCCCTGAAACTGAAGCGGCCCGTCCAGCTGGAACTGACCCGCACCGAGCAGTTCACCGCCACCACCACCAGGCATCCGTTCACCATCAAACTGAAGGCAGGGGCCAGCAGGCAAGGGCAGCTGACCGCGCTGGAGCTGGACGTGGTGACCAACACCGGCGCCTACGGCAACCACGGCCCTGGCGTGATGTTCCACGGCTGCGGCGAATCGCTGGCGGTCTACAACTGCGCCAACAAGAAGGTGGACGCGCACTCCGTATATACCAACACCGTGCCGTCCGGTGCGTTCCGCGGGTATGGGCTGAGCCAGATGATTTTCGCCATCGAATCCGCGATGGATGAGCTGGCCGCCGGGATCGGGATGGATCCACTGGAATTCCGGCGCCGGAACATGGTCCGGGAGGGGGACCAGATGCTGTCCACCCAGCCGGATCCGGAGGAGGACGTCGACTACGGCAGCTACGGCCTGGACCAGTGCCTGGACCTGGTCCGGGATGCGCTGGACCGAGGCAAGGAACGGTACCGGGACGCAGGCCTGGACGATCTTGGCCCGGAATGGATGGTGGGCGACGGTGCTGCCCTGTCCATGATCGACACCGTTCCGCCGCGCGGCCACTTTGCCCATTCCCGTCTCAGGCTCCTGCCAAACGGAAGGTACCAGGCCGACGTCGGGACCGCCGAGTTCGGCAACGGCACCACCACGGTCCATGCCCAGCTCGCTGCCACGGCCTTGTCCACTGATGCGTCAAGGGTGGTGGTGCGGCAGTCGGACACGGACCTGGTGGAACACGACACTGGCGCGTTCGGTTCGGCCGGCACGGTGGTGGCCGGCAAGGCAACCCTGGCTGCTGCGGAGGAGCTGGCCGTCCGCGTCCGGGCCTTCGCCGCAGGAATCAGGCAGACGCAGGCCTCGGCTTGTGTACTGGACGGCGACGCCGTGGTGATCGACGGAACTCCCGTGGCACTGGCTGAACTGGCGCAGGCTGCCGCGGAGGCCGGCGTCGAACTTGCCGCGGAGGGGCGCTGGGGCGGTACGCCGCGCTCCGTGGCGTTCAACGTGCACGGCTTCCGGGTGGCGGTGAACCGCGGCACGGGTGAACTGAAGATCCTGCAAAGCGTGCAGGCGGCCGACGCCGGCGTAGTGGTCAACCCGCGCCAGTGCCGGGGACAGATCGAGGGCGGGATTGCCCAAGCAATTGGCGCCACGCTGTATGAGGAAGTGGTGGTGGACGACGCCGGTAAGGTCACCACGGACATCCTGCGGCAGTACCACATTCCTACTTTCGCGGACGTCCCGCGCAGCGAGGTGTACTTCGCCGATACCAATGACAAGCTGGGGCCGCTGGGCGCAAAATCCATGAGCGAAAGCCCCTTCAACCCGGTGGCGCCGGCGCTCGCCAACGCCATCCGGAACGCAACCGGGGTTCGCTTTTCCTCCCTGCCCATTGCCCGGGACAGGATCTACCTGGGGCTGAAGGAAGCGGGGCTGGTGCCCAACGAGGAACACGCTCTTTCCTGAACCGGTGCGGACGTCACATGCGTGCTTGCAGGGTGCAGCGCGCGGGCCGATCTGACCGCGGGTTGCATCGTTGCATATAGTCGGGGGATGGAACAGCGGATTTTAGGCAAGACCGGACGTAGCGTCTCCGTCGTGGGGCTAGGTACCTGGCAGCTCGGCGCGGACTGGGGCAACGTGGACCCGGCACAGGCGCAGGCCATCCTCGCCGCCTCGGTGGAGGCGGGTGTCACCCTCTTTGATACGGCCGACGTGTACGGCGATGGCAGGAGTGAGCAGGCCATCGGGAAGTTCCTGGCGGACAACCCCGGCCTCGGCGTCACGGTCGCCACCAAGATGGGCCGACGCATGGACCAGCGCCCGGAAAACTATACTCTGGCCAACTTCCGCCAATGGGTGGACCGCTCCAGGAAGAACCTGGGCACGGACACCCTGGACCTGGTCCAGCTGCACTGCCCGCCCACTCCCGTCTACAGCAACAACGAAGTGTACGACGCCCTGGACACCCTGGTGTCCGAAGGCGCCATCAAGAACTACGGCGTCAGCGTGGAACGGACGGACGAAGCCCTGGAAGCAATCCGCCACGAGGGAACCGCCTCGGTCCAGATCATCCTGAACGCGTTCCGGCTCAAGCCCCTGGATGAGGTCCTCCCGGCCGCCAAGGCCGCAGGCGTGGGCATCATCGCCCGCGTGCCGCTGGCTTCCGGCCTGCTGTCCGGCAAGTACTCGAAAGAGACCACCTTCGCCGAAAACGACCACCGGAACTACAACCGTAAGGGCGCGGCCTTCGACGTCGGGGAGACCTTCTCGGGCGTGGATTACGAGCTGGGCCTAAAAGCGGTGAAGGAGTTCGAGCAGCTGGTGCCGGAGGGCGCCACCACCGCCCAGGCAGCCATCGCCTGGATCGCTGCCCAGGACGGCGTCACCACCGTCATCCCCGGGGCCCGCAACGTGGAGCAGGCACAGTCCAATGCTGCCGCGGCGACCGTCAGCATAAGCAAGGAGTTCGACGACGGCGTCCGCTGGATCTACGACCACTACTTCCGCGAGGCCATCCACCCGCGCTGGTAACTGCAGCGTCCAAGGTGGCTGGGGTGGAGCCTGCTTCCGGCATCACGGCATTCGTTGAGCGGCTTGCAGCCGTTGACACGGGTGTTTCCGCCAACAATTTCTTCAGTCACGCAGTTCCGGAGAATGCGCTCCGTCGGCGCAATCTGGAAATTTACCTGCAGGAGATGCTGGAACGCCGGCCAAAGATTCTGCTGGTTGGCGAGGCTCCGGGCTTCAGGGGTATGCGGATCACCGGGGTGCCCTTCACTAACAGGGTCATTCTCGGAGGGCCCGCCAACAGCTTCGGGCTCTTCGGCCCCGGCAAGGGCTACGTGCTGCCGCCCGAAGCTGCAGGGGTAGCCGCCGAGCCCACCGCCACCGTGCTCTGGCAAGTCCTGGAAGAAGTGGGGTTCCTTCCGCTGCTGTGGAGTGCCTTTCCCTGGCACACCCACAAGCCGGGGCAGCCGTTGTCCAACCGCACGCCCAGGCGTTCGGAGACGATACTGGGGACTCCCTTCTGGCAGGACTTGGCGGAGCTGTTCGGTACTACCTCCATAGTGGCGGTGGGCAACGTGGCCCAGCACAGCCTGCAGCGCAGCGGCCTCGCTGTGCCCAAGATCAGGCATCCTGCCCATGGGGGAAGGTCAGGCTTCAAACAGGGGCTGGAGCAGTTGTTGGAAAGTGGGATGCAGGTTTGAGCTGAACGCTTCACAGCCAGAATGTCATACCCCCTTGTCATGATTGCTTTATGGGGAAAGCGGCGGTGGAGAAGGCCTTAGAGGACATCAGGTCTGCCCTTGCTGTGTTGAATGCGGAGGTGGATGGGTGTGGTTCTGAGTCGTTTTCGGCGGCTGATCCGTTGGCTGGTTTCGCTGATGGGTGCCTTGACGTTCTGGCCGGTGCCCGGGAGGCCGAGGCCGGTTTCGCAGGTTTGAAGGCGAAGGCTGCGGTCAAATACGCGGAGAGCGCCGATGCGGTTGCCGGGCCGGATGTACCGGTGCAGGCGCAGGAGATGGCGGTCGCGGCGGAGATCGGGTGCGTTTTGGCGCTTGGGCCTCGGGCGGCGTCATCGTTCCTAGCTACTTCGCACGCCGTTGTTTTCTCGTTGCCGCGAACCCTTGCTGGGCTGCAGGCCGGGACCCTGTCGTGGCAGCACGCGGTGGTGATGGCTGATGAGACGGCCAGCCTTGATGCTGCCGGGGCGGTGGCGTTGGAGGCGCATTTCCTTGACCCTGAAGCCCCGGACCCGGCGCGGGGGTGCCCTGTGGGGCAGATGCCGGCGCACCGGTTCAGGGCCAAGGCCCGGACGTGGCGGGAACGCCACCACGCCGAGAGTATCGAGAAACGCCATGCGAAGGGGGTGGCTGATCGGCGGGTGGAGTTCCGGCCGGACCAGGATGGGATGGCGTGGCTGTCCGCTTGCCTGCCGGC
>NZ_JBQCMK010000004.1:0-72939 GCF_051965175.1 Arthrobacter sp. SAFR-044
GACTCAACCCACTCGGCAGTCTCTTCCGGATCACGATCAGGCAGCTGGTTAGTCAACCCGCTGAGGATATGGGAGGTCTCTTCTCCTGCAGCCACGTCCAACCTCTCTTTGCGCGCATGAATCGGCGCACTCAGGCCAGGCAGGGTGACTGCCCGGCGTATATACGCCGTGTGCGACGTATCGGTTACAACAGCCCGGTCATGTGTGCCGGGCAGCTTCCTAGCGCTCCTGTGTCTGCACGGAGTCACATGGTTGTCGTCCGGCAGGCATAGTTGTCATCAGCCACTCTAGCCCTGACGGCAACACGATGCGTAGCTGCAGCCCGGGTGCTGCAGTTGTATTTCGTTCGTCATACTGGTTGTGTGACGAAAAGCCCCTGCGACGGGGGTGCCGCAGCCGGATGTGACGCAGAATATGCGCAGCTCAGGGGGCGGCAGCTTGAAGCGCAGGCACAAAGGGTGTTGGCTTGGGAGTAATGGAAATCACTATGCGCACCGCATATATGAGGTATTGGAGGAACACGTGAGCGAGGCCGACGCCGCCACTTCGGTAAATGTGGCGGAAAAATTGGGTTTCAAAAATGGGGATCTGATTCAGGAGTTCGGTTACGACGACGACGTCGATTTCGACTTGCGTGACGATATTGAGGACCTCACCGGTGCCGAATTGCTGGACGAGGACGACCATGAGGTAGCGGACGCAGTCATCCTCTGGTGGCGTGACGGCGATGGGGATCTGGTGGACAGCCTGATGGATTCGCTCACCACCCTGAGCGAAAACGGCGTTGTCTGGGTGCTTACCCCCAAGTCAGGCCGGGACGGCTACGTTTCGCCGGCGGAGATCCAGGAAGCTGCTCCCACGGCCGGTCTGCATGTCACCACCTCAGCCGGTGTCTCAAAGGACTGGAGCGCGGTCCGCCTGGTCAGCAGGAAGAACAAGTGACGGCAGCGGTTGAGGCCAACGCCGCAGCCGTTCCTTCAATAGGCGCTGCAGCCCCCGATTTTGAGCTGGCCAACCAATACGGCGAGCCCGTGAGGCTGTCCTCTTTCCGGGGACAAAATGTGGCGCTGGTCTTTTACCCCTTTGCGTTCTCCGGTATCTGCACCGGTGAATTATGCGAAATCCGGGACAATCTGGGCCTGTTCGAGGATTCAAATGCGGTGGTCCTGGGCGTGTCCGTGGACAGCAAGTTCAGCCTCCGCGCCTACGCGGCGCAGGAAGGCTACGCCTTCGACCTCCTGGCAGACTTCTGGCCGCATGGCGCCGTGGCGGATGCCTACGGCGTGTTCGACGCCGACAGTGGCATGGCAAAGCGGGCCACGTTCATCATCGATGGTGACGGCAGGATCCGCTACAGCGTGGTCAACCCCCGCGGCCAGGCACGCGACTTCAGCGAATACCGTGCTGCCCTGGCGGATCTGAAGCAGGCCTGAGGAAGCATGGCTGGGCAGCGGCGGGGGACAGGCCTGACCGGCTTTGCCAGTATGCCGCCGGTGGCCCCCGCTCCGCCGTCAGGCAGTGACCTCGAGGTTCTGGCCCGGATCCGCGACCTTCTCGCCGGCGCCCCCTTCGCCCTGCTGACGGGCGCCGGGCTGAGTACCGACTCCGGCATTCCGGATTACCGTGGTCCGGAGTCGCCGCCCCGCTCGCCCATGACCTACCAGGAGTTCGTCCGGGACCCAGCCAACCGGCAGCGGTACTGGGCCAGGAACCACATCGGCTGGTCCCACATGCGGCACGCAGATCCGAACCAGGGCCACTATTCCGCCGCTGAACTGGAGCGGCGAGGCTACCTCACCGGCCTGATTACCCAGAACGTTGACCGCCTGCACCAGGACGCCGGCAGCAGCAACGTGGTGGATCTGCACGGCAGGTATGACCAGGTGGTATGCCTGGACTGCCGGCGTACCTACTCCAGGCACCTGCTGGCAGGTGTCTTCGAAGAGCTCAACCCGGGCTTCCTTGAACGGGCAGCGGCCGGCGGACTGGTGGAAATGGCCCCGGACGCCGACGCCACCGTAGAGGACCAGGCCCTCATCACCAGCTTCGTGGTGGCCATCTGCCCTGCCTGCGGCGGCACGCTGAAGCCGGACTTCGTCTACTTTGGGGAAAACGTACCCAAGGACCGGGTGGAACGCTCGTACGCAATGGTTGACGGGGCTGCGGCCCTGGTTGTGGCCGGTTCGTCGCTGACGGTCATGAGCGGCCTTCGGTTCGTGAGGCACGCTGCCAAGGAATCCAAGCCGGTAGTCATCATCAACCGGGGCACTACCCGCGGCGATGACAAGGCAACCATCAAGCTTGAATCCGGTGTCAGTGAGGCACTGGATTACCTCGCCGCGGAACTTCCTGCCCTGTAGGGTTCCATGGATTCGCGTTTCCGGCCCCCCGTCGGGTAGAGTCTATGTTCGTTGGTTACGGCGGAACGGCCGGAAACCGCGTGATTTGGGTCTTTAGCTCAGCTGGTAGAGCGCCACGTTTACACCGTGGATGTCATCGGTTCGATCCCGGTAGGACCCACCAGGAAAAACCCCGGTTCACCGCCTTATGGCGGTGAACCGGGGTTTTTTGCTGTGCCGCTCACTCTGCCGCTCGCTGGGCCTGATTGTCGGTGCCTTGCCATAGCTTGCAGGAATGGAACAGATCATAGTGCACACAAACAGCGATGGAATGCCGACGGCGTTGCTCAGCCAGGGCAGGGAATGGGCCGTGGGTGCCGAGCCCGTGAGGTGGTTCGAGCGCATCAACTGGTGGGAAACCAGCCGCCGGATGCCCAAGGGCAGCAGCGGTGTGGACGTCGAAGTCCTGCAGGTGCAGGTCAGGCTGGGAAACAACGGCAGGTCGGCCCTGACCACCATGTACCTCCAGCGGGACGGACTGGGCGGCGGCTGGCAGTTGAGGGAACAAGTGGCCGGTGCTGCCTGGGAGGCCTGGCCCGGTGCGTAGGTCCGGGCATTGGAAAACCCTCCACCGCGACTATTGGGGGATGCCGCGGTGGAGGGCCTGGAATGAATATACCGTGAACTCCCGGAAACAAAAAGTCACGTGTCATGAAAGATTCACGGGCTCCCCGGCTCCGGCTGATGCTTACTGCCGAACCGGGATAAACACCCGCGGCTGTTCCGTCCAGGTATCGGCCATTTGCGACATGGTGCGCCGCATGATCCGGTCCGAAGCTTCACGCGCAGACACGGCGTCACCCCGGGCGATCGCCTCCGCCACATCCTCATGCCACTGCAGGGCAGCCTGATGGGGGTGGTCGGGCATCAGGCCGTGGACGGTGCGGCCTGTCAGGGTTTCCGCAACCTGGCCCATGAGGTTGGCAAACATCTCGTTTCCGGAACCTGAGAGCAGCAGGGAATGGAAACGGATGTCCAGCTCCAGGAAGCGGGTCACCTCGCCGTTGTTGCCGGCCTCCCGCATGGCCCGGGCTACGTCCACGAGCTCCATCCGCAGCGCCGCCGGAGCGTTCTGCGCGGCCAGCTCGGCAGCCGCAGGCTCCACGGCCGCGCGCAGCTCGGCAAGGGAGCGCAGCTGGGCGCCCCGTGCATTACTTGCCAGCCGCCACCGGATCACCTGGGGATCGAAAGGATTCCAGCGGCTGGCGGGCAGCACCCGGATCCCTACCCGCTTGGTGGTTTCCACCAGGCCCAGGGACTGCAGGACCCGGACCGCTTCCCGGATCACCGAACGGGATACTTTCAGCTCATCCTCCAACTGCTCCGCGAGCATCACGTGGCCCGCAGGGAGTTCCCCCGAGATGATCCGGGTGCCCAGATTGTCGATGGCACGGTGGTGGAGGCTGCTGGTCATGCTGCTAAGCCTAGTTGTTGGCAACCACGTGGCTGGCAGCAGGCCTGGACCGGAACCGACACAAACAGTCCCATTCCGTGGCTGCCACTTTCGCGTCACACCAAGAATATATATGCTTTATTCCGACCCCCTGATCTGCCCCGGTGACTTCCGTCCGCGGAAGCCGGCAGCCGAGGCGAACAATGAATTGGAGTTATTGATGTCTGCACACATCGGTGTCACCGGCCTCGCCGTCATGGGCGCCAACCTTGCCCGCAACCTGGCCCGCAACGGGTTCACGGTTGCACTGCACAACAGGTCCGTGGAGAAGACGGACGCACTGCTGGAAAAGCACGGCTCGGAGGGTCACTTCATCCGGACCGAAAGCCTGCAGGAACTGGTTGACTCCCTGGAGAAGCCGCGCCGCGTCCTCATCATGGTCAAGGCCGGCAAGCCCGTGGACTCGGTCATCGAGCAGCTGGAGCCGCTGCTGGAACCGGGCGACATCATCATCGACGCCGGAAACTCCCACTACGAGGACACCCGCCGCCGGGAGGCCGCGCTGGCCAAGAAGGACCTGCACTTCGTGGGCGTCGGTGTCTCCGGCGGCGAGGAAGGTGCCCTGAACGGCCCGTCCATCATGCCCGGCGGTTCCAAGGAGTCCTACAAGGCCCTCGGCCCGCTGCTCGAAAAGATCTCAGCGAAGGTCGACGGCGAGCCCTGCTGCGCGTGGATCGGCACCGACGGTGCGGGGCACTTCGTCAAGATGGTCCACAACGGCATCGAATACGCCGACATGCAGGTCATCGGCGAGGCCTTCGACCTGCTCCGCTCCGGCGCCGGCATCGAGCCCGCCGAGCAGGCAAAAATCTTCTCCGAGTGGAACAAGGGTGACCTGTCGTCGTTCCTGATCGAGATCTCCGCCGAGGTCCTGGGCCACGTTGACGCCAAAACCGGCAAGCCGTTCGTCGACGTCGTCGTTGACGCAGCAGGCCAGAAGGGCACAGGCCGCTGGACCGTCATCTCCGCCCTGGAACTGGGATCGCCGGTATCCGGCATCGCCGAGTCTGTCTTTGCCCGTGCCCTCTCCTCCCAGGCCGCACAGCGCAAGCTGGGCCAGGAGCTGCTGGCCGGCAACGAGGCCACGGTGGAAATCCCGGAGACGTTCGTCGAGGACGTCCGCCAGGCGCTCTACGCCTCCAAGCTTGTCTCCTACGCCCAGGGCCTGGACATGCTCACCTCCGCAGCCAAGGAATACGGCTGGGACCTGAAGCTGGACGAAATCGCGTCCCTGTGGCGGGCGGGCTGCATCATCCGCGCAGAGCTTCTCAAGGACATCACCAAGGCCTACGCCGCCGACGAGAAGCCGGCAAACCTGCTCTTCGCGCCGGCGTTCACCAAGGCCATTGCAGACGCCCTGCCGGCCTGGCGCCGCGTTGTTGCCACCGCTGTCCAGCTCGGCATCCCCGTGCCGGTGTTCTCGTCATCGCTGGCATACTACGACGGCCTCCGCCGCAAGCGCGTGGCCGCCGCCCTGATCCAGGGCCAGCGCGACCTGTTCGGCGCCCACACCTATGGCCGGATCGACACCGAAGGAACCTTCCACACCCTCTGGGGCGAGGACAAGTCCGAGGTTGAAGCGGTGGACACGCACTAGCACCTGCCGCCGCATGACAAAGGCGGGCAGGACTCCGGTAAACCGGGGACCTGCCCGCCTTTTGTTGTTCCTGCTAAACCATCAGATCCGGTACTCGATGTCGTATTCTGCCGGGTCCACCGCGGGCTTCGTTTCCCGCTGTGCATCACGGTGCCGCCACTTGGCGGGAACCCCGGTGATGATGGACTCCGGCGGCGCATCCTTGACCACCACGGCGTTGGCACCCACGGCGCTGTCCCGGCCGATGGTGATGGGCCCCAGGATCTTTGCGCCCGCACCGATGGTCACCCGGTCGCCGATGGTGGGGTGCCGCTTGATCCTGGCCAAGGAACGGCCCCCCAGCGTCACGCCGTGATAGATCATCACGTCCTCGCCGATCTCGGCCGTCTCGCCGATGACCACGCCCATGCCGTGGTCAATGAAGAAGCGGCGGCCAATGGTGGCGCCTGGATGAATCTCGATGCCGGTCCAGGACCTGCCCAGCTGCGACAGGAGCCGGGCCGGGAACCGCAGCTCCGGCTTCTGCCACATGCGGTGGGTCAGCCGGTGGATCCAGATGGCATGCAGGCCGGAATAGGCGAAAAAGTTCTCAAAAGAACCTCGAGCCGCCGGGTCATGGGAGCGGGCGGCGTCGAGGTCTTCCTTTAGTCTTGCGAAAAAGCCCACAAAGTTCTTTCTACAGGAAACGGGCGGACGGCGGACTGATCAGCCGCGGATGTCGTCATAGAGGACGGTGGAGATGTAACGCTCACCGAAGTCGCACACGACGGCCACGATCAGCTTGCCTGCGTTTTCCGGACGCTTGGCCAGCTCCAGGGCGCCCCAGACGATGGCGCCCGACGAGATGCCGCCAAGGATGCCCTCCTTGATGCCGAGTTCACGGGCCACGCGGACCGAATCCTCGAGGGTGGCGTCCAGGACCTCGTCATAGACATTGGTGTCCAGCAGTTCCGGGATGAAGTTGGCGCCCAGGCCCTGGATCTTGTGCGGGCCGGGGGCGCCGCCGTTCAGGATGGCGGAGTCCTTGGGCTCCACGGCGACGATCTGCACGCCCGGCTTGCGCTCCTTCAGGACCTGTCCGACGCCGGTGATGGTTCCCCCGGTGCCGATGCCTGCCACGAAGATGTCCACGGCGCCGTCAGTGTCGGCCCAGACCTCCTCGGCAGTGGTCTTGCGGTGGATCTCCGGGTTGGCTTCGTTGGCGAACTGCTGTGCCCAGATGGAGTTCTCGGTGTTGGCCACGATTTCCTGGGCCTTCTCCACTGCGCCGCGCATACCCTCGGATCCCGGGGTAAGCACAATCTCGGCACCGAAGGCGCGCAGCATGACCCGGCGTTCGGTGGACATGGTCTCCGGCATGGTGAGGATGACCTTGTAGCCGCGGGCCGCACCCACCATGGCCAGGGCAATTCCAGTGTTGCCGGAGGTGCCTTCGACGATGGTGCCGCCGGGCTTCAAGGCACCCGACTTTTCAGCGGCATCGATGATGGCCACACCGATACGGTCCTTGACGCTGTTGGCCGGGTTGTAGAACTCCAGCTTCACGGCAACGGTGGCGTCCAGCCCCTCGCTGAGCCGGTTCAACCGAACCAGCGGGGTCCCGCCGACCAGCTGCGTTACATCGTCATAGATCCGTGCCATGTAAATACGCCTATCTCTAAGGGGTGAATACTGAGGTCAGCCTAACGAGGCCGCGTAACGGTGGGCTAAGCGTTAAGCCATGCAGAGTAATATTTCCGTGCCTTGGCCAGCTTGGGGTTGATGATCACCTGGCAGTACCCCTGCTCCGGATGCTTGGCGTAGTAATCCTGGTGGAATTCCTCCGCCACATGGAACCGCGGCAGCCGGCTGACCTCGGTGACGATGGGATGCGTCCACAGCGCCTGGTTGCGGTCGATTGCTTCTTCGAACAGTATTTTCTCCTCGTCGGTTTCATAGAACATCGAGGAGCGGTACTGGGTGCCCACGTCGTATCCCTGCCGGTTCAGCGTGGTGGGATCGTGCAGGGCGAAGAACATGTCCAGGACAACCTCCGCCGGGATGATGTCCTCATCAAAGGTCACCGCCACAACTTCGGCGTGGCCCGTGGTTCCACTGCAGACCGAGTAGTAGTCCGGGTGGGGATCGTGCCCGCCGGTGTAGCCGGACACCACGGAGGTGACGCCCCTGGTCTTCTGGTAGACGGCGTCAAGGCACCAGAAGCAGCCTCCGCCAAGAACAAAAGTTTTCATGACCTCTTCAATGGTTGACGGCGCCGGAAGATTCCCCGGCAGCCCGCCGCGGTGCCGCAGAACAGCGGAGGCGGGAAGCCGATGGGGTAAAACTAAGACTATGGAACCTGTGGACACCGACGTTACCGGCCAGGCAGATCACGACGGCGGAGCCTCCTCCGACACGCCAGCTCCGGCCGGTTCCGGGGACGCCCCCACACTGGCCGAACTGCTGCTTGCGGTTGAGGAGCTGTGGCCGGAATCCTTGGCGGAGAACTGGGATGAGGTAGGGCTCGTGGCAGGCCACCCTTCCGCTCCCGTCACAAAGGTGATGTTTGCGGTCGATCCCACGCTGGAGGTCATCGAGGAAGCGGTTGAGTGGGGAGCGGAGCTGCTCATCACCCACCATCCCCTGCTGTTGAAGGGCGTCACGTCGGTGGCTGCCACGTCGGCCAAGGGCCGGGCGGTGCACCGGCTTATTGAGTCGGGGACGGCACTGCTGACCGTGCACACCAACGGGGACTCCGCCGTCGGAGGGGTCTCCGATGTCCTGGCTGACGCCCTGGGACTCCAGGACGTCGCCCCCCTGACCGTGGCGGCCAACGGGCTGCCGGAGGAAGGCATTGGGCGCGTGGGTGACCTCGCAGATGCCATGAGCCTTGGTGACTTCGCTGCGCGCGTCTTCGGAATCCTTCCGTCCGTAGCCGGGGGCGTGCGTGTTTCCGGCGACAAAGACGGCCTGGTGCGGCGCATCGCGGTCTGCGGCGGCGCGGGGGATTCGCTGTTCAACGAGGTGCGGGCCAGCAATGCCGACGTCTACGTCACCGCCGACCTTCGGCACCACCCGGCGTCGGAAGCGCGCGAGGCCGCCCTGAACGGTAGGCCCTACCTGGTGGACGTTTCGCACTTTGCCAGCGAATGGCTCTGGCTGCCTGCCGCAGCCGCGGCCCTGGGCAACGTCCTGGCCGACCAGGGCCACGACGTGGAGATCCTGGTGAGCACCACCAACAGCGACCCTTGGGACTTCATCCTCACTCCGGGCTAGAGTCTAGGAAGCGCCGGTTCGGTGCCCGGCCCCGGCCGGAAGGGATTTAGCGGAGGTAGATGTGGCCAAGGCAGCACCGGCGGAACAGTTGAAGTTGCTCGAACTGCAGGGCCTTGACGCCCGGTTGAAAGGCCTCGCCAACCGCCGCCGCACGCTGGAGAACGATCCCCGCATCAAGGACCTCGAGGCCGCCCTGTCCGTTGCCAACGGTGAACTCGGCGCAGCCAAGGTGGCCGTGCACGACGCCGAGGCCGCGCTGAAGCGCGCAGAGGCCGATGTCGAACAGGTCGCCGCACGCATCGAACGCGACGAAGCCAGGCTCAACAGCGGCACCGGCCTGTCCAAGGACCTGGTGGCGCTGCAAAAAGACATCGCGTCGTTGAACAAGCGGCGCTCCGACCTTGAAGACGTGGAACTGGAAGTCATGGAGCGGCTGGACTCGCTGCGGGAGCGGCAGGCGGCCCAGCAGCAGATTGTCGATGACATCCAGGGGTCCTTTGGAACCATCAGGGCCGAACTTGATGCTGCCCTGGCCGAAGTGGAAACGGAAGCGGCAGGGCTTCGTGGCCAGCGCACCGAATTTGCCCAAGGCCTGGAGGCGGGCCTGGTGGCGGTCTACGAAAAGACGTTGGCCAAGCGCGGAGTCGGTGCCGCCCGGCTCTTCCACGGGACGTCCGAAGCCTCCGGCATGAAGCTCAGCCCCGGTGACCTCGCCGAGATCAAGGCAGCTGCGGCTGACGACGTCGTTTTCTGCCCGGACTCCGGCGCCATCCTGGTCCGCTCGGACGAGTGGTCCTAAGCAGCCGGCATGCATCCTGCCGGGCGGTCAGCCCGGCAGGATGATGTTCAGGGCGTGCGGTTTGCGGGCGGTCCCCGGCACCAGCTCGGCCTGCCACTTTTCGCGGGCAGCCTTCAAAAGGTCCGACGCCGCGGCGGGGGCTTTCCCGCGGCGAACCAGCAGGTGCCGCGCCAGTTCGCCGCGGGTGTGCTTGGCGAAATGGCTCACCACTTTCCGCACTCCGCCGCTCTCGGTGAAGACATTCACCGAGACGGTCTGTTCCGGCGGCGGTGCCCAGGCCGCCGCATACGTGCTGGACCGGCAATCCACCACGAGGTGCCCCTGGGCTGCGGCGCCCAGGGTGTCGCCAAGCTGCGCCTTCCAGAAGGGAGCCAGCCGGCCGACGTCGGGCAGTGCCGTAGCCATGGAGAGCCGGTAGGCGGGGACGCTGTCGCCGAAGCGAATGGCACCCCACAGGGCTGACACCACCAGCACCGATTCATCGGCCTTGCGCCGCTGGGCCGGCGTCAGGCTCCGGTATCCCAGCGCGTCATACAGGACGCCTGAGTAGATGCTGTGCGCCGGTGCCGCGGGCTCGGCGTGCAGGCGCGTATTGCGTTCGACGTCGTCGCGCAGTGACGCCCCGACGCCCAGCAGGGCGAGGGCATCCTGATGTGCGCTGACCGTTCCCAACGCCTCAAGGACCTTGGCCCGGTACGGGTTGAGCTCCGGGAAGCCCAGGGCGGACCAGTCGACGGCGGGGCCGCGGAGCGCGGGTGTCTTGCCTTCGGAAGGGGGAAGCAGAATCAGCACCGTCCGATCCTACCGGCGGCAAAAGGGGTGCGTTGGCGCCGGTAGACTGGGACCCGGATGGGACAGCCAGACGGCCGCGCGCCACGCAAGTGGCTCGAGGAACGTCCGGGCTCCGCAGGGCAGGGTGGTGGGTAACGCCCACTCGGGGTGACCCGCAGGCCAGTGCCACAGAAAACAGACCGCCTGCATTTCCGGCCACGGCCGGGAAGGGCAGGTAAGGGTGAAACGGTGGTGTAAGAGACCACCAGCTTCCCGGGTGACCGGGAAGGCTAGGTAAACCCCACCCGGAGCAAGGCCAGACAGGACACGTTCGAGGGCTGCCCGCCCGAGTGTCCGGGTAGGCCGCTGGAGGGTGCCGGCAACGGTACTCGTAGATGGATGGCCGTCGCTCCCTTTCCGGTAACGGCAGGGGAGAACAGAACCCGGCGTATCGGCTGTCCCATCCTTAAACCGCCTTTGACCACACCCTATGCGTCGGGGATCCTGAATCGTGCCCGTTATTCCTGAAACCCGTCCCGCACCCGCAGGGGGCATTCCCGGCATCCGTTCACAGGTTATTGCCCTTGCCGGTTTCCTGGCTCTGTCCGCCCTGGCCTGGGTACTCGCCTCGGTTCCCATCATCCTTAACTCCAACGGCTGGTACGCGGGCTCACTGAAAGCGCCGTGGATGCCGCCGTCGTGGATGTTCCGCACCACCTGGATGGTGCTGTACGCGGGCGTGGCGGCGGCCGCCTGGCTGGTCTGGCGCAAAGGGCGCCTGTCCGGGGCTACCCTGGCCGGCTATGTGGTGCAACTGCTGCTCAACACAGCATGGCCGGCAACCTTCTTCGCCATGTATCCCATGCTTGGAGTGGTGGCCCTGTGGGTTGCCTTCGCGGTCATCTGTGCGCTCACCGCAACCCTGGCGTTCCTGATCCTGCGGTTCGGCCCGGTGGACGCCGCCGCCGGGTACCTGGTGCTGCCGTATTTTTCCTGGCTGGTGTTCTCCGCCAGCCTGAACCTCTACTCCGCTATCCACAACTGAGGGCAGCAGCCGCAGCAGCTTCGCGGCCTCCCGGGCCATGTGAGTGATTTCACGCAGCGCGGGCGTGCTCCCTGCAGCGCGCCAAATTAGAATGGATCCCGGACGCAGGAGTTCTACCGCCGAAAGTTGCGCCCGCAGCCGGCGGTTTTTCTTTGCACGCGATCCAGGTGCCTGGGGGCCATCCCTGCAGGCGCCGGTGCCCCTGGACATCATCAGGTGGCCTACATCCGTGTACGACGACGTACACGGCTGAACCGAGGAAGGTATTTCTGTGAGCCAGACGTCTGATTCTTGTCTTGATACGTGGATGGGCCGGGAGGCCCTCGCCGAGGCCATGATCCCGGTGATCGGCAGGCTGTACCGCGAAAACAACGTGGTGACCAGCATCCACGGCCGGAGCCTGATCAACAAGTCCACCATGAACATCCTCAAGGCGCACCGCTTCGCGCGCCGGATGAGCAAGGACGAACTGCTCCTGGAGGACACGGCGCCCCTGCTGAACACGCTGGCCGGACTTGAGCTTGGCGCCGCCGCGATCGACATCGCCCGCCTGAACCAGAAGTTCAAGGAAGAAGGCAACGGCGCCACCCTGGAGGAATTCCTCCGCGAAGAGCTCGCCGAGATCGTCGGAAAGCGCGGCGGCGACGACCGCACCAGCACCGACGTCGTCCTCTACGGCTTTGGCCGCATCGGCCGGCTCCTGGCCCGCCTCCTCATCGAAAAGGCAGGCGGCGGCCACGGCCTGCGCCTGCGTGCCATCGTGGTCCGACGGGGCTCCGACAACGACCTCTCCAAGCGCGCCAGCCTGCTGCGCCGCGACTCGGTCCACGGGTCCTTCGAGGGCACCATCCGCATCGACGAGGCCGCCAACACCATCACGGCCAACGGCGTCCAGATCCAGGTCATCTACTCGAACGACCCCGCCACCATCGACTACACCGCCTACGGCATCAACAACGCCCTGGTGGTGGACAACACCGGCCGCTGGCGCGACGCCGAAGGCCTGTCCCAGCACCTGCAGAGCAAGGGCGTCGCCCGCGTCCTGCTGACCGCACCGGGCAAGGGTGAGCTGAAGAACATCGTCCACGGCATCAACCACCGGGACATCACCGACACGGACAAGATCGTCTCCGCGGCGTCCTGCACGACGAACGCCATCACCCCGGTCCTGAAGGCCATCAACGACAAGTTCGGCGTGGTCCACGGCCACGTCGAAACCGTCCACTCCTTCACCAACGACCAGAACCTGATCGACAACTTCCACAAGGGCGACCGCCGCGGCCGCTCCGCTGCACTGAACATGGTCATCACTGAAACCGGTGCCGCCAAAGCAGTGGCAAAGGCCCTGCCCGAACTCCTGGGCAAGCTCACCGGCAGCTCCATCCGCGTCCCCACCCCGGACGTATCCCTGGCCATCCTGAACCTCACCCTTGAAAACGGCACCACCAAGGACGAGGTCAACAACTACCTGCGCGAAATGTCGCTGCACTCCGACCTGCGCAAGCAGATCGACTACATCGACTCGCCCGAGGTCGTCTCCACGGACTTCGTGGGCTCCCGCCGCGCCGGCATCGTGGACGGACTGGCCACCGTGTCCACCGACAAGAACCTGGTGCTCTACGTCTGGTACGACAACGAGTTCGGCTACAGCTGCCAGGTGGTCCGCGTCATGGAAGAGATGGCAGGCGTGAACCCGCCGTCGTTCCCCGCCAAGGAAAGCGCGGCCGCCCTGGCCGCGATCGCCGTCTAGCCAAATCCGCCGGCATCCTGCGAATTCCCGGCTGATTCTCTGGAATCAGCCGGGAAACGGGACCACACTGGTGGCATGGACAACGAATCGACACTTCAGCACGAAACCACCCTCGAGCACGCACTGGACGTGGCCAAAGCCAACCATAAGGAAGCCGTGCGGCTGCTGGAACGCGCCCGTGCCGCCCAGAAAACCGGCGACGTCACCGATGAGCGGGTGCGCCAGCTCGAGAACCTGCTGGCCATCGCGGAAGAAGACCTGAGAAGGGTCACCAGGGAACAGTAACCCGCCGGCCGCACGGCCTTGTGACCCATCACTCGTCCCCAACAGTGTGGATATCAGCGGCCGGGCGTGCCCTTTGTCCTAGGCTCTTGGGGTGCCTGACTTTCGCCTCCCGGCGCCCGCCCCGTGACCATCAGCTGGTCCGCCTACCGCCGCGCACGCCGCCGTTCGCGGCAGGCCTGGGCGCTTCTTGCCGCCGCCGCCGTATCCATCATTGCCGCGCTGTTCTGGTTCTTCACCGCTGGCCAGTTCGCGGCCGGCGGACCCGCGGGGGACGGGCCAACGGAAGCTCCGGTCTTCGACGCCGCCTGGATGAAACCGGTCCAGGAGCCCAATCCGGTGCCGGGCGGCAGTGCCCTCGCGGCCCTGGACGGCCTGGCCGTGAAGGGCAGGGCGCCCAACACCGATTACAGCCGGGAAGCCTTCGGCCAGGCATGGCTCGATGTTGACCGGAACGGCTGCGACACCCGCAATGACATACTTCGCAGGGACCTCGCTGATGTTGTCTTCTCCGAGGGATCGTCCTGCAAGGTAACGGCCGGGCACTTCCGGGAACCGTATACAGGCCAGGACGTCGATTTCCGGCGCGGTTCCGACAGCAGCCGTGCGGTCCAGATCGACCATGTGGTGGCACTGGGTGATGCCTGGCAAAAGGGCGCCCAGCGGTTGGGTCCGAAGGAACGCCAGAGCCTGGCAAACGATCCCCTGAACCTTATCGCCGCGGACGGCGCCGCCAACCAGCAAAAAAGCGCGGGGGACGCCGCCACCTGGCTGCCGAAAAACACGGCGATCCGCTGCCACTATGTGGCCCGGCAGATTTCCGTGAAGGCTGCGTACGGGCTCTGGGTGACGGACGCCGAAAAGGACGCCATGAAGCGCGTCCTTGCCTCCTGCCCCCAGCAGCAGACCGTCACCGCAGGCTGAACGGCATCCGCCAGGCAGGGGCCAGTGGCGTCAGTGGCCGAACGGATCCGGGTCAACGCCGGGCATCCACGTCAGCCCCGGCACGCCCCAACCGTTCTTTTTGGCCTGCTTCATGGCCTTGCGGGAATACCGGTCCATCAGCCGGTTGACGTAGAGCTTGCCGTCCAGGTGGTCATACTCGTGCTGGATGACCCTGGCAAACCAGCCCGTCGCCTCGAATTTGACCGGTTCCCCGAACTCGTCGAAACCTTCCACCCGGGCCCATTCGGCCCGCTTGAGCGGATACTGTTCGCCCGGGAAGGACAGGCAGCCCTCTTCCTCCTCGTCCGGGTCAGGCGCAGCACCGGAGACCTTGGACAGGGTCAGGACGGGATTCACCAGGACGCCGGCTGGGGGAGCGCCGTCGTCGTTGGCGTACTTGTAGACGAAGATCCGCTTGCCGACGCCGACCTGCGGGGCGGCGAGCCCTACCCCGTTGGCGGCGTCGTTGGTTTCGAACATGTCGGCAATCAGGGTGCGCAGTTCGTCGTCGAAGACCTCCACCTCGCTGGCCCGGCGGTGCAGGACGGGCTCGCCCCAGATGGTGATCGGCAGAACAGTCATATCAGTAGTCCTTCGGCTTCGCGGTGTCCCCGGCTGCAATGCACGTACCCGGCAGGGCACGAAAAAGGAGGCCGCACCGGATATCCGGTGCGGCCTCCTTTGTTGACGGCTGAATGTGCCGCCCCGTGAGGGTGAGCGACGGGGGTTGAACCCGCGACCTCCTGGACCACAACCAGGCGCTCTGCCAACTGAGCTACGCCCACCATGTGCCTCAAGGGAAATCCACCGGAGCGGCTCCCTGGAAACGCAACTCAAATAGCTTACCTGCTCGGAAGGGGTGCTTTGTCCACTTTCTGCGATTTGAAGCAAAATTTCATCAAACGTGGCGCAGATTACTCTTCGGACTGTCCCGCGGCGTCCGCGCTGGTGATGCCCTTGGCGATCTTCTGGGCGGTGGCACTGTCCGGTCCGGGTGCTGGGACGAACACTGCCTCGCGGTAGTACCGGAGTTCATCGATGGAATCCTTGATGTCTCCCAGTGCACGGTGGCCGCCCTTTTTCGCCGGCGACTGGAAGTACGCCCGGGCGTACCAGCGGCGCGACAGCTCTTTGATGGTGCTGACGTCGATGACCCGGTAGTGCAGGTGCTCCACCACGGCAGGCATATCGCGGGAGAGGAACACCCGGTCGGTTCCCACCGAGTTGCCGCCCAGCGGCGCTTTGCGCGGATCGGGAACCCAGGTGGAGATGTATTCCATGACCGCGGCCTCTGCTTCTGCCATCGTCCTGCCGTGCGGCAGTTCCGCCAGCAGCCCCGACTTGGTGTGCATGTCACGGACGAAGTCGGACATCTGGGCCACCGCGGCGTCGTCGGGTTTGATGACGACGTCGACGCCGTCGCCCAGGATGTTGAGCTCTGAATCAGTGACCAGTGCCGCCACCTCGATCAGGGCGTCGTTTTTGATGTCCAAGCCGGTCATTTCGCAGTCGATCCAGACGATTCGTTCGTTAGATATAGGCACCGGACCAGCCTACCGTTACACGTCCGTGAGCCCTGCCGATGCTAGGATTTCGGGTACGCGGCGGGTCGCCCTTCCGCCTTTTAATCGTGTCCCGGCCGGCCTGCGCGGGCCCCTGGGTGAACCGCGGAAAACGCATGAAGATTGGACAATCCTGAGATGACGGCGCCTGTGCCCGCAACGGGGGAGATGGCGGCCGCCGGCAGTGCCGGAGCGGGCAGTGCCGAGGTGGACAATCCGCGCTCACCCCTGCTTGCCGGCTTCCTGGGCTCCATGTTCATGATGATTGGCTCCATCGGTGTGGGCTGGCTGGCCCCTGTCTCGGAGCTGCGCCGGATGCCCGTCTTCATCTGGATGCGCACCGAGGCCCCCGGAGTGGCGCTGTCCATCGTCCTGGTGGCAGTGGGAGGCATGCTGCTGGTGCGTGCCTGGCTGCGGCTTGGCCAGAAAGTGCGCGTGTGGGGCGAAGAAGCCCGGCGGGCAACCCTGTCCGCAGTGGTGGCATGGGGACTTCCCATGATGTTCAGCGTGCCGTTGTTCAGCCGCGACGTGTATGCGTACATCGGGCAGGGGCGCCTGATGGTGGAGGGCTTCAACCCATACGAAAACGGCATTTCCGCCCTGTCCAACTACTTCCAGCTGGGCGCCGACAAGATGTGGACCGAGGCCCCGGTTCCGTACGGCCAG
This sequence comes from Arthrobacter sp. SAFR-044, assembly GCF_051965175.1. Taxonomy (GTDB): domain Bacteria; phylum Actinomycetota; class Actinomycetes; order Actinomycetales; family Micrococcaceae; genus Arthrobacter. The sequence goes on from NZ_JBQCMK010000004.1 coordinate 16,525, forward strand.
CTGTTCCTGTGGATCGAGCAGTTCGTGGTCTGGGCCACCAACGTCCAACCGGAGGCATGTGTCATGCTCTTCCGGCTGGTGGCGCTGGCCGGAGTGGTCCTCTGCGTCATCTACGTGCCCCGGCTCGCCGAACTGCACGGCGTGAATCCCCACCGGGCCCTCTGGCTGACCGTGGCCAACCCGCTCTTCCTGACAAACTTCATCGCCAGCGTCCACAACGACTCCCTGATGATCGGGCTTGCCTTGGCCGGGCTGTACTACTCCGCGACACGGCGCCAGGTCCGCGGCATCGTGCTGGTGACCCTGTCCATCGCGGTGAAGCCCATCACCATCCTCTTCCTGCCGTTCATCGGACTCCTGTGGGCAGGCAGGAATGCAGGCTGGCTCCGGAAAGTGGCGTATTGGGCGCTGACAGCGGGCCTGAGCCTGGTGCTGCTGACCGCAATGAGCATGGTCAACGGGTTCGGCTTCGGCTGGATCAACGGGCTATCGGCACCGGGCAGCATTTCCATCTGGTACGCCCCGGTGGGCCTGACTGGCATGGTGGTGGGGTCCCTGGCCAACGCCTTCGGCCTCGACGGATCGGTCCCGGCAGGCTGGGTGTTCGACGCCGGGAAGCTGCTTGCCGTGGGCATCGCCGGTTGGCAGATCCTGAGGGGTGACTATGACCGCCTTATGCGCCGCCTGACGCTCGCCCTGGCCGCCGTGGTCCTGCTGGCCCCCATCATCCAGGCCTGGTACGTCGTCTGGCTCATACCGCTCTTTGCCGTGACGGGCATCAGGAACGACTGGCAGGTCAAGGCACTGTACTTCGTGGTGTCCTTCTTCATGATCTACGCCATTTCGGACCAGTTGGACGTTTTCCCGTACCTCCAGACCCAGGACCTCGGCTTCGCCCTCGCCCTGGCCCGCGTTGCCGCGGCGCTGACCGCCCTGCTCTTTGCCCTGTACCTGATCTTCTGGGACCCCGGCACCCGCAGGCTGTTCCGCAAAACGCACCAGCCCGTCGTCGAACGTCCCGTGATCTAGCGGCCGCTATTGCCGTGCGGCCCCGCCGCCGATCCTGCGCAGGGCCTCCCTGCGGGACAGCGGACTCATGGCGTCCCGGTGCCGGGCGGCGAACGCCTCCACCCACTGCGGCGCGGTCTTGGCATACTCGCGCAGCGCCCAGCCGATCGCCTTGCGGATGAAGAACTCCCGGTCCGCAAGGTTCGGCTCGATGACGGCGCCGAGCAGCTGCGTGTCGGTGGCCGCCTTGGCGCGCAGCTGCGCTGTGATGGCGGCCCTGCGGATCCAAAGGTCCGGGTCCTGGCTCCACTGCCGGAGGAGCCTGGACATTTCCCCTGGGTGCGCCTGCAGCAATGTGCAAATCCGGCCGGATACGCCATCGGCAAAGTCCCACCACGCGCCTGTCCGGATGATTTCCTCGTAAGCGGGAATCATGTCCAGGTCCGCGGCCACCAGCCGGTCCGCCGTCAGGTCGATCGCAGCGTACTTTTCCTCGCGGAACGTGGAGGTGCGCCACAGGTCCAGGACCGTGGCGCGCAGCTGCGCCGCGGACTGCGGCGGATACGTCCGCGCCGCCTGCGCCACGACCCGCCGCACCCCGGGCACCCGTACGCCCAGCGATGGGAGCGCCGACTTCATGTAGGCCTGCGCTTCCGCGGCGCGTGCAGGGTCGGCGATCTCCCGGAGCGCACCCCTGATGGAGGCAATAAGGTCCTGGTCGGCGGCCGTGTCCATGGGGCAACTTTAGCCAGCTGAAGACTGTATCGGTGGGGTAGGCTGGTGAGCGCTAACACACTACGACGCAGAGGGAACCATGCCAGGAACCGAAGTCCACCTTGCCCACGGACCCTACTCCGCCGTCGTCACCCTTCGGGGCGGGGCGCTCCGCGAGCTGCGCTGCGGGGACAGAGACCTGGTGGTGGGCTTTGGCCCCGACGGCGCTGTGCCCGACTACCGCGGCGTCATCTGCGCGCCCTGGCCCAACCGGCTCGCGGACGGCACCTACTCCTACGGGGGTAGGTCCTATGCCGCCGCCGTCAACGAGCCGGAGCGCGGCGCTGCCCTGCATGGCCTTGCCATCCACAGGACATGGGAAGTCCTGGAAGCAGCCGCGGACCGCGCCGTCCTGGGTTGCCGCATTCCGGCCGGCCCGGAGTACCCCGGGGACCTGGAACTGGCCGTCACCTACACGCTCTCCGGTGACGGGCTCCGTGGGACGGTCCGGGCGGCCAACACCGGCGCCCTTGCCGCGCCTTACGGGGTGTGCCCCCACCCCTACCTGGTGGCAGGGCCGTCCCCGCTGGACGACTGGTCGCTTGAACTTCCGGCCGCCGCCTACCTGGAGGTAACCCCTGACCGGCTTCTGCCCGTGGGCATGCGGCCGGTGGATGGGGATGCCTTCGACTTCCGTTCGCCGCGGCGGCTGGGGCCCGTGAAGATTGACCATGCCTTCACGGACATTGCCCGGGACGGTGCCGGCCTGGCCCGGGTACGGGTACTGGACCCGTCAGGTACAGGGGTGGAACTCGAATGGGGCACTGAGTGGCCCTGGGTCCAGGTGCACACCGGTGACAAGCCCGTCGGCCCGGACCGGCTGGGCCTGGCTGTTGAACCTATGACGTGCCCGCCGGATGCCCTGCATTCGGGCACGGACGTGATCCATCTGCTGCCCGGCAAGTCCCATGAGGCAAGCTGGACCATCCGGGCGCTGGGCTAGGCGGGCGCTCGGCTAGCTGCGGCCGTCCGTGGCGGCCCCGGTGCGTCTGTCCGTCCACCCAGCGCGCTGCAGCCAAGCCTCACACAGTGCGGTCCACTGCCCAGGTCCGGGCTGGTCCGCGGCAAGCCCCAGCCCGTGCCGTCCCGCCGGGAAGACGTGCAGTTCGGCGGGAACGCCGGCGGCAAAGAGCGCCCTGGCATAGTTCAGGCTGTTGCTCACTGGAACGGCGTCGTCGTCGGCCGTATGCCAGAGGAACGCCGGCGGCGTCAGGGGCGTCACGTTCAGCTCCGGCGAGAGCGCCGTCAGAAGGTCCGACGGCGGCGCGTCGCCAAGGAGGTTTACCACGGATCCCTGGTGCGTTTCGTGGGTCAGTGATGCAACCGGGTAGCAAAGCACCGTAAGGTCCGGGACTGCTGTGGGAACGTCAAGGTCCCGGTTTCCCGTGGCAGCTGCCGTGCTGAGGGTGGCCGCCAGGTGGCCGCCGGCGGAGAACCCCAGGACGCCGACGCGCTCCGGGTCCACGGCCAATCCGTGCTCTCCATTCCTGATGTGGAGCATGGCCTCCTTGGCGTCCTCCAAGGGGGCGGGGTGCCGGTCAGGGGCCACCCGATAGCGGAGGACGAAAGCATGGACGCCCAGGGACGCCAGCCATTCGGCAACGGGCTCTGCTTCGTGGTCGGCCTGCCGGGCATATCCTCCGCCCGGCAGGACCAGGATGGCGGGCCGGGCACCGGCAGCTTCCGGACGCGCCGGAACTGCCGTTAGTCCCCGTGGCACCATCAGGCAGCCGCTTCGGTGCTGCGCCGCAACGTGACCTCGCCCGTGATGCCACCGTGTGAAGTGCCTTCCGGTCCGTCGCCGTCCTCGCCGTCCCCGCCGGCCGGCCGCCGTTCCGTAGCCCGCGTGGCCAAACGCCCGATGTCCTCCAGCGGCAGGCGGACGGTGGAAAGGGCCGGCCGGAAGTCGCGGAGGGTTTCAATATCGTCGAAGCCGGCGATGGCTGCGTCACGGGGGATCCGGAGCCCCTCCGACCGCAACGCTGCCGCGGCCCCGATGGCCATCACGTCATTGACGGCGAAGATGCAGAGTTTTGGTGCCGCGGCGTCCCCGCCTTCAGGCTGCCTTGCCCTGATCCGGGCAGCCAGTTCAAGCCCAGCCTCATATCCGCCGGACCGGTTGAACGCGCTGCGGAGCACTTCCGCCCGCCGGCGCCCGGCCCGCTCCAGTCCTTCCTGGAAGCCGCGGACCCGGTCATCGGAGGTCAAAAGACCATCGGGTCCGCCGACAATGACGAACTCCCCATCCCAGCTGCCCGCGAGTTCGGTGGCAAGCCGGCCAGCGAGCTCCTGGTTGGGGACTTTCACCACGTGGTACCCCTCGGGAGCAGTCGCACCCGCCACGGGATGGCCCACTACGGCCACCTGGCCACCGTTACGGCAGTACCGGTCAAGTTCGGCTGCCAGCTCGGCGTTGCCGTCCTTGTCCTCCTCACGGCACGAGCGGGACCCGGCGATCACGATGGAGTCTGCACGCCGGGCCGCGAAGGCGGCCACCGCTTCCTTCTCCTCCGCCGGACCGCCGCCGGTGGTGGCAAGCAGCACCATCTTGCGCTGTTCCCGTGCGGCTTCCTGGACACCGCGGGCGATGGCCGCGAAGTAGGGGTCGGCGATGTCATGGACGATCAGTCCGATGAGGCCGGAACTGGATTTCGCCAGCCCCTGGGCCTGGGCGTTGGGGATGTAGCCGAGGGACTCGGCCGCCTGCCGGACCCGTTCGGCAATGTCCTTGCCGGGCGTGCGGGCGGATCCGTTCAGCACGCGGGAGGCCGTGGCGGGGGAAACGCCGGCAAGGCGGGCCACCTCGGTAAGGGTACTTGCGGCCACTGCATCTCCTGGTCTTGTACGGGCTCGAAGGCTGATCACATTATGTCAGTTCAAACTACTTCCGGAAAGCGCTTGCCAAGTGTCACCGCGCCGTGCATCATGGAAGCAGCGGGAACGCGCTTTCCCGAACCGCTTGACTACATTGCTCACTCACCGTGGAGGACACATGGGCTTCGAAACCAAAACCATCCGTATCGCCATGAACGGCATCACCGGCCGGATGGGCTACCGTCAGCACCTGCTGCGCTCCATCCTGCCCATCCGCGATGCCGGCGGCTTTACCTTGGCGGACAGTACCCGGGTCCAGGTTGAACCCATCCTGGTGGGCCGCAATGAGGCCAGGATCCGCGAGCTTGCCGAGAAGCACAAGGTCGCCGAATGGACCACCGACCTGGATGCCGTGATCAACGACCCCACTGTCGACGTCGTTTTTGACGCGTCCATGACCAGCCTCCGCGCCGCCACCCTCAAGAAGACCATGCTGGCAGGCAAGCACATCTTCACGGAGAAGCCCACCGCGGAAACGCTGGAAGAGGCCATCGAGCTGGCCCGCATCGGCAAGGAGGCCGGCGTTACTGCCGGTGTCGTGCACGACAAGCTCTACCTCCCGGGCCTGGTCAAGCTCCGCCGCCTGGTGGACGAGGGCTTCTTCGGCCGCATCCTCTCCATCCGTGGCGAGTTCGGTTACTGGGTGTTCGAAGGCGACATCCAGGCAGCACAGCGCCCGTCCTGGAACTACCGCAAGGAAGACGGCGGTGGAATGACCACGGACATGTTCTGCCACTGGAACTACGTCCTCGAAGGCATCATCGGCAAGGTCAAGAGCGTCAATGCCAAGACCGCCACCCACATCCCCGCCCGCTGGGACGAGGCAGGCAAGGAATACAAGGCCACTGCCGATGACGCCTCCTACGGCATCTTCGAACTCGAGACCCCGGGCGGCGACGACGTCGTCGGCCAGATCAATTCCTCCTGGGCAGTGCGCGTCTACCGTGACGAACTGGTGGAATTCCAGGTGGATGGCACGCACGGTTCAGCCGTGGCCGGCCTGAACAAGTGCGTCGCCCAGCAGCGCGCCCACACGCCCAAGCCGGTCTGGAACCCGGACCTGCCCGTCACCGAGTCCTTCCGCGACCAGTGGCAGGAAGTTCCCGCCAACGCTGAGCTGGACAACGGCTTCAAGCTCCAGTGGGAAGAGTTCCTCCGCGACGTGGTCGCTGGCCGCGAACACCGCTTCGGCCTGCTGTCCGCCGCCCGAGGGGTCCAGCTCGCCGAACTCGGCCTCCAGTCCAACGACGAACGCCGCACTATCGACATCCCGGAGATCACGCTCTAATGACTTCCCTTATCCTTCCCTCCTACGACGGCGGCACCAGGGAGTACCGGCTCCAGGGCGCCACGCCCTGGGCCCGCCCCACCGCGCCGCTCACCGCCCGGAGGGCCTACGCTGCAGCCCACGTCATCCCCGAGGTCCTCGCTGACAACACCCCGGGAGCCCCGGCCCGGCTCGACTGGGATGCCACCATGGCCTACCGCCACGAGCTCTGGTCCTACGGCCTGGGCGTCGCCGACGCGATGGACACCGCCCAGCGCGGCATGGGCCTGGACTGGGCCGCCACCCAGCAGCTGATCAAGCGCACCGGCGTGGAAGCTGCCTCGGTAGTCGCGGCCAACAACCCGGCCACCGCCGGCAAGTCGGTCCGTGACCTGGTTTCCTGCGGGGCCGGCACTGATCAACTGGACCTGGACGCCCTGCCCGCAGGCGAAGCCGGACTCAAGGCAGTCCTGGAGGCCTACCGCGAGCAGATCGCCGTGATCACCGAAGCCGGCCCCAAGGTTATCCTCATGGCGTCGCGCGCCCTGGCCAAGGTGGCCCGCGGACCCGAGGACTACCTCAAGGTCTACTCCACGCTGCTGCAGGAAGTTGACCAGCCGGTGATCCTGCACTGGCTGGGCACCATGTTCGACCCCGCGCTCGCCGGCTACTGGGGATCCGACGACGTTCCCGTTGCCACCGAAACGTTCCTGGGCCTGATCCGGGACAACGCGGACAAGGTGGACGGCGTCAAGGTCTCGCTGCTGGACGCCGCCCACGAGGTGGCCCTGCGCGCAGCACTCCCCAAAGGCGTCCGGCTCTACACCGGGGACGACTTCAACTACCCGGAGCTCATCGACGGCGACGGCAGCCACCACTCCGATGCGCTGTTGGGCATCTTCGCTGCGATCTACCCGGCCGCGTCGGTGGCCCTGCAGAACTACGACGCCGGCAACGCCGCCAGGGCGCGCGAAATCCTGGACTCCACCCGTGAACTGGGAAAGCACATCTTCAGCGCCCCCACCTTCTACTACAAGACCGGCATCGCCTTCATGTCCTGGCTCAACGGCAAGCAGCCCGGCTTCCAAATGGTGGGCGGGCTGCACTCCGGGCGCTCGGTCTGCCACCTGTCCAGGACCTTCGAACTCGCCGACCAGGCGGGTCTGCTGAGGGACCCGGCACTGGCTGCCTTCCGGATGTCCGACTACCTGCGGATCAACGGGGTGGGAGTATGACCACCGAATCAGGAACGTCCGCGTTCTCCCGCCTCTCCATCAACAGCGCCACCACCAAGAAGTGGACCCTCGCCGAAGTGGTTGAGGGCTGCGTCAAGGCCGGCATCCCGGCCATCGGGCCCTGGCGCGACCGCGTAGCGGAAGCCGGCCTGGACAAGGCGGCGCGCCTTATCAAGGACGCCGGACTGCGCGTCTCCTCCCTGTGCCGGGGCGGCTTCCTTACCGCAGCGGACGCTGAGGGGCAGGCCGCGGCCCTGGCGGACAACCGCGCCGCCATCCTCGAGGCCGTGGCCCTGGATACCCGGGAACTGTTCCTGGTGGTCGGCGGCCTGGCTCCGGGGGAGAGGGACGTGGTGGCAGCCCGGCAGCGTGTGGCCGACCGGCTCGCGGATCTCGTCCCCTTTGCCGAGGAGAACGGCGTCCGCCTGGTCCTGGAGCCGCTGCACCCGATGTACGCCGCGGACCGGGCGCTCATCTCCACCCTGGGCCAGGCCCTGGACCTCGCGGCGCCGTTCGAGTCCGCAACGGTGGGCGTCGCCTTCGACACCTTCCATGTCTGGTGGGATCCCGAACTGAAAGCACAGATCGAACGCGCCGGCCGGGAACACCGGATCGCCTCTTACCAGGTGTGCGACTTCAACATGCCCATCGCCGCAGACCCGCTGCTCTCCCGGGGATACATGGGCGACGGCGTGGTGGACTTCGCCACGATCGGCGCCTGGGTGCGCGACGCCGGGTACACCGGCGACATCGAGGTGGAAATTTTCAATCAGGAGATCTGGGACACGGACGGAAACACCGTCCTGGCCACGGTCAAGGAGCGGTACGCGGAGCTTGTCCTGCCGTACGCCTGACCTGATGCAAGACCGCAGGCTCCTGCCACGTTTTTCCAACACAGCTGGCAGGAGCCTGCGCCCCACATGAAGGGACCCGGACCATGGGTGGTATTCCCACCGTTGGTCCGGGTCCCTTCTCCTGGGCACCGTTTTGTTGCTGCCTTAGGCGTACAGCGAGGCGAACCTGCGGTACCGGGCCAGCACGCCGGCGTCGTCCGTTCCCAAAGGAAGGTCGACGGCGGCTGCCGCCCACGCAGGGAACCGTCCAGTGAGTGCCGCCGCAGCCTGGCGCGCGGCGCCGTCGGCAACGTACTCGCCCGGCTGGGGCACCGTGACTGCCGTTCCCAGCAGGCGTGCTGCCACATGCTGCACGGCTGCCGACTGGGCGCCGCCGCCCACCAGGAGGATTCGCCGGGCGGACACGCCCTGGGCCTGCAGGGCCGCCAAACCGTCGGCGAGGGAGCACACCACGCCTTCGACGGCGGCGCGCGCCAGGTTGGCGGGCGTGTAGTTGGCCCGCGTGATGCCGTGCAGAGAGCCGGTGGCATCGGGCAGGTTGGGCGTCCTCTCCCCATCGAAGTAGGGGACCAGCGTGAGGCCGTCCGCCCCGGCCCCGGCGGACAATGCCAGCTGGTTGAATTCCGGCAAATCCACCCCAAGCAGGGCCGCGGTGGTATCGAAAATGCGGGTGGCATTCAAGGTGCACACCAGTGGCAGGTAATGGCCGGCGGCGTCGGCGAATCCCGCCACCAGTCCCGAGGCATCGGCCGCAGGTTTATCGGAGACCGCAAAGACGGTACCCGAGGTGCCCAGTGACATCACCACGTCGCCCAGTTTGGCGCCTGCTCCCAGGGCGGCGGCGGCATTGTCTCCGGCGCCTGCGGCCAGCAGAGCACCCTCCGGCGTCTTTCCCGCCGCTTCCAGCGGTCCCAGGACCTTGGGAAGGACGGGCACGTGCCCAAGGGCCACGGCCAGGACGTCCGGAAGGTAGGTGCCCTCCGCCGTCGAGTAGTACCCGGTTCCTGACGCGTCCGAGCGGTCAGTTGCCAGGGCGGCCAAGCCCTCCGCTCCGCTTCCCGGTCCGAATCCGGCCAGCCGCCAGGTAAGCCAGTCGTGCGGCAGGCAGACGGCGGCCACCTTCGCTGCGTTGTCCGGTTCGTTCTCCGCCAGCCAACGCAGCTTGGTCAGTGTCAGGGACGCGACCGGGACGGTGCCGGTGGTGCGTGCCCAGTACTGCGCGCCGGCGGCGGGATCGCCGCCGCCGGCACTTGCGATGAGTTCTGCGGCTGCGCCGGCGCTGCGGGTGTCGTTCCACAGCAGCGCCGGCCGGATCACCGCGCCGTCACTGTCAAGGCAGACCATGCCGTGCTGCTGGCCACCGACGGAGACCGCGCTGACGTCATCGAGCCCGCCGGCGTCCGCCACGGCCTTCTGCAGGGCCGTCCACCAGTGGTCCGGGTGCACTTCCGTGCCGTCCGGATGGGTGGCCCGGCCTTGGCGGACGAGCGCTCCGGTGTCCGCGTCGCGGATGACCACCTTGCACGACTGGGTGGAGCTGTCGATGCCTGCGACGAGAGCCATGGCCTAGCGGGCGCCCAGGAGGTGCTCGATGGCGAGCTGGTTGAGGCGGACGAACGCGAAGGAGCGCTCCGCGGCCTTGTCGGCGTCGAAGTCCTCGAAGGCGGCCGCGTCCGCCAGCAGGTCGGCGGTGCTCTCGCCGGCGGCGAGGGTGGTTTCGCCGAGTTCGAAGACGCCTGAAGCCTTGAGGGCTTCCTGGACCTGGGGGTCGGCGCGGAAGGCCAGGGCGCGTTCCTTCAGCAGCAGGTACATGGCCATATTGGCCTTGGCGGATTCCCAGACGCCGTCGTAGCCGTCGGTGCGGGAGGGCTTGTAGTCGAAGTGGCGCGGGCCGTCATACTTGGGGCCGCCGCCCGGGAAGCCGTTCTCCAGGAGGTCGACCGTGAAGAAGGCGCTGGTGAGGTCGCCGTGGCCGAAGACCAGGTCCTGGTCGTACTTGATGCCGCGCTGGCCGTTGAGGTCGATGTGGAAGAGCTTGCCGGCCCACAGCGCCTGGGCGATGCCGTGGGTGAAGTTCAGGCCGGCCATCTGTTCGTGGCCGGTTTCCGGGTTCAGGCCCACGATGTCGCCGTGTTCCAGCTGGGCGATGAAGGCCAGGCCATGGCCGACCGTGGGCAGGAAGATGTCGCCGCGGGGCTCGTTGGGCTTGGGCTCCAGCGCGATGCGGAGGTTGTAACCCTTTTTCTTGATGTAGCCGGCGGCGGTGTCCACGCCTTCCTTCATGCGGTCCAGGGCGGCGGCCAGGTCCTTGGAGCCGTCGTATTCGCTGCCCTCGCGGCCGCCCCACATCACGAACGTTTCGGCGCCGAGCTCTGCGGCGAGGTCGATGTTCCGCAGGACCTTGGACAGGGCGAAGCGCCGGACCGAGCGGTCATTGGACGTGAAGCCGCCATCCTTGAACACCGGGTGGCTGAACAGGTTGGTGGTCACCATTGGCACCTTCAGCCCCGTTTCCGCCAGTGCCGCGCGGAAGTTCTTCAGGATCAGGTCACGCTCCGAAGCGTCGGCATCAAAGGGAACAAGGTCGTTGTCGTGGAAGGTGATGCCGTAGGCGCCGAGTTCTGCCAGGCGGTGGACTGCCTCGACCGGATCCAACGCGGAACGGGTGGCGACGCCGAAGGGATCGGCGCCGGTCCAGCCCACGGTCCAGAGGCCGAAAGTGAATTTGTCAGCGGGAGTGGGGGAGAGAGTCATGATGCGTCCTTGCGATCGGGTTGCGCCGCGGAATTGCGAAGCTTTAGTTTATTGCCTGAACTATATGAGCGGACGTAGGGTTGGGTCAATAGTCCAGCGCTGAGACCGCCGAAAATTTTGGCGGAAGCGCCTGACCGAGGAGCTATGTCATGGTGATGCCGGCGCCAGCAGCGGCAGGGCCCGGATCCGCGGCCCCCGGAAACGTGGGGGACGTGAGGCGCAGCAACCTTGCGCTGGTCCTGGGCGCTATTGCCGAGTTCCCGCAGGACACCCACCCCAGCCGTGCCCAAATTGCCGGCGCCACCGGACTGACCAAGGCATCAGTGTCCAGCCTGGTGCTGGACCTCCTCGATGCCGGGGTCATCCGCGAAATCGGGCTTAACCCCCAGGGTCGCGGCCGGCCGGGCGTGGGGCTGGAGCTCAGTCCCAGCCGTGCGGTCATGGGAATGGAGGTCAACGTCGACTACATCTCCGCCGCCGTGGTTGACCTTTCGGGGAAGGTGCTGCTGCGCGAGGTACAGGAGCGCGATAACCGGAACAGCCCGGACCGGCCGGTGCTTGCCGCGCTCGCAGGCCTGGCAGCCAGGGTGCGGAGCACGGCCGGGGAACAGGGTGTCGACGTCGTGGGCGGCGGGCTGGCGGTGCCCGGACTGGTGGACCCGGCCAGGGCGCGCGTGCTGACCGCTCCCAACCTGGGCTGGGCCAATGTGGACCTCGACCTTGACGCCCTGCTGCCCGAAACAGCGCTTGGGGTTGCCCTGTTCAATGAGGCCAATGCCGCAGCCCTGGCGGAACTGCGGCACCGGCCGGACCGGGCGTCAAACTTCCTTTTCGTCTCCGGTGAGGTGGGCGTGGGCGGCGGGATTGTCATCGGTTCCGAGTTGTTCACCGGCCCCGGGGGGCATGCCGGCGAAGTGGGGCACATTGTGGTGGACCCCGACGGCGGCCACTGCTCATGCGGTGGGACGGGTTGCCTGGAGACGGTAGCCGGCCAGGACGCCATATTCTCCGCTGCCGGACTGGCCCCGGACGGGGGCTCCCGCTCTGCCACGATGTCCGCGCTCCTGCAGGCACTGGAGGCCCGGGAACCTGGGGCGGTGTCGGCCGTCGAACGCGCAGGCTACTGCCTGGGCATAGCGCTCGCCTCAACGGCGCGGGTGGTTGATATCAATTCGGTGGTCCTCGGCGGCCACTTCGCGGTTCTCGAGCCCTGGCTGCGTGCCCCCTTGCTGGAGAGCCTTCGGAAATATGCGCCGGGAAAGTACGACTCCGGGCAAGTAACAGTATCCGCGGTGGGGGAATTTGGTGCCCTGCTGGGGGCCGCCGGCAGCGTGATCCGGTCCCTTGTGGAGGCCCCGCACCGGCTGCACGCATAGCTGGGGGCGCAAACGCCCCGGTCCGAAGACCGGGGCGTTTGCCACCAAGGTGCCCCAGGAGGGAATCGAACCCCCGACCGGCGGATTAGAAGGCCGCTGCTCTATCCCCTGAGCTACTGAGGCATCAGCGTCCGGCCTGCAAGCCGGCGCCTCAAAAAGTTTACATTGCCCGGGATGCCGGCAGCGTCAACCTGCCGCCACTGCTCCTCCACACGTGGCGACTTGGGGACCTTTGTCCACATACGAAAATCCCACCGCGCTGTCAGCTGTCACCGGGCGCGATGCTGGTCATGCCTGCTACAGGCGCCACCATCCAGACAGGACGTAGACATGAGCGAAACGATCATCACCATCCGGGGCTTCGTCGCCACGGAGATAACGAGTTCCACCACGCCAGGGGGAGTGGCGACAGCCTCCTTCCGGCTGGGTTCCACCGCCCGCCGTTTCGACCAGGCATCCAAGACCTGGGGTGATGGGCATACCAACTGGTTCACGGTCCAGGGCTACCGCAACCTTGCCGGAACCCTGGGCTGCAGCATCAGGAAGGGACAGCCGGTCATCGTGGTGGGCAAGCTGAAGATCCGTACGTGGGAAAAGGACGGTCGGGTTTACCACTCCACCATCATCGACGCCGATGCCGTGGGGCACGACCTCAGCTTTGGATCGGCCAACTTCATTCGTACCGCTTCCAGGCCTGCGCTCTCCCTCGTGGAGCAGCCGCCGTCCCCGGAGGATGCCCCCGTGCAGGACCCGGCCTTGGACGAACCCGAGGACCATGAGGACGGCCATCCCGACGACCACGGCCCTGCAGCCCTCGTCATCGAGGACAACGACGGCGAACTCGCTTCCCTTGACCTGGATACCGGGGAACTCGCCGAAGTCTAGGAAACACGAATCAGGTATCAACGTTCCCGTTCAGTCCCGGGCGGACGGATCGGTGGCACCCCCGGCCGCCTTCCGTCCGCCCGCCAACACGCGTTCCCCCACTGGTGCGGGCGGACGCGTAGGGCTGGCCCTACAGGCTGGGCCACCGGGCGCATGGCACAATGGCACCATGCGTCCCACCCCTTACCGCCGGCAGCTAAACCGGGCCGGTGCAGCGCTGACTTGTGTTGTCCTGGCCGCTCTCGCTTCGGGGTGTTCCGCCGGTCCCGCCGCGAACAACCAACGGGTTGAAGGCAGCGGCGATGGATCGTTGACGGCAACGGCAACGGAAACGGAAACGGCGGCAGCGCGCAGCACGCAGGAAGCGGCGGCCCAGGCCCCCGATCCGGCCCAAAGCAGTGCTGCCGGCCGGGAATCGCTGGCCACCACGTCAGCCCGTGCCAACTCGTCAGCCAGTGCCGCAGCAGACGCTGCCGCCACCGAAACCGTGAAGCGTACCGTCTCCGAAACCCTGGCCAAACTGGCAACAGGAACCCCCAAACCGGCCACGGCACAGGTCAGCGACGCCTTGGCGGGGGCCGGCATCGCGCCGGCAGTGCTTCAGGTCTCGCAGAGCAGGACGCCCACCGGGCTGGAGGCGGACGCTATCGAGGCTGCCGTGCTGCAGGGCAGGGACTGCGTCATCGGCCAGGTGCGCGAAGGCGCTGTGACTGTCACTGTCCTTCCGGTCCTGGCCAGCGGCAAGTGCTTCGTGGGCTCCTGATCCCGCTGACTTTCAGGCTGCAAATGTGAGATCTGCCCGCCAACCCACTAGATTTGAGACCATGGCGGAATTTATCTACACAATGACCAAGGCCCGTAAGGCCGTTGGCGAAAAGCTCATCCTTGATGACGTAAGCATGTCCTTCTTCCCGGGCGCCAAGATTGGTGTTGTGGGCCCGAACGGTGCCGGTAAGTCCACCATCCTCAAGATCATGGCCGGGCTGGACACGCCCTCCAACGGTGAAGCCAGGCTCAGCCCGGGCTACAGCGTGGGCATCCTGCTCCAGGAACCGCCCCTCAACGAGGAAAAGACAGTCCTGGGCAACGTCCAGGAAGGCGTGGGCGAGATCTACGGCAAGATCCAGCGCTTCAACGAGATCTCAGAGGAAATGGCCAGCCCCGATGCTGACTACGACACCCTCCTCGATGAAATGGGCAAGCTGCAGGAAGCCATCGACGCAGCCGATGCCTGGGACCTCGACTCCCAGCTGGAGCAGGCAATGGACGCCCTCCGCTGCCCGCCGGCCGATGCCGACGTCACCAACCTTTCCGGTGGTGAGCGCCGCCGCGTAGCCTTGTGCAAACTGCTCCTGCAGAAGCCGGACCTGCTGCTCCTCGACGAGCCCACCAACCACCTGGACGCCGAGAGTGTACTGTGGCTCGAGCAGCACCTCTCCAGCTACCCCGGTGCCGTCCTCGCCGTCACCCACGACCGGTACTTCCTGGACCACGTGGCCGAATGGATCGCTGAAGTGGACCGCGGCCACTTGTACCCGTACGAAGGCAACTACTCCACCTACCTGGAGAAGAAGCGCGCCCGCCTCGAGATCCAGGGCAAGAAGGATGCCAAGCAAGCCAAGCGCCTCGCTGAGGAACTCGAGTGGGTCCGCTCCAACGCCAAGGGCCGCCAGACCAAGTCAAAGGCCCGCCTGGCCCGCTACGAGGAAATGGCCGCGGAAGCGGACCGCACCCGCAAGCTTGACTTCGAGGAAATCCAGATCCCGCCGGGACCGCGCCTGGGTGGCCTGGTCCTGGAGGCCAAGAACCTCCAGAAGGGCTTCGATGACCGTGTCCTGATCGACGGGCTGTCCTTCAGCCTGCCGCGCAACGGCATCGTGGGCGTCATCGGTCCCAACGGTGTGGGCAAATCCACCCTCTTCAAGACCATCGTGGGCCTGGAGCCGCTCGACGGCGGCGAGCTGAAGATCGGTGATTCGGTCAAGATCTCCTACGCTGACCAGAGCCGCGGCGGCATCGACCCCAACAAGACCCTGTGGGAAGTCGTCTCCGACGGACTCGACTTCATCCAGGTGGGCAACGTCGAGATGCCCTCCCGCGCCTATGTCGCAGCTTTCGGTTTCAAGGGCCCGGACCAGCAGAAGAAGGCAGGCGTCCTCTCCGGCGGTGAGCGGAACCGGCTGAACCTGGCACTGACCCTCAAGCAGGGCGGAAACCTGCTGCTCCTCGACGAACCCACCAACGACCTCGACGTCGAAACCCTCAGCAGCCTGGAAAACGCGCTGCTCGAGTTCCCCGGCTGTGCCGTGGTGGTCTCGCACGACCGGTGGTTCCTGGACCGGGTGGCTACCCACATCCTGGCCTACGAAGGTGACGACGAGAACCCCTCCAAGTGGTACTGGTTCGAGGGGAACTTCGAGTCCTACGAGGAGAACAAGGTGGAGCGCCTGGGCCCCGACGCTGCCAAGCCGCACCGCGTCACCCACCGGCGCCTGACCCGCGACTAACAGCGCGGAAACCAGGTAAGGCCTGACACCACGCAGAAGGCCGGCACCCCGACAATGTCCGGGGTGCCGGCCTTCTGCGTGCCTGAGAGGTCAGCGTGCCTGCGAGGTTACGGTGACTGCGAAGCTAGGCGCCTGCGGCTTCGGTGGGTATGCGGACCATGCCCTCCTGCGCCACCGAGGCGACATGCTGGCCCTCGCGGTTGAAGATCTTGCCGGTTGCCAGGCCGCGCGCGCCATGGGCGCTGGGGGACTCCTGGACGTAGAGCAGCCATTCATCAACCCGCGCAGGCCGGTGCCACCACATCGCGTGGTCCAGGCTGGCAACATTCATGCCAGGGGTGATCCAGCTCAGGCCGTGCCGCCGAAGAATGGATTCGAGCAGCGTGTAGTCGCTGGCGTAGGCAAGGGCTGCGCGGTGCAGGTTGGCGTCGTCCGGCATCGGCCCGAATGTCTTCATCCAGACGGCGTTGCTGGCATCCCGCGGCCCGGCCGCTGACACATACAGCGCGGGGTTGACGTGCCGGATGTCGAAGGGCCGCTCGTACGCCCAGTGCCGTGCCACCGGATGGTCGAACTTTCCCAGCAGGTCCGCAGTGCTGGGCAGGGACTCAGGGTCCGGGATTCCGTCCGGCATGGCCGAGGAGTGCTCGATCCCTTCGTCTTCACCCTGGAAGGAGGCGATCATGGACAGGATCGGCACGCCGTCCTGATAGGCGTGGACGCGCCTGGCGGAGAACGACCGGCCGTCGCGCAGCCGCTGCACGCCGAAGGTAATGGGTTTGTTGGCATCGCCCGGCCGCAGGAAATAGCCGTGCATGGAGTGGACGAACCGTTCGGGATCCACCGTCCGGATCGATGCCACGAGTGACTGCGCCAGCACCTGCCCGCCGAACACCCGGTGGTGCGGCTGCCGCTGTGAGGGGCCAAGGAAAATGTCCTCATCAGTCCGGGCGCCCTTAAGCTCACCAAGGTCCAGCAGTTCAATCAGGGATGAGGTGGGATCGCCACTTGGCGGCGCCAGCAGTCCGGCTTCGGCTTCAGTCATGGTCCGACTCTAGACGGCGGCCCGCAAACCACTCAACCGGAGTGCAACCGGTAGTGTTCTAGATGTGACTGAACTTCTCACCTCGTCCTTCCGCTTCGCCGATCCACGTGATCTGGCCGACTTGAAGACCTTCGCCACCCGGGCCAAAGCCATTGACGACGGTGCCATCCGCCTGCAGGCCGCCGGCTCCGTGCTTGCCGCGTACGTGTGCGTCCTGCGGCCCCGGCTCCTTGGCGAAGCGACCCCCACCATCCTGGGCCTGCGCACGATGGCGCTGGCGGAGCCGTCCGGAACAGATGTCACCGTTGCGTTGTCGTCCGTCCTGGACCGGCTTGCGCGTGCAGGTGAAAGCGACGTCGAGCTGCCGGTTCCGCCCACCACTGTCACCGAGTCCTGGACCGGAGTAGGCGCTCCACGGGCCGGATGGGAGCTGCTGGGGTCCGTCAGCGATGCGCGCCTGCGGGCGGCAGCGGAGGCCGGCATCGCCGAGGTCGCAGGGATCGTGCCGGACAAACCGGGCGCGCTGATCGTAAACAACGCACGGGCCTCGGTGTGGGGACGGGAACTGGACGACGCCGGCCTGCCCGCCGGCGCGGCCTTCGCGGCCTTCGCGCTGGGGTTCCTGGGAGACGGCGACCAGAAGCTTTACCGGGCGGGCCGCTGGTTTCGGCTCACCGGACCCCGCGGCCACGTCCTGGCACGGACCGGCAGCGGCCTGCTCTAGGCCAGACCGCCAGGCGCCGGCCGGAAAAAGACTTAGGAGCCGGACGGGCTGTTCACCATGGACAGCGCGGCCCGCTCCATGTAGTCCCACAACGTTCCTTCGTATAGCGGCGGCAGTTCCAGGGCGTCCACGGCGGTGCGCATGTGGAACAGCCACCGGTCCTTTGCCTCCGGTGTGACCTTGAAGGGCATGTGCCGCATGCGCAGGCGCGGGTGGCCGCGCTCCTCGCCGTACGTCGTGGGCCCGCCCCAGTACTGCTCGAGGAACATCAGGAAACGGCGCTTCGCCGGGGCAAGGTCCTCCTCCGGATACATCGGCCGCAGCACGGGATCGGTGGCCACGCCGTCGTAAAAGACGTCAATGAGCTTCACGAAGGTGTCGTGGCCGCCCACGGCGTCGTAGAAGCTGTCCGTGTAGTCCGGCTTGCTGAAGGGGTCGTTCTGCATCAACTGGGGCCGCTGCCCGGGGCGCGGCTCGATGGGAAGCGACATGCTAGTCTCCGGCTTTCTGGTCAGTCTTCTTGGTCTCAACGTGCGCCGAGCCCTGGTCGGTTGTCCCGTCGTCGGACTCATGCAGTGGAACGTAGCGCCCCTGCGACCGGTTGCCCACCCGCAGGATCTCGCCGTTGCGCAGGTACCAGATGGCGCCGTCGTCCGAGCGGACGCGGGTGATGCGCAGTCCCATGGACTCCACCACGCCCACCACTTCGCTGGTTTCGATCACATCACCGATACCGTACTGGTCTTCAATGGTAATAAAGATCCCGGCCAGGAAGTCGCGGATCAGCTGCTGGGCGCCGAAGCCGATGGCCACACCAAGGATTCCCACGCTGGTAAGCAGCGGGGCAATGTTGATGTCCAGGTTCTGCAGCACGTACATGCCGGTGATGATCACCACCAGCACGCCCACCACGCTGTTGAGCAGTGAACCGATGGTTTCGGCACGCTGGACGCGGCGTTCGTGGTCAAGGGCGCGAAAGGCCGGAGCTGCCCACTTGAAGGTTGGCTTCTTAAAGAAATTGCTCCCCGACGCCACCCGCCTGGTGATGCGGGAAATGACGAACGTGGCCACGAGCCAGACGGCAACGCCGACGCCCAGGCTGATCACGATACCTGGGACGCTCACGCCACTGGGCTGGCTCGCGGCGTCGGGAAGGATGGACAACATGCTGACCATAGATGTGTGTAACTCCTTGGGATATTGCTCTGTTCTCTTTCAACCCTAGCGCCGTAGCGTGGAGCAATGCGCATCCTCATCCTCGGCGGAACGGCCTTTCTCTCACGGGAAATTGCCAGGCAGGCGGTTGCTGCCGGACACGACGTGACATGCCTGGCGCGGGGAGTGTCAGGTGAACCTCCGGCGGGCACCAGGTGGGCCAGGGCGGACCGGGCGGCAGGCCCTGCCGCTTACTCGGGCCTGGGCGGCACGTGGGACGCCGTGGTCGACGTTGCCCGGGACCCTGAACCTGCCCGGCACGCCCTTGCATCCCTGGCCGGCAGGGCCGGGCATTGGACCTTCGTTTCCAGCTGCTCAGCCTATGCGGACCACTCCACTCCCGGCGCGGCAGAGGACGCCGTCCTCCTGCCGGCGCTTGCCCCCGGAACACCCTCCACTGCGGAGAACTACGGCGAGTCCAAGGCAGCCATCGAGGAAGCCACCCTGGAGGCCATGAACGGCACCGCACACCTGTGCCGAGCCGGACTGGTCGGCGGCCCCGGCGACCCCACCGACCGCTACGGCTACTGGCCGGCCCGCTTTGCCCGCAACGCGGGGGCGGTGCTCGTCCCGGACATCGGCCCGCAGCCCACGCAGGTCATCGACGTCCGGGACCTGGCGGCCTGGATCCTGCGCGCAGCCGAACAGGGAACCACCGGCCCGCTGAACGCAACAGGTGATCCGGTGCCCTTTGCCGACCTCCTGGGTGCCTGCTGCGAGGCGTCCGCCGCCAACGCCACCACTACCACCGCCAATGAGGACTGGCTGGTGGAGCAGGGGGTCAACTACTGGTCCGGTCCCGATTCCCTTCCGCTCTGGCTCCCGCCCCATCACGAGGGCTTCATGGCGCGCAGCAATAAGGCAGCCAAGGCGGCGGGGATGGTGCTGCGGCCCTGGCAGGAAACCCTGGCCGACACCCTGGAAGATGAACGCGTCCGCGGGCTGGACCGGCCCCGGAAGGCCGGCCTGCAGCCCGCCACCGAGCAACGGCTCGTCAAGCTGCTCCAGGACGGGGCAGCTTAGGGAGCCACCGTCACGGGCTGGTGCTCCACCGGGAAGTTCACGCTCCGGGCAATGAAGCAGACCTGGTTGGCCTCATGGTGGAGCGAGGTCGCCAGTTCCGCTTGTCCGGCATCGGCCACCGTCACGTGCGGGTGCAGGGTGACCCGCTCGAACTGGCCGCTGCCGTCCCGGTTGAGCCGCATCTCTCCGGTGGCTTCATCCCGGTAGTCCGTGACCACCACGCCGTGCTTCACCGCCACGTGCAGGTAGGAGAGCATGTGGCACTGCGCCAGCGCAGCCAGGAGGAGCTGCTCCGGGTTGTAGCGTTCCCGGTCGCCATGGAACGTGGGGTCTGCCGAGCCTTTCAAAACCGGCAGTCCCGGAATAAGCACGTCATGGTCGCGGGAGTAGCTCCGGTAGGACGAGGTGCCATCACCCCGGTTGCCCGTCCACTGGACCGTCAGAGAGTACCGGTGTTCGCTGAGGCTCACGCCGGGCTCCCCTCCTGCCGGACATCGGCGGCACGGGCACGCAGGGCGCGGGCAACGCCGTCGCGGTTTTCCAGCATCATCCGCCGCAGCGCGGCACTTTCGGCCGGCAGCGACGCCAGGAAGCCGTCCGTCCTGTCGATGGTGGCCTGCGTGGTCAGCAGCGCAGGGTAGAGGCCGACGACGATCTGCTGGGCGAGTGCGTGGGTGCGGGTTGCCACGATGCCCGGCACCGCGGCGAAGTACTTTTCGGAGTACGGCTCCAGCAGCGAGCGGTCCAGCACCCGCATGAAGCCGGTCACCGCCGACCCCTGCAGCGCGTTGGACAGCTCTCCCTTGACCACGATCGATTCCCAGGCCGCGGCCTTCGCCTCAGGCGTGGGGATGGCAGCTTTGGCCAGGGCGGCTGCGTTCTGGCCGCTGGAGGTGTTGTCCCGCTGGAGCTCGGCGTCGATGCCGTCCTGCCCCATCCGGCCGCCGGCAACCAGTGACGCCACCAGCTCCCAGCGGAGGTCCTGGTCAACGGTGAGCCCGTCCAAAACCACCGATCCGTCCAGCAGCCCGGACACTCGGTCCAGCTGGGACGCGCTGCGGGCCAGGAGCGCGAAGCACTTGATGAACTGCAACTGGCCGTCGGAGCCGCCGGGGACGGCCGAAGCCAAATCCCACAACCGGTCCACGGCTGCAACCGTGGCGGCTTCACGGTGTTCCTCGGCCACATAGAAGTTAAGGGCGGTGGCCAGCTGCCGGAGCTGGACCAGGATCACGGACGAATCCGTCTCCGCAGCAACGTTGGCCAGGATCAGTTCCACGTACTTCCGTGCCGGGGTCTCGCCGTCGCGGGCAGCGTCCCAGGCGGAGTTCCAGACGAGGGTCCGTGGCAGGCTTGCGGCGAAATCCTTAAGGTGCGCGGTGGCGGTGGCCAGGGACGCGGGGTCCAGGCGCACCTTGGCGTAGGCCAGGTCGTCATCGTTGATGAGGATCAGGTCCGGCCGGGCCAGGCCGGCCAGCGCCGGCACTTCGGTGCGTTCGCCGTCGACGTCCAGCTCCTCGCGGTGCACCCGGATGAGCTTGCCGGCGTCGTCAAGGTTGTAGAACCCCACGGCAAGGCGGTGCGGCCGGAGCGTGGGCCACTCCGGAACAGCGGACTGCAGGATGGCGAAGGACCGCAGCGTCCCATCGGCGTCCACATTCAGCTCGGGCGCCAGCGTGTTCACGCCGGCGGTCTCCAGCCACTGCCGGCCCCAGCGGTCCAGGTCGCGGCCGCTGGCCTTCTCCAGCTCCACCAGCAGGTCCTGCAGCTCGGTGTTGTGCCAGGCGTGCTTGGCGAAGTACTCCCGGACGCCTGCCATGAACTGTTCGGGGCCAACCCAGGCCACCAGCTGCCGGAGCACCGAGGCGCCCTTGGCGTAGGTGATGCCGTCGAAGTTGACCTCAACGTCCTGCAGGTCGTTGATCTCGGCGAAGATGGGATGCGTAGTGGGCAGCTGGTCCTGGCGGTACGCCCAGGACTTCTCCACGGAGGCGAACGTGGTCCAGGCGCTCGTGAAGGACGTGGCTTCCACCGCCGCCAGGTGGGACATGTATTCGGCGAAGGACTCATTGAGCCACAGGTCGTTCCACCACCGCATGGTCACCAGGTCGCCGAACCACATGTGCGCCAGCTCATGCAGGACAGTGATGGCACGCCGCTCGATCTGGGCGCCGGTGACCTTGCTGCGGAACACGTAGCCTTCGAGGATGGTCACCGCCCCGGCGTTCTCCATGGCGCCGGCGTTGAACTCGGGAACGAACAGCTGGTCGTACTTCTCGAACGGGTAGGGGCAGCCGAACTGCGCCTCGAAGAACCCGAAACCCTGCCGCGTGAGCTCGAAGATGTTGTCCGCGTCCAGGTACTGCATCAGCGACTTCCGGGCGAAGACACCGAGGGGGATCACCCGGCCGTCCGAGCTGGAGACCTCGCTGCGGACAGACTGGTATGGACCTGCGATCAGGGCCGTGACGTAGGAGGACAGCCGGGGCGTGGGTGCGAACGTCCACACGGACCGGGAAGCACCGTCTTCGGCGGGCCCGGCCTCCACGGGAGCGGGCGTGGGGGAGTTGGAAATGACATCCCAGTGCGACGGCGCGGTGACGGTAAAGGCGAACGTCGCCTTCAGGTCCGGCTGCTCGAAGACGGTGAACATCCTGCGGGAATCGGGGACCTCGAACTGCGTGTACAGGTAGACCTCGTTGTCCACCGGGTCCACGAACCGGTGCAGTCCTTCCCCGGTGTTCATGTAGGGCATGTCGGCCACGATCGTCAGCTCGTTATGCTCTGCCAGGTCCGGCAGCTGGATGCGTACGCCATCGGACACCGTGGCGGGGTCAAGGACCCGTCCGTTGAGGGTCACGCTGTGCACCGTGCGGGTGACAGCGTCGATGAAGCTGGCGGATCCCGGCGCCGCCGTGAATTTCACGGTGGTGGTGCTGCCGAAGACCTCTCCGCCGCGGGTCAGGTCCAGGCTGACATCGTAGGACTCGACGGTGATCAGTTCGGCGCGCTCACGGGCTTCGGCGCGCGTCAGGTTCATGCCTGGCAAAAGAGGGCCTCCAGAGAAGTTGCGGCTGCCGGCCGGTGGTCCCGGTTCCGGCACTGTGTTGCATTCTTTCATCCCTGCAGGCCTTGGCAAGTTGCGCAGCTCACAGCCTGCTCCAAAGGGGCCTGGGGGTTGGCCGGACCGCCGCAGGGGTAGCGTTAATTGCATGGGAAAGCTGCTGGATTCGGTGGATGCCAAGGCCCTGCGTTTCGCCGTCGGGTTCCCCGTGGTCCTGGCCGCCGCCTTCGTTTACTGCGCATCGCTGCTGCGCCCGGACCTTCCGGAGCCACTCGCCATCCGCTGGACGGACGACGGCGGTGCCTCCTTCGCACCGTTTGGCGCCTACGTGGGGGGTGGCGCCGCCGGAATCGTCGTTGCCGGCTGGCTGGTCCTGCTCCAGGCGGTGCCCCTTGGGCGGCCGGTCATGATGCGGCGGATCATGATGGGTGCCGGTCTCTTCCTCAGCCTGTTCATCACCTCCGCCCTTGCCGCGGGCCTGATCGGACAGACCGGACTTGCCGACGCCCGGCAGTCGCACGTGGACATGACCGTCCTGGCCCTGGGCAGCGGTGCAGCGGTATCGCTCGGCGTGACCATGGCCATGGTGTACAAGGCTGACCGGCAATGGTCACCGGACGATGACAGGGCGCTCCAGGTCGCCATCGCCAAGGAACTTGACCCGGACCTTGCCCGGGACAGCATCAGGCTCTGGGTCCATGCCCGCAGTTCCGTCTTCGTCATGATCGGCATCGCCTCCCTGTTCCCGGCGGCCCTCATTGCCGTCGTGGTGCCCTGGCTGGGGATCCTGCTCGTGGTCCTGGCCCTGGTGGGGACAGCGTTCCTCTTCGCCCGCATCAGGGCGGACCGGCGCGGACTCAAGGTCCTGCTGGCCGGGGTGGTGCCGGTCATGAACGTGCCGGCCGGTGCCATTTCCGACGCCAATGCCGCCGAGGTGAGGGCCGCGGACTATGGCGGGTGGGGCTACCGGCACCACGACGGAACCGCAGCCATGCTTGTCAGCAGCGGCCCCGCCGTCGTCGTCAGCAAGACTGACGGCCAGCGCCTTGCCGTCAGTGGCGGCAGCCAGGACTCAGCCGCGCAGCTTGCCGACGTCCTTACCCGGGTGGCCGCCAGGGCCCGCCGCGGCGGCGGCCCGCCGCCCCCGCCGGAAGGCCGGACCCCCGGCTCCGGGCTGCCCTAGTATCCTTATCGGTGTCATTCCGGCCTCCACCCGGGTGGCCGCCGGCTCCCACAACCGAACGGACTTAGCACGTGACCACTACCCCTGCCTTCCCGCGGGTCCACATCGCCACCGACCACGCAGGCATGGAGCTCAGCGCCCACCTGGTGTCCCACCTGATTGGGAAGGGGTACGAGGTGGTGGACCACGGGCCCAAGGTCTACGACGCCCAGGATGACTACCCCTCGTTCTGCATCAACGCCGCCCTTGCCGTGGTGGCCGACCGGGAGGCCGGCGTCCACGCTCTGGGCATCGTGCTGGGCGGGTCCGGCAATGGCGAACAGATTGCCGCCAACAAGGTGAAGGGCATCCGCGCCGCCCTCGCCTGGAACCTCTCCACCGCCACCCTGGCCCGCGAGCACAATGACGCCAACGTCGTGGCCCTGGGCGGCCGCCAGCACACGGTGGAAGAAGCCACCGAACTGGTCGAGGCGTTCCTGGCCGAACCCTTCAGCAACGACGAACGCCATGTCCGCAGGATCGAAAAGATCGCGGTTTTTGAAGCCACCGGCGAGGTCATCGAGTAGTGCCTGAAGGGCATTCGGTCCGTCGCCTCGCGCGCCAGTTCGGGGACGTGTTCACCGGCGAGGCGCTGGCTGTGTCCAGTCCGCAGGGCAGGTTCAGCGGGGGAGCGGCGCTGCTCGACGGCTACACCATGGTCGCTGCCGAGGCGCACGGCAAGCACCTGTTCCTGCATTTCGACAACTCGCTGGTGCTGCACGTCCACCTCGGCCTATACGGCGCCTGGAGCTTCGGCGGGGACAGCACCTTCACCGGTGCCTCCAGCATCGGTGCGCCCCGGCGGGTAGGGGAGCAGGAGGCTTTCGCCGACGGGGACGACGACGGCGGCGCGCCCTACGCAGGTCCGCCGGCACCCGTAGGTGCCGTCCGTGTCCGGCTCGCCGGCAGCCACGGCTGGGCGGACCTTCGCGGGGCCACCACCTGCGAAACCATCACCGCAGCAGAGGCCGACGCCGTCCTGGCGCGGCTGGGGCCCGACCCGTTGCGCAACCTCCGGGGCGACGCCGGCCGCTTCGCCGCCAATGTCCGGGCCCGGAAGACCGCGCTCGCGGCCCTGCTCATGGACCAGAAGGTGGTTGCCGGCGTCGGGAACGTCTACCGCGCCGAAGTCCTGTTCCGCCGCCGCCTCGATCCGTTGCTGCCCGGGACCGCCCTTCCGGACAACGACGCCCGCAGGCTGTGGCGGGACATCGTCGCCGTCATGAACGACGGCGTGACGGACGGGCGGATCATCACCACACCGCCGAAATACTGGACCCTTGATGGCACCACGGCCGCCAAGGCAGCCGCGGCAGGGATGCCGGTGCCGGCCAAGAACGCGCACTTCCCCCACCGCGACGATGTCCACTTCGTCTACAAACGGCACGGGCTGCCCTGCCGGGTCTGCCGCACCATCGTGCTCATGGCCGACCATGCCGGGCGGAACCTCTACTGGTGCCCGTCCTGCCAGCAGCCGCAGGGGTAGGAGAACAGACACAAATAAGGCCCCTCGAATGAGGGGCCTTATTTGTTATTGGAGGGGACGACGGGAATCGAACCCGCGTAATCAGTTTGGAAGACTGAGGCTTTACCATTAAGCTACGTCCCCGAAGGAAGATCCGCTTTTCGGCGGAAACTCCGGGCTGGCTGTTCAAGCCGGATACAACTAAACCTAATCCATGGCCTACGTGTCAAATGTGCAATCCCGGCGCGTATCACCGTAGACTTGCCTGTGCACTTACGGGGTGTAGCTCAGCTTGGCTAGAGCGCCTGCTTTGGGAGCAGGAAGTCGCAGGTTCAAATCCTGTCACCCCGACTCTGCTGCCAGGAGCAGTCGGCCTGGACACATTGCGTTGCAGAAACCCATCCCACAACCCAGGAGTACTTAGACCGTGAAGAGCGCTGTCGAGAACCTCACCCCCACGCGGGTCAAGCTCAATGTTGAGGTCCCCTTTGAGGAACTGAAGCCCAGCATCGACTCGGCCTATAAGACTGTTGCGTCGCAGATCCAGGTTCCCGGGTTCCGCAAGGGCAAGGTTCCCGCCAAGCTCATCGACCAGCGCGTCGGCCGTGGCTACGTCCTGGAGACCGCCATCAACGACGGCCTCAACGGCTGGTACCAGGCTGCCGTGCAGGAATCCGGCATCCGCCCCCTGAGCCGTCCCGAGGTGGAAATCACCGAGGTCCCCGACCCCTCCGCCACCGACGGCGGCCTGAAGTTCGCCGCCGAGGTTGACGTCCGCCCCGAGATCGAGCTCCCGGACTACGCCGGCATCGAGGTCCAGGTTGCGGCTGCGGAATCCTCCGACGCCGACGTGGACAAGGCCCTTGACGAACTGCGCGGCCGCTTCGGCACGCTGAAGTCCGTTGACCGCCCCGCTGCCGACGGTGACTTCCTCACCATCGACATCACCGCCACCATCGACGGCGAAGAGGTCGACTCCGCTGCCGGCCTGTCCTACCAGGTTGGCGCCGGAACCATGCTTGAGGGCATGGACGAGGCCGTAACCGGCCTCAGCGCTGACGAAGACGCCATCTTCGACACCACCCTGGTAGGCGGCGACCATGCCGGCGAAGCCGCCCAGGTCAAGGTTGTCGTAAAGGCCGTCAAGGAACGCGAACTGCCCGAAGCGAACGATGACTTCGCCCAGCTGGCCTCCGAGTTCGACACCCTCGCCGAGCTCCGCGAAGACCTGGCCAAGCAGGCTGCGGACTCCAAGGTCGTGGAGCAGGGCGTTGAAGCCCGCGACAAGGTCCTGGACAAGCTGGTTGAGCTGGTTGAGGTCCCGGTTCCGGACTCCGTTGTCGAAGAGCAGCTCGAAGCCCACTTCCAGGAGGGCAACGGCCACGGCGACGGCGAGCACGACACCGAAGAGCACCGCGAAGAGGTCCGCGCCAACACGGCCCGCGCCTTCCAGAACGAAATCATCCTCGACGCCATCGCGGAAAAGGAAGAAGTCAACGTCAGCCAGAACGAGCTGATCGACTACATCGTCACCACGGCCAGCCAGTACGGCATGGACCCCAACCAGTTCGCCCAGATCATCGATCAGAGCGGCCAGGTCCCCATGATGGTTTCCGAGGTCCGCCGCCGCAAGGCACTGGCCGTCGTCCTGGGCCAGGCCACGGTGACCGACACCGAGGGCAAGGCTGTTGACCTGAGCGATTTCGTCCGCCCCGCCGGCGAAGAGGCACCTGCCGCAGAAGCGGCCGACGTCGACGCAACCGACGCCGCCGAGGCTGAGGTTGTCGAAGCCGAGGACACCACGGCAGACGCCAAGGCATAGCCCTTACCGAACCGCAGCAACGGCTCCTGGATCCTTCCGATCCGGGGGCCGTTCGCGTTTGACCGAAAGCCGCCCGCTGCTGATTCGATGATCGTGCGCCGTCAGCGAACAGCCGTCGGTGCGCGAACAAAACACCCGTGAAACCGGTTAGTGTCCAAGTAGTGATTTTCAGTGATGTCACCGTCACCAGTGAGAGGTAAATAAACATGTCACAGCACTCGGAGGCCCCCCGGATGGCGACCGTCGATCCTGCAGCCCAGGACAACTACATTTACAACCGCCTTCTCAAGGAGCGGATCATCTGGCTGGGCTCGGAGGTGCGTGACGACAACGCCAACGCGATCTGCTCGCAGCTGCTCCTGCTCTCCGCCGAGAACCCGGAAAAGGACATCTACCTCTACATCAACTCGCCCGGCGGCTCCGTCACGGCAGGCATGGCCATCTACGACACCATGCAGTTCATCCCCAACGACGTCGTGACCGTCGCCACCGGCCTGGCCGCATCCATGGGACAGTTCCTGCTCTCCTCGGGCACCAAGGGCAAGCGCTACGCCACGCCCAACGCCCGCGTCCTGATGCACCAGCCCTCCGGCGGCATCGGCGGCACCGCATCCGACATCAAGATCCAGGCCGAACTCATCCTGCACATGAAGAAGGTCATGGCGGAACTCACCGCAGAGCAGACCGGCCAGACCGTTGACACCATTCTCAAGGACAACGACCGCGACAAGTGGTTCACAGCCAAGGAAGCCCTCGAATACGGTTTCTTCGACAAGATCGCGGCGCACGCCGGCTCCGTCTCAGGCGGCGGCGGAACGTCCAACGGTTCCTCCGGCGAATCAGCCTCCCAGAACTAACCGGCACCCAGAACCCCTTCGATCAGGAGCAAACACAATGAACTACAACTTCGGGTGGTCAGCCGGGAATCTTCCGTCCAGCCGCTACGTCCTGCCGCAGTTCGAAGAACGCACCCCCTATGGCTTCAAGCGCCAGGACCCCTACACCAAGCTCTTCGAGGACCGCATTATCTTCCTCGGTGTCCAGGTGGATGACGCCTCAGCTGACGACATCATGGCCCAGCTGCTGGTCCTGGAGTCCACGGACCCCGACCGCGACATCACGCTGTACATCAACTCGCCCGGCGGCTCCTTCACGGCCATGACGGCGATCTACGACACCATGCAGTACATCCGCCCCGAGATCCAGACCGTCTGCCTGGGGCAGGCCGCCAGCGCGGCTGCTGTCCTGCTGGCGGCAGGTACGCCCGGAAAGCGGCTTGCACTGCCCAACGCCCGTGTCCTGATCCACCAGCCGGCACTGTCCGGCGGCCAGGGCGGGCAGGCGTCCGACCTGGAAATCCAGGCAGCAGAGGTCATGCGCATGCGGTCCTGGCTCGAGGACACCCTGGCGCACCACTCCGGACGCACATCGGAGCAGGTCAACAACGACATCGAGCGCGACAAGATCCTTACCGCCGAAGAGGCCCAGGCATACGGCCTCATCGACCAGGTCCTTGATTCACGCAAGATCAAGCCCCAGGCGATCACGAGGTAGCAGTACCCAAAGCCGGTGCGGTCCAGTTCTCATTTGGCCGCACCGGCCTTTTCATTCCACCCTTGGGGCCGAATGTGACCTAGAGTGGATGTTGTCACAAACCGGGCCGTGCCGGCCGGGATACATTTCAGCAATGGTGCAGGGCTGCCTGGCAGCAGGATACTAAGGGGTTCATATATGGCTCGGATTGGCGAGAGCACGGATCTGCTGAAGTGCTCTTTCTGCGGAAAGAGCCAGAAGCAGGTGCGCAAGCTTATTGCCGGCCCCGGTGTCTACATCTGCGATGAATGCATCGAGTTGTGCAACGAAATCATCGAAGAGGAACTTGCGGAGGTCGCCGACCTCGGCAGCTTTGAACTGCCTAAGCCGCGTGAAATCTTCGACTTCCTGCAGGAATACGTCATCGGCCAGGAGCCCGCCAAGCGCTCCCTCGCCGTCGCGGTCTACAACCACTACAAGCGGATCCAGGCCGGCCATGCGCCAAAGTCCGGAAACCTGGGGGACGGCGGCCACCACGACGACGTCGAGATCGCCAAGTCGAACATCCTCCTGATCGGCCCCACGGGCTGCGGCAAGACCTACCTTGCCCAGACCCTCGCCCGCCGGCTGAACGTCCCGTTCGCCGTCGCGGACGCTACCGCCCTGACCGAGGCCGGGTACGTGGGCGAAGACGTGGAGAACATCCTCCTCAAGCTCATCCAGGCCGCTGACTACGACGTCAAGAAGGCCGAACAGGGCATCATCTACATCGACGAGATTGACAAGATCTCCCGCAAGAGCGAGAACCCCTCCATCACCCGTGACGTATCCGGCGAGGGGGTGCAGCAGGCACTCCTGAAGATCCTCGAAGGGACCGTGGCGTCGGTGCCGCCGCAGGGCGGGCGGAAGCACCCGCATCAGGAATTCATCCAGATCGACACCACCAACGTCCTGTTCATCGTCGCCGGTGCCTTCGCGGGCCTGGAGGAGATTATCGGCTCCCGCTCCGGGCGCAAGGGCATCGGTTTCGGTGCTCCGCTCAACGAGGCCAGCAAGAAGGTGGACTCCTACGGTGAGGTCATGCCGGAGGACCTGCTGAAGTTCGGCCTGATCCCGGAATTCATCGGCAGGCTCCCCGTGATCACCACGGTGTCCAACCTGGACCGCGACGCCCTGATCCAGATCCTTTCCACCCCCAAGAACGCCTTGGTGAAGCAGTACCAGAAGATGTTCCAGATCGACGGCGTGGAACTGGTGTTCGACGACGCCGCCCTGGACGCCATTGCCGAACAGGCCCTGGAACGGGGCACCGGCGCCCGCGGTCTGCGCGCCATCCTCGAGGAAGTCCTGCTTCCCGTGATGTTCGATCTTCCCAGCCGCGAGGACGTGGCCAGCGTGGTGATCACCGAGGACGTGGTTCTGCGGGGCGCCGAGCCCACCATGATTCCGCACGTGGCCAAGCGCCGCAAGTCTGCCTGACCGAGAGGACCTCTGTGACTTCACCTGCAAAGAACAAAGCCGATTTCTGGTTCGACCCCCTGTGCCCGTTCGCATGGGTCACTTCCCGCTGGATCGGAGAAGTCGAAGCCGTCCGGGACATCGAGACGGAATGGCACGTCATGAGCCTCGCTGTCCTGAATGAGGGACGTGACCTGAACCCCGGCTACCGTGAATCGATGGACAACGCCTGGGGCATGGTCCGCGTGATCATCGCCGCCCGGGAAGAGCACGGGCCGCAGGTCATCAAGCCGCTGTACGACGCCATGGGAACGTTGATCCACAACCACGGCGAAAAAAACCGTGCCGAGGTCATCACCAAGGCCCTGGCGGAGTGCGGCCTCCCCGCCTCCTTGGCGGATGCTGCCACCACTGACGCTTACGACGGCCAACTCAGGGCCAGCCATGAGGAAGGCATCTCGCTGGTGGGGCAGGACGTTGGAACCCCTGTGGTTGCCTTCAACGGAACAGCGTTTTTCGGGCCCGTCCTCACCCGTATTCCCCGCGGTGAGGAAGCCGGCAGGATCTGGGATGCCACCACGGCCATCGCTGCCTACCCGCACTTCTTCGAGTTGAAGCGCAGCCGCACGGAGAGCCCGGAATTCAACTAAACGCCAGGCTGCAGCACGCTGAAAGGGCCCCGGGAGAACTACCTGAATGTAGTTATCCCGGGGCCCTTGCACGTGGTCCGGCGCAGGAGAACAATAGTTCCTACCACTTCGAAAGAAGGGGACGCAGGAACCAAAGATTCAGTGATATGTAAGTTGACGCAGCCATCGGCAAAGTTGAATGCAAGCTACCAGTGACGGGGTAGTAAGACCTGAATATCAGAGGATCCTGCCAGACCATCAGAGCACGTCACCGGATGGCCGAAAAAGTCGAAGCCCCACCAACGGCAACACGCTGATGGGGCTTCCCCTTTTGCCTGGAATCAGGCTGATGCGGATCCGGTCTGCTGTCAGGCCTTGGCGGGCTCGTCGCTCGGTGCCAGGGCAACGTCGGAGACCGTGAGGTCGCCGTCGCCGACAGCCAGGGTGATCTCCCGGGCATTGGACGCGGCCTTCAAGTCAGCCAGCCCTGCCTGCAGCTGTGCGGTGAGCGCTTCCGGGGCGGTGATGGTTGCGGACAGCACTTCCGTGCGCTGCTTGACCTTGGCCTCGGACTTGGCCTTGCGGACACCGCTGAGGGCCACGCCCACGGTTGCCAGCATGGTGGTGTCGCCGCCGGGGATTTCCAGTGCGGCAGGCCATTGGGCGCGGTGCACGGACCCGTTGCGCCACCAGCTCCATACCTCCTCGGTGGCGAAGGGCAGGAACGGGGCGAAGAGCCGCAGCAGGGTGTCCAGCGTTGTGGCCAGCGCGGCCAGCACGGAGGCCTGCTCGGATTCGCCGGCCGCCCCGTACGCACGGTCCTTGATCAGCTCAACGTAGTCGTCCGTGAACTGCCAGAAGAACGATTCCGTGAGCTGCAGGGCGCGGGCGTAGTCGTAGTTGTCGAATGCCTTGGTGGACTGTGCCACGACCTCGGCCAGCTGGGCCAGCAGCGCCCGGTCCAGGGGGTTCGCCAGGACGGAAAGGTCGCCAGACAGCACCGAGTTCTCGGTGGCGCCCAGGTTCAGCACGAACTTGGAGGCGTTCAGGAGCTTGATGGCCAGGCGGCGGCCGATCTTCATCTGCGCGATCTCGTAGGCCGTGTCTGCGCCCAGCCGTGCCGAGGCGGCCCAGTAGCGGACGGCGTCCGAACCGTACTCGTTCAGGACGTCCGTGGGCACCACCACGTTGCCCTTGGACTTGGACATCTTCTTGCGGTCCGGGTCCAGGATCCAGCCGGAGATGGCCGCGTGCTTCCAGGGGGCGTTCTTCTGGAGGGCGTCGGCGCGGACCACCGAGGAGAACAGCCAGGTGCGGATGATGTCGTGGCCCTGCGGGCGCAGGTCGAACGGGTACACCTTGCCGAACAGGTCCTCGTTCCGGCTCCAGCCGCCCACGATCTGGGGCGTCAGGGACGACGTTGCCCAGGTGTCAAGGACGTCCGCATCACCGGTGAAGCCGTTGGGCTGGTCCCGCTGCGCCTCGTCGAAGCCGGGAGCTGCGTCAGCGGCCGGGTCCACGGGGAGCAGCTCATCCGAGGGCAGGATGGGGTTGTCGTAGTCCGGGTTTCCCTGTGCGTCGAGGGGGTACCAGACGGGGATGGGGACGCCGAAGAACCGCTGGCGGGAGACCAGCCAGTCACCGTTCAGGCCGGCGATCCAGTTTTCATAGCGTGAGCGCATGAAGGACGGGTGGAAGTCGATGTCCTTGCCCCGGCCGATCAGGCGTTCCCGGCGGTCCTCGTCGCGGCCGCCGTTGCGGATGTACCACTGGCGTGAGGTGACCACTTCCAGGGGCTTGTCGCCCTTTTCGAAGAAGTTCACCGGGTGGGTGATCTTCTTCGGTTCGCCGTCCAGCAGGTCTGCTTCCTTGAGCAGTTCCACCACGGCTTCCTTCGCGGAGAAAGCGGTCTTGCCGGCGATGGCGGCGTACGCCTCCTTGCCGGCGTCGGTGGTGATCCACTCGGGGTTTTCGGCGATGATGCGGCCGTCGCGGCCCATGATGGCGCGGGTGGGGAGCTGCAGTTCGCGCCACCAGGTGACGTCGGTCAGGTCACCGAAGGTGCAGACCATGGCGATGCCCGAACCCTTGTCCGCCTTTGCCAGCGGGTGGGCCTTGACCTCGAGCTCAACGTCGAACAGCGGGGACTTCACGGTCTTGCCGAACAGCGGCTGGTACCGCTCGTCGTCGGGATTTGCCACCAGGGCGGCGCAGGCGGCCAGCAGCTCCGGACGCGTGGTCTCGATGAACACCTTGGTGCCGTCTTCTGCAAAGAAGGGATACCGGTAGTAAGCGCCGGGAACTTCGCGGTCCTCAAGCTCGGCCTGGGCCACGGCGGTACGGAACGTGACGTCCCACAGCGTGGGAGCCTCGGCCATGTAGGCGTCTCCGGCGGCCAGGTTGGCCAGGAAGGCGCGCTGGGACACCGCGCGGGAAGTGTCATCGATGGTGCGGTAGGTCAGGTCCCAGTCGACGGACAGGCCCAGGGTCTGGAACAGGTTCTCGAAGACCTTCTCGTCCTCGACCGCCAGTTCCTCGCAGAGTTCGATGAAGTTCTGCCGCGAGACGACGTCGAAATCGCGCTGGTTCTTGGCAGGCTGCGCCGGGGGACGGTAGCCGGCGTTGTACGGGATGGCGGGATCGCAGCGGACACCGTAGTAGTTCTGGACACGGCGCTCGGTGGGCAGGCCGTTGTCGTCCCAGCCCATGGGGTAGAAGACGTTCTTGCCGGTCATGCGCATGTAGCGCGCCTGGACGTCCGTCTGGGTGAAGGAGAACATGTGCCCCACATGCAGGGATCCCGACGCGGTGGGCGGGGGAGTGTCGATCGAGTAGACCTGCTCCCGGGTGGTGTCGGGGTTGAACTTGTAGGTTCCCTCGGCCAGCCAGCGCTGGGTCAGCGCGGCTTCGAGGCCCTCGAGGGCCGGCTTATCCGGAACGTTGATGGGGGCGGTGGTGGGCGTGTCTGTACCCTGCGTGTCTTCAGCCATTGGGCAATTCTTTCATGCCTGCTTCCATCCCGCCCAACCCATCCCGGGCAGGCGGACGCGGACCGGGATAGCATACGGCCCATGGGAGAGTTTCGGGCCGCCTTTGGCGTGAAGCGCATCTACGAGCCACCGGCGGACGACGACGGCTTCCGGGTGCTGGTGGACCGGCTGTGGGCGCGGGGGATGCCCAAGGAAAACGCCGCCGTCGACCTTTGGCTCAAGGACGTGGCACCCTCCACGGAGTTGCGCAAGGAGTTCAACCACCGCCCGGAGCGGTTTGCGGACTTCAGCGAACGCTACCGGCGTGAACTGGACGGTAACCCAGCCGTGGAGACGCTGCTGGAACTGGCCCGCTCACACCCCCGGATCACCCTCCTTTACGCTGCCAAGAACCCGGAAGCCAACAACGCCCGTGTCCTGCTGGATTACCTCCAGGAACGGCCCGCCGGCTGATCCCGCTAGGGTGGTGCCATGACTGAGGACTTGCAGAAAAAGGCAGCATTGGTGACCGGCGCGAGCAGCGGAATCGGAGAGGCAACAGTGCGTGCGCTGCGCGCCGACGGGTGGACTGTCTTCGCCGTGGCGCGCCGGGCCGAGCGCCTGGCGGCGCTGGAACGAGCGACGGGCGCTGTCGCCATTCCTGCAGACATTGCAGAGGACGACGACGTGTCCCGGCTTCTGGCGGAGGTCACCGGGGCGGGCGGTATCGACACGCTGATCAACATCGCCGGCGGCGCCCGCGGTGCGGACAGGATAGGCGACGCCAACACCGCGGACTGGGAGTGGATGTTCCGGGTCAACGTCCTTGGAACACTGAAGCTCACCCGTGCGTTCCTTCCGATGCTGCGGGCCACCGGCGAGGGCACCGTCCTGAACCTCACCTCTACTGCGGGACTGGACGCGTACGAAGGCGGGGGTGGTTACAACGCTGCCAAGTTCGGGCAGCACGCCATGACCAACGCCCTGCGGCTCGAAGAAGCCGAGTACAACGTCCGTGTCATCGAGGTGGCGCCGGGGCTGGTGCAGACAGAGGAGTTCGCCCTCAACCGCCTGGGAGACGCGCAGTCCGCTGAAAAGGTGTACCGGGGCGTGGAGAAACCCCTGACAGCAGAGGATGTGGCCGACGTTGTGCGGTATGCCGTCAGCGCCCCGCACCACGTCAACCTCGACCAGATCGTCATCCGGCCGGTGGCGCAGGCGGCCACGCACAAGCTCATCAGGAAGGGCTAGGGCACGTGGATGTTCAGGGTGGCCACCACTGCGGCATGGTCCGTGCCCTCGATCCGGTGGACTGAGTACCCGGAGGCGGAAATGTCGCGGCTGGTCACCAAATGGTCCAGCGCGATCCCCGGCAGGCGGTAGCCGCGCATGGGCCAGGTGGGCACCAGCCTCCTGCCCAGGGAGGCCGCAACATCCACCAGGCTGCGGCCGCCGGTTGTCCCGACCAGCAGCGCCCGGAATTCCCGGTGATCACAGGTCGCGTTGAAGTCCCCTGCGAGCAGCAGGGGACCGGAACCGCCGCCGGATCCGGCCACGGCGGCCAGGTCGCTGCGCCACTGCGCGACGGCGTCACCCACCGGCGCCAGGGCGTGGACCGCCACCACCCGCAGGCTGCCCCCGCTGCTGCCGCTAAGGTCGAGGCGGGAGATCGGCATGGCGAACCGCGTTCCCGGCACCGTTCCCGCGTCCTCCAGCGGGTGCGAAGAGTAGATGGCCGTGCCGGCGGCCCGTGCCCGCGCATGTGCCACCCGGTGGGGGAGCAAAGTGCCCAGACCCG
The DNA here is from genome assembly GCF_051965175.1 of Arthrobacter sp. SAFR-044. Taxonomy (GTDB): domain Bacteria; phylum Actinomycetota; class Actinomycetes; order Actinomycetales; family Micrococcaceae; genus Arthrobacter. Next base: position 52,026 of record NZ_JBQCMK010000004.1, read on the forward strand.
CCGCCGCGAGCCGCTGCGCCAGTTCCGGCGTGTACTCCTCCACCGCCAGCAGCTCCACGTGCTGTTCACGGACCAGGTCCACGATGCCGACGGCGTCCGCCTGGCCCAGCTCGGCGTTGATGCTCATGGCGACAAGCGGGACGGGGTGGCCGGCCGCCTCCGCGGCAGGTCCCCGGACGTCGAGGGGGAGAAGCCAGAATGCCTGGCAGCCGGCCAGGCAAACGGCCAGGACCTGCCGCCACCGGCTCCGCCCCAGGAAGGCCAGGAGCAGGGCCGCGGCGGCGGGCACCGCGGCCCAGGGCGTGAACGCCACCAGTTGGACGCCAAGGACGGGCCACTCGACGGGCACTGACCGGAGGGTGGCCACCACTGCCACCGGCAGGGCGGCAGGGAGAAACAGCCATCTGGAGACCGCGGCCAAACGGCGGTGCCCCGCGGAGCGGCCGGGAGCTGTCATGAGGCGAGTCTAGGCAATGCAGCATTCCCGCGTCAGCCCCGCAACTGCCTGAATGGTGCTCCTCTCCGAATGGCACAGGACGCCGCGGCGATAGTAGACTCGATAGGGCGATGACCCGGCAATCACCGGTGAGCTTCCGGAAGAACGCGCAACGCGCCCCTGCAGGGCGGCTGCGCCAGTAGAACCGGACGGGTAAGCCCGTCACAGCAGTAATGAGAGGCCGGGGCAGCAGGTGTTCCTCACGGACACACGCAGCGCCGGTAAGTGAGGTGGTACCGCGGTGGGCGTGCAGTCTTTCAAAGATGGCGCGGCAGCCGTCCTCGCATCCTGAACGGAACATCCGGCCCGGCCGGGGTTCACCGCGCTCAACCCAGGATGTCGAACATGACGTTTTACCCCAAGGCCTCAGCCTCCAGCCCCTCTTCCAACGGCAGCGCCGGCGTTTCCGCCTCCGTGAAGTTCCCGGAGATCGAAGAGCGCATCCTGAAATACTGGGACCAGGATGGCACCTTCCAGGCCAGCATCGACCAGCGCAGCGCCGATGTCCCCGGCGGCGAGCCCGGCAGCAACGAGTTCGTGTTCTACGACGGCCCGCCCTTCGCCAACGGCCTCCCGCACTACGGCCACCTCCTCACCGGCTACGCCAAGGACCTGGTGGGCCGCTACCAGACCCAGCGCGGCAAGCGCGTGGAACGCCGCTTCGGCTGGGACACCCACGGCCTGCCCGCCGAGCTTGAGGCCATGAAGCAACTGGGGATGACGGACAAGACCCAGATCGAAGCCATGGGCATCGACAAGTTCAACGACGCCTGCCGCGCCTCCGTGATGAAGTACGCCGACGAGTGGCGCAGCTACGTCACCCGCCAGGCCCGGTGGGTGGACTTCGACAACGACTACAAGACCCTCAACGTCGAGTACATGGAGTCCGTTCTCTGGGCCTTCAAGCAGCTGCACGACAAGGGCCTGACGTACAACGGCTACCGGGTGCTGCCCTACTGCTGGAAGGATGAGACGCCGCTGTCCAACCATGAACTGCGCATGGACGACGACGTCTACAAGAACCGCCAGGACCAGACCGTCACCGTCACGTTCCCCATCCTCGCGGGGGAATCGGAACTCTCCCGGAAGCTGGCAGGCGTGCAGGCCCTCGCCTGGACCACCACCCCCTGGACGCTGCCCACCAACGCCGCGCTCGCCGTCGGCCCTTCCATCACCTACGCCGTGCTGCCCGCCGGCCCCAACGGCATCAAGGCGGCCTCTGCGGACGCCCCCGTCACGGGAAGCTTCCTGCTGGCAGCGGACCTGCTGGGCAGCTACGCCAAGGACCTGGGCTACGACAGCTTCGAGGATGCAGAAGCCGCGGTCGTGTCCACCCACACGGGTGCCGAGCTGGAGGGTCTGGAGTACCAGCGGCTCTGGGACGACTTCGCCGACAACGAGAAGTACGGCATGGAGAACGCCTGGCGCTTCGTATTGGCCGACTACGTCACCACCACGGACGGAACCGGCATCGTGCACCAGGCGCCTGCCTACGGTGAAGACGACCAGAAGGTCTGCGAGGAGGCGGGCATCCCCGTGGTGCTCTCCGTGGACGAGGGCGCCAAGTTCCTGCCGCTGTTCAAGCACGGCGCCCTCCACGACATCGTGGGGCTGCAGGTCTTCGAGGCCAACAAGCCCATCACCCAGGTGCTCCGTGCCCAGGGCCGGCTGGTCCGCCAGGCCAGCTACGAGCACAGCTACCCGCACTGCTGGCGCTGCCGCAACCCGCTGATCTACCGCGCCGTCTCCTCCTGGTACGTGGAGGTCACCAAATTCAAGGACCGGATGTCCGAGCTGAACCAGGAGATCAACTGGATCCCCGGGAACGTCAAGGACGGCCAGTTCGGCAAGTGGCTGGAAAACGCCCGCGACTGGTCCATCAGCCGCAACCGCTTCTGGGGCAGCCCCATCCCGGTGTGGCAGTCCACGGACCCCGAGTACCCGCGCACCGACGTCTACGGATCCCTGGCGGAGATCGAAGCCGACTTCGGCCGGCTGCCGCTGAACAAGGACGGCGAGGTGGACCTCCACCGCCCGTTCATTGACGAGCTCACCCGGCCCAACCCGGACGACCCCCGCACCCCCGAAGAGGGCCAGTCCATGATGCGCCGCGTGGAGGACGTCCTGGACGTCTGGTTCGACTCCGGCTCCATGCCGTACGGCCAGGTCCACTACCCGTTCGAGAACGAGGCCTGGTTCAACACCCACAACCCGGCCGACTTCATCGTCGAGTACATCGGGCAGACCCGCGGCTGGTTCTACATGCTGCACATCCTGTCCACGGCGCTGTTCGACCGGCCCGCGTTCCGGAACGTCATCAGCCACGGCATCGTCCTGGGCTCCGACGGCCAGAAGATGTCCAAGAGCCTGCGCAACTACCCGGACGTGTCCGAGGTCCTGGACCGCGACGGCTCCGACGCCATGCGCTGGTTCCTCATGTCCAGCCCCATCCTGCGCGGCGGCAACCTGATCGTCACCGAACAGGGCATCCGCGACGGCGTTCGCCAGGTGATCCTGCCGCTGTGGAACGTGTACAGCTTCTTCACCCTGTACACCAACGCGTCCAACGTAGTTGACGGTACTGCCGCGGGATACGACGCCAAACTGCGCTACGAGGGCTACCGGGACACGTTGGACCAGTACCTGCTGGCCAACACCGGCGACCTGGTGCGCAGCATGACCGCGCAGCTGGACACGTATGACATCTCCGGCGCCTGCGACTCGCTGCGGAGCTACCTGGACATGCTCACCAACTGGTACGTCCGCCGCAGCCGGCAACGGTTCTTCGACGAGGACCAGGACGCGTTCGACGCACTGTTCACCGCACTGGAGACCATCACCCGTGCCGCGGCGTCCCTCCTGCCGCTGGTCTCCGAGGAGATCTGGCGCGGCCTGACCGGCGGCCGGTCCGTGCACCTCGCCGACTGGCCGGACGCTGACCTCTTCCCCGCCAACCCCTCCCTGGTGGAAGCCATGGACCGGGTCCAGCAGATCTGCTCCACCGGGTCCTCGCTCCGCAAGGCAGCAAATTTGCGTGTCCGCCTGCCGCTGCAGGAACTCACCGTGGTGGCACCCGGCGCCGGCGCGCTGGAAGGCTTTGCCGCCGTCGTCGCCGATGAACTCAACCTCCGGTCCGTCCGCCTGCTGGACGCCGCCACGGCTTCCCCGGAGGAATTCGGCATCGAGCAGAAGCTGGTGGTTAACGCCCGTGCCGCCGGCCCGCGCCTGGGCAAGAACGTCCAGGTAGCCATCAAGGGTTCGAAGTCCGGCGACTGGTCAGTGGACGACGGCGGTGTAGTCACCGCGGGTGGGCTGCAGCTGGAGCCCCAGGAGTACACGCTGGAGACAGTGGTGGCAGAATCCGACGGCGGTTCGGCGGCCGTTGCCGTGTTGCCCGGCGGCGGGTTTGTCGTCCTAAACACCGAAGTCACCCCCGAGCTGGAGGCCGAAGGCCTGGCGCGCGACACGGTCCGCGCGATCCAGCAGGCCCGGAAGGACGCCGGACTCAACGTCAGCGACCGGATCCGGACCACCGTAACTGCCGCGCAGAACGTGGTGGATGCGCTGCTGGCCAACGCTGAGCTGGTCAAGGGAGAGACGCTGACAGTGGACCTCGCCGCTGAACCGGCCGACGTGGCCGAACCCGCCGTCGTGGTTGAAAAAGTGGAGGCCTAGGACATGACCGACGAATTTTCCGTGGAAAGCGTCTATGCCGAACTGTTGGGCCGGGCGCCGGAAAACAAGATGGAGCCCCGCCTGGCGCCGCTGTTCCGCGCCATGGACGTACTCGGCGAGCCCAACAAGGCGTACCCGATCATCCACGTCACCGGAACCAACGGCAAGACGTCCACCTCGCGGATGATCGAATCCGTACTCCGCGCCCACGGCCTGAGCACCGGCCGCTACACCAGCCCGCACCTGTCCAAGGTCACCGAACGGATCAGCATCGACGGCCACCCGGTGTCGGACGAAACGTTCGTCAGGATCTGGGACGAAATCCGGCCCTACCTGCAGATCGTCGATTCGGAGCTGGAGGCTGAGGGCCAGCCGCGGCTCACCTACTTCGAGTGCCTGACCATCCTGGGCTTCGCCATCTTCGCCGACCAGCCCGTCAACGTGGCCATCATCGAGGTAGGCCTGGGCGGTATCACCGATGCCACCAACGTGGGTGACGGCCAGGTGTCCGTGGTGACGCCGATTTCGCTGGACCACACCGACCTGCTGGGTGACACCACGGAGGACATCGCCTACGAAAAGGCCGGCATCATCAAGCCCGGTGGCTACCTCATCAGTGCAGCGCAGCCCCTGGACGCGGCCCAGGTGCTGCTGGAGAAGGCCAAGGAAGTGGGCGTGCCGTTCCGCTTCGAGGGCGTGGAGTTCGGCGTCGAGTCACGGACCGTGGCCGTTGGCGGGCAGATGGTCACCATCCAGGGCATAGCCGGCCGCTACCCGGACCTGCTGGTGCCGCTGCACGGCGCGCACCAGGCACAGAACGCCGCCGTGGCGGTGGCCGCGCTGGAGGCGTTCTTCGGCGGGGAGAAGGAACTCGACTTCGAGGTCCTGCAGGAAGGCTTCGCCGCGGTGACATCACCGGGCCGCCTGGAAGTGGTGCGTACCGCGCCCACCATCATCGTGGACGCGGCCCACAACCCCGACGGCATCAAAGCCTCCGCTGAGGCGCTGCAGGAGGCGTTCACCTTCACGCGCCTGGTTCCCGTGGTGGGCGTGCTCAAGGAAAAGGACGCGGAGGAGATCCTCCGCGGGCTCAAGGAATCCCTCGGGGGCGTGGCCGAGGAATACTGCTTCACGCAGTCCAACTCACCCCGGGCCGTTCCGGCAGCCGAACTGGCAGAACTCGCCATCGACCTGGGCTTCGGCGAGGACAACATCCATGTCGCCGAGAAGCTGGACGACGCCCTTGAATGGGCGGTGGAGCGGGCTGAAGCGAACGAGGACCTGTCCGGGGCCGTGCTGGTCACCGGATCGATCACCCTGGTGGCCGAGGCACGGATCCTGCTCGGAAAAACGGAGGCGTGACCATGGCGAGACTCACAAAAGCGCAGCGGGAATGGCGCCCCGGCATGCCGAAGAAGCGCCGCTCCACCAAGGTGATGTTTGCCTCCACGGTGCTGCTCCTGGAAGCATTCGTCATGTTCTTTGCCACCCTGGTGGTGTTCGGGTTGCGCCGTGGGGAGTTCCCGCCCGCCCTGATCCTCGGCGTGGGCATTGCCCTCAGTGTGGTCATGATCTTCGCCTGCGCAGTCCTCAACAAACCCTGGGGCATTGGCCTCGGCTGGATCCTGCAGCTCGTCCTGGTCCTCACCGGCATTTTCGAGCCCGCAATGTTCCTGGTGGGCGCGCTCTTTGCGGTGGCCTGGTGGTACGGGATCCGCACTGGCATCCGGCTGGACCGGGAAGCGGCGCAGCGCGAACGCGAGCAGGCCGAATGGGAAGCCACCCACCCGGACCAGGCTGCCGGTCCCGCACAGCCCCAATCCCCGTAAGCCAGTCCCCGTAGACTTGTCCCGAAACCCCACCAACGCATTGGAGCAGTTGTGACTACAGAGCGCACCCTCGTCCTGATCAAGCCCGACGGCGTCGCCCGTAACCTGACCGGCGCCATCCTGGCCCGGGTTGAAGCCAAGGGCTACAGCCTTGTTGAGCTGAAGAAGGTCGACGCCACCCGCGAGCTGCTGGAGCAGCACTACGAGGAGCACGTGGGCAAGCCGTTCTACGAGCCCCTGGTGGAATTCATGCTCAGCGGGCCCGTGGTGGCGGCCATCTTCGAAGGCCACCGCGTCATCGAAGGCTTCCGTTCGCTGGCAGGCACCACGGACCCCACGACGGCGGCTCCGGGCACCATCCGCGGCGATTTCGGCCGGGACTGGGGCCTGAAGGTGCAGCAGAACCTGGTGCATGGCTCCGACTCCACGGATTCGGCGGACCGCGAGATCAAGATCTGGTTCCAGTAATCACGGTTTGCCCGGCGCACTTGCCGTGAAGTGCAGGTGCTGCGGCGAAGGCTAAAAGCCCCGCGAGATGACAGATAAGGCCAATGTTCCTCGTGAACATTGGCCTTATCTGTCATCTCGCGCAGGGGGCGCTGGGGACTGGGGGAGCGGTGGGCCTAGAACCCCGAGGTTCCTGCGAAGACCTGGATGAACGCGAAGAAGATGGTGGCGATCACGGCCACATACAGCAGCGCTGTGATGATCCAACCGGAATCACCCAGGACGCGGGCCGCCCCTGCGGGCATGGGAATAACCCCGGTCGAGATGTTCCGGATGGTGGTCCACACGAAGAGCGGGATCATTGCCGCCCAAACGATCATGCAGAACGGGCACAGGATGTGGATGGCGTACAGGGCCTGGGACCACAGCCAGACGACGAACGCGAAGCCGAGCGTGACCCCCAACTGCAGTCCCAGCCAGTACCAGCGGGCAAAGGTCGCCCCGGAAAGCAGGGCCATCCCCACCGTTATGGTGATGGCGAAGGCCACGATGCCGATGAACATGTTGGGGAAGCCGAACAGCGAGCTTTGCCAGGTCTGCATCACCTGGCCGCAGGAGATCCAGGGGTTCACATCGCACACGGTGGTGTGGTTCGGGTCCTTCAGCACTTCGAGCTTCTCCAGGACGAGCGTCCCGGAGGCAAGCCAGCCTACGATTCCGGTGATGACCAGCAGCCAGCCAAAGGGCCGGTTCCGGGCCATGCGCGGAATGCTTCCGGCGGCACTGGCCTTCGGGTCGGTGGCCCGTTGCTGTTCATGGGCGCTGACGGGGGAGATGCTGGGCATGGGTGTTGCGTCCTTTTCGTCCGGTGCTCCTGTGCCTGATTGTAACGCCGGCGGCTGGGGCCACCACACAGCAATGGGAAGACCAACGCCCGCTTCCGCGGCGATCCCGCGCGGGTATGAGAGAATGAACGTGGCTGGAAGCCGATCCACATTCGGACTCCGGTCCGGTGGTTTGTTCCCAAGACCGCCAATGATGAGCAGGGCAGGCTTCGGATTCTTCCGGCACACCCGCCACTCCATTGGGCGGCACCTGGTTGTGGCACGCAGAACAACGGGTTTTCAGAACATCCGCCGGCTCCCACGGGCTGCCGCACCCCAATGACGGTGCGAACCTGGGAGTATCCACTTGACTTCTGTCAATGCCTGCGGGTGTTGACAATATGTGCCTCAATGGGTGCCGGATGTGGCGGTACGTCAGGGGCAGGAGTGTTGCCACATATGGACAATGATCAGGAACTGGCCGTTAACGATGAAGCAGCGGTTGCCGGGGCTGCTGAACGCAAGAGGGCTCCAAGAACCCGCCGCAAAGCGTCTCCCGGGACCGGGGATGCCCCGGCGGATGCCGTAACCACCGCTCCGGACGCTGCAGGCTCCAACCTCGGCGGAGACGCCCCGGCTGGAGGAACGGCAACTGGAGGAACCGCCACTGACGAAGCCATCACGGAAGAAACCGCCACAGCGCCCAAGGCTCCCGCGCGGCGCACCCGGGCGCGGAAGAAAGCGGACGCAACGGAACCGCTGCCCGCCTTCGCTGCTGAGGCGGAGCAGGTTGCCCCTGCCACTGCATCGGACGCGGCTGCTGAAATCACCGCCGCCGTTCCTGCCCCGGACACCACGGCAGATTCCGAAACCAAGCCCGTTCGCCGTCGTCGGGTAGCCACCCGCAAGGCTGCATCCCCGGTCTCCGCATCCGAAGCGGATTCCGCTGTTACCGCTGAAGTGGCGCCGGAACCAGTCGAGCCCGAATCAGTTGTGGCGGAACCGGTGGTGCCCGAGGCCACAGCGGTCGATGCCGCAGCGCAGGGCGCGGAGCAGGCGCAGGAACCGGCAACACAGGAACCTGCAGGTGCACCGGAAGCCTCCGCCGCCCAGGAGCCCGCCGTTACACCCGAAGCCGCCGCTCCAGCTGAGTCCGCAACGCAGGCACAGGCCCCCGAAGCCCCAGGAACGAAGGACGGGGAGCCCGCCACAGCGGCCAGCCCCTTCGGCTCCCTCTTCCTGGAACCCGCGTCCCCCACATCAGTGCTCTTCCAGGCACCGGACCTCACTACTGTTGTCCGGCCTGCCGCCCCCGTCGCCGAGGAGCCTGACGAGGAGGAAACCGAAGACGGCGAGGATTCGGCCAGCCGCCGCCGGCGCCGCAGCCGTGGCCGGAGGGGCCGCAGCCGCACCGGCGACAGGACCGAAGAGGACAACGAGGACGGCAGCGCCGAAGCTGACGCCGAGGACGAAGCCGATGAGGACGCCACCGGCCAGCTGGAGGACGGCGTGACCTCCCGCCGCCGCCGTCGTCGCCGCCGCGGAGACCAGGACCTAGAGCTCACGGGCGGCGGGGATGATGATCCGCCCAACACGGTGACCAGGGTCCGTGCGCCGCGCGCCGTCACTGAAGCACCCGTGAGCAACCGCGTGACCAGCGTTAAGGGTTCCACCCGCCTGGAGGCAAAGAAGCAGCGCCGCCGCGAATCCCGCGATACCGGCCGCCGCCGCACCGTCATTACCGAGGCTGAGTTCCTGGCGCGCCGTGAGTCCGTCGACCGGCAGATGATCGTCCGCCAGCGGGACGACAGAATCCAGATCGCCGTCCTCGAGGACGGCGTCCTGGCCGAGCACTTCGTGTCCAAGACCCAGCAGGATTCGCTGATCGGCAACGTGTACCTGGGCAAGGTCCAGAACGTGCTGCCGTCCATGGAAGCCGCGTTCGTTGACATCGGGCGCGGCCGCAACGCCGTCCTGTACGCCGGCGAGGTCAACTGGGAAGCGGTCAACCTCGAGGGGAAGCAGCGCCGCATCGAAAACGCGCTGAAATCCGGTGACACCGTCCTGGTCCAGGTGACCAAGGACCCCGTGGGCCACAAGGGCGCCCGCCTCACCAGCCAGATCTCGCTGCCCGGCCGTTACCTGGTGTACGTCCCCGGCGGTTCCATGACCGGCATCTCCCGCAAGCTGCCCGACGTCGAACGCAACCGGCTCAAGCGCATCCTCAAGGACCGCCTGCCCGAGCACGCCGGCGTTATCGTCCGCACCGCTGCGGAGGGCGCTTCCGAGGAAGAGCTGACGCACGACATCAACCGGCTCCGCGCCCAATGGGAGGGCATCGAAAGCCAGTCCGCGTCCACCAAGATCCTGGCTCCCGAGCTGCTCTACGGTGAACCCGATCTCACCATCAAGGTGGTCCGCGACGTCTTCAACGAGGACTTCTCCAAGCTCATCGTGTCCGGCGAGGAAGCCTGGGACACCATCGAAGCCTACGTCACCTACGTGGCACCGGACCTTGTGGGCCGCCTTGAGAAGTGGACCAAGGACCAGGACATCTTCTCCGCGTGGCGCATCGACGAGCAGATCCACAAGGCCCTTGAGCGGAAGGTCTTCCTCCCCTCCGGCGGTTCGCTGGTGATCGACCGTACCGAGGCGATGACCGTAGTGGACGTCAACACGGGCAAGTTCACCGGCAGCGGCGGCAACCTCGAGGAAACCGTCACCAAGAACAACCTCGAAGCCGCCGAGGAAGTGGTGCGCCAGCTGAGGCTGCGCGATATTGGCGGGATCATCGTGATCGACTTCATCGACATGGTGCTCGAATCCAACCGCGACCTGGTCCTGCGCCGCCTGGTGGAGTGCCTGGGCCGTGACCGGACCAAGCACCAGGTTGCCGAAGTGACCTCACTGGGCCTGGTCCAGATGACCCGCAAGCGCATGGGAACCGGCCTGCTGGAAGTATTCGGCGAGCAGTGCGAGGCCTGCGCCGGACGCGGCGTGGTGACCCACGACGATCCCGTGGAGCACCGCCGCGCCAATATCGTGGCCGCCGAGCACCACGTTCAGCGCGCCGACACCCGGCCCGAACCCCGCGCGGAAGCCCGTCCGGAAGGGCAGCGGAACGACAATGCCCAGCCCGGCGTCAGGTCCGAACGCAAGCGGCGGCGGGGACGCGGCGGGCAGCAGCCCGAAGCTGCCCCGGCACCTGCCGTCCACGTCCACACCGTCCAGCCGGACCCCGCCGACGCCGAGCGGCACGCCAAGGCAGAGGCCACCAGGCTTGCACTGGCGAACATCGCCGCCGCCGCCCATGCAGCCCACCTGCATGACGATGAAGTGGCAGCGGCCCGGCAGGTGCCTTCCGTGGAGCCTGCGCCGGCACCCGTTGAAGAGGAGCACGACGCCGATGCCCCGGCACGTCCCGCAGCTGTCCTGACGTTCGGGGGCGAGGAAGTCCCGCTTCCGTTCGTGGAGCACGCCGGGGAACAGCATCCCAAGCCTGCCCTGACCCTGGACCGGCTCGCCGAAGCGTTTGCCCACCTCGGTCAGCCCGCTTCTCCGGTGGAGAACGCGCCTGCCAAGACGGCAGAAGCGGTGCAGGCAGCGGAACCGGTCGCCCCGGAACGGCAGCCTGACGGCGGGGAAGCGGAAGCCCGTGCCGCCGTCGCAGCTGAAGCTCCGGCCGAAAAGGACTACTCGGACCACACGCTGGAGCAGTCCCGGCAACGCCGGCCGCGGCGCCACCGCGGCGCCAGCCGTGCCCAGGGAGCCGCCAACGAGACCGCCGTCCAGCACCACGAGAACGTCCAGGCGGCAGGCACCGGGCACTCGCACGCAGCCAAGGCCCCCGAGCCGGCGAAGAACCAGCCGGAACCGGGCAAGGCGGCCGAGGAACCCATCATCCTCGGCGTGGGCGTGCCCGCCTCGGAGCTCTAGACCAGGCAGGCTAACCAGCAGTCCCCGCTTTGTGGACAGTTCCCCCGAGAATTCGAGGGGGAACTGTCCACAGGGCGGGGACTTTCCACATGCCCGGGCGGTGTCATCCTTTCCGCCGGACGCGGCCTACGGGCTAGGGTGGAAACCGACACGGGGTGCCGCGCAGAAGGCCGGCTGAGATCCAGACCCGTTGAACCTGTCCGGCTAGTACCGGCGAAGGGATGTCTCTTGTCTTCGACCCTTTCCATGCCCCTGTCAGTTGCCCCCGAGGTGCCCGCCACGTTGCCGGCAGGCCGGGACGTCCCGCGCGTCCTCTCCATTGCGGGCTCCGACCCCTCAGGGGGCGCAGGTATCCAGGCCGACCTTAAAAGCATTGCCGCCCACGGCGGATACGGCATGGCTGCCATCACCGCCCTGACGGCACAGAACACCCGAGGTGTGCAGTCCGTCCATGTTCCTCCCGCCGCCTTCCTGGCTGAGCAGCTGGATGCGGTCAGCGACGATATTTCCATCGACGCCGTCAAGATCGGCATGCTGGGGGACGAAGCGGTGATCCGCACTGTCCGCGGGTGGCTGGCCAAGGTGCGTCCCGCCGTCGTGGTCCTCGACCCGGTGATGGTGGCCACCAGCGGAGACCGGCTGCTGAAGGAATCCGCGGAGGCTGCCCTCCGGGAACTGCTCCCGCTGGCCCACCTCATCACCCCTAACCTCCCGGAGCTTGCCATGCTGGTGGGCGGGGAGCCTGCGCAGAGCTGGGCTGCCGCGCTGGACCAGGGGAGGCGCCTTGCGGGTGCCACCGGGGCCACCGTGCTGGTTAAGGGCGGCCACCTTGCAGGTGCCGACTGCCCGGATGCGCTGGTGAACACGGCCGGCCTCCTGTCGCAGGAAGTGGTGGAGGTGCAGGGCAAGCGCATCTCAACCCGCAATAGCCACGGCACCGGCTGCTCCCTGTCCTCCGCCATGGCCACGGTCCAGGCCCGCCTGGGTGACTGGGAGGCATCGCTCCGGACGGTCAAGCCATGGCTGGCCGGCGCCCTTGAAAACTCGGAACAGCTTGAGGTGGGCCAGGGAAACGGCCCGGTGCACCATTTCCACCATGTGCGGCCGGCACTGGCCGAGGGCGGCTTCGCTGCACGGCTGTGGGCGGAAGCCCAGCAGGACCTCGAGGACATCTACGCCTTGGATTTCATCCACGGGCTGGCCTCCGGCGACCTTGCCGAGAAGGACTTCGCTTACTACCTGGCGCAGGATGCCCTTTACCTGAACGGCTACTCCCGGGTCCTTGCCCGGGCGAGTGCCCTGGCCCCCTCCGAGGCCGAGCAGCTGTTCTGGGCCGGATCCTCGCAGCAGTGCCTCGAAGTGGAGTCGGAACTGCACCGCTCCTGGCTCAGCACCCGCCCCGCCCAGGGCGGACTTGGCCCGGTCACCAAGGCCTACGTGGATCACCTCACTGCAGCGTCGGCGTCGGGCAGCTACGCAGTCCTGGCCGCTGCAGTCCTGCCCTGTTTCTGGCTCTACGCGGAGGTCGGTGAAAAGCTGCACGCCCAGTTCCTTGCCTCGGGGGAGCCGGACGGCCACGCCTACGCAGCCTGGCTCCGGACCTACGCCGACGAGGGCTTCGCCGCAGCCACCCGCCGGGCCATCGCCATCGTGGATGCAGCAGGCCTGAAGGCCTCCGACCATGAGAGGGCGGCCATGGTGACCGCGTTCAAGCAGTCCTGCCGGCTGGAAGTGGAATTCTTCGACGCGCCGAGGCTGCATTCCTGACCCGTGCCGGCGGCGCCGCCGGTATCATTGAGGAGCACGGTTGCGGTGCTGCCTGTTGGGTGTGGTTACTACCACAGCCGGGCCGCCGGAACCAGCCTCATTTGCGGCCGTAGATGGATTTAGCGTATTCTGGATCTTCGGTGCTTACGCCAACACTTGGGTTATGACCCCACGGCGTTGAGGCACAGCGAGAATCCCGGCTTTTCCGAGTCGGTTCCGCACGCAAATTTTGTAATAAACGTCGAGAGAAGTGAGTTCCCAAGTGGTGTACGCGATTGTCCGCGCAGGCGGCCGCCAAGAGAAGGTTTCCGTTGGAGACTTCGTTACCCTGAACCGCGTCGCCGGTGGAGCCGGCAGCACCATCGAGCTGCCCGCACTGCTCCTGGTTGATGGTGACAAGGTCACCTCCGCCGCCGCCGACCTGGCCAAGGTAACTGTTACGGCTGAAATCCTCCAGGACCTGCGTGGTCCTAAGATTGTCATCCAGAAGTTCAAGAACAAGACCGGCTACAAGAAGCGCCAGGGTCACCGCCAGGAACTGACCAAGGTCAAGATCACCGGCATCAAGTAACCGCCGGTTACTGTTCAGGTATTTCAACAGATTCCCCAGAATTTAGAGGCAGGCATTTCAGATGGCACATAAAAAGGGCGCGAGCTCCACTCGCAACGGCCGCGATTCCAACGCTCAGTACCTCGGCGTCAAGCGCTTCGGCGGCCAGGTAGTTTCCGCAGGCGAGATCATCGTCCGCCAGCGTGGCACGCACTTCCACCCCGGCGCCGGCGTTGGCCGTGGCGGGGACGACACCCTGTTCGCACTGACCCCGGGCGCCGTTGAATTCGGCACCCGCCGCGGTCGTCGCGTGGTCAACATCGTTGCTGCTGCAGCTGCAGAGTAACAACCAGTTCTGAAGCGGTGGAGCGGGCCTGAGGGTCCGCTCCACTGTTCTTTTAACAGCATTACAATCGATGTGGCGTCTCCGGGCGCCACATAAACAGCACCTGAGGAGATCCACGTGGCCAGCTTTGTAGACCGGGTAGTACTGCATGTATCCGGCGGAACCGGCGGCCACGGTTGTGTCTCCGTCCACCGCGAGAAGTTCAAGCCACTGGGCGGGCCCGACGGCGGCAACGGCGGCAACGGCGGCGACGTGATCCTTCGCGTGGACCACCAGACCACCACCCTCCTTGACTACCACCACGCACCGCACCGGCACGCGAGCAACGGCGGCCCCGGCATGGGCGACTGGCGCGGCGGCAAGAACGGCGAGACCCTGGTCCTGCCAGTGCCGGACGGCACCGTGGTCAAGACCAAGGACGGCGAGGTCCTGGCCGACCTCGTGGGCGAGGGTGCCGAGTTCGTGGCAGCTGCCGGCGGCATGGGGGGACTTGGCAACGCCGCCCTGTCCTCACAGAAGCGCCGTGCTCCAGGCTTCGCGCTGCTCGGCATCGAGGGCGACTCCCGGGACGTCGTCCTGGAGCTTAAGTCCATTGCCGATATCGCGCTGGTGGGCTTCCCGTCCGCCGGCAAGTCCAGCCTCATCGCGGCCATGTCGGCTGCGCGCCCCAAGATCGCCGACTACCCGTTCACCACCCTGGTCCCCAACCTCGGCGTGGTGCAGGCCGGCGAGGTGCGGTTCACCATTGCCGATGTCCCCGGCCTCATCGAAGGTGCCAGCGAGGGACGGGGCCTGGGGCACAACTTCCTCCGCCACGTTGAGCGCTGCGCGGCCCTGGTCCACGTGCTTGACTGCGGCACCTTGGAATCGGACCGTGACCCGCTCACGGACCTCGCCATCATCGAAGGTGAGCTGGAGAAATATGCCGTCGACATGAGTTACGCGGGGCAGGACGGCGAAGTGGTTCCCCTGAACCACCGTCCCCGGCTCGTGGCCCTGAACAAGGTGGACCTGCCCGACGGCAAGGACATGGCGGAATTCGTGCGCCCGGAACTCGAATCGCGTGGCTACCGCGTCTTTGAAGTGTCCGCCACCAGCCATGAGGGCCTCCGGCAGCTCGGCTTCGCCATGGCGGAGATCGTCAAGGCCGCCCGCGACGCCGTGGCGGCCGCCCCGCCCAAGGTGCAGCCTGCCGTGCTGCGCCCGCGTGCCGTCAATGAAGCCGGGTTCAAGATCCGGCGCGAGGAAAAGAACCTGGAGCCGCTGTTCCGCGTCCTGGGCGAAAAGCCTGTGCGCTGGGTCAAGCAAACCGATTTCACCAATGAAGAGGCCATCGGCTACCTCGCGGACCGGCTCGCCCGGCTCGGCGTGGAAACCGAACTGTTCAAGCAGGGAGCCAAGCCGGGTGACACGGTAGTCATCGGCGAGGACGACGGCGTCGTCTTCGACTGGGAGCCCACCATGATGGCAGGGGCTGAGCTCCTGGCCTCACCGCGCGGCACCGACGTCCGGTTCGCCGATATCGGTGACCGCCCCACCCGCAGCCAGAAGCGCGAAGAGCAGCAGGAGCGCCGTGACGCCAAGGCTGCCGCCCGCGCCGAGCTTGAAGCGGAGCGGAAGGCCGGGATCTGGACCGAGTCCGTCAGCGGCCGCCGTGCCGCCCAGCCCGTCAAGGAAAGCGGACTGGAAGCGGACGATGACCTCTAGGGGCACGACTGCGGTACCGGCCGGGCGCGCCGCGGACAGAAGTGCGCTGGCCGGTGCCCGCCGGATCGTGGTCAAGGTGGGCTCCTCCTCGCTGACCAGCATCAAGGGCGGCATCTCCGAGGAATCACTGACCGCCCTGGCCGACGCCCTGGCGGCCAAGCGCAACGCAGGCGCCGAGATCATCCTGGTGTCCTCGGGCGCCATCGCCGCGGGACTGGCTCCGCTGGGGCTGGCAAAACGGCCCCGCGATTTGGCTACGCAGCAGGCCGCGGCCAGCGTGGGCCAGGGGCTCCTGATGGCGCGGTACACCCAGGCCTTCGGTGCGCACGGCGTCACGGTCAGCCAGGTCCTGCTGACGGCCGAGGACCTGATGCGGCGCAGCCAGCACAGCAACGCGCTCCGGGCCATGGACCGGCTGCTCAACCTTGGGGTGGTCCCCGTCGTCAACGAAAACGACACCGTGGCCACCCACGAGATCCGCTTCGGCGACAACGACCGGCTCGCCGCCTTGGTGGCGCACCTGGTGCGCGCCGATGCACTTGTGCTGCTGTCCGACGTCGACTCCCTCTATGACGGCCCGCCCGCCCACGGTGCCAAGCGCATCCCGCTGGTCACCGGCGCGCATGACCTCGAGGGCGTCTCCATCGGCAAAGCAGGCAAGGCAGGCGTGGGCACCGGGGGCATGATGACCAAAGTGGAGGCGGCCAACATGGCGGCAGGATCGGGGATCCACGCCCTGGTGACCTCTACTCCCAACGCTGCCGCCGCCCTGAACGGCGAGGACGTGGGCACGTGGTTCTCCGTTAACGGCTCCCGCAAGCCGGTCCGCCTCCTGTGGCTGGCGCACGTTGCCTCGGTGCAGGGCCGGCTGGTCCTGGACGACGGTGCGGTTCGCGCCGTGCGGCACCACCGCACATCCCTCCTGCCCGCGGGCATCTCCGCCGTGTACGGCGACTTTGAAGCGGGCGACGCCGTCGAGCTGGCGGGAGCCGACGGCACCGTCGTTGCCCGCGGACTGGTGAACTACTCGTCGGAGGAACTGCCGCGGATGCTGGGACGGTCCACGCATGAGCTGGGCGAGGCACTGGGCAGCGGCTATGACCGTGAAGTTGTTCATGTTGACGACCTGGTGCTGGTCTGAGCTGCCGCCTCGCCTAAACTTGGATCATGACTGAAGCCCTGATCCATACTGCTGGAAATTCCGGAACCACTGCTGCCCAGGCGCAGCCGGGTACCTCAGCAGAACCGGTATCGGCCGAGGTGCCCCCTTCCGCTTCCGCTGCCGAGGTGGAGGCGGCCGTCCACGCCATCACGGACCGGTGCCGCCATGCCGCCCGCCGGATGGCCACCGCCAACCGGGCGTGGAAAGACCGTGCCCTCCGCGCCGTCGGTGCCGCCCTGCAGGAGAACGTCCCGGCCATTCTCGCGGCTAACGCGATGGATGTGCAGCGGGGCAAGGCCAACGGCACCTCCGCCGCCCTGCTGGACCGGCTTACCCTCACCGAAACCCGCGTAGCCGGGCTCGTGGCGGCCCTGGAGAACCTGGCCAACCTGCCCGATCCCGTGGGGAATGTGGTCCGCGGCCAGACGCTCCCCAACGGGCTGCGCCTGCGCCAGGTCAACGTGCCCATGGGCGTGGTGGCTGCTATCTACGAGGCACGGCCCAACGTCACCGTTGACATCGCCGGGCTGGCCCTCAAGAGCGGCAACGCCGTCATCCTGCGCGGCGGCAGCGCAGCAGAAGCCACCAACCAGGTGCTGGTGCGGATCCTGCGCGAAGCCCTGGAATCCGTGGGCCTCCCCGCCGACGCAGTCCAGACCGTGGACATGTACGGCCGTGCGGGCGCTGCGGTCCTGATGAAGGCCCGCGGCAGGGTGGATGTACTGATTCCCCGCGGCGGCCGCGACCTGATCCAGACTGTGGTCACCAATTCCGCCGTGCCGGTCATCGAAACGGGGGAGGGAAACGTCCACATCTTCATCGATGAGTCCGCTGACGAGAACATGGCCGTGGAGATCCTGCTCAACGCCAAGACGCAGCGGCCCAGTGTCTGCAACACGGTGGAGACACTGCTGGTCCACTCGGGCTCAACGGTGCTGCCCGCCGTCGCCGCCGCCCTGCGCAACGCCGGCGTCCGCCTGCACGTTGACGGGCGGATCCAGGCCGCGCTGCCCGGCGTCGAAACCGACGCAGCGACCGACACGGACTGGGCTACCGAGTACATGGACCTGGACCTTGCCGTAGCCATGGTGGACAGCCTGGACGAAGCCGTCCAGCACATCCGGACCTGGTCCACCGGGCACACGGAAGCGATCCTCACCAACAGCCTCGCCAACGCAGAACGGTTCATCGCGGAGGTGGATTCTGCGGCGGTGATCGTCAACGCCTCCACCCGGTTTACCGACGGCGGGGAGCTGGGCCTTGGTGCGGAGGTGGGCATCTCCACCCAGAAGCTGCATGCCCGCGGCCCCATGGGCCTGACCGAGCTCACCACCACGAAGTGGATCGTCCAGGGCGAAGGCCAGGTCCGCGGGTAGCAACGCGGTAACATAGACCAGAACCCGGAAAGCAGCGGAAGGTTCCGCTGGCTTTAAATCCTTGAACAAGGGGAGAAAATGCTGCTCCAGCAGATTGCCACGTCCGTCGCCGCCGCAGGCGAATCAGGCCATGAGGAGCTTGCCCCGCTGTGGGCTGAACCGTGGGTCTTCGGCGTGTCCATGTTCGGCATCCTGGTGGTGCTGATGCTCATCGCCTGGTCGTACAACAACCTGGGCAACCGGCACACTGCTACGGAGGAGCACGCGGATCCGCACCGCCAGCACCCCAACAAGCACGATCGCGGGCAGGGCCACTAAGATTTCCCACAACCTGCACCGCAATGGGGCCCGGGGGAGGCTTCGGCTGGGCGTGATGGGCGGGACCTTCGATCCGATCCACCACGGCCACCTTGTAGCGGCCAGCGAAGTCGCAGCGGAGTTCGACCTCGACGAGGTGGTCTTCGTCCCCACCGGGCAGCCATGGCAAAAGTCGCATAAACAGGTCAGCGAACCTGAGCACCGCTACCTGATGACGGTCATTGCCACTGCGTCCAATCCGCGCTTCACCGTGAGCCGTGTCGACGTTGACCGTCCGGGTCCCACTTACACCATCGACACCCTGCGTGACCTGCGGGCACAACGCCCCGACGCCGACCTGTTCTTCATCACCGGCGCGGACGCCCTGGCGCAGATCCTGTCCTGGAAGGACATTGACGAACTGTGGTCGCTCGCCCACTTTGTGGGCGTCACCCGGCCCGGGCACGTCCTTGACGGCATGGGCCGTGACGACGTCAGCCTGCTCGAAGTGCCGGCCATGGCCATCTCGTCGACAGACTGCCGCGTCCGCGTGGCCGCGAACCACCCAGTCTGGTACCTGGTCCCGGACGGGGTGGTCCAGTACATCGCCAAGTACGGCCTGTATTCCGACGCAACCGCAGGCGTGGATGACCCAACGTCCCAAGCACGCGAACCAGCCAGTACTGAATGAGTTCTCAATGAGTCAGGAACAGCCCCCAATCCGCAGCCGCCGGGAACTCCGGAAGGCCAGGGACGCCCACCAGGCCACCCCGCCTGCCGCGGAGCAGCGCCAGCCTGCCGCCGGCCGGCCGGCTCAGAGCGCACCCTCGGGGGACGGTCAGGATCCGGCGGCCCGTCCCGGTCCCGCCGGGGCAGCCGCCCCCGCAGCGCGCCCCCAGGCTGCGGCAGACCCGACGCCCACGCAGCGCTCCTCCCAGATCCGTGCCCGCGACCGTGCCGCCCTGCGCACCATCAAGGAACTTGAGGAAAAGGAAGGGCAGCTTGCTGCCGGCGGGCCACCCACCAGGCGCCAGCTGCGGTTGCAGCAGCTCAAAGAGCAGGCGCTGACTGCTGCCAACCCCATCGTTCCGCCCGCCACTGCTCCGGCACCCAAGGCAGCGCCGTCAAGCGAAGGGACCGCCAGGGCAGGGGAGACGACGGACCGCCCCAAACCGGCTCCCGGCAGCGCCCCGGCGGGCATGACCGTGGAACAGGCCTTGGAGGCGCGCGAACTGATCGCCGCGCAGGCCAGGAATCAAATCGCCAAGATGGAGCACATCGCCTCCCTGGATCCGGAAGCCGTGGATCCGGACATCCTGGCGGAGCAGATTGCCCTCGCCGAACGGGCCGCGGTCATGAACCGCCGCGCCATGGCCCGGCAGAAGCTGGCCGAGCAGGCCGGCACTCCCGCCGGTGGCCAGGGCACGGATTCCGGCGCGCAGGACAAGCCCGGTCCGTCCACTGCCAGCAACCTGGCCATGGTGACGCCGCTGGAGTTCGTGAAGGTCCCCGGCGTGGAGCGGCCGGTTATGAAGCCGCCTGCCACGTCGCATGTCCCGGTCACCACCCGGCCCGGTACCAAGGTTCCCGGCACCAAGGTACCCGGTGCTGGGAAACGGAGGCCTGCCGCCCGTCCCAAGGCGCCAGCCGCGGACCCGGCCACCGGCCGCTCCCAGGTCATCGCGCGTGCCGAGGCCGCTGCCAAAGCCGCCAGCCGTCCCCAACCGGTTTCGCGCCCGGCGGGCCAGTCGGAGGACCTCTTTGAGGATCTTCCCCGGGTTCCTGCGCGGTCCGCGTACGGCCTGGATCCGCTGGATGCCGCCACTGCGGGCCTGACCCGGGCCCGGCGGAACCGCATCCTCCAGTTCTGCATCCTCGCGTTCGGGATTCTGGCCCTCGTCGCCGGCATCATCCTGATCGTCAGCGGCATGTCCCGCTGACCCGCCAGGCCGGCATCAATACTTAACCCAAACAAGGAGTCCCGTGACTGCAACAGAATCGTCCATCGCCATAGCCCGTACGGCTGCAAAAGCCGCGGCTGACAAGATCGCCCAGGACATCGTCGCCATGGATGTGAGCGAACGCCTGGCCCTCGCCGATGTTTTCCTCATCGCATCGGCGCCCAGCGAACGCCAGGTCAACGCCATCGTGGACGGCATCGAGGAAGAACTCGCCAAGCAGGACCTGCGGCCCGTGCGCCGCGAGGGCCGGTCCGGCGGCCGCTGGGTCCTGCTGGATTACGCCGACGTCGTGATCCATGTCCAGCACGAGGAAGACCGCGTGTTCTACGCCTTGGAGCGTCTCTGGAAGGACTGCCCCGTGGTGGACCTGCAGCTCGGCGACGACGCATCCGCCAAAGCCGGTGCCGTTTCCGAGGCCGAATAGACCCCGCGCGGCGGCGAATATTCCCGATTTGGAATTTTCGGAATTGCTGTTCTAAGATATTTGAGTTGCTTCGGGGGGAGACCCTGAAGAAAGCAACGCAGAGCAGCAACAATCCGG
>NZ_JBQCMK010000004.1:73039-400041 GCF_051965175.1 Arthrobacter sp. SAFR-044
GGCTGTGGCGCAGCTGGTAGCGCACCTGCATGGCATGCAGGGGGTCAGGGGTTCGAGTCCCCTCAGCTCCACCGGTAAGTCCGCCGGAACCATCATGGTTCCGGCGGACTTTTTTGTTTGCACGTCCCCGCGGGTGCCCCGGGCACCGCCGCCCGGCCGCCGATTGGCGTCCAGCGGAAAAGTGCATTACTCTGGTCAGGTTGCTCCGGGGAATTCGACCGGAAGAGACAAGTAGTACGGGGCTGTGGCGCAGCTGGTAGCGCACCTGCATGGCATGCAGGGGGTCAGGGGTTCGAGTCCCCTCAGCTCCACCGGTACACGGGAAAAGGGAACCATCACCAGGTGATGGTTCCCTTTTTTGTTGCCACCGGCAACTGCTCGTGGGGCAAAAGTCTTCCGGCGCAGGTCAAAGCGCGGTACAACTGTGATTGAGGGCACATCGTCCCGCCACCGGACTGCTTTCATCCAAGGCGGCGGCCGCGGGACGGGCTGACGAGGAGGTCGCAGATGTCCCACGCAGACGGTTACAGCACCAATGGCGAAGCCTTTCCCGAAGAGTCGCGCCTGACCCGGGATACCGCCATCCGCGGACCGGCCAGGCCGGCTCCCTATATCGGCGCCGGGATCCTGCTTGCCGCCGCCATTCTCTTGCCCCTGATGCCCCAGCTCTACGCCTTTGACGCGCCGCGGCTGGGCGGGCTGCCGTTCTTCTACTGGTACCAGCTGCTCTGGGTGCCGGTTTCAGCAATACTGACCGGCTCTGCTTACTGGCTGGTCACCAAGGAAGACCGACGACGGCGGGCAGAGGTCCGTGCCGGGGGGCCGCCCCGGGCAGGCGCCGGCTCCGCCGGTGCCGGGTTGGGAGGGGACCGGCCATGAACGGACGCGAAATCAACTGGACCGCCTTGGTCATTGTGGTGCTGCTCTTCGTCGTCGTGGCCGTGATGGGCTTCCTGGCGGCAAAGTGGCGCCGGAGTACGGAAGTGGAAGGACTGCACAGCCTGGATGAGTGGGGCCTGGGCGGGCGCGGCTTCGGCACCTGGATCACCTGGTTCCTGTTGGGCGGGGACCTCTACACCGCATACACCTTTGTGGCTGTGCCAGCGGCCATGTGGGCCACCGGCGCGGTCAGCGGCTTCTTCGCCGTGCCGTACACGATCGTCCTGTATCCGATCATCTTCATCATCATGAGCCGTTTGTGGTCCGTATCCCACCGCCATGGCTACGTCACCTCAGCCGACTTCGTGGGCGGCCGCTACGGCAGCCGCTGGCTCTCCCTGGCAGTCGCCGTGACGGGCATCGTCGCCACCATGCCGTACATCGCGCTGCAACTGGTGGGGATCAAGGCGGTGCTCACCGTCCTTGGCCTGGGGAGCTCCGACAACGTCCTGCTGACTGACCTGCCGCTGATCCTGGCTTTCGTGGTCCTGGCTGCCTACACCTATACCTCGGGCTTGCGCGCCCCGGCGATGATCGCCGTCGTAAAGGACCTGCTGATCTACCTGGCCGTCATCGTGGCCGTCATCTACCTGCCCATCAAATTCGGTGGCTGGGACACCATCTTCGACGCCGCCCAATCCAAGCTGGGCACCGTGAACCAGGCAACGGGCAAGCCGGCAGGCGTCTTTGTCCCCGGCGCGGCAAACTACTCCGCTTACTGGTCCCTGGCGTTGGGCTCGGCCATGGCGCTGTTCATGTACCCGCACTCGGTCACGGCGGTGCTGGCATCGAAGGCCCGCAACACCATCCGCCGCAATGCCGCCATCCTGCCGCTGTACTCGCTGATGCTCGGCTTCCTGGCGCTGCTGGGTTTCGTGGCCATCAAAGCGGGTACCAAGCCGATCGACCTGGACGGATCGGTCAATCCGCAGCTGGTGGTTCCCCAGCTGTTCCTTGACCATTTCCCGGCCTGGTTTGCCGGGATCGCACTGGCAGCCATTGCCATCGGGGCCCTGGTGCCGGCAGCGATCATGTCCATCGCAGCAGCGAACATGTTCACCCGCAACATCTACCGGGACTTCATCCGCCCCGACGTCGACCCCCGGACCGAGGCGAAAGTTTCCAAGATCGTCTCCCTGGTAGTGAAGGTGGGCGCCCTGGTCTTCGTAATCGCCATGGACCAGTCGGCGGCCATCAATATGCAGCTGCTGGGCGGCATCTGGATCCTGCAGACCTTCCCCGCGGTGGTGGCGGGCCTCTACACCCGGTGGTTCGACCGTTGGGCCCTCCTGGTGGGCTGGGCGGTGGGCATTATCTTCGGAACCGTCTCCGCCTACAACGTGGTCAACCCCGTGACCAAGGCCCATTTCGGCGGTTCGGTGGCGCCCATCCCGGGCACTGACTTCAGTGTCTACATCGCGGTGTCGGCGTTCGCGCTGAACCTGGTTGTCGCCGTCGTGCTGACCCTGGTGCTGCGGGCCCTCAAGGTCCGGACCGGCGAGGACCTCACCCGGCCTACGGACTATGCTGCCGACGAAACGGACCCGAAAGTGGTGCAGATCGAAAAGACCCAGCACTTCACCCAGCCGGGCGGACCGTCCCCGGTGGCCTGATCCCGGGGTTCCAAGCCGCCCTCCTGCCGGGTTACGTCCCGGCAGGAGGGCGCTTTCGTCACACCCAAGTGGTGCGGCGCAGGGGAGGTTCCTGTCCGCCCGGCCGGCGCACCAGTACCTGGTTGACTCCGGTGAGGCCGTTTTCGAATCCCAGGGCGCTGGCTGTCATGTACAGCCGCCACACGCGGGCGCGGCCCTCCCCGGCCAGCTGCACCGCTTCATCCCAGTTCTGCTCCAGGCGCCTGACCCAGGCCCGGAGGGTCAGGGCGTAGTGGCGGCGAAGGGCCTCCACGTCGAGGACTTCGAACCGGGCGGTTTCCAAGGCCGACACCATCTCGCCGAGGCTGATCATTTCGCCGTCCGGAAAGACATACCGGGGGATGAACGAGTCCGGATCGGGGCTGGTTGGCCCGGCGTTCCAGGAGATGGCATGGTTGAGCAAACGCCCGCCGGGGCGGAGCAGCCCGAAGAGCGCCGCGGCGTAGGCAGGGGTTTGTTCCCGTCCCACGTGCTCTGACATCCCGATGGAACTGATGGCGTCGTACGGCCCGTCCTGCACATCCCGGTAATCCTGCACCCGGATCTCCACACTGTCCGTGAGGCCAGCATCGGCTGCACGCTTGCGGGCCAGGATGGCTTGCTCAGTGGACAGCGTCACGCCCACCACCCTTGCGCCGTACCTGGATGCTGCATGGAGCGCGAAGCTGCCCCACCCGCACCCCACATCGAGGACCCGCATTCCGGGCTGGAGGCCCAGCTTGCGGCAGACCAGGTCCAGCTTGGCCTCCTGTGCTGCGTCCAGGCCGCCGTCCAGGCCGTCATCCAGGCCGTCGTCCAGGCCGTCGTCCAGGCCGCCGCCGGCAGGCGCGCCGTTGTCCGGCCATACGGCGCAGGAATAGACCATGGAGCGTCCAAGCACCAGGGCATAAAAGTCGTTGCCCACGTCGTAGTGATGCGAGATGGCGGCCGAATCCCGGCCCCGGGAGTGCATCCTGCCTTTCTTCGCAATGCGCGCCTCCTCGGGCGGCGGAGCGGGGTTGGGTCCAATGGCGCCGAGCCGGACCGCGGTGCGCAGCAGCAGCCAGAGCTCGCCGGCGGAAAGCGGGCGGAACGGACCGGGCTCGGCGAACTTGCCGGCCGAACTCAATGCCGTGAAGGCTGCGAAGATATCGCCCGGGGCGTCGATGTCACCTGCAACGTACGCCCGGCTCAGGCCCAGCTGCCCCGGCGACCAGAGCACGCGCCGCAGTGCCTTCCGGGACTTGAACTCCAGGACCGGCGCACCTGCGGGGCCGGCTTCCGAACCGTCCCACGCCCGCAGCCGCAGCGGTATCTCTTCCGTTCCGAGCACCACCCCCAAGGCCCTTGCCAGCCGTGCTGCGTGGCCTGTGTGTCCGGTTCCGGTCAGTGCGGGGGCTCCTCCAGTTTCCATGGGCCTACCCTAAAGCCGCGCTGCCCTCCACGACTATCATTGGCGGGGTGATTCCTGAGCGAACCGACGTTGTGGTCATCGGGGCGGGCCAGGCAGGCCTGTCGGCCGCGTACCATCTCCAGCGCCGGGGGCTGGACTTTGCCGTGCTCGACGCCGAGGAAGGTCCCGGAGGCGCGTGGCGGCACCGCTGGAAGAGCCTGCGCATGGCCACAGTCAACGGGATCAGCGACCTGCCGGGTATCGCCAAACCCGACGTGGATCCGGCGGAGCCCAGTTCCCAGTTCCTGAGCCGCTATTTCGGAAGCTATGAGACTGAATTGGGCCTCCCCGTCCACCGGCCCGTCAGGGTGCGCGCCGTCAGGCGCGAAGACAGCAATCCTGCCGGGCAGCTGCGGATCGAAACTTCCGACGGCGACTGGAGCGCCAAGGCACTCATCAACGCCACGGGAACATGGACCCGTCCGTTCTGGCCCATCTACCCTGGGCAGTCGACGTTCCGCGGCCGGCAGCTCCACGTGGCCGATTACGTCTCAGCAGACGAGTTCCGCGGCAAGCATGTGATCGTGGTGGGCGGCGGCATTTCCGCCGTCGGGCTGCTGGACGAAATTTCCCGGGTCACCACCACCAGCTGGTTCACCCGCAGGGAACCGGTCTGGCGGGATGCCCCCTTCGACGCCAAGGCCGGCCATGATGCGGTGGCATTGGTGGAGGAGCGCGTCCGCAAAGGACTGCCGCCGCTAAGCGTGGTGTCGGCAACGGGCCTTATCTGGACACCCGCGCTGCGCGCCGCCAGGGAGAGGGGCGCCTTGGACCGGCAGCCGATGTTCACCTCCATCGAACCCGAGGGCGTCCGCCGCGCCGACGGCAGCCTGCTGAGGGCCGACGTCATCCTCTGGGCCACCGGCTTCCGGGCGGAACTGGAACACCTTGCGCCGCTTCACCTGCGGGGACCCGGCGGCGGAATTGCCATGGACGGGACGCAAGTGGCAGCCGAGCCGCGCGTCCACCTGGTGGGGTACGGCCCGTCGTCGTCCACCATTGGCGCCAACCGGGCCGGCCGCGCAGCGGTGGCCGCCATCCTCAAACTGCCTGGAATCAGGACGGTGGCGGAACAGGTAACGTGGGGTTGATGCCCCGGGAACCGGGGCCGGCAAAGGCAACAGAAGGCGGCAGGACACCGGTGGCAGCAGACACCCTGGACGACATTTTCCACGCGCTGCGCCGGCGGCCCGATGTGGAGGCGCCCAACCTGCAGGCCTGGGACGCCACTGACCGGCTGCTGCTGGAGACGGCAATGCAGCTGGGCAGGTCGGGCAGCACGGTGGCCGTGATCGGAGACCGCTACGGCGCACTGACGCTCGGCGCTTCCGCGGTACTTGCCCCCGGGCCGCTGCGGGTGCACCAGGATCTCATCACAGGTGAAAGGGCATTGCGGCTCAATGCAGCCGCCCTGGCAGAGGCAGCCGGTACCGACGGCGCCGGGCCCGGTTTCGTCCAGCTGCCCCTGGGCCCTGAATTGTTGGCGGGAGCGGACACGGTTTTGCTTCAGCTCCCCAAGACCCTCGCGGAGCTGGAGGAGATTGCGGCCGCGGTGGCCCGGTATGCCGTACCGGATGTCCGGCTGCTGGCAGGTGGCCGGGTGAAGCACATGTCACTGGGCATGAACGCGGTCCTGGAGCGGTACTTCGTTTCCGTGCAGCCCCAGCTCGCGCGGCAAAAATCGCGGGTTCTCCTCGCCGCCGGCCCCAAACCCGCTACGGACTCCCCGCGCTTTCCTGTGGTGGAGCACCTTGACGAGCTGGACCTGGACGTAGCGGCGCACGGCGCTGTTTTCGCCGGCGCCAGGCTGGACATCGGCACGCGCTTCCTGCTGACGTTCCTGCCGGCGATGAAGCCGGCGCGGCACGCCGTGGACCTGGGCTGCGGCACCGGGATCCTCGCCGCAATGTATGCCAGGCAGTTCCCCGCCGCTGCCGTGACGGCAACGGACCAGTCGGCCGCCGCCGTGCAGTCCACGCTGGCCACCGCCGGCGCGAATGGACTGGCGGACCGGATCACCGTGCTGCAGGACGATGCGCTCAGCACGTTCCCCGACGGCGCCGTCGATGCCGTCCTGCTGAACCCGCCCTTCCACGTCGGTGCCGGCGTCCATGCAGGGGCAGGGATGAAGATGATTGAAGCGGCCGGACGCGTCCTGGCTCCCGGGGGCGAGCTGTGGACCGTCTACAACCGGCACCTGGCCTACCTGCCGGCCCTGGAGCGGTATGTAGGACCCACCGTGGTGGAGGGCAGGAACCCGAAGTTCACGGTCACCCGCAGCACGCGCAGCTCCCGCTGACCGTTCCATCCCCTTCACCAGCCACGACATCCGCCGCGCCGCTCCCCGCACGTATGGGCGGGGAGGCATGCTTAACGTACGATTCAAAGCATCACGACCGCCAGGTAGCCGAAGACGTTTAGGGGACACAGTGTCTGAGATCCGCCAATCCTCTCCGAGACGCGGAACCAACTTGCCCAGGATGGGGGACTTCAACCTCACCGTCATCCTCGACGCAATCCGCAGGACATCGGGCGGGCTGAGCCGGGTGGAACTCGCCCAGATCGTTGGCCTGTCGCCCCAGACCATCTCGAACATTTCCCGCCGCCTGCTGGACCAGAACCTGATCGTTGAGGCCGGCAAGGAGGGCAGCGGCCCCGGCAAGCCGCGCACCATCCTCCGCCTGAATCCCGGCGGCATGTACGCCCTTGGCGTGCACCTGGACCCGGCCGTGACAACTTTCGTGGTGCTGGATCTCGTGGGCGCGGTGGTGCGGCACTCACGGATCAAGACCCCCGGCGGAAACGATCCCGCCGCCGTTATCGCCACCATCGCCGCGGAACTTGCCCAGCTCGTCGAAGATTCGGGCGTGGACCGCGGCCGGATTGCAGGGCTGGGAGTGGCCGCGCCCGGTCCCATCGACCTGGACCACGGCACCGTGGTGGACCCGCCGCTGCTTCCCGGGTGGGACAGGGTGGAACTGCGGGACGCACTGGCCAAGGCCACCGGCTACTCCGTGCTGGTGGACAAGGATGTGACCAGCGCCGCGGTGGCGGAAACGTGGGCAGGCGGCCCCAGCGGAGCCGGCAGTTTCGTGTTCATGTACATGGGGACCGGCATCGGCTGCGGGATCGTCCTGAACGATGAAGTGGTCCGCGGCACGTCGGGCAACGCCGGCGAAATCGGCCACATCATCGTGGACCCGGACGGTGCACCGTGCGACTGCGGCCAGCGGGGCTGCGTGAAGTCCTCGTGCATCCCTCAGGTGCTGGTGGCGCAAGCGGAGGCCGCGGGAATCCTGGAGGGTGCGCAGGCCAGGAGCGCCGCGGAAATCCAGCAGAGCTTCACTGAGCTGTGCGGACGAGCCTATGCAGGGGATGAACGGGCTGCTGCCATCCTGGACAAGTCTGCCGCCCTGGTTGCCCGGGCCGTCTCAGTGGTCACCAACACCCTTGATGTCGAGCGGGTGGTCTTCGGCGGGCCCTTCTGGACCTGCCTGTCGCAGCGCTACCTCGAGCTGGTCCCGCCGCTGCTGGATGCCAACAGCGCCGCCCGCCTGATCCATCCCATCGAGGTTGTGGGCACAGGAGTGGGGGAGGACGTGGGAGCCATCGGCGCAGCGTCGCTGGTCCTTGAACATACCCTCGCTCCCCGGGCCCAGCGGCTCCTGTTGGAAAGCTGAGTGCGACATGTTACGCCGGATATCCAAGACAGCATCACTGGTGGCCGCCGCAGTCCTGGTCCTCACAGCCTGCACGCCTGCCGACCCGTCGGGTGGAAGCAAGACCATTAAGGTGGCCTACCAGAAAACGGACTCGTTCACGGCCCTGGACAGCATGTTCCAGGACGCGAAGAAGGAATTCGAGGCCGCGAACCAGGGCGTCACCATCGAGCTGCAGCCCATCCAGGCCAACGACGACGACTACGGGACCAAGCTGGCCCTGGCCCTGCGGTCGCCCTCCACCGCCCCTGACGTCTTCTACGAAGACACCTTCAAGGTCCGCTCCGACGTGGACGCCGGCTACCTCCTGAACCTGGACAGCCGCCTGTCGGGGTGGGGGGATTGGGCCAAGTTCGACGCCGGCGCCAAGGAAGCGGGGAAAGCGGACGACGGCGGGACGTACGCGGTGCCGCTGGGCACCGACACGCGGGCCATTTGGTACAGCAAGAAGGTCTTTGCCGCTGCCGGCATTGGCCTCCCGTGGCGCCCGTCGAGCTGGCAGGACATCCTGGACACCGCCAGGAAGATCAAAGCCTCCCAGCCGGACGTGGTTCCCTTCAACATGTATGCCGGCAAGGGCACCGGTGAAGGAAGCGTCATGCAGGGCTTCTACGAGCTCCTGTACGGCACCGGAGCCGGCCTCTATGACCAGGATTCGAAAAAGTGGGTCGTCGGTTCGGCCGGCTTCAAGGATTCGCTGGCCTTCCTCGACACGCTGTATGGGGAGAACCTGGCCGTCGCTCCGGCCGAAGCCCTTGACCCGAACATCTGGAAGAAGGTGTTCGGGGAGTGGTTCCCCAAGGCAAAACTCGGCGCAACCGTGGAAGGCTCCTACGCGCCGTCGTTCTGGCAGGACGGCGGAAGCTACGCCTGGCCTGAGTACGGCCAGGACATGGCCGTGGCGCCGTTCCCCACCCAGGACGGGAGGGCCCCCGGCGCGGTCAGCATGTCCGGAGGGTGGACCCTGGCCGTTGGCGCTGAGACCAAGCAGCCCGATCTCGCCTTCAACTTCCTGACCACAGCCCTCAACGCGAAGAACTCCCTGGCGTTCACGATGGCCAGCTCGCAAATCGCCGTGCGCACCGACGTCGCCGCGGACCCCGGCTACCAGTCCGGCAACCCGTTCGTGAAGGATGTGTCCGGCCTGGTGGCGGTCACCAGGTACCGGCCCGCAACATCCGACTATCCACGGATCTCCGCTGCCGTGCAGGAAGCCACCGAAGCCGTGATTACCCGCACCAGGACTCCGGAGCAGGCGGCCGCCGACTATGACA
The DNA here is from genome assembly GCF_051965175.1 of Arthrobacter sp. SAFR-044. GTDB lineage: Bacteria > Actinomycetota > Actinomycetes > Actinomycetales > Micrococcaceae > Arthrobacter. Next base: position 82,056 of record NZ_JBQCMK010000004.1, read on the forward strand.
CGGCCGTGGCCGGCATAGTGGGCGGCGACAAAACCATCCGGAAGTAAGCGTGCGGGCCAGCCACCGCACACGGCATGTGCTCGGCTACGTGCCGGTCGTGCCTGCCGTCGTGCTCCTGCTCGTGTTCCTCGCCGGCCCCGTGCTGTGGGCCTTCCACGCCTCGCTCACCAACGCCGGACTTACCGGCCGGCACGCGAAGAACCCGGAGTGGGTGGGCCTGGACAACTACCAGCGGCTGCTGCAGGACCCGGTCCTTCCGCTGTCGCTCGCGCTGACCGTCCTGTTCGTTGCCGGTTCGGCGATCCTGGGCCAGAACGTGCTGGGACTGGCCCTTGCCGTCCTGATGCGGCGTGCGCGTCCCGTGGTCTCCGCAACCGTTGGCACCGCCGTCGTGGCCGCCTGGGTCCTGCCGGAAATCGTGGCGGCGTTCGCGGCCTACGCCTTCTTCAGCCGGGACGGGACGCTGAACCAGCTGCTGGGCGGGTTGGGGCTGGCAGGAACAGACTGGCTGTATGCCGTTCCCATGGCAGCGGTGGTCCTGGCGAACGTCTGGCGCGGCACTGCCTTTTCCATGCTCGTGTACCGGTCCGCACTAAGTGGTGTCCCCGGCGAGCTGACCGAGGCCGCGCAGATGGACGGCGCCGGTGCCTGGCAGCGGCTGGCGTTCATCACGCTGCCGGTCATCCGCGGCAGCATTGCCACCAACCTGATGCTGGTCACGCTGCAGACCCTGGCTGTCTTCACCCTGATCTGGGTCATGACCGCCGGCGGCCCTGCCAACGCCAGTACCACACTGCCTGTCCTGGCCTACCAGGAGGCCTTCAAATTCGGGGACATCGGCTACGGCACCGCCGTCGCCACGGTCCTGATCCTCATCGGGGCCGTGTTCGGGGCAATCTATCTCCGCCTCCTGAGGGAGCAGCGGCCGTGACCGCCCCGCACAAACAGGCCCGCAGCACCTGGGCGGACATGGTGCTGCTGCTGGTTGGCGCCTGCTTCCTGCTGCCCCTGCTCTGGCTGGTCCTCGGTTCACTGGACCCTGCGGCCGGGCACGCGGTCAAGATCCCGCGGCAGCCCGGCCTGGACAATTTCGCCGCCGTCCTCACGCCGGAATTGCTGTTCCGGCCACTGTGGAACAGCCTGGTGCTGTCCGCCGGGACAGGGGTGGTGACACTGGCAGCCGCCGTGCTTGCCGCGTACCCGCTGTCCCGCTACCGGTCCCGCTTCAATACCCCGTTCATGTACGGCATCCTCTTCGGGACCTGCCTGCCCATCACCGCCATCATGGTGCCGGTCTACGGCCTGTTCGTGCAGCTCCGGCTGCTGGACTCCCTGCCCGCGACGGTGCTTTTCCTGGCCGCCACCAGTTTGCCCATGGCGATCTGGATGACCAGGAACTTCATGGACGCGGTACCGCTGGCCCTGGAGGAAGCGGCATGGGTGGACGGCGCCTCCAGGCTGGCCGGCCTGCGTTCGATCGTGCTTCCCCTCATGGGCCCGGGCCTGGGCGTGGTGTTCATCTTCGTGTTCATCCAGGCCTGGGGGAACTTCTTCGTCCCGTTCGTGCTCCTGCTCTCCGAGGGAAGCCAGCCGGCAGCAGTTTCGATCTTCAGCTTCTTCGGCCAGCACGGGGCAGTTGCCTACGGCCAGCTGGCCGCATTCTCGATCCTCTATTCGGTTCCGGTCCTGGCCCTTTACGCCATCGTGTCGCGCGGTTCCGGCAACTCGCTGGCCCTGTCGGGAGCTGTCAGGGGTTAGTCGATATCCTCGAGCACCACGCCGAAGGGGAGGGTATCGTCCAGGTGGGCCTGGTGCCCGGTGGGGTTATTGACCACGCGGACGCCGTGCAGTTTTTCGGCCGCGGACTGCATCAGGACGGGCCTGACTGTGTCGATGACCATCTGGCTCTTGTCGGCGAGATATTCCTTGTAACTGGCTGGAAGCTCAATCATGGCAACAGAATAGACCCGCGGCCTCCTCATGGGGAGGGGTGCCCATTGCCGGGCCCAAAACCTGCGGCTTGGATAGGATGGCGAACGGGACACGTCCGGCCCGTGCGCCCAACACCGTCATCAGGGGGAAACCAGTGCTTTCGACCAGCGTGCCCGCAAGAATCCAACCTGCGGAGCTGGCCAGGGTGCAGCAGGTGGCCGCCAACATTTCGCGCAGTTTCGACGCGAAAGTGGTGGGGCAGTCCCGGCTGCGGGAATCATTGCTGGTGGGCCTGCTGACCGGCGGCCACATCCTGCTGGAGAGCGTCCCGGGGCTGGCCAAGACCACAGCCGCGCAAACCCTGGCCGACGCCGTCAGCGGGGACTTCCGCCGGATCCAGTGCACCCCGGACCTGCTGCCCAGCGACATCGTGGGAACCCAGATCTACGACGCCGCCAAGGGCACCTTCCACACCCAGCTCGGCCCGGTCCACGCCAACATCGTGCTGCTGGATGAAATCAACCGCTCCAGCGCCAAGACCCAGAGCGCCATGCTGGAGGCGATGCAGGAACGCCAGACGTCGATCGGAGGGCAGGACTACCGCTTGCCCTCACCGTTCCTGGTCCTGGCCACCCAGAACCCCATTGAGCAGGAGGGCACCTACCAGTTGCCCGAAGCACAGATGGACCGGTTCATGCTCAAGGACGTGCTGGACTACCCCAGTCCCGCCGAAGAGGCCGAGATCATCCGGAGGATCGACGCCGGTGTCTATACGCCTGGACAGAAGCCCGCGGCGGCCGCCTCCCTGGATGCGGTCACCGAAATCCAGGAACTGGCCACGCGCGTCTACATCGATCCGGCGGTCATCAACTACATCGTGGGGCTGGTGTACGTGACCCGGAACGCGTCCCAATACATTGATGCCAGGCTTGCAGGGTTCATCGAGTTCGGCGCCAGCCCCCGTGCCAGCATCGCCTTCAGCCAGGCAGCCCGTGCGGTGGCGCTGCTGAACGGCAGGGACCATGTCATCCCCGAGGACGTCAGGTCGCTGGCCCACCGCGTGCTGCGGCACCGGCTCATCCTGAACTTTGACGCTGTGGCCCAGCAGGTCCCGGTGGAATCGGTGATCGACGCCGTCGTGGCCGCCGTCCAGACCCCCTGACCCCGCATGGCCAGCCTCCTCCAGGGCGTGAAATCGAAGATGGCCATCTTCGCGCGCCGCAAAGCCCGCGGCATGCTCGACGGCGAATATGGTTCCGTGTTCAGGGGCCGCAGCCTGGACTTCGATGACCTGCGCGCCTACGTGCCCGGTGACGAGGTCCGCGATATCGACTGGAAGGCGTCGGCACGCCACGGCTCGCCCCTGATCCGGCGGTACGTGGCTGTCCGCCGCCAGACTGTCCTCCTCGTCACCGACACGGGCCGCAACATGGCGGCGGAGGCGCGGTCCGGGGAAGTGAAAAAAGACATCGCCGTGTTGTCCCTCGGCGTCCTGGGCTACGTGGCCCACCGGCACGGCGACGTGGTGGGGCTGGTGTGCGGCGATTCAGCGGCCACCCGCTCGTTCCCGGCGAAGAGCGGGGAGGCCCACCTGGAACGGCTGCTGCAGCACGTGGACACCCACACCGCCCTGGAATCGGCCGCCAGCAGGATCCAGGACCAGCTGGACTATGTGGCGCGGAATGTCAAAGGCCGCCACCTGCTCTTCGTCGTCGCTGACGAGTTGGCAGCGGACGCTGGCACCGGCCGGCTCCTGCGCAGGCTGCGCGCCCAGCACGAGATCCTGTGGCTGACGGTCAGGGACGCGGAGCTGGTGCCCCCACCCGTGGCCGGGGCAAGCCCAAACACCGGCCGGGACTCCTACAGCGTGGCCGATTCCTCCTTCCTGGCCTGGCAGCCGGCCACGTCTGCCGCGGTGGCGGCTGCCTATGCCAAAGCCGCAGTGGAACGCGACGCTGGCCGCAAGGCCATGTTGCGCACCGCCGGGATCACGGAGGGGGAAGTGGCCGGCAGCGGGGACGTCATCACCGGCCTGTTTGCCCTCCTGGAGAGGCACAGGCGTGGGGGCTGATTCCGGATTCTACGGCCCGCTGCAGTACAGCCCCGCCTGGCTATGGTGCGGCGCGGCACTGCTGGTCCTGGTGGCAGGGTGGTACGTCTTCGTGCTTGCCACCACCCGCCCGGCTCCACGCACCAAACCCGGCAGCGCCGGCTCCCGGTCCGCCCTGACGGAGCTGCCTGCACTCAAGGCGGCGTACCTGCAGCGCATCCATGATGTGGACCGGGAGGCGGCGGCGGGAAACATTGAGGCACGTGCAGCTCACCAGGAGATCAGCCTCCTGCTGCGCGCGTTCGTCCGGGACGCCACGGGAGTCGATGCCACCAGAATGACGCACCAGGACCTGGCCCGGCACCCGCTTCCTGCGGCGGCCCGTGTCATCGAGGCCCTGTACCCTGCCGAATTCGGTCCAGGCCCGTTGCCGTCCGTGGCTGCGTCGGCAGCAAAAGCGTCCGAGGCGGTGCGGACGTGGAGCTGATGTTTTGGTGGCTGCTGCCGCTGGCCGCAGTTGCCGCGGGGGTGGCGGCATGGGTTGGGCTGCGCAGGAACCGGGGGGCCAACGCACGACGACGGCCCGTGGCACACGCCGACAGGCTCACCGCGCTCCCGGCATACCAGGCAGCCCTCCGGCGGCACCGCCGCTGGCTGGCAGCGGCCGGCACCGCCTGCGCCGTGCTGCTGGTCTCCACGGCCGTGGCGGCAGCGCGGCCCGCTGACGTGACCACCATCCGGCCGGAGCAGCACAACCGGGACATCATGCTGTGCCTGGACGCCTCCGGCTCCATGAGCAGTGCCGACGCCGCCGTAGTGGACGTCTTCGCCGGCCTGGCGAAAAAGTTCGACGGCGAGCGGATCGGCCTGACCATCTTCGACAGCAGCGCCATCCAGGTGTTTCCGCTGACCGACGACTATGCCTACGCCCAGGAGCAGCTCCAGGACGCCAAGGACGCCTTCGACGGCAAGCCCGGCAGCTCCGGCTTCCTGGACGGCACATGGAACGGCAGGGGATCCTCACTGATCGGGGACGGCCTGGCATCCTGCCTCAACAGTTTCCCCGGCTTAACCGGCAGGCCTCCCAGGGCAGCCGGCGAGGCCACAGACGGCGGCAGCATCCCGGCGCGCTCGCGGTCCGTGGTGATGGCCACGGACAACTTCCTTTCCGGCGAGCCGATCATGACCCTGGACCAGGCCGCGCAGATGGCCAAGGAGCGGTCAGTACACGTCTACGCACTGAACCCGGGCGACCTGGACTATGGCAGCGGTCCCGGCCAGCCCGGCGCCCAGTTGCGGGCTGCCGCGGAGTCCACCGGCGGTGCGTACTATGCCCTGGACAGTCCCGACTTAGTGCCCGGCATCGTTGCCGCCGTGGAGCAAACCGAAACAACAGCGATCCAGGGCGCGCCACGGGCCGTGTTCTCGGAAGTTCCGGGACTGCCGCTGGGTGTTGCCCTGTTGTCCGGGGTGGTCCTGTGCGCAGTCCTGTGGCGCCTGCAGCGGACACCCCTGCGCAGAAGGGCGTGGCTGCGGCGGGCGACCATTGTCCTGTTGCTCCTGGCAGCAGCCCTGCGGCCCAGCCTGCCCGGCGGCTCCGTGCAGGCTGCCACCGCCGACCTGAACGTGTTCTTTGTGGTGGACACCACCCCCAGCATGGTGGCCGAGGATTACGGCAACGGGGCTCCGCGGCTGGAGGGTGTCCGCAAGGACATCAAGGCCATCGCCGAAGAGCTGCCCGGTGCCCGCTTTTCCGTGATCACCTTCGACACCACGGCGCACGTCCGGATGCCGCTCAGCACCGACACCCTGGCTTTGGAAACCATCACGGACGTCATTGAACCGCAGGTGACCGCGTACGCCAGGGGCAGCAGCATCACCGCGGCCAACCAGGTGCTGTCCGAGCGGTTGGCCGCTGCCCGCGACAGCCAGCCCGACCGGCCCAGGCTGGTGTACTACCTGGGCGATGGCGAGCAAACCAGCGGAAAGGAGCCGGCCACTATGAAGGTCGACGACGGATTGGTGGCCGGGGGAGCGGTGCTGGGTTACGGGACGTCCGGCGGCGGGAGGATGAAGAAGAACACCGGGCAGCCTTCCGACGGCGGCGGCACACAGGGCGGGAACGTTCCTCCGGCGCGGCCGGACTATGTGCAGGACACCCGGCCGGGCAGCTCCGGGGACGCGCTCTCCGTCATCGATGAGGGCCGGCTGCGGAACATCGCCTCCCAGCTGGGCGTGCCCTACGTCCACCGTGCCGCCGGCGCACCGGTGGCGGACATGCTGCAGCAGGCACATCCCGGCAAGCCGGAACATTCGGATCAGGACGGTTCGCTGTCAGCCGCCCGCGAACTCTATTGGATCTTCGCCGCCGGCGCGTTCCTGCTGGCCTTACCGGAAGCGGTGGGCACTATCCGGCAGCTCCGCGGGCTCCGGCCCACGCCTGTGAAAGGGAGCGGACGGTGAACGCCAACGTCCGCAGGCGCCGGCTGCTGCTGTGGTCCGCGCTGCCCGTGCTCCTGGTGCTGTGTGCTGCCGCCAAGCTCCTGAGCCTGGGCATGCTCGCCCAGCGGGCCGCCGCCGGTTTCGAGGCAGGAAACGCGTCCGCGGTGCGCACGGCGGCCGGCGGCCTTGGGATAGCCAACATGGTGGAGCCGCACAAGGCGCCGTTCGCCGCCGGTGACGCTGCCGTGCTGGCAGGTGATGACGGGACGGCGAGAGCCCTGTTTGAACAGTCACTGACGATGGTCCCGGACGGCTCCGGTGACGAATGCCCGGTGCGGGTGAACCTGGTCCTGGTGATTGAGCGCCTGGGTGACCAGCGCCTCCAAGCCGGCGACCCGGCGTCGGCCGTTCCCCTCTTCAGCCAAGCGCTGGACGTTGCCGGGCAGGCACCGGAAATCTGCCTGTCAGGGGAGGCGGATCCTGGAGCGGGTGGCCGGTTGGCGGAGGCCAGGGAGCGGCTGGAAAACAAACTCGAAGCCGCCGGACACCCTGCGGACCAGGCATCTGCACCGGCCGGGGAGCCGTCCGCGGACACCTCCGGTGACACACGGCAAAACCAGTTGGACCAGCTGCAGGACAGCGCCCGGCAGGCCGAGCGCGAGCGGAACAGCGGGCGTGAACGGGAGGAGTACCTGGACGGCTCCGATCGGACCACTCCCGACCGGCCCTGGTAGGAACGGGCGCCGGCAGGACAGGTGCGGGCGAAGAAAATTCTGTCGCCGCAAGAAACAACCCGTAAAACTGCGTCTTAATTCGGAGCCGACTTGTCCGGGGCCCTGCGGCACCCCTAGAGTCTTATACAAGTTACCGCGGTAACGTGTCAGCGATCCTCTTCGGAGGGTGTGGGTGCCCCCATGTGGGCCTGACATTTGCTCACGGACTACTTCATTACAGGCGTAACAGTCGCGGCTGCGTCCTCGTGGAGTCCCTCCGTGTTCCCCAAACTCAAATTCATTGCCGGTTGTCCGTCTCTCCAGGCAGGCACCCCCAATGGCCCAAAGCCAAGGACGCAAATGTCACCACCAAGCCTTATTGACGCACATCCCCAACTAGCCGACACCGCCCCGGTGGCGCTCTCCTACGAGCTGTTCCCGCCGCGTTCGCCCGCGGCAGCGGAGACCCTCTGGACCACCATCCGGGAGCTGGAGACCACTGCGCCCGACTACGTCTCCGTGACCTACGGCGCCAGCGGATCGAACCGGGACACCGCCCTGGAGCTCATCAACCGGCTCCTTGTCGAAACCACGCTGCGGCCGCTGGCGCACCTGACCTGTGTGGGCAACACCCCGCAGGAACTCGCTGGAATCATCGCCGAATTGCTGGACATCGGGGTGCGCGGCATCCTTGCCCTGCGCGGCGATCTCCCCAAGGACGGCGGCCGACCGGCAGACGGATCCCTGCGGTACGCCCAGGACTTGATCGACCTCATCCGCCGGGTGGAGCAGCGCCGTTCGGCCCTGCTGTGCGCCGGCAAGATCGCGGTTGGCGTGGCGGCGTACCCCACCCGCCATCCGGAGTCACCCAGCGAGGACCACGACGTCGAAGTGCTGCTCGCCAAGCAGCGTTCCGGTGCAGACTTCGCCATCACCCAGGTGTTCTTCGAAGCCGCGCAGTACGAGGACCTGCTCACCCGTGCGCGGCGTGCCGGCGTGACCATTCCCATCATCCCCGGCGTCATGCCGTTCACCAGCCTCCGCCGTCTCAACAGGCTGGGGGAGCTGGCGGGAGTGGAACCCTCGCCGAAACTGATGGAACGCCTCGCGGCCGCCGACAATGACATTGAACGGCTCCACATCGGCGTCGACGCCACCGTTGACCTGGCCAATGCTGCCCTGGATGCCGGAGCCCCCGGCATCCACCTCTACACGTTCAACGAGCACCAGAGTGCGCTCGAAGTCCTGGACAAGCTGGCCTTGCCGCGCCATAACCGCAGCAGCCACGCCCGAAGTGCCGTCGCCCGGCCCCAGCTGGCCGTCTGACCGGCAACCCTGCACGCAAAACAGCACTGCTCCACGCTAGACAGCACTGCCACGCCCTTTCTGACCTACCTCCGACCTGAGGACTATTGCCATGCCTGAAAACAACACCCCCTTCCCCTCCGCCTCCCTTCTGGGCTACCCCCGCATCGGCCGCCGCCGCGAGCTCAAGAAGGCCGTCGAAGCCTACTGGGCCGGCAGGATCGACGCCGCCGCCCTTGACGCTGCAGCCAAGGACATCCAGCTGGCCATCGCCAAGCGGCTGCAGGAACTCGGCCTGACCGAAGCCGCGGCGGTTCCCGGTACGTTCTCCTATTACGACCAGGTCCTGGACACCACCGCCCACCTGGGCGCCGTGCCCGCCCGCTTTGGCAAGCTCCTCAACGCTGACGGGCAGCTGGACATCGACGGCTACTTCACCCTGGCCCGCGGCACCAAGGACCAGCAGCCGCTGGAGATGACAAAGTGGTTCGACACGAACTACCACTACCTGGTGCCGGAGATCGGCCCCGAAACCGAATTCACCTTGGCCTCCACCGCCAAGGTCGACGAGTTCGCCTTCGCCCTGGCCAACGGCATCGAGACCCGCCCGTACATCGTCGGCCCGGTCACCTACCTGCTGCTGTCCAAGGCTTCCGACGACGCCCCGGCCGGCTTCGCGCCGCTGTCCCGCCTCGAGGACATCCTGCCGGTGTACGTCCAGCTGCTTGACAAGCTGGCCGCCGCCGGCGCCGGCTGGGTCCAGCTCGACGAGCCGGCCCTGGTGGTCGACCAGGACACCCCGGCCAAAGAGGTGGAAGCTGCCGTTGCCCGCGCCTACGAGGTCCTGACCGCTGCTGCCCACCGCCCGCAGATCCTCGTGTCCACTCCATACGGTTCACTCGACGGCCAGCTCGGCACCCTGGCTGCCACCAACATCGACGCGCTGCACATCGACGTCTTCAAGGGCGCCGTTCCGTCCGCTGCCGCACTCGCTGGCCTGGGCAGCAAGACCCTGGTTGCCGGCGTCGTGGACGGCCACAACATCTGGCGCAACGACCTCGCCGCATCCGCCGCAAAGCTGGACGAACTGAAGGCCGCCGCCGGAAAGGTGGCAGTCTCCACGTCCACCTCCACCCAGCACGTCCCGCACGACGTTGCCGAGGAAACCCAGCTGCCCGCGCAGCTCCGCAGCTGGCTGGCATTCTCCGACCAGAAAGCCGCGGAGGTCACAACCTTGGCCTCCTACCTGGCGGACCCTGCCTCCGCCAAGGCCGCGATCGACGAGGCAACCGCCGTCATCGCGTCCCGCGCCACCGCCGAAGGCGTCCGCCGCGCGGAGGTCCGCGCCCGCACCGAAGCCCTCACCGCAGACGACTTCACCCGCTCCGACTACGCGGTCCGTGAAGCAGCCCAGGCAGAGGCGCTGCACCTGCCGCCGCTGCCCACCACCACCATCGGGTCCTTCCCGCAGACGTCCGGGATCCGCTCGGCCCGTGCCCGCAATATCAAGGGCGAGCTGAGTGATGAGCAGTACGAGCAGCTCATGAAGGACGAGATCAAGCGTGTGGTGGACCTGCAGGAAGAGCTTGGCTACGACGTCCTGGTGCACGGCGAGCCCGAGCGCAACGACATGGTCCAGTACTTCGCCGAGAACCTTGAAGGCTTCGACGTCACGGTCCACGGCTGGGTCCAGTCCTACGGCTCCCGCTGCACCCGCCCGTCCATCCTCTGGGGCGACGTCACCCGCAGCGCCCCCATCACGGTCAAGTGGGCGGAGTACGCGCAGTCCCTGACCAGCAAGCCGATGAAGGGCATGCTCACCGGTCCGGTCACCATCCTGGCCTGGTCCTTCGTCCGTGACGACCAGCCCCTGGGCGAAACCGCCAACCAGGTGGGCCTGGCGCTGCGCGACGAGATCGCCGACCTCGAGGCCGCCGGCATCAAGGTCATCCAGGTGGACGAGCCCGCCCTGCGCGAACTGCTGCCGCTGCGCAAGGCAGACCAGGCCGGGTACCTGAAGTGGTCCGTGGACTCCTTCCGACTGGCCACCGCCGGTGCCGCCGATTCCACCCAGATCCACACCCACCTCTGCTACTCGGAGTTCGGCGTGATCATCGATGCCATCGACGGCCTGGACGCCGACGTCACCTCCATCGAGGCTGCCCGGTCCCGCATGGAGGTTGTCCACGACCTCGAGGCCCACGGCTTTGGCCGCGGCGTCGGCCCGGGGGTCTACGACATCCACTCGCCGCGCGTCCCCGGCGAGCAGGAAGTCACTGAGCTGCTCCGCACCGCCGTCAAGCACGTCCCCACCCGCCAGCTGTGGGTCAACCCGGACTGCGGCCTGAAGACCCGTGGCTACGCCGAGACGGAAGAGTCCCTGCGGAACCTGGTCAAGGCCACCCAGGCGGTCCGCGCCGGCCTGCTGGAAACAGCCAAGTAAGACAGCGCGCGACGCCGGCGGGTCACCTAGGGTGGCCCGCCGTCGTCGTCTCTTTCATCCTCAGGGCGCTGACGAACAGCCATACAGTCCAGGCCACGATTGCCACAATGCCCACCAGCGTGGGCAGCGAGTTGGCAGCGGAGAATCCCGACGCTCCAATGATCCAGCCCTGTGCCAGGTAGGCCAGCCCGGACAGCGCCATGAGGTAGCCGATCACCCGGGAAACGTGGTGCGTCCCGGCGACCACGATCCCGAAAAGCACCAGTGCGGTGCCCAGCATGAAGTTTTGGTAGCTCCGCATTCCCCATTCCAGCCACCGGATGCCTTCCGCCGTGGCGAACCGCGCCGCCTTCTCCGGCTCCGGCGCAGCGAGCCACGCATCCACCGCCTGCTTCAGGGCCACGCCGTCCACCGCCTGCAGGGCAGCATAAAGGGCCAGGGCGGCCGCGGCGGAAAGTACACCGAAACGCGCGGTCCATGCCAGGGCGTGCCGGCTGACATCAACGGCGGTCCAGAGTGACACCAGCCCGGCGCACACCAGGGCCATGCCCAGGAACTGGCCCAGATGGACCGCGGTCCAGGGACCGCTGTTGGCGTACGCGGTGAACGAGGCAACGTGGTCATTGGCGTCGTGGGACTCTGCGTGGAACAGGCCGGCAACAATCGAGACCGCCACGCCGGCAATGAGGAGGGACGCAGCCAACCGCCAGCTCCTGCGCCTGCCGTCAACCGTTTCCATGGCCCGCCCGCCGTCGTGCTTCAACCATCATCGATTGCTCCATAACTGCCGTTATGAGCACCCATAACGGCATTTATGGACCAATCGATTTATGACTCCCAGACGATCTCGTCGTCCACCACGCCGTCCTGGTCAGCGGAAGCCACCAGGACCTCGTCGGTGAAATGCTCCCCGAGGGTGAAATCCAAAACGAAGTACCGTTCCGGCTGGCCGGGGTAGATGGCCACGTGGCCCAGCTTCAGGGCCTTGAGGAACACTTCGTTGGTGAGCTGGCTCCGGTCCTGGACACCGAACACCTTGTGCAGCTGTTCTTCCTTGAGCGCGTTGCAGTGGAAGTGCAGGTACTCCTGCGGGCTGGTGCCCTCCTGCTCCAGCTCTTCAGCAATCATGTCCCGGACTTCGTCCACCAGTTCGGGCAGGAAGCGAAGCCGGTACTCGACTTTGCGCAGCGCGGCTTCATCGAACTGGTCGTGGGCGTTGATGTTCAGGTCGAGTTCCAGCGGATGGCCGCGCAGCTCATGCTTGGCGGCGAAGAGATGATCCATGCCGTGGTTGAGCTCAATCTCCCCAAAGTGCTGGCTCGCTACCTTGTTCATAGTCTCAACATAGACCCGAAGGGCAGACCATTCCAGCGTTCCGGCCTAATTCACCGCGGTGCGCATCCCTGCGAGGGTTTCGGCCAGCAGGTCAACGAAAAGCTGCACGCGGGCAGTTTTCCGGTCATTGATCAGCAGCGCAAACACGTTCCGCGCCAGCCGGATTTCCGGTACGTCCAGTACCACCACGCCTGCGGGTTTGTTCCGCAGCGCCAGTTCCGGCACCAGGGCAGCGCCCAGGCCGGCAGCTGCCATCTCAAGGCTGGCGTGAAAATCATCGCTGTGCGCCACCACCCTCGGATGCAGGTTGCAGCCGGCGAAGAGGCGCTCGATCACCATGGCGTCGCTGGTGCCGGGATGATGCATGATCCAGGGCATTTCCGACAGGTGGTCGGCCGCCACCTTCGCGTCGGCCCGGAAGCCCCAGGCGGCAGGCAGCACCACCCTGAAGTCGTCGTCGCCGATCCACTGCCGGTTTATCGTGTTGGGCCACGCGAAGCCGGTCTGGCCCACCTGGAACACCACGGCCAGGTCCAGGTCACCGCCGGTGCGCAGCCCCTGGATGGTCTGGCCGGGTTCTGCCACCGAGACCCGCAGGTCGATGCCGAGCTTCTTCCACGCCGGATTCTTGAGGATCCGCGGCAGGACGTACGTGGCAAGGCTGGGAAAGATCCCCAGCCGCAGTTCCTGGCTTCCAGTGTCCTGCGTCCGTGACGCGGCGGCCATCAGGGCTTCGATGTCCGTGAGCACCTTCGCGGCGTGCCGGGTCATGACGACGGCGGCTTCCGTAGGGATCACGGCGCGCGCCGAACGCTGGAAGAGGGTGACGCCCGTTTCCCGCTCCAATGCCGACATCTGCTGCGAGACGGCGGAGGCCGTGTAGCCGAGGGTTGCGGCCGCCGCAGCGAACGAGCCCAGCCGCGTGACCTCCAGGAGGGTCTTCAGGTGCACGGGATTTACCACCAGTTCACAGTACTGCACCCATCCGCCGCCGCGGCCGCGCCGAATTGCCGTCTGTATAACCAGCACAGCGGCAAATGTTCAGCAGAGGAGCATGAAGTGTCACTTGACCCAGCAGTAAGTGCAGGCGGCCGGCGGCGCATAGCCGTGATCGGCAGCGGAGTGGCCGGATTGACGGCCGCCTATGTACTGAACAGGCAGGACGACGTCACCCTGTTTGAGTCGGATTCACGGCTGGGCGGCCATGCCGATACCCATGACCTGCCACAGGCCGGTGGGAGCGTCATTGGCGTGGACACGGGGTTCATCGTGCACAACGAACGGACCTATCCCACCCTGCTGCGGTTGTTCGCCGAACTCGGCGTCGAAACCCAGGACTCCGAGATGAGCATGTCCGTCCGCTGCGATGGCTGCGGACTGGAATACGCCGGCGCCCGTGACGGTGCCCGCGGAATCATTGCCAGGCCCTCCAGCCTGCTGCGCGGCCGCTACCTGCTGATGCTGCTGGAGGTTACCCGCTTTTACCGGAAGGCGAGGGAGCTGCTCAGGTCGGCGCCGCCGTCGGCCGTCAGCGACGAAGTTGACGTCCCCGAGCTGACGCTGGGCGAGTTCCTGGAGCGGGAGAAGTTCAGCCCGTATTTCATTTCCCACTTCATGACCCCGGTTGTCAGTGCCGTCTGGTCCTGCGATCCCACCACCGCCCTGGCTTATCCGGCCCGCTACCTTTTCACGTTCCTGGGCCACCACGGCATGCTGGGCATCAAGGGCTCACCGCAGTGGCGCACCGTGACCGGCGGCTCGGCACGGTACGTCGAAAAGCTTGCCGCCACGCTCCCCGACGTCCGCCTGAACACTCCCGTGACCGCCATCCGGCGGCAGCCCGATGGTGTGGAGCTGGCAACGGCTGGCGGGCTGGAAGACTTTGACGCCGTCGTGATCGCCACCCATCCGGCGCAGGCGCTCGGGTTCCTGGCCGACGCCACGCCGGAGGAGAAGGAGGCGCTCGGCGGGATGCCCTACTCGGTCAACCACACCGTGTTCCACCGGGACCCCGCGGTCCTGCCCGCGGCGGACAACGCCAAGGCGTCCTGGAACTACCGGCTCCCCGCCTGCGACGCGCGCCCGGACAAGGTGCTGGTGAGCTACGACCTTACCCGGCTGCAGCGGCTCGAGCCGGCGGACGGCCGGCCCTACCTGGTGAGCCTGGGTGAGTCCGGGCTGATCTCCGACAGCGCGGTGCTGGAACGGATGGTGTATGAACACCCGCAGTACACGCCTGAGTCCCTCAGGGCCCAGCAGGCCATCGCGGCGCTAAGCGACAGCCGGATCGCGTACGCCGGGGCGTACCTTGGCTGGGGCTTCCACGAGGACGGCGCCCTCTCCGGGGTACGCGCTGCGGAGAAGCTGGGGCGTGCCTGGCCGGTTGCCCGGGCCGCCGATTCCGTGGACTCCACCGGCGAGGGGGAGCGGGAACTGCTGTCGGCAGAACCCGCGTGACCATGGAGGCCTCGATCTACCGCACATCCATTTCGCACGTGCGGCGTACCCCGTTGAAGAACGCGTTCACCTACCGGAGCTACAGCTGGTTCGTGGACGTCGATGATCTTCCCCGACTGCCCTTCCTGCTCCGGCCCCTGGCGGTGTTCCGCGCCGGGGACCACCTGGGCGACCCGGACGCCGGCATCCGTTCCAACGTGGAGCGGTACCTGCGGACCCAGGGCATCGAGCCCGACGGCGGCGCCATCCACATGCTGACCAGCGCCAGGGTTTTTGGCTACGTCTTCAATCCCCTCACGTTGTTCTGGTGCTACCGCTCCACAGGCGAGCTCCAGTGTGTAGTGGCCGAGGTCCACAACACCTACGGGGAGCGGCACTGCTACCTGCTGCGAACCGACCCCAGCGGCCGCGCCTCGGTGCCGAAGGCGTTCTACGTTTCCCCTTTCAACGACGTCGACGGGCAGTACCGGATGAAGCTCCCCGCGCCCGGGGACAGGCTTGCGGTGTCTATCGTCCTGGAGCGTGAAGGGCAGCGCCCCTTCGTGGCCACCATGGACGGCCGGCGCAGGCCAGCCACCGTTTCCAACGTCCTCGCCGCGGCTTTGACCGTCCCTGCCGCGCCGCTGCTGGTATCCGCCCTGATCCGGGTCCAGGGCATTAAACTCTGGGCAAGACGCCTGCCCGTCGTTGCCAGACCACATCACCCTTCACAGGAGGCAGTTCAATGACAATGACTGACGACAACGGAACGGCTTCCGTCGACAACAAGGCCCACCGGGCGTCCGCCGCGCACACCCCCGCAGCCTGGACCGCAGGCGGTGTCCCCGCTGCGCCCGCCACCATCGATCCTGAACTCTGGCCCGGTGTTGCCCAGCCGCCGTCGGGCGTTAAGGCCGAGGTGGCCGGGAAAGCTGCCGGCCTGCTGTTCAGGGGCGCGGTCAAGCGCCTGCCGCTGCGCGTTGAATACCCGGACGGTTCGGTCCTGGGAACGGGTGGACCGGAGGCCCCCGTCATGACCATGCTGCGGCCCGCGGCGTTTGAGGCCCGCATCGGCGACAACGGGCTGATCGGCCTGGGCGAATCCTTCATGGCCGGTGACTGGGAGGCCTCGGACCTGGCCGCGGTGCTTGAAGTCTTCGCCGCCTCCGTGGACACACTCATCCCCATGCCGCTGCAGAAGCTGCGCTCGCTGTACCTGCCGCGGACGCCCCGCCAGGAACGCAACGCCGAACAGAACACCCGCAGCAACATCTCCCGGCACTACGACCTGTCCAACGAGCTGTTCTCCAACTTCCTGGACTCCACCATGAGCTACTCCTCAGCCTGGTTTCCGGAGCAGGCCGGCCCCCTGTCCTCGGCGGCCTGGGATTCCCTGGCGGAGGCCCAGCAGGCCAAGATCGACCGCCTCCTGGACAAGGCCGGCGTGGGGGAAGGCACCCGGCTGCTGGAAATCGGCACCGGCTGGGGCGAGCTTGCCCTGCGGGCCGCTGCCCGGGGCGCCACCGTCTACAGCGTCACGCTGTCCAGCGAGCAGCAGGCACTGGCGCAGGAACGCATTGCGGCTGCCGGGTTCGCGGACCGCGTGACAGTCGCCCTTCAGGACTACCGTGCGGTGGAAGGGGAGTACGACGCCGTGGTGTCGGTCGAGATGATCGAGGCAGTGGGGTACGAGTACTGGCCCATCTACTTCCAGACGATCGACCGCGTCCTGGCCCCGGGCGGAAAGGTGGCCATCCAGGCGATCACCATGCCGCACGGGCGGATGCTGGCCACCCGCAACGCCTACACCTGGGTGCACAAGTACATCTTCCCCGGCGGTTTCCTGCCGTCCGTCCGGGCCATCGAGGGCGTGACCCAGCAGCACACCACCCTCCGGGTGCGGGAGCGGATGGGCATGGGCGACCACTACGCCGCCACCCTGCGGCTGTGGGAGGAACGGTTCCTTTCCCGCTCCCGCGAGGTGGCGGAGCTCGGCTTTGACGCCGTGTTCCAGCGGATGTGGCTGTTCTACCTCTGCTACTCGCGCGCCGGCTTCCAGTCGGGCTACCTGGACGTCCAGCAGATTGTGCTGGACCGACGGGAGGTGCAGCTGTAGTTTCACGGTGTATCCAGGCGTGGAACAGGAGGAAGCATGAAACTGAAGACACTGGCATGGACGACGGCGGCGACGGTGGCCACCGCAGCGGCGGGCGGTGTTGCGACGGATCCCCGGAGCAGCTGGTACCTGAAGCTGCGCAAGCCGGCATGGCAGCCGCCCGCGATTGCCTTTCCCGTGGTGTGGACGGCCCTGTACGCGGACCTTGCCGTGGCGTCTGCCGCCGCACTCGGCAGCGCGGCGGAGCATGAGCGTGCCGCTGACAGTCCCGGTCCGGTCAGGAAGGACCACCACCGGGAACTGCGTTCCTATCGGGGCGCGCTGGCCGCCAACCTTGTCCTCAATGCTTCGTGGAGCTGGTTCTTCTGGCGCTCGCGCAGGCCGTGGCTGGCCGCTGCAGAGGCGGCAGTCCTGGCCGCCAGCAGCGCAGACTTGGTGCGGCGGACGTACCGGCTGAACCGGGTTGCCGGGGTGTCGCTGGCTCCGTACGCAGCGTGGTGCGGCTTCGCCACTGTGCTGTCCACTGCCATCGCCCGGCTGAATCCCGCCAAACCTTAGAAGGCTGGGTTGCCGGTGCAGCTTCCCGCCGGTTGCTGTAGGTCCCAAGGGTCCGTGACCACTACATGTAGTGGTCACGGACCCTTTCCTGTCACCGCGAAACCGGCGGCGACACGCCGCAGCAGCGCGACACGCGGTGCTTTAAATGTGGCTAAGTACTCCACAGGGTGTGGACGCAGCCCGCAAAAATCCCGGGATCCCGGGCATTTTTCCGGCCCCTTCCTGTGGATTAACCGTGCATTAAATGACATACTTGTAATACATCATCTTGGGGTTCCAAAGAGGCGTCTGCACTACATGTAGTATCTACATACAGCTGGACGGGGACACCGAACCAGCAAAGAGTTCAACTAAGGGGACAGGGACAATGACCGTAACGGTTTACACGAAGCCTGCTTGTGTTCAGTGCAACGCCACTTACCGCGCGCTCGACAAGAAGGGCATCACCTACCAGAGCGTTGACATCTCCCAGGACGCCGAGGCACTCGAGCGCCTGAAGGCACTGGGCTACATGCAGGCTCCCGTTGTGGTCACCGACCAGGACCACTGGTCAGGTTTCCGCCCCGACAAGATCGAGGAACTCGCGCTGTCGGCCGTTTCCTCCGTGGCCTAGGAGTTCCGCTTTTCCTGCCGGCACCCATCAACCAGCTGAGGTGACTCCCATGGCAGCACCAACAGCACCGCGAAGCGCTTCGCAACACCACGCGGCTCAGCGCGTGGAGGTGTCCCCGCCGGCCGCTTCGCACCACCAGCCGGAGCAGGTTGTCACGGACAGCCCGCTCATCTATTTTTCCTCGGCATCCGAGAACACCAGCCGCTTCGTCGCGAAGCTTGGCCGTGAGGTGGCCCGGATCCCGTTGCATGCAAAGGACGCACCCCTCCTCGCCACCCGGCCGTTCGTGCTGGTGGTGCCCACTTACGGCGGCACCGGGGGAGAGGGGTCCGTTCCCAAGCAGGTTATCCGGTTCCTGAACAACCCGCAGAACAGGCAACTGCTCCGCGGCGTCATCGGCGCCGGCAACACAAACTTCGGGGACAACTACTGCATGGCCGCGGACATCATCGCCGCCAAATGCCAGGTACCCCACCTCTATCGATTCGAACTTATGGGAACGCCGGAAGACGTTACCCGGGTCAACCAAGGATTGGACACGTTTTGGACACGACTGTCGCAGACACAGAAGTAACCAGGTCCCAAAAGCCTGAGATGCCCGCCGCCTACAAGGGGCTGGGCTATCACGAGCTGAACGCCATGCTTAACCTCTATGGTCCCAACGGGGAAATCCAATTCGGCGCCGACCGCGAGGCTGCCCACCAGTACTTCCTGCAGCACGTGAACAACAACACCGTGTTCTTCCACGACCTGGAAGAGAAGCTCGAATACCTGGTCAAGAACGACTACTACGAGCGCGAAACGCTGGACCAGTACACGATGAACTTCATCCGTGACCTGTTCAACCGTGCGTACAAGAAGAAGTTCCGCTTCGAGACCTTCCTGGGCGCCTTCAAGTTCTACACGTCCTACACACTGAAGACGTTCGACGGCAAGCGTTTCCTGGAACGCTACGAGGACCGCGTGTGCATGGTTGCCCTGCACCTGGCCCGCGGCAACGAGCAGCTTGCCCTGCAGATGGTGGATGAGATCATTGACGGCCGCTTCCAGCCGGCCACCCCCACGTTCCTGAACGCGGGCAAGAAGCAGCGAGGCGAGCTGGTCTCCTGCTTCCTGCTCCGCATCGAGGACAACATGGAGTCGATCGGACGCTCCATCAACTCCGCCCTGCAGCTGTCCAAGCGCGGCGGCGGCGTGGCCTTCGCGCTGACCAACATCCGCGAGGTGGGCGCACCGATCAAGCAGATTGAGAACCAGTCCTCCGGCGTCATCCCCGTGATGAAGCTCCTCGAAGACAGCTTCTCCTACGCCAACCAGCTCGGTGCCCGCCAGGGTGCCGGCGCCGTGTACCTGCACGCGCACCACCCGGACATCTACCGTTTCCTGGACACGAAGCGGGAGAACGCGGACGAGAAGATCCGCATCAAGACCCTCTCCCTGGGCGTTGTGATCCCGGACATCACCTTCGAGCTGGCCAAGAAGGACGAGGACATGTACCTGTTCTCGCCCTACGACGTTGAACGCGTCTACGGCATGCCCTTCTCCGACGTCTCGGTCACCGAGAAGTACTACGAGATGGTGGACGATTCCCGGATCAAGAAGACCAAGATCAAGGCGCGCGAGTTCTTCCAGACCCTCGCCGAGATCCAGTTCGAATCCGGTTACCCGTACATCATGTTCGAGGACACCGTGAACCGGGCCAACCCGATCGACGGCAAGATCATCATGTCCAACCTGTGCTCCGAAATCCTCCAGGTCTCGCAGCCCACCACGTACAACGATGACCTCTCCTACGCCGACACCGGCAAGGACATCTCCTGCAACCTGGGTTCGCTGAACATTGCCAAGACCATGGATTCGCCGGACTTCGGCCTGACCATCGAGACGGCCATCCGCTCGCTCTCGGCTGTCTCGGACATGTCCAACATCACCTCGGTGCCGTCCATCGCCAAGGGCAACGACCAGAGCCACGCCATCGGCCTGGGCCAGATGAACCTGCACGGCTACCTGGCGCGTGAGCGCGTCCACTACGGCTCCGAAGAGGGCCTGGACTTCACCAACATCTACTTCTACTCGGTGGTGTACCACGCGGTCCGTGCCTCCAACATGCTGGCCATCGAGACCGGCCAAACGTTCGGCGGCTTTGAGAAGTCCAAGTACGCGTCGGGCGAGTTCTTCGACAAGTACACGGAGCAGGAGTGGGTGCCGCAGACCGAGAAGGTCCGCGAGCTGTTCAAGAACGTCCACATCCCTACGCAGGCTGACTGGCTGGCGCTGAAGGCTTCGGTCATGGAGCACGGCATCTACAACCAGAACCTGCAGGCCGTGCCGCCCACCGGCTCGATCTCCTACATCAACAACTCCACCTCCTCGATCCACCCGGTGGCATCCAAGATCGAGATCCGCAAGGAAGGCAAGCTGGGCCGCGTCTACTACCCGGCGCCGTACCTGACCAACGACAACCTGGAGTACTACCAGGACGCGTACGAGATCGGCTACGAGAAGGTCATCGACACCTACGCTGCCGCCACTCAGCACGTGGACCAGGGCCTGTCCCTGACGCTGTTCTTCAAGGACACCGCCACCACGCGGGACATCAACAAGGCCCAGATCTACGCCTGGAAAAAGGGCATCAAGACCATCTACTACATCCGTCTCCGCCAGCTCGCGCTGGAAGGGACGGAGGTGGAGGGTTGTGTTTCATGTGCGCTATGACAACTCAAATAGGTTGATCAAAATTCATTAGGGGATGAATGATGGAAACGACGACGGCGACGGGCGGCTTGGTCTACGGCATCCGGCTTCGGCGGGAGGTCGAGTACCGCTATGTCGGCATCACCACCAAGACGGCCAGTCGTCGTTTCCATCAGCACCTCCGCGTGGCCGCGGAGGGACGGAAGACGCCGTTTTACGACTGGCTGCGGAAGCATGATCGCTCCGAATTGATTGCGGATGAGCTGGATTGGATTGAAGGCCTACCCGAACTGGGCCAGGCCGAGATGGATTGGATCAGCTACCTGCGTCGCGAAGGCGACAGGCTCCTGAACCTTTCGGACGGTGGGCTTGGTCCGACAGGTGTTGTGTGGACGGACGAGATGCGGGAGGCTGCTCGCGTTCGTTCCACCGGCCGCAAGATACAAAGGGAGTACGGGCCAGGCGCACCCTTCTACGGGAAGAACCACACTGCTGAGCAGCGGGAAAAGTGGTCACGAGAGCGCAAGGGTACCTACTCGGGGGCCGAGAACCCGAACTTCGGAAAGTTTGGTCCAGAGCATCCCGGTTTCGGGCATACGGTCAGCGAAGAGACACGCAACGCGCTTTCGGAGGCAAAGAAAGGCGCCGGGAATCCCAACTTCGGCAAGAAGGCAAGCGCTGAAACCCGTGCGAAAATGTCAGCAGTAAGGAAGGGCCGCCCAATGCCTTCCAGCCAGAGAAACGCCCACACGAGACATCACACCAACAAAGGCATTGAGAAAGCCGACTGCAAGTATTGCGTCGAGGACTCAGCCAAACCAAGCCTCTCTTCAGAAAGTGAGTCGGAGTCATGACCGAAAAAGTAAAGCTTCTCAGCCATGTTGAGGCGATCAACTGGAACCGCATCCAGGACGAGAAGGACGTTGAGGTCTGGAACCGCCTGGTCAACAACTTCTGGCTGCCGGAGAAGGTGCCGCTGTCCAACGACGTCCAGTCGTGGAACACGCTCACCCACGACGAGCAGCAGCTCACCATGCGCGTCTTCACCGGCCTGACCCTGCTGGACACCATCCAGGGCACCGTTGGTGCAGTCTCGCTGATCCCGGATGCGCTGACGCCGCACGAGGAAGCCGTCTACACGAACATCGCGTTTATGGAGTCGGTGCACGCCAAGAGCTACTCCTCTATCTTCTCCACGCTGGCCTCCACCAAGGAGATCGACGAGGCGTTCCGCTGGTCCACCGAGAACGCGAACCTTCAGAAGAAGGCGCAGATCGTTATGGACTACTACCAGGGCGACGACCCGCTGAAGCGCAAGGTGGCTTCCACGCTGCTGGAGAGCTTCCTGTTCTACTCGGGCTTCTACCTGCCCATGTACTGGTCCTCACGCGCGAAGCTGACGAACACGGCCGACCTGATCCGCTTGATCATCCGTGATGAGGCAGTGCACGGCTATTACATCGGCTACAAGTTCCAGAAGGGCCTCGAAGGCCTGTCCGAGGAACGCAAGCAGGAGATCAAGGACTACACTTTCGAGTTGCTCTTCGAGCTGTACGAAAACGAAGTCCAGTACACGCACGATCTGTACGACTCCGTTGGCCTGGCCGAGGACGTCAAGAAGTTCCTGCATTACAACGCTAACAAGGCGCTGATGAACCTGGGCTACGAGGCAATGTTCCCGTCCTCGGTCACGGACGTGAACCCGGCCATCCTCTCGGCGCTGTCCCCGAACGCTGACGAGAACCATGACTTCTTCAGCGGGTCCGGCTCTTCCTATGTGATCGGCAAGGCCGTTAACACTGAGGACGACGACTGGGACTTCTAAGTCCTTGTGTAAGGTCGGTAGCTAGCTGGCGGTTGGACCAACAGGGGGAAATTGGCGTGGAAATCTCGCGAAGACAGGCCAAACTGGCGGTCGAGATACAGACCAGTCGGCACTGTGAGAGGGCGACCCAGTTGAAGACTCGACCGGCTGATATTTAACAAGAAAAATGCTGGGTGGTTGGGTCTATAAGCGCCACATCATCGTGAGCGCGGCGACTATTTGGGGGCTGGGCCGCCAGGTCTCGCCGGTTTGCTTATCCGTCACTGTTCAAATAAGGCTGGAAAAGACATGCGCCGATACCGGGGAAGTTTCGCCACTTGCGACGTGGCTGTGAAGTGACTGCCACGATGACAACCAGCAACGCCTTGCTTGCTAGCCTAGCCATAATCAAGGCTAACTGGGATTACTCTCAGGAAAGCTATGTCGACAATTTTCTCCCCTTCTTCCTAGATGCAGTAAAAAGCTCTGAAGGACCAATGTCGACTCCTGCTGCCAAAGTTCACATCAGGGAGCGATTTGGAATCGACATACCCGAGGGTGTTCTCGCTACTCTGAGCCGTCGAGCTGTCCATAAAAACTATGGAAGGCGTGAAAACGGCAGCTTCATTGCTGATCCTACGAAGCTCGCCGACCTTCGGGACTTGGGTCGCCAGAAAGCCGACTATTTGCGAAAGCAGTCGGCACTAGTAAGTGAACTCGTTAAGTATTCGGCGGATCGGTTCCAACGCACTCTAAGCATCGAGGACGCGGAGGATGCCCTCCTAAATCACATAGAGGAACATTCTGTCCCTATTCTCGGTTCGGTCATGAACGGGGCGCCGTATGATGCCCGATCTGCCCCCCGTTCCAGCCCCGACACCGAATATGTTGTTAACTCGTTCATCAGTGATGTGGTGAGCAGCATGCCGGCATCTTTCGACCACTTGGAGACTGTCGTGAAGGGGAGCATGCTCGCAGTTTCCCTCTACCTCCCTAATAACAGCGAACTCGGCAGGCGCTTCGACCGCACGAGCTTGTATCTCGATGCCCCTGTCCTGTTGAAGGCTCTGGGGTATGAGGGAGACGAGGCGAAAGCTGCTGCAAAAGACCTCTTGGCCCTGTCTCGATCTGCCGGGGCTGAACTCGCTTGCTTCGAGCACAGTGTTAGCGAGGTTAGGGGGATCCTCGACAGGTCCGCTGGAAAAGCAATGCACGGAGGATTTAACGGCGCACATCGGAGAGCAACTGATGCTTTTTTCGCCAGCGAAGGACTGAGCGCAAGTGACATTCTGTTGCTGTCGCAGCGTTTGGAGGAGGATGTGGCTGCCCTGGGAATATCCATCCAAGAACGACCCGCACCTTCTGCAGAGCTAACGATAGATGAGCTGGCTTTAGAAGAAGCAATGGAATCCAGCATCACCTATTCAAGCCGTGACACGCTCTTGAATGATTTGGACAGTCTCACCGCCATTCATCGTCTCCGGGGCGGCCGCAGTAGTTCCCGACTGGAAACTTGTCGGGCTCTTTTGGTCACCACTAACGGAGGCTTGACTCGCGTCGGTCGCTCTTTCTTCGTGAAAGAGGGCGATCATGGGTGGCCTCCGGCGCTGACGGATCACCATCTCGCAACTCTAGTCTGGCTCAAGAAACCGCAGGCTGCACCCAGCCTGCCTCGACGCCAGATTCTTGCTGACTGTTTCGCGGCGCTTGAACCGGGGGGACGTGTTTGGGATCGATACCTGGAGGAAATCAACCGACTGGGGAGCCGGGGTAAGGCGTCCGAGAATGACCTAATGCTACTTCGCTACTCAACTGAAGCTCAGCGTAGCCTCATGGATCGAACCATGGGAGATCCCGATCAGGTGACGCCCGAAACAGTCGCCGACATACTGGACAAGGTCAAAGCAAATATTCTCTCTTCCACAGAACATGAACGTGACGCGGCTTTTCAGACAGCAAGTAAGACACGAGCTGCTCTGGACGATGCAGAACAGTCGCTGCGAGACAGGGAATCGTCCCTAGCAGCCGAACAGATGGCTAAGCTAGCGGCAGAGGACCGGTCCACGACGTTGGAAGCTCGACTAGCAGCGCTGGAAACCGCTGCCAAGAATCTGCGTGACGCAGCTAGAGGGAAGGCGAAACGGCGAGCGGCGCTTGCATATCGTCTGGTCCTCCTGGTCTGCGGTGCGGTGCTACTTTACGCCGTCGCCGCTACTTTCCTTCCTGACGGCATCATCCCGGGCTGGGGTAAGCCCGCGGTCCCCTACTGTTTTGCGTTCTCGACCGTGGGCGGACTTGCAACTTTGATGTGGGGCGGGAGCATTCAGGGAACCGCAGGTTATTTCAGGCGGGTTCTAGAGAAGCGACTCGAAAAGAGGTACCTCGGCGAGCTGGGAGGCTAGATTCGGTGAGTCTTCGGTTGTCAGTAGGGAGACTTTGCTGTCAATCAAGAAGGTACCCATAGAGACTGCCCGGCTTATGTTGACTCGGGGTCTCAGGCCGCCCCAAGCGCCGTCCCGTTGATTATCTCGCTATCGATGGGCGGCAGTTCTCCCTGTCGTCTCTGCCGGGGCCCGCGGTTGTAGGTACTTGGCATTTGCGGCGAGCTAAGTTCGTGTCGTTCAAGGCAAGGGCCCGCCCTGCCGGGATGAGTCCGTCCAGCAGTCAAACTGGAACAGGACCACGAGCCTCGATTGAGCCTACCGGGGTCGCAGCCGACGCTGCCAGCATCCTCTTCAACCTGCCCGACTACCACGTCATTTTCACCACCATCAATGTCGGCCGCCGCCAGGTCATTTTTTGAAACCGACCAGCCTCCCAACTGCCCAAGCCGCGGGGTCATCTCTTCCCGCCGGAAAGAGTGCCGCCTTCAACGACTCCGTGATGTTCCCGCCGCCGGGCCGGTGGACGTGCTCCGGTCCGAGTACCGCTGGTACTGCGAGAACCTGCGTGCGACCAGCTTTCGTTCTTCGAATCCCACGCCGCAGGAACCGCGCCGGGCCCGCCCACTTGCTGGCTGGGAGCCGTGGATGACAATTATCTTGGACCTGGACACCGGCCAGGTCCACGGTGTGGTCGGCGGCCGTGACCATAAAGGTGTCGGGGGCTGGCTGTTCGCCCGCCCGCTGGAATGGCGCCTAGCCGTGCAGGTCGTCGCAATCGATTCCTCCGCAGCGTGGCGCAAAGCGTTGCGGATGTCGCTGCCCCGCACTGCTTTCACCGTCGATCACTTCCACCTGATAAGCATCGACAAGGCCTGGGCCCAACGCATGCTCCTGCTGCGCGGCGGCGACAACCTCAGCTGCCGGGCAGCCCTCCGACTCGAGGAAGTGTTCACCTGGAAGTTCCAACCGACACCCTCCAGGCAGTCCGGAAAGTCAAGGAATAGCTCAGTGCCCTGCTCCGCACCGGGTCATTGGAAGACGCTGCGGAGGCAAGAGGGTACTCGAGGAACTCGTAACGGCAGCCGCAAGACCGGAAGCCAACAGGCTCTACCGCACCGTGCCCAGGTGGTGAAAAGAGATCCAGGTGCTCATTGTCACCGGGGCCACGACTGGCAAGGTCGCGACCAACAACACAACTGTTAAGAACATCAAGCGAAGGGCCCGAGGGTACCGCACGCCGCCAACTACAAATCGGTTATTCTCTTGAGAAGTGCCGTCAGGACGGTGGCATGACGCTCATTCCAGACCTATTCCCCCACGAACCGTTAACAGTCAGTGACTGTGAAGTCCCGCTCGACCAAGCCGCATGCGAAGTCCCCCGAACGAACGCGGCCCCAGCTATGACCGCCGTGTGAATGAACTCAGTCTCGGAGACCCTGGCCAAGGACTCCCTAGTCGGCAGAGGTGCGTCCTCTAGACGGGCTTATCGCTGCGATCCACAGGGTGGTGTGCGGGTGTTCGCTCTAAAGCAAGCATGAAGCGGCAGACGAGTTTGTAAATTGAGCGTGAATCACCGTTCCTTTGCGGTGGCGACAACCACTTGTTCCGCGACCGCGCGCAGAAGATGGACTTCGGGAACCAACGTTGCATCGTCGCGAAATGGCCGAAATGTCTTGTAGGTGGAGTCCTTGCTGTGTACAAGGGCATTTCGAGTTTTGTAGATTCGAGATGCTATCTGTTTGAAGGGAGCGCCTACATCCCGATGCTCAAAGTCGATAGGCTTGCCGTCCGCGAACCCGACGACAGAAGTGCAGATGTGATTCAAAACTTCGGGATTATTTGATGAAAGCGTCGCTCGGAGCCTTTCTAAGTCAACGAATTTGCGAAGAGTGAGGACAAGGGCCTCCTCCTCGGAGATCCCGACTTCTTCTGATCGGCGTCGGTGTAGAGTCATTGCTTTGATTAACCGCTTCATGTCACTATCACGTTTCAGAGAAAATGTGGGATGAACGATCATTTCTCTGGCCTTGTCGATGGCGTCGTCAAAATAGACGTTTTCAAACCAGTGCTCCAGGATATGGTAGAAAGATAAGTATGCAAGTACCGGGCTGTCTGCTGACAATCCGAGTTGGAAATGATAGACCAGCTCAGATTCATAAATCAGGCGTGGTGGTTCCATCTCCTCGATATCCAGCCTTTGAGATCTTGATGTTCTTTTCGGCTCCGTTAGCGGTGATATATCGACTTGTGGGACTATGGGGATTTCCGTATTCACGCTGAGATGAAATACAAATGATTCAATCAGGCTTTGTAGTCGCGTCTCAGATTGTCGCACCTCGGTTATCACTTTGACGGTCAAGGGGTTTCCAAGTTGCGTGCGAATTAGCTCATAGATATCTATTGAACCCTTGGACTGTTGGTGCAGCCGCATTCTGGCCATTCGCTGTCCACGAAGGAGGGGATTCCTTTCGGCCTCAGAGGTGTCAGATATTTCAGTAACTGTGGCTATGAGGAAATCCGTAGAAGCTGGACCTAGTTCAAAAGTAGCCTTTGTTTTCGGATCAGGAAAAGAAGCGCCTTCTTCTGGGTTGGGAAGAATCCAACGCAGTCCATCCCCGGAAACGAGCGTCTCTTGGTAGAACGGGGTGGCAAGAGTGGCGCCTTTGAAAGTTGCGTCGCACAGGCTATCGTCCCTCAACTGCCACGTCTCGATATTCACTGCTGTCCGCCCGAACATGTATTTCAAAGTCTCGGCGTCGAAAGTGAGTCTGAGCAGCCGTATCAGCTTATGAGGAAAGTCAAGCTGTCGATTGTCGAATGGAGTGCTTAGTGTCATGGATTTCCTGCGTTAGATACGTTACTGGCAAACCGGGGCGCCATGGACTCCATCTGCTCCATGACTAGCTTGATAGCTTCGGGCTGCTTGTCGGGCGGATAGCCGAACCGCACCAAGAGCCGCTTGATTGACGACCGCAGCTTTGCCCGGACGTCATCGCGGACGGTCCAGTCGGTTCGGACGTCCCGCCGCATGACCGAAACCAGTTCTCGCGCAATGTCGGCAAGAACCCCTTCGCCCTGGACCTCCACCGCAGACTCGTTCTGGGCCACGGCGTCATAGAACGCCAGCTCGTCCGAATTCAGCGGGGGAGTGAACTGCTCCCCGCGCTTACCCTCGGCGGCCACCTCGCGCGCCAACTCCACCAGCTCTGCGATCACTTCGGCAGACGTCAGCTGCTGGTTTGTGTACTTCTTCATCAGCTCGGTGATCCGCTCCGAGAACGCCCGCTGCCGGATCACGTTGTTCCGCGTGGAAGACGCAGACTCATCGGCAATCAGTTTCCGCAGCGCCTCTATGGCCAGCTGCGGGTTCCGAGCCTTCTGCGTTTTGGCGATGAACTCCGGCGTCAGGTCATCCAGGGACGGCTTGGGCATGCCAGCGGCGTCGTAGATGTCCAGCACCTCGCCGGAGGACGTTGCGGACGCAATCAGGTTCCCCAGGAGCCGTTGGATGTCCTCCGGCACTGGCTCACCACTCGCTTGCCGGTCGGCTGCATCGTACTTCGCCATCCAGACACGGATCTCCTCGTACACCTGGATCTCGGGGCGCAGCTCAGCCAGCGTCTCCGAGCCCGAGCACAACGCCCACGCGCGGGACAGCTGACTGGAGAACTTCCTATACTTCGCGGCAATCGACTCTTCCCCGTCCGCCGGCTGGTTGCCCGGCGTAGCAGGATTCCGAAGATAGCTCACCGCCCCGGTTACAGCGCTCAGGAACGACTTCGGTCCGCCCTTCATCAGCACGGCCTTCCAGTCGTACCCGGCCAGCAGAGTACGCAGCGACTCCACTAGGGACACCGTCAGGCCCACAGCCTCGTCGATGTTCTTGCCCACCGGCTTGTTCGTCCGGTCGTCCTTCGTATATTCGCTCAGCGCCTTCGCAAGGTTCTCCGCCAGCGGTGCGTACGCCACCAGCAGCCCGTCCTCCTTGCCGCGGAATGTGCGGTTCACCCGCGCGAGAGTCTGCATCAGCAGCGCGCCCTTGAGCGGCCGGTCCAGGTACAGCGTGTGCAGCGGGGGAGAGTCGTAGCCGGTGAGCATCATATCCTTGACGATCACCAGTTCCAGCTCGTCATCGACGTTCTTGAGCCGCTCCTTGACCTGGGCATTCAGTGAGTCCCGCCGGACGTGGAGTGAAACGGGCGGCACATCGGTCGCGTCGCCCGAGTACACCACCTTGATCTTGCCCTTCGACAAGTCCTCCGAATGCCAGTCCGGGCGCAGCTCCACAATCGCTGCGTACAGCTTCGCGCAGATCTCCCGCGTCCCGCCCACGATCATCGCCTTGCCCGGCGCCTCGATGAACTTCCCCATCCGCTCGCGCCGGTTCTCCCAGTGCGCCACCAGGTCCTCGGCGAGTGCGGCAAGGCGCTGCGGCGCACCGTAAACAGCGTTTACGACGGCGACACTCGCCTCGATGCGCGCACGTTCCGTGTCGTCGAGCCCGAGGGTTAGTTCGTCGGCGGACTTGTCCAGGTCCTCTTCCGTGACGCCTTCAGAAAGTCCTACCTTGATCAGCCGTGGTTCGAAGTACACGGGCACCGTGGCGCCGTCTTCCACGGCCCGCGACAAGTCGTAGATATCGATGTAGTCGCCGAAGACGTCCTGGGTATTGCGGTCGTCAAAGGAGATGGGTGTTCCAGTGAACGCGATCAGGGTTGCGTGGGGGAGTGCGTCCCGGAGATACCTGGCGTAGCCATCCAGGTCGTCGTAGTGCGAGCGGTGTGCCTCATCCACCACAACGATGATGTTTCGCCGGTCGGACAGCAACGGATGGTCCGCGCCGGCGTCCTTCTCTGACTTGCTGCGGCCGAACTTCTGCAGCGTGGTGAAATAGATCCCCCCGGTGGTCCGGTTGCTGAGCTCGTCCCGCAGTTCGGACCGCTTCCTGATCTGCCTGGGCGCTTCGGCGAGCAGCAGGCTGCGGTCGAAGCCCTCAAAAAGCTGGCCGTCCAGCTCGTTCCGGTCCGTGATGACCACAACGGTCGGGTTCTTCAGCTTGGGCTGCCGGGCCACCATATTGGCATACAGTTCCATCTCCATGGACTTGCCGGAGCCTTGGGTGTGCCAGACGACTCCGGCCTTGCCGTTGCTCTCCACCGCCTGGATGGTGCTGGCGACAGCCTTGGTGACGGCGTAGTACTGGTGTGGTTTGGCAATGCGTTTGGCCAGTCCGCCGGAGCCTTCATCGAATGCGGTGAAGTTGCGGGTTAAATGCAGGAAGCGTTCCTGGTTGTAGAGGCCGTCTAGCGCTGTATCGAGGGCGGTGACGGCATCGCCGTCGACCATGTAGCCCAGCGGGACGGGGTCGCCGTCATCGTCAACGTTCCACGGTGAGAAGTGGTTGAAGGGGGTGAACGGCGTTCCGTACTTGGCCTGAATCCCGTCGGTGGCCAGCGTGAAGACGCAGAAGCGGAACGCCATGGGGAATTCGCGGAGGTAGGTCTGAAGCTGGGCGTGGGCGCCGGGAAGGTCGGCGTGGGCGCTGCCGGCCCTCTTGAGTTCGATGATGCTGACCGGCATTCCGTTGCAGTAGAGCACGATGTCGAAGCGCCGTTTGTAGTCGCCCTGCACCAGGGTGACCTGGTTAACGGCAAGCCAGTCGTTCTGGTCCGGTGACTGGCTGAGCAGCCGAATGGTCGGGTTGGCTTCGTTGCCGTCTGAGCCGATGTAGGTTAGCCGGTAGCCGTCGACCAGGCAGTTGTGGATGCGGTGGTTCTCGGCCATTGCATCGTTCGACTTGGGCGAGGCGATTTCCGCCAAAGCCTGCTGCAAGTACTGCGCGGGGACGTCCGGGTTCAGACGCCGAAGGGCGGCGAGGAGGCGGGGGCGGATGAGAAGCTCCGACCAGGACTCGCGTTCTTCGGTTCCGGGCGCAATTGCCTGGCCCTCCAACGGCTTCCAGTCCAGCTCGCCAAGCCGCTCCTTCGCGGCGCCCTCCCAGTCCGCTTCGGAAAAGGCTACTGCTGGTGCTGTCACGGTGTTTCCCCCACAATCGATTTGTCGTTCAGCTTACTCAGACGCCGGTTGGCTATCCCCGGAAGCTCACTACCTCCGCGCTGCGCGTTCACACCACGGCGTTCTCCAGGACCTTCTCCGCGTCCTTTACCCGGAGCTTGCCCGACATGAGGTGGGGGAGGAGGGCATCGCGTGTTGCTGTAAGGGTCTCATTCTGCAGACGGAAATGGAGACCGCTCTTCCCCAGAGACGTGACCTTGTCAGTCAGCTCGTTGCCCATGAGTCTTGGATCCGCGATGTGTGTCGCCAGAAGGTCCGCCGGCCGCACGCGCTGATGGCTACCCGAGGTACCCGCTACCTTCGATTCAAGTTCAAATCCGAATGCCTCTTGCCGGAGTAGCGCCCAGAGAACGGTGGTGGTGGTGATTGAGGACTCGAGAACCAAGAACTCAGTCGACGAGAGCGCAGGAACCTCGGGAACTTCAGCGACATTCCACACACGGGGGAATCTGGGATTAAGCTTCGAAATCAGGACGGACGGCCTCTCGATCAGGAACTTCGAACTCTTGATGTCGAAGGGAGACGCGACCTCTGGCAATTGTCCTGCGTCATAAGCAGGAAGGCTGTAGTGTGCCACCTTCGGTACTTCCAATGTATTCGGCGAGACCGACTTTCGCTTATGAATAGCAATCTCGCCGAGAGGCACCGATGGCTCGAAAGTAGACACCAATGCGACCGCGAGTTCATTCGCTGCAGCCGCCAGTTTGGTATTTCCTGCAATTTTGTTGTCCAGGGCGCCGAGCACTTCCGCGATGGAGCGCTGCTCCGGGATGTCCGGAACGGTCAACTTGAGAGAGCGGATGTCGGCGAGGTTGATGTAGGCGGCCATGTCGGTATTGTTCATGCGGTCCCCAGCCTGCCGCCAGAACTCTGCGCTGCTGAACCAGTAACGCAGGAAACGTGGATCCACTACTTCCGCATTCAGTACCCGAAAAAAGCACAGCTGCGGGCTGTAGACGACTTGTTCCTTTGTGTCGGGTAAGACTGCAACCCGGCCAACTGTGCCCTTCGTCGTCAACAGGATGTCGCCCGGTTTGCCTGCCTTCGTTCCGATGGCCCTGGCGTAGTTCTCCGACACAAAATCCGGACCGGTGAAGGTGACAGCGTCTTCCAGAACATCGGCAACACGGATGATCCGGTAGCCCTGGTGAGCGTGCTCAGCCCGTTTGGTGCGATATCCGTCGCCTACTTGAAGGACACCTGCAGCCACGAGTTCTCCGATGCTGACGGAGCTCACGAGACCCTCCCCAACTGCTCGCGCACAACAGCTGCCAACCGCTCGGACTCCTCGAACTGCTCAAACAGTTCCTTCGACAGCCTGGCGATCTTCTCCTCGATCGGCTCGACGTCGTCCTCAGCATCAGCCGCGCCCACGTAACGCCCGGGCGTCAGCGCGTAGTCCGCTGCCTTGACCTCCGCAAGGCTGGCCGAATAGCAGAAGCCCGCTTCGTCGTCGTACGTCAGACCTGCCTCAACCGCCGAAGCGGTGCCGCGCCAGGAGTGGTAGGTGTTTGCGATCTTGGCGATGTCGTCATCGGACAGGGCACGCTCGGCACGGTCCACCATGTAGCCCAGGTTCCGGGCGTCGATAAAGAGCACCTGCCCGGTGCGGTCCACCGAGCCGCGCGGGCCGGCGGTCTTGTCCTTCGCGAAGAACCAAGTGCACACCGGGATGCCAGTGCTACGGAACAGCTGGGTGGGGAGTGCCACCATGCAGGAGACCAGATCGGCCTCCACCAGCTGGGCGCGGATCTCGCCCTCGCCGCCGGAGTTGGAGGACATGGAGCCGTTGGCCATGACCACGCCGGCGCTGCCGCCCGGCGCCAGCTTGGAGATGATGTGCTGGATCCACGCGTAGTTGGCGTTGCCGCCCGGCGGGACGCCGTACTTCCATCGGGGGTCGGACTCGGAGCGGGCCCAGTCCTTGATGTTGAACGGAGGGTTGGCCATGATGAAGTCCGCGCCGTTGTTCCCGGTCAGCTCCGGATGCTGGTCGCGGGCGAAGGTGTCGCCCCAGCGGGAAGCCAGGTTGGCGTTGAGGCCGTGGATGGCCAAGTTCATCTTCGCCATCCGCCAAGTGCGCTCGTTAAGCTCCTGGCCGTACACGGAGATGTCGGAGCCCTCCAGATGGTGCGCGGCCAGGAACTTTTCGGCTTGGACGAACATGCCACCCGAACCGCAGCACGGGTCGTACACGCGCCCGCGGTGCGGTTCCAGCACTTCTACCAGCACCCGGACCACACCGGCCGGGGTGTAGAACTCGCCGCCGCGCTTGCCCTCAGCCTTGGCGAACTTCTCCAGGAAGTACTCGTACACCTCGCCCAGCAGGTCGCGAGCCTTGCTGGCGCCCTGGCCGGTGAAACGGGCCGAGTTGAACAGGTCCAGCAGTTCGCCCAGGCGGCGCTGGTCCACGTTGTCCCGGTTGTAGATCTTGGGGAGCGTGGCGGCCAGGGACTTGTTGTCGGTCATGATGAGCTCCATTGCTTCATCAATCAGCAGTCCGATGGACTTCGGTGCCGCACCGTCCACAGAGTCCAGGCCCTTGGCGTTCTCCGCCAGGTACGTCCAGCGCGCCCGGGGCGACACCCAGAACACGCCGCGGCCGGTGTACTCGTCCACGTCGTCGATCAGCTGGGCGATTTGCTCCTCGTTGAGCCCCTCCGCCTCCAGCTCGGCCTGGATCTGCCCCCGCCGCTCCTCGAAAGCGTCCGACACATACTTCAGGAACACCAGCCCCAGGATTACGTCCTTGTACTGCGACGCGTCCATTGAGCCGCGGAGCTTGTCCGCCGCCTTCCAGAGTGTGTCCTTGAGTTCCTTCATGGTGGACGGGGCGAGGTCCATCTTCACTTTTGGGGGCATTACTTAGTTCCTTCTTCTGGTCCGGCGGGGTCTTGGGGTGTGTCAGGGTGAGGCTTCCGCCCGCTACGCCGTCCGTAAACAGGGTAGCGAGTTCTTCCAGTTGTTTGAGTCGTTCCCGGGCGCGTGCCTGCTCGTGTTGCAGCGTTTCCAGCGCTGTGGCGAGCGGCTGGCGCTGGCGGTCAGGACTCCGGCGCAGCTGCCAGGCCCGCCAGTTCTTGTCCGCCGGCGGCCGTGCGTTGATGTCCGCAGCCACGACGTCCGGCACCAAGCCGCTGGGGTCACCGCGGTCTATCCTCAGGACCCGGGCAGGGAAGACGACGACGGCGCCGCCCTCCGCGTCGACCATTGCGGCGGGACGCGGACTGGTACAGAAGACGACGTCGCCCGGTTCGGTAAGGCGCCCGGCGGGGTACTTGGCGGCAAAGTCCAGCAGGGTGATGAAGCGGGGCCGCGAGTTGTGTGGATCCATCAGTTCCTCGCGGCCGAGGACTCTGCTGCCGGCGTGGCCGTTGGTGTCTTCGGCCTGCACGCGGATGCCTTTGACGTACTTCAGGTTTCTGGCGGTGAGAAGGTCCTGAATCGTAGCTGCGGGGATCCCGTCGCGGGCGCCGCTGGCTTCGAGGGCCGGCAGCAGGGGCCCGGATGTGGGGGAGGACAGGGCCTGGAGCAGTTCCTCGATCCGGAGTGCGGCCTCGGCGCCGGGTGCCGTCGTCGGACTTTTCGCAGCCGGTCCCTTCACCAGCGAACCGTGCCGGGCCAACAGGATGCGGGTCTGCACTAGCCGCGCGAAGCGGAAGGAATGGGCCCGGATGGTGGCCCTGTCACCCATGGAGGCGGCAATGTCGCTGATCAAGTCCTGGCTAACATCAAGCGTCAGGGCGGTGGTGCTGACGTCGGCAACCATGGTCCAGCGGTCCGCGATGGGAACGTCCGCATATGACGGCCCCAGCACCCATAGCGCTTGGGGCTCGCGGGGCTTGGCACGCAACAGTCCCGGCTGCAACCGGACGATGGCCCGGACCCGGCCCGAGCGCAGGAGATCCGAGCGGAGGTTGCCCGTCTCTCCGGAGAGCGCGTCACAGAGAACCCGGGCCGGGGCAATGACGACGCCTCTCTGCGAGTCGTCCATTTGCAGGACGATGTTTTCGATGCCGGACAGGATGCCGGTTGTATTCAGGGACGGGGCGCCCGGGGCAGGATACTGTGCCACGTGCACTGCGGGACCGCTGACCGCGAAGGCTCCTTTGGAGTCGATCTTCACCGGGGCGTTGTCCGTGCCGTGAACTGCCAGGCGCCTGCGGGCCAGCCGTGATGCGCCGCCGTCGTGGTCTGCTGCCAGGAGGGTGGCCGCGGCTGATTCTCCAGCCTGCTGGGTGATGCTGAGCATCACGTCGCTTCCGCCCGGCGTCGAGTCGACGTAGATGGGCCTGCCGTCCAGTGTGGGGGCCAGTTCCATGGCTGCCGCGCCAACAAGCCTGAGTCCAGCGTCTGTGAGTGCAGTGTCCGACTGTTCACGGAGGCCTTCCCTGAACCGGTGGGCCAGCAGCTTCTCGAAGGCTGCGGGGGCACTGAAAGCGCTGTCCGCGAGCCTGTCTGCGAAATTGGCAAGCCCTGGAAGGGCGGAACCAAGTGCCTCGAGCTCGCCATAGAGGAAAACGTCGTCGGGGTCTGCTTCGTCAGCGGCGTCCAAAAGCTGGGCGGCACCCATGGGGCCCAGGCTCTGTCCGCTGATCACCTTCAGCGCAAGCAGCGAGGTGAGCCCATCGAAGGTCTGCCGGCTGTCCCGGGGAGGTTCCGATTCAGGGGAGGTGGGTCGGGCAAAAACGGCGACGTCGTTCCCCGCCTCGGGATTGTTCCCGCGCCCGGTTGCATGGAGCCACGCGCTGATTTCCCCAGCATCGAACTGCTCAACGCCGTTGAGTTGTCCCTTCGCAGCGGGAAACGGCAGCGCCCCGCCGCTGCTTCGCTTGCGCCACATGGAGACCACCGGGCGCTGCACCTGTGCCAGGGCGGCGACGTCGGACAGCGACATGCGCAGCGCCGTACCGGTTGCTTCCATTACTGCCCCAATCAGTCGTGATCGTTGCATCAGCCTAGCGGCCAGGACCGACACGCCACTTTGATGGCTGATAAGGGGCGTTATCAGCCTTGAAGCGGCAATGAGCGTCCGCCTGGCCGTACGTTCGTTCTGCAGCCACGAAGGAGTCTTCCGGAGCTGCGGCGGCGGCGGGAAACCGCACATTGGGGGAGCAGGATCCCGCCGCCGTTTAGCGGTCATCCACGAACAAAGGAAGAGCCATGGCCAACCATCAAACCACTCCATGTCCAGGGTCCTATGAGGCGTTTATCGAGGAAGTCTTCACTGATCCCGCAAGCGGCCAGGCTGCTCCGGCAGCGAAGCCCCGGCGGAAGAAGCGCATCCTGGTGGCGGGCGCCGCCGTTGTACTCTTCGCCGGCGGGGTGGCCGCCGGAACGGTGCTGCCCGACCCGACGGCAAGCCCGGCCTACAAGTCCCTCGCCGGGGAAAAGTCCACTGTTGAGAGGGAACGCGACGAGGCCCTGACCAGCTACGCCGCCGTGAAGGGCAAGTACGACACCCTGCAGAACGGCATCACGGGGCGTGAATCCACGGTCTCGGCCCGGGAAGCCGAAGTATCCAAGGCCGATGCTGCCGTGAAGGCAGCCGAGGCGGCCGTAAAGAAGCGTGAGGACGCGGTAACCGGAGCCGAAAAGACCAAAGCCGCCAACACCGCGGCTGACGGTACCTGGACTGTGGGTTCCGACATCGAGCCCGGCACGTACCGGGCGGCTGCTGCCGTCGGTTCCAGCTGCTACTAAGGCATCTACCAGTCCGGCACGAACGGCAGCAAGATCATCGAAAACGACATCCCCGGCGGCGGGCGGCCCGTCGTCACGCTCTCCCCAGGCCAGGACTTCAACTCAACCCGCTGTGGCAAATGGGAAAAACAGTAGCCACTGCTACTCCGCAGCACCGTCCAATCGCATCACTTGAAAGGCACCACCATGACCAACCAAAACTTTGCCCCTGTCCCGCCGGCCGCCCAGACGCCGGCAGCCCGACCGTTCTACAAGAAGAAGCGCTTCGTTGTCCCCGCAGGCGTCCTCCTGGTGGGAATTCTCATGGGCTCCTGCTCGGGCGGAAGCAAGCAGGCTGCCGACTCCAGCCCGATCGCCTCGGCCACATCGTCCGTCGAAGCGACTGCGCCGGCTGCCGCCGCTCCTGCCGCCCCGGCGGCGGCAGCACCGCCGTCGTCCACTCCTGCCGCTCCGGCGGCCCCTGCCGTGGGCGTTCCATTCGCGGTGAAGATGCGCGACGGCAACGTCGCCAGGATCACTATCGTGTCCGCCGCACGCACCGACTCAGTCACCACCGGCGCGTTCGCTACTCCACCCAAGAACGGCACCTACCTGCTCCTGGACGTGCTCTGGGAAACGGAATCCGGCAAGACAAGCTCCAACCCGCTCTATTTGTCGGCGAAGGATGGCAACGGGCGTAAGGCAGACATGAGCATGTTTGCCGACAACCAGTTGGGCTCGGGCGAGGTGCTTCCCGGGAACAAGGCGCGGGGCAACGTCGCCTTCGACATTGCCCCGGGTGCCGCCACCGTCCTGATTTCTGATCCGCTGCTGCAGGAGGCGGCGCGTATTCAGATTCCGGGATAAGCTCACTTCCGCCTGTGTGCTCTACTGGCGCGGGCCGGTGCAGCGTGGCGAGCAATTTCTTGCCGCCGCATGCGGGACACTGATGACTGCGCGGCAGGGGAGTCTCACCTCCTCTGCCGCGAATTGAATTGCAGCGTTGATAAAGGGCTCAGAGTTGAGCCTGTGGTTTAGAGGGGGACAACTTAAATGACTGAGAGCGATGCTGTCACGCTGGAGACCCAGTTGGATGACGAGGAAGCAAACGCAGACATCGCGAAGGCGGTCAGTGCCCGTCACTCAATTGCGCGCAAGTACGTCATGCGGATTCGGCGCCGGCGTCCGGAGGCAACCCCCGCAGAAGTAATCAGGCTGCTCGAACGTCACTACAGCACGTCAATTACGGCTGCAGGAGCCGCCATCACTGCGGGATCGATCGCAGCTGAAGTTGGAATTGCCCTCATTCCTGGCGGGGGAGTCGCTGCCGCCGGTATCAAGACTGCAGGCAAGCAGGCCGCCAAGAAGACCGTGCAGGTAACCGCCAAGGAAGCGGCTAAGGTGGCCGCGAAGAACATGGCCATGGGCGCGGCGAAAAGCGGCGCCAACCGGATCGCTGCACTGCTCCCTGCCGGGGATCAGCAGCTCCAATTCGAGCTCACAGCGATCTACGGTCTGGCCCTCGCCGACATCCACGGGAAGGCCCTTGACCAGGACCAGGCCCACGCGTTGGTCTACGGGCTGACCAATGAG
This sequence comes from Arthrobacter sp. SAFR-044, assembly GCF_051965175.1. Classification (GTDB taxonomy): domain Bacteria; phylum Actinomycetota; class Actinomycetes; order Actinomycetales; family Micrococcaceae; genus Arthrobacter. The sequence continues at coordinate 120,228 of NZ_JBQCMK010000004.1, forward strand.
CGGGTAAGCCAGGAGCAAATTGCCATCATGGCCAAGGACGTCGCGGAGACATCCCCCGACGGTGTCGTGGGCGTTGGCCACAAATTTGCCGCCGCCAGCGGGGACTGGTCCCACTGGGCAACTACCCTGGCTGATACCCTGCCCAGCGGGGCCGCGCAAAGCCTCGTCCGGACTATGCAGACGGGTCAGCTGGACACCGTGCGGGAGACCTTGAACGGAAAACATCAGACGGCGATCGAATACGGCGTGGGTGCGTTGACTGGCGGCGTGAGCCGTTTTGTGTTTGGCCGGGACGTCGTGGAGTCCGCCCGTAAAGCATTCCCTGAGGCTCCGGCGGAGTTCCCGGTCCACCTTGCCCTGCAGATCGAATTGTCCGACGCCGAGGACCAGGAGTCCGAACCCAACCGGGCGCTTGCAGCCTTGGAGGATGCCGCGAAGTCCACGGGAAGCTGGATCACTGGGACGGCCAGCACAGTTGGAGAAGGGGTGGCAACCGGTGCCTCCGCCGTGAGCTCAGGAGTGGCGACCGCCGCCGCGGCTGTGTCCCGCCCGTTCCGTGCTGTTGACGTCGACGGCGATGGTATCCCGGATGAACCGCAGGCCCTCGCCGCGGTGAAGGGCCTTGGAGGTGCGCTGGCTGGAGCCACGGGCGCGGCGGGTGGAAAAGTCGCTGGTTTGTTCAAGTCGCGGAAGCGAGACGCGGCAGACACCCCAGAGAGTGCGTCCCAGGAATGAATCCGGACGCTCGTTGTGCCGAACTGGCCGCCGCCATGGAAGCCGGCTTTATGAAGAACCACTACACAGGAGAGCACTGCCACAGCCTTGCCGACGCCTACATGGCTTCTTTGGCCGCGAGTTCCCTGCCTGAGGACGTAGAGGCGCGCAAGGAATACGACGACCTCGTTGCGTGGTCCCTGAATACCAACGCGTCGCCGGGAGAAGTCGTGAGGACGTTCAACTACATCCGTGTCAAGGCGGTTCGAGTTGCTATGAAAGTTGCCCAGAGGCGCGGCGAGGTCGGCCAGCACGAGTTCCTTTCTTAGGCACGGGGCCGCAACAGTACCTACTCGGACAATTTGGGCCGCACACAGGCGGCACCACTGAAGTTCAGCCGTGACGGCCTCCGCGAGCCCCGCAAACTTTCAAATGAACGGGACGTGATTGCGCTGCTTTCAAGCTCAGGTCCCGGCAAGATCGGGCCCCTTCTGGTGGAAGATCTTCCAACTGGGCCCGCAGCTCACAGGCGTTGTGAGTGGACAACCCAATTGATCTTTGGGACAACCTAACTGGTCTGTGAGATTTGGAGCTAGTTGGTTTCTTTCGGTGCAAGTTGGAGTAATTCTCATCTAGTTGAGCTGTCATGAAGAGCGCGGCCTGCGCGGTATCGCGCAGGCCGCGCTTTGGTGACATTGATTTAGCGCTCCCGCAAGGAGCTGGTCCAGCGTCATTTGCGGGTTGCGTGTAGCCCGAAAAGTGGCGACGGCTTTGTGCTCGTCATCCTTCTTGTTCTAACAATGCCAATGTATTCGTGCGTCCCACAGGACACACGCTCTAGTTCGACGCGCGAAGCACTGTGTAGTGCAGCTAGTTGCTTATAGTCTCAATGATCGGGCTGCTGGTAGGTTGCCCAATTTGCGAAAGGGGTGTCGTGTGGCTATTGATCGCGAGAAGGGCGTCAGAGTTGTCACCGTTGGTGAGCTGTTAGATGAAGGACTGACTATCCCGTCCTATCAAAGGCCCTACAGCTGGGAGCCTGCCACTGCGCTCCAACTTTTCGACGACATCCGTGAGGCATTCATGGCAGAAAAAGCTTTGCCAAATGCGGACCAGACCCGATGGCCTTCATATGTGCTCGGCGCCGTTATCCTCCATAGGGACAACGAGAATGTTCAGATCCACGTTGTCGACGGCCAGCAGCGTCTCTTGACCCTGAAAGTATTGCTGGATCTACTTGATGAGGCGAGCGAAGGCCATATCGAGGTCCTGCCGATCGAGCACGAGGACCCAGCCGCTCGTGTAGTTCTAGTCAGGAAGGAGTTGGCCCGTCGTGTCAAAAACATGGAGGAGCCAACTAGAGCTCTTGCTGACTTCATCCGTGGCAACTGCGAAATCATTCGAGTGGAGACGGATGACGCGGACGAGGCTTTTCGGGTTTTCGACTCACAGAACTATCGGGGCAAGTCTCTGCTGCCACACGATTTACTGAAGGCATACCATCTGCGCGAGATGAGCGACGAGTCTGACGCTATGCGAGAAGCCCTCGTCGAGGGTTGGCAGGATGTCCCCGATGCAGAGCTCGACCGGCTCTTTTCAACGTATCTTTGGCGTATCAAGCGGTGGACGCGTGGACTTTCCGCACCAACTTTCTCAACGCGACACATCGACTCCTTTAAGGGCTTGACACCCAAATCGGCAAACACGCCCGCCGCGCGCTACCACCTCGCTGCTCAAACCGCCGTGCCTATGCTCGGGGCCTGGGTTGAGCACTCCGATGAAGCGAGCCGGATGACCAACCGAACGCGCTTCCAAATCGACGCACCTGTGGTCGCAGGACGGTCCTTCTTCGAGATGGTTACGTTCATGTTGGCAGAATTACGAAGACTCCGCGAAGAGGGCTTCGATGAACAGGACGGGAACGAGGGCAAAGAAAAGTCTTGGGGCCAGTTCGCCTCCACGGACGACGGCTTTCGCGAGCTCCCATCGCGAGCAAGGTATCGATACGTTTCCGAGCTTTACCTGGCAGCACTGCTCTACTACACAAACAGATTCGGCGACGTCGAGATTCGCGAGGCAAAGAGCCGGTTGTTCACGTGGGCCTACACCCTTCGGACGAGCTACCAGCGGCTTCAGCTAGTCACCGTGAACAATCACGCCAGTTCTTTAGAAAACAGTGCATCAGCTTTCGTTCTTCTTCGTAGTGCTGAGACCTCGACCGAACTTCGGCGGTTACGCGTCGAGGTCAAAGGACGAGACGACATGCCAAAGCATGAGCAGGATTTGATGCGCCTCTTGGATCGGTTGGCCGGTTGATGATCGAAAAATTAGCAGCAAATTTGTTTACGGTCGGCGAGCTTTTTGATGAGGTGAAAACGCACTACGAGATTCCAATTTATCAGCGCAACTACGCCTGGGGCGTTGAGCAAATCGAGCAACTCATTGATGACGTGTGGGCGGCAGCACAGGCGGAAGCTGACGATTACTTCTTAGGTAATTTGATAGTGGCCCGGAAGCCTCCCGGCCTCAGGAGGGATGGCGTGACCTTCGAGGTTGTTGATGGTCAGCAACGACTGACAACCCTGTTGATGCTATTGACGCACCTCGGAGTCGCTCCGAAGGCGCAACTCACGTATCAATCTCGGAGGAACGCGACCCAAGCGCTGACGCGCCTCACGACTTCGGACGATGACGAAGGTGCCGGCATCCACCTGGGCTTTCAGGTGATCAAGTCGCGCATGGCGAAGTTCAGGACCCCCGAAGAACGAGACACTTTTCAGAGATTCCTAGAGGATAACGTGCAGCTCGTGCGAGCGATTCTCCCTGTACAGACCGACTTGAATAAGTACTTCGAGATTATGAACACCCGTGGCCAGCAGCTGGAGCAGGTCGACATTATCAAGGCGCGTCTGATGAGTTACCTGCGCAACGAGGCGGGGGAGGTCGAGGACGATAGGGCTTGCCTTGCCTGGGTCTGGGACGCCTGCGCTGAGATGAACTCGTACATCCAAATGGCGCTGACTCCAAGCAACACGGACTTGCGAGACGAAATTTTTAGTCCGAGATGGGACCGCCTTACGGTTTCGACATTCGATGACCTGATCCTCAAGCGGCCGCAGGTTCACGCCCGGAGCGGCGTGAGCCGGAGTGCGGGCGTGAGCTTGGGCGAAGCGCTCCGGCTCTACGCCAGAACCCCTGCGGAGCCAACCGAGGAAGACTCCGAAAGTCGCCGGTTCGAGTCGCCCATCAAGTTCCCAACTCTGCTCCTTCACGCGCTAAAAGTTCTGAGGGAGACGGACGGCGAGGACGACGTCGATGGCCACCTCGACGACGGCAAGTTGATCAAGCTTTTCGAAAGCGATTTCAAACCTCTCTCCGAGAGTCAGCGGTCGGACCGGGTCAAGCGGTTCATCGAGGTTCTCCTGCGATGCAAGTTCGTGCTGGACAATTACGTTCTCAAGCGTGAGTTCACGGCAACCAACGCTGACGACGGCGCCTGGTCTCTTAAACGCCTGACCCGGGGAGAGTCACCGTCCCAAAAAGGCAAACGGACTACGGTCAATGCGCGCTTTCCCAACGCCTTCTCGCCCTACAGGGCGGAGTGGGAAGACACCCCCGTTGACGATGCAACGCGCGACGTGCTGCTGCTCCAATCAATGTTCCGAGTCACCTACACCTCCCCGCGGACAATGCACTGGATTACGAGAATCCTACGCGAACCGATCATCGGCCTGACGCAGCAGGACGCGGCTCAATCGATCCTCGCCGTCTTAAGGACGCACGCGCGCCAGAAGGTGCAGCAAGCATTCTTTGTCGGGTCCCAGCCAGCCGGGTTCAATATTGAGCGGATCGTGTTCACCTACCTTGACTACCTCTTGGCAACGGAGGGTGCCGGTCCTGCCTCCCCGGCCGACCCCAGCTTCACTTTCGTGTACCGGAACTCCGTAGAGCACTTCTTCCCTCAGTATGCCAACCGAGACGATGACGGCTGGGAACTGGTGACGCCTGATGATAAGGAGCTCCACATGTTCGGAAACCTCGCGCTAGTCAGTGTCAGCACGAACTCCAAATTCAGCAACAACTTGCCCCCCTACAAGGCGAACAAGACAGAGATCGTCAGGCAGAGCACCAAACTTCAACTAATGTCGGACTTGGTCAAGAGCGGAACCACATGGGACAGAAAGGCGATTCGCCAGCACGACCGGGCAATGGTGAACGTGCTCCGCGAGGATCTGCGAGAGGCTGGCTACGATGTTGACATCCACTCTGCGGGGATCCTTGACGAGGCCGTCCTAGCGGATTGACCCGTTTCGGGTCTCGCAGTCGCAGGAGGCTCAATGACAGCGGCGGCACGAAGAAATGTACCTCTGAGCTGCCAGGTTGTGACTCCACGTCACCTCTCGATTTCGCCAACTAGGTTAGTAGGCCAGCATCGGCAGTAGTCCACTAAAACCGCGGAACCATGGGGGTCCGCATTTGGCGCTTTCCGCCAAATAAGCTTGGGTCTCACATCCTCCACGATCCCCCCGGATCTTCTGTGAGCAGCAAGGGACTCTGCACACCGAGTGCAGAGTCCCTTGTGCTTTGGTGAGAGGACAGGATCAATGGACGGGAGGTGCTTTTTCAGCCGACTGGCTTGCAGATGTGGTCCAGGGCCTCATTAAGGGTGGACTCGATCCGGCCGTTCAGGTAGTTGCGCTTGTCCGGGGTGGAGGGGTCCTCGAACTCCGTGGGCATCGGTGGCGTTGTCACCGTCATCGCAGCCTGATACCGCCCGTCTCCGCTGCTGACCGCTACAGTCTGGTAATCCCAGAACGAGCCCCGGCCCTCGTGCCGGGAGTCTTTCGAGCATCCGTCCCCGTGCTCCCACACCCCCAGTCCATACGGGCGAAAGCCGGTGCTGGTCTTCATCTCCCGCAGGGACGATGCAGAAACCGCCCGTCCCTGGAAGATTCCGGCCATGAGGAGGTTCAAGTCCTCCATGGTCGATACAGCGCCGCCTGCCGGGTTGCCCACTGCGAACGTATTGTCTGTGGTGTCGACGCGTTCACCGCGCAGTGTCACGTAGCCGTGCAAAAGTCCGGGTTCCTGGAGGTCAACGTGGTCCAAGCTGGTGTTCTTCAAACCCAGAGGGCCGAAGACCTCCTCCTGCATGACCTGAACGAAGGGTTTGTGCCGCAACGTTTGGATGAGGAGGCCGAGTGCGAGGTAGTTCGTGTTCGAGTACTTGAATGACCCCACATCTGCAGAGGTCCACGGCAGGGTACCCGCCAGCTCCAAGCCACGCTCCATGGTGAGCGTCTGGCGGAGGGCCGGGCGGAAGTCGACGTCTTGTGGCAGGGCATCGTTGACCTCGGGCATCCCGGATGTGTGGCTGAGCAGCTGCCTGACGGTGATCGGACCTGGGGGCTTGAGGGTGGACGAGAACCCGGGGATGACGTCATTGACGGGATCGTCCAGGCCGATCAGGTGGTCGTCGACGAGTTTGAGCACAGCCACCGCCGTCATGGTCTTCGTGACGCTGGCGACCTCTGTCCGGTCCGTGGGCTGCGCTGGCGTTTTGGTCTCAAGATCACGGACGCCGTAGGCCTTCGACCACTCGCCCTCAGGCCAGCGGATCTGAACAACGGTGGCCACCGCGCCCTCATCCAGGAACAGCTGGACCTGATTTTCCAGGGAAGCGAAGGGGCTCGGAGAGCTTGATGACGGTGCGGGCTCATCGGTGGAATAAGTGCAGCCCGACACAAGGAGGACGACTGCGAAGGCGGCCCGCCTCCAACCGCGATCTTTCGTGCTCATTGCCGCATCCGCTCGGGACGAGATGACACATTTTTGGCCGCCTGCGACGCCACATCCGGCCAGACCTGCCGCGGCTCCGCCGACCCAGCACCTCAATCTTACGGCTGGCACTCGGGGGCGAGGAAGCCTTCTGCTGCTGCAAAGGCGACGCCGTTCAGCTACCGTCAAGGACGGGCGGGATTTTCATGAAAGGTGACAACATGAGCAAGGTGGACATCAAAGGCAAAGGAACAATGGAGTTGTCCGGCGGTGTCCTTCACCTGACCTGGAAGCGGGGGACCTACATAGGCATCGACGTAGCCAACGCCGCCCTCGCCGCCATCACCACCTTGGCCCAGGGCACCAGGCTGCCGATGCTGGTCGAGATCCAGGGCGTGACCCACTCCGCCGCCGCTCGAAAAGTCTTCCCTGACCAGTCCAGCATTTCGCGTATGGCATTGCTCGGTTCTTCTCCCGTTGATCGCGTCATCGCCATGTTCCGCCTGCCCCTGGCGCCCGCCGGATTCCCGATCAGGTATTTCACTTCCCGCGACAAGGCAATGGCGTGGCTGCTCGAGGACTCAGAGGAGGCAGCCACGGAGCTGGGCAACGCCGAGTAGCCGTCATTCTCATCAGGTCCGGGATCGGGCCGGCGGCGGTTTGGGGGGCTGCATCCGGTCTCGGGATGCTGCTGCCGCCGGCCCTGGTCCCAGGTTCAGAACCTGCCCCAGCAGCAGGATCCTGGCCCCAACGATAGAACCCGTCCCTAAACTGCAACCCATCATGGGCACAAGGTTCGCTCAAGAGTTGCCCCGGCATACAACCGGTTCTCCGGGTTATGCAGACCATCGGCCATCGGCTCCCAAGACCCTCCGGGTCGAACCATAGCTGCGGGAAAACTCTGCCCCTAGGATGACGCCATGAGGAAGTGGGGCGGGATGCATCCCGCGCTCCGGGCGGTGCTGGTTGGCGCGGCGGCCTGCGCCGTTATCCTGGCGGCAGGTCTCATCGCCGGGGAGAGCCTCGAAGACGCCATCGCCAACGCCGTCTTCTACGCCCTGATGATCGGTGGCGGCGTGTTCTTCCTGACGAAGCGGTTCCCGACGGCCGCCGAGAAGCTGGATGAACACGGCACCTTGGTCATCTTCCTGCGATTCCCTGGTTCACCGCCGGGCTCGTTGAGCAGCATCTGGCGGATGGGGATCGCGCGGCCCGGCGCCGAACGGATCGATTTCCAGCCGATCGTGGACGACACCTTGATCCCCAATGGCCGCAGCAAGGCTCTCACCGGGCTTGGGGCTGCGGCGATCCCGACACGGAAGACTGACCGCCACGACCATCAACAGGACGTGCCGTTGGACTTCCAGATCCTCACCCTGGACTCAGACGATGGCGTCATTGAAATCGCAGCCAGCCGGGCTACCCTCCAGAAGATCGAGCGCGCCGTCGGATCGGCTTCCTCATAGCCTTCGGCTGGTTGAGCTCCGCAATCACTCCTCGGGAGGCGTGCAGACATGCCCTTCGGCGTCCACTGGATATCCGCACAGCGGGCATAGTGGACGCCCGGCGCCCACCACCTCACGCGTGCGCTTGGTGAATGCCCGGGCGGTGCCCACCGGCATCCGCACCAACAGCATTTCCGGTGCCTCAGCACCGCCCTGGTCAAAGGATTCGTCGTCTGAATCAGCATCGTCATCGCCGATGGGGTAAGCCTCTATCACCACCTGCGCCGTCGCAGGGTCCCAGCCCAGCCCCATGGCGCCGGTCCGAAACTGCTCCTCAACGGCCTCAAGCGGATCGTTGTCAACCAACTCGATGGGAGTCCCGGTGGGAACGCTGAAGGGGTTGCCCTCAAGGGTGATGAGCTGGTCCAGAATCTCGTCGATCTTCTCTGCGAGCAGAGCCGATTGCTGTTTTTCCAGGGCAATACTCACGATTTGTGCGCCTGCGCGCACCTGCAGGTAGAAGGTGCGCGCCCCCGGGACACCAACGGTGCCGATGACGACTCGATCGGGCCACGCAAACTCGTGAACAAGTGTAGGCATGTCAGTATTTTAGGTGAGGTGTGGCCTGCGGCGTGGTGCGCCCTGCCGGGCCGTGGAGTTCATGGAGCCCGCAAATGGGCCAACAGCAGTCCGATGGGGATGCTGACGCCCATCACCACCAGCAGGGCCCGGTAACCCCATAAAGCCCAACGGGGCTGTGCCCCCGGGCCGCGGACAGTCTGGAACATCAGTGCAAGCGAAGCAACCAGCAGGCCGCCACCGGCATCAACAACCCACGGGTTACCGATCAACGTCCCGCCAATGACTGCTGCGGAGGCGCTGTTCCACGCCACCAGCTCCGCTACGACTTTCCAGCCGGTAAAGCGTTGCGGCGCCAGGAAGTATTGGCCTGCGCCCAAGGCGCCCTGGGCCACTCCTCCGACGAGCACCAGGTACGCAGCTGCCCACGATCCATGCTCAAGATGGAGCGGACCGGTTACTGCCGCAACCAACCCGCCTCCCACAACACATACCAGCGCCACAGCGCCGAAAGCCATGGTCCCCTTCGTAACGCCTCCCGGCGCCACACGTGACGAGTCGCTCATGCGCTCCAAGCTACTGCACTTCGTCAAAGGGCAAGGCGCCGGCTAGTCCATCAGCGAGTAAGAAGAGCCCGTGGGGGTCCGCTGCAGCAGGCCGAAGTCGATCATGTAGCGGCGCAGCAGCACAACGTCGTCGGTATAGCTGAGCAGCCGCTCGTTGACCTGCCTCTCCGTGAGCTTTTCGCCAGGCTCGATGACCTCGTTGGCGATCCGCGCCAGCAGGGCCCGCCGCTCGGCCACGTTCGCTGGATATCGTTCAATCCGCCCAAGCCGCATGAACCTGTCCAGCCCAGTCTGCGGCTGGCGGCGCGGCTGCTGGGCCAGCAGGTCGCGGAATATCGAGTCCGCTGCCACCAGCTCACCCGATGCCTGCTGTTCCACCAGCCCGGACTCAAGCAGGGCTGCGAGGGCCCGGTTCCGCCGCTGCTGCTTCACGTCGGGCAGGACGTCGCCAGGAGCGGCTCCCAGCACGATCTGCGCGTAAGCCGTCCTGGCATCACCATTGCCCAGTGTTGCCAGCACCCGCCGCCAATGCGGGCCGTTCATTCCCGTGCCTCCGGCCATGTCGGTTGTCTCCTCTGCCGCTGACTTACACCCAGGCCTTGGGGTGTGCCGGAAGATCCTAGCCCTGATGCTCTGGCCAGTGAAAGGGTTGTTGACTCGGAAACTGCACGCTTTCCGCAGGATCCCCCAAGGATTCCGGAAGGATCCGGGCGCTGGGGGCCGGCAGGCTGCGAGCCATCAACAATGCCCTTAGGCTCGTGCTGCAAGAGCACAATATTGGGGGAAACATCAATGATCGCTGAGTCAGCACCAGCACATTTAGGGACACGTGTTCCAGGCCAAGGCCGTTATCGAGGAACTGCTGGCCCGGCAAAGGCTGGCGGGCCCGCGCTCCACCCTCCAGAGGATCTTTGGAGTCAACCCGCTCACTCCGGAAAGTTCGCCCTGGTACAAAGGTGCTCTCGGCGAGATCGCCGTGGAGAGGATTTTGGCAAACCTGGGTCCGGAGTGGCTTGTACTCCATGCCGTCCCGGTAGGGACTGGTTCCTCGGATATCGACCATGTCCTGGTAGGACCTGCCGGAGTCTTCACCGTCAACACAAAGAACCACTCCGGCCAGCCAGTCTGGGTGGCGGGCCGGACACTCATGGTTGCGGGGACGAAGACCCGGCACCTCTACAACGCGGCGCACGAAGCAGCGCGCGCCTCAAAACTGCTGACCGCCGCGGCGCGCTATCCGGTCAAGGTGACAGGCGTCGTCGTCATTGTTGACCCGAAGAGCCTGACCATCAAGGCGCGGCCCGAGCAGGTGGGGGTGGTCACCGAAGCCCGACTGCTGCGCTGGTTGCAGGGGTTCAGGCCGGTGCTCAGCCGGGAGGAAGTGGCCCGCATCTCCGCAGCCGCCGTTCAGCCAGGAACGTGGCACAGGCGCCCGGCTCCCCAAGGTGACCAGTTGGGGCTGCAACGGAACTTTGACGCCCTGCGGCACCTCGTGGACCAAGCACGACGGCGACGGGCAGCCTGGGTGCTGAGCGTACCGGTAGTGGTCTTCCTGGCATTGACGAACGGGGCACACCTTGGCGCCGCCATCCTCCAGGGACTGGGCGGGCGCTGACGGGTTCCCACGGGACATTCGGCCCTGGAATCAGGCAGGACGTCGTTGCCAGACTGGGCGGATGCGATCCGGCATGCGATTGGTCCCTGTCCTGGTGGTTGCGGCTGTCATCTATGTCCGCTGGGTTCGCCCATGGCAGCTCACCTGGGGTGCAACGCCGGAGGAGGTTTCCAGGCAGCTGCCCGGCGATGACCTCGTGCCGAAACCAACCTTCAATGCCACCAGGGCCATCACCATCACCGCGCCGCCGGAGAGAATTTGGCCATGGCTGGTGCAGGCCGGAGTGACCCGCGGCGGCTGGTACAGCTATGACCTCCTCGATAACCTCGGCCGGCCAAGCGCACGCCGCATCATCCCGGAGCTGCAGAACCTGGCGGTGGGCGACATCGTGCCGATGAGTCCCGACGGCAAACACGGCATCCCGGTCCGCGCGATGGAACCTCCCCGGTCCATGGTCTGGGGCACGCCGGGGGACACCAGCTGGACGTGGCAGCTTGACCCCGCCGGCGCGGGCTCAACGCGGCTTATCAGCCGCATCCGCTCGCGGTACCGGTGGTTCTCACCGGCCATTGCCTTCTCTGCTCTCGTCGAGTTTGGTGACATCTGGATGATGCGCAGGATGCTGCTCAATATCCGCGAGCGTGCGGAAACTGTGCCGCAACAGGGCGGCGGGCCCGGGGGACCGGTTACGCGTTCCCGTCCTTGGCATAGAGGGCAAGGAGATCGCGGCTGAACTCGTGCGGGGATGTTTCGCACGGACTGTGCCCGCCCCTGTATACCCCTATCCGTGCGCGGATTGCCTGGGCAAACAGCCGGTGCAGCTGGAGCGGCCACAGGTCATGTTCGCCCACGGCCACGAATTTGGGAAGCGGCGCCTCCGCCAATTGGGCCCGAAGGTCGGGAACGCTTTGCATCAGGGTGTAGATATCGCGGACGGAAGCGCGGCGGGTGAAGCGGAAGCGGTAGTTGACGAACCGCTGGCGTCCTGGCGGTACGTGTGCCACCCTGCCGCTCCGGATCCCCCAAATCAGCAGGGCTGCTCCGGCCCGGCCGTTCACCCACGTGCTGAAGCGGCCGATGCGGCTCACGCCGCGGAAGCTCTGGCCAGGTTCCGGCGGGCACCCAAGGAACGTGATGGACCGGAACAGTTCGGGCCGCTGCGCGTAAGCGAGCTGGGCGATGATGCCCGCGAAGGAATAGGCCACAACGTGGGCGGGGGTGGCTGTGGTTTCCAGGACGGCCAGGAAGTCGTCCACGAACAGCTGGTAGTCATAATGCTTCCTGGGCGGCACCAGGTTCTCCGGCCCGGCGCCGGCTGACTGGTACTGGCCCGCCAGATCATAGGCCAGCGGGTAGTAGCCGGCCCCGGCGAGGTCCGGCATCATAAGCGAAAAATCCTCTTTCGACCCCGTGGCACCGGGAACCAGGACGACGCAGGGGTCATCCGGATTGCCCAGCGCCAAGGCGGCCAGCTTCCCGCTGGGAACGTCGATGGTGAACTGCACGGCGCCCGGTGGCGGGACCGACCAATCGACGTCGCCCAACCCGGCATCCAGCAGGGCGGCCGCATCCACGCGGGCAGAACCGAACTCCTCGGGGTCAACCCCGTACTCTTTCCGGCCCGGCTCCGCCATGGTCCCAAGATAGTCCAACAACCCTACATCTGGCCGCCATCGAGGATCCGCCGCGCATCCTCCTGCGCCCGGAGTGCCACGTCCGTGACCACCTCACCCTTCATATGGCCGCCCCCGGAGATGATGCTCCGGAGTTCGGTTACGGTCAGTGGCGGGCTGGCGCTGTGCGCCACGGCATGGCAGTTGTGGCAGAGCGGAACGAGGTCTGCAATGGGGTCAAGCTGGTAAGGGCCGTCAAGCATCGATGGGGGAGCCAGATGGTGGACGCCCATCACCCCCGTCCCGGCTGCACCGTAGGCGGACTCGAAAGAGAAGCCGCAGGCGGCGCAGGAGGTGCCATGGAACGCCAGGCAAGCCCGGCGCGCATCGGCATCCCGCTCGTAGCGGTTTACCTGCATGGTGCTGACGGCCTCCGGCGGAATGGTTCCGCCCGCCACCCCCGAAGGGTCCGCCGTGGAGGGCCCGTGGTCCCGCCACAGCCGGCGCAGTACAGGCACGGACGACGGCGGCAGGGTCACCAGGGACGCGCCCTTGACCCTGGTACGCAGGTCATTGGGGAGGGCCCCGGCCAGGATGCCGGGACGGATCTGCTCGCCGAGCGGCAGGAGTGAATCCAAAGCCAGCGCGAAGAACCAGCCAGCGGGGGCGGCGTCCGCGCGGGCGGCAGCCTGGTACGGCTCGGACGTCACGAACCCGTGGCCGATCAGGCCGCTGGCGGCGTCGGTCCCGCCCTCCAGGAGGAGCCATGCCTCGGTCCCCGGGCTGACGTCAGGATAAAAGTCTGTGCCCCAACGGTCCAGGAACGTGCCGGACCGGGCCACCAGCGCGACGGCGGCACCGTAGTTCCAGCGGCGCAGCAGCTGTGTGTCGCAGCCGAGAATTACTGCATGTCCACCGAACCCCAGACCACCAAAGGGTTGTCCACTCAAACCCGCCACGCGCCGTCGACCCCCAAACCCAGGCAAGGGGACTTAGATCGGTTCCTTGGCCAGCGCCTTGGTCTTTGCGGGCGTCTCGCGTCCCAGGCGTTCATCAAGCGTGACGCGCAACCGCGCGGCGGCAACCTGGACACGGTGCTCGGCCGGGGTGGCCTTTTTCTGGACGGGCTTGCCGGCGCTGTTCCGCGGAGCATGGACAAAACGGTGTTCAGGCGACGTTGCGCTCATGGTCCAACCTCCTTGGTACTGTCTTCATCCGTCACTCCATTCTCGCCTAAGTCGTGGCGGTCGTCCACGAAGGCCGGCTCCTGCCCGGAACCGGCGTCGGCCTCAGCCTCGTCCCCGTTCTCGTCGCCGGACACGCTCTTCCAGGCAATGTCGAACAGCTCGAGCTCCTCGTTGCGTGCCAGTTCGCTCCTGGCCAGGACTTCCAGCGTCGCCAACCCAAGCGCCTTGGTCCCTTCATCGGGATCCAGCGCCCGGTCCAGCGCCCACTGGGTCCGGCGCCACCATTCCGCTCGGCTGTCCGCCTCGGTCTTTTGCTGCAGGGCGTTGGCATCGGCTTCGCGGTTTTGTTCCAGTGCGGTTTTGTCCGCGGCGGTGCGCTGCTTCAGGGTGCGCCAGTTGATGTAGAAGGCCAGCAGGGCAGCGATGAGGACAGCCAGGGGTCCCAGCCCGGCCAGGATGACCCACCAGTCCGCCGGTCCGGAATGGACCACGACGTCCAGCGGGCCGGGGGAGGGAACAGGGGTCATCGGACCAGCTTAGGCGGGGGCCCGTTCGGCAGCCGGCTGACACTCGCAGCCCGTTGCATCAGCCGCCATGCCGTGAAATGAGGACCGGCCCGCGGGCGTGGTGCAAAACCGCGTGGGCGGTGGACCCGAGGGTCTCCCTGAGGATGCCGCGGCCCTGGGAGCCCACCACGACAATTCGGGCTTCTTCAGCGGCTTTGAGGATGGCGTGCGGGACCGAGCTGTCCGTGAGCACTGCACCGTCAATGCGAAGAGCGGGCGCCGCGTCAGCTGCGCGCTTCAGGGCTGACGCCAGGATGTCCTCGTCCTGGGCCGCGTCCTGTCCTTCCGGCAGCTGATAGCCGGCGGGCTGGTGCCGGACGTGGACCACCCGGAGGGGTGCCTGCCACGCCGACGCCAGGGCGCACGCATCGTCCAGTGCTGCGGGGGAACCTGAGGCATCGACGGCGGCGACGACGGGCCCGTCCGGATGGAGTTCCTGCCGGATCACGGCAACAGGGCAGGTGGCCGTGGCTGCCAGTTCCAGGCTCACGGAGCCCACGAGGAGGCCAAGGAAGCCGCCCAGCCCGCGGCTGCCCACCACGAGCATCCGTTCACCGGTGGAGATCCCGGCCAGGAGCTGTGCAGGCAGTCCATGGAGCAGGGTGCTCCTGATCTGAAGCCCGGGTACTTCCGCGGCCGCCAGCGCCACCCCGTCCTCGAGGATGGACCTGGCCGACTGTTCAAGGCCGCTGCCTGACACGCCTGGAACCGGACCAAGGTGCCGGGTCAGCAGCGGCCATAGCGAACAGTGCACCACATGGAGGGGGCAGTTGGTTGCCTGCGCGTGGCGGGCCGCCCAGCGGATGGCGGCCGCAGCCTCATCAGAGCCGTCAAAGGCCGCCACAATGGATCCTGAATTCTGCGTCATGTCACAGCGCTCCTGATCATCACGATCCCCACCGGCGGGACCTTCGGCCCTTTGGCGGCCTGCTCCTTGGTTTCATGCTGATTCTAGACAGTGGGGAGGGACATGGGCAGCATAGCGGGCCGGATCGCCGTGATGGTGCTCGCTTTGGCCGCCTTGCTGGTGGGGGTTGCGGCGCCAGGCATCGCTGTGGCACCGGTCGCTGTCATTGTGGAGGACACGGCAGGGGTGCTGGACCGGAACACCCTGGTTCCCGCCGTCGAACGAATCCAGTTCTATGAGCCCACCCGCGTTGCCGTCTTCACCTATAACGGCAAGCCGGAGGACAACCTCAATGAAGAGGTCCTGAAGTTCGCACGGTCCAGGCATCCGGAGTGGATCAGCCCCGACGGGCAGAAATGGGCTGACGGATTGTTCATCTTCGCGCTCGATCCGGTGGGCCGGCATGTGGGGACGTACATGGGGGAGGACCGGAAAGTATCGCTGGAGCAGCGCAGCGACATCCAGGACGCGTCCAAGGACCTGTTCCGTGACGCTCAGTGGACCGACGGCACCGTGGCCGGCATCCGCCGCGGCGCAGAGCTCATCAACCAGCCCTGGTACCGGTCCGCAGCTTTCCTGGTCACCGCGTGGGTCACCGCGGGAATCGCGGCCCTGGGCGCGGCCGCATGGCTGATTGTCCGCACCGTGACCAGGACGGGGTGCCGCCGGCAGATCGAACGCGGCGACCGCAGCTACTCCAACGTCAGTATGGACCTGGACGTCACGGAACTGAATGCCGGCACCATCCCCGAATCCTCCCGCTACGGCAGCCAGGTCCTGGAGAAACACCGAACCTTCCTCAGCCGGTACGCCGCCGTTACGGAGCTGTCCAATCAGGTGCACGCGTTGGGCGGGCGGGCATTGAGCAGCCGGAAGAACCTCAAGCTTGCCCGGAAGTTCGCCGACAGCGCCGCCGAGCTGGATGCGCTGGATGACGTCATCGCGGACAGCAATGCTTTACTGAACCGCGCTGACACTTGGCCCACTGCCTGGGACCGGCAGCTGGCGCCTTTCCGCAAGGACCTGGCCGGACTGGAACAGCTCCTTGCCAAACGCCACGGGCAGGGGGACTCGGCCACGGCGACGGCGTTGCGGTCCTTCCGGGACGAAAGCCTGCGGGAGATCGAGCGGTGGACCGCTGAACTGGCCGACCGGCGGATCACGCCGGAAGAGGCGCTTGACCGGCTCTATGCGGCACGTTCGCGGCTCTCGGAGCTGCTGGAGAACCATGCCGAAACAGTCATCCAGGGATTCGCCAGGAATGACCGCGAAGCACGCCTGATGCGCGAACAGATGGAAACGGCCCACGGGGGCATGGACCACCACAGGCAGCGCACCTACGAACCGAGCATCCTGGGCACGGTGTACCCGTCCTACACGTTCTTCTCCGTGGCCACCTTCAACTCCGGCTTCAATACCGGGGTCAGCAGCGTCAACTCGGCCAGGGGCGGCGGCAGCACCACCGGGTATGGCAGCAGCGGTGGCAGCTTTTCCGGTTCCGGCAGTTCTTCCGGCTTCTAGTACAACAAGACCTGCGCAGTGCCGCCGCACGCCCCCAAGGGTGCCACGCACACAGGAGCCGCCCGCACACAGGAGTGGGGCCCGTCGTTGGACGGGCCCCACTCCTTCAATGTGTGCGCGGACTATACGCCTATGGCACGGCGGGTGCCGCCGCCGAACCGACGTGGCCCGGCTTTATGCGGCTCCAACGGAGTTGAGCCTCCGGGCCCTGCGACGGACGGCGTAGCGCAGGTGCGGTGGGGAAGCGAGGAGAACGCCTTGCGGAGGCGGCGCCACGTCCTGGATTAAGCCGGTGCCTGCGCATTCACGTACCTCTTCGATGGCGGCGGCCGCCGCATGCTTGTCGGTGAACTGCCCGGAAACAGCCAGCACATGTCCGCCGGGCATCACAAGCCGGAACCGAATCTGTGCATCATCATCGACAAACAGTTCGAACGTACCTGCCATAAGCCTTGTTCTCCTCAATCATCCTGCCTCCGGTGAGGCGCGCGGTGCCCGGATCCGGCACAGCAAAAACCCAAGGCGCACAACCCCAGCGTGGTGCACCTTTCGACCTCATCCACCATCTCAAACACTCCGGCCCGCTTTTAGGGACCAAGGTCCCTGATCGCAGGCGCGCGGGAGACGCTAGTCAGCCCTGCGCGACAGGCGGATCAACGCAATTCCCGTGGCGATGAACCAAACCCACAGCAAAACGCCGTAGCCCCAATAGAAGCCGGGGGCTGCGTGGCGAAGCACTTCGCTGACCACTCCCAGTGCGCCGGTGGCAATGCCAATCCACGCGAGGTACCGGGGGAAGGATGCCTTGTCGGCCCGGAGCATCGCCAGCCCCATCAGGAGGATCCCAAGGGCGGAGAGGGCGCCAACGATGGCGGGGGTATTGTT
Source organism: Arthrobacter sp. SAFR-044 (assembly GCF_051965175.1). Taxonomy (GTDB): domain Bacteria; phylum Actinomycetota; class Actinomycetes; order Actinomycetales; family Micrococcaceae; genus Arthrobacter. The sequence continues at coordinate 137,604 of NZ_JBQCMK010000004.1, forward strand.
CTCGGCAATGATGGCTTCAGCCGCGGTGGCGTAGGTCCTGCGTTCGTCCTCTGTCCCGGCAGCCATGAAGCGGTCGCTCAGATAGACCAGGTTGAGGGAGCCGCGGCTGCTCACCGGTACGGCAAGCAGCAGCGCCCACGGCAGGGCACCGAAGACCAGCGCTATCAAGGGCAGGCTTTTCCGGTAGGCCGACAGGGCCACGAAGAGGGCTGCGAAAACAAGCACGGGGAAGATGTTCGGCAGGATCCACAGGATCTGCTCGGCCACATAGCCGGCCTTGTTCGACGCGATGAACTCAAGGGTGGCCGCTCCGCCGTGAACGGGCGGGGGAGCCATGAAGTCGATCACCAGGGCAGTGATCAGCAGAAACACAAACAGGATCGACGACGCCCCCGCGACGAGGTAGAGGAGCTTCCAGCCCTGGTGGTCGCCAGCTTGGCTCGCGCCACCGGCTGCAGATGGCCCACGGGCTGCAGATGGCCCGCGCCGGACGCCTGGACGGCTGGTCATGATGGACGGTTCCCGGTCATGCCTTGACTCTGCTACCCGTCCCGCGCGCCAGATAGTGCCATTCGGCCCGGCCCAACCCTGGGTTGGTCCGGCTTCCGTGACCAAGGACCCTGGGCGGCGGAGCGGGCTTCCGGAAGACTGCTGGGTTGAATCATGATTTCGCGCCCGGAGGAAGACATGGCGACAAATACCCCGCAGCCAGGAGACGGCACGGAGGAACGGTTACGGATAGAACTGGAGGACGCCGCATCGAGGAAATGGTGGGCGCGCATCCTGTATACACTTGGTTCGCAGTACGGGCGGACACAGCTGCGGTTCGTGGGAAAGGCGGAGGACGGCCGGCGGCTCTACACCGGTGATACTTTTCCCGGACCGCCGCTGAACCCGACACCTCCCGAGGAAGCGTGGGCACCTGGTCTGCAGGCCAGCCTCGGGCGGCTGCGGCAGGAGATTGCCGGCGACGGATGGGCTGAAACCAGCCGCGGCGCGCAGCCCTGGGAACTGACGTTCAGCCGTCGCCGGGTTTCCTAGCCGCCGGGCTTCCCCGGCCCGTACCCTGTCCGGGCCGGTCCTGCAGTCCCGGCCTCAGGCGACCGGCCAGACCACCCTGGTCTGCCAGGTGGCCGGATCCGGCTGCTGTTCCGGGTCGGTCAGGTAGTACTCCCACATCGAGTCGGCAGGAGAGGCGCCGTCCGCTTCCATGCTCTTCTTTATGGCATCGTACGTGCTGCCCAGGGTGTCATAGGGACCCGTGTGGATGGCTTCATAGGCGTCGGTATCAGGAAGTGCTCCGCTGGCCACTTCGCCGGTGCCGTGGAAGTCCCCGGCGACTGGGAAGCCGGCTTCGACATCCACCGTTTCGCCGGGCATTCCATGGTAAAGCGCGAACGGCGGGCCGGCAGGGCTGCCGCCCTGTACCTGGACCGCTGCCATCACGGCACCGAAGGCCCGGCCGAAGAAGCTGGTGAGTGCGTCCATGGGAACGCGTTCACGGACGACGGCGACTGGTTGCCCGGTGATATGGATCTTTCGCGGCTGCCCATTCTCGGTCATGGCTTCAACCTTGCCACCCGGACCGCGGCGTGACAGGGCCATAGGACCCTACAGTCCAACCCTTTGATCAGCCGGCGGCGTCGTACGCTTCCAGCATCCAGCGGCGGACCTCGGCATCGAGCTGCGTGCTTTCCGTGAGCTCCAGGTGGTGCATCCAGGTTCCCGGGGCCGGATGGACAACCTGCTTGAAGCGCGGCGAGTCCAGGTTGCGGGGCAGTGCGAGGGACAGCACCAGCGGAACCGTGGATTTCACGTAAACCCCCGGCCTCCAGAGGTAGGCGTACCCGCGGCGCCGGCGGAAAGAGATCTGGCTCTTGCTGACCCGGATCTCATGGGGACCCAGTTCCGCTGCCAGCCGCTCCGCGGCCCGGTAAAGCTCCTGGGCGTCCGGTGCGCCGTCGAAGAACCGCTCCACCGTCCAGGGCATGGCTTCCATGGGAACTCCGGGTGTGTGCGGCGTGGTTTACCTTCAGCTTTCCCCGTGACCCGGCGCCCCGGCAGGGCCAAAGGTCATACGCGGGCTGCCGGGGCCAAATGCCCTAGCCCGATTGGTTGCCTCAGGGTAGGTTCAGCTTTATGCGCGATGACCATCATCATGCCCTGCCAAGGGGTGCTGGATGAGGAAGCAGGCAGCCCCGCCTGCGGCAACCGGTGGGAGCCCCCGCAGCTTTGACGCCGAGGAATCCGCCGGCTCGCCCGTTGAACATGCTTGGGGCTCCGTCAGGCGGTACCCCCTCGTCGCACTGACCTGCCTGGTGCTCCTGGCCACGTTGGTGCTGCTGCAGTTCAATCTGGAACTGCAGGTCCGCGTGCTCGCATCGGCCTACGCAGCCGTCATCGTGGTGGCCCGTGCGGCGGGCATGGTCCGGTCCCTGCGTGAGGGACGCTGGGGGATCGACCTCCTGGCCCTGACGGCGATCGCCAGCACCGTGGCGGTAGGCGAGTATCTCGCCGCCCTGGTGGTAATCCTGATGCTCACCGGCGGGGAGGCCCTGGAAAACTTTGCCCAGGGACGCGCGGCGCGTGAACTGCGGTCACTGCTGGACAGGGCGCCGCGTTTTGCCCACCGCGAAGGGGCTGGTGCAGTACTCGAGGACACCCCCATCGGCGAGGTTGCCCCGGGCGATGTGCTGGTGGTCCGGCCTTCGGAGCTGGTACCCGTTGACGGCGAACTCCTGTCCGATTCAGCCAGCCTTGACGAATCATCGCTCACCGGCGAAAGCCTGCCGGTGGAACGCACGCGGGGGCAGGCCCTGCTCAGCGGGGCGGTGAACGGCGTTGCGGCCATTCGCATGCGTGCCTCGGCCACTGCCGCCGATTCGCAATACAGCCGGATCATCGCCTTGGTTGAGGAGGCGTCCAACAGCCGGGCGCCGGTGGTCCGCCTCGCCGACCGCTACGCCGTTCCCTTCACCCTCCTTGCCCTGGCCATGGCGGGGACAGGATGGTTCCTGTCCGGCGAACCGCTGCGCTTCGCCCAGGTCCTGGTGGTGGCCACGCCCTGCCCCCTCCTCATCGCAGCGCCGGTGGCATTCCTTGCCGGTACCAGCCAGGCCGCCCACAAGGGCATCATCATCAAAAACACCCGGACCCTCGAGCAGCTTGCGAAAGCCCAGACAGCTGTCTTCGACAAGACCGGAACGCTCACGTCCGGTAGCCCCGTCCTGGACAGCATCCAGGTGGCACCGGGCTACGGCGAGGCCCTGGGCAGCCAAAGGATCCTGCAGTTGGCTGCCTCCGCGGAGCAGTACTCCTCGCATGTGCTGGCAGGCTCCGTGATCGAAGCCGCCGGGGCAGCCGGCCTGGGACTCCTGACGGTGCAAGAGGCCAGGGAGAACGCCACCCACGGCGTGGAAGCCGTCTGTGACGGCCAGCGGGTAGTGGTGGGTAAGGCCGGCCTGGTGCGCAGTTCATCAACCGGTTTCCGGGAGGCTGCAGTCCGCAGCGGCCAGCTGGCTGTATATGTGGCAGTGGATGGCAGGTACGCCGGCGCATTGGTCATGAAGGACCCGCTGCGCCGCAATGCCGTGGACACCCTGTCACGCCTTAACAGCCTGGGTGTGCGGAACACCATGCTCCTGACCGGTGACGCCCACGCCACGGCCGCGCATATCGCCGAAGAAGCGGGAATCGGCCGCATCCAGGCTGAATGCCTTCCGGAGGACAAGGTCAACGCCGTGGCCGGCATCCTGGAACGGCCGGTCCTGATGGTGGGCGACGGCGTCAACGATGCCCCGGTCCTTGCCGCAGCGGACGTGGGAATCGCAATGGGCGCCAAAGGTGCCACCGCAGCGAGTGAGTCCGCGGATGTCGTGGTCATGTTGGACGACGTCTCGAAAGTTGCCCAGGCCGTGGCCATTGGAAAGCGGACCGTGGCGGTGGCGTTGGTCAGCATCTGGACCGGGATAGGACTCAGCCTGGTGCTGATGGCCATCGCCATGACGGGGTACATTCCCGCCGTCGCCGGTGCCCTACTGCAGGAGCTGGTGGATCTGGCCACCATCCTGAACGGCCTGCGGGCTCTGCACGGCGAGGATCGGACAGGCAAAGCGGACCGGAAACAGGCAGCGCAACCAGGGCCGGCCACTTCCGCTTGATACCGCCGGAATGGCACCTGCGGAGGCCGGCGGGCATGACCTTTGGCCCTTCCCGCCGTAGTCCCCAGCCGGGATCGTGGTGTCCATGAATGCAGAAACAGGGGCCAAGCCCGTCATCGTGGGTGTTGACGGTTCCGAGTACTCCTCCGCCGCCCTCCGCTTCGCGGGCACGCTGGCAGCCCGGCTGGGCACGCGGCTCGAAGTTATCTCCTGCGTCGGGATGCCGGACTACCTGGTGATGTCACGCCTGGAGGGGGCGGACCGGCAGTTCACCGCCAGGCTTGAAGATGCTGCAGGGCGGCTGGTCGAGGATGCCCTGGGCCGGGCCTTTTCCGGCGAACGGCCGGAAAACATCGACATCACCATCAAGTTCGGCCCGCCGGCAAAGGTGCTGGTGGAGGAGAGCCGGCGTGCACAGATGCTGGTGGTGGGAAGGCACGGGGAAGGCGGCCTGCTTAAGTCGGCCATGGGCTCTGTCAGCATGGCCTGCGCAGCCCACTCCAACTGCCCCGTGCTCCTGGTAGGGCAGGAGGCGGACGCTGTGTGAGGGCCGCGGAGGGCCTGAGCTCTGAACAGGCGGCGCAACTCCTGAAGCAGGCGGGGCCCAACCAGCTTCCCACGGAAAAACCCGTATCCCAGTGGCGGAAGCTCTGGGGGGAGATGACGCACTTCTTCGCCCTCATGCTGTGGTGCGCCGCCGGGCTGGCCTTCATCGCAGACATGCCGCAACTGGCAGTGGCGATCATCGTCGTCGTCATTGTCAACGGGGTGTTCGCCCACATCCAGCAGGAACGTGCCCAGCACGCCGCCGCGAGGCTGCGGGGGCTGCTGCCCGCCGACGTCGTGGTCCGGCGGGACGGGACGGTGCGCAAGGTGCACGCCAGCGAACTGGTGGTTGAGGATGTGGTGCTGCTGGCCGCCGGGGACCGGGTGCCGGCAGACCTGGTCCTCCTGGCGGCCTCGGCCTGCGCGGTGGACGAATCGATGCTGACAGGCGAAAGCGATCCGGTGCCGAAAGCGGCCGGCGACCAGGCATGGGGCGGAACCTTCCTGGTCAATGGCTACGGGGAAGCCACCGTCTCCGCGACAGGTGCCAGGACCAGGCTGGCAGGGATCGCAGCCCTCACCAGTGGGGCGGTTCCTCCCCCCACACCGCTTTCCCTGGAACTGCGGCGGATTGTCCGGGTCACGGCCGGCATGGCCCTGGGGATTGCGGCGGTCTTCTTCCTGGCTTCGCTGCTGGTGGGTTTCCAGTGGCGCGATTCGTTCCTGTTCTCCATTGGCGTTGCCGTGGCGCTGGTCCCCGAAGGGCTCCTTCCCACCGTCACACTGTCCCTGGCCATGGGCGCCCAACGCATGGCATCACGCAATGGATTGGTCCGCAACCTTGAAGCCGTGGAAACCCTGGGCTCAACCACCTTCATCTGCACCGACAAAACAGGGACCCTGACGCAGAACCGGATGAACGCCGTCGAGGTTTTCACGCCGGAAGGGGCCATCCAGGTGACGGGCCAGGGGTACGCCCCCGAGGCGCATATCGAGGGCCGCGGCGTGGAGCTGGCAGCCCAGGCAGCGCTCGCCGCCCGTACCGCTTCCCAGGGCCGTGCTGAACTGCACGACGGAGAATGGCGCGCCCAGGGTGACCCGATGGAAGCTGCCATGGACGTCCTGGCCCGCAGGCTGACGGGTACGGTGTCCGGTCCTGCACCGTCCCGGCGTCTGCCATTCGATCCAGTGCGCCGCAGGGAGTCCGCCATTGTGGGGCCGGACCTGTTCTGCAAGGGCGCCCCCGAGACCGTCCTTCCGGTGTGTGAGTCCGTGCCGGGACCGGTCAAGGAACAGGTGGAGGTGATGGCAACACGCGGACTGCGCGTCATAGCGGTGGCACGGCGACGGCTCGGTGGAGTCCCAGAGGAATGGCAGTCCAATTCCGCAGCGGAGCTCGAGACGGGCATGGAACTCCTGGGCCTGATCGGGCTGCAGGATCCACCCCGGCCGGATGTTGGAGACGTGATCCGCGCAGCGCGGCAGGCAGGGCTGAGGGTGGCCATGATCACCGGTGACCACCCTGCCACTGCCGCCGCGATTGCCCGGCAGATCGGCCTGACCGGGACACCGCAATACGTGCTGGAGGGCGCCGACCTTCCGGAGGACGAACAAATGCTGGGAGCCCTCCTGGACCGTGACGGCGTGGTGGTCAGCCGGGTTTCACCGGAGCAGAAGCTTCGGGTGGCCAAGGCGCTGCAGTCCCGCGGGCACGTGGTGGCCATGACGGGCGACGGCGTCAATGACGGTCCTGCGCTCAGGGAGGCGGACATTGGGGTGGCCATGGGCCTGAGCGGAACCGACGTGGCGCGTGAAGCCGCCGACCTGGTCCTCCTCGATGACCATTTCGGCACCATTGTGGCCGCCATCGAACAAGGCAGGGCTACCTACGCCAACATCCACCGGTTCCTCACCTACCACCTGACCGACAACGTGGCAGAACTGACCCCCTTCGTCATCTGGGCGCTCTCCGGGGGCCACTTCCCGCTTGCCCTGGGCGTGCTGCAAATCCTGGCCCTGGACATCGGCACCGATCTGCTGCCGGCTTTGGCCCTTGGCGCCGAACCTCCGGGCAAGCGGGTCCTGGCCCGTCCGCCCGAACGCAGGCACCTGATGGACCGGCAACTGATCATTCGCGTCTTCTGCATCCTGGGCCCGGTGGAGGCGGCCATGGAAATGGCCGTTTTCTCCGCGGTCCTGGCCGGTGGCGGCTGGACCCGGGGAGAGGTTCCGGAGGCATCGCTGCTGATGGCCGCCTCCGGCGCGGCCTTCACCGCCGTCGTCCTGGGCCAGCTCGCCAACGCCTATGCCTGCCGGAGCGCCACCGTGCCCCCCTGGAAGCTGGGGTGGGGGACCAACAGGCTCCTGGTGTGGGCCGTGCTGGCTGAAGTGGCCATCCTGGCCGTGTGCCTGTACGTGCCGTCCCTCGCCGCATTGCTGGGCCAGTCCCCGCCGCCGCCGGAAGGCCTCCTCCTCGCGGTTCTCGCAGCCCCCGCCGTCCTGTTGGCGGATTGGATCCACAAATCCTTCCGGGCGCACCTGCGGCGCAGCAAGGACCAAAGCCTCTGACTGCCCCGGGAGCCCCGGGCAAGAATCGAGCCATGAGTGCCACCGCTGAATCCTCCCTTACAGACACGAACGTCATGTGGATCGAAGACACCGGGATCGCGGACATCGCCTCGGTGGGAGGGAAGAACGCTTCGCTTGGTGAGCTCAGCCGGGCACTGAAGTCCGCCGGCGTCAAGGTTCCCGAAGGGTTCGCCACCACGGCCTCCGCCTACCGCGCTTTCCTTGCCGCCAACAACCTGGAACCCCGGATCCGGAAGCACATCGAGGACCAACGCGCCGGGCGGTCGACCCTTCGCCAGGCCGGGGCGGCGATCCGGGAGCTGTTCCTGCAGGCCACCTTCCCGGCGGACATTAGCGCCGGCATCCAGGAACATTACCGGACCCTGTGCCGGCGCGCCGGGCAGGCCCAGGCAGCCGTTGCGGTCCGCAGCAGTGCCACGGCCGAGGATCTTCCGGACGCCAGCTTCGCCGGCCAGCAGGAAACCTTCCTGAACGTGGCAGGGGAACGCGGCGTCCTGGAGGCCTGCCGGCGCTGCTACGCTTCCCTTTTCACGGACCGGGCCATCAGCTACCGCGAAATGAAGGGCTACGACCACCTGGACGTTGCCCTGTCCGTGGGGGTCCAGCGGATGGTCCGTTCGGACCTCGGCGCCTCCGGGGTGATGTTCTCGATCGACACCGAATCCGGCTTTCCGGGCGTGGTGGTGATCAGCGCCGCCTGGGGGCTGGGGGAGACCGTGGTCCAGGGGACCATCAACCCGGACAAGTACCAGGTGTTCAAGCCGCTGCTGGCGGACCAGCGCTTCAGCCCGGTCATCGAACGGGAAGTGGGCGCCAAGGAACGCAAGATGGTTTACAGCCAGGGCGGGGATGCCCGGACCCGGATGGTCGAGACCACTGAGCGGGAGCAGCGCTCGCTGGTGCTGGCGGACGGGGAGGTGGTCCTGCTGGCCCGCTGGGCGGTAGCGGTGGAGGACCACTACGGGCGTCCGATGGACATGGAGTGGGCCAAGGACGGGATCACCGGCGAACTCTTCATGGTCCAGGCCAGGCCGGAAACGGTCCAGGCGCGGCGCAGCACCTCCGTCTTCCGGACCTATCATCTGGCCGGGCCCGGGCGGGTCCTGGTCACCGGCGCGGCGATCGGCGACTCGATTGCGCACGGCCGGACGTGCGTGGTCAGGGATGCGAAAGACATCGAATCATTTGTTGACGGCTCGGTGCTGGTCACCCGGATGACGGACCCGGACTGGGTGCCCGTGATGAAGCGGGCCGCGGGCATCATCACCGACCATGGCGGCCCCACCAGCCACGCCGCGATCGTCAGCCGCGAACTGGGGGTGCCCGCCGTCGTGGGGACGCGCAACGCCACCGAGGTACTTCCCGACGGCGCCCAGGTCACCTTGTCCTGCGCCGAAGGGGAGGACGGCCGCGTCTACGAGGGGCTGCTGGAGTTCTCCGTGGAGGAAGTGGACATGCAGGCACTCCCCGCTACCCGCACGGCCGTGATGATCAACATCGCCAGCCCGGCAGCCGCCTTCAAGTGGTGGCGCCTGCCCGCAGCCGGCGTGGGCCTGGCCCGGATGGAGTTCATCATCAACAACCTGGTCCGGATCCATCCCATGGCCCTGGTCCACCCGGAAAGGGTGGCGGACCCGGAGGAGGCGGCACTGATCCGGCAGCTCACCAGCGGCTACGACGACCCGCAGGAGTACTTCATTGACGTGCTGGCCACGGGAATCGCCAAGATCGCCGCGCCGTTCCATCCCAAGCCGGTGATCGTCCGGCTCAGCGACTTCAAGAGCAACGAGTACAGCCACCTGATCGGCGGCAGCGCCTTTGAGCGGCCGGAGGAGAACCCCATGCTGGGGTTCCGCGGGGCTTCCCGCTACTACAGCAGCCACTACCGGGAGGGGTTCGCCCTGGAGTGCAGGGCCCTCAAACGGGTACGGGAACAGGTGGGGTTCGGCAATGTCATTGTCATGGTTCCCTTCTGCCGCACGGTGCAGGAAGCGGACCAGGTCATCCAGGCAATGGAAGAGCACGGGCTGGTGCGCGGCGCCGAGGGGCTGCAGGTCTACATGATGTGCGAGATTCCTTCCAACGTGGTCCTGGCGGAGGAATTTGCCAAGCGCTTTGACGGCTTCTCCATCGGGTCCAACGACCTCACCCAGCTGGTGCTTGGCGTGGACCGCGACTCGGAAGAGCTTGCGGGATTGTTCGATGAGCGGGACCCTGCGGTGATGTCCATGATTGCCCAGGCGATCAGCAAGGCCCACGCCGCCGGCATCAAAATCGGCATCTGCGGGCAGGGGCCCAGCAACCATCCGGACCTGGCCGAATTCCTGGTCAGCCAGGGGATCGATTCGGTGTCCCTGAATCCGGATACCTACGTCAAGACACTGCCGGTCATTGCGGCAGCGGAAGCCGCCGCAGCCACGGTCCACGCCGCTGACCGCGCTGGCACCTGATTGCCCCTCGCCTGACAGTGCCTGGCACCCAGGGGATCAGTCCCGGGGAGCCAGGCGCCGGCGTCGTACTTTGGCTGTCCCTAACCCCTGCTGATGGGGATCTTCGACGCCCCGGTTCCCTGTCCCTGCTCGGGCAACGGAGCCCGGACTTCGAGAACGCCGTCCTTGTAGGAGGCGCTGATGTCACCCTGCTCAACGCCGCTGGGGAGGGGGATCCGGCGCATGAACGAGCCGTAGCGGAACTCGGACCGGTAGCTGTCCTTGTCCTTTTGCTCCTTCCTCTCCTGCCGTTCGCCCTTGATCGTCAGAACGCCGTTGGCAACCGTCACATCCACGTCCTTCTCCGGATCGATGCCGGGAAGTTCGGCCCGGACCACGAGCGTGTTGCCGTCCACCATCTCTTCAACCCGGATGGCCGAGGAACCCGTGTCGCCTTCGAAAAGCCTTTCGATGACATCCATCGGGGAACGGCGGCTATCGAACCATTTCATCAGGTCAGTCATTCTTTGCCTCCTGCTCATGTGGACGCCCTGCCATCGCGGTGCCCGGCATTTCCACCATCCCCTTCCCGTGACGCCGGTTCCAGAGTCCAAGGTCCCAGCCCCGGTTCGCCGGGGGCAACGGACGGGCGGCGGGTGAAACGGCCAATGAATTCAATGGCCACGCATCCCGCCGCGGCCACTGCAACCGCGGCCACCAGCAGGCCTGCGGGCGGCCACTCCACGCGAAAAAACTCCTGCGTCAACGGCACGGTAAACAGCAGGGCCAGGCCCGCATACATTCCGGCAAGGATCAGGACCTTGGTCCAGTTGAGGGGACGGGACGCCATCACCAGGATCCACGCCGCCACCAGGCCCAGGGTCACAGTGGCCGCCGACTGCCCTGCTTCCTGGCTGTAGCCACCCCAGGACTGGGCGTAGCCGCTGACCGCCAGGACGCATAGGGCCGTGCAGATGCCTGCCGGTACAGCGAAGGAAAGCGAGCGCCGGAGGAAGCCGGGCGCGTAACGCTGGCCGCCGGGCTGCAAGGCCAGGAAGAACGAAGGCAGGCCGATGGTGAGTCCGTCCAGCGCGGACAGTTGCCGGGGCAGGAACGGAAAAGCCAGCACCAGGATGCCGGTCACCACGGAGATGACCGTGGCGTAGACGGTCTTGCTGAGGAAGACCAGGGAGACACGCTCGATATTGCTGATGGCCCGGCGCCCCTCGTCCACCACCGCCGGCAGCCTCTCGAACCGCCCGTCCAGGAGTACCAGCCTGGCCACGGCCTTGGTAGCCGGCGAGGCGGAGTCCATGGCAATGCCCAGGTCCGCCTCCTTGAGGGCCAGGACATCGTTCACCCCGTCCCCGGTCATCGCCACCGTGTGCCCCCGCCGCTTCAGGGCCTGGACCAGGTCCCGTTTCTGGGACGGTGTCACACTTCCGAAAAGGTGGCAGGACTCTACGGTCTCCTCCAGCTGGAACGGGTCATGGGGCAGTCTGCGGGCGTCGTAGGCAACGCCGGTTCCAAAGCCCACGGCGCGCGCCACGGCTGCCACCGTCCGGGGATCATCGCCGGAAATGATTTTGACCGTAACGCCCTGGCGCCGGAAATAGTCGAGCGTTGCGGCGGCATCCTGCCGGATGCTCTCGCGGAAGGTCAGCAGCATGACCGGCACCAGCTCCGGCGGCAGCCCCCGGTCCGGGGCGTCGGGCCGAAGGGGCGCAGTGAGGTGAGCCAGGGCCAAGGTCCGGAGGCCGGTGGAGGCAAGGGCCGCGGCCTTGCCGTGGGCGCGGGCGCTGCCGGGGGAGCCGAGCACCGCATCGGGTGCTCCAAGGATCCAGGTGCCGGAAGCGGCTGACCCCGGCCCGAACGTTACCGAGCTCCACTTGCGGGCTGAAGAAAACGGGACCGACTCCTGGTGCTGAAGTGGAAGCTGCACCGGAAACGCAACCCCGATGGCCGCGGCGGTGCTGCTGGCGTCCGCGTTGGCGCCGAACCATTCCAGCGCCGCCCGCCAGCCGGCAGCCCGGACCGTCCCGGCATCGTGGATGGCGTCGAACACAAGGGAGCCGGAGGACAACGTGCCGGTTTTATCCAGGCACAGGACGTCCACCCTGGCCAGGACCTCCACCGCGGCAAGTTCCTGGATCAGGACATCCTGCCGGGCCAGCCGAAGGCCGCCGACGGCAAACGCCACGCTGGTCATCAGGAGCAGGCCCAGGGGGATCATGGCCATGATGCCGGCGATCGCCCCCACGGCGGCCGGGATCCACCGGCCCGATCCCAGGGCTCCAGCCCAGCCGCCCTGATCCTGCATCTGGGCATTCGTGAGCAGCAGGGCGGTGGGAAGGAGCAACCAGGTAACGACCGTAAAGACTTTTTCCAGGCCCCTGCGGATTTCAGAGGTGACGAGGGAGAACCGTCGCGCCTCGGCTGCCAGCCGGTAGGCGAAAGTGTCCGGCCCCACCCGGAGCACCCGGGCCCTGCCGCTGCCTGCAAGGATCAGTGAACCGGACAGCAGCACGGCGCCGTCCGTTTTGGGGACCGGCTCGGATTCGCCGGTCAGCAGGGATTCGTCCACCTCCAGCGGGCTTTCCCCCAGAAGCAACATGTCCGCCGTGACCTGGTCTCCGGCGTTGAGGACCACGAGGTCGTCCGGCACCAGCTCTTCGGAGGGAATGGTTTCCCTGGCGCCATCCCTGACCACCGTGTTCCTGGCGGCCTGCAAAATCGCCAGTTGGTCGAGTGACCGCTTGGCCCGGTACTCCTGGACGATGCCGATGAGGGAATTGGAGACGGCTGACAGGCCGAAGAGCGCATCACGCCACTGGCCAAGGACCAGGAGCAGGAGGAAGCATCCCCCCACTACGCCATTGAAGAGGGTGAACACGTTGGCCCGGACGATCTCACCGACACTACGGCTGGTGGCGGTGGGCACGCTGTTGATGCGGCCGGCAGCTCTCCGCTCGCGTACTTCGGCAGTTGAGAGCCCGTCCCGGGCATGGCGAAGATCCACTCCCGGGACCGGCGCCCCGTTTTCCCCAGCTATTGACATGGTGCGGCCAGGCAGCAGGCCCGGTCAGTCGTTGTGCTGCTTGTGCATGCGGGTGATCACGGTTGGGCACGGCGGCTGGCTCAGCACCGCATGCGCCGTGGACCCCAGGAAGAGTCTCTCGAAGCCGCCCTTTCCGCGGCTGCCCAGGACCAGCAGCCGGGCGCCGGCGGCTGCGCGGAGCAGGGCGTCCGCCGGCTCCAGTACGGTTTCCATCACGGTGTGCACCACAAGGTCCGGGTAGTCCTGCCGAAGGCCCGCGTCGGTTTCGGACAGCACGATCTGCTCTTCCTCGACAACATGGGTGGCAAAGCTGCTCTGCGGGAGCCCGGCCGCGATCCACCGGTTGGGGCCGGTAAAAGCGTAGAGGACCGTCAGTTCCTCGCCGAGCGCGTCAGCTTCGGCGGCTGCAAAGGCCACTGCCTGGGTTGATTCACGCGACCCATCCACGCCGACCAGGATGCCGCGGCCCTCCGACTGGCCGTCACCGATGACTGCCACGGGGCACTCGGCCGTGGCAGCAGCCTGGAGTGCCCGGTCCGTCAGGGCGCCGCGGTTGTGCCCGCTGGTCCCCAGGACAAGCATGGAGGCGTTCCTGGAATAGTCACCCAGTGCCGCACCCACACCTCCTTCGAGGAGCTGGAGCGAGACCTGCAGGCCGGGTTCGGCGGCGGTGGCCTTTTCACCGGCTTCCTTCAGCAGGCCCAGGCCTGATTCGCGCAGGACTTCGAGGTAGGGCAGGACTTCGGCTGCCATCCAGCGGTCGTCCACAACGTTCACGACGGCGAGGGGGCACTTGAGCCTGTTGGCCCGGGCTGCTGCCCACAACAGGGCGGCATTGGACGCCGAAGTGTCTGAGATGCCGACGGCGATTGGCTTGGCAGGTGCCATTGGGGACCATCCTTTGTGGTTTCTTGTGAGGGGTGACGGGTCGTAGCTGGGGGCCTAGCCTGCGGTGGGCTCCCGGGGCGGCCACCAATGGGTTGGGGCGGCGATGACGAACCTCCGGCCGCTGATGTCCTCCGGCGTGATCCGGATCAGGATGTTTTTTTGGCCCGGTTGCCAGGGGGACAGGCCCGCCTCCATGGCATCCCTGGTTTCCTCTTCGTCGGACACCACCATGGCATGGCCCTTGAGGATGACGCTCCAGGCAATGGTGCCGTACTGGTTCATGCCGTCTGCCTCGACGGCTACGGCTTTGCGGTCGGTCAGCGAGGCAAGCTTCGTTCCTTCGCCGGTGCGGATGAGCAACGTGCCGTTGGTGGGGACGAAATTCACCGGGTAGTTCTCCACGGCGGCGCCGTCGGTGAAGGCGATCCTGCAAATGGACGTTGATCGGAGGTACCGCCAGCAATCGTGGACGCCGAGTTCCTTGATTTCCGGTTCTGTCGCTGCGCTGTTCATGGCCGTAGCCTAGGGCCGGCAATGCGCCGCGGATAGGGAAGAAGGTCCCGCGCAACCGCGCCCCCGCGCGATACCAAGGTTACTGAGGGTATTTTCCGCCGTGCTCTCCTACCATTGAGTAGAAGCGTCTTCATGCTCATGTGGAGGCGGTATTGGGGGCGGAGGCCGGCACTTCCGTTTCGGGCATTTAGACCGCGCCAGGGATCCGCAGCGCCGCAGGTTCCTGCCGCAGGAGGTGGGACGTGAGCACTGAGCAGTCTTGGCATTCTCCAATGAAGGACGGGGTGGAGGATCTGCTGCGGGACTTCGCCGTCCGGGGAGACGAACTGCCGGATGACCAGGAACGGATCAACGGCTTGTTGGCTGCGGTGGTGGCCCTTGCCGAGGACCTAAGCCTGGAAGCGGTCCTGGACCGTCTGGTGCGGTCCGCCTGCGCGCTGGTGGGCGCCAGGTACGGAGCTTTGGGCGTCATCGGGGAGGACCGGCGGCTGAGCCACTTCATCACTGTGGGCATCGATGAACAGGGCATCCGTTCCATCGGCGAGCTGCCCACCGGCAACGGCGTCCTGGGCCTGCTCATCCGCGAACCAAAGCCGCTGCGTCTCCATGACCTCGGCCGGCATCCCATCACCTCCGGTTTTCCTCCCAACCACCCGCCCATGAGGACGTTCCTGGGCGTGCCCGTCCGCGTTCGGGACGAAGTCTTCGGAAACCTCTACCTGACCGAGAAGCAGGGCGGGCAGGACTTCACCGTGGAGGATGAAGGCCTTGCCGTTGCCTTGGCAGCCGCGGCCGGGGTTGCAATCCAGAACGCCCGCCTTTTTGAAAACAGCAGCCGTCGGCAGAGATGGCTGGAGGCGGGCATGGAGCTGAGCGGCCGGCTGATCATGACGTCCCAACCGGGTGAGGCGGACAACCTGGACGCCGTTGCCGACACCGCCTTGAAGGTGTCCGATTCGGCGCTTGGTGTGATAGCCGTGCCGGCGGGCGATGGAGCGCTGCGGTGCAGGTCATGCGTGGGCATCCAGGGCCTGCAGGCAGGCCACGAACTACTGGCCTCCAGTGCGGTCTCCGGTGTCATCCAGAACGGGGGGTCTTTCGTGGCACGGGACCCGCGGCAGGTTTTCGAAGACGCGATGGCGGAGAAGCTGGGCTCAGTGCTGGTGTGTTCGCTGGGGCACAGTTCCGGCGCCAACGGTGTTCTCCTGCTGGCGCGCGCCCAGGGAGGCCCTGTGTTCACCCAGGCGGAGGCGGAATCCAGTGCCATCTTCGGGAGCCGGATTGGGCTGGCACTGGATCTGGCGCGGGTGAACGCCCTGCGCGAACAGAACCTCCTTTTCACCGACCGGGAACGGATTGCCCGGGACCTTCATGACCTGGTCATCCAACGCTTATTTGCTGCCGGGCTCAGCATCCAGAGCCTGCGCCGCTACACCATGGACCCGGTAGCACACGAGCGGATCGCCGCAGTCACCACGGAACTCGACGACACCATCCGCAAGCTGCGGGACACCATCTACTCGCTCAGGACCGCGGACGAGGAACGGGAGCCGCTGACGGGCCGCATACTGCGCGTGGTCCGGGAGAGTTCCCGCAGCTACGCCGTCACGCCCAAGGTGTCCCTGGATGGACCGGTGGATTCGATCGGGGAAGACGTGGCTGTCCACCTGCTGTCGGTGGCGTCTGAGGGACTCAGCAATGCCTTGCGGCATTCCGGCAGTGAGGAAATCCAGGTCTCGGTGGCCGTGGGCCAGGACCAGGTGCAGCTTCTGGTCAGCGACAACGGCCAGGGCTTCGCCGAACCCGTGCATATCAGCGGCCTGGCGAACATGCGCCACCGCGCCGGGCAACTGGGGGGCAGCTGCACCATCGACAGCGTCCCCGGCGGGGGCACCTGCGTGAAGTGGTCCGTCCCGCTCACGTAGCCCGGGAAGGAGGGGATCAGGCAGAGTCCGCAGAGCTCTTGGTGACGTACACGGCGGCCTGCGTCCGACGCTCGAAGCCCAGCTTGGCCAGGATGGACGAAACGTAATTCTTCACGGTCTTCTCCGCCAGGAACAGGTCATCGCCAATCTGGCGGTTGGTCAACCCCTGTCCGATCAGGGCCAGCACCTTTTTCTCCTGCGCACTCAAGCCTTCCAGCCGTGGGTCGGTGGGTGCCGTGGACAGCCCTGCGAGGATCTGCTGCTCGACTCCCGGATCAAAAAGGGATTCGCCCGCAGCAGCCCTCCGGATACCGGCAAGGAGGTCATCACTCCTGATTTGTTTCAGGATGTACCCGGATGCGCCGGCCAGGACCGCGCCACGAAGGGCTTGTTCGTCGTCGTAACTGGTGAGGATCAGGCAGCGCAGGCGGGGATCAAGCGAGCGCACATCCCGGCAGACCTCAATTCCCGTGCCGTCCGGCAGCCGGCCGTCGAGGATGGCGATATCAGGATGCAGGGCGGGAATGCGTCGCGTGGCCTCGGCCGCCGATCCGCTTTCGCCCACCACAAGGAACCCTTCGCCTTCCAGCAGGTCCTTCAGCCCCTGCCGGACGAGTTCGTGGTCATCAAGGATGAAAACGCGGACCTGCCCGGAAGATCCTGCCGCTTCATCAGCCCGAGTTTCATGCATTTGCACTGAACGCTCCCAAGATCGTCACCACCGAATCCCCGCTGGGCGCGGGGCGGCCCCCGGGAAGGGCCTGGTCCCATTGTTACGTGTCCGGCGTTATGCCGGAAGGGACCAAAGTCCGCCCGGCGCCCATGTCGCCGCCGGTGTTGTGCTCGGCGCGGAGGTACTGGTTCTCCCGTGATGACCTTTGGCCCTGTTGCCCGCAGCGGTTCCGGTGCACGCTGAGGGGGGACAGCAACAGGAGGCAACGTGGCAACAGCACGGAACGGGGCAGCGGTGCCCGGCTCCGGTCAGCGTCCCAGGATCATTGTGGGGGTGGACGGATCCGAGGCATCCATCGCCGCGCTGCGGGTGGCCAGGGCCCTGTCGGAGCCGCTGGCGGCACCCGTGGAGGCCTGGGCATGCTGGGACGTTCCAGCCGGCTACGGGGTGTACCTGGCCGTGGGGATCGAGGGCTTCAAATATGCTGCCGACCATGTACTCCAGCAGACGCTGTCGGACGCTTTCGGTGAGGTACCGGCCTTCGTGCACCCCCGCCTGGTGCGGGGCAGGCCCGGTCCCGCGCTCATCGATGCCAGCCGCAACGCGTCGCTGCTGATCGTCGGCAGGAGGGGGCACGGGAACTTCGTTCCCGGATCGGTCAGTTCGGCGTGCGTGAGCCACGCACACTGCCCCGTGCTGGTGGTGCACGCCCCGGAGTCGGGAGCTGCGGATGATGCCGCGCAGGCCCAGTCCGCTGCTGTGCCTTGACGCTCGCGAACCTGCCCCCACGCTGCCGGGCCCTGGCTCTGAAACCCGGCCCGCCGCCGTCGTCCGATCGCTTGCCGCTCCTAGTGCCCGTGGTGGCCCGCCCCATGATGGTGGGCCGCGCCTTCTCCCACCAGTTGGTGTAGTCCTTCGACAGCGTGGGCGAGTGACAGGCCGGGGGATTCGACGATGAACGGCATCAGGAGCCGGTTCTCCTTGTCCAGGTGGAGGGCAAAGATCCGCTGGATGGCGCCCGCGGCCACCGCCGCAGCAACGCCATCGGCCGTCCTGAGCTCATCGACCAGGCCCACGATGACCTTGTGCTCGGCCAGCATGCCGTCCACCAGCAGCCGGGCCTCCGGCGTGCCGTGCGGCCCGCTGTAGAGGGGGCCCTCTTCTGCCAGCGCGTGCGGCACCAGCTCCTTGTCGCACCAGTCCAGCAGGGCCGCCTGCGATTCCTCCGCGCTGGGATCGCGCGATTCCACGGCCTCTGTCAGCAGGCCCACCAGCCCGTTCAGGTGCCGCAGCATGTCGGCATGGTGCGCCTCGACGGCTTGCAGTGCCCGCGACTCTGCGGAGGCATCTTTACCGGTTCCCTGCAGCTCGTTCATTCGTTGTTGCCTTCCAGTTGGGTGACGTGCCGGTTGGTGTTGCGGAGGGACCAGCGGAGGTCCTTGATTGCCCAGTAGGCCGCCCCGTTCATGACGGCAAAGCCCGCGATTCCCAGCAAGGGGACCCGGACCACCAGCCCCAGGAGCAGTACGCAGGCGCCCGCTGCGACCAGGACGAGGCCCCGCCGGAAGCGGGTACGCAGTGACGACGCAAAGGCGTCCTTGTTCAGCAGGGCCGCCAGCCTGGGATCTTCCATTTCCAGTCCGTGGCTGATCAGGTCGAGTTCGCGTTTCTCGAATTCAGAGAGTGGCATGGCCGCACCCCACTGTCCCTTGCCTTCGGACGCCACGAACTCAGGTACCCGGCTGGCCGCGCAGGACAGCCAGCCTGTTCTGGTACTCCGCGGCGTCGATCTCTCCGCGGGCGAAACGCTCAGCCAGTACGTCTTCTGCCACCCGGGGGGACTGGGGGTGGGTACTGTACGGGGAGGGTGCCCGCAGGGAACGGGCCAGCAGCACAATGCCGGTGATGATTGCTCCCCAGACCACCACCATGCTGATGCTCATCAGGACATAGCCCCACAGGCCCATGCCATCGTTCCAGCCGTACACTTCCACGACCTCCGGTCCCAATGAAGGCAGGCGCCAGCCGTCCGCTTTCGGTTCCAGTATTGGTCCCAGCCGGAGCCGGGGGGAGAGTCATTGGTCCCGTTTCAGCCCTTGGCTGCCTGGCCAGTTGGGGATACTAAAAGCCGCTGCGCCGCAGTCGCTTGTCCACGGCGACGGCCAGGGACGCGAGCAGGGCCAGGCCGAAGATGCGCAGCCACGCGTCCACGCCGATGGGGGCGGTGTGGAAGAGTTCGTTCATCAGCGGTGTGTAGGTGAGGGCCAGTTGGCCGGCCGCCTGGACCACGACGCCGAGGAGCAGCCAGCGGTTGCCGAACGGTCCGATGCGCCAGGCCGGCCGGGTCAGGGACCGGCAGCTGAAGAGGTAAAAGATTTCCACGGCCACGAACAGGTTGACGGCGGAAGTACGGGCCTGGGCAACAGATGCACCGACGGACACCTCGTGTTCAAAGAGCCACCACGCCCCGGCCACCAGGAGGACTGAAACGAGGAGGACCCGCACGGTGAGTGCCCAGGTCAGCAGGGGGCGGTCCGGTGCTCGCGGCGGACGGGACATCAGCCCTGGTTCCTTTGGCTCGAAGGCGAGCATCAGTCCAAGGGCAACGGCGGTGGTCATGTTGATCCAGAGGATCTGGGTGGGCAGGATGGGCAGCGTGGCCCCCAGCAGGATGGCCACGAGGATGACCAGCCCTTCGGCCATGTTGGTCGGCAGGGTCCAGACGATGAACTTGGTCAGGTTGTCGAAGACGTTCCGGCCTTCCTCGACGGCTGCCTCGATGGTGGCAAAGTCGTCATCGGTCAGGACGATGTCCGATGCCTCCTTGGCAACTTCCGTTCCGCTGCGTCCCATGGAAATGCCTACGTTTGCCTGGCGAAGGGCAGGCGCGTCGTTGACGCCGTCCCCGGTCATGGCGGCCACATGTCCCCGGGATTGCAGGGCATCGATGAGGCGAAGCTTCTGTTCCGGCGATACCCGGGCGAAGACCGTGGCCCGCTCCACGGCATCCGGAAACTTTTCCGCCGGGATGGCATCCAGCTCCGCGCCGGTCAGGGCTGTCCCGGCGGCCCTGTCAGCGGCCAGTCCTACTGCGGCGGCAACGGTCACCGCCGTGCGTACATGGTCCCCGGTAATCATCTTCACGCCCACGCCGGCGCGCTGGCAGGCCTTCACCGATGCCGCGGCTGCTTCCCGCGGCGGGTCGTGCATGGCGTGAAGCCCGGTCAGGGTCATCCGGCCGCGCAGCTCTGTCGCGGAGAGGGGGCGGGAGCCGGCGGGAAGGCTCAGCATGGCCGTGGCAAGGACCCGGAGCCCTTTGTCTGCGAGCGCGTGGGCGGCACCGAGCGCACTGTGCCTGCGAACGGGCCTGCCGGCGCCCTGCAGGTCCATTTCGTGGGAGCAGAGTTCCAGGACCCGTTCGACAGCGCCTTTGACAAACACGATGGCGCCGCCCTCCGGGAGCGTCGAAGCGTGCAGCGTGGCCATGAACTGCCGCTCGGACGTAAACGGCAGCTCCTCCTGCCGCGGGTTGGCTGCCAGGAAAGCCTGCACCCTGATGCCGCCTTTCCCCGCCGCCACCAGCATCGCGGCCTCGGTCGGATCGCCGCGCACCTGCCAGCCGGACCCCTCCCTGTGCACGCTGGCGTCGTTGCAGGCTGCACCGCCCAACAGGGACCAATGCAGCGCAGCATCGTGGGGACGTGGCGGCGCCGCGGGCAGGTTCCGGCCGCCCGGGTGCTGCGCGGCGGACGGGGTGATGTGTCCGTCCGGACCGTAGCCGGAGCCCGTGACGTCGTACAGGCCGGTGGGTGTCCACAGGGCACGGACCGTCATCTGGTTCTCGGTGAAGGTGCCTGTCTTGTCCGAGCAGATCACCGTGGTGCTGCCCAGCGTTTCCACCACGGGCAGCCGGCGGACCACGGCGCGGCGCCGGGCCATGCGCCGGACGCCGATGGCAAGCGTGACCGTCACGGCGGCGGGAAGTCCTTCAGGGATGGCTCCCACGGCCAGGGCGACGGCGGCAGTGAACATTTGCCCCGGTTGCTCGCCATGTGCCAGGCCGGCGAGGAACGCCACGGCGGCGAGGCCCAGGATGGCTGCGGTGAGCGTGGTGCTGAACCGGGCCAGTTTCAGGGTCAGCGGCGTGGCGACGGGCCGGACCGCACCCATGAGGCGGTGGATCTCGCCAAGTTCGGTTTCGCCGCCGATGGCCACGACGATTCCTGCGCCGGTGCCCGCGGTCACCAGGGTGCCGCTGTACAGCATGTTCCTCCGGTCCGCCACAGGCGTGATCCGGGGCAGCACCACCTCGTCCTTGGCGACGGGGTCGGACTCTCCGGTCAGCGCGGATTCGTCCACCCGGAGGGCGGACAGGCGGACCAGTCGAAGGTCCGCCGGCACCTTGTCGCCGGCTTCGAGCAGGACAAGGTCCCCGGGGACCAGGTCTTCGGAGGGGATATGCTTCCGTTCACCGCCGCGCATCACGGCGGCATGCGTGCGGACCAGTGAGTGGAGGGCGTCAAGGGCCGCTTCGGCCCGGACCTCCTGGATGAATCCGATCAGCGTGTTGACCAGGACCACCGCGAGGATGACGGCGGAATCCAGGAACTCGCCCAGGAATACGGTGACCACGGCGGCGGCCAGCAGGACGTAAACCAGCGGGTTGTTGAACTGGCGTCCGAGTTTGCGGGCGATGCCCCCGCTGCGTGACCGGGGCAGTTCGTTGGCACCGAACTGGGTGCGGCGGCGCTCCACCTCGTCCTGGCCCAAGCCCTTGGCGGCATCCGTTTCCAGCAGCAGGACTACCTCATGGACAGGGAGTCCATGGTGGGCCGGATCGTTGGCGCTTACGGACCGGCGGCCGGTTCCGGGCGGATCCGGCCGCCGGGCCTTCGCCTGGCCGTTCCGGAAGGGCCTGGTCTTCGCCATGGCTGCCACGGCCCCGCGTCAGTGACCCAGCAGGGCGTCGAGGGTGGTGAAACCGTACCCTGCAGCCGTGATGCGGTCGATGACCTGGGGGAGGGCGTCCGCGTCCAGCGTGGTCCCGTCGTCGGGGTTGGACCCGATGTGCATGAGGACGATTTCACCCGGCTGCAGCCCTGCCTGGACGCGGTCCGCCACACTCTGGACGCTGGCGCCCCCGCTGGTGCCTTTCCAGCCCAAGGTGTCCACGGTCCACCTTACGGCCACGTACCCCAGGGTGTTGACCGCCGCGATGGTGCGGGGGTCCCGTTCCCCGTACGGGAAGCGGAACAGCGGCCTGGGGTCGGCGCCGGCCGCGAGGATGGTTTGCTCGGCACCGCGCACCTGCTGGGCGATCTGGTCATCGCCCAGGCCAGTGAACCCGGGATGTGTCATGGAATGGTTCGCCACGCGGTGCCCGGCGGCCACGATCTGTGCCACCGCGGGCGGGTTGTTCGCTGCCCAGTTGCCGGTCAGGAAGAAGGTCCCGGCAACGCCCCGGGCGGTGAGCGCGGACAGGATCTTCGGCAGTCCTGCCGCGTTGGCTCCCGCGTCGAAGGTAAGGGCCACAACACGGCCGGCACCCGGAACGACCGTCAGGTCCTGGCCGCGGAGGGACTCCGGAAACGGTGCCGGCTGCGCAGGAATGCCCGGTTCCTCCGGTGCCGGTGGCTGGTCAGGTGCTTCGGTGGGCACCGGTTCGGGGACCGGCGGCACAGGAACCGGCGGCACGGTCACGGGAGGCTCCAGCGGAGTCTGGCCAGCTTCCGGTGTGTCAGTTTCCTGCGGCTCCTGCGCTGGCGGGGACCCGCCCGGGCTGGACGCGCCCGGGAGCGGCGACGAAAGCGCCGGCGACGGGGACGGAGAGGCCGACGGCGGCCCGGCCGTGGGTGCGGGAAGCAGCAGGGCAAGGACGATGGCGAGGACCGCCAGGGCGGCGGCGAGCGCTATGGCAGGCGCCCGCCGTCGTGCTTCACTGGCCGGCACCAGCGTCACCCGCCCCGGGGTTTAGTAGCCTCGTGGCCGGTGTTCCGTTCAGGAACCCTGGGAACCGCCGGCTTCGGTCACCGGCGAGTGGACCACCAGGACGGGGCAATGGGCGTGCGCCACGATGGCGGAGCTGACCGACCCCAGCAGCAGGCCGCCGAACCCGCCGTGCCCCCGGCGCCCCACCACGATCATGTCGGCGTCGCGGCTGGCATCGATCAGCGCCTCCCGGGGATGGCTGCGGACAAGGGTTGAGGTGACGTTGGCCGGCGTTTCGGTTCCGAAGGCCTGCACCATTGCATCGTCCAGCACTTTCCTGGCGCCTTCCTCGAAGCCCTCGACGCCCATCATCACGTAGCCGCTGTACATCTGCGGGTACTCCCAGCAGGCGATGGCCTGGACCTTGGCGCCCAACGGAGTAGCCATGCGCTGGGCCTGCCGGAGTGCCTGCACGGACGCCTCCGACCCGTCGACGCCGACCACGATCCTGGTTATTGGTGCCCCGGCAATGCTCATGTCTGCTCCCTCGTCGGACCCGCGTTGTCACCGCCCATCCTGCCTGCCGGCGTGCGGCGGGGCTAGGGCCGAAGGTCATGGCGCGCCGGCGGGTGGAACGCCTGCCGCCGGGACGGGCTCTCCTGGCCACCCCGGCTCCATGGCGCCCTGGTCCAGCCGGAACGGCGGATATTCGTCCCGCATCAGGGCGGTGTACACCAGGACGCGGTAGATCCAGCGGTTGATGCCCAGGATGAAATCGAACAGCGGGCGCTGGTAGCGGCCGGTGAACAGCAGGATCACGGCCGCGATCAGGACCAGCAGGCCCAGCAGGGACGGTCCGGATGCCCGTTCGTAAGTGGCGCCGATGACGTTGTCGTCTCCCTGCCACCGCCACACGGTTCCCGTGCTTCCTGCGAAGGCAGCAACCAGGAGCAGGTGCGGGATGGACAGGAGCCACCATTTCACCAGGACCAGCCCGCGTGAGAGCCGCTGCGGGTAGTCCACGTCAAAATCGGCCGGGTAATTGGCGCGCTTGAGCGTAAATGGCGGGTAGAGGTCAGTGCCTACGGCGGCGTAGGCGTAGAACGCGACACGCCAGTTCCACCGCAGGACGCCCACGTTGAAGTCGAAGAGTGCCCGCGGGTACCGGCCGGTGAAGAGGATGGCGAATCCCGCCACGATGGTGGTGATGGCGAACGCGAACCAGAGGAAGAAGAGCAGGATGAAATGCGGGATGGCCAGGAACCACTTGACCAGCCACATCCAGCGTGACAGGCCGGGATCGAGGTCGCCAAGGAGCCGTGAGGGGTAGCCGGGGCGCCCTCCAGCCACCATGGCGGTTGGCTGCGGCGGCGAAACAGCTTCTGGGACGGCCCCGGCCCCCGGATAGCCGGCTCCTGGATAGGCGGTTCCCGGGTACGCCGCTCCCGGGTACGCCGCTCCCGGGTACGCCGCTCCCGAAGAGGGCGGCGCGCCCGTCCCCGGTCCGCCCACCGGGGGACCGCCCGTCCCCGTACTGCCGCCCGCAGGGCCGCCCGCCGGGGACGCGGCGTGCCGGCCCAGGCCCGCAGCCCCAAAAATAATGAGGGGAATGCCGATCAGCAGGGCAATGATCCCTCCCACCAACAGGCCCGTGGCTGCCGGCTGGATCAGGTCCGAACGGAAGCCGGCCTGCGCCTGGACATCAACTCCGGAGGAGGCATCGGCGTTCATGACCACCACTTCCCAGGTACCCGGCGTGATGTTCCAGGTGAGCTCCTGCTGTCCCGCGCCTGACACTGAAGCGGTCCAGAAGCGCTGGTCCGCCGGTGGCGATGCCGGATTGCCGCCCGGTACGTCCCGGTATTCGGCACGGAACGGCCGCTGGCGGATGTTGAGCAGCTCGGAGTGGTGCACACCTGACAGGTACTGTTCGACGTCGGCCTGCGGGCCGATGCCGATGAACACCGGTTTGTCCGGGGTCACTGATTCAACGCGCAGCCGCAGGGTGCCGACGTCGAAGGGCAGCCTGCCGGGAACATCCTCGCCAATGGCGTCCGCCCGTGGCGAGGTCAGGGCGAAGGAACTGACGGAGAAGCGCGATGTGCCCGACGTCAGGTACCCGTCCCCTTGGACTGTTCCGACTGCTGACGCCACGGCTCCGCCCGCCAACGCGGCCAGGCCAGGGAGCGTTATCAGGATCCCGAGGATCAGCAGGATGATGGCTGCGGGCTTCTTCATGGCTTTGAACCTTCCGCGGGGAGGCGGGGCGGGGCGGTGGGAGGGGCGGCAGGTGCGGCTGCCTAGATGGCGTTCGTGGCGGCCTGGGTCCGGGTGATGATGGTGGGGCAGGGCAGGTGCTTCAGGACGCCGTGGGCGGTGGAACCGAGCAGGAGGCGTTTGAAGGCGCCCCGGCCCCGGCTGCCAACCACCAGGAGCCGGGCGCCTGCGGCGGCGTCGACGAGGGCGTCCACGGGGCCTTTGTCAGTTTCCAGCCGCTGGTGCACGGTGAGGTCTGGATAGTCTTCCTTCAGCCCTGCCACGGTTTCGGAGAGGACAACCCGGTCCTCATCCACGATGAGGTCCGCGAGCGCGCCCGGCGTCAATCCGGCGTCGATGATGGGGTCCGGCACGCTGACGGCGTACACCACCGTGAGTTCATCTCCTTCACGGTCAGCTTCGGCGGCTGCGAAGGCAACGGCCTGGGTGGCCTCGGGTGACCCGTCGACGCCCACCACCACTCCTGACCGGCCCTCGAGGTCCTGGGTTCCAACGACGGCGACAGGTACTTTGGCGGCGGTGGCCACCTGCAGTGCGCGGTCGGCAAGGGCGCCGCCGAGATGGCCGCTTCCGGAACCAATGACCATCATCGAGGTCTTCTTGGAGTACTTGGCCAGGGAACCGCCGACACTTCCGGTGAGCAGTTCCGTGGCGGGGGTGACTGGAACGGACCCCTCCAGGCGGCCGGCCGCGGTTTTGAGGAGTTCCTCGCCCGCCTGCTGGAGTGTTCCGAACCACGGATAGGGCTCGGCAACCCAGCGGTCGTCCACCACATGGAGGACCACGAGAGGCAGGCCGGCCCGGTGGGCGCGGCGGGCTGCCCACAGGACCGCGGCCTGGCTTTGGGCGGAGTCGTTGGTGCCCACACCTATGGGTTTCTGGGATGTCATGGCCGCACTTCCTGCTCGTCGTGAACTGGTTTTCCTGCCTTTCAAGACTGGCCCGGGTTCCGGCGGCCCTGTAGGGCCAAAAGTCACGGAAGCGCTGTTCAGGCGCTTTTACGCCCCCGGTTCGGCCGGAGCAAGGGGCCTGGTCCAGGGGTGTCCCTTCCCGCGAGGGTCTTGTAGATGGTCCAGCCGACGGCGGTGAGCGGCACCGCCAGCAGCGCACCGATGACGCCCGCCAGGGTGGCCCCCGCGGCCAGGGCGAGGATGATGACCAGTCCGTGGATCCGAAGGACCCGGCCCATGAACAGGGGCTGGAGGATGTGGTGCTCAAACTGGTTTGCGGCCACCAGGATCACCAGGACAATGAGCGCGGTAACCGGACCGTTTTCCACCAGGGCCACCAGCACGGCGAGGCTGCCGGCGGTGGTTGCACCGATGATGGGAATGAAGCCGCCCAGGAAGACCACCGCGGCCAGCGGAACTGCCAGGGGGACCCGCAGGACCAGGAGCCCGATCAGGACAAGCACGGCATCAATGGCGGCGATGATGAGCGTCCCGCGGACGTAACCGCCCAGCACCACTATGCTGCGTTCAGCCGCGAGCCGCGCCTTGCCCTGGCGGGTTGCGGGGAGGAATCCGATCAGGAAGGACCGGATCTTCTCGCCGTCTTTGAGGAAGAAGAACAGGATGACGGCCGTCAGGACTGAACCGGCCGCAATCTCTCCGGCAGTCCTCAGCCCTGTCAGCGCGTCCGCACCCAGGCTGCCGCCTGCAAGGAATTTCTGGAACTCGCTGCGGGCGGCATTGATCTGGTCGTTTGTCAGCGCCACGGGACCGGTGGTGATGAATTGCTGCAGTTGGCCGACTCCTGCTTCAGCCCGCGCTGCCAGGACGGAGGCCTGCTGCCTGACCAGTGCGATGATGCCTCCCACGACGCCGGCCGCTACTGCCAGGATCAGCAGGAAAGACGACAGGACGGCCAGCGCGCGGGGCCACCCCCGGGCCGCCAGCCAGCGGACCGCGGGAGCCATCGCCGAGGCCAGGATCATCGCCACTAGAACCGGGATGGTGACCAGCGGAACCCGGGTGGCCGCCGTCACCACTGCCCAGGCGAGCGCCAGCAGGGAGAGCGTCTGGACCGCCCGTATGCTTGCCCGGCCCAGGCCGTCGGTCAAAAGGAGGGACATTCTTCCCGCCAGGGACCGGGGACCGGACGGTTCTGCCGCCCCGCCGTTCGCGGGGACATTGCGTTCCATGGATTTTCTCCTTGCCTGCCGCTCGAAGCCGGCTCGAACAGCACGTCTTTGCGGTCTCTGTTACCCCTTATAGTGCGCGCTGGTTATGGTGCGCACTGGACTTCTGATTTTCCGCGATGAATAACGTCAGCGGTGGTCAGCCGGGAAATCGCAGAATGCTTGGTCAAGGTTCACATTCACCGCGCTTCGTCAGTATGCTTACTAATATCTGTCCAACGGCCAACGAGAAAGGCACCATCATGACTGAACAGAACGTCCCCGACGATGAGCTGGAAGTTGTGGAGCAGGAAGACGTGCTTCTCGACGAGACTCCCGGCGCAGCATCGTCCCTGGAACTGGACCCCGTATCGGGGGAGCCGGACAGCTACCCTGGCGCCGCCGAAAACAACCCCGACCGCTGGCAGGAGGACCCGTTGCTGCAGGATGAAGCCCTCTCCGGTGAAGAGGAAGACTTCCTGAGCGACCAGACCTTGCGGGACGAAACCGCCGAGGCGCGGTACCGCTCCGGTGATGAGCAGGTGCCTCCGGACGCCCCTACTCTGGGCGAAGCCGCAGCGGATGTCGATTTTGGCGAAGCCCCCACCGGCCTCGAGGCGGACGCCAGCGACGACGAGGAAAACTTTGGCGGCTCGCCGCTCAGTGAGTTCGAGCCTGACGACCTGGAACGCTAGCAACCCTGCCGGCCGGGCCGGACTGGCCCGGCCGGCAGGGGAGGGAGACCCATGCAATCCAAAGAACTGCTGCTGGAGGCCTTTGACCGGATCCCGGGCCTGGTACGGCAGGTGCTCGACGGGCTCGACCCCGCGCGGCTGCAGCACCGTCCGGCCGGCAACGGCAACTCCATCGCGTGGTTGATCTG
Source organism: Arthrobacter sp. SAFR-044 (assembly GCF_051965175.1). Classification (GTDB taxonomy): domain Bacteria; phylum Actinomycetota; class Actinomycetes; order Actinomycetales; family Micrococcaceae; genus Arthrobacter. Next base: position 165,592 of record NZ_JBQCMK010000004.1, read on the forward strand.
GCACACCGGGCGGGTGGAGGATGCGCAGGTTGCGTCCGCTGCGGGCCTCGAACAGGTCTGGACGGCGGAAGGGTTCGTTAATAGGTTCGGCCTTCAGCTGGGGGAGCGTGACACGGGCTACGGGCACTCCAGTGAGCAGGTGGACGCCGTCAGGGCGCCCCGCGAACTCCTGCAGGAGTACTACGAGGCCGTGCACCGGCAGACCGTGAAGGTCCTGGACGACGTCGACGATCCGGGCCTGGACCGCGTGGTGGACAGGCACTGGAATCCGCCGGTCACACTTGGTGTACGGCTGGTCAGTATCCTGGGGGACTGCCTTCAGCACGTCGGCCAGGCCGCATACGCCAAGGGGCTGCATTCCGGGACGGCAGATACCAGCGGTGCGTGAACTGGTGGTGCTGGGCACCGCCTCCCAGGTACCCACCCGGACCCGGAACCACAACGGGTACTTCCTGCGCTGGGACGGCGAGGGCCTGCTTTTCGATCCCGGCGAGGGCACCCAGCGCCAGATGATCCACGCCGGGGTGGCGGCCAGCCACATCACCAGGATCTGCCTCACCCACGTGCACGGAGACCATTGCTACGGCCTGCCCGGGGTCTTGTCCAGGATGGCCCTTGACGGTGTGGCCCACCCTGTCCATTTGCACTATCCGGCGTCCGGTGACCCGGTGGTCCGCGCCCTTGTGGCGGTCAGCTCACCCGGCATCGACCTGCGGCTCCACCCGCATTCCGGCACCGGTCCCGTGGCGGAGGGCCTGGAGGTCCGGCCCTTGAAACACCGCATCGAGACGCACGGCTACCTGCTTACAGAGCCTGACGGACGCACCTTCCTGCCGGAGCGGCTCCGGGCGGCAGGAATCGGAGGCCCGGACGTGGGAAGGCTGCAGCGCGATGGCGTCCTCGGGGCAGTCAGGCTGGAAGACGTGAGCATTCCCAGGCCGGGCCAGCGCTTCGCCTTCATCATGGACACCGCGCCGTGCCCGGGCGCCGAGGAATTGGCAGACGGGGCAGACCTGCTGGTTGCCGAGTCAACGTTCAGTGACGACGACGGCGGTTTGGCGCATCAATACCTGCACCTTACCGCCGGGCAGGCCGGAGAGTTGGCCGCGTCCGGCAGGGCACGCACCTTGGTGCTTACCCACTTCTCGTCACGGTACGGGGACGACGTCCTGCTGCTGGCGGAGCAGGCGCGGGCCCGGGCTCCAGGGGTTACCGTTATCACTGCCCGCGACCTGCAGCGGATCCCGGTTCCGCGGCGCCGGCAACCGGCACGGGAGGCATCAGTCCGCACTACGGCGATAGGGTTAAACCATGACGGCAGCAGCTGAATCCACGGTCACGTTCGGTGGCCTTTTTGCCCGGGAACTGGCCGAACTTGCCGTCCCGTGGCAGGCCGAGGAAGCACCCAGCCCCGCGCTCCTCGTCCTGAATGACAAGCTGGCCATGGACCTGGGCCTTGACCCGCAATACCTGCGCAGCCCTGAGGGGGTGCGGCTCCTGGTGGGAAACCACGTTCCCGCCGGGGCCACCCCCGTGGCGCAGGCGTACGCCGGACACCAGTTCGGCGGCTACTCACCCCTGCTCGGTGACGGACGTGCCCTGCTGTTGGGGGAGGTTACGGACCATAACGGCCGCCTCCTGGACGTCCACCTCAAAGGCTCGGGGCGCACGCCTTTCGCCCGTGCCGGGGACGGCCGTGCCGTCGTCGGGCCCATGCTGCGTGAATACATCGTCAGTGAGGCCATGCACTCACTGCACATTCCCACCACCCGTTCGCTCGCCGTCGTGGCCACCGGGCGGCAGGTCCGGCGCGATGACATGCTGCCCGGCGCTGTCCTGGCGCGGGTGGCAAGCAGCCACCTTCGCGTAGGCAGCTTCCAGTACGCGCGGGCAACCGAAAATGCGGACCTTCTGAAACGGCTGGCGGACCACGCCATCAGCAGGCACTACCCGCGCGCCGCTGACGCCGCCAACCCCTACCTGGCACTGTTTGGTTCTGTCGTCTCCGCCCAGGCGGAGCTGGTGGCCCGGTGGATGCTGGTGGGATTCGTGCACGGGGTCATGAACACGGACAACATGACCATCTCCGGGGAAACCATCGATTATGGTCCGTGCGCGTTCATGGACGCCTTTAATCCGGAGGCCGTCTACAGCTCCATCGACGTCGGCGGGCGCTATGCCTACGCCAACCAACCAGTCCTGGCCGAATGGAACCTGGCCCGGCTCGCCGAGGCCATGCTGCCGCTCATCGATGAGGACCAGGAGAAGGCGGTTGCCCCGGCGGTGGAGGTGCTGCGTGGTTTCCGCGGTCAATACAGCCGGGCATGGACCAGCGGAATGACAGCCAAGCTGGGCCTGAAGAGCGGCGGGGGAACCGGCGATGAAGCCGCTGCTTCCTCTCTGGTGGACGATGCCATCGGCATCCTGAAAGACGGTCCCGTGGACTACACCCTGTTCTTCCGAAACCTGGGGAAGGCAGCCCGTGGGGAACTGCGCCCCGTGCGCGCCATGGTCCTTGACCTGGCCGCGTTCGATGCGTGGCTGGAACGGTGGCAGGCGCTCCAGCCTGACCCGGAGCTGATGGACAGCGTAAACCCCGCGTACATTCCCCGGAACAACCTTGTGGAGGAGGCGCTGTCCGCTGCCACTGGCGGAGACATGGGTCCGCTGCAGCAGCTGCTGGAGGCGGTCACTGATCCTTTCAGCGAACGGCCCGGGCTGGAACGCTACATGCAGGGCCCGCCCGAGGACTTCGGCAGCTACATGACCTTCTGCGGGACCTGACCGCGGCGGGACGCCGCTCAGCAAAACGGCAGGAGGGTGGCAGCCGGGTTTCCCGGCTGCCACCCTCCTGCTTCAGTCGGCGCCGCTAAGCGCGCCGGACAATGCGACGACTAGGCGACGCGTACTGCGGAGTAGCCGCCGAGCCAGCTGATGGAGTGCACTTGCGTATCGAAGCCGTTGACGCCGCCGCTAACAACCTGGCCGTTGCCCGCGTAAACGCCCACGTGGCCGGAGGTGATGATCAGGTCGCCGGGAGCGGGAGAGCCTACAACGGTGCCGTACTGGAAGAACTGGGTGGGGGCAAGGTCGCCCACGGACTTGCCGACGGAACGCAGCGCCTTTTCAACCATGGCAGTGCAGTCCTGCTTGACGCCCACCTGGCCGTAGGCCGAGGCGAGGATCGCTGCGCCGGTGCCCGTACCGGTGGTTGATGCCACGGGGGTAGCGGAAGCGTAGGACATGTTCATGCCGGTGTTCGCCGGTGCGGTGGCGGCTGCGGCCTGCACGGGGGCCGCTGCGGGTGCGGGTGCCGGAGCTGCGGTGTAGCCTGCACCGGGGATCTGGATCTGGTCGCCCGGGTAGATGACCGAGGACAGTCCCAGGCCGTTGGCCGACAGGACGTCGTTCAGGCCTGCGCCGTAGGCCGCAGCGATAGCGCCAAGGGTGTCGCCCGAAACCACGGTGTGGACAGTCGCGGCCGCTGCGGCGGGGGCTGCAGCAGGGGCAACGGGTGCGGAGGCGGCCTGGACGGTGGTCTGCTCAGTGGTGTCCGGGGCGGTTACACCTGCGTGGGCCGGGGCGCCGACTCCGAAGGCAATGCCGGACGCTGCAGCAACGGCGAGCGCCGGGCGGCCCAGCGAGCGGGCCTGGGACTTGGCTGTGACGGCGAGGCCCTCGAGCACAATGGAGCGGGCCGGAGTCGCGCGGTGACGGGCTGAAATGGAATTTTTTGACACGGTTGATCGCCTCTCCCATGCCTGCGGGGTGAGCTGTCGGGTTCGGGCTGGAGATACCCGGCCGGAAGCAGCTCCGCGATGAGCGGAGGGACTTTCGACTTAACCCCTAGGCCAACATGTGGCCGTGGAAACTTGGTTCCCCCGTCCCTGCCAACTGGAGCGGTTGGATCCCATGATCAGCGGCAGGGCTCGGCATGCTGACGGGAATGTCCCGTCTGAGAGGGACACCAGACGACCATAACCCACCCTCAACGCCATTGTCACATTTAGATAACATACGAGGTCCTTCTCTCGAATTGCGCAAACGTCTGGACGTTACCCCGGTTCCCGGGCCGACCTCGGCTGATACTTCACCTTCCTGCCTGGTAACAAAGCGGACACGAAATTCTGTTTCATCCTGAGCGCGTGGCGGTCGGCTTCGGGACTGGGCCCCTGTTTGTGACCATCGCAACCCGTTGCCGCTACGCTCCCACGTGCCCGCCTGGAACCACCCGGTATCCCTGAACCGGCACCGGCTGACTCACGCGTTAGGCTGTCTCCATGCAGGATTTCGAACGGTTCCGTGCGCTGCTCGAAGAGGAGCGGGCGCGGCGCCTGGCACTGTTGCCGGCACTGCGGGCGGACATCGAGGCTGCGAACTCGGCGCGCCAGGATTCCAATGTCGACGACGAGCACGATCCCGAGGGCGCCACCATCGCCTTCGAACTCTCGCAGGCCTCCGCGCTCCTGAAACAAAGTTCGGCGGGCCTGGACCAGATTGAAGCGGCCCTTGCCCGGCTGGCGGCGGGATCCTATGGAACCTGTGCCGTGTGCGGGGAGCCTATCGCCGAGGGAAGGCTGGAAGCCCGGCCGTGGACCCCGTTCTGCATCCTGCACGCGGCGTCCGGGCGCGGGCGATGACGGGTGCGGCGGACGTGGTGTCCGCGGCGGCGGATTTCGTGGACCGTACGCTGCAGAACGAGGGCACCTGGTACCATGCGGACGACGTCGGGGCACGGCTGGAAGGGATGCTGGCCTCTTATGGTTCGTCTGTGGGGGCCGTCCGCGGGACTGTCCGTGATGCGCTGCGGAAATTCAAGGACCTGGACCATGACGGCACGGTCATGCTGGCCTCCGCTTTATGGGGTCAGCCGAGGCCCGGTTCCCGGCCGGTGTTCGAGCGCCGCCTGGCAGCGGTGGTGCTCCTGCAGACAAGGGTGCAGTTGCTCCGGCATTCTGACTTGACCCGCCTGGAGGGCTTCCTTCGCTCCGCACAGGCAGTGGAGCTGGCCGAGCCCCTTCTCGCCGACGTCCTGGTCCCATTGCTGGCGGGGCTGGGGGAGCGTGAACGGCAACGGGCGGGCGTTGTCCTGGCACGGTGGCAGGAAGACCCGGATCCCCGGCTGCGGGCGGCGGCCCTTGCCCTTGAAAAGGACTTGCCCATTGGAAACGTACCGAGGAGATCTCCATGAATGAGCCGTTTGACCTTGAGCGTTTTGTTGCTGCCCAAAACACCGGTGGAACGTATGAGCAGGCGCTGGGTGAGCTGCAGGTCGGCAGGAAGTCCGGACACTGGATGTGGTTCGTCTTCCCGCAGATCGCCGGGCTGGGGCAGAGTGCCACGTCCAGAAAGTACGCCATTTCCTCCCTGGCGGAGGCCCGCGCCTATCTGGACCATGAAGTGCTGGGCCCGCGGCTCCTGGAGTGCGCGCTGGTCCTGGCAAACCACGCCGACCAGTCCGCCGAAGAGATCTTCGGCGGCATCGACGCCAAGAAGCTCCGCTCCTCAATGACACTGTTTCTCCGGGCGGCGCCCGGAGAAACAGTGTTCAAGACCGTCCTGGCCCAGTTCTTCAATGGAGAGCCGGACCCGGCCACTGACGAGCTCCTGGCCGGCCAGGACGCGGCCGGCTGACCGCCGGCTGTTGTCCGGGGAGCCCGGGGCGCGCTACGGCGTGGGGCTGCCGCCATTGACGTTCAGCGTCTCACCCACCACGTAGCTGGACTCTGGCGAGGCCAGGAAGACGTAGGCAGGGGCGAGCTCGGCAGGCTGGCCCGCCCGGCCCAGGGGAGTGGACTGGCCGAACTCCGGCAGCTCCTCCTTGGGCTGGCCGCTGCTGACCTGCAGGGGCGTCCAGATGGGGCCCGGCGCCACGGCGTTCACCCGGATTCCCTTGGGCGCCAGCTGCTGGGCCAATCCCTTGGTGAAGTTGTTGATGCTGGCCTTGGTGGTGGCGTAGTCCACCAGGGTGGGGGACGGGTTGTAGGCCTGGATGGACGTGGTGTTGATGATGGTCGAGCCGGCCGGCATATGCGGCACCGCGGCCTTGGTCACCCAGAACATGGCGTAGACGTTGGTCTTCAGGGTGTGGTCGAACTGCTCGTCACTGATGTCCTGCAGGTCCTCCTGAGCAACCTGTTTCCCTGCGTTGTTGACCAGGATGTCAACCCCGCCCAGGACCGCCACTGCCGTGTCCACCAGGTCCCGGCATGCCGCGGAGTCCTTGAGGTCGCCCGGTACCTTGACGGCCTTGCGGCCGGCCGCCTCAATGATTCCGGCAATGCGGGAGGCATCCTCCTCTTCCTGCGGCAGGTAGGAAAGCACGACGTCGGCGCCCTCCCTGGCGAAGGCGATCGCCGTTGCCGCCCCGATGCCTGAGTCCGCGCCGGTCACGATGGCCCGGCGGCCTTCCAGCCGCCCGGTGCCCCGGTAGGTCTCTTCGCCCAGGTCCGCCTTGGGCGAAAGCTCCGCATCGAGGCCCGGCTCCGGCTGGTGCTGCTTGGGCGGGGAGATCTTTTCGTAGGCCGTCACGGCATTACGGAAGGTGTACTGGTCAGTCATGGTGGTACTCCTGTTCGTGCGGGACAGGGGCGGGTGCATCGCCCGTATTTTGAAGCAGCCCGCGGTCGACGAAAGGCAACCGCCAAAAAACTAAGCATGCTTACGGTTCCTAGCCTAGGCAAAAGCTCCCCGCCCTGCCAAGCCGTTCCGTGCTGTCAGTCGCGGTGGACCTCCACCAGCCGCACGTCCGCCAGGTGGCCGCCGTCGACAACGGCCTCCATGTAGGTGCAGGCCGGCTGGCGGCGGCGGTCGGTGGGCGACCCCGGATTCAGCAGCCGCAGCCCGCTGGGTGACACCGTGTCCCAGGGGATGTGGCTGTGGCCGAACACCAGGACGTCAGCGTCGGAGTACAGCGCCTCGCACCGCAGTTCACGGCCCTTCGCCTGGCCGGTCTCGTGGACCATGGCAAAGCGGACACCATCCAGGACTGCGGTGGCAGTCGCGGGCAGCCGCCGGCGCAGTTCGGGGCCGTCATTGTTGCCAAAGACGGCCACCAGGCGCCTGCTCCGGTGTTCGAACTCGTCCAGCAGTGCCGGCTCCACCCAGTCACCCGCGTGGAACACCACGTCCGCGTGTTCGACGGCGTCCCACACCTGCGCGGGCAAGCTCCTGGCCCGTTTCGGGACGTGGGTATCGGCGATCAGGACCAGATTCATTGGCATACCCGAATCCTGCCACGGAGCCCTGTTCCTGTGCGGCGGGGAGTCGTACTCTGGGGGCTGGGAGGTGATTGCCATGGAGGCAGCCCAAGGCGACCGCATCGTGGTGCACGGGAGGACGGTAGGTTCCTCCGACCGGCACGGGGTGATCCTGGAGGTCCGTGGCGAGGGCGGAAGCCCGCCCTACGTTGTCCGCTTTGACGACGGGCACGAAACCGTCATGTATCCCGGCGGCGATTTCGCCGTCGACCACGCACACAACACCTGACAGGCCTGCAACTGGCCGCGTCACCTGTCAGACTGGAGCAATGGATCAATTTCCGGCCGCCGGCATGTCCTCCACTCCACCGCAGCGCACAGGTCCCCGCGACCCGGGCGACGCGTGGGTGGAGGGGGACCGCGGCCGGTACTGGGGCCGGTTCGGCGCGGCCGGCGTCCTTGCCTGGGACCCCGCCAAAGGCGTGCTCCTGCAGCACCGTGCGGTCTGGAGCCACAACGGCGGAACCTGGGGCCTGCCCGGCGGCGCCCTGCACCAGGGCGAGGAAGCAGTTGACGGCGCCCTCCGCGAAGCCTACGAGGAGGCAGCCGTCCCGTCGGAGAGCGTGGAAGTGCTGTTCACCTCCGTCCTGGACCACGGCTACTGGTCCTACACCACCGTGGTGGTGCGGGTACGGAACTCCTTCGAGCCGGTGATCAGCGACCCCGAAAGCATTGCCCTGCTCTGGATCCCGGTGGCAGAGGTGGAAGCCCTGGACCTGCACCCCGGTTTCGCGGCGGCCTGGCCGGACCTGCTGGCACAGCTGGACACCGACGAACCCTGGTAGGCCGGCGCCGGCCTCCTCGGGGAGCCTCCAGCTAGTAGCCCTCGCCGTATTCGGCGGTCACCAGGATGGGCAGGTGGTCCGAATTCCCGCGCGGCAGCGTTTCCACGCTGGCGATGTCCAGGCCCAGTGACGTGGCGAAGTCAAAGTGGCCCTTGAACACCTTGTACCTGGTGTAGGTCCGCCGGTTGCTCAGGGAGAGGGCGTACCCGGAGTTCTTCATGTGCATGTCCAGGTTCTTGGTGAAGAACGGGTAATTGAAGTCGCCCACCATCAGGGTCATCAGGCCCTTGCCCATGCTCAGCAGTTCCGCGTGGGCTGCATGGATCTGCTTCCGCCGCAGCGAGTTCGACGCCGTCAGCGGGGCCGCATGGAACGAACCGATCACCAGCTCGTGCTGCGTTTCGGTGTCCATCACCCTGGTGCCGATAAGCCGCTCATGGGCCGGGGCCAGGACCCGGTCGTGCATGGATTTCTTCAGCGCGAAGGACTGCGTGTCCAGTGCGGTGAAACGGCTGGTGCGGTAGTAGATGGCCAGGCCCAGCCGGTTGCCCTTGGTGGCATCCGCCAGGTGCAGCGGACCCAGCGTTTCCGGGAGGTCGCTGGCGTCCACTTCCTGGAGGCACAGCGCATCGATGTCATGGTTCCGGGCCAGGGCGAGGAGCTCGCCACTGGCGTTGTGCTTGCGGAGGTTGTAGCTGATGACGCGCATGAAACACCTCTTTTGAGGGTTGCTGACAGGACCAGTTCCTTACTCTAGTCCGGTTGGCGCCTGCACCCTCCTACATTTCGTTGCCCGCGCCGCCGCGCCGTGCCGTGTGGGCGGGGGATAGAGTTAGTGGCAATTCACTGAATTTCCGTAAGGGGCCAGCCTTGACTGCAGACATGCCTGAACTCGCCGAAGGCAATTTCTACTACCAGGACCTGGGCGGCGGACGGTTCCGCTCCACCATCCACGCGCAGGGCGCCTGGAACGTCCACGAACAGCACATGGCCCCGGCGTCGGGCCTCATGGCAGATGTCCTTGAACGGCACCAGCCGCGGGAAGACATGCGGATGGCCCGCATCAGCTACGAGATCCTTGGACTGATTCCGGGCGGGGAGTTCCGGATCGAGACCACCACGCTGCGGCCCGGCAGGACCATCGAACTGGTGCAGGCGGAACTGGTGGCCGGCGGCCGCACCGCCATCCGCGCGGCCGGGTGGCGCATGCTGACCAGTGACACCGCTGAAGTTGCCGCCGTCGAGGATGCAGCGATTCCGGGGCCGGATGAGTGCAAGCCGTACGACGGCGCCGCCGTCTGGCCCGGTGGCTACATCCGCTCCCTTGAGATGAGGGTGGCCGAGGGGCACCGCCCCGGGGCCGGCAAAGTGTGGCTGCGCACGGAGCACCCACTGACCGACCGCGCCGACAGCGGCGACCTGGCGCGGCTCATGGGCCTGGTGGACACGGCCAACGGCATCGCCGCCCGGGTTCCGCCGGGGAAGGGCAGCTACGCGTTTCCCAACCTGGACCTGCAGATCCACATGTACCGCAGGCCCCGGGGGGAATGGCTGGGGCTGGACAACGCGGTGTCGTTCGGCAGCGACGGCATCGGGCTGACCTCCACCGTGCTGCACGACTGGCAGGGACCGTTCGGCCGGGCTGAACAGATCCTGACCCTCCGAAAGTCCTGACCCTGCGCAAGTCCTGACGCTGCAACCAGTCCCGACCCTGCGCGAATCCTCACCCCATGCGACTCTGGTGCGGGCATGTATCGCTGAGTATCGTTGTATATCGTTCGCGATTGACGAAGGAGTTCATCATGCGTGCTTCATACCCTGCTGGCGGCTTCGGCGGGAACAACCTGGACGGCATGTGGCAAGCCGTCGAGGAGCTGCGTTCCCGGTTTGAAAAGCGGGCGGGAACCCGCGCCGGGAAAGGTGAGGTGCGGACGGCGGTACTGGCCTTGCTGGCTGAGCGGCCCATGCACGGCTACCAGATCATCCGTGAGATCGAGGAGCGCAGCGGCGGCAGCTGGAAGCCGAGCGCAGGTTCGGTCTACCCCACACTGCAGCTGCTGGCGGACGAAGGATCGATCACCGCCGAGGAATCGAACGGCCGCAAAATCTACTCGCTGACCGAGGCCGGCCGGGAGGAAGTGGCGGCGCACCATGGCGCTGCGCCATGGGATCCGGCGGCCACGGCGGCCGGTGGCTTTGCGTCCCTCCCCAAGGCCGGGATCGAGCTGGCCCAGGCCGCCGCGATGGTGGGCCGTACGGGGTCCCAGGAGCAGGTGCACCAGGCAGCAGCGGTGCTGGACGAGGCCCGCCGCCGCCTGTACGCCATCCTCGCCCAGGACTGAACCGGGTGGCGTCCACGGTCCAGGACAGGGCCGATGCCCCGCTGCCCCTGCGGGAGCACCGCGGGCGCTACCGGCGGATCCTGCGCTTCGCCGCATGGAACCTGGCCGCCACGTGGTGGTTCGAACTGTTCCTGCCGCGCATAGGACTTGCCCGGGTGGCCGCCCGGACGCGTTCACGGCGGATGCAGCGCTTTGCCCAGCGGTTCCATGACCTGGCCGTGGAGCTCGGCGGCCTCATGATCAAGGTGGGCCAGTTCCTGTCCTCCCGGCTCGATGTCCTTCCGCCGGAGATCACCAAAGAGCTGGAGGGGCTGCAGGATGAGGTGCCGCCCGTCGACTTCCCGGCCATCTCCGCCCTGGCCGCCCGGGAGCTGGGAACGCCCCTGGAGCGCGTCTTCGCCGCCCTGGACCCCACGCCCATAGCCGCCGCTTCCCTGGGCCAGGCCCACCGGGGACGCCTGAATGCCTTTGACGCCGGGGACACCGGACTGGACGCCGTGGTCCTGAAAGTCCAGCGTCCGGGCATCGGCGGGATTGTCGACGTCGACCTTGCCGCCCTGCGCAGGGTTGCCGGCTGGCTCAGCCACATCCGGCTCGTTTCCCGCCGCGCCGACATGCCGGCGCTGGTTGAGGAATTCGCGCAAATCAGCCTGCTGGAAATCGACTACCTGCACGAGGCACTCAATGCCGAGCGCTTCGCTGCGGATTTCGCCGGCGACGGCCGCGTGGAAGTCCCGGGCGTGGTGTGGGAACGGACCACCCGCCGTGTTCTCACCCTGGAGGATGTCACGGCCATCAAGATCACTGACGTCCGGGCGCTCCGTGCCGCCGGCATTGATCCCGCCGCGGTTGCACCGGTGTTCGCGGCCATCATGTTCGACCAGCTCTTTACCAACGGCTTCTTCCATGCCGACCCCCATCCGGGGAACATCTTCGTCACTCCGGCCGCCCCAGGCAGCGGGGGACTGCCCTGGAAGCTGACGTTCATCGACTTCGGCATGATGGGCGAGGTAACAGCCTCCACGCGCAGCGGCCTGCGGAAACTGCTGATTGCGGCCGCCGCCCGGGACGGGAAGGGCCTGGTGGCCGCCATCAACGATGTGGGCGTCCTGATGCCATCGGCCGACAGCGCGGGCCTGGAGCGTGCCATGACGCAGCTCTTTGCCCGGTTCGGCGGCATGGGCTTTGCCGAGCTGCGCGAGGTGGACCCGCGCGAGTTCCGTGATTTTGCAGTGGAGTTCGGTGACGTGGTCCGGTCGCTGCCGTTCCAGCTGCCGGAGAACTTCCTCCTGATCATCCGTGCCATGTCCCTGACATCCGGGGTTTGCAGCGCCCTGGACGAGCGTTTCAACCTTTGGGATTCGGTGGAGCCCTACGCCGCGCAGCTGCTGCGGAACGAGCGGGGCAACGTGGTGCAGGACGTAGCCCGGCAGGCCATCGACGCCGCCGGTGTTGCCTTCCGCCTTCCCGGCCGGCTGGATGCCCTGGCCGGCAGGCTGGAGGAAGGGTCGCTGCAGGTTGCGGTCCCGCGGCTGGAGCGCCAGGCTGCACGGCTGGACCGGGCCGTCCGCCGCTCAGCGTCCGCCCTGGTCTTTGGTGCCGTGCTGCTCGCAGGGGCTGTTGTCCGCCCTGACGACCTCGTGCTGGGCAATGTGCTGATGACCGCATCGGCCGTGCCGCTGCTGCACGCCCTGTGGGTGGGGCGCCGGGGGCGTTAAGGCGGCTGCCGCCGTCGGGCGTACCCTAAGGGTGGCCTGCCCGTCCGCGGGCTGTGAACCCGCCGCCACGTAAGCCTGCCGGCGCTGAAACCTGCCGTCACTGAAAACAGGGAGCTTTGCAACATGCACCACACCGGTACCGGATCCAGCACGCTCACCGTGGTGCGGCAGGACGTGTCGCTGGGCGCGGGCCGCGACCTCGAGTTCGGCCTGGAGCTGCTGGCAAGGGCAAGGAACGGCGCCATCGGTCCCACCCTGCGGCTCTACCGGCCCGCACCCACCGTGGCGTTCGGGCAGCGGGACACCCGGCTGCCCGGCTTCGAGGCCGCAGCCCAGGCCTGCCGGGAGAACGGCTTCGAACCCTTGGTCCGGAGGGCGGGCGGACGCGCTGCCGCCTACCACCGGGGCACGCTGGTGGTGGACCACATCGAACCGGACACGGATGCCGTGGCCGGGTCCAAGGCCCGGTTCGGCTACTTTGGCGAGCTGTTTGCGCAGGCACTGCGGAGCGTCGGGGTGCAGGCGGCCGTGGGCGAAATCCCCGGTGAATACTGTCCCGGCGAATTCAGCGTCCATGGAACAGATCCGGCGGACAGCTCCCGGAAGGTGAAACTGGTGGGCACTGCCCAGAGGGTGGTCTCCGGCGGCTGGCTCTTCAGCTCGGTGATCGTGGTGGAGGACTCCGCCCCGATCCGCAAGGTTCTCACCGACAGCTACGCGGCGCTGGGCCTGGACTGGGATCCTGCCACCGCCGGCGCCGCCAACGACCTGGTGCCCGGCCTGGACGTCGCCGCCGTCGAGCAGGCCCTCCTTAAAACGTATGCGGGCCATGCCACCCTGGAAACTGCTTCCTTCAGCAGCCTGGGGGCATGACCCGCATCAGTTGCGCGGTGCGGCCGGTCAGGCAGCCAGGCGGCTCTTGACCTCGGCGGCGGACGGGTTGGTGGCGGCGGTGCCGTCGGGGAAGAGGACGGTGGGGACTGTGCGGTTGCCCCCATTGAGCTGCTCCACGAGTTCGGCCGTGCCGTCCACCTCTTCGATGTTGATTTCGGTGTAGCCGATGCCCTGTGCGTCCAGCTGCTTCTTCAGCCGGTTGCAGTAGCCGCACCAGGTGGTGGAAAACATGGTGATGGTGCCGGATTCGGGAGTGAAGTCCACAGGGATCTCCTAAACGTCGCTTGAAAGGTTTCCTTACTGTCAACCGTAGCGTGGCCGCCGGTATTCCCCGGTGCCGGGTGGCTGTTGAGGCGCCTGGATGACAGTTTGTGGCGCGCGGTGGCAAGCTGGTGCCATGTGTGGACGCTACGTAATGGCACGTGCCGTGGGGGACCTCCTGGCTGAGTTCGACGCCGAACTGGAAGAAGAGGTGAGCATCCCGCCGTCGTGGAACGTGGCACCCACTGACGCCGTCCCCATCGTGCTGGAGCGGCTGGTGGAGGACGTTGCCGCGCCACGGCAGGTGCGCCAGCTGCACGTGGCGCGCTGGGGCCTGGTCCCGTCCTGGGCAAAGGATCCCGGGATCGGTTCACGGATGATCAATGCCCGGAGCGAATCGGTGCTGGAAAAGCCGGCCTTCCGGAAGGCTGTGCAGTCCCGCCGCTGTGCCGTCCCGGCCGACGGCTACTACGAATGGAAGCAAGGTCCCGGGAAGTCGAAGCAGCCCTACTACGTGCACCCGAGTGCGGACCGGGGGCTGGTCTTCGCCGGCCTCTATGAGTGGTGGAAGGACCCGTCCGTGCCGGAGGGGGAGCCGGGACGCTGGCTGCTGTCCACCTCGATCCTCACGGCCGACACGCCTCCGCCCGGGACTGAATCCACGATCTTCGGGAAACTGACCGAGCTGCATGACAGGGTGCCGCTGCCCATGGACAAGGCCACGACGGAGGCCTGGCTGGACCCCCGGGCGGATGATGCCGCCGGACTCGTGGACCTGGTGAGGTCGGGGGTCAAGGACGCCGCCGCCGACTGGCAGGTCGAATCCGTGGGCAAGGAAGTAGGCAATGTCCGCAACAACGGCCCTGAACTGATCCGCCCGGTGGAAGCCCTGTTCTAGCAGCTGCCGCCAAGGCTGCTGCACGTCAGACGGTGACCCTGCCGGCGTCGTCCACTGCCCAGGTGGGGTTGTACGCCACTTCCCAGCGGAACCCGTCAGGGTCGGCAAAATACCCTGTATAGCCGCCCCACGCCTTGGTGACGGGCTCGGCAACGATGGCAGCACCCGCCGCAGCTGCCTGCTCCATGACGCTGTCCACTTCCTGCGGGCTTCCGAGGTTGTGGCTGAGCGTGATGCCGGGGACGCCGGCGGGAGGGCTGGTACCGGCTTCGGCCTGCATCTGGTGGATGTCCCAGAGGGAGAGCACAAGCCCGTGGTTCACCTGGATGAACAGGACTTCCCCGGCAACCTCGCGGTGGACGGGCCAGCCAAGGCCGTCAACGTAGAAGGCTCGCGAGGCCTCAACACTGCGGACACCGAGGGAGATAAAGTCGACTCTGGGCTCCATGCTTCGATACTGTCAGATGATGGCGACAATTCAAGGAAACGATAGGGATGCCCGGGCCGACAGGGAACAGCTCGCTGCCGTCCGGGTTGCTGTTGACGAGGTGGATGAGCAGATTGTCACCCTCATCGCCCGCCGTGAACGGCTGATCAGGATCGCCGGCACGCTGAAGGGTGATGACGCAGAGGTGCGTGCCCCCGGCCGGGTGGAGCGGATCATTGAACACGTGCGGGCCGCTGCCGAGAAAAAAGACATTGACCCGGACATCGTGGAGTCAACCTACCGGGCCATGATCTCCGCGTTCATTGAACTTGAACTGCGGATCCATAAAGAAAACAGCTGAGGAAGCTTAGGGCGCTTCCTCCACCGGCACCCCGTGCTGGAACTCCCGTCCGTCCGCCTCGCTGAAGGCGGACAGGACATGCCCCTGCCCGAGTCCGTTCAAGGCCGTCAGGGGAAAGCTGCCGGTGATGCTGTTCCCTGAATGGGAAACTCCGGACAGGTCGTAATCCTCTTCGATTCCCTGGTCCCGGTTGAACGAGTAGCAGGCAATGGCCTCCCCGTTCATGAACTCAATGCACAGCCGGCGCTGTGCCGAATAATCCGGCGAGGCTCCCATCAACCCCACCACGTAGGCGCCGGAAACCGGTATGGTGCCGTCGATATCGAACGTGGCAACCAGGGTGGAGTCCTGGGTCTTGATGCTGGCCTGCTTCAGGAGTGCGTCATCGGTACTCATGCCAACATCCTGCTCCCTGCCGCACGCCCCGTCCACCCCCGCCTATGTTTTGCTGCCAACCCGGCGTAGACTGGCTTTATTCGAACACATATTCGAATTCCTGCAATGGGGAGTATCGGTAGGGAGGTGCGCATGGGCATGTTCAGCGAGTCCGTTGACGTGGTGTGCTCCGCTGCCGGACAGCCGGAATCGCTGATATGGGCAGGGGCGTCCTACACCGTCTGCGCCGAACCAGTCCGGTGGTACGAACGCCGGCAATGGTGGGCGGAGGACAGCAGGGCCCCGCTGGGAAGCGGACAGGGCGTAGTGGACCACGAAATCTGGCGCGTCCAGGTCCTGCCGGCCCGGATGGCCTCCCGTCCCGCAGCGCCGGTAGAACCGGCCGGCGCAGAACCCCTCACCCTTGACCTGACGCGCCAGATCCGCAGCAACCGTTGGCGGCTGCTGCGGATCCATGACGCCCTCCGCCACAGAACTGCCTGACCAGACCAGCATGGGCTTTACCCACCTTCACGTTTCCACGGCGTTCAGCGCCCATTACGGCGTTTCATGGCCAGAGGAACTGGCCATGGCTGCCGCTGCCGACGGCGCCACGGCCCTTGCCTGCACCGACCGGGACGGCCTGTACGGCACCATCAAGCACCTCAAGGCCTGCATGGCTGCAGGCATCGACCCCATCGTGGGGGTGGACCTTGCAGTATTCGACGACGACGGCGACCACCGAACGCAGGTAGCAGGCAGGGTGGTGGTGCTGGCCCGAGGCCAAAACAACGGTGCCGGATACCGTGCGCTGTGCCGGCTGGTTTCCGACGCCCACGCCAGGACCTCGGGGAAAGCCGGCGGAGCGGTACCCGTTGCTGTCACCCGCGCCGAACTGGCTTCCCGCACCCTGGACCCCCAAACCCTTAAGCCGGTGCTCACCATACTGCTCGGCCCTGATTCAGATGTGGGCCGTGCCATGGGCGGACGGCGCTACCTGCGGCCCCGGACCCTGTTCAAGCAGTGGCTGGACGCAATGCCCGCCGGAACCGTGGTGGCGGAAATCGTCTCCCAGCTCAGCGCACCGGGTACCCCATTGAGCACGGCGCACGCTGTGCGCATGCTCAGGCTCGCCGAGGAACACCAGGTGCCGGCTGTCCTGGCCAATGCGGTGAGGTACTGCGCTGCGGACGGAGCACCAACCGCTGATGTCCTGGATTCTGCCCGGACATTGAAGTCCCTGCCCGAACTGGCAGGGGAACCACTGCTGCAACCCACCGGCCAGGGGTGGCTGAAAACCCCTGGGCAAATGCTGGCGCTTGGCAAGGAAATCATTTCCGCCGCCGGTTATGGTGCCGCAGACCTCAAGCAGCTGATGGCACAGACAGAAGCGCTCGCCGATCTCTGCCGGATTGACCCCACTACAGACATGGGATGGAAACAGCCAGTGGTGCCCGAAGCATCCGTTATCGGCATCACCCAGGATCCGCACGCTGAACTCATCCAGCGCTGCCATGCGGGAATCGGCAGGCGGTTCCCGGGAATCGGCGGCAAAGCGGAGAAGGACATGCTGGCCCGCCTGGACCATGAGTTGGGGATTATCAACAATCTGGGCTTCTCCTCCTACTTCCTGACCGTTGCGGAGGTATCCCGAATGATCCAGGACATGGGGGTCAGGGCGGCAGCCAGGGGGTCCGGAGCGTCCAGCCTGGTCAATTACCTGATCGACGTCAGCCATGTGAATCCCCTCCAGCACGACCTCATTTTCGAACGTTTTCTCTCCAATGACCGCGCCACCCTTCCAGACATCGATATCGACGTCGAAAGCGCTGAGCGCCATAACGTCTACCGCCGGATCTTCGAACGCTTCGGCTCTGAACGGGTCACCCTGATGAGCATGCAGAACGGGTACCGTGCCCGTGGTGCAGTGCGCGACGCCGGGCTGGCGCTGGGCATGGACGACGGCGAGGTGGGGGAGATCGCCAAACAGTTGTGGCGGTTCTCGGCGCGGAAATTCCGCGAAGCGCTGCAGGAAAAACCTGAACTGCGCGAGTTTGCCGGACGGGTAGAGCAACGCGACGCACATGGAAACCAGCAACTGGACCTGCTGGTGGACCTGACCGAACGGCTCGACCGGCTGCCCCGCCACATTTCCATGCACCCCTGCGGCGTCATCCTGGGTGATGCCACCCTCCTGGACCGTACACCGGTACAGCCAAGTGGGCTGGGCCTGCCCATGAGCCAGTTCGATAAACATGACATGGACTCCATGGGCATGCTCAAACTCGATGTCCTGGGTGTCCGCATGCAAAGCGCCATGGCTTTTGCGGTCAGGGAAATCATCAGGATCCACCCCTCCAAAGAAGAAGTGGTCAAGGCAGGGAACCACCCGGCTGGTCCGGAAGGTTCCGGCCCGGATTACATTGCCGCCAATGGCCAGATAGACCTCAACGCCGTCCCCCTTGACGACGAAGCAACCTATGAGCTGATCAGAAGCACGCACACCCTTGGCTGCTTCCAGATCGAATCCCCCGGACAGCGGGAACTGATCGGCAAGATGGCGCCGCGGGAGTTCAACGACCTCATCATCGATATTTCACTCTTCCGCCCGGGACCGATGAAGTCGGACATGGTCCGCCCCTTCCTGGAACACCGGCATGGGTTCGCCCCTGAGAGCTACCCGCACCCGGACCTCAAACCGGTGCTGCAGGAAACCCATGGGGTCACCGTCTTCCACGAGCAAATCCTGAAAACCCTTCACGTCATGACCGGCTGCGGTCTGGCCAAAGCCGACGAGTTCCGCCGGGCGCTCAGCAGCGAGGCCGGAGAAGCGCAGGTGGAGGAGTACTTCCGGCGCCACGCCAAAGCCAAGGGATACACCCCTGAGGTGGTGGACAAGGTCTGGGGGACGTTGAAGTCCTTTGCCAGCTTCGGTTTCTGCAAAGCCCACGGTGCGGCTTTCGCCGTCCCCACCTACCAGTCCGCCTGGCTCAAGACACACCACCCCGAAGCCTTCCTTGCAGGCCTTTGGGAGCACGACCCCGGTATGTACCCCAAACGGCTGCTGGTGGCCGAAGCGCGCCGGCTGGGCATTCCCATCCTTCCCCTGGACATCAACCGGAGCAAAGCCGAATACCGGGTGGAATGGATTGAATCAGGAAAGGACTCAGGGAAGCTGGGAATCCGGCTCAGCCTGAACGGGATCTACGGCCTGTCTGCTGCAGAACTGAAGCGGATCGTCGTCGGACAGCCTTACGATTCACTGGCGGATCTCCGGGCGCGCTCGCGGCTCAGTAAACCAAGCATCAGGCGCCTTGCGCAGTTGGGTGCTTTTGATTCCCTGCACCGCGAAGCCGGAGGCCCTGCCAACCGCGCGGACCTGGTGCACCATTTGCAGCAGCTTCAATCAGCCCATGGCGCGCGGAAAGGCGTGGAGGTCCTGGAGGGGCAGTTGTCCCTCCCCTTGGGTGACGTTGAACTGCGCAATATCAAACCTGGACTTCCCGCTCCAACAGTGGTGGAGAATGTCAGGGCGGAACTTGACCTCATGGCCATCGATGTCAGCACCCATCTGATGGACAGCCACCGGCCCCTGCTGGAAAGGCTCGGTGTCACCACCGCCGATAAGCTCCTCAACCTGCGCAACGGGACCGAAGTGCTGGTGGCAGGGGTGCGGGTGGCCACCCAGACTCCTCCCATGCGCGGCGGCAGGAGGGTGGTGTTCATCAGCATCGACGACGGCACCGGCTGCGTGGATTCGGTCTTCTTCCACGAGGCCCAGGAAAGCGCCGGGCCGCTCCTGTTTGGAACCCGCCTGCTGCTGATCCGCGGGACCACCCGAAGGACTGGTCCGCGGGGCATCAGCATCAGTGCGAGCATGGCGTGGGACCTGGCCCGGACGGAGAGCCTGCCCTTCCCGGAGTTCCCCCGGGAGTCCACGCCGGTGTTCAGCCCGGAGGCCTCCGGGGATGGTCCGCATCCCCTGGACGGCATCAGCAGGACGCTCGCGATCACCGGTTTCAACGGGTGACTGCTGTTCCCCTGCCCCCGTGTGCCGCGTTGGTCGGCCCTTACCTGAACCGATAGCATTGACGGTGGCTGGCTGTGGTCCCCGTATGCCACAAGCTATGAAGCCTTAACTTTGAATAGGAGACACCCGTGTCAGATGCCCAGCAGATCACCCTTCTCGTCGATGGCGAAGAGACCAAGGTGACTACCGGGACCACCGGTGCGGAACTCTTCTTTGAGCGCCGTGACGTTGTTGTTGCCCGCGTCAACGGCGAGCTGAAGGACTTGGACCAGGAACTTCCCGAAGGCGCAGAGGTGGAAGCCGTCACCATTGATTCGGCCGACGGCCTGAATGTCCTGCGCCATTCCACCGCCCACGTGATGGCCCAGGCTGTGCAGCAGCTGCGCCCCGACGCCAAACTCGGCATCGGACCCTACATCACCGACGGTTTCTACTTCGACTTCGATGTTGCCGAACCGTTCACCCCCGAGGACCTCAAGACCCTCGAAAAGATGATGCAGAAGATCATCAACCAGAACCAGAAGTTCGTCCGCCGAGTGGTCAGCGAGGACGAGGCCCGCGAAGCCATGAAGAACGAGCCCTACAAGCTTGAGCTGCTGGGCAAGAAGAACGATGCCGCCGAAGCCGGGGAAGGCGTGAACGTTGAGGTCGGCGCCGGCGACATCACCATCTACGACAATGTGGAGCGCAAGGAAGGCACCACCGTCTGGTGCGACCTCTGCCGTGGCCCGCACCTGCCCAACACCAAGCTCATCTCCAACGCCTTCGCCCTGACCCGCTCGTCGTCGGCCTACTGGTTGGGCAACCAGAAAAACCAGCAGCTGCAGCGCATCTACGGAACCGCCTGGCCCACCAAGGAAGCCCTGAAGGCCTACCAGGAGCGCATTGCCGAGGCCGAGCGCCGCGACCACCGCAAGCTGGGCTCCGAGCTGGACCTGTTCTCCTTCCCGGACGAGCTGGGTTCCGGCCTGCCCGTCTTCCACCCCAAGGGCGGCATCATCCGCAAGGAGATGGAGGACTACTCGCGCCAACGCCACGTCGAGGCCGGCTACGAGTTTGTCTACACCCCGCACATCACCAAGGGCCACCTGTACGAGGTCTCGGGACACCTTGACTGGTACAAGGACGGCATGTTCCCCGCCATGCACGTGGACGCCGAACTCAACGAGGACGGCACCGTGCGCAAGCCCGGCCAGGACTACTACCTGAAGCCGATGAACTGCCCCATGCACAACCTCATCTTCCGCGCCCGCGGCCGGTCCTACCGTGAACTGCCCCTGCGGCTGTTCGAATTTGGTTCCGTCTACCGGTACGAGAAATCCGGCGTAGTGCACGGCCTCACCCGGGTCCGGGGGATGACGCAGGACGACGCCCACATCTACTGCACCCGTGAGCAGATGAAGGACGAACTCACCAAGACCCTGAACTTCGTCCTGGACCTGCTCAAGGACTACGGGCTGAACGACTTCTACCTCGAGCTGTCCACCAAGGACCCCGAGAAGTACGTCGGCGACGACGCCACCTGGGAGGAAGCCACCAGGACCCTCTCCGAAGTAGCCCAAGAGTCAGGGCTGGAACTGGTGCCCGATCCGGGCGGAGCCGCCTTCTACGGTCCCAAGATTTCCGTGCAGGCCAAGGACGCCCTGGGCCGTACCTGGCAGATGTCCACCATCCAGCTGGACTTCAACCTGCCGGAACGCTTCGAGCTGGAATTCCAGGCCGCCGATGGCAGCCGGCAGCGTCCGGTCATGATCCACCGCGCGCTCTTCGGATCGGTGGAACGCTTCATGGGCGTCCTCACCGAGCACTACGCCGGCGCGTTCCCCGCATGGCTGGCTCCGGTACAGGTGGTGGGCATCCCCGTCGCGGAGGCGTTCAACGATTACATGTTCGACGTCGTTGGCCAGCTTAAGGCGGCGGGCATCCGTGCCGAGGTGGATACGTCCTCGGACCGCTTCCCCAAGAAGATCCGCACCGCCAGCAAGGACAAGATCCCGTTCGTGCTGATCGCCGGCGGCGACGACGCAGAGGCCGGTGCTGTTTCGTTCCGCTTCCGCGACGGAAGCCAGGACAACGGCGTGCCCGTGGCGGAAGCGGTCAAGCGAATCACCGAAGCCGTCCGCAACCGGACCAGCTAGCCGAACGGAAGCAGCACAGTGCAGGAGAACACAGGCGCAGGATATCCAGGCGATGCCGGCGTTACCGACGACTTTGCCCTCGCCGGTGTCCCGGACGCCTTCCAGCGCCTGTGGACTCCGCACCGCATGGCCTACATCAAGGGCGGGCAGCACCAGTTCAAGAACGAGAATGACTGCCCGTTCTGCGTCGGCCCCGGCCGCACTGACGAAGAGGCGCTCATCGTCCACCGCGGACGGACCTGCTACGTGGTGCTGAACCTGTTCCCCTACAACCCGGGCCACCTGCTGGTCTGCCCCTACCGGCACATTCCGGACTACACAGACCTCACTGTTGAAGAAACAGCAGAGTTCGCCGAGCTGACCCAGACGGCCATGCGGGTCCTGCGGAAGGTGTCCAATCCCGGCGGCTTTAACCTGGGCATGAACCAGGGTGTGGTGGGCGGTGCAGGAATCTCCGCCCACCTGCACCAGCACATTGTGCCGCGCTGGGGCGGGGACGGTAACTTCTTCCCCATCATCGCCCAGACCAAAGCCATCACCCAGACCCTTGATGAGGTCCGGCAGCAGGTGGCTGACGCCTGGCCCGGGGAGTCGGATGCTGAATAGGCATGCCCGCGGCTTCTTCACCGCACTGTTTACCCCGTTGGCCCGCTGGCTACTCAGGATCGGTGTCTCCCCGGATGCGGTGACCATCCTTGGAACCGCCGGGGTTGCCGCGGGAGCCCTCATCTTCTACCCCCTGGGCCAGCTCTTCTGGGGAACCGTCTTCATTACCGCATTCATCTTTTCCGATGTCCTGGACGGCATCATGGCCCGGATGCAGGATGTAAAGAGCCGTTGGGGGAACTTCCTCGATTCCACCCTGGACCGCATCGCCGACGGCGCCCTCTTCGCCGGCGTATCCGTGTGGTTCTTCACGGGTGGAAACGACACCGCCATCGCCGTCTGCGCCCTGCTGTGCCTGGTCCTGGGCATGGTTGTCTCATACGCCCGCGCCAAGGCAGAATCGCTCGGGTTCACCGCCAACGTCGGGATCGCTGAGCGGGCCGAACGCCTGGTCTCGGTGCTGGTGATCACCGGCCTGACCGGACTGGGGCTGCCGACGGTGGTGCTCCTGGCCACCCTTGTCCTCCTGGCAGCGGCGAGCCTGGTCACCGTGGTGCAGCGCGTGCTTTCGGTGCGCCGGCAGGCCCTTGCGGAGCCAACGCCCGCTGATTAAGCATGATTAAGCCTGCCGCGCGGCGGGGGTCTAGTATATAAGTGCCCGGTCAAGCGACCCGGCAACCCGTGCGTGCACCTCCGGCAGCTGCCGCCGCATGCCCGGCGAAGATCATCTGTCTACCCATAGGGGTTTTTGTGTCTACACCTGATGTAAGCAACGAGGCCGGTTCGTCCGCGAACAGCGTCACGGGCAGCAGCCGCGTGAAGCGTGGCATGGCCGAGATGCTCAAGGGCGGCGTCATCATGGACGTCGTCAACGTCGAGCAGGCCCGCATCGCCGAAGACGCCGGTGCCGTGGCGGTCATGGCGCTGGAGCGTGTTCCGGCCGATATCCGCGCCCAGGGCGGCGTGTCCCGCATGTCCGATCCCGACATGATCGACCAGATCATCGACGCCGTGTCCATCCCGGTCATGGCCAAGGCCCGCATCGGCCACTTCGTCGAGGCCCAGGTCCTGCAGTCCCTCGGCGTTGACTACATCGACGAGTCCGAGGTCCTCACCCCGGCCGACTACGTCAACCACATCGACAAGTGGAACTTCAAGGTTCCCTTCGTCTGTGGTGCCACCAACCTTGGTGAGGCCCTGCGCCGCATCAACGAGGGCGCTGCCATGATCCGCTCCAAGGGCGAAGCCGGCACCGGCGATGTCTCCAACGCCACCGGCCACATGCGCAAGATCCGCTCCGAGATCGCCAAGCTTGCCGCGCTGCCCGAGGACGAGCTCTACGTCGCGGCCAAGGAACTTCAGGCCCCGTACGAACTGGTCAAGGAAGTCGCCGCGGCCGGCAAGCTCCCCGTGGTGCTCTTCACCGCTGGCGGCATCGCGACCCCCTCTGACGCGGCCATGATGATGCAGCTCGGCGCCGACGGCGTGTTCGTCGGTTCCGGCATCTTCAAGTCCGGCAACCCCGCCCAGCGTGCCGCCGCCGTCGTTAAGGCCACCACCTTCTTCGACGACCCCGACGTCATCGCCAAGGCCTCCCGCGGGCTGGGCGAAGCCATGGTGGGCATCAACGTCGATGAGATCCCCCAGCCGCACCGTCTCGCTGAGCGCGGCTGGTAATTTCCGCCTTCTGTGACGCGCCGGACGGCGCGATCCTCTGCGTGCTATTCCCCGCGCCCCGTTGGCGGCTTTGTCGCTGGTCGGGGCGCGGGGCCCCTTTTACGCACGCTGCCGGACCGCACCGTCCGGCGCTTCGGTTTTGGCTTCACTGACTTGACCACGACGCCGGTTCCTCACCTTCTTGGTGGGGGACCGGCGTCGTTCTTTTAAATCGATTGCTCCGTACCTGTCGTTTTCGGGCCTCAAAACGACGTTTACTCAGCAATCGATGGGGTTTTACTCGAGGCCGCGGCGCTTTAGCAGGGGGTCCAACCTGGCTTCGCGGCCCCTCAGGATGCGGAAGGATTCCAGGGGGTCCCGGCTGTTGCCGCGGCTGAGCAGCTCCTGCCGGAAGCGTTCCCCGTTGGCGGGGGACAGGCCGCCGTTTTCCTTGAACCAGTCCACGGTTTCCGCGTCCAGGACCTCGCTCCAGATGTAGGAATAGTAGCCCGCCGCGTAGCCGGCCCCGGCGAAGATGTGCTGGAAGTAGCCCGTGCGGTAGCGGGGTGGGATCAGCGGGTGGGCAATCCCTGCCGCGGCCAGCGCCTTTGCCTCAAACTCCAGGGCATCGTCGGGAACGTCGCCCGGCTCCAGCGTGTGCCAGGCGAGATCCAGGAGGGCTGCGCCCAGGTACTCCGTGGTGGCAAACCCTTCACCCCAGAGCCGGGACTCCTCCAGCCGGTCCACAACGCCCTGCGGCAGTGGCTCACTGGTGATGTGGTGGCGTGCGTAGTTGGACAGCACCTCCGGCCACATGATCCACATCTCGTTCACCTGCGACGGATACTCCACAAAGTCCCGGGGCACCGCAGTACCGGAAAAGCGCGGATAGGTGACATTGGAGAACAAGCCGTGCAGTGCATGGCCGAACTCGTGGAAAAGCGTGCGCAGCTCGTCCAAGGTGAGGAGGGTTGGTTCACCCGCGGGCGGCTTGGAGATGTTGAGCGTATTGGTCACCACGGGCCGGGTGCCCAGCAGCGAAGCCTGGTCCACGAGCGAGTTCATCCACGCTCCGCCGCGCTTGGACTCGCGTGCATAGTAGTCGCCCAGGAACAGCCCCAGGCCGGTTCCGTCCCCGTCGCGGACCTCCCAGATGCGAACGTCCGGGTGATAGGCCTTGAGGTCGGGCCGCTCGTGGAAGGTAACCCCATAGAGGGCAGTGGCTGCAAAGAACACTCCGTCCGTGATGACCCGGTCCAGTTCAAAAAAGGGACGCAGGGCCTGTTCGTCGACGTCGTACTTCTCCCGCCGCACCTTTGCCGAAAAGTAAGCCCAGTCCCATGCTTCCAGCGGATGCCCGGCGACGTCGGCCAGGGCTGCCGCCTCGGCGTCGGCATTGCGCACGGCCGCCGGCGCCATCCGGCTCAGCATTGTCCGGACTGCCTCGAAGTCCGGCGCCGTCTGCCGGTCGGCCACAAGTTCCGCGTAGTTGGCGAAACCCAGCAGTTGGGCCTTCTCGGCCCGCAGCCCCGCCATCTCCCTGGCCAGGTCCAGGACATCCAGGCTGCCGCCGCCACTGCCCCTGGCCACTGATGCTTCAAACAGGCGACGGCGGACGTCCCGGTTCTCGAGCGCCGCCAGTGCCGGCTGGTTGCCGGGCTGGACCAGGGTGAGCAGGTATTTGCCGTCATGCCCGGCGGCGCGTGCAGCTTCCCCGGCACTGGCGACGTCGTCTGCCGTCAGGCCGGCCAGGTCGGCCGCGTCCTCCAGCAGCAGCGCCGCGGACTTCATCCCTTCCTTGGCCCGCTGGCCGAACTCAGTACCCAACCGGGCCAGCTCGGCGTTGATGGCACGCAGCCGCTCCTGGCCCGGTGCATCGAGCTGGATGCCGGACTGGCGGAACTCCTTGAGGTATTCCTCCACCAGGCGGGCCGACTCGGGATCCAGGCCACCCGTATCAATGGCCGCAAACCGCTCATATAGGACCCTGTTGAGGAACACCTCGTCCTGATGGGCCGGGAAGCGCGGCGAGAGCTCCGTTTCAAGTTTCCGGATCTCGGCGGACGCATCCGCCGACACCACGGTATAAAACGCCGCCGCGGCCCTGTTGAGGAGTTGCCCGGAGCGCTCCATGGCGAGTGCCGTGTTGTCGAACGTGGCCGGTTCGGCGTTGCTGGTGATGGCCTGGATCTCACTCAGGTGCTCAGCCAGTCCTGCTTCGATGGCGGCGCCGTACTGGCCTGCTGCGAGGCCCTCGAAAGGTGGAAGGCCGTAGGGCAGGGGACTGGCGGCAAGGAGGGGGTTGGTCATGGGGTAAACCTTTCACAGCAGGGCGCGGTTCTCAACGAAGGAAATGGTGCTGGCTCCCAGACGACATCCCTACAATTGCCGCTATGGGGTCCGGTCCGGGCCGCATTCTGCGCGCACTGCATGGAACGCGCACGGTACGGCAGCGACGAAGGGGCCCTGGTCCATGAGCAAGCAAGGCACGACGCCGGCAGCTGCTTTCCTGGGAGTACCGTCCCGGTGGGTGGGACCGGGCGCTGTCGTGGTCCTGGTGGTGGCATACGGCATCTTTTGGTATGTGGCGCGGCCGCAGGGTGAACCCGTCCTCAGGCATGTGGGCCAGCTGTTCGGCGGGGAGTCGGTGCTGCTGTACTCGATCGCCCTGGTCCTGGTCAGTACCCTCCCGCACGTTGAGCCGGTGTTTGGCGGCATTGACCACGCCGCCATCTGGCACCGCAGGGCTGCCGTCACGGCAACCGTCCTGTTGCTGCCGCACATCGAACTTGCGTCCAACCCGGAGGCAACCAGCGTGGGAAAGACGCTGGCAGTGGCGGCCATTTCCGGCCTTGCCGCGCTGGTGGTGTGGGCGGTGCTGCCACGCTGGCGGACCATGCTTCCGGCGCCGGTCCGCCGCGTGGTCGTTGCCGCGCTGCAGGCAAAGGGGGTCCGCCTGGCGGCGCGGTTGCTGGGTGGCTATGAGCGCTGGCGCGGCTTTCACCGCCTCACCGGCCTGTTCGTGGCCGCCGGCTTCCTGCACGGGCTGCTCGATGCCAGTGCGTTTGAGGCTGCGCCCGTCCTGAGGTGGAGCTACGTGGCCATCGGCGGAACGGGCCTGGCGTTCTACGTTTACCGGGAGCTGCTGGCGCGCCGTTTCCTGCCCCATCACGACTACCAGGTTGCAGGGGTCCGTCCGGTTGCGGCGGACTTGGTGGAGGTTGCACTACGTCCCCTGGGCCGCCCGCTGGCGTTCAAACCCGGCCAGTTCGCCATGGTTTACCTCGAAACAGCCCAAGGCTGGCAGCGGCACCCCTTTTCCATTTCGGGTCCAGCAGGGGAGGGTGGGATCAGCATCACGGTCAAGGCACTCGGGGACCACACCACAAGGCTTCCCGACGTGGTCCAGCCCGGCATGCCTGCTGTAGTCGGCGGCCCCTACGGCCGTTTTGACCGGAACAAGGGCACTGCCCACCAGGTCTGGATCGCCGGCGGGGTGGGGATCACTCCCTTCCTGAGCTGGTTGCGGTCACTGGACGAAGGGCCGGCCGGCGGGCTGCACGAAGATGTCCACTTCTTCGTCACCTCGGCGGGCCCGTCGCCTTTTGCCGATGAAATCACCGCCATCGCCGGGAACCAGCCGCGGCTTACGGTCCACCTGGTTGACACCGAAAGGGACGGACGGCTGACCCCGGACATGGTCCTGGCCGCGGTGGGCACCGAGCCACGCCTGCTGTCGGTATTCATGGGTGGTCCGGACGCCATGTTGCGGCAGTTCCGCAAAGCCTTTCGGGCAGCGGGTGTCCGAAGGCTCAACATCCACCGGGAGTACTTCCAGTGGCGCTGATCCTGCCGGCAGGGCTCAGCGGGGCCGGCGCGCGGCGTGCTCCCGTGCCAGGACTGCGTAAGTGTCGTCCGGGGTGCCGGGGGAGAAGCTGCCGAACTTGCGCTCCGCAGCTGTACGGATGAGGAAGTCGGCGATGGCAGGGTTCTTGGGAAGCAGCGAGCCGTGCAGGTAGCTGGCAACGATGTTCCGGTACCGTGCCCCCTCATGGCCGTCATTGCTGTTGTTTCCCGTTCCCTTGGCCACGGCCCCAAGCGGCCGAACCCCGCTGCCCAGGGTTGTCTGGCCGCTGTGGTTTTCGTAGCCGAGGACGTCGCCGAACTCCGTGGTTGACACCTTGACGTTGCCGATCAGGCGCTCATCGGTGCCGTGGGTTTCCACGTCGAGTACGCCGATACCCGGGATGACGGCGCCCGTGCGGGTCTTGAAGAACCGCCCGAAGAGCTGGTAAAGGCCGCAGATGACCAGCATGGGCGCGCCGTCCTCGGCCAGTTCCTTGAGTTGGCCGGCGCGGGCCTGCAGGTCGTCCTGGATCACCAGCTGCCCGCTGTCCTGGCCACCGCCGCCCACAATGATGTCCACGCCGTCAGGGAAGGGATCGCCCACGTTGTACTCGAGCAGTTCGGGGGTGTACCCGTGCCACTGGATCCGGCGCTGCAGGACCAGCGCGTTGCCCCAGTCGCCATAGATGTTCATGTCGCGCGGGTACAGCTGGACCACGCGGAGGGTGCCCTTGGACTGGTGGCCAGCTTCCGCTGCTTCTGCCGGACTCACGAGACAACCTCCACGGTGGTGATTTTGGACAGCTCGCGGCGGATGGCAAGCATGGCGGTGTAGGTGCAGAAAATCCGCTTGGGTTTGCCGCGCCCTTCCCGGATGAAGGCGGCAAGGGCGTCGGGAATGTCGGTATCCACAGCGCCAACGGGGACTTCGTCGTATTGCAGCCGCAGCGCCATGTCGTAGGCCCGGGACCCGGTCAGCAGCTCCACCCCGCCCTCGCGGAGCGAATCGAATTCCACGTCCCACAGCCAGGACATGTCCCGGCCATCGGCGTAGTTGTCGTTGATGGCGATCATGGTGGCGTAGCCGCCGGCGGGGAAGGACTTCAGCCCCAGCCGGAAACCGCTGGGGTTCTTGACCAGCACCAGGTCCAGGGGCAGGCCGTCCACGGTC
Source organism: Arthrobacter sp. SAFR-044 (assembly GCF_051965175.1). Classification (GTDB taxonomy): domain Bacteria; phylum Actinomycetota; class Actinomycetes; order Actinomycetales; family Micrococcaceae; genus Arthrobacter. The sequence goes on from NZ_JBQCMK010000004.1 coordinate 194,359, forward strand.
AGGCTTTCGCCGCGGCCGAAGGCGGGCGCCACCTGCGACAGCGCCTGCAGCAGGGTCTCGTGGTTCGCGGTGGCGGCGCCGCCACCGCAAATGCTGCGGGCCAGCGTGAGGGCAGCGGCTGCATTGAAGATGTTGTAGACGCCGCGCAGCTTCATCGCCGTGGTGACCGTACCGCCGTCGTACTCAAACTCGGCGCTGTCAGCGCCCACCTTGCGGAGGACGACGTCGGCCTGCGGCTTTGCGGGCAGGCCCGCCGGAGCGGGGCTGCCGGGAGCGGCGCGCATGTCGTCGTCGTTCGGAAAGGTGCCCAGCAAGGAATCGTCCAGGCCGAAGTACCTGACTTCCTGTCCAGTGAGCGTGTCGGCGATCCTGGCAACCCGCGGGTCCTCACGGTTCAGGACCACCGTTCCGGTGGTCTTCGCCGCGATGTGCTGCAGGAGCTGTGCCGTTTTGTCGATCTCGCCAAAGCGGTCCAGTTGGTCGCGGAGCACGTTGAGCAGCAGGCAGTAGCGGGGCGGAACGCTGTTCACGAAATGGACGGCGTGGGCCTCGTCAAGTTCCAGGACGGCAACGTCCGCGTCCAGCCTGCCGCGCCAGTCCACCTCGCCCAGGAGTGCGGCCGCCACCCCCCGCGTGAAGTTGCTGCCGGTCCGGTTGGTGAAGACCTTCAGGCCCTGGCTTTCCAGCAGTTCGACCACCATTTTGGTGGTGGTGGTCTTTCCGTTGGTGCCGCTGACCACGGCCACGCCGTGGGGCAGGGTGGTGAGCGTCCGCCGCATGAAGCCGGGGTCGATTTTCTCGACCACCAGGCCCGGAAGTGCGGAGCCGCCGCCCCGCAGCCGGGATACCCTGCGGACCAGCTTGCCGAGCGGAACACTGAAGAAGACCATGTTTCGAATATATCCCAGCAGCGGCATGCAACCTTTGCCCGCGGCCCAGGTGCGGCAGCAGCCGGAGGGCCGGGACCGTATGCTGGAGGGATGACAAATCCCTCTTCTGCTGATCCTGCGCGCGTGGGCTCAGGCCTGCGGATTGGTGTCCTGGCCCTGCAGGGAGACTTCCGCGAACACCTGCGTGCCGCGGAAGCCACCGGCGCGCAGGGCGTTGCCGTCCGCCGCCCGGAGGAGCTGGACGGCCTGGACGGCCTCATCATTCCCGGCGGCGAATCCACCGCCATCGATAAACTGGCGCGGGCCTTCGACCTGGCCGACCCGCTGCGCAAGTACATCGCCGAGGGGCTCCCCGTCTATGGTTCCTGCGCGGGAATGATCCTGCTTGCGGCGGACATCGCAGATCCGGCCACCGACCTGTCCGGCGCCCCCCAGCAAACGTTCGGCGGCCTGGACATCACCGTCCGGCGCAATGCCTTCGGCCGGCAGCGCGAATCCTTCGAAACCGACCTGGACTTCAAGGGACTTGACTTCAGCGCCACCGAATCAGGCGTGGAACCAGTGCACGCCGTCTTCATCCGCGGCCCCTGGGTGGAGCGGGTGGGCCCGGACGTGGAGGTCCTCGCGCAGGTGGAACCGGCAGAACCCGGTCAGGCGTCGCACGCCGTACCGCTCCCCGGGGCGGCTAGAATTGTCGCAGTGCGTTCCGGCCAGCTGCTGGCCACCTCCTTCCACCCGGAAGTGACCGGCGAGAAACGCGTACACGAACTTTTTATCCGCATGATCAGAGGAGAAGCGTAAAGCATGTCAGGCCACTCCAAATGGGCAACGACCAAGCACAAAAAGGCGATCATTGACAGCCGCCGCGCAAAGTCGTTCGCCAAGCTGATCAAGAACATCGAAGTTGCCGCCCGCATGGGCGGACCGGACCTCGCCGGCAACCCCGGCCTGGAACTTGCCGTAACCAAGGCCAAGAAGACCTCGGTCCCCAACGACAACATCGACCGCGCCATCAAGCGCGGCGCCGGCCTCACCGGCGAAGTGGTGGACTACGCCGAAATCATGTACGAGGCCAGGGGCCCCCAGGGCTCCGCCCTGCTGATCGAGTGCCTCACCGACAACAAAAACCGGGCCGCCTCCGAAGTCCGCCTCGCCATCTCCCGCAACGGCGGAACCATCGCCGACCCAGGTTCGGTCAGCTACCTCTTCACCCGCAAGGGCGTGGTGAACCTGCCCAAGAACGGCCTGAGCGAGGACGACGTCCTGATGGCCGTCCTGGATGCGGGCGCGGAGGAAGTCAAGGACAACGGCGAGACCTTCGAGATCCACTCGGAACCGGGCGACCTCCAGGCCATCCGTGAAGCGCTGGCGGAAGCCGGCATTGAATACGACACGGATGAAGTTGAGTTCGTTCCCTCCATGCAGGTGGAACTCGATGTCGACGGCGCCCGGAAGTTCCTGAAGCTGGCAGACGCCCTGGAGGAACTCGACGACGTGCAGAACGTCTACAGCAACGCCGACCTCAGCGACGAAGTCCAGGCCGCCCTGGAATCCGAGTGACGTCCCGCCTTGCCTGCTAGTCCGCAGGAGTTGAAGCCGGGGTTCCGGGCCGGGGCGGAGCACAAGTGACGCTCCGCGTCCTTGGCGTTGATCCCGGCCTCACCCGTTGCGGCATCGGCGTGGTGGATGTTGAGCGCAACCGCCGGGCCAGCATGGTGGCGGTAGGGGTGGTGGGCACATCGCCGGACGAGACCCTTGACCGGCGCCTGCTGGTGATCGCCACGGCCATCGACGAGTGGCTGGACCGCTACGAACCGCAGGTCCTCGCCGTCGAACGCGTCTTTTCGCAGCTCAACGTCAGCACGGTGATGGGCGTCGCCCAGGCGTCAGGTGTGGTCATCGCCGCGGCGGCCCGCCGGGGAATCCCGGTGGCGCTGCACACGCCGTCGGAAGTCAAAGCCGCGGTGACCGGAAGCGGGTCCTCGAACAAGGACGCCGTGACCAAACTGGTGACCAAGATCCTCCGCCTTGACGCTCCGCCGCGTCCCGCCGACGCAGCCGATGCGCTGGCGCTGGCCATCACCCATGCGTGGCGGGCCGGGAGCGGCGCTGCCGTGGCCACCACGGGACCGGGCAGTTCATCCCTGACGCCTGCCCAGCGGGCATGGGCGGAAGCAGAAGCGAAAGCGCGCCGCGCACGCTGATTGTCGCTGCCGCTTGCTAGGGTATTCGTAGATATGTTCGGATAGCCGGGCTCTCACTTTGGAGGCCCGCAGTACAACGGGAGCCCGGCCTTGATCAGTTTCCTCCGCGGAACCGTAGCGCACCTTGGCCTGTCAACGGCCGTGATAGACCTCAACGGTGCCGGGATGAGCGTCAACGCCACCCCGCAGACCCTGAGCCGGCTGCGCGTGGGTGACGAAGGCCAGCTGTTCACCTCACTGATTGTCCGGGAGGACTCGCTGACGCTCTTTGGCTTCGCCTCCGATGACGAACGCGAGGTTTTTGACATCCTCCTGAGCGTCAGCGGCGTTGGTCCGCGGCTGGCCCTTGCCGTCCTTGCTGTCCACGATCCCGAAGCGATCAGGGTGGCAGCGCACACCGGCGACAGCAAGACCTTCACCAAGGTTCCCGGCATCGGGCCCAAAGTGGCAGGGAGGATCGTGCTGGAGCTGGCCGGGAAGCTCGTCCCGCAGGGGACCCCTGCAGCAGCCGGTGCCGCCACTCCTGCCGAAGCCTCCTGGAAACCCCAGGTGGTGGCGGCCATGACCAGCCTGGGCTGGTCCGAGAAAGATGCCTCTGCCAGCATCGACAAGGCCCTTGCCGACGACCCGGAAGTATCCTTCCGCGGCAACGTCCCGGAAATCCTGCGGACCACCCTCCGATGGCTGGGCCAGGACGGCGCACGCGCAGGCAACCGCGTAGGTACCCGTGGCTGAACCGTCACTGGTCGCCGCGGGGGAGGAGCCGGAGGAGCGTGCCATCGAGGCGGCCCTGCGGCCCAAGAACCTGGATGACTTCGTTGGCCAGCACCGGGTGCGCAAGCAGCTGTCGCTGGTGCTGCAGGCATCCCGCATGAGGGGACGCACCGCAGACCACGTCCTGTTTTCCGGTCCGCCGGGCCTCGGCAAGACCACCCTCGCCATGATCGTGGCCGCCGAGATGAACGCTCCGCTGCGCCTCAGCAGCGGGCCCGCCATCCAGCATGCCGGCGACCTCGCGGCCATCCTGTCCTCGCTGTCCGAGGGCGAGGTCCTGTTCCTTGACGAGATCCACCGCATGTCCCGCCCGGCCGAGGAAATGCTGTACATGGCCATGGAGGACTTCCGCGTCGACATCGTGGTGGGCAAGGGCGCCGGGGCCACGGCCATTCCCCTGGAGTTGCCGCCGTTCACCCTGGTGGGCGCCACCACCCGTGCCGGGCTGCTTCCGGGTCCACTGCGTGACCGGTTCGGCTTCACCGGGCACCTGGAGTTCTACTCCGTCCCGGAGCTGGAACTGGTCCTGCGCCGTTCAGCCGGGCTGCTGGACCTGAAGGTCAACTCCGCCGGCTTCGCCGAAATCGCAGGCCGTTCGCGCGGCACCCCACGCATCGCCAACCGCCTGCTGCGCCGGGTCCGGGACTGGGCACTGGTTCACGGAGTCGAACAAATCGATGCGAGGACCGCGTCCGCCGCCCTCGACATGTACGAAGTGGATAAGAAAGGGCTGGACCGGCTGGACCGCGCCGTCCTCGACGCCCTTATCACCAAGTTCGGCGGCGGCCCCGTCGGCCTGTCCACCCTAGCCATCGCCGTGGGCGAGGAAACCGAAACGGTGGAAACCGTGGCGGAGCCCTTCCTGGTCCGGGAAGGACTGCTGGGCCGCACGCCCCGCGGCAGGATCGCCATGGCGCCGGCCTGGGCCCACATGGGGTATGCCATCCCGTCCGGAGTCTTCGCGCAGGAGCAGCTGGACCTTTTCGAGCCCGGCGCGGAGACCTCCGAGGCAGGGGACTGGGCCCCGGAGAGCCAATAGCAGGCTCCGTTCAGCTTTTCCCTTTAGACTGGTATGACGCCCGGCACGTTCGGGTCTTTGTTTCGCGGGTGGCCCTGACGCCCCCGTCGCTTGGGGAAGGAAATGTCAGGCGTTCTGCCTGCGCCACCAGCCGCCCCGGCCGAAGCGAAGCCAACGTCGCTGGAAAACCAGCTGCACCACGCAAAAGAACGGAATTCCCCTTGGATCCAATGTCAATTCTCCTGTTCGTCATGCTCGGCGTGTTCATCTTCATGATGTTCCGCCGCAACAAGAAGACGCAGCAGCAGCAGGCAGAGCTCCAGTCGAAGTTTGGCCCGGGCGTGGAGGTCATGACCAGCTTTGGCCTTTTCGGCCGGATCGTGGACATCGACGACGCCGATAACAAGGTCACCCTTGAACTTTCCCCCGGCAACCTGGCCACCGTCCACCGCCAGGCCGTCACCAAGGTCGTCGAGCCTGCCGCGGATGTTACTGCCGAGCCCGCCGCTGATTCCCCGGTTGTACCGGACGACGCGTCCTCACTGACCACTCCGGAGACCGGCAGCAGCGCGACCAGCGCCGAGACTCCGGAAGAAACCCTGAAGCGCCTCAACGACGAGGGCAAGAAGGACAGCTAGGCCCGCCGGCCCCTTTCCTCCCTCTACCGCTGCGGACCACCGCCGGCGCAGGTAACAACCCGCGCCGGCGGTTCTTCCGCGAATAAGAGAAAGATCGACAATGGCACGAACTGGCCGCAAGAAACCAGGGCTCCGCGTCCTGGTCTGGCTTGGCGTACTCCTGGCAGCGTTGACTGCCGTCCTGGCCGGCGGCACCATCGCCGGGCAGGCCAGCTGGGCGCCCAAACTGGCCCTGGACCTTGAGGGCGGCACGCAGATGATCCTGGCGCCCAAGGTGGAGGGCGGTTCGGACATCAACGAACAGCAGCTCAACCAGGCCGTGGCGATCATCCGCCAGCGCGTTGACGGCTCCGGCGTCTCCGAAGCGGAAATCAGCACCCAGTCAGGGCGCAACGTGGTGGTCAGCCTCCCCGGCACGCCCTCTGCCGAAACCCGGAACCTCATCCAGGCGTCCGCGGACATGAACTTCCGCCCCGTCCTCCTCAACGGCGACGGGGCAGCCGTGCCCCCGGAATCGCGGACCCCGGAGGACCAGCTGCCCAAGCCGACAGCTGAGCCGGCCAACAGCAGTGACACCAACTGGATCACCCCTGAGATCTACAAGCAGTTCGAGGCCCTGGACTGTAACAGCCCCGCGGCCGAAAAATCGCAGCGGTCAGATCCCACCAAGCCGCTGGTAACCTGCGAGCCTGCCACGGACAAGTCCCCGGCCATCAAGTACATCCTGGGTCCCGTGGAGGTGAAGGGCAGCAACATCGTCACCTCGTCCTTCCAGCTGCAGCAGGGTGCGCAGGGAGCCGTGACCAACGACTGGGCCGTCAACATCCAGTTCGACGCCGAAGGCACGGCCAAGTTCAAAGCGGTCACCGAACGCCTCAACCAGTTCTACGTGGCCGCCGGCGGCGAGTCGGGCACCGACCCCAAGTCCCAGTTCGCCATTGTGCTGGATGACCAGGTCATCTCCGCCCCGCGGTCGCTGGCCGTCATCACCGACGGACGTCCGCAGATCACCGGCGGCTTCACCGAGCAGACCGCCAAGGCGCTGTCCGACCAGTTGAAGTTCGGCGCCCTTCCCATCAGCTTCGACATCCAGAGCGAACAGCAGATCTCCGCCACGCTCGGTGGTGAACAGCTGCGCATGGGCCTGCTGGCCGGCCTGATCGGCCTGCTGTTGGTGGTGGTCTACTCGCTGTTCCAATACCGCGCCCTGGGCTTCGTCACCATTGCCTCGCTGGTGGTGGCGGGTGCCCTGACGTACCTGGCCATCGCGATCCTGGGCTGGACGGAGAACTACCGGCTGTCCCTGGCAGGCGTTGCAGGCATCATCGTGGCCATCGGCCAGACCGCAGACTCCTTCATCGTCTACTTCGAGCGCATCCGTGATGAACTGCGCGAAGGGCGCGGCCTGGTGTCCGCCGTCGAAAACGGCTGGAAGCGCGCCAAGCGCACTGTTCTTGCCTCCAAGGCCGTCAACCTCCTGGCCGCCCTGGTCCTGTACTTCGTGGCCGTGGGCAACGTCCGTGGCTTTGCCTTCACCCTGGGCCTGACCGCCATCGCCGACCTCATCGTGGTGTTCATGTTCACCCACCCCACGCTGCAGCTGCTGGCCCGCACCCGGTTCTTCGGTGAAGGCCACAAGTTCTCCGGCCTGGACCCCGAACGGCTGGGCGCCGTGCCGCTCTACCGCGGTGCCGGCCGGGTCCGCACTCCCGATGACAAGCCCGTGGTGGTCCGTACCAAGAACACCGGAGCAGCGGCCGAGGCCGAACGCCGCCTGACCATCGCTGAACGGCGCCTGGCAGAGAAGCAGGAACAGCTGGCCGGCTCGTCCAAGACCTCCGCGAAGGAGAACAAGTAATGTCAGGCTTCGCTACGTTCGGCAACGAGCTCTACACCGGGAAGCGTTCCTACGACTTTGTAGGGGCCAAGAAGATCTGGTTCATCATCGCCGCGGTGGGAGTGGCGCTGTCCATCCTCATCCCGGTGGCCAAAGGCGGCTTCAACCTCGGCATCGAATTCCGCGGAGGCTCCGAATTCACGGTCTCGAACGTCAAGACCACGGACACCACCATCGGCGAAAAAGCCGTGACTGACGTGGTCGCCGGCAGTGTTCCGCGCGTTGCGAACGTGGCCGGCAACACCATGCGCATCCAGACGGACAAGCTGACGGACGACGAGACCCTCCGGATCAAGCAGGGCCTCACGGGCGCTTACGGTGTCACCGACAACGAGGTGACCTCGACGTTCGTTGGCCCCACCTGGGGTGCCGACGTGACCAAGCAGGCGCTGATCGGCCTGGTGGTGTTCGTCCTGCTCGCGGCCGTGTTGATGGCCCTGTACTTCCGCACCTGGAAAATGTCCCTCTCGGCGTTGGCCGGCATGGCTGCGACCATGTTCATCACGGCCGGCGTGTATGCGCTCAGTGACTTCGAGGTCACGCCATCGGCCATCATCGGATTCCTGACGGTCCTGAGCTACTCCCTGTACGACACCGTGGTGGTCTTCGACAAAATCCGGGAAAACACCACCGGAATCGACGCATCCACACGCCGGACGTTCGGCGAGGAAGTCAACCTCGCCGTCAACCAGACCCTGGTGCGTTCCATTAACACCATGATGGTGGCAATCCTCCCCGTGGGCGCCATCCTGTTCATCGGTGCCGGGCTCCTGGGCGCCGGAACGCTGCGGGACCTGTCCCTGGCACTGTTCGTCGGGATCCTCATCGGCACCGCCGCGACTATCTTCGTCGCAGCGCCGATGTACGCCTGGCTCCGCCAGGGCGAACCGGACCTGGTCAAGCAGGCCCGGCGTGTCCAGCAGCGGCGTGCCGGATCAGCGGAACGGGCAGTTCCGGCATCGCCGGCTAAAGCCTGACGGGCAGTACCAGCCAGTCCTCAGCCCATCGAAGGCCGGGCAACGCAGACTCTGCGTTGCCCGGCCTTCGGCTGTCCGCGCCCGGTTATAAAAGTGGCTGGCCGGGGGAATAGACTGGAGTAATTAAACGGTGGTGAGGGGTGCTTCATTGGAAGAACGTTCGGCGTCGGCGCCAACGGCACAGGAAGAAAAAAGTCCTGCCGGTGTACAAGCCGGTGCGGCATCCCCCGCGCGCCCGGGTTCCCTGGTTCCTGTTGATAATACAGGGTCCCGAGCCACGTTTCCCGGCCGCAGGGAGCGGACCCGGTCCCGGCTCGCACGCCTGACCGGACGTGGAGCGGCCACCTATTCGCCCATCCTTGAGCCGCTGCTGCGGACTGTCCGCGCCAATAATCCCAAAGAGGACTTTGACCTCATCCAGCGCGCCTTCGACGTAGCTGAGCGGAGCCACCGCGGACAGAAGCGCAAGAGCGGCGACCCGTACATCACCCATCCGGTGGCCGTGGCCACCATCCTCGCCGAACTTGGCCTCAGCGGCACCACCCTGGCGGCGGCCCTGCTGCACGACACCGTTGAGGACACCCCCTACACCCTCGCTGACCTGAAGCGGGACTTCGGGCCGGAAGTGGCCATGCTGGTGGACGGCGTGACCAAACTGGACAAGGTCAGCTTCGGCGAGGCCGCCCAGTCGGAGACGGTCCGCAAGATGGTCGTGGCCATGGCCAAGGACATCCGTGTCCTCATGATCAAACTGGCCGACCGGCTCCACAACGCCCGCACCTGGCGCTTCGTCTCCGCAGAATCGTCTGCCCGCAAGGCCCGTGAAACCCTGGAAATCTTCGCTCCTCTGGCGCACCGCCTGGGCATGAACACCATCAAGTGGGAGCTCGAGGACCTGTCCTTCGCGGCTCTCTACCCCAAGGTGTACGAAGAAATCGTGAGAATGGTGGGGGACCGGACCCCCGAGCGGGAAAAGAGCCTGGGCGTCATCCGCGACCAGATCACCGAGGACCTGCGGGCCGCCAAGATCAAGGCCACCATCACCGGACGGCCCAAGCACTATTACTCCATTTACCAAAAAATGATTGTCCGCGACAAGGACTTCGACGACATCAACGACCTCATGGGTGTCCGTGTCCTGGTGGACTCCGTCCGGGACTGCTACGCCGCCCTGGGCACCATGCATTCGCGCTGGAACCCCCTGCCCGGCAGGTTCAAGGACTACATCGCGATGCCCAAGTTCAACATGTACCAGTCCCTGCACACCACCGTGATCGGCCCCGGCGGCAAACCGGTTGAGATCCAGATCCGCACGCACGAGATGCACCGTCGGGCTGAGTACGGCGTGGCGGCCCACTGGAAATACAAGGACCAGCCCAACCGCACCGCCGTTGGTCCCGGAAGCCCCCGCGACGGCGACATGGGATGGCTGCGTTCCCTGGTGGACTGGCAGCAGGAAACCTCGGATCCCGGCGAGTTCCTGGATTCGTTGCGCTTCGAAATCAACGCCCGTGAAGTGTTCGTGTTCACGCCCAAGGGCGAAGTCATGGCGCTGCCGGCGGGATCAACGCCCGTGGACTTTGCCTACGCGGTCCACACCGAGGTGGGCCACCGCACCATCGGCGCCAGGGTCAACGGCAAACTGGTCCCGCTCAACAGTGAGCTGAACCACGGCGACTGGGTGGAAATCTTCACCTCCAAAGCCGAGGGCGCCGGGCCCAGCCAGGACTGGCAGCACTTCGTCAAGAGCGCCCGGGCACGCAACAAGATCCGCCAGTGGTTCAGCAAGGAGCGCCGCGAGGAGGCGATTGACCGCGGCAAGGAGTTGTTGACCCGTGCCATGCGGAAACAGAACCTGCCACTGCAGCGGCTGATGACGCATGAGGCACTGGCCGCCGTGGCTGAGGATTTCAAATACGCGGACATCTCCGGCCTGTACGCGGGCGTGGGCGACGGCCATACATCGGCGCAGTCGGTCATGGAAAAGCTCATCGAAAGCCTGGGCGGCAACGAGAGCGCCGATGATGACGTCGAAGAGATCAGTATCCCCACCCAGGTCAGCAAGGCCCGCTTCTCCGACTCCGGTGTTGTGGTCCGCGGCGTGGGCGACGTCTGGGTGAAGCTGGCCCGCTGCTGCACGCCCGTTCCACCGGACCCGATCCTTGGCTTTGTGACCAGGGGATCCGGCGTCTCCGTGCACCGCACGGACTGCACCAACATCTCCGACCTGAAGGACCAGCCGGACCGGATTGTGGATGTGGACTGGGCCCCCACCCAGTCGAGCGTCTTCCTGGTGGAAATCCAGGTGGAGGCCCTGGACCGCAAGTCCCTGCTCTCGGACGTGACACGGGTCCTGTCGGACAACCACGTCAATATCCTCGCGGCCAGCGTCCACACCTCCACGGACAGGGTGGCCATCTCAAAGTTCGCTTTCGAGATGGGTGACCCCAAGTACCTCAGCCACGTCCTGAGCGCCGTCCGCAGGATCGACGGAGTCTTCGACGTCTACCGCACCACCGGAAACAAACGCCGGAGCTAGCAGGGCCAGCTTCTCCAACGCAGCACGCTTGTGCGGCACCCGTGGTGTCGCCTCGATAGCCCGTACCAGCAGCCGCAACCGCACGTCCTGCTGCGGGCGGGCCAGCAAACCGGCGAGGGCTGGCACGGCCCGCTGCGATTCCACGTGCAGGGCGATATCAAGGGCGGTCCGCAAGGGGCTGGAAACCATCAGACCGCCCAGGCTGATCACATCGAACGGCCCCAGCTTCACTTCGTGCAGCGTGCAGCCCCGCGTATTCCGCAGGCTGGACACCCGCCGCTTCGCGTCCACCAGCAGGGCCAGCCTGTCCGGTTCGGCAGCGCAGCCGTAGATCCATGCCGCCGTCATCCGTCCCGCCACAACGCGTTGCCGGATGGCCGCCGGCACAGCCCCGGCTGCGGCCCTTGCCCGCAGCTGCGGGGATGCCGGTAAACCTGGAAGGGTGTAGCCGTCCTGGTGGAAGCGGGCCAGCAGTCCGTCGGCTGCCAGTGACTGGAGTTCCGGACCGGCGAAGGGCATCCCAGGTGCGTACAGTTCGGGAAAGCGCGGCACCGCGGACGCCTCCGCTCCACTTGCCGGGCAGCCCGGCCCGGGGATGGCGGCGGAGGGTTCCCGGCCCGGGCCGGCGGCCGGGGAAGATGGAGGTGTGCCCATCCATCCATCCTGCCCGGACCGTGGTTAACAGGCACAGGCCCGGTCCGGGTTATGTGGATAACCGGACCGGGCCTGCGACCATCACTTCAGGGAAGGAAGGTCAGGACAACTCGCTGGCAGAACGCTGGATCTGGTCCAGCCACGCCTGGCGGGCCTCGAGGGCTTCCTGCGCAGCCTTGATCTTCCGCTGGTCACCGCTCTTCTCGGCCTCGGCGAGGTCTTCCTGAAGTCCGGCAATGGCGGACTCCAGCTGCGACAGCGCGCTGTTGGTGCGTGCCTTGCGCTCCGGGTTGGACCGCTGCCACTGCTCTTCCTCGGCATGGCGGACTGCGTCTTCCACCTTCCGGAGCCCGGCCTCGATCCGGCCCATGTCCGCGCGGGGTACCTTGCCGGCCTCTTCCCAGCGGTCGCGGACGGACTGGAGTGCCTTCTTGGCGGCTGCCAGGTCCTTCACCGGCAGGATGCCGTTGGCCTCGGCCAGCAGCGACTCTTTCACGGTGAGGTTCGCAGCGTATTCCTGGTCGATCTCGTCGTTGGCAGCCTGCCGGGACGTGAAGAAAACATCCTGCGCGGCGCGGAACCGTGCCCACAGGGCGTCATCATCCTTGCGGCTTGCCCGCGGCGATGCCTTCCACTGGTCCATCAGGCGGCGGTACTCGCCGGCGGCGTAGCCCCAGTCCGTGGACGTGGACAGGGCCTCGGCCTCGGCGATCAGCTTTTCCTTGGCAGTCTTGGCCGCAGAATTGTTGCTGTCCAGCTGGGAGAAATACGCCCGGCGGTGACGGTCGAAGACGGTGCGGGCCGCCCGGAAGCGCTTCCAGAGGGCGTCCTCGTTGCTGCGGCCCAGCCGCACGCCGCTCTTCTGGGCTGCCTTCCAGTTCTCGAAGAGCTCGTTCATCCGGGCGCTGGAGGTCTTCCACTGGGTCTGGGCGGGATCCTGGCCGGAAATCTGCTCTGCCTCGGCAACAATCGCCTCACGCGCTGCAAGCTCGGAAGCGCGCACGGCATCGTGCTCGGCCTTTTCGACTCTCTCCAGCTCGGCGATCTCGCCGGCAAGCTTGTCCAGGCGCGCCTCGGCTGCGCGGAGGTCGCCCACCATGTTCCGTTCAGCGAGCTGCTCGCGCAGGTGCGTGACCGTCTTCTGCATGTCGGTGCTGGGAGCCTTGGAGCTGACGCGCTGCTCGAGGAGCACGATCTGGGCCACGACGTCGTCGTACTTCCGGGCAAAGTAGATCAGCGCCTCATCGCCGCTCACACCGGGGTACTGTCCCACGGGGTGCTCGCCGCCGTCGATATTCAGGTAGACGTGGCCGTCCCCTTCCACCCGGGCCCACTTGGAGGCCTCGGCCACCGACGTGCTGGGCGCGGCGGGAACCGGAGCGGCAGCGGGGGCAGCGGCTGCAGGCTTGGGACGTGACGCGAAGGCAGCAGGCGACGGGGCGGACGGCCGGGGCCCGGGAGCCGGTGGGGCTGCTGGGGCTGACGCGGACGGTTCGGCGGCAGTGGTTCCACCGGCCTGGTCTTCTGCCGTATGACCGGCGCCGGCCTCTTCCGGGGCACCTTCTTCCGGGGCACCCTCTTGCGCAGCGCCCTCTTCGGAAGCGGTGGCTTCGGGGTTCACAGGTGCCTGCTCGGCTTGTGCAGCAGTATCGGTAGCGTCGCTGGCGGCCGGAACCGTTGAGTCGGTTGCGCCTGTTGCTGTTTCGTCGGATTTCTGACTGTCTGTCACCGCTAAAAGTCTTTCGCTTGGAGGGAAATACTCACGTACTGCACCGCGGCCTTGCCGGCCCGGCTCCTACTTCAGAGAAAACGAGTCTATCGTGACTGGTTGTTTTGGCGCGCCGTCCGTGTCGCTGGCTCCCGGCGTGATGCCTGCGGCAGCAATGTTCGCCACCACGTCAAGCCCCGAGGTCACTTTGCCCACCACGGTGTAGCCGCCCGCAGCGTCTGCCGGGATGGCTGTGTCCTTGTAGACAATGAAGAACTGTGTCCCGTTGCCGTAGGCATTGTTGCCGGTACGGGCCACGGCGATGGTGCCGGCGGGGTACATGTTGTCAGCGGGGGTGTTCTCCAGCGGACCCCATGTGTAGTTGGGGTCACCCTGGCCGTCGCCAGTGGGTGAACCGCACTGCAGTACGCCGAATTGTTCCCCGGTGGTGAGGCGGTGGCACGTCTTGCCGTTGAAGTAGCCTTCGTCGCTGAGGGACTTGAAGACGGCGGCGGCCTGCGGAGCCTTGGTTCCGTCCACCTCCACGCCGAGCGGGCTGCCGTTCAGCAGCAGTTGGCCAGTGAACGTCTTGCCCGCGGCGGTGTCCGCGGCCGGGATGTTCGGCCCGTTGGTTGCCGCAGCGGATGGAGTGGCGGACGCGCTGGCCGAAGCGGATGGCTCCGTCAGCCCTGCCTGCGCGGCCGCATACTCGTCCTCGGTCGGGTTCCCGGCGAACGCCGTGAGTTGAAGGACGACGGCGAGCACAACGGCGGCGGTTCCCGCACCGGCGGCCACGAAGTTGTCGCGCTTGCGCCGCTTCTCCTGGTCGCGCCGGAGGTCACGCTTGGCTTCCATTTGCTGGATGCGCCGTCTCGTTTCGCGGGCACTGCGTGGACTGGCCGGCAAGGGTCCTCCTCATCGTCGGGCTGCTGGTGCCCCGGGGTTGGCCGCGGCGCGCAGGAAATACAAGCCAGGCCGTGCAGGTCCGCCGCATTAGAGATGCACACGGATGACGCATAAACTGGCTGCCGCACATAGTTTATGCATGGCTGGCTGTGCTGCCGCCGAACCCCGTCTTTGAACGGTGTGGCCGCCAGTGCCGCCGCGCCTTCCATCCCTAAGGAGAACCTTCCCCATGGCACGCACAGCCTCCCTGTCCGGATTCCCCGAGTGGCTTCCCGAGGAGCGGCTGGTGGAGCTGCATGTGCTCGATACCCTGCGCCGGATCTTTGAGCTGCACGGGTTCACCTCGATCGAAACCCGGGCAGTGGAGACGGTGGGCCAGCTGCTCCGCAAGGGGGAGATCGACAAGGAAGTGTACGGACTCAGCCGGCTCCAGGAGGACGAGAGCGACAACCCCGTCAAGGGCGGCAAGGCGGATCCCAACGCGCTGGCCCTGCATTTTGACCTGACGGTTCCCTTTGCCCGCTACGTCGTGGAAAACGCCGGCTACCTCGCTTTCCCGTTCCGCCGCTACCAAATCCAGAAGGTGTGGCGCGGCGAGCGGCCCCAGGAAGGCCGGGCCCGCGAGTTCACGCAGGCGGACATCGACGTGGTGGGCGACGGCGAGCTTCCGTTCCGTTACGACGTCGAGATTGCGCTGGTCATCGCCGAGGCCCTCAGTGCCCTGCCCATCCCCGACTTCCGGCTCCGGATCAACAACCGCAAGCTCGCCGAAGGGTTCTACCGCGGCATCGGCCTCGATGACACTGCAGGCGTGCTCCGGAGTATCGACAAGCTTGAAAAGATCGGTCCCGCCAAGGTGGCCGAACTGCTGAAGAGCGAACTGGGCGCTTCTGATGACCAGGCCGCCAAGGCGCTGCAGCTTGCAGCCATCCGCACGGAAGACACGTCCTTCGTGGCGCAGGTCCGGGCCTTGGGCGTCAGCAACGATCTCCTGGATGAAGGCCTGGACGAACTCGAACAGGTCATCGACGCCGCCGTCCAGCGGGCTCCCGGCAAGGTCCTGGCAGACCTCAGCATCGCCCGCGGACTGGACTATTACACGGGCACCGTGGTGGAAACCGTGCTGGTGGGCCACGAACAGCTTGGCTCCATCTGCTCCGGCGGCCGGTACGACGCCCTGGCGTCCAAAGGCAACCGGAAGTTCCCGGGCGTCGGCCTGTCCATCGGCGTCACCCGCCTGGTTTCCCGGATCCTGAGCCAGGACCTGGCCAAAGCCTCCCGCTCGGTTCCCACCGCAGTGCTGGTGGCCCTGAACCACGACGACAGCTGGGGCGGTGCCCAGGACGTCGCCGCCCTGCTGCGCAGCCGGGGGATTCCCACCGAAGTGGCGGCCAAGGCCGAGAAGTTCGGCAAGCAGATCAAGTTCGCCGACCGGCGGGGGATCCCGTTCGTCTGGTTCACTGACGAGGACGGCACGCACCAGGTCAAGGACATCCGCACCGGCGAACAGGTGCTGGCCGCCCCCGAAACCTGGATGCCGCCGGTGGAGGACCTGACGGTGCAGGTGGAGACAACCGCGACCGCAGCAGCTTCGGTCTAGCCGGACACTTAGGGCCTGGGCTGGTGCTGCCGGAAACGCAGCACCAGCCAGCGCCCGGCCAGACCGGCCCCGAGAACGGCTGCCATGGTCAGGACCGAGGCCGCCGGCAAGGTGAAGGCCAGGACGATGCATCCCAGGAAACCCACGGCGTTCAGCCAGCGGGGAGCGTAGCCGGGGTGGCTCGCCAGGGTGAAGGCGGACGCGTTCGCCACTGCGTAATACACCAGCACGCCGAAGCTTGAGAAGCCCACCACCGTCATCACGTTGGTGGTCAGCAGCAGCAGGATGACGACGGCGGCCACGGCAAGTTCCGCCACGAACGGAACGGTATGGGTGCCGCCCAGCCTTGCCAGCGGGCCTGGAAGGTCACCTTCCCGCGCCATGGCGAGGGTGGTCCGCCCCACGCCCGTGATCAGCGCGAGGAGGGCGCCCAGGCACGCGGCGGCTGCGCCCGCCTGCACCAGTGGCGCGGCAACGGCCAGGCGGGAATCCAGAACAGCGTCCAGCAGCGGTGTTCCGGACAGGGCAAGCCGCCCTCCGAGGTGGGCCAACAGGAGCACTGCCAGCAGCAGATATATCGCAAAAGCGCCCGCCAGGGCCGCCAAAATGGCCCGGGGGATGGTCCGCGCCGGATTCCTGACCTCTTCGCCCAGCGTGGCGATCCGGGCATAACCGGCGAACGCGAAAAACATGAGGCCGGCCGCCGGCAGGACACCCGCCGGATTACCCGACGGCGGCCCGGCAAGTTCCGCCCCGGCGTGCGGGCCCAGCACGGCGGCGATGGCAACGAACACCAGCGTTGCCAGGACCATGCACAGCAGGATCCGCGTCAGCAGGGCGGTCCGGGTGATACCGAGCAGATTAACAGCTGTGAGCGCCACGACGGCGGCCACAGCGACCGGGACCTCATAATCCCGGGACACATAGCTGCCGAACGTCAACGCCATGGCCGCGCAGGAGGCCGTCTTGCCTGTGACGAAACCCCAGCCGGCCAAGAAGCCCGGCCACTCGCCGAGCTGTTTCCGGCCGTACACGTAGGTTCCGCCGCTGGTGGGATACCTGGCGGCGAGGGCGGCAGACGCCACGGCGTTGCAGTATGCCACCACTCCCGCGACAAGTACCGACAGGACCAGCAGGTTTCCGGCCAGCGCGGCGGCCGGAGCGAAGACCACAAATACCCCGGCGCCGAGCATGGACCCGAGCCCGATGGCGGTGGCGTCGAAGGTCCCGAGCCTGCGCTGCAGCTGCTGCGGTTCGCCCATGCGGCGGCATTCTCCTTCCAGCGGGTAAACTCGGACGGGATCGTTCCCGCAACGATCATATTGAACTTCCCACTGTTTTCCCGCAGAAAGGCGTGCTGTGCTGCGCACACATGACCTCGGATCCCTTCGTTCCGAGCACATTGGACAAACCGTAACCCTGGCCGGCTGGGTGGGCCGCCGTCGTGATCACGGTGGTGTGGCATTCGTTGACCTTCGCGATGCTTCCGGCGTGGCCCAGGTGGTGGTCCGCGAGGAAGAAGTGTTCCACGGACTGCGCAACGAGTACGTCCTGCAGGTCACGGGAACCGTGTCCAAGCGTCCGGAAGGCAACGAGAACCCCGCGCTGGCCACCGGCGGGATCGAGGTCATCGCCGAGGACGTCACCATCCTCAACACCTCCGACCCCCTGCCGTTCCAGATTGACGAACACGTCGAGGTGGGCGAGGAAGCCCGCCTCAAGCACCGCTACCTGGACCTGCGCCGTCCCGGCCCCAGCCGCAACCTGCGCCTCCGCTCCGAAGCCAACCGGGTGGCGCGCGACCTGCTCCACCAGGAGGGCTTCGTGGAGATCGAAACGCCCACGCTGACGCGTTCGACGCCGGAAGGCGCCCGTGACTTCCTGGTTCCGGCACGCCTGGCGCCGGGTTCCTGGTACGCCCTTCCGCAGTCCCCGCAGCTCTTCAAGCAGCTGCTGCAGGTGGGCGGGTTCGAGAAGTACTACCAGATTGCACGCTGCTACCGGGACGAGGACTTCCGTGCGGACCGCCAGCCGGAATTCACCCAGCTGGACATCGAGGCCAGCTTCGTTGACCAGGACGACATCATCCGGCTGGGCGAGAACATCGTCAAGGCAGTGTGGCAGCTCATCGGCGCCGACATCCCCACCCCCATCCAGCGGATCACCTACGCCGACGCCATGGCACGCTACGGCTCGGACAAGCCGGACCTCCGCTTTGGCCAGGAACTGACCGAGCTCACCGAATTCTTCAAAGACACCAACTTCGGCGTGTTCAAGGCCCCCTATGTGGGTGCCGTGGTCATGCCCGGCGGTGCTTCCCAGGCACGCCGCGCCCTGGACGCCTGGCAGGAATGGGCCAAGCAGCGCGGCGCCAAGGGCCTTGCCTACGTCCTGTACAAGGAGGACGGCGAGCTCGCGGGCCCGGTGGCGAAGAACCTCACCGAGATCGAACGTGCGGGACTGGCCGACGCCGTGGGCGCCAAGCCCGGCGACTGCATTTTCTTCGCCGCGGGGGAGAAGACCCCGTCGCGGGCCCTCCTGGGTGCTGCCCGGGTGGAAATCGGCCACCGCACCGGCCTGATCGATCCCACCGACTGGGCTTTCTGCTGGGTGGTGGACGCGCCCATGTTCGAGCCCGCCGCCGCTGCCGTTGCCTCCGGCGATGTCGCTGTCGGCGGAGGCCAGTGGACCGCCGTGCACCACGCCTTCACCTCGCCCAAGCCGGAATTCCTTGACACGTTCGACAAGGATCCCGAGTCGGCACTCTCCTACGCCTACGACATTGTCTGCAACGGCAACGAAATCGGCGGCGGTTCCATCCGTATCCACCAGCGCGACGTGCAGGAGCGCGTCTTCGAACTGATGGGCCTGGACAAGGAAGACGCGCAGACCAAGTTCGGGTTCCTGCTGGAGGGCTTCAAGTACGGCGCACCCCCGCACGGCGGTATCGCCTTCGGCTGGGACCGTGTGGTGTCGCTGCTGGCAGGAGTCGAGTCCATCCGCGACGTCATCGCCTTCCCGAAGTCCGGCGGCGGCCACGACCCCCTCACGGAAGCTCCGGCCCCCATCACGCCCCAGCAGCGCAAGGAGGCCGGCGTGGACTTCAAGCCCGAGGCCAAAAAGCCGGACGCGAAGAAACCCGAAGACAAGCAGTAGTACACGGCCAGCGGCCCCAGGCCGCAATCATTGGAGGTTCCCCGGTCCGCCCGGGGGACCTCCTGCCGTTAAGGAAGGACAGCCCTGTGGCCACACCGAACCGGGTCCAGCCCGTACCCTCCGGCCTTGAAGCCGCCATGGACGCAGCGTGGCCCGCTCTGGAACGCCATGATGCCGGAGGCTGGATGCTTCGGGCCGCCGCAGGCGTCACCCAGAGGGCCAACTCCATCTGGCCACGCAGTGCACCTTCCAGTGACAAACAGTGCAGTGACGAACAGTGCAGCGACGACCTCCCGGGCCTGCTCAGGGATGCCAGGGCCTGGTACCGCAGCCGCCGGCTGCCGGTCATCTTCCAGCTCTTCGACACCCCAGCAGCGTCTGCGCTTCACCAGCTGCTGGACTTGGAGGGCTTCAGCCGCCAGTCCGAAACCCTGGTCATGACCCGCAGCGCGATGGACACACGGATTCCCGCAGGCGCCAGGCCGGCGGTGGAACTCTCATCGGAGCCGTCAGGGGAATGGCTGCGGGTCTGGTGGCAAGTGGACGGCCGCGGCGGGGAGGACTCCCTGTCCGTCGCCGAAACCATCCTCAAGGGCTGTCCCTCGGTGTATGCCCTGGTTCGTGACGGCGATGGCCGGGCCGCCGCCGTCGGGCGCCTTGCCCTTCCCACCCGCAGCCGGAAGGGCGGCCTGTACTGCATGGCCACCCTGCCGCAAGCCCGTCGGCAGGGCTTTGCGGCTGTCATCGTTCAGGCCCTGCTGCAGGCCGGTAGCGAGCAGGGCATAGACGGCTTCTGGCTGCTGGTCACAGCGGCGAACCATGGCGCCCAGGAACTTTATGCGAAGGCCGGTTTCCGAGAAACCTGCCGCTACCTGTACCGGCAGGAACGCCCCCGGCGCGCACCCACTGGTTGCTGACAACAAGGACGGCCGGCTAAACCGCCGGATCCGTCACCGTAACCCGCACCGAGCAGGCATCTGCCGCGGCCTTCTTCAACACGGCTGCGCGGGGCTCGGCGACGTCCAGGTAGGGGAGGCGGGGCAGGCGGGCGTAATCACGCAGGGCGGGGTCCTGGAGGACCAGGTCAGCCAGGGCCCTGTCGCCGCCGGGCACCACGTACTCGAAAGCTGCCGTGCGGAAGACTTCCGCCGCCTGCTGTGCCACGGCCGCCACCAGGGCGTCCGCCTGGTTGGAACGGCGGCGGGCAAACCGCTGCTGGGACTGCCCGCCCGCCGCAGTGCGGGACTGCACATACCGGGTCCCTGCCTTGGACGCCAGGAGCATGCCTTCACTTGCCACGGCGACGCCGTAACCGCCCCGGCGCACCAGGAGCAGCCCCAGCCGGCGCGGCTGCGATGCCAGGGATGCGAGACGCTCCAGCGGACCGCTGCCCCGGCCAGGACGTCCGTCTGCCCGCCACGGCGCCTGCAGGAGCGCCTCGGTGCCGTCGCCTGCCACAAGGCGGAGGCCGTCTTCGCCATCCTGCAACCGGTAGCCGCCGTGGGAAGAACCGAAACGCTCAGCCCAGCCGGACAGCCGGGGACCGGACACGAAGGCAGTCCGGACCGAGGTCGGGCTCCCGGCGGAAGCAGAGGCAGGCATGGGGCCTTCCTTGGGGCGTTGGGGAAAAGCAGCGGTGGACTGGAAGTAGCCTATCTATGTGGATGATCTCTTCGGCAACGGGCCAGAAAACGACGACGACGATGGTCCCGTCGCGGGGGAAACCCCCGGTTCCCGGGGGCAGGGTGCCCGGGGTCCGGGTTCGCGCGGTGCGGCTTCGCCGCGGAGTCCGCTTGCCGTACGCATGCGGCCCCGCACCCTGGACGAAGTGGTGGGCCAGCAGCACCTGCTTGGCCAGGGGTCGCCGCTGCGGCAGCTGGCAGCCGGGGCAGGCGCTGATGCCGCCGGTCCGGCCGGACCCAGCTCCCTGATCCTCTGGGGCCCTCCCGGCACCGGTAAGACCACCCTGGCGCACGTGATTGCGCGCGGGCCCGGCCGGAAGTTCGTTGAGCTGTCCGCCATCACCGCCGGCGTCAAAGACGTCCGCCGCGTCATGGACGACGCCCTGACGGCCCGAGACCTGTACAAAACGACCACCGTGCTGTTCCTCGATGAAATCCACCGCTTCAACAAGGCACAGCAGGACGCCCTGCTGCCCGGCGTCGAAAACCGCTGGGTGGTCCTGGTGGCTGCCACCACCGAAAATCCCTCCTTCTCTGTTGTCTCGCCGCTGCTGTCCCGCTCCCTGCTCCTCACGCTCAAGCCCTTGACCGACGCCGACATCGAGGGCCTCCTCGTGCGGGCCGTGGAGGACCCGCGCGGGCTGGGCGGCAAGGTCCGGCTCAGCGATGACGCGCTGGAACACCTGGTCCGGCTGTCCGGCGGCGACGCCCGCCGGGCGCTTACCGCCCTGGAGGCCGCGGCCGGCGTCGCTTTTGGTGACGCGGACGACGTCGAACGTTCAGTGGGGGAGGAAGGCGCACCTTCCGAACCTGCCTCCGAGGAGCCGGTCACCGTGGAGCTGCGCCACACCGAGCGCGCCCTGGATGCGGCCGCCGTCCGCTATGACCGCGCCGGCGACCAGCATTACGACGTAACCAGCGCCTTCATCAAATCAATCAGGGGATCGGACGTGGACGCGGCCCTGCACTACCTGGCCCGGATGCTCGAGGCGGGGGAGGACCCCCGGTTCGTGGCCCGGAGGATCGTCATCTCCGCGGCGGAGGACGTAGGCATGGCAGACCCCACGGCGCTGCAGACCGCCGTGGCAGCAGCCCAGGCGGTGCAGCTGATCGGCATGCCCGAGGGCCGGATCATCCTGGCCGAGGCCGTGGTCCACCTCGCCACCGCCCCGAAGTCGAACGCCGCCTACATGGGCATCAACAAAGCGATCGCGGACGTGCGGGCCGGCCTCGGCGTCGGAATTCCAGCGCACCTTCGCGATGCCCACTATCCGGGATCCAAGCAACTGGGCCACGGCGTCGGCTATAAGTACGCCCACGACGCGCCGCACGCGGTGGCCACCCAGCAGTACCCGCCGGATGACCTGGTGGGCCGGGACTACTACCAGCCCACCGGCAACGGCGCTGAACGGGACATTGCCCAACGGCTGGAGCGCCTGCGGAGAATTGTCCGGGGCAAGTAGGGGCGTGGTAAGCTGAATCTTTGTCTGGCAAGGCGCGGACGCACAATCTCCCCAATTCAGGTTGGCAAGGTTATGCCCTGTGCCCAGTAGCAAAAGGCAGCGGTTGGCCGATGCTCTCCATCGTGGAGGCCAGTAACACTGACACACCGCAGATATTGGAAGGACACAAGTGGCTAACAACACTCGTGCTCGCCGTCAGGCCCGCCTCTCGCGGTCCCTCGGCATTGCTCTGACCCCCAAGGCCGCCAAGTACATGGAGCGCCGCCCGTACGGCCCCGGTGAGCATGGCCGTGCCCGCAAGAAGCAGGACTCCGACTACGCCGTACGCCTGCGCGAAAAGCAGCGCCTGCGCGCCCAGTACGGCATCCGCGAAGCACAGATGACCCGTGCCTTCGAGGAAGCCCGCCGCACCAAGGGCCTGACCGGTGAGAACCTCATCGAACTGCTCGAAATGCGCCTTGACGCCCTGGTCCTGCGTGCCGGCTTCGCCCGCACCATCGCCCAGGCCCGCCAGCTGGTTGTGCACCGCCACATCATGGTTGACGGCGTCCGCGTTGACCGTCCGTCGTTCCGCGTCGGCGAGGGCCAGCTGGTCCACGTCCACAGCCGCAGCGAGACCATGGTTCCGCTCCAGGTTGCCGCAGCCGGCGCCCACCGCGACGTCCTGCCTGCCGTTCCGGCCTACCTGGACGTCAAGCTGGAAGCCCTGCAGGCCCGCCTGGTCCGCCGCCCCAAGCGTTCCGAGATCCCGGTGACCTGCGAAGAGCAGCTCGTCGTCGAATTCTACGCACGCTAAATCCCAGCAGCGTACCCAAAGAAGCCCGTGGCAAGCGCCGCGGGCTTCTTTGTATGTAAGGTACTTGGGGGACATCTGCGCAGCGCCCCTTGCGGGCGTACGCAGGATGGAACCCACCCACGGAATTTCGAGGAGATGAACGTCTATGTCTGGTGGCGATATTGCCGGCCTGATCGCTGCCGGGGTGTTCGCGCTCCTGGTCCTGCTGCTTGCGGTCCCCATCCTGAAGCTTGGAAAAGTCCTCGATGAGGTACGGACCACCATCAGGTCCCTCAGCGACGGCGCGACGCCCCTGATGGACGAGGTCACGGCAACCGTTTCCACCACCAACCAGCAGCTGAAGAAGGTGGACGGCATCTCGTCGAACGTCTCGGATGCGTCCGCCAACATCTCCGCACTGTCCTCGCTGGTCGCTGCAACCGTTGGTTCGCCGCTGATCAAGGTTGCCGCCTTCAGCTACGGCGTCCGCAGTGCCTTCGCCAACCGCCGGAAGCCCGCCGCCGGGCGCCGCAGCCGCTAGATCCGAAAAGAATAAACATGAAAAGAATTGTCTGGATGGGAATCGGCGTGGCCATCGGCGTCATTGCCTTCCGAAAAGTGAGCCAGGCGCAGGCCACCCTAGGGCCGGAGGGCCTCAACCGCACGGTGGGACGGCTGGCCGACGGGGTCTACGACTTCGCCGACGCCGTCCGCGCAGGAATGCGGGAACGGGAAACCGACCTGAGGACCGCCCTGGGCATCGAGTCCGCGGAAGTGGTCCGCCGCTAAGCCCGAACGGGCATGTCACTGGCAGCAAGCCGACAACCGGCAGGACCCCCTACCCGGGATCCCGCCACCTGAACGAAATTCCCGTGCCGCCCGGCGGCGCGGACCAAGAAGGGTAAGTAAACAGCTCATGAAGTCGCAGGAGATCACAAAGCGCTGGGTGGACTTTTTTGTCAGCAAGGGCCACACGGCGGTTCCCTCCGCATCGCTGGTCTCCAGCGACCCCTCGCTGCTGTTCACGGTGGCCGGGATGGTCCCGTTCATTCCCTACCTCACCGCCCGCGAGGAAGCGCCCTACTCCCGCGCCACCAGTGTCCAGAAGTGCATCCGCACCGGCGACATCGAGGAAGTGGGCAAGACTGCCCGCCACGGCACCTTCTTCCAGATGTGCGGCAACTTCTCCTTCGGCGACTACTTCAAGGAAGACGCCATCAAGTTCGCTTGGGAGCTGCTCACCAAGAGCGTTGACGACGGCGGCTACGGCCTTCCGCCCGAGCGGCTGTGGGTGACGGTCTACGAGGAGGACGACGAAGCCGAGGAACTGTGGCTGAAAAACACCGGCGTCCCCGCTGAGCGCATCCAGCGCATGGGCAAGTCGGACAACTACTGGTCAACAGGCCAGCCCGGCCCGGCCGGTCCCTGCTCCGAGATCTACTACGACCGTGGACCGGCCTACGGCGTCGAAGGCGGGCCGCTGGCTGACGAGAACCGCTACGTCGAAATCTGGAACCTGGTGTTCATGCAGTACCAGATCGAAAACGTGCGCTCCAAGGTCGACTTCGACATTGTGGGCGAGCTGCCCAAGAAGAACATCGACACCGGCCTGGGCATGGAACGCCTCGCGATGATCCTGCAGGGCGTCGAGAACATGTACGAGACCGACCAGGTCCGTCCCGTGATCGACAAGGCTGCGGAACTCTCCGGCAAGGACTACACCTCGGCGGAAACCGAGGACGACCCCCACCACACGGATGATGTCCGGATGCGCGTTGTGGCCGACCACATCCGCTCGGCATTGATGCTGATCTCCGACGGTGTGACCCCTTCCAACGAGGGGCGCGGCTACGTCCTGCGCCGCCTGATCCGCCGTGCCGTCCGTTCCATGCGCCTCCTGGGCGTTGAGCAGGCCTGCCTGCCGGAGCTGCTGCCGGCCTCCCGCGACGCCATGAAGGGCGTGTACCCCGTGGTGGCCACCGACTTCGACCGGATCAGCCGCATTGCCTACGCCGAAGAGAAGGCGTTCCTGCGTACCATTGCGTCCGGCACTGCCCGGCTTGAGGACGCAGTCAAGGAATCCAAGGCAGCCAACAAGCCGCTGTCCGGCGAGGATGCCTTCACCCTGCATGACACCTACGGCTTCCCGATCGACCTCACCCTTGAGATGGCCGAAGAGGCCGGCCTGAAGGTGGACGAAGCAGCGTTCCGCAGCCTCATGCAGGAACAGCGCCAGCGCGCCCAGGCCGATGCCAAGGGCAAGAAGGGCGGCCACGCCGACGTCAGTGTCTTCCAGGAGATCCTGGGCCAGGGCGAGACCGTCTTCACCGGCTACACCGAACTCGAAGGCGAGTCACGCGTCCGCGGGCTGCTCAGCGCCGGCCGGCAGGTCCAGCAGGCGGCCACCGGCGACGAGATCGAACTCGTGCTCGCCGAAACCCCGTTCTACGCCGAGGCCGGTGGCCAGGCCGCGGACACCGGCCTGATCACCGGCGACGGCTTCGTCGTCGAGGTCCTCGACGTCCAGCGCCCCGTGAAGGGACTGAGCGTGCACAAGGCGATCGTCCGCGAAGGTGAAATCGGCGCCGACTCCCTGGTGCGCGCCGCCGTCGACCGTGAACGCCGGCACGCCGCGGAGCAGGCGCACACCGGCACGCACATCGTGCACGCTGCCCTGCACCAGATCCTCGGGCCGGAAGCCACCCAGCGCGGTTCCTTCAACAAGGCCGGCTACCTGCGCTTCGACTTCGCCTGGGGCGAGGGCCTGAGCACGGCCACGCGGTCCGAGATCGAAGAGGTTTCCAACCTTGCCATCCGCAACCACTACACGGTGGAGACGAAGATCATGGCGCTGGCCGAGGCCAAGGCCATGGGTGCCATGGCGCTCTTCGGCGAGAACTACGGCAGCGAAGTGCGCGTCGTGGAGATCGACGGCGCGTGGTCGCGCGAGCTGTGCGGCGGCACGCATGTCGCCAACACCTCGCTGATCGGCAGCCTGTCCCTCCTGGGCGAGCAGTCCGTAGGTTCAGGAAACCGCCGCGTGGAGGCGTTCGTTGGCATGGAGGCGTTCCGCCACCTTGCGGCTGAGCGCGCCCTGGTGACCGAGCTGACCGACCTGCTGAAGGTTCCGTCCGGCCAGCTCGCGGACAGGATCTCCGCCACCCTGGCCAAGCTCAAGGCCACCGAAAAGGAACTGGACCGCCTCCGCAAGGAACAGCTGGCCGCTGTTGCCGCCCAGCTGGTGGACAGCGCCAAGGATGCCGCCGGCGTCCGGGTGGTGGCCCACGATGCAGGAAACGTCAGCGGGGCCGACGACCTGCGCGGCCTGGCCCTTGACCTCCGTAACCGCCTCGGTTCCGCGGCTGCCGCCGTGGCCGTGGCCGGCGTCGCCAACGACCGCCCCCTGATCCTGGTGGCCACGAACGAGGCAGCCAGGGAGGCCGGCGTCAAGGCCGGTGCCCTGGTCCGGGTTGCTGCCGGCGTGCTCGGTGGCGGTGGCGGCGGCAAGGATGACGTTGCCCAGGGCGGCGGAACCGATGCCGGAAAGGTCGGCGCTGCGCTGGCCGCCGTCGTCGACGCCATCTCCAGGCGATAATCCAGCCATGACCGATGCTGTTGCTGCCGGCGGCTACCCCCAGGGCGTGAA
This sequence comes from Arthrobacter sp. SAFR-044, assembly GCF_051965175.1. GTDB lineage: Bacteria > Actinomycetota > Actinomycetes > Actinomycetales > Micrococcaceae > Arthrobacter. The sequence continues at coordinate 220,886 of NZ_JBQCMK010000004.1, forward strand.
GCTGGGGGTAGACGTCGGCACCGTCCGCGTGGGCGTGGCCATCTGCGACCGGGACTCGATCCTGGCCACGCCCTACAAGACCCTTGACCGGAACGCCAGGAAAAACTCGGACGTGCGCGTCATCGCCAAGCTGGCGGAGGAGCTGGGCGCCGTGCAGGTCATTGTTGGCCTGCCCAGGACCATGAAGGGCGAGGAACACGCCTCGGCCAGGATGGCCACGGACTACGCCCTGCTCCTTGCGGCCGAGCTTGCCGGCCGTGGCCTGGCAGTTCCGGTCAACCTGGTGGACGAACGCCTCAGCAGCGTTTCGGCCCACCGGAACCTGCATGAAGCTGGCATGAGCAGCAGGGATCACCGTAAAGTAGTTGATCAGGTCGCGGCGGCCGGTATTCTTCAGCACGCCATCGACATGCAGAAAGCCAGGGGAGCGGATGTCGGCTCACGCGTGACAGCGCCATCCCCGTCCGTGGACCTGGGGGCCGGTGGGGTGGACCAGCCCGTCCGCGCCGTCCCCGCCGACACGGCCCAATCTTCAGATAATGGAAGGCAACAGTGAGCCCTGCCAACATTGACGACACCTCCGGACCGCTGGATCCCGGGGCCGCAAGGCCGCTGACCCGCAAGGAACTGCGGGCCCGGGAGAAGAGCCTCAATACCGGAGGCCACGATGCCGTGCCCGAGCAGGCCTATGAATCCGGCGATGTCCCGCCGGAGCCCGCATCGCCCCCGGCTGCCGCGTCTCCCGCAGCCGAATCAACATACGCTCCGCTTCCCGCCGCCGGTGATGTTCCGGCCGCGCCGGAAGCGCCCCCGTCCATCCAGGAGCACGACGGCGTCCAGCACCACCCGGACGACGTCCACTATGCAGGCGGGCACCACGACCTGGTGGACCACGACGCCGTTGGGCACCACGACGACCTGGCGCACCACGACACCGTTGAGCACCACGACCTTGTGGACCATGACGACCTGGCGCACCACGACGTCGTCCCGGAAGAACACCATGCCGACGCGCACCTTCACCACGAGCCCGTCATGCACCACCAGGAAGGCGTGCACGACGACCATGCGTACCACTCTGCCGGGTACCACGAGGATCCCCATGCGCACGGCCCGCACCAGGACGCGGGCCACGAACTGCTTCCAGGTTCATCGGCAGCGCCGGTAGTGCGGCCGTCCAAAAAGGTGCGGCGCCGCCGCAGGCTGCTGGCACTGTTCCTGACACTGGCCGTCTTTGTGACCGCAGTAGCCGTGGGCGCCCAGTTCCTCAAGCCACTCCTGGGCAGCGGCAAGCCCTCTGACTTCCCCGGTCCCGGCTCCGGTGAGGTGCACGTGACCGTAGCCAGCGGCGAAGGAACCAGGTCCGTAGCCACCGAACTGGAAAACCAGCGGGTCGTCGCCAACGCTGACACTTTCATGCAGGCATTCCACGCTTCAGGGGCAACATTGTCTCCGGGCGACTACGTCTTCAAGAACGAAATGAAGAACGCGGATGCCGTCAATATCCTGGTTGGCAAGGACAAGACCAAAGTCATCTACTTTGCCCTAAGCGCGGGCCTGCGCATCAGCGAGTCCTTGCAGGCGATCTCCGAGGGATCCGGAGTGTCCATGCAGCAGTTGCAGGCGCTTAGCAACCAACCCGCCCAGTTCGGCCTGCCCGCCAATGCCAAGAACCTTGAAGGCTACCTGGCGCCCGGCGAGTACCGGTTCCCCCTCGGCACCCCCGCCAAGGACATCCTGCAGGCCCTGGTGAAGGCCACAACCGATGAGCTGGTTTCACAGGGCATCACCGACCCTGCCAAGCAGTACGAGGCCGTCATTGTGGCAAGCATCGTCCAAGCCGAGGGTGGCCAGGCCGACTACGGCGACGTGGCCGGCGCCATCTACAACCGCCTCAAGCCCAACGACCAGACCGGCGGCTTCCTGCAGGTTGACTCCGCCGTCACCTACGGCCTTGGCACCCGCAGCTTCAACTTCACCGATGAGCAGCGGCAGGACAAGTCCAACCCGTACAACACCTACGCAAACCCCGGCCTGCCCCCAGGACCCATCGGCTCACCCGGCAAGACCGCCATCGACGCGGCCGCCCGGCCAAAGACCAATGACTACCTGTACTGGGTGACCATCAACCTGGACACCAAGGAAACGAAGTTCGCCAAGACGCTTGCCGAACACAACGCCTACGTGGAGCAGTACAACGCGTGGTGCCAGGCCAACGCGGGCCGCTGCACATGAGCCTGCGGGCCGCCGTCCTGGGCCACCCCATCAGCCACTCAAAGTCCCCGGCGCTGCACCTCTCAGCCTATGGGAAGCTGGGCGCGGGCATCAGCTACACAGCCATCGACGTGACGGAGGCGTTGCTGCCGTCCTTCATGCGCCAGATACGGAACCAGCCGGGCTGGCGGGGGCTCTCGGTGACCATGCCGCTGAAGACGGCCATGCTGGGCGAGGTGGACGAGGTACGGGGTGTGGCACGCACCCTCGGCGTGGTGAACACCGTCACGTTCGAGGAATCCGCCGGCAGCGTGAAGACCGTGGGCTCCAACACGGACGTGACGGGCATCGTCAACGCCCTGTGCCACGCCGGCACGCAGGCAGCACCGTCTGCCGTCGTCCTCGGCGGTGGTGGAACAGCGGCATCAGCCGTTGCAGCCCTGAAGGAGCTGGGCACCGGGACCGTGCAGGTCTTTGTCCGCGATGCCTCCCGGACAGCAGACGTCCGCTCCGCCGCGGACAGCCTGGGCGTGGACCTCGACGTCCGTCCGCTGGCAGGTGCCGCCGGCCCCACGGCGGAGGCCGACGTCGTCATTTCCACACTGCCGCCCCGCGCGGCAGACGGGCTCGCCGCGGAAATTGCGGCGTTGAAGACCAGGACGCCCGGCGTCCTCCTCGACGTCGCCTACGACCCGTGGCCGAGCCTCATCGCCTCCGTATGGCAGGCCGGTGGCGGCGCCGTGGTGCCCGGTCTGGAAATGCTCCTGTACCAGGCGGTGGAACAGGTGCGGCTCTTCACCCGGCGCGGGGAAGACGTTAATGCAGCTGTCATAGATGTGATGTGTGACGCAGTCGGCCTTGCCCGGCGGGCGTTGTGACCGCCCTACGTGGCAGGATGGAAATTATGCGTTGGTTGACTGCCGGTGAATCCCATGGCCCGGCTCTGATGGGAATTATTGAAGGCGTCCCCGCCGGTGTTGAAATCACCGGGGGCCACATCGCAGACTCCCTGGCACGCCGCCGGCTTGGCTATGGACGCGGTGCGCGGATGAAATTCGAGCAGGACGTGGTCACGATCCTCGGCGGCGTCCGGCACGGCCTGACCCAGGGCGGTCCCGTCGCCATCCAGGTGGCGAACAGCGAATGGCCCAAGTGGGAGCAGATCATGTCCGCCGACCCGGTGGAGCCCGAACTCCTCGCCGACCAGGCACGGAACGCGCCCCTGACCCGGCCGCGTCCTGGGCACGCCGACTTCACGGGCATGCAGAAATACGGCTTCGATGAGGCCCGGCCGGTGCTGGAGCGTGCAAGCGCCCGCGAAACGGCCACCCGCGTGGCGCTCGGCACGGTGGCCGCACAGTTCCTCAAGCACCTCGGCATTGAACTCGTCAGCCACACCGTGTCCATCGCCAGCGTGACCGTCCCGGAGGGCCGCCCGCTGCCTGTGCCCGGTGACGTCATTGCCCTGGACTCTGATCCTTTGCGCTGCTTCGACCGCGAAACTTCGGACGCCATGGTGGCCGAGGTGGACGCCGCGCACAAAGAAGGCGAAACCCTGGGCGGCGTGGTGGAAGTCCTCGCTTACGGGCTGCCGCCGGGACTGGGCAGCTACGTGCACTGGGACCGCCGGCTGGACGGCCGGCTGGCCGCGGCACTCATGGGCATCCAGGCCATCAAGGGGGTGGAGGTCGGCGACGGCTTCCTCACTGCCGCCCGCCGTGGCTCCGCCGCGCACGACGAGATCGTCAGGGACGGCGAAGGCCGCATTGTCCGGGCCAGCAACCGCGCAGGCGGCATCGAGGGCGGCATGAGCATCGGTGACGTCCTCCGGGTGCGCGCAGCCATGAAGCCCATCGCCACCGTTCCGCGTGCCCTGCGGACCATCGACGTCAGCACCGGCGAACCGGCCAAGGCACACCACCAGCGCTCCGACGTCTGTGCGGTTCCGGCTGCCGGTGTGGTGGCCGAGGCCATGGTGGCCCTGGTACTCGCTGAGGCCGTCATCGAGAAGTTCGGTGGTGACTCAGTGGTGGAAACCGCGCGCAACATCAAGGGTTACCTGGACAACATCCCGGCATCCCTGGACTCGATCGGCCAGTAGTGCCCCACCGCAGCAGTCCCGGGCCCCTCGGCGGCCGGCCGATAGTGCTCATCGGTCCCATGGCCGTGGGCAAATCGGCCATCGGCCAGCAGCTCGCCCAGCAGTTGGGGGCCCGGTTCATCGACACCGACGCGGTGATCGTTGCCGGCCATGGATCGATCGCCGATATCTTCGCAGGGCGCGGCGAGCACGCGTTCCGGGAGATCGAGGCCCGGACCGTGGCTGATGCCGTAGAGGAAGCAGAAGGGACCTCCACCGTTATCTCGCTGGGCGGCGGCGCGGTACTTGACTCGGGCACGCAGCAGCTCATCAGCCGCTGCACCGTTGTGTACCTGGAGTGCGACGCCGATACCGTGGTTGACAGGATCGCCCGGAACTCCGGCCGTCCGCTCCTCGCGGGCGACGCCATGGGCCGGTGGACGGCCATGTTCGCCACCCGCAGGCCGGTCTACGAGAGGCTGGCCGACATTACCCTGGACGTCCGCCACGGCTCGGTATCCGAGCTCGGCGGCCGGCTGGAAGCAGCACTGCGGAACCACGCAGCTGCCAAACAGGAAGTTGAAAAGTGAACACGCAATCAACAGTCATCAACGTCACCGGCGAAGGTGCCGGCAACAACTACGGCGTCGTCGTCGGGCGCGGCCTGCTTGGTGACCTTCCCGGGCTGCTGGGCGAGCGGGTCCGCCGGGTCCTGGTGATCCACCCCCGCGCCCTGCGCCTCACCGGTGATACTGTCCGCGACGAACTCGCCGCCGCCGGCTTCACGTCCCTCACCGCCGAAATTCCGGACGCGGAAGAGGGCAAGCACATCCAGGTGGCCGCATTCTGCTGGCAGGTCCTGGGCCAGAACGACTTCACGCGTTCGGACGCCATTGTTGCCGTGGGCGGGGGAGCAGTCACCGACCTTGCCGGCTTCGTCGCCGCCACCTGGTTGCGCGGCGTCAAGGTCATCCACATGCCCACCAGCCTCCTGGGCATGGTGGACGCCTCCGTGGGCGGCAAGACCGGCATCAACACTGCCGAAGGAAAGAACCTGGTGGGGTCCTTCCACCCGCCCGCCGCCGTCCTGGCGGACCTGGACACCCTGGACACGCTGCCGAAGAACGAGATCATTTCCGGCCTGGCCGAGGTGATCAAGTGTGGTTTCATCGCTGATCCGGCCATTCTGGACCTGGTGGAAAAGGACCCGGCCGCAGTGGTGGACGCCCGGTCCGAGGCGCTCCGCGAGCTGATCGAGCGGGCCATCGCCGTGAAGGCGCAGGTGGTCTCCGAGGACCTCAAGGAGTCCGGGCTGCGGGAAATCCTGAACTACGGCCACACCCTGGGCCACGCCATCGAACTGGTGGAACGCTACTCCTGGCGGCACGGCGCCGCGGTGTCCGTGGGCATGATGTTCGCCGCGGAACTTGCCCGCAGCGTGGGGCGGCTCAGCGATGCCGACGCCGACCGGCACCGGAGCATCCTGGACGGGCTGGGGCTTCCGGTCACTTACCGGCGGGACCGCTGGCAGGGGCTGCTGGACGGCATGCGCCGCGACAAGAAGTCCCGCGGCGACCTGCTGCGCTTCGTTGTCCTGGACGGCATCGCCAAACCGGGAATCCTCGACGTCCCGGACACGTCGCTGCTGTTTGCGGCCTACCAGGAAATTGCTTCCTGATGCAGGGCGATATAAGCGGAACCGCCGACTGGCCCGAGGCCGGGTTCCCGGGCATCCGGATCAACCCGGATTCCCTGCGGCCGCAGATCGTGAACGAGGACGCCGTCCGGGACGCCCTGGCCGCCTCCACTGATCCCGCCGACCCGATCTTCGTGCTGCTGGTTGAGGGCCACGCGTCCGACGCTGCCGAACTGCTGGCCGAAGCCCGGTTCAAGGATCCGGAGTCATTCCGGCTGCGCGTGTTCGAGGCGGAGGTGCTGAGCGTCTCCCACCGGATGGACCGCGCCATCGAACTGTTCCGGCAGCTGGTGGCCGAGGTGCATGGAACCTCACGGGAAGCGCTGGCACTGCAATACCTGGGGCGGACGCAGTATGCCGCGGGACAGACCGCCGCGGCCGTTGAGTCCTTCTCCAAGGCCTTGGACCTGAGGGTGGCGCAGTCCGCAGATGCCGCCCAGATCTACTCTTCCACCGTGGCCCTGCAGCGGGCCCGGGACGTCCTGGACCTGGCCTGCTGATCCGGCGGGCAGTGTGCCCGGAAAGGCCGGCCGGGATTTACCGGTAGAATGGTTGTGGAATTTTTGCATCCACGCGATTTTTGACAAACACGTGCAGGCGGGCCGTTTCGGCGTGCCCGCCCGGTATACAGCATCTGACCACGCGGCCAGACAAAGAAACCAGAGGAAACCAGTGGCAACCACTAACGACATTAAGAACGGAACGGTCCTGAAGCTCGAGGGCCAGCTCTGGAACGTCATCGAATTCCAGCACGTCAAGCCCGGCAAGGGCGGTGCCTTTGTCCGGACCAAGATGCGGAACGTGATGTCCGGCAAGGTTGTTGACAAGACGTTCAACGCCGGGCTCAAGATCGAAACGGCAACCGTTGACCGCCGCGACTACCAGTACCTGTACCAGGACGGCGCGGACTTCGTCTTCATGGACACCTCCGATTATGACCAGATCACCGTGTCCGGTGCCACGGTTGGCGACGCCACCAACTTCATGCTCGAGAACCAGATGGTCAACATCGCCATCCACGACGGCAACCCCCTTTACATCGAACTGCCGCCGAGCGTTGTCCTCGAAATCACCTACACGGAGCCGGGCCTGCAGGGCGACCGCTCCTCGGCCGGCACCAAGCCCGCCACCCTGGAAACCGGCTACGAAATCCAGGTCCCGCTGTTCATCGAGAACAACACCAAGGTCAAGGTGGACACCCGCGACGGCAGCTACCTGGGCCGGGTTTCTGAGTAGTGAGCGCCCGCGGTAAAGCCCGCAGCAGGGCACTGGATGTTCTTTTCGAAGCGGAGCAGCGCTCTGTTTCGGCGTTCGACGTGCTCCGGGCACGCCGGGAAAAGACCGACCAGGTGGTCAACCCCTACACCCTGGAAATCGTCGAAGGGGTCGTGTCCCAGCAGGCGGCCATCGATGAGTTCCTTGAGACCTACTCACAGGGCTGGACCCTGGAGCGCATGCCGTCCGTAGACCGCATCATCCTGCGCATCGGCACCTGGGAGCTTTTGTACAACGACGACGTCCCTGACGGCGTGGCGGTCAGCGAGGCTGTTGCGCTGGCCAAGACCTTGTCCACGGATGAGTCTCCGCAGTTCATCAACGGCCTCCTGGGCCGGCTGCAGCAGCTGAAGCCTTCGCTGCTCGCCTAGCCTCCCCGCAGGTCAACGCGAAAGGGCCCCGCCGCCGGCGGGGCCCTTTCGCGTTCCCACGGGTTCCGGTTCAGCCGGCAACGGCCGCCCGCAGTGAGAGGATGCGCTGGAGCTGCTGCCTTTCCTCGGCCTGGTGCAGTGGCACGTCCCGTCCGCTCAGGATGCGCTGCCGGGTATTGGCAAGCTGGGTGGCTGCCTTCAGGAACTGCTTCATCTGCCGCTTCCGGCCGGAGTTCGCAGCCCAGGCCAGGGCAGTTCTCCGGCCGCCCACAGTGGCCATCAGCTGGACCTCGGCCGGCGTAAACCAGCCCGCCGCCGAATACTCCATCAGCCGTTGGCGCGTCAGCCGCTTCTCGGCCACCCGCAGGAAGATGATGCCGCCCACGGCCAGAACGAAGATGGGCACCTGGACCACGATGTAGTCCAGCAGGAAGCCCTGGCCCATGCTGTTCCACCTGTTGTGCAGGAACATGGCCGGCAGCAGTCCCACGAAGAACGCGCCCACGGAGGCGCCGGTGTGCCAGCGCCGGGCGGCGAAACCCATGACAAGGCCGGTGGTGCCGGTGAAGATGGCATGTGCGAACGGGGACATGACCCCACGGAGGAAGAAGACCTGGGCGAAGTCGCTGGCCGGTGACGCGGACTCCGCAATGGCCCGGCCGAAATAGAGGATGTTCTCCGTGAAGGCGAATCCGCCGGCGATGGTGAATGCGAACACCACGCCGTCCACGGGGCCGTCGAACTGCCGCCGCGCCGCGAGGAGGAGGATCAGCAGGCCAAGCGACTTCGCAAATTCCTCGACGACGGGGGCCTGCACTGTTGCCATGTAAGTCTGCAGGTCGGGCTGGTCGGTGAACTGGAATGCAATGACGAAGAATGGCTGGATCAGCAGGGTGACGGCGACGGAGACCGCCGCGCCCCACGTGAAGGCGAAGAACAACAGGCGTTTCGGCTCCGGCTCCCACCGGTCGATGATGTGGACCGCCGTCAGGACCAACGCCAGCGGGACCAGGGATGCCAGGAAACCAATCAGGAACCCTGCGGCCCCGGTATTGGACAGAAGGAACGGCACCACCAGGAACAGGCTCAGGAAGGCAAGCACGCCGCCGGCCAGCGACAGCCCCACCAGCCCGCCGCGGGTGCGCGACGCGTGGAGCACCGTTCCCGGGGCCTGGGCAGGCACCATGACGGCCAGCGGCTGGCCCTGGTGACCCGGGGCAGCCCGGTAATGTTCCGGGTGCACGTGGCCCATCCAGGTGGGGTTGGCCTGCTGGGGCAGGGGGCGGTTGTCGCCGCGGTAGGGGTCGTTGGGGAGCCCGGAGGGAGGTTGCTGCGGGTACGTCGGCATACCCGAAAGCCTAAGCGGGTGCTGCCGCGCCACCAAGGATCGCGGTGTCCAGGCCTCACGAATGTGATCAGCACCGCGTTGTCCGGGCACGGGCCCGGCAGGAACCGTGTGGTAATTTTGAAGAGCAAACATTCCTTTTTTAATTCCGTCCTGTGAGGCGGGGAAAGGGGAGACGAGCGTTGACATCTGTCACCAGCGCACCGGTTCCAGCCAGGGTTGTCCTCAGCCAGGCGGACATTGACCGGGCCCTCACTCGTATCGCCCACGAGATCCTCGAAGCCAACAAGGGATCCCGGGACCTGGTCCTGTTGGGCATTCCCCGCCGCGGTTACCCGCTGGCTGTCCGGCTGGCTGAAAAAATTGCTGCCGCAGACAACACTGTTGATGCCGCTGCCATCGTTGGCCAGCTTGACGTCACCATGTTTCGTGACGACCTCTCGCACCAGGGAACGCGGCCGCCGTACCCCACAAGGATGCCCCGGACCGGCATCGACAACAAGGTAGTGGTGCTGATCGACGACGTCCTGTACTCGGGGCGGACCATCCGGGCCGCCCTTGACGCCCTCGTTGACCTGGGCCGTCCCCGGATCGTCCGGCTCGCTGTCCTGATTGACCGGGGCCACCGCGAACTTCCCATCCGCGCAGACCACGTCGGCAAGAACCTGCCCACATCCTCGGCCGAAAAGGTCCGGGTCCGGCTGGAAGAAACGGACATGTCCGACGCCGGAACACCGGTCAACGAAGTCGTGATCGAAGGCGGCGCATGAAACACCTCCTGTCCACAGAAGACCTCAGCCGTTCCAACGCCATCCGCATCCTGGATACCGCCGAGGAAATGTCGGCGGTGGGGGAGCGGGAAGTGAAGAAGCTCCCGGCGCTGCGCGGCCGCACCGTGGTCAACCTCTTCTTCGAGGACTCCACCCGCACCCGCATCTCGTTCGAGGCCGCGGCCAAGCGGCTGTCCGCCGATGTGATCAACTTCGCGGCGAAGGGATCATCAGTTTCCAAGGGAGAGTCCCTCAAGGACACTGCCCAGACGCTGTCCGCCATGGGCGCAGACGCCGTCGTCATCCGGCACTGGGCCTCCGGCGCGCCTCACCGGCTGGCTGCCACCGACTGGATCGATGCCGCCGTCATCAACGCGGGCGACGGCACCCATGAGCACCCCACCCAGGCCCTGCTCGATGCCTTCACCATGCGCCGGCACTGGGCCCGTCTCTCCGGCACCGGTTCCGAGGGAACGGACCTCAAGGGCATGCGGGTGGCCATCGCAGGCGACGTCCTGCACTCCCGCGTGGCACGCTCCAACGTGTGGCTGCTCCGGACCCTTGGCGCGGAAGTCACCCTGGTGGCCCCGCCCACCCTGCTGCCGGTCGGCGTCGACAAATGGCCCTGCAGCGTCAGCTACGACCTGGACCAAACCCTGGCCAACGGCGTTGACGCCATGATGATGCTTCGGGTCCAGGGCGAACGCATGAACGCATCGTTCTTCCCCAGCACCCGCGAATACTCGCGCCGCTGGGGCTTTGACGACAACCGGCTCCGCGCCCTCGACGACCTGGGCATGACGGACACCATCATCATGCACCCGGGCCCCATGAACCGTGGCCTGGAAATCAGCTCAGCAGCCGCGGACTCACCCCGCTCCACCGTCCTGGCCCAGGTCCGCAACGGCGTGTCCGTGCGGATGGCCGCACTGTACCTGCTGCTCTCCGGGGATACCCGGGAACCAGCCGCAACCCGGGCACCGGCCTACGCCGCCGCCCCGTCCACCAAGGAGAGCAACTGATGGCAGGCAACACCGGAACGTACCTCATCCAGGGCGCCGCCATCCTGGGCGGTGACCCCACCGACCTTCTGGTCCGCGACGGCATCATCGCCGAGATCGGCCATGGCCTGTCCGCTGACGGTGCCACCGTTATCGACGCCGCCGGCCTGGTGGCCCTGCCCGGCATGGTGGACGTCCACACCCACCTCCGCGAACCGGGCCGCGAGGACGCCGAGACGGTGGAGACCGGCACACGTGCCGCAGCGCTGGGCGGATACACCGCGGTCCACGCCATGGCCAACAGCACCCCTGTGGCCGACACCGCGGGGGTCGTGGAGCAGGTTTACACGCTGGGCCGCGCGGCCGGGTGGGTTGACGTGCGCCCGGTAGGGGCAGTCACCGTCGGGCTCGCGGGGGAGCAGCTGGCGGAGCTGGGCGCCATGGCCGACTCCCGCGCCCGGGTACGGATGTTCTCCGACGACGGCATTTGCGTCCACGATCCCGTGCTGATGCGCCGCGCGCTGGAATACGTCAAGGCGTTCGACGGCGTGGTGGCCCAGCATGCGCAGGAACCGCGCCTCACCGCCGGGGCACAGATGAACGAGGGCGACGTCTCCGCCGTCCTGGGCCTCACCGGCTGGCCCGCCGTGGCCGAGGAAAGCATCATCGCCCGCGATGTCCTGCTGGCCCAGCACGTCGGTTCCCGCCTGCACGTGTGCCACGTGTCCACGGCAGGCTCGGTGGAGATCATCCGCTGGGCCAAGGAACGCGGCATCGACGTCACGGCCGAGGTCACCCCGCACCACCTGCTGCTGACCGACGACCTGGTGCGCAGCTACGACCCCGTCTTCAAGGTCAACCCGCCCCTGCGCACCGACGCCGACGTCCAGGCATTGCGGGCAGGCCTGGCAGACGGAACGATCGACGTTGTGGGTACCGACCACGCACCGCACCCCAGCGAGCACAAGGAATGTGAGTGGGCGCAGGCCGCCATGGGCATGACCGGGCTGGAAACGGCCCTGTCAGTGGTCCAGCACGCCATGATCGAGACCGGCCTGATGACGTGGGCGGACTTCGCGCGCGTCACGTCCACCGCGGCCGCGAAGATTGGCCGGTTGAGCGACCAGGGCCGGCCCCTCGAAGCCGGGGAACCCGCCAACCTCATCCTGGTGGATCCTGCCGCACGCTGGACCGTGGACCCCTTCCAGATGGCCACCATGGGCCGCAACTCGCCGTTCAAAGGCAGGGAACTCCCGGGCAAGGTAGTGGCCACCTTCTTCAAGGGGCACCCCACCGTCCTTGCCGGAGCCCTCAACACCCCCCACCCGGACTCCGCCGCAACCCCCGCAGGCGCTGCCTGATGGACAAGATCCTTCCCGGACTTGCCATGCTGGCGGTGGTCGCCGTCGTGTTTGTCCTCCTCGCAGTCGGCTGGCGCAACCGCCTGAAGCGCCAGTCCGACGTCGACCAGCTGCCCCAGGTGCCTGCCGCCCCGGGCGAGCCCACCGCAACCGCCGAGGGTCAATACGTGGCCACCACGACGGCCGGCGACTGGCTTGACCGGATCGCGGTGCACGGGCTGGGCATCCGCACCAACTCCACCCTTGAGGTGTACCCGCACGGCGTCCTCTATGGGCGCTCCGGTGCCCCTGCCCTGTACATCCCCGCAGCATCCCTCACGGAAGTCCGGCAGGACAGCGGCATGGCCGGGAAGTTCGTTGAAAAGGACGGCCTCCTGGTGCTCGGATGGACGCACGGCACGCATGACCTGGACACCGGCTTCCGTACCCGCCGCGCCGCGGACAAGGACGTGCTGTACCAGGCCCTTCAGGATTTGATTTCGTCAGCCCCAGCGGCTGGTGCCACCAGTGGAAAGTAAGACAGTGAAAGCGAATACATTGACAGCAACCACCTCCGCTCCAGTATCGGCCCCAGCTGCGCTGGTGCTCGAAGACGGGCGCATTTTCCGCGGCACCAGCTACGGCGCCACCGGCACTGCCCTGGGCGAGGCCGTCTTCGCCACCGGCATGACCGGCTACCAGGAGACCATCACCGATCCGTCGTACGCCCGCCAGCTGGTGGTGCAGACGGCCCCGCACATCGGCAACACCGGCGTGAACGATGACGACGCCGAGTCCCGGCGCATCTGGGTGGCCGGCTACATTGTCCGCGACGCCGCGCGCCGCCCCTCCAACTGGCGGTCCGAGCGGTCGCTGGACGAGGAGCTCGTGGCCCAGGGCATCGTCGGTATCCAGGGTGTGGACACCCGTGCCATCACCCGGCACCTGCGTGAGCATAAGACCATGCGCGCCGGTATCTTCTCCGGTGAGGCGGCGCAGGGAACGGACAAGGAACTGCTCGACGCTGTCCTGGCCAGTGCCCCCATGGAGGGTTCGCGCCTGGCGGAAGAAGTCAGCGTCGACGAAGCCTACGTGGTGGAACCGAAGGACCACGGCTGGGAGGGCGAGCCCCGCTTCAGCATCGCGGCGATCGACCTCGGCATCAAGGCCATGACTCCGGTCCGGTTCGCCGAGCGCGGCGTCCGCGTCCACGTGCTCCCGGCCACCGCCACCCTCGAGGACGTCAAGGCCGTCAACCCGGACGGCTTCTTCATGTCCAACGGCCCGGGCGACCCCGCCACCGCCGACGCCCAGGTCAAGCTCCTGCGCTCCGTCCTGGATGAGAAGCTGCCCTACTTCGGCATCTGCTTCGGCAACCAGATCCTGGGCCGTGCCCTCGGCTTTGGCACCTACAAGCTCCGCTACGGCCACCGCGGCATCAACCAGCCCGTCATGGACCGCCGCACCGGCAAGGTGGAAATCACCTCCCAGAACCACGGCTTCGCCGTGGATGCACCGCTCGACGGCGCCACCCAGGCTCCGGAGGCACGTTACGGCCGGGTGGAAGTGAGCCACATCAGCCTGAACGACGACGTCGTGGAAGGCCTCGCCTGCCTGGACATCCCGGCCTTCTCCGTCCAGTACCACCCCGAAGCGGCAGCCGGTCCGCACGACGCCGCCTACCTTTTCGACCGGTTCATCGACCTCATGGAGGGCACGCGGGACGGCCGGAACGCCAACCTGTCCAAGGAATCGGTGGACTCCGCCCACCCCGCCGGCGCTGAACACAAAAACGACAACAAGACTGAGGACAAGAAGTAATGCCGAAACGTACAGACCTCAAGAGCGTCCTCGTCATTGGTTCCGGCCCGATCGTCATCGGCCAGGCCGCCGAATTCGACTACTCCGGCACCCAGGCCCTGCGCGTCCTCAAGGAGGAAGGCCTGCGCGTCATCCTCGTGAACTCCAACCCGGCCACCATCATGACCGACCCCGAGTTCGCCGACGCCACCTATGTTGAACCCATCACCCCCGAGGTGGTGGAGAAAATCATCGCCAAGGAACGTCCCGACGCCGTGCTGCCCACCCTGGGTGGCCAGACCGCACTGAACACCGCCATCGCGCTGGACAAGAACGGTGTCCTGGAGAAGTACAACGTGGAACTCATTGGCGCCAACATCGCCGCGATCGAGCTCGGCGAGGACCGCGAGAAGTTCAAAGGCGTTGTTGAGCGCTGCGGCGCCGAGTCCGCCCGCAGCCACATCATCCACACCATGGACGAGGCCCTCACGGCGGCCGTGGACCTTGGCTACCCCATGGTGGTCCGCCCGTCGTTCACCATGGGCGGCCTGGGCTCCGGCCTGGCCTACAACGAGGATGACCTGCGCCGCATCGTCGGCCAGGGCCTGCAGTACAGCCCCACCAGCGAGGTGTTGCTCGAAGAGAGCATCCTGGGCTGGAAGGAATATGAACTCGAGATGATGCGGGACAAGAACGACAACGTGGTTGTCGTCTGCTCCATCGAGAACTTCGACCCCGTGGGCGTGCACACCGGCGACTCCATCACTGTTGCCCCGGCGCTGACCCTGACTGACCGCGAGTACCAGAAGCTGCGCGACGTTGCCATCGCCGTCATCCGCGAGGTGGGCGTTGACACCGGCGGCTGCAACATCCAGTTCGCCATCGACCCCGCCACCGGCCGCGTGGTGGTCATCGAAATGAACCCCCGCGTTTCCCGCTCCTCGGCGCTGGCGTCCAAGGCAACCGGCTTCGCCATCGCCAAGATCGCTACCAAGCTCTCCCTCGGCTACACCCTGGATGAGATCCCCAACGACATCACCCAGAAGACCCCCGCGTCCTTCGAACCCACCCTGGACTACGTGGTGGTCAAGGTTCCGCGGTTCGCGTTCGAGAAGTTCCCGGCGGCGGACAACACCCTCACCACCACCATGAAGTCCGTGGGCGAGGCCATGGCCATGGGCCGGAACTTCACCGAAGCCCTGCAGAAGGCCCTCCGCTCCCTCGAGCAGAAGGGATCACAGCTGGACTTCAGCTCCGTGCCGGAGTACGAGGTCGAGGAGCTGATCGAGAAGGCCAAGCGCCCCACCACGGAACGCCTGCACCAGGTCCAGCGCGCCCTGCTGGGCGGCGCCACCGTGGAACAGCTCTTCGAAGCCACCAAGATCGACCCCTGGTTCCTCGACCAGCTCCAGCTGCTCAACGAGATTTCGCACGAGATCCGCCATGCCGGCGCCCTCACCAAGGAGATGCTGCAGCGCGCCAAGCGCCACGGCTTCTCCGACGAGCAGATCGGCACCCTCACGCACAACCCCGAGGCAGTGGTCCGCGGCGTGCGCCAGGCCCTGGGCATCCGCCCCGTCTACAAGACCGTGGACACCTGCGCCGCGGAGTTCGCCGCGTACACGCCCTACCACTACTCGGCCTACGACGAGGAGGACGAGGTTGCGCTGCACTCCAAGCCGTCCATCCTGATCCTCGGTTCGGGCCCCAACCGCATCGGCCAGGGCATCGAGTTCGACTACTCCTGCGTCCACGCCTCCATGGCGCTGCGCAAGGCCGGCTACGAGACCGTCATGGTCAACTGCAACCCGGAAACCGTCTCCACCGACTACGACGTCTCCACCCGCCTGTACTTCGAGCCGCTCACGCTCGAGGACGTCCTGGAGGTCATCGCGGCCGAGGAACGCACCGGCGGCGTCATGGGTGTGTTCGTCCAGCTCGGCGGCCAGACCCCGCTGAAGCTGGCCCAGCAGCTGGCCGACGCCGGCGTCCCCATCCTGGGCACCTCCCCGGAAGCCATCGACCTGGCGGAACACCGCGGCGCCTTCTCCCGCGTGCTGGACAAGGCCGGCCTGGTGTCGCCCAAGAACGGCACCGCCGTCTCCTTCGAGGATGCCAAGACGATTGCTGACGAGATCGGCTATCCGGTCCTGGTCCGCCCGTCCTACGTCCTGGGCGGCCGCGGCATGGAGATCGTCTACGACGAGCCCAACCTCTCCCGCTACATCGCCAATGCCACGGAAATCACCCCGGACCACCCGGTACTGATCGACCGGTTCCTGGAGGACGCCGTCGAAATCGACGTCGACGCCCTTTTCGACGGTACCGACATGTACCTGGGCGGCATCATGGAGCACATCGAGGAAGCCGGCATCCACTCCGGCGACTCCGCATGCGTCCTGCCGCCCATCACCCTGGGGAGCAACGTCGTCGAACGTGTCCGCGTGGCCACCCGCGCCATCGCTGAAGGCGTGGGCGTGCGCGGCCTCATCAACATCCAGTTCGCGCTGGCCTCCGACGTGCTCTACGTCCTGGAAGCCAACCCCCGAGCCTCGCGGACCGTGCCGTTCGTGTCCAAGGCCACGGGCGTCCAGATGGCCAAGGCCGCAGCCCTCATCGGCACCGGCGTGACCATCAACCAGCTCCGCAGCGCCTACAAGATGCTGCCGGAAACCGGCGACGGCTCAACCCTTCCGCTGGACGCCCCCGTGGCCGTCAAGGAAGCCGTACTGCCGTTCAGCCGGTTCCGCACCCTCGAAGGCAAGGTGGTGGACTCCCTGCTCGGCCCGGAAATGCGCTCCACCGGCGAAGTGATGGGCATCGACAAGCACTTCGACACCGCCTTCGCCAAGAGCCAGGCCGGTGCCAACAACGCCCTGCCCACCGAGGGCAAGGTGTTCGTCTCCGTGGCCAACCGCGACAAGCGTTCCGTGATCATGGGCGTCAAGCGGCTCTCCGACCTCGGCTTCGAGATCATCTCCACCGGCGGCACCGCCGACGTCCTGCGCCGCAACGGCATCCAGGCCACCCCGGTGCGCAAGGTTGCCGAGGGCAGCAGCGCCGAGGGCGAGGGCACCATCGCCGACCTCATCGTTGCCGGCGAGATCGACATGGTCTTCAACACGCCCTCCGGCGGCGAAGCCCGCAGCGACGGCTACGAGCTCCGTGCCGCGGCAACGTCAATCGGCATTCCCTGCATCACCACCGTGGCTGAGTTCAACGCCGCCGTCCAGGCCATTGAGGCCATGCGCACGTACGAGTGGTCCGTCACCAGCCTGCAGGAGCACGCCGCGGCTCTGGCGGAATCGCAGAAGGCGGCCCTGCAGCATGCCTGAGCAGGTACCCGGTATCCTTGCAGCCAGCGCCGGCCGGGAGTCCTTTGGCTCCCGGCTCGGCGCGGCCATGGCCGCCCGTGGTCCCCTCTGCGTGGGCATTGATCCGCACCCGGCGCTGCTGAAGAGCTGGGGGCTGGACGACGACGCCGCCGGGCTGCGGCGCTTCTCGCTGACCGTCCTGGAGGCAGTGGCTGCGCTCGTTGCCGCGGTCAAGCCGCAGGTGGCACTTTACGAGCGCCACGGTTCTGCCGGCATGGCGGTGCTGGAGGAAATCCTCGCCACGGCCCGGGACGAGTCCGTGCTCAGCATCGCCGACGCCAAGCGCGGCGACATCGGATCCACGATGGCCGCCTACGCGGACGCCTGGCTGCGCGACGAGTCTCCGCTCGCGGCGGACTCCGTCACGCTGAGCCCCTACCTCGGCTTCGAGTCATTGCGCCCCGCGCTGGACCTCGCGGCGGAAACCGGGCGCGGCGTATTCGTGCTGGCACTGACGTCCAACCCGGAGGGCGCCTCGGTCCAGCACGTGGGCGGAAAGGATTCCGTGGCCCGCAGGATCACGGAGTCCGCGGCAGCGGAGAACTCGCGGTACCCCGGAAGCCTCGGGTCTGTGGGCCTGGTGGTGGGCGCCACCGTCGGCAGCGCCCTGGCAGACCTGGAACTGGACCTGGCTGCCGTCCGCGGCCCCATCCTGGCGCCGGGGCTCGGCGCCCAGGGGGCAACGCCGGCTGACCTTCGGGCCACCTTCGGCGCTGCCTACAAACTTGTCCTGGGAACCTCCAGCCGCGACATCCTGTCGGCCGGACCGGAAACCCGAAGCCTGCGCGAGGCCGCCCTGCGGACGCTGGACGGACTGCGGGGCGAATAGGCCCACAATTGCCCGGATGCATTGATTCAGGCTGCACCAGAGGGTAGTTTCAGGACAGGTCCAAGGGCGGCCGCCCTTGGATGAATCCGCCGACTTCGGGGGTGTCCGTGATGGTCCTGCGACCTCTATCTGCGTCTGAACGGGCGGACGCCCTGGGCAAGGCGGCAGCAGCCAGGGCCACCCGTGCCGCTGCCAAGGAGAGCCTCCGGAACGGTGACAGGTCCGCGGCGGACATCATCAGCTCCGCGCTGGAGGACGACGCGCTGGCCCGCATGCGGGTTTCGGAACTGCTCGAAGCCCTCCCCGGCATCGGGAAGGTGCGGGCCGCCGCGATCATGCAGCAGCTGGGCATCGCCGCGTCGCGCAGGGTCCGGGGCCTGGGCGTCCACCAGCGCCGGGCGCTGGTAGATTTTATAGACGAGCACTGAGGCAGGCGGCGCCTGCTCTTCCCCCAACCGTGGCAAAAGGAATACGTGAGCAAGAAACCCGGACTGACAGTCCTCGCAGGTCCGACGGCTGTTGGCAAAGGCACCGTGTCCACCTATATCCGGGACAACTACCCCGAGGTTTGGCTTTCCGTCTCAGCCACCACCCGCGCGCCCCGGCCGGGGGAGGTGGATGGCGTCCACTACTTCTTCAAGACCAAGGAGGAGTTTGAGCAGCTCATTGCCGATGGCGAACTCCTGGAGTGGGCCGTGGTCCACGGCCAGAACACGTACGGCACCCTGAAGAGCACCGTCAACGCGGCCATCGCCGAGGGCCGTTCGGTCCTGCTGGAAATCGACCTCCAGGGCGCGCGGCAGGTCAAAGCGGCCGTTCCGGACGCCCAGTTCGTCTTCCTCGCCCCGCCCACCTGGGACGAGATGGTGCGCCGGCTGGTGGGCCGCGGCACCGAAACCCCCGAAGAACAGCAGCGGCGCCTGGAAACCGCTAAACTGGAACTTGCTGCTGAACCGGAGTTCGACCACACCGTCATCAACGACGACGTCCGCCGGGCAGCGGACGAGCTTGTTTCACTCATGGGGCTGACACCGCATCCACACCTGCCGGAACCGTCAGCCCGCTAGGAATTTGGAGAATTCGTGTCCACGAACCTTGAAGGCATCATCAACCCGCCGATCGACTCGCTGCTTGAGGCAGCCGACTCCAAGTACGGCCTGGTGATCTTCGGTGCCAAGCGCGCTCGTCAGATCAACGCCTACTACGCCCAGCTGCACGAGGGCCTCTTCGAGTACGTGGGACCCCTCGTTGACACCAAGCTGAACGAAAAGTCGCTCTCGATCGCACTGCGCGAGATCAACGAAGGCAAGCTGGTTTCAACGCCGATCGAAGCCGCAGAGTAATCTTGCCGCTGAACTGACTTGCTGTTGACGGAGATCACGTGCGCATAGTCCTCGGAGTCGGGGGAGGGATCGCCGCCTACAAGGTGGCATCGCTCCTCCGGCTTTTTACTGAAGCCGGCCATGACGTCACGGTGATCCCCACGGAGGCGTCCACCCGCTTCATTGGCACCGCCACCTGGGAGGCGCTGTCCGGAAACCCGGTCAGCAACAGCGTCTTCGACGACGTGCACCTGGTCAACCACGTCCGCCTTGGCCATGAGGCGGACCTGGTGGTCGTGGCACCGGCCACGGCTGACCTCCTGGCGAAGGCTGCCACCGGCCAGGCCGCGGACCTGCTGACCAACACGCTGCTGATGGCGCACGGCCCCGTGCTGTTCGCCCCCGCTATGCACACCGAAATGTGGCAGCACGCCGCAACCCGCGCCAACGTTGAAACGCTCCGCGGCCGCGGCACCGCTGTCCTGGAGCCCGCCTCCGGCAGGTTGACGGGCGCAGACTCAGGCCCGGGCAGGCTCCCGGAACCGCAGGTGATCTTCGACGCAGCCATGGCGCTGGTCCAGGGACAGTCCGATTACCAGTTGCCGCTTGCAGGCCGCACCGTGACCATCAGCGCCGGCGGCACCCGCGAACCGCTGGACCCCGTACGGTTCCTGGGCAACCGGTCTTCCGGCAAGCAGGGCGTGGCCCTGGCGGTCGCTGCCCGGAACGCCGGCGCCACCGTGCGGTTGCTGGCCGCCCACATGGACGTTCCGCCGCCGGCGGGGGTGGAGGTGGTGCGCGTGGAGACCGCCCTGCAACTCCGGGAAGCTGCGCTGGACGCCGCTGCGGACTCCGACGTCGTCATTATGTCCGCAGCCGTGGCGGACTTCCGCCCGGCCGCTGTCTCGGACACCAAGATCAAAAAACGGGACGACACCGCAGACCCCGTCATCACCCTGGTCCGCAACCCGGACATCCTGCAGGAGCTCGTGGAACAGCGCAATGCCGGGGATTCGGCTTCCGGGCAACTCATCGTCGGTTTCGCCGCGGAAACCGGGGACAGCCAGGGCGACGTCCTGGAGTATGCGGAGGCAAAACTCCAGCGCAAAGGCTGCGACCTGCTGGTGGTCAACCACGTGGGAACGGACAAGGTCTTCGGGCAGGACTCCAACTCGGTGGTCATCCTGTCCCGCTCCGGCTCCGAACCACAGGAAGCGTCGGGAACCAAGACTGAGGTTGCCGAAGCGATCATTACCCGCATCAGCTTTGAACTGAACCGGGTTTCGCCCCGGACCTGAGTGTTCCGCACCACGTTTGCTTCGCGGGAAGACATCTCCCGCCGGGCCGGCGTGCTCCAACCAGTAAGGTAGTTGAGTGACTTTACCGCTGCACCTTCCCCAGTCCCATGGGGCCACGCCCTCCGCGCTCCGGCTCTTTACGTCCGAGTCGGTCACTGAAGGCCATCCGGACAAGATCTGCGACCAGATCAGCGACGCCATCCTTGATGCGCTGCTGGCCGCAGACCCCGAGTCCCGCGTAGCCGTCGAGACCATGGCCACCACCGGTCTTGTGCACGTGGCGGGCGAAGTCACCACCGATGCCTACGTCGAAATCCCGCAAATTGTCCGCGAGACCATCCTGGGTATCGGCTACGATTCCTCAGCCAACGGCTTTGACGGCGCCCGCTGCGGCGTGTCGGTGTCCATCGGCCAGCAGTCAAATGACATCGCCGGCGGCGTCTTCAACTCACTGGAAGCCCGCGAGGGCCGCCAGGTGGACGACTACGACCTCCAGGGCGCCGGCGACCAGGGCCTGATGTTCGGCTACGCCAGCGACGAGACCCCTTCCTATATGCCCACGCCCATCTGGCTGGCCCACCGGCTCTCCGAACGCCTGACCGACGTCCGCAAGAAGGGCCAGCTGGCCTACCTCCGCCCGGACGGCAAGACCCAGGTCACCGTGGGCTACGACAAGGACGTTCCGGTATCCGTTGAAACCGTGGTCATTTCCAGCCAGCACGCCGAGGGTGCAAGTCTTGACCAGCTGCGCGCCGACCTCGCCGCCGTCGTGATTGAACCCGTCCTGGCTGCCGCCAACCTGGACATTTCCCGCGCCGCCAACATCCTGAATCCTGCCGGTGAATTCGTCATCGGCGGGCCTGTGGGCGACGCCGGCCTCACCGGCCGCAAGATCATCGTTGACACCTACGGCGGCATGGCACGGCACGGTGGCGGCGCCTTCTCCGGCAAGGATCCGTCCAAGGTGGACCGCTCCGCCGCGTATGCAATGCGCTGGGTTGCCAAGAACGTGGTGGCCGCGGGACTGGCCAAGCGCGCCGAGATCCAGATCGCCTACGCCATCGGCCAGGCCCGGCCCGTGGGAACCTACGTGGAGACGTTCGGCACCGAGACCGTTGATCCGGCCCGGATCAGCGAAGCCATTGCGGAAATCTTCGACCTCCGTCCGCGGGCCATCATCGACGCCCTCGACCTGAAGCGGCCCATCTACGCCAAGACTGCTGCCCACGGGCACTTTGGCCGCGACGAGCCCGACTTCACGTGGGAACGCCTCGACCGCGTCGACGATTTGAAGGCGTTCTTCAACGCCTAGCCACGGACCCGCCGGAGGCCCGATGGTTCATGCCGCAGGCCCAATGTCAGTGCCCGGTGCTTGGCTGGTCGTGTCCAACCGGGAGCTGAACGGAGGTAGCCGCCATGGTTGCTGACAGTTCCGTCCAGCCGTCCCTGCTGCAGGGCTTCCCGGCGCGCAAAACGCCCGGCGGCGTTACCCTGGCCGCGCTGCTTCCTGTGGCCAGGGTCCTCGTTGAGTCCTCCCTGCCACACCTGGACCGCCCTTTCGACTATGCCGTTCCGGACGCTCTGGACCAGGCCGCCCAGCCTGGCGTCAGGGTGAAGGTCAAGTTCAATGGCCAGGACCTCAGCGGATTCCTCCTTGAGCGGGTGGCGGAATCCGACGCCGGCCACACCCTGGTGCCCCTGGCAAAGGTGGTGTCCCCGGTCCCGGTCCTCACACCCGCCGTGAGGGACCTTGCCGTGTCCGTCGCCGCACGGTACGCCGGAACCGTCAGCGACGTCCTCCGCCTTGCCGTGCCGCCCCGGGTGGCCCGGCTGGAGAAGGAATATCCTGCGTCACTGGACGCCGTGGAAACGGAAGGCGTCCCCGGCCTTCGCGCTGCCCCCGACCTTTCAGCGTGGGCCGCCTACCGCACCGGTGCTGCGTTCCTGCGGCACCTTGCCGCTGGGGGGTCGCCCCGCGCCGTCGTCAATCCGCTGCAGGGATACGGACCTGCGGGCTGGCCGGACCTGCTTGCCCAGGCCGCTGCCGCCGCTTATGCCTCAGGCAGGGGCGCGCTGCTGGTGGTACCCGACTACCGGGACCTGGACCGGCTGGAGGAAGCGCTCGAACGCCTGGTCCCGGGGGATGTGGTGGCCCGGCTCACAGCCGACGACGGCCCTACGCCGCGGTACCGGAACTTCCTCCGACTGCTGGCCGGCCAGGCCAGGATTGCCATCGGAACGCGGTCGGCAGCCTTCGCCCCGGTGCAGGACCTGGGCCTGGTTGCCTGCTGGGACGACGGCGACGACCTGCACATTGAGCAGCGCGCACCGTACGCCCACACCCGGGAAGTCCTGCTCCTGCGCGCCGAACAGGAGGGTACGTCCTGCCTCCTGGCCGGGCACGCCCGCAGCACCGAAGTCCAGCGGCTGGTGGAGGCCGGCTGGGCCGTCCCCATAGAAGCCGAACGCGCCACCGTCCGCAGGACCGTTCCCCGCGTGGTCAGCACTGCCGACAGCTTCGAGCAGGGGCGGGACCCGCTGGCCACCATCGCCCGCCTGCCGCATGCCGCGTGGCAGGCGGCCAAGGAGGGGCTGGAGCGTGGCCCCGTCCTGGTCCAGGTGGCCAGGGCAGGCTATGCGCCCTCCCTCGTGTGTGAAACGTGCCGTGAACCCGCCCGGTGCGCACACTGCCAGGGGCCCCTCGCGCTGGCCGGCACGTCCGCTATGCCCCAGTGCCGCTGGTGTTCCACCCCCGCCCCTGACTGGAAGTGCTCCCACTGCGGCGGCCGGCGGCTTCGAAAAGGGGCCACCGGAGTCCTGCGCACCGCGGAAGAGCTTGGCCGTGCCTTTCCCGGTACGACCGTCATCACGTCCTCAGGGGACCAGGTGAAAGCCACAGTGGGCGCCGCTAAAGCCCTGGTGGTGGCAACGGTGGGGGCCGAACCTGTCGCAGACGGCGGGTACGCGGCCGCACTCCTGCTGGACGGCGATTCCCTGCTGCGCCGGGAAACCCTCCGCGCGGGCGAAGACACGGTGCGCCGCTGGTTCAACGCAGCCGCCCTGGTCCGCCCCGCCCCGGACAAGGGCCTGGTGGTGGTCACAGCCACGGACGCCGCCGCTACCGGGGCGCTGCTGCGGTGGGATCCGGCCGGCTATGCCCACCGTGAACTGTCCCTGCGCATGGAACTCCAGCTTCCCCCGGCGGTACGCATCGCATCGGTAACAGGGCCGCGGGCCGCCGTCGAACACTATGCGGGTGCTGTGGAAGCGGACCTGGCGGGCGCGGGCATCACGGTTCGGACGGCAGGCCCCTCGCCGCTGCTGCTCACCGCACCGCCCTCCGGCAGGCGCTCAGCCGAGGACGTGCGGACCCTGATGTTCTTCCCATACGGCCATGCTGCCGCCGTCGTCCGCGTCCTGCGGGTCACCCGCGCCGCCGTGGCAGCCAAGCGGGTGACGGACCCGGTGCAGCTGCGGCTGGACGGCGTCGACGTGCTCTAGGTTTGTCGTGCCGTTGGGGGTGGTGTGCTTTAGGCCCGGCGCCTTTTCGCCACCACCTCATGCGCAGCGTCAACCAGTTGGCGCGCCGACTCATCCCAACTGAACTCCGCCGCCCGCGCAATGGAACGGCGGGACATGTCCTGCCAGTGCACGTCGTCCTGCAGTTGGCCCACAGCGTCCGCGAACTGCCCGGGGGACTCCGGATCCACGTAGAGTGCGGCGTCCGCGCCGACTTCCCGGAAGATGGGAATGTCGCTGGCGATCACCGGGGTACCTACCGCCATGGCCTCCACCAGCGGAAGGCCGTAGCCTTCGGCACGGGACAGGCTCACCAGTGCCGTGGCCCGGCGCAGGAGCCTGTCGTACTCTGCATCCGTCACGCCGTTATGGAACACCACGGCGGCACCCGCAGGGACGATGGCTTCCAGTTCCGCCTGCCGTTGGGGCGTGATGCGGCTGAGCAGGTGCAGGGTGTAGCCGGGCAGCCCGGACATGCCGGCCACCATGGTTTCCACGTTCTTGTATGGCATGAACGAGCCCATGTAGATGATCGTTTTATCCGCGCCGGCGGCCGGGACCCGGGGTTCCTGCGCCGGCTGCGGGGCGTTGGCGATAATGCGCACGGGCCGGCGCGTCAGCCGGTACTTGGCCATCAGCGCTTCCGTGGTCCGGCTGATCGTTGCCACCACGTCGGCGCGGTTGAGGAGCAGCCGCTGCGGCCAGAACGCTTTGTGGTAGAGGCGCCACAGCAGCCGGACCGGGGCCGGCAGGAATCCCGGGGGAGTGGGGTGTTCGTAGTAGATGAGGTCGTGGAGCGTCAGGATCAGCCCGTACTTCCGGCCCCACGTGCCCATGGTCTGCATGGGGCAGACCACCACGTCGGCCCCGATGGCGTTGACCTTCCGGGCAACGAACAGCTCTAGCGGCGAGAGCGGGCTGCTGATGAGGGTGTAGGGAACGTCCGGCAGGAGGGTGAGCTGCCGAATGTCGGAAACCAGCATGGAGACGTCCGCGATCTTTGCCGTGGCTGCGATCAGGCTGGCGCCGTAGCGGCTGATGCCGTCGTGGTGGTCGGTACGGGTAAACCGTGCATCGATGATGATCTTCACGCGGGATGGTCCTTCAGGAAGCTGCGGATGTAGCGGGCGGCCGGCTCAGGCGTTTCGTAGTGGATCAGGTGCCCGACGGCGGGAATCACCTTCAGCTCTCCGTCCGGGAGCAGGTCCAGGAGGCTGTGCTGGCTGGGGAGCGTGGCGATTTCATCCTTTTCGCCGGCGATCAGCAGTACGGGCAGTTCCAGTCGTCCGGCCACCTCGGCCACGTGGTGGCTGACGGAGGCAGTGAAGGACTCCAGGAGGCTGTCCCGGTCGGCGAAGGAACTGAAGTAGGCATGGTGCTGGCCGTGGATGTAGGCCCTCAGCCCGGGGTCGCGGGTTTTGGCCATGGTCTCGCTCATAACCCGCACAATCAGTGGATTGCGCAGCAGGGCCAGTCCCGGCCCGCTGGGAAGCCGCGCCGCAAGCTTGTAGTACAGCACCGCCAGCCGGGTCATCACGCCCTTGGGCCCTTCCAAGGCTGGAGCGGCGATGGGGTTGATGAGGATCAGGGGACGCACGGCCTGCGGGTTGTTGGCCACGAAGTGCGATGCCACGATGGAACCAAAGGAGTGGCCCAGCAGTACGGTGTCCGGGCCCAGGCCCAGGGCAGCCATGAAGGCAGTGATGAACTGCCCGTACCGCTCCACCGAGTGCGGGCCGTGGGTAAACGCGTCGGAGCTGCCGAAGCCGGGCAGGTCCGGCATGATGATGCGCATGTCCGGGAGCTGGTCCGCGACGCGCAGTAGTCCATGGTGGTCGCCGCGGAATCCATGGACCACCAGGATGGTGCGGGCATCCGGGTTCTCCTGCACGGGCTCATAGGTCCAGAAGGCCACCGTGCCGCCGTCGAGGGTGACGGTGGAGGTTAAGGTGCGTCCGGAAAGCCCGGCGCTGACGTATGCGGGCGCAGGGGAGGTCCCGGGGTTTACGGTATCCATGGCCGGGCCTAGTTGACGTTGTCCGGGTGGGACCCGGTCCGCTGCCCGCGGTCCAGCGCGGTGATTGCCACCATGTCCCGCTCGGAGAGCTCGAAACCGAAGACGTCCAGGTTCTCCCGGATCCGTGCTTCGGAGCTGGCTTTGGGGATGGCGATATGTCCCAGCTGCATGTGCCAGCGGAGGATCACCTGCGCGGGAGTCCTGCGGTGCTCTGCGGCGCACGCCTGGATGACGGGGTCGGCAAGCACCTGGCCGCGGCCCAGCGGGCTCCACGCTTCGGTGCGGATTCCCAGTTCCGCATGCTTGCTGCGCAGTTCCTCCTGCTGCAGCCACGGGTGCAGTTCGATCTGGTTGACGGCAGGGACCACCTCGGCGCTTTGCATCAGCCGGTCAAGGTGGGCCGGCTGGAAGTTGCTGACCCCAATAGCGCGCACCCGGCCCTCGCGGTAGAGCGTCTCCAGGGCGCGATAAGTCTCGGGGAACAGGCCCCGGCGCGGGCACGGCCAGTGGATGAGGTACATGTCCACATAGTCCAGTCCCAGGTTGACCATGGAATCGTCAAAGGCACGCAGTGTGGCGTCATAGCCATGGTGGTCATTCCACACCTTTGTAGTGACGAACACGTCTTCACGGGTCAGGGCCGGGAACAGTTCGCCGGAGCCGCCGCTGCCGGTCCCTGCGTCCAACTGGGAACTGATGCCGCGTGCCACTCCGGTTTCGTTTCCGTACATGGCGGCGGTGTCGAAGTGCCGGTAACCGGCGGCGAGCGCCGTCGCCACGAGCCCTTCCGCGTCAGCTGCAGGCACCTTGTACAGCCCAAAGCCGAGCTGGTCGATCAGCACGCCGTTGTTCAGGCTGAGCCGGGGTGAGGTTCTCATGGCAACGACTCTACCCACTTCAGCTGGTCAGGCCCTCGTAATCGACCAGCCGGCGTGCGGTGGCTTCATCGAGGATCAGGTCGGTGGCGAGCCTTGCTGCCAGTGCCCCGCGCAGGCCGTTGATCTTCGAGACGCCCGACACCACGCAGATCCTGCGGCGGACCTGCCGGAGCTGGGCGAGCGCGGGACCGGTGGACCGTTCGTTCAGGACGATCCCGTCCGAGGACCCGTCAGCCCGGAAGAATACCGTCGCGACGTCGCCCACCACGTCGGAGTTGGCGAGCGCATTGAGATCCTCTTCGTCGAGGTACCCGCCGGCATAGACATGGCTGGGATAGTCGGCATGAACAGAACCGACGCCGAAGATGGCAATGCTCATCTTGGCCTGCAGCTCCAGGACCCGCTGCACGCTGCGCTCGTTCCACATGGCCGTCTTGGTGGCGGCGTGGTCGAAGAAGGCGGGGACGGGGAACTGCTCCACCCGTGCCCCGTAGGCGCTGCCGAACCTGCGCATGATGTCGCTTGCGTAGGTGATACCGGTGGTGTGCATGTTCCCGGCTCCATTGAGCTGCACGATCACGCTGTCGTGAGTGATCTTCCGGGTGAGGTGCCTGCTCACCGCGCTGAGGGTTGATCCCCAGGCAACACCGATGATCGCATTGGAGTCCACCAGGGGCCCGATGGTGCGGGCTGCCTGCATGGCAACCCGGTCCAGGGTCTCGGCTTCATTGAGCGTTCCCAGGATGGGGACCACGTGGACGTCCAGGTTGTACCGCCGCCGGATCATGCCCTCAAGTTCGGGCCCGGTGTCCAGGGGGTTGCGGATCTGGATCTGTACCAGGCCGGACTCCCGCGCCGAGGACAAAAGGCGGGAAACGGTGGACCGGGACGTGCGCAGTTCGCGTGCTATCGCGTCCATCGTGAGGTCCTGCAGGTAATACATTTGTGCAGCTCGGAGGGCATCTTGGTCCCGCGAAAGTGCCATCTCAGTTCCCTTCTGCACGTTTGTGCATAGTCCTTGACTCCATTTTCCATTTCTCCAAACAATAGAGCAGAACGGCGGGCGCTACCCAGCGGTGTCCGCATCACACAAAGCCCCAAGGGAGTCGTTTTGGGACCCAAGGATCCAACTGTCCAACCTTCTGTAACTGCAGCCCGGCCGCGGGCCGAGCGCCCGTCGGTCCACAGCCTGCGGCGCCGTCCGCACGCAAAGGTGCTGGTGGTGGGCGGCGGCATCAACGGAGTGGGAACGTTCCGCGATCTGGCACTGCAGGGCGTCGACGTCGCGCTGGTGGAGCGCGGCGATTACTGCCAGGGCGCAAGCGGCGCATCATCGCACATGATCCACGGCGGTATCCGCTACCTCGAAAACGGCGAGTTCCGCCTGGTCCGGGAATCCGTGGTGGAACGCAACCGCCTGCTGAAGATCGCCCCCCACTACGTCAAGCCGCTGCAGACAACCATCCCCATCTTCAGCACTTTCTCCGGCATCCTGTCCGCCCCGCTGCGCTTCCTCACCCACAAACAGCAGGGCAAGCCCAAGGAGCGCGGTGCGTTCCTCATCAAGGCAGGCCTCAGCCTTTACGATTCGTTTTCCCGGGACGGCGGCACCGTGCCGCGGCATCAGTTCCGCAGCCACAAGGCGGCCCTCCAGGAACTGCCCGCCCTCCGGCCGGACGTCAAATACACTGCCACCTACTTCGACGCCTCCGTGCACAACCCTGAACGGCTGACCCTCGACGTCCTGCAGGACGGCGAAAAAGCAGGCAGGGCAGCGAACGCCCAGGCCACCACCAGCACGCAGGGCGATACAGCCCGTGCCAGCAACTACCTCTCCCTGCAGTCGATGTCTCCCGCCCCCAACCCGGGGACCGGCCGGGGGAGCACCGTGCGGCTCCGCGATGAACTCACGGGGGAAGAGTTCGATTTCACCGCGGACATCATCGTGAACACCACCGGGGCGTGGGTGGACCTGACCAATGAGGCCATGGGCGCCGCTTCTGCCTTCATGGGCGGCACCAAGGGTTCCCATATCGTCCTGGACCACCCGGGGCTCCTCGAGGCCTGCCGTGGCCGGGAAATCTTCTTTGAGCACACCGATGGCCGGATTGTCCTCATCTACCCCATGGGTGACCGCGTGCTGGTGGGCACCACGGACGTCGACGCAGACATGTCGGAAGACGCCGTCTGCACCGACGAGGAAATCCAGTACTTCTTCGACCTCATCGGCCACGTCTTCCCGTCCATTGACGTCACGCCTGACGACATCGTGTACACGTTCTCCGGTGTGCGCCCCCTGCCGAGCCACGATGCCACCCAGCCGGGCTTCGTGTCCCGCGACTACCGCATTGAACGGCGCACCTCGGGAACAAACGGAACGGGCGCCGTCGTGCTGAGCCTGGTGGGAGGCAAGTGGACCACGTTCCGGGCCCTCGCCGAACACCTGACCAACGACGTCCTCAGCGAGCTCGGCGTGCAGCGCAGGCTTTCGACGGCGCAGCTCCCCATCGGCGGCGGCGCCGGGTTCCCGGCCGACGAGGCGGGCGTCCAGAAGTGGATCAAGGCGCACATGGCCGCCGGCCGCGACGCTGACCGCACCGCCGGGCTGCTGACCCGGTACGGGACCCGGGCTGAGGCCGTGATCGAATACCTCGACGCCGAACCGGACCAGGCACTGCGGTCCACCCGCGAGCTCAGCGTCCGGGAGCTGGAATTCATGGCGGCGAACGAGCAGGTGGGGCACCTGGTGGATGTCCTCATCCGCCGTACCTCACTGGCCTTCCGCGGGCTGGTCACCGGAGAACTCCTCAACGAAGTGGCGGAGGTGCTGTCTGTACCGCTCAAGTGGGACGCCGCAGCCCGCGCCGCTGAGATCAAGCACGCACAGGACGTGCTGCAGCGTTTCCACCGGGTGGAAACGCACAGCCTGGTCTCCTGAGGCCGGGCAGCCGGCCGGGGTGCACCAGCGCCCCGGCCCAACGGTCCTTCACCCGCGGAGGACCGACAACTAAACAAAGAAGGAGTCAAAGATGTCTCTAGGAATAGTCTTCCTCTCCGAAGTCTTTGGCACGGGCATGCTGACCCTGTTGGGTTGCGGCGTCGTTGCCAACGTGGCTTTGCGGGGGACCAAAGGCAACAACGGCGGGTTCCTGATGGTCACATGGGGGTGGGGAATCGCTGTCTTCTGTGGCGTCTTCGTCGCGGCCAAGTCCGGTGCCCACCTGAATCCCGCCGTAACGCTGGGCCTGCTGCTCAACGGCAAGCCCGAATTCGCCCCGGGGGTCGCCGTCGACGTCGCCTCCACCTTGACCTACTTCGGTGGCGAGATGCTGGGCGCGTTCCTCGGCGCGGTGGTCTGCTGGCTTGCCTACAAGCAGCATTTTGATGACGAGCCCGAGCCTGCAGGCAAGCTGGGTACCTTTTCCACCGGCCCTGCCATCCGTTCCACGCCCTGGAACCTGATCACCGAGATCATCGGTACTTTCGTCCTGGTCTTCGTGATCCTGACCCTCGGTGGCACCCCCTCGGGACTTGGTCCGCTCGCCGTGGCGCTGCTCGTGGTGGGCATCGGTGTTTCCCTGGGCGGCCCCACCGGCTACGCCATCAACCCGGCCCGTGACCTGGGACCCCGCATTGCCCACGCAGTCCTTCCCATCAAGGGCAAGGGCTCCAGTGACTGGAGCTATTCCTGGATCCCGGTGGTTGGCCCGCTCGTCGGCGGCGCCCTGGCCGGGATTGTTGCAAGGATCGTTCCGATCATCATCACCGCTGCCGCCTAAGCCTCCACCAACCAGTTTGAACAACAAGACAAGGACGTCATTATGAACCAGTACGTAATCGCCATCGACCAGGGCACCACCAGCACCCGCGCCATCATCTTCGACCACAGCGGGGCCATTGTGTCCTCCGGCCAGATGGAACACGAGCAGATCTTCCCGCAGGCCGGGTGGGTGGAGCACGACGCCTCGGAGATCTGGAACAACACCCGCGAGGTCATCGCTTCAGCACTCTCAAAGGCGAACCTGACGCGGCACGATATCGCCGCCGTCGGCATTACCAACCAGCGCGAAACCGCCGTGGTGTGGGACAAGACCACCGGCAAGCCCGTGTACAACGCCATCATGTGGCAGGACACCCGCACCCAGGACATCGTGGACCAGCTGGCCAAGGACGGCGGAGCGGAGCGCTTCAAACAGAAGGTTGGCCTGCCGCTGGCCACCTATTTCTCCGGCACCAAGATCAAGTGGATCCTGGACAACGTGGACGGTGCCAAGGAAAAGGCAGAGGCCGGGGACCTGGTCTTTGGTAACACCGACGCCTGGGTGCTCTGGAACCTGACCGGCGGCGTCGACGGCGGTGTCCACGTCACCGACGTCACCAACGCCTCCCGCACCCTGTTCATGGACCTTGAGACGCTGCAGTGGGACGACGAGATCCTGGGTATCTTTGGCGTTCCGCGCAGCATGATGCCGGAGATCAAGTCCTCCTCGGAGGTGTACGGCACGGTCCACAGTTCCCAGCTGCTCCGCGAGACACCGGTGGCGGGCATCCTGGGCGACCAGCAGGCCGCAACCTTCGGCCAGGCCGCCTTCGACGCCGGCGAAGCGAAAAACACCTACGGCACGGGCTGCTTCCTGATCTTCAACACGGGCGAGGAAATCGTCCACTCGAAGAACGGGCTCCTGACCACCGTGGGCTACAAACTGGGCGACGCCAAACCGCATTACGCCCTGGAAGGATCCATCGCGGTTACAGGCTCCCTGGTGCAGTGGCTGCGGGACAACCTGGGCATGATCAGCAGCGCTCCGGAAGTGGAAACCCTTGCCGCCTCGGTGAAGGACAACGGCGGCGTGTACATCGTCCCGGCGTTCTCCGGTCTGTTCGCCCCGTACTGGCGCTCGGATGCCCGTGGTGCGATCGTGGGCCTGACACGGTTCGTCAACAAGAACCACATCGCCCGCGCCGCGCTGGAAGCCACCGCGTTCCAGACCCGCGAGGTGCTGGACGCGGTCAACGCGGACTCCGGCGTGCCGTTGAGCGAGTTGAAGGTCGACGGCGGCATGGTCGCCAACGACGCGCTCATGCAGTTCCAGGCGGACATCCTGGGCGTCCCGGTGATCCGTCCCAAGGTCATCGAGACCACGGCGCTCGGTGCTGCCTACGCAGCAGGCCTGGCCGTTGGGTTCTGGAAGGACCTGGGCGAGTGCTCGGCCAACTGGTCTGAAGACAAGCGCTGGGAACCGCAGATGGAGAAGGCGGAGCAGGAACGCCAGATGCGGCTTTGGAAGAAGGCGGTCACCAAGTCCATGGAATGGGTGGACGAGGACGTCAGGTAACGTTCGTCAAACCTTTCGGGGCCGCCCTGCCTTTTCCAGGCAGGGCGGCCCCTGCCATGTGCGGCGGATCTTCCAGGGCGGCAGTGCGCGGGACGTCATGGCACAGGGCGCGGGGGCAAATCCTCGATGGCCGGCCCCTGGACGACTTTGCCGTACACGTCGAACCGGGAACCGTGGCAGGGGCAGTCCCATGTGCGGTCTCCCCGGTTGAAACCGACAGTGCAGCCGAGATGGGTGCAGATCGCGGACACTGCGTGGATCTGTCCCGCTGTATCCCGGTAGCACGCCGTGCTGGTCCCGTCCGTTTCAACCACCGTGCCGTCATCCAGGCCCAGGTCCGGTGTGCCCCGTGCGGTACCTTCCCGGGAAACGGTGTCCCCGGTCGCCGGTGCTCCTGCCGCTTCCGGCACCGCTGCCGGCATTGTGGCCGGCGACGACGCGCGGTTGCTGTCAAACAGTGCCGCCCACTCATTGGGCGTGCCGTTGAGGAGGTCCACCAGCATCAGGGCTGCGGCCGTACCGTTTGTCAGGCCCCACTTGCGCAGGCCGGTGATGACGAAGGCGTGCCGGCTGTCCGGGTTCAGCGGCCCGGCGTAGGGCAGTCCGTCGCGCGGCAAGCCGTCCTGGGTGGACCAGCGGTAGGCCACGCTGCCGGCCCCGAACTGGCCGCGGGCATAACGCGCCAGGCCCGCATAGCGCAGTGCCGGATCCACCTGCTCGGCGGCGGGGTGGCCCTGGCCGCCCACCAGCAGGAACGTCACCCCGTTCAGCCGAACCGTCAGCAGCGAATGCATCGGCTCATCGGCGCTGATGAAGGTCGCGTCCAGGGGAGGGGCATCAACCGGCGCGGCGACAATATACGAGCGGTGCGGCAGGCACAGTGCTTGAAACCGTCCGTGGTCGCCGAAGGGAATGTTCGTGGCCACGATCGCGTCCCCGGCCAGCACTGTCCCGTTGGCGGCGACCACGGTGACGGGGGTGCCCTCGCGCAACTCCAGGGCGCGCGTCCGCTCGAAGACGAAGCTGCCGCCTCCGTCCACTTTCCCAGCTACGCCCTGGAGGTACTGGACGGCATGAATCTGCGCCTGGCCGTCAAACCGGACGGCGCCGGCCACGGGAAAGGGCAGCGGTACATCCGCCGTGAAGGTCGAGGGCAGGCCGAGGCCGGCCGCGAGCGCGGCTTCTGCCCGCACCTGCGGCAGCATGTCAGGCCCTGCGGTAAACGTGTAATTGGCAACCCGGCGGAAACCACAGGAGATGCCCTCCGCCGCCACCACGCCGCCGATGTATTCCAGGGCGGCCTGGTTCGCCAGCCCATAGGTTCGGGCGGCGGACGCGCCGTGATTGCGTTGGAGCTCCGTGTACGCGAGGCGATGCAGGGAAGTTACCTTGCCCGTGGTGTGCCCGGTGACGCCGGTGCCGATCCGGCCGGCTTCAAGGACCGCCACCGAGCGGCCCGAACGCTTCAGGGCCAGCGCTGCCGTCAACCCGGCCACGCCCCCGCCGATGATTGCCACGTCCACTTCCACGGTGCCGTGCAATTCCGGGAAGTCGGTGGTGCCGGCGGTGGCCAGCCACAGGGAGAGGGGCTGCCCTTCAGGAGGGCCGGCGGTGGTTGCCTCTGACATCGTGTGCCGCCTCCCAACGTTGTGGGATGATCATGCGCGCTTGCCCCGGGCAATGCAACGGGCCGTAAGGCCCGGCTGAGGCAGGCAACGTGCCGGTGCGCTAAAGTAGATCCATGCGTGCGATCCTTCTGCTTAGTTAGCCGCCGGCTCCGATTATCGGACAGCTGAGCGGCAGCCCCTCCATGGAGAGGGGCTTTTGTGTGTCCGGGGCATGGCGCCGGGCCGGCAGCAGGAGGATCAGGCCGTTATGGCAGCACAGATGCCGTAACAGAACAGAAGAGGGCAGCAGTGGGCGTTCAGCCGGAGACAGAGACCGGAACAGCAACAACAGTATCGGCGGAGCCTGAAGAGGGCACCTACAGTTTCACCGCCATGGAGGCCAAATGGCCCCAGGTGTGGGAAGACCTCAAGGTTTTCACCCCGGTGGACGACGGGTCGCGGGAGCGCCGCTACGTGCTTGACATGTTCCCGTACCCGTCCGGCGACCTGCACATGGGCCACGCCGAGGCGTTCGCCATGGGCGACGTGGTGGCGCGCTACCTGCGGCAAAAGGGCTACGACGTCCTGCACCCCATCGGGTGGGACTCCTTCGGCCTGCCCGCGGAGAACGCCGCCATCAAGCGCAACGCCCACCCCAGCGAGTGGACGTACGCCAACATCGACACCCAGGCAGCCTCCTTCAAGAGGTACGCCATCTCCGCCGACTGGTCGCGCCGGCTGCACACCTCCGATCCCGGGTACTACCGCTGGACGCAGTGGCTGTTCAAGCGCTTCTACGAGCGCGGCCTTGCCTACCGCAAGAATTCCCCGGTCAACTGGTGCCCCAAGGACCAGACCGTCCTGGCCAACGAGCAGGTTGTCAACGGCGCCTGCGAGCGCTGCGGCACCACCGTGACCAAGAAGTCCCTGAACCAGTGGTACTTCAAGATCAC
This sequence comes from Arthrobacter sp. SAFR-044, assembly GCF_051965175.1. Taxonomy (GTDB): domain Bacteria; phylum Actinomycetota; class Actinomycetes; order Actinomycetales; family Micrococcaceae; genus Arthrobacter. The sequence goes on from NZ_JBQCMK010000004.1 coordinate 255,911, forward strand.
CGACTACGCGGACCGCCTGCTGGATGACATGGACGAGCTCCGCGGCCACTGGCCCGAACGCGTCCTGGCCATGCAGAAGAACTGGATCGGCCGGTCCGAGGGTGCGCACGTGAACTTCGTGATCGAAGCCGACGGCGGCAGGCCCGCCAAGGACGTCACGGTCTTTACCACCCGCCCGGACACCCTGTACGGGGCAACCTTCTTCGTGGTGGCCGCCGACGCGCCGCTCGCCGTCGAACTTGTCACGGACGAGCACGCTGCTGCCCTGGACGACTACCGCGAACGGGTCAAGGTGCTCTCCGAGATCGAACGCCAGTCCACAGAGCGCGAGAAGACCGGCGTCTTCACCGGCCGCTACGCCATCAACCCGCTGAACGGGGAGAAGCTGCCCGTATGGGCCGCCGACTACGTCCTGGCGGATTACGGCACGGGCGCCATCATGGCCGTCCCTGCCCACGACCAGCGCGACCTCGACTTCGCCAAGACCTTCGACCTGCCGGTCCGCGCGGTCCTGGACACCGGCGAGGAGGACCCCGCCGTGTCCGGCACCGCAACGGCGGGGGAAGGCACCCTGATCAACTCGGGCGAGCTGGACGGCCTGCCCAAGGCTGACGCCATCCCGGCCGCCATTGCCATGCTGGAACGGCAGGGTACTGGCGAGAAGTTCGTGAACTTCCGGCTCCGCGACTGGCTGCTGAGCCGCCAGCGCTTCTGGGGTACGCCCATCCCCATCATCCACTGCCCGTCCTGCGGTGAAGTCCCCGTACCGGATGAACAGCTGCCGGTAACCCTGCCCTCGGACCTCCGCGGTGAGGACCTGGCACCCAAGGGCACCTCGCCGCTCGCCGCGGCGGAGGAATGGGTCAACGTGGAATGCCCCACCTGCCACGGCCCCGCCAAGCGGGATACGGACACCATGGACACGTTCGTGGACTCGTCCTGGTACTTCCTGCGTTTCGTCTCGCCGCACTACACCGAAGGCCCCTTCGATCCGCAGAAGATCAATGACTGGATGCCCGTGGGCCAGTATGTGGGCGGCGTGGAGCACGCCATCCTCCACCTGCTGTACGCCCGCTTCTTCACCAAGGTCATCCACGACCTCGGCATGATCGATGCCGACGAACCCTTCAGTGCCCTCCTCAACCAAGGCCAGGTGCTCAACGGCGGAAAGGCAATGAGCAAGTCGCTGGGCAACGGCGTGGACCTCGGCGAACAGCTCGACAAGTACGGCGTGGACGCTGTCCGGCTCACCATGGTGTTCGCCTCCCCGCCCGAGGACGACGTCGACTGGGCGGACGTGTCGCCGTCCGGTTCGGCCAAGTTCCTGGCCCGCGCGTGGCGCCTCGCCCAGGACGTCACCAGCGAACCCGGTGTGGACGCCGCAACCGGAGACCGCGGGCTGCGTTCGGTAACGCACCGCACCATCGCCGACGCCGCCGAACTGCTGGATGCCAACAAGTTCAACGTGGTGGTGGCCAAGCTCATGGAGCTGGTCAACGCCACGCGCAAGGTCATCGACGCGGGTGCGGGCGCAGCCGATCCTGCCGTCCGCGAAGCCGCCGAAGCGGTTGCCGTGATCCTCAGCCTGTTCGCGCCGTACACCGCAGAGGACATGTGGAACCTGCTGGGGCACCCTGCATCGGTGGCCAACGCAGGCTGGCCGGCCCACGACCCCGCCCTCCTGGTCCAGGACACGGTCACCGCCGTCGTCCAGGTGCAGGGCAAGGTCCGCGACCGGCTGGAGGTGTCCCCGGACGTCTCCGAGGGCCAGCTGCGCGAGCTGGCCCTCGCATCGGAGAACGTCCAGCGTGCCATGGACGGCCGGGGCATCCGCACAGTGATCGTCCGTGCGCCTAAGCTGGTCAACATCGTTCCGGCATAGTTGCTGCACCCGCAGTGATGCACCGGCCGCCGGAGACTTTCCGGCGGCCGGTGCTGTTCGAGCCGGACACCGTCGCCAGGAGGCACCTTGCCCGACAGTAACGCCGCAGCCTGGCCGTGGGTCCGTGCACGGCTGTCGGGCCTCCGTCCTGCTGCCCGGCCCGGGACCAGGCGCCCGGGCGGGAGCGCCGTGGTGCGCACCGCCGTCGTCACGGACTCAGCGGCCGCCCTGCCGGCGGATTATGTCAGCGCACTGCCGCGGGACGGCATCCTTACAGTGACTCCGATGCCGGTCATGGTCGGCGCGGAAATCTACGGCGAGGGCGAAGACGACATTCTGGAAACCATTGCCGTGGCCCTGGCCGCCGGGTCACCGGTGAAAACGTCCAGGCCGTCCCCCGGGCAGTTCGAGCAGGCCTTCCGTGCCGCGGAACTGCGGGGGTTTGAGGGAATTGTTTCGGTGCACATCTCAGGCGAACTCTCGGGCACGGCGGACGCTGCACGGCTGGCTGCAGCCAAGGTGGGGATTCCGGTGGACGTGGTTGACACCGGGACCGTCGGCATGGCGCAGGGCATGGCAGTGCAGGCGGCGGTGGCGGTGGCGGCGGTCGGCGGTGACCGGACTGAAGTGGCCGCTGCGGCAGCGGCCCAGGCTGGACGTACCAAGGTCTTTTTCTATGTGCCCAGCCTGGAGCAGCTGCGCCGCGGCGGACGGATCGGGGCTGCGGCGTCGCTCCTGGGGACCATGCTCGCCATCAAGCCAATCCTGGCGGTCGACGGCGGCAGGATAGTCCCGCTGGAAAAGGTGCGTTCGGCGGCGCGGGCGGTGGCGCGGCTTGAGGAAATCGTTGTGGCCGCGGCTGCGCCGCATCCAGGGGACTCCGTGGTCCTGGCCGTCCACCACTTCGGCAATCCTGAGGAAGCGGAGAGCCTGGCGGTGCGGCTGGAGGCGGCCCTTCCAGAGTGCCCTCCAGCCCAGATCAGTTCGCTTCCTGCCGTCCTGGCAGCCCATGCGGGGCTCGGCGTGCTGGCCGTCATTGTTGGCAGGACCGCCGCCGCGCCGGAAAGTTCCCACCTGCCAGGGTAGGGCGCATGTCCGTGGGCGCTCCGCTCAAGCCCTCAAGCCAGGCTTTGGAAACCCCACCTCGTCCGCAAGGTCCTTGGCCTCTGGTGGGAATCTACGGGAATCCGTAGTGTCTTCGCGTCAGTCCCGTTCCGCTTCGGGACAGCAGCCAGGGGACCGGAGGAAAACATGCGTGCTCCCGAAATTCGCGCTTTTTGGACAGTCCTCGCCCTCCCGGCCGTACTGGCTTTCGTCCTGGCTGGATGCTCACAGGGAGGCGGCCCCTCATCGCCAACCCAGCCCCAGGCAACCGGATCCGGGAGCCCTGCCTGTGACCTGATTACGCCCACGATCGCCGCCAAGGTGGACCCCGGGCTGGTCCAAATGGGGCAAAGTGGCAAACCTGCGGGCAGTCCGGCCTATCTGTGCAGCTACATGAGCAAGTACGACAAGGTACTTGCGCTGTCGGTATCGCTGACGTCGCCCGCATCGGCCGCCCAAATCGCCGAAACGAAAAAGGCCGCCGACTGCTCAGCGGTGGATGGCATCGGGGACTTCGCCTGCATGCAGTGGACGGGGTGGTTCCGCGGCGAGCCCGGTGGGGCGTCGGCAAATACGGTGCTCAAGGCCGTCAGGGGCAACGAGTCCCTCGACCTGCGCATCGTGGCCATGCCGCCTCTCGCAGCAGGAACTCCGGTACCGGACGGCAACGCTTCCGCGCACGCACTGGCCCAGGCAGCCGTCGACGGCGGGTGGGGCAACGGCAGTGAACTTCGTGTTCCGCATGCGCCGCCTGTGGGACCGCAGGCTTCCACGAACAGCCCCGTATGCGCCCTGGTCAGCACCGACGCTCTCAAGCAGGCCTTCGGTGCCACCACCCAGGCGCAGGTTCTCCCGGGTGAGGGCAGCTGCCGGTACCGCTTTGGCGCCTTGGGCACACCGGGTCCGGACTCGCTCGTGTTCGCCATCGAACTGCACCAGGGAGGTGCGGCCGCGCTCTCGGGACCGTTGCCGCCGGATGGCCAAAACATCCAGGGCGTTGGCGACAAAGCGATTCTCGTTACCCGTTCGGAACCGGGCGGACCGAAGTCGCTCAGGCCGGAGAGCGATGTTCCGGTCACGATCATGTCCCTCATGGTCGCCCGCGGGCAGAACATGGCAATCTTCACCGCGCAGATCCTGATTTCACCGGACGGGCCCACTGATGAGCAGACCAGGGACCAGCTGATTACCCTCGTCAAGGGGATCGACTTCTGAGCCAGCCCGTGCCCGCCGCGCCGATATACGGCAGGTGATAACAGACAGGAGGAAATCCGGATGCATCGGCAGACCAGGAGTTCTGTGCAAAACCCCACGTGCGCCGGTCAGTTCGGAAAAACCGTCATGCTGGGCGCAGGACTGCTGATCCTCACCGCATGCGGGTCCGGGCAACCAGCTGACACGGCTTCGCCGACCGGCAGCAGTACTAACCCGACAGACTCATCCAGCACGACCCCCTTGGCAGAGCCCACCACGGCGTCGCCCAAGGTCTTCACGGACCAGGAACTCATGGCCATCAGCAGCAAAGTCCTGGAGCCACACGGCGGAAGAGCCGAGGACACGGCCATGGCACGCAAGTCGTACGCGTTGATGACCCAGCCGCCAGTCCCTCCGGGATCATCCATCCTCGGTCCCACCGAGCCGGCTGAATGCAACGTTTTCCACAGATCGTGGCAGCACGAGGCGCAGCTGGACTTCACCATGGGCTTTGCCCTGGGGGAGGTATTCAACCTTGGCGGGCAGGGAGCCGGCATGATTCTCTTCGATGTGCGAAGCGCTCCCCGGGAAACCCTCGCCAAAGCCGACTTTGACTACAGCCAGCAGCTGATGGAGCACTGCGCCACGTTCGACCAAACGGTGTCCGGAGCCACGGGCCCCCAGAAGTTCACCGTTCAACTTCTTCCGGGTCCGGACGTCGGGGAGAAGGCCTACGTGACGAAGCAATCCATCAACGGGAACATCACTGGCGTCGGGCTCCGCGTCCTTGCCGGAACGGTGTCACTCGACATGGGATCCAATACCAGGATGGCGGTAAGCGAGGAAGAGGCTCTTGGGGTGATGTCGCAGATCGCGCAGGAGTTTATCGAAGAGACGGGGAAGCAGTAGCCGCCGCTGCGGGTCCCATCCAGTGCGCCCAACTTTCCACATAGCCCCCTTGGCCTGTGCCGTCGACTGGCTGCGGTTCCTAGGGTGGAGCTATGTCACGCCGGGATGCTGGAGCAGCACGTCAGCAGGCCCGTCATGCGAGGGACCGGCTGCAGGCGACGCTGGGGGAGGCGCCCCCCGGGCTCCTGGGGGACGGACCCGGTGGCGGTTTTGAGTACCGCGGCCCCGGCGAAACAGGTGGGACCAAAACAGGCGGGTCGGAAACCGGCAGCCCGGGGAGCGGGTCCGGCGGTGTGCCGTCGCTCCGGTGGCGGGTGGGACTGCGGGTTGCCCTGCTGCTGGGTGCCCTGGCAGTGGCTGCGGGAGCCTGCTTCTGGTGGCAGGCAGGGGCGGGATCCCCGGAGGTCCTGCCCCTAAGCGGTGCCAGTGCCGGCGGGAAGACTGCGGGAGCCCGCGGAACCGCTGCTGACAGCACTCCGCCCGCGGATACGGAATCCGGCGACGTAGATGGCGGAGAAACAGGCGGCGGGGATCCGGGCAGCGGCCCGGGACAGCCAACTCCCGGCGGGCTTGTGGTGGTGCACGTCGCAGGAGCCGTAGCCACGCCCGGTGTCATCAGGCTCCAACAAGGCAGCCGCGTGGATGACGCCATTGCTGCCGCTGGCGGTCCGGTCCCGGACGCTGACGTGAACCGGCTCAACCTGGCCCTGGTGGTGGAGGACGGGCAGAAGATCTATGTTCCGCAGCGCGGGGAGCCGGTGCCTTCCGCAGCCGATTCCTTCGAGTCCGGTGGAACCGACCCGGGCGGCACAGGAGCCGTAGATGCCGGGTCGAGTGGCAGTGGGTCCAACCGCACGGGCCAGCCAGGAGCGGCAGCCGGCAAGAAGATTAATCTCAATACCGCTGATGCTGCCGAGCTGGACATGCTGCCGAAGGTCGGGCCGGTGCTCGCGCAGCGGATTGTTGACTGGCGCAAGGACCATGGTCCTTTCACGAGCGTTGAAGAACTGGACGCGGTGGATGGCGTCGGGCCGAAGATGCTTGAAGCCCTGCTGCCGTTGGTGACGGTCTAAGGCGTCCCGGTGGCAGCAAAGAAGGGCAGGACAGGCAGGGCTACAGACCAGCGAAGGCAGGGGGACGCCAGCAGGCCGGAGGGAGCCAGGAGTCCCTGGAGCCGGTTCGTCGAATCCGCAGTTCAGGGCACCTACCCAGGCAGGGCGGCCACGGCTTCCCCAGGGACAGAGCATCCTTCGACAGCGCTGGTCCAGGGCGTGGAACACGTTCGCAAGCGGATGGCCGATAGCGGCAAGGGCCAGGAGGCAAGTGACGCCCGCTCTGCAGGATCCCGGCGCCGCACCGACCTCCGGCTTGCCCTGCCCGCGGCACTGGTGTGGGCCGCCTCAGTGGCCGGACTCTGGCTCCCGCCCACGGAACTGGCCGCCCTGTGCTGTGCGCTGGCGGCACTCGGCGCCTTTTCCCTCGCCCGCGCTGCGAAGGCCGGACGGGCAGGAAAGGTTGGTGCCGCCGTCGGCCGCGCATCGGGGCCGGGGAGCCGCAGCGCCCGGGGCCGAAGCTTCCGGGCAGCATTGGGCGTCTCCCTGATGCTGGCCGCCGCGGCGGCGGCCCACTCCGCGGCAGCGTCAAGCCAACGGTTCGACGGGCCCCTGGCCGAGGCCATTGCGGCTGGCAAGTCAGCCGTCGCCGTCGTTGAGGTAGCCGCAAACCCGCGCGTACTGGGAGGCCCTGGAGGGGCGGCGGAACGCTGGTCGGTGCCGGTGTGGACGAGGGAGGTGACCACGGGCGGCGTCCTGGTGCGCACCCGCGCACGGCTCGTCGTGATGGGCGGGCAGGGGTGGGGCGCCGTGGTGCCAGGGCAAACGTTGCGCGCCGCGGGGAAGCTGCGGCCGGCAGACCTTGGCGGGCAGGAGGCGGGATACCTGGCTGCTTCCACGGCTCCCGGCAAGGCGGCGGACGGCTCACTGCTGGAGGGGCCGGCCAAGGATCTTCGGGGCCGTTTCGTTTCCGCCTCGGCTTTCCTGGCGCCCGATGCCCGCGGGCTTCTGCCAGGGATGGTCACCGGTGACACCAGTGCCCTGGACGAGGGACTGAACAACGCGATGAAGGCCGTTGGTATGACGCACCTTACGGCGGTCAGCGGGGCAAACTGCAGCCTGGTACTGGGAGCGCTGTTGCTGCTGTCCCGGCGGTTCCGGCTGCCGCGCGCCCCCGCCGCAGCCGCGGCCCTCGGCGGCCTGGCGCTGTTCGTGGTCCTGGTGGGACCTGATGCCAGCGTCCTGCGGGCGGCGCTGATGGGAGCAATCGGGGTCGCCGCCCTGGCCGGTGGACGCCCTGGCCGTGGGCTGAGCTTCCTGTGCCTGGCCGTCCTGGGGCTGCTGCTGGTGGATCCGGCCCTGGGTACGAGCTTCGGCTTCCTGCTTTCCGTCCTGGCCACACTGGGGATCATCCTCCTGGGACGGAGAATCGTCGGTTGGATACCTGTGGCAGTCCCGCGATGGCTGGCTGCCGCGATAGCGGTTCCGTTGTCCGCCCAGCTGCTGTGCGGGCCGGTCATCGTGCTCCTGCAGCCCCAGTTTGCGACCTATTCGCTGGTGGCTAACGTCGTCGCTTCGCCTTTGGTGGCTCCCGTGACCCTGTTGGGAACAGCAGCCGTGCCCCTGGTGGTGGTGCTGCCGTGGGCTGCCACGGCGTTGATAGCCGTTGCGGGAACCTTCAGCACCGGCGTCGCCGCCACGGCCAGGATCGCAGCCCAGCTGCCGGGCTCGTCGCTTCCCTGGCCGGAAGGGGCGCCCGGGATGCTGTCGATGGTGCTGCTGTCGGTCCTGTCGCTTAGCGTTGTTTGGGCAGCGGCAAGGCCCGTCCGGCTCCTTCACCATGTCCGGAAATCGCACACCCGAACCGTGGCGGCCCTGGAGCTGCTGGAGCTCCGGCTGCAACGCTTGGGCGGCATCCGCAGCTTGGACCGCGGGCGCAGACGTGGCAGGCTGGGATACTGCAAGAAAACCTCCGGAAGGAACTGTCGATGGCCGCTGCGCAAAAGCGAGCACCCCGCTCCCCGGCGTCCAACACAGCCTCCTGGCGGGACGTCACCCCGGCCCGGATCGTCCTGGTGGGCGGTCCGGAAGAATACCTGGGCATCAGGGCAATGGACAGAATCCGGTCCCAGGTCAGGGCGGCCGCGCCGGACGTGGAAGTGAGCCGCATCAACGCGGCCGCCTATGAGGCAGGCACCCTGACCATGCAGGTGAGCCCGTCACTGTTCGGCGAAAGCAAGCTCATCGAGGTCGAAGCCGTCGAAGGCATGAATGACGCCTTCCTTGCCGATGCCCTCGGTTACCTGCAGCACCCGGAGGAGGACGCCGTCGTCGTGCTTCGCCACGCAGGCGGAGCCCGCGGCAAAAAGCTGCTCGATGCCATCAGGAAAGATGGCTGGCCCGTCGTCGAGTGCCAGCCCTTGAAGAAGGATGCGGACAAGGTCCAATTCGTTTCCGCGGAGTTCAAGGCAGCCGGACGACGCATCAACCAGGACGCCGTGCAGGCCCTGGTGAACGCCGTGGGAGCGGATCTGTCAGAACTTGCTGCCGCCTGCGCCCAGTTGATCGCCGATGCGGGAAGCACCGTCACCACTGACACCGTGGACAAGTATTACGGCGGCCGGGTCGAAGCGACCGCCTTCAAGGTGGCCGACGCTGCCATGGCTGGAAACGCACCCGTTGCCCTGTCGACGCTGCGCCACGCCCTTGCCACCGGCGCTGACCCCGTACCGCTGGTCGCTGCACTCGCATCCAAGCTGCGGACGGTGGCACGGGTGGCAGGTGCCTCCGGATCGTCCGCGCAGATCGCGGCGGAATTGGGCATGCAGCCCTGGCTGGTGGAACAGGCGCAGCGCGACGTCCGGCGCTGGACCCCGGAAGGCCTGGTGCGGTCCATCCAAGCCACGGCAGAAGCTGACGCGCAGGTCAAGGGCTTGTCCCGGGACCCCGTCTACGCGGTGGAGCATGCCGTCACCGTGATTGCCATGTCCGTCCAGGGCAGGTAGCCCACAGCGCGTCCACGGGACCTGTAAGCTCCCCGCACTCCATTCCGGCATGTGCCGGGGATGTTCGACGGCGTGCTGCCGCGGCTCCTGGAGCGGCGGTCCTAAAGGCGCCCGGACCTGAAGGCGCCCCGGCCTAAAAGCGTGTGGCCGGCACCCGAGGGTACCGGCCACACCATCAGTTCGTGGGAACTGGAAACCTTAGAGTGCGTTGACCTTCTTGGAGATCGCCGACTTACGGTTCGCTGCGTTGTTCTTGTGCAGAACACCCTTGCTGACAGCCTTGTCCAGCTTACGGCTGGCAGAAACGAGCGCAGTAGTAGCAGCTTCCTTGTCAGCGGACTCAACAGCGGTGTTGACGGCGCGGATGGCCGTCTTCAGCTCGGACTTGACTGCGTTGTTGCGCAGGCGGGCCTTCTCGTTGGTCAGGATGCGCTTCTTCTGGGACTTGATATTCGCCACGTGTGAACTCTCTTTGTAATGCGGAAATGGTCTAGAGGGCTTTCAGGCTGGCCTTGACTGAGCGGCGTGGGGATACCTATGGCGGCCAGCCATCAGTGACCGTCGACCTGCACGGACACACAGCAATAAAGATTAGCAGGTCAGCGGCCGCCCTGGCCATTTCAGGTGGTCAGGTCCAGCCGTGTCGCCGCCGCAGTCCGGCTGCCACCTTTTCAAACCGCACCCTGTCCAGGACCGCGCCTTCGCGCCGGATCGCGTCCGGGCGGATCTGGAGGATACGGTCCAGCCGCACCTCACTGTCCCTGCCCTGTTTGTCCCACCCCCCGGAGCCAGGGTCCACGTAGTCCGGGGACGACGTCCCGGCAGGAACCCGGTCCCTGCTCGTCAGCATCAGTCCCAGGAGGAACGGGCCGTTATGCCCCACCAACAGCACCGGGCGGTCTTTTCCCTTGCCGTGATCCTCCTCATAGGGCACCCAGGCCCACACCACTTCGCCCGGATCCGGGTCGCCATCGGGCTGAGGGGCGTAGCGGACAGAGCCGCGGCCGCGGTAATCCCCGGGATAGGCGGCGGATTCGGCGGGAGTACCTTCGCCGGGGGCGGGCCGCTTTCCGCCGCGGTGCTGGCCGGGGACCGGCTGTTGGGCCTTGGGCTGTGTCTGCAGCATGCGCAGGCCACGGCGGACAGCGTTTGCCAGGGAGCGGAGATCAATGGCCATCCCGACAGCTTATCGGCGGGGCTGCGCCGTTGAAACAGCGCGCAGAAGCCGGTCGGGATGCGGTGGCGGGGTCGCGGACGTGGGACACTGGACGTTAAAGACGTGCGGCTGGACCGCAGGCGCCCTTCGCGTGCCTGGCGGATGGCTGCAGAAAAGCCAACAGTAAGGACCCTGCGTGTCTCCCATGGCCCGCACCGCACCGGTGCCCGCCGCGACAGATCCGGCAATTATTCGGAACTTTTGCATCATCGCGCACATTGACCACGGCAAGTCCACCCTGGCTGACCGGATGCTGCAGTCCACCGGCGTGGTCCAGGCGCGCGACATGAAGGCCCAGTACCTGGACCGGATGGACATTGAGCGCGAACGCGGCATCACCATCAAGTCGCAGGCGGTCCGCATGCCGTGGGAGGTGGACGGTGTCAGTTACGCGCTGAACATGATCGACACCCCGGGCCACGTGGACTTCACCTATGAGGTGTCCAGGTCGCTGGCTGCCTGCGAGGGCGCAATCCTGCTGGTGGACGCAGCCCAGGGCATCGAGGCCCAAACGCTTGCCAACCTCTACCTGGCGATGGAAAACAACCTCACGATCATTCCGGTCCTGAACAAGATCGACCTGCCGGCGGCCCAGCCCGAGAAATATGCCGCCGAGCTGGCCAACCTGATCGGCGGCGATCCTGAGGATGTCCTGCGAGTGTCCGGCAAGACCGGCGTCGGCGTGGAAGCCCTCCTGGACAAGATCGTCCGCGACCTGCCTGCGCCGAAGGGCGACCCGGATGCGCCGGCCCGCGCCATGATCTTCGACTCGGTTTACGACACCTACCGCGGCGTGGTGACTTACGTCCGCGTGATGGACGGGATGCTGCACCCGCGTGAACGCATCCAGATGATGTCCACCAGGGCCTCCCACGAGCTCCTGGAAATCGGGGTCAGCTCCCCGGAGCCCACGCCCTCCAAGGGCCTGGGCGTCGGCGAAGTGGGCTACCTGATCACCGGCGTGAAGGATGTCCGGCAGTCCAAGGTGGGCGACACTGTCACCAACCTTGCCAAACCGGCCGCCCAGTCGCTCCCCGGCTACGCCGACGCCAAGCCCATGGTGTTCTCCGGCCTTTACCCGCTGGACGGCGCCGACTACCCTGTACTCCGGGACGCCCTCGAGAAGCTCATGCTCAATGACGCCGCGCTGGTGTACGAACCGGAGACCTCGGCTGCGCTGGGCTTCGGGTTCCGGGTGGGCTTCCTGGGTCTCCTGCACCTTGAGATCACCCGCGAACGCCTGGAGCGCGAATACAACCTGGACCTCATCTCCACCGCACCCAACGTGGAATACGAGGTGACCCTGGAGGACAAGAGGGTGGTCCGCGTGACCAACCCCAGCGAGTACCCCACCGGCAAAATCGCCGAGGTGCGCGAACCCATGGTCTCCGCCACCATCCTGGCCCCCAACGAGTTCGTGGGCGCCATCATGGAACTGTGCCAGTCACGCCGCGGCGTTATGAACGGGATGGACTACCTTTCCGAGGACCGGGTGGAAATCCGCTACCGCCTGCCGCTCGCGGAAATCGTCTTCGACTTCTTCGACATCCTGAAGTCAAAAACGCGCGGCTACGGCTCTCTTGACTGGAAAGCCGACGGCGAGCAGGTTGCCGACCTTGTGAAGGTCGACATCATGCTCCAGGGCGAACAGGTGGACGCCTTCAGCGCCATCACGCACCGGGACAAGGCGTACGCCTACGGTGTGATGATGACCGGCAAGCTCCGCGAACTCATCCCGCGGCAGCAGTTCGAGGTGCCCATCCAGGCGGCCATCGGTTCCAGGATCATCGCCCGCGAAAGCATCCGGGCCATCCGCAAGGACGTGCTGGCCAAGTGCTACGGCGGTGATATCTCGCGTAAGCGCAAGCTGCTGGAGAAGCAAAAAGAAGGCAAGAAGCGCATGAAGATGGTGGGAACCGTGGAGGTTCCGCAGGAGGCGTTCATCGCTGCCCTCACCACCGACGAATCAAAGGACAAGGCCAAGAAGAAGTGACCACCGCGCAGCAGGGGACCCGCTGATGCCCAGCGTCCTTCCCCTCGGCGACCCGGCGCCGTCGGACGGTCTGCTGCCTGCACAGGCGGCGGACGGTGCGGCGGCGCGGGCCTTTGGCCTGTACGTCCACATCCCGTTCTGCGCCGTCCGCTGCGGGTACTGCGACTTCAACACCTACACCGCCACGGAACTGGGCGGCGGCGCGTCACAGGATGCCTACGCCCAAACCGCGGTGTCGGAAGTGTCCTTGGCCGCCACCGCGATGACGCGCTCCGGGCTGCCGGAGCGGAAGCTCGGCACGGTCTTTTTCGGCGGCGGCACACCCACCCTGCTGCCGGCTGATGCCCTCGCCTTGATCCTTCGCGCTGCCATCGACCAGTGGGGCATCGAGGACGGCGCCGAGGTCACCACCGAAGCCAACCCTGATTCGGTCACACCTGAATCCCTCGCCGTCCTCAAGGAGGCGGGCTTCACCAGGGTCTCCTTCGGCATGCAGTCCGCCGTTCCGCACGTGCTCAAGGTCCTGGACCGCACCCACACACCCAGCAGGGTTCCGCAGGTGGTGCAGTGGGCGCGGGAGGCAGGACTGGATGTCAGCCTGGATCTGATTTACGGCACGCCGGGGGAGTCGCTGGCCGACTGGCGCCACTCCCTGGAGACTGCCCTCTCCTACCAGCCGGACCACATCAGCGCCTACGCCCTGATTGTCGAGGACGGCACCAAGCTGGCCGCGCAGATGCGCCGCGGCGAGGTTCCGGGAATCGACGACGACGACCACGCCGACAAGTACGAACTCGCCGACCAGCTGATCACCCAAGCCGGACTCGGCTGGTACGAGGTCAGCAACTGGGCGCGAAACCCGGAACACGCGTGCCGCCACAACCTGGCGTACTGGCGCGGCGACGACTGGTGGGGCATCGGCCCCGGCGCGCATTCGCACGTGGGCGGGGTGCGCTGGTGGAACGTGAAGCACCCGTCCGCGTATGCAAACCGCCTGTCCCAGGGACTGTCGCCTGCGGCGGGCAGGGAGACCCTGGATGCCGAAACCAGGAACCTGGAGCGGGTGATGCTGGAGGCGCGTCTTCGGTCAGGGCTTGATGTCGCCACACTCAGCCCTGGGGGCCGGCACCAGATCGCCGGCTTGATCGCGGACGGCCTGGTGGATCCTGCCGCTGCGTTCCGGGGGCGCCTGGTCCTGACGCTCAAGGGCAGGCTCCTGGCGGACGCAGTAGTCCGCCGCATCCTGCCCGACTGACTGGGTCCACGCCCGCAGGGTTCCCTGGCCGGGCTCGCGGGTCTAGGGCGCTGGTGGGTGGGCCCACGGCGGCGGGGGCCCCTGCCCGAGCTTGCGAGGGCTGGGAGCCGGCGGGGCCTACTTGATCCAGCGAAGGTTGTACTGGTAGCGGTGCGGCTGGCCCTTGTTGACATGGATCCCTGCCGCCACGGAGAAGCAGGTAAGCGCCACCCAGATCAACGTGGCGATCACCGCGAAGATGTTCCCCACGTAGGGGATGAACACCAGGATGTTGGCCAGCACGGCGGCGATGGTGGGCGGCAGGCTGAAGTTCAGTGCTTCTTTGGACTCCTGCGCGGTGAACGGGCCGCGGTCACGGAAGATCAGGTAGATCAGCAGCGAGGGGACGCAACCCAGGATCCCGCCGAAATGCGCGAGCGTGGCCCACTGGCGGTCCTCGCTGGCCGTGAGCGGCAGGGCATTGGCGGGGACGCCATGGTACTCGGAGCGGCCCTGGCCATCCCTGTGATCACGTGCGTTTTCTGCCACAGTCTGTTCCTTCGGAGGTGCAAGTGGTGCTGACATCATGTACGGGCGCGGTGCTCAGCGCCTTTGGGAAAAGGCGCTGCACTACCAAGAATACTGGCTTTCGGAGCGGTGCCGGGCCTTCAGGGCACGGTGAGGAAATCGATCACTTCCTCAACCCGCCCCAGCAGCGACGCTTCCAGGTCCGCGTACGTGCGCACGGCACCCAGCAGTTTTTGCCATCCCAGGCCGATGTCCTCCTTGGTGGCGTGGGGCCAGCCGAAGGCTTTCAGGATTCCGGTCTTCCAGTCCTGTCCGCGGGGCACGGCGTGCCACGCCTCGATGCCCAGGACAGTGGGCCGGATGGCCTGCCAGACGTCCACGTAGGGGTGTCCCACGATCAGGACGTTGCCGGCCGCGCCGGGGGAGGCCATGACGGCGGCGGCAATACGCGATTCCTTGGAGTCGGGAACGAGGTGGTCAACGAGGACACCAAGGCGCCGGCCCGGACCGGGTTTGAAGTCCGCAACTGCTGCGGCGAGGTCGTCAATGCCGTGCAGGGGTTCGACGACGATGCCTTCCACCCGCAGGTCGTCTCCCCAGACCTTTTCCACCAGTTCGGCGTCGTGCTTGCCTTCCACCCAGATGCGGCTTGCTTTCGCGACCTGGGCACGCTGGCCGGCGACCCGGACGGAGCCGGAGGCCGTCCTGCCGGCGGAAGGACCTGCAGCTGCCGGACGGGGCACCGGGGGCATCAGCCGGATGGGCCGCCCCTCGAGGAGGAAACCGAAGCCGAGCTTGAAGGATCGGGATTTCCCGCGGCGGTCCTCCAGCGCCACAACATGCATGCCGCCGGACTTCTCCACCCGCGTGACGGCGCCAACCCAGCCTGATTGGACATCCTCGAGCACCATGCCCCGTTCCACCGGCACCTCGGGCAACTCCGCCTTGGCCGGGGCGGATATCCCGCGGGGCCCCCAGTTTTGGTAATCCATGGATTCAATCCGCCTAGCGCTAGGTCCTGCGCACCGGAATTCCGCCCGGAGCGGTACCAATGCTAACAACGGGCCGAGGCATAATAGACTGTTAGCACTTAGGCATGTCGAGTGCTAACGCTGGTGACACGTGGCGGGGCATGCGCCCCGGAGCTTGGATGGAGGTGGAGAGTGACCGAGCCACGCAAACTGGAAGTGCTGCGGGCCATCGTGGAGGACTACGTCCACTCCCGCGAACCTGTCGGCTCGAAGGCGCTGGTCGAGCGGCACCATCTTGGCGTTTCCAGCGCAACCATCCGGAACGACATGGCGGCCCTGGAGGACGAGGGGCTGATCACGGCCCCGCACACCAGCGCAGGTCGAATTCCCACGGACAAGGGCTACCGTCTGTTTGTTGACCAGATCTCGGCGGTGAAGCCCCTGTCCGCGGCAGAACGCCGGGCCATCCAGACCCTGCTGGAAGGCGCAGACGACCTTGATGACGTCCTGGAACGCACCGTCCGGCTGCTGTCGCAGCTGACCAACCAGGTGGCCGTGGTCCAGTACCCGCACCTCAGCAAGGCGCTGGTGCGCCATATCGAGTTCGTGCTGCTGGCCCCCCGCAAGGTGCTCGTGGTGCTGATTGCCAACAGCGGCACGGTGGAGCAACGGGTCATCGACGTCGGGCAGGACCTGGGCGACGACGCGCTGGCTTCGCTCCGTACGCGTTTCCTTGCCGCGCTGGCCGGAACACCGCTGAGCCAGCTGGCCAAGGTGCTTCCCGCCGTCGTAGCCGGAACCGCACACGGCCAACGCCAGGCCGCGCACGCGCTGGCGTTGGGCCTGGAGGGCTTGGCACAAAATACCCGGGAGGACCGGATGGTCATGGCCGGAACGGCCAACCTGGCCAGGTCCAACGTGGACTTCCCCCTCAGCATCGGTCCCGTGCTGGAGGCGCTCGAGGAGCAGGTGGTGATGCTGCGGCTGCTGAGCGAAATGGCCCAGGACCACCGGGGAGTGGCTGTCAGTATCGGAAGGGAGAACCCTTATGACGGCCTTGCCGAAGCTTCCGTGGTGGCCACCGGCTACGGCCCGGACAGCGTCGCGAAGGTAGGGATCCTCGGCCCAACCAGGATGGACTACCCCACCACCATGGCCGCCGTCAGGGCTGTGGCCCGCTACCTTTCCAGGATCTTGGGGCCTTGACTCTTCGCCGCCGGAGCCTGTTCCGGCCCGGAGTACAGAGCGGGGCCGCCCAACTGAACGCAGTACAACAAGGAAGAGATACGAACTTTGAGCAGCCACTATGACGTCCTTGGAGTCTCACCCGAAGCTACGGGTGAAGAGATCAAAAAGGCCTACCGCAAACTGGCCCGAACCCTTCACCCGGACGTAAACCCCGGTGCGGACGCTTCAGAACGCTTCAAGGCAGTAACTCACGCCTACGAGGTCCTTTCCGACCCCCAAAAGCGGAGGATCTACGACACCACGGGCAACGAGAACGGCACGGACAACGGCTTCGGCGGTGCCGGTTACGCAGGCCAGGGCTTCGCGTTCCAGGACATTTTCGACACCTTCTTCGGCGCCGGCGGCACGTCCGGCCCGGCGTCCCGCGTCCGCCGCGGCCAGGACGCCCTGATCAGCGTCCGGATCGACCTTCGGGACGCGGTGTTCGGCGTGAACAAGAAGCTCGAAGTGGACACCGCCGTGGTTTGCCCCACCTGTGACGGATCCTGCTGCCGGCCCGGCACCCACCCTGAGCGCTGCGATATCTGCGGCGGCAGCGGGCAGGTCCAGCGGGCCGTGCGCTCCATCCTGGGCCAGGTCATGACGGCCGCTCCCTGCGGCACCTGCGAAGGCTTCGGCACGGTCATCAAGGACCCCTGCAACGAATGCAGCGGCCAGGGCCGGATCCGCAGCCGCCGGTCGCTGACCATCAAGGTTCCCGCTGGCGTGGCCACCGGTACCCGGATCCAGCTCTCCGGGCAGGGCGAAGCCGGACCCGCAGGCGGCCCGGCCGGCGACCTGTATGTGGAAATCCGTGTCAACAATGACGCCACCTACGTGCGGGAAGGCGACGACCTGCATGCCACCCTGCACATTCCCATGACCGCGGCTGCGCTGGGTACGGACGTCAGCCTGGAAACCTTCGACGGTACCCAGGACATCGACGTCAAGCCCGGAACCCAGTCCGGCGAGATCATCACGCTGCGAGGCCTGGGTGTCACGCACCTGAGGGGATACGGCCGCGGGGACCTGAAGGTCCACCTCCAGGTCGACACTCCCGCCAAGCTCGACCCCGCGCAGGAGGACCTCCTCCGGCAGCTCGCCAAACTCCGTAGCGAACAGATCACCGAAGGCAAGCTCGCGGCCAGCGGCGGCATGTTCGCCAAGCTCCGGGACCGGCTCGGTAACCTGTAGCGGTGAGCAACCCCGTCTTCTTCACCTCCGCCGGTTCCCTGGCGGGCATGGCCCCCGGCCGGACCTTTATCCTCGAAGGGGCGGAGGCGCGGCACGCCGTGACCGTCAAACGCCTGTCTCCGGGCGAGGCGGTGGACATCGTCGACGGCGCCGGCACCCGCATGACCGGAAAGGTGGTCTCCGCAGCTCCCTCCGGGCTCGAGGTGGAGTGCGGCTCCGTCGCGGTGGAAGAAAGGCCCGGCATCCGGTTGGTGCTGGTGCAGGCCCTGGCGAAGGGCGACCGCGATGAACTGGCGATCGAGACGGCCACCGAACTGGGGATCGACGCCGTCATACCCTGGCAGTCCGAACGGTCCATCGTCCGCTGGAAAGGCGACAGGGCCGCCCGCGCCCATGCCAAGTGGGAGTCTTCCGTCGCCGCGGCCGCCAAGCAGGCACGGCGGGCCTGGATTCCCGAGGTCCGGGCCGCCGTCGAAACGGCCGGGCTCTCCGCTGCCGTGGAGGCCGCGGACCTGGCGGTCATCCTGCACGAAGACGCTGTGCGTCCATTGCGCGCCGTCCTTGAGGGGTGGCAGGGGAGTGCACGGGACGGGATCCGGGAAGTCCTGCTGATCGTCGGCCCGGAAGGCGGGATCAGTCCCCGGGAAGTCACCAAACTCTGCGATAAAGGCGCCGTGACCGCCCTCTTGGGGCACCACGTCCTCCGGTCCTCCACCGCCGGCCCGGCCGCCGTCGTGCTGGCAAGCGACATCCTCGGCCGTTGGGCTGCTACCTGACCTTGAAGGAGCGCGTGTCCTCATTGCGGTCCGGCTCCCCGCCGGACCCTGCCTGGGCCACCCGGAGCTCATAGTCGCCCGGCGGCAAATTGAGTGCCAGCGCGAAGACGCCTGCCTGCCCCTGCCCGGCCCCGGCCGTGGTCTCACCGGCCAGGAAGGGCGCTTTGCTGCCGCCGTCCCCGGACTGCAGGATCTGCCAGCGGAGCTTTGCCCCCGGGGACGTGCTGCGTCCGGTGATCTTTACGCTGCCGGCGGGCACCTCGGTGTTCTCCTGGGGATCAATGATCCAGACCGGCGCCACCAGGCCGGCGGCACGGGTCATCAGTGCGCCCAGCTGGACTTTTCCGAACGCCACGTAGTCTGTGTGGCCGTCCACGAGGATCCGCACCCGGACCTGCTGTCCTGTGTCGATCAGCCCCGAGCTCGCGGCAGCAGCAGTGGCCGTGTAGATCAGCTGTTGGACGGCGCGGGCCGCCATGTCGGCGTCGAGATTGCTGTTGAAGGCGTCTGCGGAGACGTCAACGGTGATGATGTCCTTGCCCGAAATGGAGGTGGCGAGTTTGTCCGGGTTCTGCCAGGGCGTAAAGAAGTCGGGGTCCAGCGGCTTCTCCGACATCATGGCGCGCAGTGCCCGGGTCACCGGGTTCTCCTGTTCCGGGACGTCCCGGAACTCACGGTAGAGGAAGATATTCCCGCCGCTGCGGCCGATCCAGTACACGGGGGCCTTGTTGGAGGACTGGGTGGTTTCCAGCGGGGCGCTGGTGGCGGGCGTGTCCGGCATGGTGCCGCCGGTGGCGGGCACTGACGCGGTTGTGCCGGCGGGCGATGGTCCGGTCTCGGCGGTGCAGGCTGCAAGGGCCGGAACGAGCACCAGGATTCCTGCGAGGACGGCCGGGCGCAGGCGGCCCATCGGTCGTCCTGCCCTTTCGGGCACAGAGGTTTCCGGCACTGTCCTGCCCTTGTCCTTTCCTGGCGTGGCGGGCCGATCCCCCTGGCGGCCTGGCGTTCCAGCAGACGCTGGATTTCCAGCATTGCACAGGGGGAGGTCCTCCCAGCCGCACTTTGGCCTCCCGGGCCGCAACTGCAACGGGAACGATATGAGGCCGATATGAAGTTGATACCTAACGCCGCATTTTGCAGCCGGCACGGGGTGCTGTCCCTGTCGTGGCGTCTGTACCGCACACGGCCCGTGAACCGGCCGATGTATCCGGTCAGGGCGGCTGCTGGCGTAAGATAAAGGGATCGCTGGGCAAGGAGCACCGTGCAACGGGCGCCGGCATCAGCCAAAGCAAACAAGTGATGTCGATCTTCGAGGGGACCACGGGCCTGCGGGCCAACACCATGACTGAATCAGCAAATGGTAAGCGCCGGCTCAACACGGGCGACGGCAGTCCGGGGGAATTCCCGCACTCCCTTCCCGGGATCCGGACCGAAGTAGTCCTCTTTGAGAACTCCGACCAGATGGTTCAGTCACTCGGCAGCCATGATGAGGCGCTCCGGTTCATCGAAGAGCAGTTCCCGGACGTCAACTTCCATGCCCGCGGCAACGAACTGTCCATCAGCGGCCCCGTCAGTGACGTTCCCCGCATCATGCGGCTCCTGCAGGAGGTCCGTGGCCTGGTGGCCCGCGGCACGGTCATCACGCCCGCCGTGCTGCAGCAGCTGGTGGCACTCCTGCGCACCCAGTCGCTCCAAAATCCCGTGGATGTGCTGACCCACGACATCCTCTCCAGCCGCGGCAGGACCATCCGGCCCAAAACGCTGAACCAGAAGAACTACGTTGACGCCATTGATGCCAACACGGTGATCTTCGGCATCGGTCCGGCCGGTACCGGCAAGACCTACCTGGCCATGGCGAAAGCCGTGCAGGCACTGCAGCAGAAAGAGGTCAGCCGGATCATCCTGACGCGCCCCGCGGTGGAGGCGGGAGAGCGGCTGGGGTTCCTGCCCGGCACGCTCAGCGACAAGATCGACCCCTACCTGCGGCCGCTCTACGATGCCCTGCACGACATGATCGACCCCGAATCCATCCCGCGGCTCATGGCTGCCGGCACCATCGAAGTAGCGCCGCTGGCGTACATGCGCGGCCGCACCCTCAACGACGCCTTCATCATCCTCGACGAAGCCCAGAACACCACACCGGAACAGATGAAGATGTTCCTCACCCGGCTCGGTTTTGGCTCCAAGATGGTGGTCACCGGAGACGTCACCCAGGTGGACCTGCCCTTCGGGACGCGTTCCGGGCTCCGGATCGTCGAGGATATCCTGCAGGGCATCGAGGGAGTCAGCTTCTCTGTCCTGGACGCCGCCGACGTGGTGCGGCACCGGCTTGTCGGCGACATCGTCAACGCCTACAGCATCTGGGATGAAACCCAGCGGAACCGGGTCAAGCATTCAGCAAGCCGCGAAAAACGGGGGGAACACGCGTGAGCATCGAGGTGAACAACGAGTCCGGCGTCCAGGTGGATGAGTCCGGGCTCGTGGCCCTGGCGCGGTACATCTTTGAGCAGCTCTACATCCATCCGCAGGCCGAACTTTCCATCCTCCTGGTGGATGAACCGGCCATGGAGAAGCTGCACATCGAACTGATGGACGAGCCGGGCGCCACGGACGTGCTCTCGGTTCCCATGGACGAGTTGACCCCCGGAACCCCTGACCGGCCCACACCGCAGGGCATGCTGGGCGACATCGCCATCTGCCCGCAGGTTGCCAAGGTCCAGGCCAAAAACGCCGGCCACTCGCTCCAGGACGAGATGCTGCTGCTCACAACGCACGGCATCCTCCACCTGCTGGGCTACGACCATGCCGAGCCGGAGGAGAAAGCAGAGATGTTCGGGCTCCAGCGGGAACTCCTGTCCGGCTTCACAGGCAAAGAAGCACCTGCCGAGACAACCCAGTGACGCAACTGCTCCTGGTCGCGGTGGCACTGGTCTTCCTTGCCGTCGCGGCCCTGCTGACTGCGGCCGAGGCCGCCTTCAGTTTCCTTCCCCGGCACGACGCCGAAGAGGCACTACACAGTAGCCGCGGCACCGCCATGCGCCGCATCCTTGCCGACCCCGTGTCCCACACCCGCGCGCTCCGCTTTTGGCGCGTCTGGTTTGAAATGGCCTCGGCGGTGGCTGTCGCCGTCCTGATCGCGAGCCTGCTGGACAACGTTTGGCTCGCCGGCCTGGTGGCCACCGGCATCATGGCCCTGCTGGGGTTTGTGATTGTGGGTGTGTCACCCCGACAGCTCGGCAGGCTGCACTCCACCGCGGTGGTCCGCTTCACCGCACCGATGGTCCGCTTCCTCACCAGCTTGCTGGGGCCCATTCCCGGTTGGCTGGTGGCGGTGGGAAGCTCTGCCGCCCCCGGTGCGCCTGGTGGTGACGACGCCTTCTTCAGTGAACAGGAGTTCCGGGAACTCCTGGACCGGGCCAGCGAGTCCGACATGATCGAGGACACCGAAGCCGAGATGATCCAATCGGTCTTCGACTTTGGCGACACCCTGGTGCGGGCCGTCATGGTCCCCAGGACGGACATCGTCAGCATCGACGCAGGCTCAAGCCTTCACCAGGCAATGTCCCTGTTCCTGCGCTCCGGCTACTCGCGGATCCCGGTCATCAACGAGAACACCGACCATATCCTTGGCATCGTCTACCTCAAGGACGTGGCAGCGGTCATCCACCAGCTGGCGGCGGACCAGCAGCCGCCATTGGTGGAGTCGCTGGCCCGCGAGGTGCGGTACGTGCCGGAGTCGAAACCGGTCAGCGACCTCCTGCGGGAGCTGCAGAAAGAGTCAACGCACGTTGCCATCGTGATCGACGAGTACGGCGGCACCGCCGGACTGGTGACCCTCGAGGACCTGATCGAGGAGATCGTGGGCGAGATCGTGGACGAATACGATACCGAAAGCGCGGAAGCCGTGGCCCTGGGAGACGGCTCCTACCGGGTGAGCGCCCGGATGGGCATCGACGACCTGGGCGAGCTGTTCGACCTGGAGATCGACGACGACGAAGTGGACACCGTGGGCGGCCTCCTTGCCAAGGCGCTCGGCCGAGTTCCCATCGTGGGCAGCAGCGTGGATGTGCAGGGCGTATCGCTGCGGGCGGACCGGCTGGAAGGCCGGCGGAACAGGGTCAGCCACATCATTGCGGCGCCCGTACCAAGAGTAGAGACTGACCTTGAAGGCCTCCTGGAAGAGGCCGAAGCAACCCAGCAGGGAGTTCCACGTGAGCAAGAAAAATAAGGCCGCCGAACCGGACGACTTTGGCGGTTTCCGCGCCGGGTTCTCCGTCCTGGTCGGCAGGCCCAACGCGGGCAAGTCCACCCTGACCAACGCGTTGGTGGGCAAGAAGGTGGCCATCACTTCCGCCAAGCCGCAGACCACGCGGCACACCATCCGCGGCATCGTGCACCGCGACGACGCCCAGCTGATCCTGGTTGATACGCCGGGCCTGCACCGTCCCCGCACCCTGCTCGGCAAGCGCCTCAATGACCTCGTGGCGGACACCCTCGCCGAGGTGGACGCCATCGGATTCTGCCTGCCTGCCAACGAGAAGATCGGACCCGGCGACAAGTTCATCGCAGCCCAGTTGGCCGCCGTGGGCCGCAAGCCCGTGATTGCCATCGTCACCAAGGCAGACCTCGTGGACAAACAGGCACTCACCGAACAGCTCCTCGCCGTGGCGGCCCTTGGCCGTGAGGTGATGGGGGAGGACGGCTGGAAGGACATCGTTCCCGTGTCCGCCGCCGACGGTTTCCAGGTGGAAACGGTCGCCGACGTGCTGATCAGCCACATGCCGCCGTCGCCTCCGCTGTACCCGGACGGGGAACTGACCGACGAACCCGAGGCCGTCATGGTGGCCGAACTCATCCGCGAAGCAGCCCTGGAAGGGGTCCGGGACGAGCTTCCGCACTCGCTCGCCGTCGTGGTGGAGGAAATTGTTCCCCGTGAGGACCGGCCGGACGACAACCCGCTCCTGGACGTGCGCGTCAACCTCTACGTGGAACGCCCCTCCCAGAAGGCCATCATCATTGGCAAGGGCGGGGCCCGCCTCCGTGAAGTCGGCACCAACGCCCGCAAAGGCATCGAAGCCCTCCTTGGCACCCGCATCTATTTGGACCTCCACGTGAAGGTGGCCAAAGACTGGCAGCGCGACCCGAAACAGCTGGTCAAACTCGGTTTCTGACCCGCATAACCCCGTTCGCAGGGGCGCGCCGGGCAAGTTCTCCAGACTGGACCACTAAAATGGACCGGATTTCGTTTTTAGAGGAAGGTTCACCACGTGGGTCGAGGCCGCGACAATCGCGACAACGAGGCTGGCCTGCCAGCCGGACCGGGACCGGTATCCCGTCACGCGGACAGCCATGACGTGGGTGCCGCGCGGCATCTTGGCCCCCTGCGCGGCATGCCCCTGTGGCTGAAGGCCGTCACCGGGGTGGTGGCACTGGTCCTCGTGGCAGCTGCCGCGTTCGCCGGGTTCTGGTTCTTCCGGCTCCAGAACAACATCTCGAAGGCGCCCCTGAATGCCGGTGGGGAAAGCACCGAGTCGGCGGGAAACGATGCCACAGGACGGCTCCAGATCCTGATCCTCGGCTCGGACACCCGCGACGGCAAAAACTCCACGTATGGAACCGCCGACGATTCCACCGGCTACGGCAAGTCAGACGTCATGATGCTGATGGACATTTCCGAGGACAACAAGCGGGTCAATGTGATCAGCTTTCCCCGGGACCTGCTGGTGGACATTCCGGACTGCAGGGACCGGAAGACGAACAAGGACTACCCGGCACGCACCGGCGTCATGATCAATGAGGCCATGAGCGAGGCCGGCATCGGCTGCGCCGTGGACACTGTCAACAAGCTCACGGGCATGCAGGTGGACCACTTCATGATGGCCGACTTCAATGCCGTGAAGGAACTGTCCAACGCCGTGGGCGGGGTGGAAGTGTGCATCAGCGATGCCGTGTACGACCCCGACTCCCGGCTGCGGCTCCCCGCCGGAACGTCGTCCGTGCAGGGCGAAATGGCACTTGCGTTCCTCCGCACCCGTCACGCCTTTGCCGACGGCGGCGACCTGGGCCGCATCAAGGCGCAGCAGGGCTTCCTCTCCTCGCTGACGCGCAAGATCAAGGACGACGGAACACTGTCCGACCCCGCGAAGATGCTGAAGATCGCCGACGTCGTAACCCAGAACCTCACGGTGGATGACGGGCTCGCGTCCGTTCCCACATTGCTGACCATTGGCAACAGGCTCAAGGACATCGACATCAGCAAGGTGGCGTTCGTGGCGGTCCCCACGACGCCTGCGCCCGTCGACCCCAACAGGTTGGTCATCGCAGAACCCGCGGGTGCGCAGCTCTTTTCGGCAATGCGGAAGAACGTCGACCTGACGGATCCCACCGCACCCACCACGCCGTCGCCCAGCGAAACGGCAACGCCGTCGGCCGCTCCGACTGAGACGGCGCCGTCGGTGCCGCCCTACAACAAAGCCATCCAGCCCGTAACTGTCGCCAACGGAAGTGGCGTCACCGGCCGTGCCCAGGAGCTCGTCCAGGCGTTGGTTGCAGGTGGCTTCACCCAGACCGGCCAGTTCCTCGCCCAGCCGGTGGCCAAGTCGGCGGTGTACTACGGCAATGGTTTTGCTGATGTTGCGGCGGATGTGGCCGCGCTGCTGGGGATTCCGGCCACCCTCATGATTCCCGCTCCGGGTGTGGCAGGCGTGCAGGTGTATGTCGGCAGCGACTTCACCGCCGGCACCGCCTATGGCGCAGGTGGCGAAGCTGCCGCTGCACTGCCCCAGGACATTGTGAACCAGACGGCAGGGGACAAGGTGTGCCAGCAGGCAAATCCTGAGCTGATCGTCCGGCAGTAAACCGTTGCGTTCCCGGACCAACGCGCCCGGCAGCAAAATGGGCCCCGCCAATGGCGGGGCCCATTTTAGTGTTCAGGTTCCAGGCGCGTTCCGGCTACCAGATGCTGACCCGCTCAGCGGCCGGCATCCACATTCCGTCCTCCGCGGTGACATCGAATGCCTCGTGGAAGGAGTCAAGGTTTTTGGCGATGGCGTTGGTCCGGAACTCGTTGGGGGAGTGGGGATCGGTGGCAAGCCGGCGGATGGCCTCTTCCTGCCGGATGACTTGGCGCCAGCCCGCGGCCCAGGAAGCGAAGAAGCGTTGCTGCCCGGTCAGGCCGTCAAGGACCTCCGGCTCCTCGCCGTCCAGGCTGATCTGGTAGGCCTTGTGGGCGATGGTGAGCCCCGCCAGGTCGCCGATGTTCTCACCGAGAGTGAGCCGGCCGTTGACGTGGTGCCCCGGAGCGGCGGTGGGGGAAAGCGCTTCGAACTGCGCCACGAGGCGGGCGGTCAGCGCTTCGAAGGCCTGCCGGTCCTGGTCCGTCCACCAGTTGCGAAGGGCCCCGCCGCCGTCGAACTGGGATCCCTGGTCATCGAAGCCGTGGCCAATCTCGTGGCCGATCACTGCCCCAATCCCGCCGTAGTTGACGGCATCGTCGGCGTCGGCGGTGAAGAACGGCGGCTGCAGGATGGCCGCGGGGAACACAATTTCGTTCATCATGGGGTGGTAGTAGGCGTTGACCGTCTGCGGCGTCATCAGCCACTTGTTCCGGTCCACCGGCTTGCCTACCTCGTCAAGGTGCCTGTCGACGTCGGCATTGTGTGCGCGTTCCACGTTGCCCAGCAGATCGTCGGGGTCGATCTCCACGGCGGAGTAGTCGATCCATTCGTCCGGGTAGCCAATTTTCGCCCGGAACGCCTCCAGTTTGCGGAGGGCCTCGGCTTTGGTGTCCTGGCCCATCCAGCTGACGTCATTGATGCTGCGGCGGTACGCCTCGATGAGGTTCGCCACCAAAGTCTGCATCCGCGCCTTGTGGGATTCGGGGAAGTGGCGTGCCACGTAGATCTGGCCGACGGCCTCACCGAGGCCGGCCTCTACGACGGCAACGCCGCGCTTCCACCGGTCCTTATTTCGGGGAGTGCCGCTGATGGTGGTGCCATAGAACGCGAAGTTGGCATCCACGAACGCGGAGGACAGGTAGGGCGCAGCCGCGCTGACGACGCGCATGGCCAGCCACTCCTGCCAGGTGGCGACCGGGACCTCATCCAGGAGCCCGGCAGCACCCGCAAAAAAGTCAGGAGTGCTGACAACGATTTCGGCCCGCTTTTCGGGGTCGATTCCCGCAGCCTCGAACCAGGTGGCAAAGAGCGGGAAGAGTGCGGCCGCTTCATCCGCCGTCTTCAGGTTGTAGGTCTTTTGCGGGTCGCGGAGGGTGACGTTGTCCCAGTGGTGGGACGCGAGCTTTGTCTCCAGCCCCACCACGCGGGCAGCGGCGCCCTTCGGATCCGCCAACCCCGCCAGTTCGAACATCTTCTCCACGTGCGCCGTGTAGGCGGAAACTATCGGGGCGAACTTCTCTTCCCGGTAGTAGGACTCATCGGGGAGGCCCAGGCCGCCCTGCCCGGTGTACAGCAGGACCCGGTCCGGGTTGCCCGCATCAGGGGCGGGATAGATGTAGAACAACCCGCCGACGTCCGCCCGGAACAACCGGCCCGCCAGGGCAATGAGCTCCGGGACCGAGGACGTCGCGAGGACCTCCGCGAGCCGCCCGCGGATGGGCTCCATGCCCTTGCCCTCCACGGTGGCTTCGTCCATGAAGCTGTTGTACAGCCCGCCGATCTTCCGCTCGATCCCGGTGGCGTCATCGCCTTTGGCTGCCGCTTCCTCGATGATGTCCCGGACGGCGATCTCCGACCCGTCACGCAGGGCGGTGAAGGTGCCCTCCAGGGGCCGGTCGTCCGGAATCTCGGTGGCTTTCAGCCACGCGCCGTTGACGTGCTGGTAGAGGTCATCCTGCGGCCGGACTGTGTGATCAATGGTGGAAGGATCGATCCCCGAAATGGGCACTGCAACTCCTTTGCTGGGACGCCGCTGCCGGGCGTAACACCGGAAGGCGTCTGCATGCTGGACTTTACGGACGGTAGTGCCCTTTCATCTTACGCACCCGTGTTACCCTCAAAGTGTGCGTGCAGAGCTCCTTCTCCTTAGCTGCCGCGGCGAGGCCACAGACGCTATCTAGCGCACGGCCCACCCTCGCTGCGGAGTTTGTGTTGCCCGGCCACCCTTTCACTGAAGATCGATAGAAAAGGCCACGAACATCATGCGAAACGCACAGAAGCCCTCCGGAATGCCCGCCCACCGGTACACGCCCTTCCAGGACCAGATCAAGGTTGAGCTGCCTGACCGCACGTGGCCGGACAAGGTGATCACCAAGGCCCCCCGCTGGTGCGCGGTTGACCTGCGCGACGGCAACCAGGCGCTCATCGACCCCATGAGCCCGGCCCGCAAGATGAAGATGTTCGACCTGCTGGTCCGCATGGGCTACAAGGAGATTGAGGTCGGTTTCCCGTCAGCCTCGCAGACGGACTTCGACTTTGTCCGCCAGCTCATTGAGGGCAACCACATCCCGGATGACGTCACCATCCAGGTTCTGACGCAGGCCCGGGAACACCTGATCGAACGGACCTATGAGTCCCTGGTGGGCGCCAAGCAGGCCATCGTCCACCTTTACAACTCCACGTCCGTCCTCCAGCGCCGCGTGGTCTTCAACCAGGACGAAGACGGCATCCTGGACATTGCCCTGCAGGGCGCGCGCCTGTGCAGGAAGTACGAGGAAACCCTCGCGGACACGCACGTGACCTATGAATACTCGCCG
Organism: Arthrobacter sp. SAFR-044; assembly: GCF_051965175.1. Lineage (GTDB taxonomy): Bacteria > Actinomycetota > Actinomycetes > Actinomycetales > Micrococcaceae > Arthrobacter. The sequence goes on from NZ_JBQCMK010000004.1 coordinate 283,908, forward strand.
GAATCCTTCACCGGTACCGAACTCGAGTACGCCGCACGGGTCTGCAACGCCGTCGCCGACGTATTCGAAGCGTCCGCCGACCGCCAGGTGATCATCAACCTCCCCGCCACGGTGGAAATGGCCACCCCCAACGTCTACGCGGATTCCATCGAGTGGATGAGCCGGCACCTGCACCCGCGCGAAGGAATCATCCTCTCCCTGCACCCGCACAACGACCGCGGAACCGGGGTTGCTGCCGCCGAACTGGGCTACATGGCCGGCGCCGACCGCATCGAAGGCTGCCTGTTCGGCAACGGTGAACGGACCGGCAACGTTGACCTGGTCACTTTGGGCCTGAACCTGTTCGTCCAGGGCATCGACCCCATGATCGACTTCTCCGACATCGACGACGTCCGCCGGACGGTTGAGTACTGCAACCAGCTGCCGGTTCCGGAGCGTTCGCCGTACGGTGGCGACCTGGTGTTCACCGCTTTCTCGGGTTCCCACCAGGACGCCATCAAGAAGGGCTTTGAAGCACTGGAGCGCGACGCCGCCGCGGCAGGCAAGGCCGTGGACGACTTCACCTGGCAGGTGCCCTACCTGCCGGTTGACCCCAAGGACCTGGGCCGCAGCTACGAGGCCGTCATCCGCGTGAACTCCCAGTCCGGCAAGGGCGGCGTGGCCTACCTGCTGAAGAGCGAGCACAGCCTGGACCTGCCGCGCCGCGCGCAGATCGAGTTCTCCGGCGTCATCCAGCGCCGCACCGACACCGTGGGCGGTGAAGTCAGCGGAGCACAGCTGTGGCAGATCTTCCAGGACGAGTACTTGCCGTCCGGCCAGTCCGAGGGGAAGTGGGGACGCTACTCCCTGGGCGGGGTCAAGACAGAAACCGACGCCGACGGCGGCATGACGCTTCACGCCTCGCTCACCATCGATGGTGCCCAGGTCAGCCGGACGGGCACGGGCAACGGCCCCATCGCCGCCCTGCTGAATATCCTCCACGAGGACGGCGTGGACGTCCGGGTGCTGGACTACAGCGAGCACGCCCTGTCCGAAGGCGGCAACGCCGCGGCGGCTGCCTATGTTGAATGCGCCGTGGGGGAGCGGGTCCTGTGGGGTGTCGGCATCGACGCGAACACCAGCATGTCGTCCCTCAAAGCCGTCATCTCGGCGGTCAACCGCGCCATCCGGGACGCCCGGGCCTGATACCTGCAGGTGGTGCCCGCGGTTCCAACCGCCGGCACCACCGTGCCTGGCAGCGTGCCGCCGGGCAGGATGGGAAGATAGAACGTGGTCCAACAGTCATTTGCTTCCCGGGCGTACCGGGACGATGCCGTGGTGCTGCGTACCCACAAACTGGGCGAGGCGGACAGGATCATCACCCTCCTGACCAAGCACCATGGGCAGGTCCGCGCCGTCGCCAAGGGCGTACGCCGCACCAGCAGCCGTTTCGGAGCCCGGCTTGAACCCTTCATGGTGGCGGACCTGCAACTGGTGTCCGGCCGAACGCTGGACATCGTCACGCAGGCCGTCGCGAAAGGTGCGTACGGCGGAAGCATCGCGGCGGATTACGGCAGGTACACGGTTGCCGCCGCCATGACGGAGACCGCAGAGAAGTTGACGGACGTGGACGGCGAAGCCGGTACCGCGCAGTACAACCTGCTGGTGGGAGCCCTCGCTGCGCTCAGCCGTGACGAACATGCCGCAGGCCTCATCCTGGACTCCTACCTGCTGCGTGCCCTTGCAACCGGTGGCTGGGCTCCCAGCTTCACCGACTGCTCCCGCTGCGGCAGGCCGGGCCCGCACACGGCGTTCTCCGCGCCCCTTGGCGGCATGGTCTGTGCGCAGTGCAGGCCGCCCGGCTCACCTGCCCCCGCAGCCGAAACCGTTGTCCTGCTGGCGGCCTTGCTGACCGGGGACTGGGCAACTGCCGATGCGTCCTTGCCGCAGCACCGCAAGGAGGCCGCCGGCCTGGTGGCCGCATACCTGCAATGGCATCTTGAACGAGTATTGAAATCCCTCAAACATGTGGAGCGCAGCTGACAGTGGCCTTGGGAAAAAAGAACAACGCACCCCGGAAGCGCACCCACCCCGTGGTGGCCCCCTACCCGCATCCGTCCGGTGCGGTGGCGCCTTCCATCCCGGCGGAATTCATTCCCCGGCACGTGGCCATCGTCATGGATGGCAACGGCCGCTGGGCCAACCAGCGGGGCCTGCCACGGATCGAAGGCCACAAGGCGGGCGAGCCCGCTCTGCTCGATGTCATGGCAGGCGCCATTGAGCTGGGCATTGAGTACGTCAGCGTGTACGCGTTTTCCACCGAGAACTGGCGGCGCTCACCGGAGGAAGTCCGCTTCCTCATGGGATTTAACAAGGACGTGCTGCGAAGGCAGCGAAACCAGCTCGACGACTGGGGTGTCCGGGTGCGCTGGGCAGGACGCCGGCCCCGCCTGTGGGGTTCTGTGATCCGGGAGCTGGAGGAGGCCGAGGAGTTCACCGCGGCCAACACCACCTGTCATTTGACCATGTGTGTTAATTACGGCGGCCGGGCTGAGATCACCGACGCCGTGTCCGCTATTGCCGCAGAGGTTGCGGCAGGCAGGCTCAAGCCAGGCGCCATCACCGAGCGGACCATCCAGAAGTACCTGGATGAGCCCGACCTTCCCGACGTGGACCTTTTCCTCCGGAGCTCGGGGGAGCAGAGGCTCTCCAACTTCCTGCTCTGGCAGTCCGCATACGCGGAGTTCGTCTTCATGGACACGCTGTGGCCCGATGTGGACAGGCGGACCCTCTGGGCCGCCGTCGAAGAATATGCCCGGCGGGACCGCAGGTACGGTGGCGCCGTCGACGCAGCCGCTGCACCCGCGGATCCCCAGGCGGGCTAGCCTTACCCGTACGCCCGCAGCCACCGGGCCAGCCGCGAGTAGGCATCGGTCCGGATTGGCTCCGGCGAGAGGAACACGTCGTGCAGGGCGCCGTCAATCCGCTCCACAGTTACCGTACGGCCCAACGTGAGTGCGCGGGTGCTGATGATATTGACGTCCAGCACGGCATCGGTACGGCGCATTTCCTCCGACCAGAGCAGCCCATTCGCACTTCCCTTGGAAAGCAGGACCAGAATCGGAGCTTCGATTTCCAGGCCGCGGGCAACCCGGGCATGCCCGGCAAGCACAGCCCTCAGCCAGCCTGCGCGCACGGGGAACGCCATGCGGGGCCGGTAGCGCTCGTCAAGCGGCCACTCGCCGTCGGCCGCACTGCTGATGGTGCGCCAGTAGTGGCCACGCTCCGGGAGTCGCAGGACCGCCTGGGGGCGCAACCGGGCGACGGGACGCACCATGCTGGACGCTGCCCGCCGGACCAGCGAGCTTCCGTGCATCTCCAGCCACGGACTGTTCAGGATCAGCAGCGAAACGGCCTCCGGATGGCGGCTGGTCCACAGGGCCGCCACCAGGCCGCCGGTGGAATGGCCCATCAACGCCAAAGGTCCGGGAACGCCCTCCTGGCGGATCACCCGGGCTGCTTCTTCGATTTCGGCGTCGTAGGCGGCGAGGTCCGCCACATAACCACCCGGTGATTCGGGGCGCAGGCTCCGTCCGTGGTTGTGCATGTCCAAGGCGTAAAAGTCGTAGCCGGCCGACGCCCAGAACCGCGCCAGGTCCACGTTGAAGAAATAGTCGCTCCAGCCGTGCAGGAAGAGCACGGCCCGGCGGCGGCCGTCGGCAGCACCGGTGTCCGGATCCGGCCGGAGCCGGACGAGGGTTGCCGTCCGCGCCACGCCGTCAGGTCCGGCGGCCGCAAAGGTGTGGGACTCGAAATCCCCGCCCAGGATGTCCTGCTGCCACTGCATGACCTCATGCTAGACCGGCGCACCCGCGCACGCCCGCCCGTTCAGCAGCTTCTCCGTTTTGGTGTGGCGCCCCCGGAGACGGGAAACTGGAGGCATGCGCGTTTATCCCACTTTCTTCAGGCTGGCCTTTTCATGGATGGACGCCGAGCGCGCCCACAAGATCGGATTCAAGGGCATCCGGCTTGCGCATGCCTCGGGTGCAGGGAAGGTGCTGCAGAAGCTGTCCGCTCCGGCACACTCGCTGCAGACCACCGCATTCGGTGTCACTTTTCCATCCCCGTTCGGGCTGGCTGCCGGCTTTGACAAGGAAGGCCACGGCATCGAGGCCCTCACGGACCTTGGATTCGGGCACATTGAGGTGGGCACCATTACCGGGCAGGCGCAGCCGGGCAACGAAAAGCCGCGGCTGTTCCGCCTGGTCCAGGACCGGGCCGTCGTCAACCGGATGGGGTTCAATAACGACGGCGCCTCGGCCGTTGCGCCGAGGCTGAAGGCGGCGCGGGCCGCGCTTCAGCGCCGCTACCCGGCGGTGCGTCCGGTCATCGGCGTCAACATCGGCAAAACAAAGGTCGTGGAGCTGGCCGACGCCGTGGATGACTACCTGGTGAGCGCCCGCAGCCTGGCCCCTGCCGCCGACTACCTGGTGGTGAACGTCAGTTCCCCCAACACCCCCGGACTGCGGCTGCTCCAGGACGTGGAAACGCTCCGCCCGCTGCTGACCGCCGTGGGGCAGGAAGCTGACCGCGCCGCCGGACGGCACGTGCCCCTGCTGGTGAAGATCGCGCCGGACCTCAGCGACGACGACATCGACGACGTGGCGCGCCTTGCCCTGGACCTGAAGCTGGACGGCATCATTGCCACCAACACCACGGTGGCCCGTGCAGGACTGTCCTCGCCGGCCGGAGAAGTGGAGAAATGCGGTGCCGGCGGATTGTCCGGAGCTCCACTGAAGCAACGTTCCCTCGAGGTGCTGAAGCGGCTCAAGCACGCCACCGGGGACGCGCTGGCCCTGGTGTCAGTGGGCGGCGTGGAGTCGGCCCAGGATGTCCAGGAAAGGCTCGACGCCGGCGCCACCCTGGTGCAGGGCTACACTGCCTTCCTCTACGAAGGACCGTTCTGGGCGGCACGGATCAACAAAGAGCTGGCAAAAAAGCGCCGCTCCTGACGCTTCCGCCACAGGCCGCCTCGGCGGGCGAACCGTATTAACGGCAGACACCCCGGCGGTATCCCGCCGGGGTGTCTGCCGTTTGAGTTGAGGGTTGGGTCAGGCCGGGTACTGTCCGCGCTGTACCTGGGGCTTGGGCAGCCGCAGCTTCCGGAACTGCAGCGAGCGCATGGAGCCGTACCAGACGGTGCCACCCTCCACGGCGCCAAACTTTTCGGCCAGCCGCTTGCGGAGCTTGCGGGACAGGATGAAGACGTCCACGAAGACGGCAAGGAACATCACCCAGAAGGCGCCCAGGACGTAGATCATCATGTCGCTGGACGCCGGGACCACAAGGGACACCAGCACGAAGACCAGCGCACCAAACATCAAGTATTCACCGAGGTTGAACCGCGCGTCCACGAAGTCGCGGGCAAACCGTTTCTGGGGACCTTTGTCACGCAGCGGGAGGAACTTCTCGTCACCGGTATCCAGGGCCCGGCGCATCTTCAGGCGCTGGTCCTGCACTGCCTGGCGTTCGGCGGCCTTGGACGCCTTGCGGTCCTCGGGCACCAGCGGGCGCTTGCGGGCGGCTTCCTGGGCCTTCCGCGTGGGGGTAGGCGCGCCCTTGCCCGCCGCACTGTTCTGCCGCGCCGCTGCCTCCGCTGCCTGCTGGTCTATGGTTTCCTGCGCCGAGGGCGCTTCTTTTCTACGTCCGAACACTTGACCAGAATACCTTGCAGCAGCGGGGCCCTGCTTGCTTCGGTGCCTTCCCTGACCGGCAGCCGAATGTGACGGGGGTAATGTTTTGGCCATGACTCCATCACCCGCGGCAACCCCGCACAGCACCACTACGACAGGACCGGGCTCTGACCTTACCGGCAGGACGGAAGATCTTCGTTCAGCGGTAGACCGTTCCTTCCACCAGACCCTGGCCCGGCTCAAGGAGCTCGTTGCCATCCCCGGGATTGCGTGGCCCAGCTTTGACCGCACCCCGCTGGAGCGAAGCGCCGAGGCCGTCGCGGAACTCCTTCGGGGTGCCGGGATCGGTGAAGTGCAGGTGCTGTCCGTGGGCAAAGCCGACGGCACGCCCGGCGGCCCGGCCGTCGTCGCCCGCCGTCCAGCCGCTGAAGGTAAACCGACCGTCCTGCTGTACGCCCACCATGACGTCCAGCCGGTGGGCGACGAGTCCCTGTGGGAAACGGAACCCTTTACCGCCGTCGAGAAGGACGGGCGCCTTTACGGACGGGGCGCCGCTGACGACAAAGCAGGCATCATGGCGCACGTAGCCGCCTATGCGGCCGTCGCCGAGGTCCTTGGGGACACTTTGGGGCTGGGCGTGACCTTTTTCATCGAAGGCGAGGAAGAAGCAGGGTCGCCAACGTTCCGGACTTTCCTGGAGGCGAACCGTGAACTGCTGCGGGCCGACGTCATTGTGGTGGCCGACTCCAGCAACTGGAAAGTCGGCGTACCTGCCCTGACCACCAGCCTGCGCGGCCTGGTCGACGGCACCATCGAGGTGCAGGTACTTGGCCATGCGGTGCACTCCGGTATGTACGGGGGGCCGGTCCTGGACGCGCCCACCCTGCTGTCCCGCCTGATTGCCACGCTTCACGACGCCGACGGAAACGTTGCCATCGAAGGGCTGGTGGCCACCGATACGGCTTCCGTGGAGATGCCGGAGGCGGATTACCGCGCCGACGCATCAGTGCTCGACGGCGTCCGCCTGGCCGGGACCGGAAGCATCGCTTCCCGGCTGTGGACCAAGCCGGCACTGTCAATCATCGGCTTCGATGCCCCGGCCGTGGAGGTCGCCTCCAACACACTGCTCCCGCGTGCGCGGGCAAAATTCAGCCTGAGGCTCGCGCCGGGCCAGGTTCCCGCCGAGGCCATGGAAGCGGTGCGCCGGCACGTCGAAGCCAATGCGCCGTTCGGTGCCACGGTGGTCTTCACCCCGGGGGAGGCGGGCAACCCTTTCCAGACCGATACGTCGTCCGCCGCAGCAACCGTGGCCATGTGGGCGCTGGGGGAGGCCTGGGGAGTGCAAGCCGTGGAAACAGGCATCGGCGGGTCCATTCCCTTCATCGCCGACCTCACTGAGCTGTATCCCGACGCGCAGATTCTGGTAACAGGTGTGGAGGATCCGGATTCGCGGGCGCACAGCGCCAATGAGTCCCTCCACATCGGTGACTTCCGCAATGCCATTCTGGCGGAGGCGCTCATGCTCAGCCGGCTGAACAGTGAGGGCCTTAACGCCGGGGAGTGAGCCGCTTTCGGCATCTGGGCCGCCGCCCTGCTTCCAGGGAACAACCGGCGTGCTTTGACGGTTACGCCAGGAGTTAGAGCTACAGGACTGCCGCGCGTAGCATGTAGCTATAGCCCATACCGTATTTGTAGGGGCAGGCGCCGTTACGGCGACGCCGCCAGACCGTCCTAAGAAGGTAGGCCAATGAGCACCTCAACCAACGAAAACAGCACCGCCACCACCGTGGCCAGCGACGAACTGCCCGTTCACGAGGTCGACCTGACCGACGTCGCCGCCGGCAAGGTACGCAGCCTCCTCGAGCAGGAAGGCCGCACGGACCTGCGCCTGCGCGTGGCCGTGCAGCCCGGTGGATGCTCAGGGTTGATCTACCAGCTCTACTTCGACGAGCGGCTCCTTGATGGTGACGCCGTGCGCGACTTTGACGGAGTCGAGGTCGTCGTCGACAAAATGAGCGTGCCGTACCTGAGCGGCGCAAGCATCGACTTCGAGGACACCATCTCGAAGCAGGGCTTCACCATCGACAACCCGAACGCCGGCGGCTCGTGCGCCTGCGGCGATTCATTCCACTAAGCCGGTTATTTCGCCTGATGTCGGCGCCGGGCTTCCGGCCGTTTAAAACGGCACGGGGGCTCGGCGCCGACATGTGGGCGAAACGCCCGGCGGAGCGGTAAGCTCTACACCGAGTAGTAAAACTTTTTTGTGCCCGGAGCGCCGATGGCTGCCCGGACAACAGCAACAAGTAGGAAGGGCCGTCTGTGAGTTCGCAGAACCGAACCGGCAGCCGACGCAAAACGATCACCACGATCTCAAGCTTGGCTATAGCCGGCGCGTTGGTTTTGACCGGATGTTCGCCAGAGGTAGAAAAAGGCTGGATGCCCACTGAACGTGGCACCACCAGCAACACCGACCGCATCATGGACCTCTGGGTCAACTCATGGATTGCTGCGCTCGTGGTCGGCGCCATTACGTGGGGCCTGATCATCTGGTGTGTGGTCGCCTACCGGCGCCGCAAGGGAACCGTAGGCTTCCCGCGGCAGACCAGCTTCAACCTTCCGCTGGAGGTTTTCTACCTCACCATCCCGATCTTCATGGTCCTGGTGTTCTTCTACTTCACCGACCGTGACCAGCAGGCCATCGATGACCGATCGCAGCCGGCCGACGTCGTCGTGGACGTTCGCGGCAAGCAGTGGGCGTGGGACTTCAACTACAAGTCCGGCCAAGTCATCCAGGAAGACCTCCACGAGGCCGGCGTCCAGGCGCACCTCACCGGAAACACCATCGACAAGGAACAGCTCCCCACGCTGTACCTGCCCGTGAACAATTCCGTTGACCTCGAGCTCAACGCCCGCGATGTCATCCACTCCTTCTGGGTGCCCGCCTTCCTGCAGAAGCGCGACATGATCCCCGGCAAGACCAACTACATCCGGTTCACCCCCACTAAGGAAGGCACCTACGACGGTAAGTGTGCTGAACTTTGCGGCGAGTACCACTCCGAAATGCTGTTCCGCGTCAAGGTGGTGTCGGAATCTGAATTCCAGGCCCACATGGACCAGCTCAAGGCTGAAGGCAACACAGGCCTGCTCGGCGTGGAGTACGACCGCAACCCGAACCTGAACGAAACCAAGTAAGGGGAGCGACGTGGCTACGTACACCCAATCCGCACCCTCGGGAGTCCTGTCGGCTCCCGTGGTGCCCAAATCCAAGGGACGCATCGTCGTCAACTGGATCACCTCCACCGACCACAAGACCATCGGGTACATGTACCTGATCTCGTCCTTCGTGTTCTTCTGCCTGGGCGGCGTCATGGCGCTGCTGATCCGTGCCGAACTCTTCGAGCCCGGCATGCAGATCCTGCAGACCAAGGAGCAGTACAACCAGCTGTTCACCATGCACGGCACCGTCATGCTGTTGATGTTCGCCACCCCGCTGTTCGCCGGGTTCGCCAACGTGATCATGCCGCTGCAGATCGGCGCCCCCGACGTCGCGTTCCCGCGTTTGAATGCGCTGGCCTTCTGGTTCTTCCTGTTCGGCTCCACCATCGCCGTCTCAGGCTTCATCACCCCGCAGGGTGCTGCATCCTTCGGCTGGTTCGCCTACGCGCCGCTGTCCAACACCACGTTCACCCCGGGCATCGGCGGTGACCTGTGGGTCTTCGGCCTGGCATTGTCGGGCTTCGGTACCATCCTTGGTGCAGTCAACTTCATCACCACCATCATCTGCATGCGCGCCCCGGGCATGACCATGTGGCGGATGCCCATCTTCACCTGGAACACCCTGATCACCGCGATCCTGGTCCTGATGGCCTTCCCGCCGCTGGCCGCCGCCCTGTTCGCCCTCGGTGCCGACCGCAAGTTCGGTGCGCACATCTTCGACCCGGAGAACGGCGGCGCCGTCCTCTGGCAGCACCTGTTCTGGTTCTTCGGCCACCCCGAGGTGTACATCATCGCGCTGCCGTTCTTCGGCATCGTTTCGGAGATCTTCCCGGTCTTCAGCCGCAAGCCGATCTTCGGCTACAAGGGCCTGGTCTACGCCACCATCGCCATTGCAGCCCTTTCGGTAACGGTCTGGGCCCACCACATGTACGTGACCGGCGCCGTCCTGCTTCCGTTCTTCTCGTTCATGACCATGCTCATCGCGGTGCCAACCGGCGTGAAGTTCTTCAACTGGATCGGTACTTTGTGGCGCGGGTCGCTGACCTTCGAAACGCCGATGCTGTGGAGCCTCGGCTTCATGATCACCTTTCTCTTCGGTGGCCTCACCGGCATCATCCTGGCCTCACCGCCGCTTGACTTCCACGTTTCGGACTCCTACTTCGTGGTGGCGCACTTCCACTACGTGGTGTTCGGCACCGTGGTGTTCGCCATGTTCGCGGGCTTCTACTTCTGGTGGCCCAAGTGGACCGGCAAGATGCTCAACGAGCGCCTGGGCAAGATCCACTTCTGGCTTCTGTTCCTGGGCTTCCACGGCACCTTCCTGATCCAGCACTGGCTGGGCGTCGAGGGCATGCCGCGCCGGTACGCGGACTACCTTGTGGAGGACAACTTCACCTGGATGAACCAGTTCTCCACCGTGGCATCCTTCGTGCTGGGTGCGTCCCTCATCCCGTTCTTCTGGAACGTCTACATCACCTGGCGAAAGACCGAAAAGGTCCAGGTTGATGATCCGTGGGGCTTCGGCGCTTCACTGGAGTGGGCCACGTCCTGCCCGCCGCCGCGCCACAACTTCACCTCCCTGCCCCGGATCCGTTCGGAGCGTCCCGCCCTGGACCTGCACCACCCGGAACTTCGCCAGGTCCACACCGTTGAGTCGCCGGCTCCCGCAGCGTCGGTTCTCGGCAACGCCGACCAGAAGGACAACGCACAGTGAAAATCGAATCCTGGATCTTTGGCTCTGGAGTCTTCTTCTTCGTCCCGGTCGCTCTGGTTTACGGATTCCTGACCAACTGGGGTGAGTGGGTGGGCATCCTGGGCATCCTGCTCGTCGGCGGCCTCGCCGGCATGATCGGGGCCTACCTCGGTTTCACCGGCAAGCGCGTGGGCCTCCGTCCCGAGGACCGCAGTGACGCTGAAATCCACGAAGGCGCCGGCGAACAGGGGCACTTCAGCCCCTGGAGCTGGTGGCCGCTGGTCCTGGGCATCGCCTGCGCCACCGGCTTCCTGGGCCTGGCAGTAGGTGCCTGGATCATCTTCATCGCAGGCGGCCTCGCCCTCGTGGCCCTCGTGGGCTGGGTATACGAGTACAGCCGCGGCGACCACGCACACTAAGCAAGACAAAAGAATAACGACGTCGGGCCCCGCCATCTGGTGGGGCCCGACGTCGTTATGTGGTTTCCAAGGCCCTTAGCCGGCCCCCTGCGACTCCAGAAGCAATTGGAGCCCCCGGAGGGCAGCCTCAACTTTCCCGTGTCCCAGCGGGTCCTCCAGCCCGGCTTCGCTGACGGACAGCTCCACCTCACACCCCTGCCCAAAGTCGGCAGCCATCACCTGGAGGAGCGAGCGGGCGTCCACCTTTGCGGCGCCCGCTTTGCTGATGGTGATTGGAAGCCCGGTATCGTTGACGGCCCGGACAAATACCGCGGCAGAGCGTGCGTGCAGGCCTACCGGGGCCGCCACCACGGCCTTCTGTGTTGGCAAAAGGGACTCCTTTTATGAAAGACGGCCCCCTCCGTCTGCTGGCAAGATTTTCCACACCAATATAGCGGTAGCCATGCCCATCGCCCGAAACACTGCCGGCGTCCCGGGACTGGTCTAGACCGTCCTAAAATTGAGAGGAAACCAACGGCAGGAGAAAGATCATGGCAGCTGGCGCCACGGCCATCACGGGTGAAATAGACCGAACCAGCGGAACGGCCATCTATGTGCAGCTCCGCGAGATCCTTCGCACGTATATCGCCCAGTCTTGCCCGCCGGGTTCGGCGTTGCCGTCCGAACGTGATCTGGCCGAGCGGTTCGGGCTGGCAAGGATGACAGTCCGCCAGGCCATTGACGCCCTGGTGGGGGAGGAGGTCATCGAGCGTGTTGTGGGACTGGGGACGTTTGTCCGGCGCCCGAAACTCGACCTCCAGGTAAAGCTCACTTCCTACAGCGAAGAGATGCAGCGGCGCGGCATGGTTCCCGCAGCCAAGGTGTTGAGCTTCGAGCAGATCGGCGCCAGCGCCTTCCTTGCGCGCGAGCTGCAGTTGGACGAGGGCACTCCGCTGGTCCGGTTCCGCAGGCTTCTGCTGGCCGATGGGGAACCGATGAGCGTAGACGAGAATTTCATCCCGGCGCACCGGGTACCGGGCCTGCTTGACGGCGAACCGCCCACCTCGTTGTACAACGTCCTCAGTGAACAGTTTGGTTTGGTGATGGAGTGGGGCGAAGACATGATCGAGGCGACCGCGGCCTCGCCGTCCACGGCACGGCTGCTCAATGTCGAAGTGGGGGCACCGTTACTGAAGATTCAGCGGCATGCGTTCGTGGCGAGGGCGATGGTGGACTATTCGGTGTCTTACTACCGCGCGGACCGGTACAAGCTGTGGGTGCCCCTTCAGCGGCCAGGGGCCCGGAGAGCCCGCAACCACTGACGGCGCCGCGGTCACAGCGGTCGTCTCCTGCAAGCCCAGGCAGGAATGCCGGCTGAAGCCCTGCATGGGCCGGCAGCAGGAAGGCGGAGGAACGTTAATACCAGGAAAGGCCCGATCCGTATGGATCGGGCCTTTCCTGTGGAAACCTACGCCTAGTGTGTCAGGCTCTTGGATCCCTCTGCTGCTTCAACTGCCTCGTGGCCGTGGCCGTGGGACGCCTCAAGCTCTGCGGGTGTCGCCGGAGCAACACGGTCTTCGAAGAACCAGCGGGAGAGGAACGCGCGGCGCTTCTCCTTGCTGGTCACGACGCCGTGCTCGTTGGGCTGGGCCGGGATGACCTGGGGTGACTCGAAACCAACCAGCTTGTAACGCTTGTACTCATCCAGCGGGGCGTGCACCTCGATGAATTCGCCGTGCGGGAGCCTGACGATGCGGCCGGTCTCGCGGCCGTGCAGGGCGATTTCCCTGTCCTTGCGCTGCAGCGCAAGGGCAACACGCTTGGCAACGATGAAGCCGATAACCGGCCCGATGAAGAACAAGGCACGGAGCCAGTACGTGACGTCATTCAGGGACACGTGGAAGTGCGTGGCAATGAGGTCGGAACCTGCAGCTGCCCACATCACGCAGTACCAAACGAATCCGGCAACACCGATGCCCGTACGGGTCGGGGCGTTACGCGGGCGGTCCAGGACGTGGTGTTCGCGGTCATCCTTGGTCACCCAGCGCTCGATCCACGGGTAGGTGAACATCACGGTGAACAGGATTCCTGCCGGGACCAAGGCCGGGAGCAGCACGTTGAACGTGAACACGTGTCCGAAGAAGACCTGTTCCACGTGCCAGTTGCCCAGCGTGCCGGGCATAAGCCGAAGGGCACCGTCAACGAAACCGATGTACCAGTCAGGCTGGGTACCGGCTGACACGGGGGAGGGGTCGTACGGACCGTAGTTCCAGATCGGGTTGATGGTGAAGAATGCCGCCATCAGGGCGATCACACCGAAGACGATGAAGAAGAATCCACCGGCCTTCGCTGCGTAAACGGGACCCAGGGGGTAACCGACAACGTTGTTGTCGTTGCGGCCGGGGCCGGGGTACTGCGTGTGCTTGTGCACCACGACCATGAAGAGGTGCAGGACGATCATCAGCAGGATCAAAGCCGGAACCAACAGGATGTGCAGCATGTACAGGCGGCTGATGATGGCCGTGCCGGGGAACTCGCCGCCGAAGAGGAAGAACGAGATGTACGTTCCGATGACCGGGATGGACTTGATGACGCCGTCGATGATGCGCAGGCCGTTACCGGACAGGAGGTCATCGGGGAGCGAGTAGCCGGTGAAACCGGCAGCCATGGCCAGGATCAGCAGGACGCTGCCCACAACCCAGTTCATTTCACGCGGCCGGCGGAACGCGCCGGTGAAGAAGACCCTCAGCATGTGGACTGCGATTGATGCCACGAACAGCAGGGCAGCCCAGTGGTGCACCTGGCGCATGAACAGACCGCCGCGGATGTCGAACGAGATGTTCAGCGAGGAACTGTACGCCACCGACATCTCGACGCCCTTGAGGGGGATGTAGCCGCCGTCGTAGTGGGTTTCCGCCATGGACGGATCAAAGAAGAACGTCAGGAATGTTCCGGACAGCAGCAGGATGACGAAGGAGTACAGCGCCACTTCACCGAACATGAAAGACCAGTGGTCGGGGAAGACTTTGCGGCCGAACTCGCGGAGGATCCCGGAGCCGCCAACACGTGAGTCGACGAAGTCGGTGATCCGGCCTGTCTTGGTCTTGGCAACGAAAGCGGGTTCAGCTGTTGATGTTGCGCTCATGCTCATCACGCTCCCAGTAACTTGGTCCTACGGGTTCATGGAAGTCGCTGGTAGCGACCAGGTAGCCCTCGTCATCAACTGCGATGGGCAGCTGGGGGAGCGGCCGGCTGGCGGGGCCGAAGATCACCTTGCACTCTTGCGTGAGGTCGAAGGTGGACTGGTGGCACGGGCACAGCAGGTGGTGCGTCTGCTGCTCGTACAGAGCAACCGGGCAGCCAACGTGGGTGCAGATCTTCGAGTAGGCAACGATTCCGTTGTAACCCCAGTCTTCACGGCCCTTGGAGGGGTTCAGTGATGCCGGATCGAGGCGCATGAGGAGCACAACGGCCTTTGCCTTCTCGTTGAGCTTGCCCTCGTGCAGTTCGTTCAGGCCTTCGGGGATCACGTGGAAGGCGGAACCGATGGTGACGTCCGAGGCCTTGATCGGAGTTCCATCAGGGTCGCGGGTAAGGCGCTTGCGCTTTCCGTCCTGGGGAGCCCACATGGTGTGCGCGAGCTTGTCGTCAGGGCGGGGTCCGAGGTCAGCGAAGATGGCGACGGCGGGAAGCGGGGCGAGTGCGACCGCACCCAGGAGGGTGTTGCGGATCAGCGGGCGGCGCTTGATGCCGGTCTCTTCCACGATGTCGTCAACGATGCGGACCGCGGCCTGGCGGTCCTCTTCGTAACGGATGACGTGGCGTTCTTCGGAGACTTCGTGGTCGGGCATCAGGGCCTTGGCCCAGTGCACGATACCGGTGCCGATACCCAGCATGGCGAAGGCGGTGCCAATGCCGAGCAGGGCGTTCTGGAGCCGGATGGTGGCGATGCTGGAGTCATCACCCAGATCAATGGCGAAGTACGCCACCAGGAAGATCAGGGTTCCAACAACAGAAATGCCAAATAGTAAGGCGACCTGTCGTTCTGCCCGCTTTGCGGCCTTCGGGTCCGTGTCAGCCAGGCGCAAACGATGCGGGGGAATTCCAGGATCCTGGAACTTCTCCACCTCATTCTGACCAGCCGTAGCTACGGTGCCCGAGTGGTTCGGACTGCCGTCACTATGGTTGCCCATAATTCGCCTCATCCTTCTCTCGTCCCGGCAGTCGCCGGGTTAGTTTCTAATTTCAAGCTGCTGACTTGGCAGCAGAAGTTGTGTGTTCCTGCGGAAACTCAGGACGTCCTGGAAGTGAGCCAGATGGTGAAGGCAATGATGACGCCAAGACCGGCAACCCAAACGAACAGGCCTTCAGCAACCGGACCCAGCGAGCCCAGGTCGGCACCGCCGGGTGATCCGGTGGTCTCGATCTGCTTCAGGAAGGTGATGATGTCCTTCTTGCCTTCAGGAGTGATGTTGGCGTCATTGAAAACCGGCATGTTCTGCGGACCAGTGGCCATGGCCTCGTAGATGTGCTTGCCGGATACATCGGCCAGGGCAGGTGCGAACTTGCCGCGGGTCAGCGCGCCACCAGCAGCGGCGGCGTTGTGGCACATGGCGCAGTTGGTACGGAAGAGTTCACCACCGGCAGCTGCATCGCCGCCGCCGTTTGTCAGGTCTTCTGCAGGAATTGCCGGGCCGGCTCCCAGGGAGGCGACGTAGGCTGCAAGCTGGTGGGTCTGCTCGTCATTGAACTGGACGGGCTTCTTCATGGCCTGGGGGCCGTTCATCTGCATCGGCATGCGGCCGGTGCCCACCTGGAAATCAACAGCGGCTGCACCGACACCAACCAGCGAGGGACCATCCTTGGAACCACTGGCACCCATGCCGTGGCAGGTGGCGCAGTTGGCGGCGAAGAGCTTGCCGCCCTCCTCTGCGTCGCTTGCACTGAACGTGGTGGTGGAGGCCTTGGCCTGGTTGACGGTGGTTGCCACGGCGTACAGCCCACCCGTGATGAGGAGCCCCATCAGAAGCAGCGCTATTGCTGCAAGTGGGTGACGCCGCTTTTGTGAGAGTGCCTTCACGTGGTGGTTCCTTTATTCGATCCTGCGCCGGCTCCGGGAGCCGCTACCTGAAATTCTGCCTCTTGTAGAAAAAGAATCAAAGCTGGCTACTTGAGTACGTAGATGACCAGGAAGAGGCCGATCCACACGACGTCAACGAAGTGCCAGTAGTACGAAGTGACGATCGCGGACGTTGCTTCGAAATGCCCAAACTTCTTCGCGGCGAAGGACCGTCCCATGATGAGCAGGAAGGCGATGAGGCCGCCGATGACGTGGAGGCCGTGGAAGCCGGTGGTCATGTAGAAGGCCGAGCCGTAGGCGTTGGAGGAGAGCGAGACGTGCTCGGAAACCAGCATCGCGTATTCGGTGGTCTGGCCGGCGACGAAGAACGCGCCCATCAGGAACGTCAGGGTGAACCATTCGTTCATTCCCCAGCGGGCGAACTGCAGTGCACCTCCGGCGCGCCGTGGCTGCAGCCGCTCTGCGGCGAAGACGCCCATCTGGCAAGTGAAGGAACTGGCCACGAGGACGATCGTGTTTACGAGCGCAAAGGGGAAGTTGAGCTTGGCTGTCTCTTCCGCCCACATCTGCCCACTGGTGGAGCGCAGAGTGAAGTACATGGCGAAGAGACCGGCGAAGAACATCAACTCACTGGACAGCCACACAACGGTTCCGACAGAAACCATATTGGGGCGGTTCAGCGTGGGGTGCGCCGGGGTACTGGGGGCATGGGTCGCAGATGTCACATAGACATTATGTCTGTAAAAGTCCGTGCTGCCCAACGCAAACCGCCTTTTCGGAGGACTTTTTCTACAAAGACGCGAAATCGCCCGGAAAAGTTCCCGCCACCGTTCACATTGGTCAGCGGCCGCCGTCGGTCGATAGCATCAGCAGGTGACTTCTCAGGCAACTTCAGCGTCCGGCAACACCTGGCCCCGGTTGATCTCGGCCCTTATCAAGGGCAACGACCTCACTGCCGAGAACACCTCCTGGGCCATGGACACGATCATGTCCGGTGAAGCGACGCCGGCGCAGATTGCCGGGTTCCTGGTGGCCCTCAGCGCCAAAGGCGAGACGGTGGATGAGCTCTCAGGCCTGGTTGACGCAATGCTTGCCCACGCGAACCCTGTGACGATCACCGGCGAAAAGCTGGATATCGTCGGGACCGGTGGTGACCAACTTAACACCATCAATATCTCCACCATGGCCGCTTTGGTGGCTGCCGGGGCCGGCGCGAAGGTGGTTAAGCACGGCAACCGCGCGGCGTCGTCGTCGTCCGGGTCCGCTGACGTGCTCGAGGCGCTCGGTGTCCGCCTTGACCTGCCTATCGATCGAGTAGCGCGGAACGCAGAAGAGGCAGGGATTACGTTCTGCTTTGCGCAAGTGTTCCATCCGTCATTCCGGCACACCGCGGTGCCACGGCGGGAACTGGCGGTGCCGACGGCGTTCAATTTCCTCGGACCGCTTACTAATCCGGCCAACGTGCAGGCGTCGGCTGTGGGTGTAGCGAACGCGCGCATGGCGCCGCTCGTCGCCGGCGTCCTGGCCCGCCGGGGGAGCAGGGGGCTGGTTTTCCGAGGCAATGACGGCCTCGACGAGCTGACCACAACCGGCCCCTCCACCGTCTGGGAAATCCGCAACGGAGCCGTCAACGAACTGCACTTCTCGCCGCAGGACCTTGGCATCAGCCTGGCTACCGTTGAACAGCTTCGCGGCGGTAATGCGGCCGCAAACGCGGGCGTTGTCCGCGACGTCCTCGCCGGCAGCAAAGGTCCGGCGCGGGACGCAGTCCTGGTGAATGCCGCGGCCGGCCTGGTTGCGTTCGACTCTGAAGCAGAGGGCCCGTTCCTCACGCGGATGCAGGAGGCATTTGCGCGGGCGGCGCAATCAATCGACTCCGGTGCTGCGGCCTCCGTCCTGGACCGCTGGGTGTCGCTCTCCCGCGCCTAAGGGCGGGTCGCCGGCTACTGTTCGAAACCCAGCGAGAAGGCGGCGTCCAGGTCGTGCTGCGAGTACGCCCGGAACGCGATGTGGGTAGTGGTGTGGACCACCGCGGGAACTTTTGAAAGCCGGTCCGCGATGACGTCCGCCAGGTCTTCGTGCCGCCGGACCCTGGCTACCGCAATCAGGTCCCATTCGCCGGTGACCGAATATACTTCGCTGATGCCTTCGATGGCCGAAATCTCCTCCGCCGTCTCCGGAATACGGGCGGCGTCTGTCTTGATCAGAACAAATGCGGTAACCACGCTGGAACCCCTTCAATCGGTGCTGCCGCAGTGAGGCAGGGCAGGCTTTCTCTGCAGCCAGCCTATTACACGGGGGCAGTTTCCCCTGTTGCCACCCGGCAACCCAAAACGACGCCCGCTACTTGCCCTGCCTGCGCCGAAGCTGCGCCGCAGCTGCCAGCAATAGGCGGTAGCCCAGCAGGAATACGGCCAGGGCCAGCGTGGCAACGATGATGAAGGGAAGGACCACTGTCTGGCCAGTTAAGGCCCGCAGGAGCATGCCGCCCACCAGGCTGGCCACCCAGACGGGAACTCCTGCCCGGCGGACTGACAAGGGGCTCCGCCACGCGCGGGCAATAATCCAGCCCGCAGCAGCCCCGGCGAGGAATGGCCAGGCAGTCAGCAACACACCGAGGATGGGCTCCTCGCGGTGGTGTGCATCGCGGCCTATCGCGGCGAAAACAAGGATCAGCACCGTATCAACCGCTGCCGCCCCCATTGCTGCTCGTACGGGTGATGTCGGTGCAGGCTTGGTTTCCAAGGAACTCATGGTTTTGAGCTTAGCGCCCGCTCCGTGCTTGAGGAGGCGGCGTGCAGCGCAGCTACCGGGACTCCACGGTGTTGCCGTAGCCGGCATCGCAATTGCCGTCATGGATCACGCCGTGGCCGGAAGCGACGGGGTAGTGGTCCTCAGGGTTGAAAATGGCCGTAGTGACTCCCGTCGCCTTGCGGGCGCACTTCCGCACGAAGGACTGGGACTCGCCTTTGCCGCCAATCCACATGTCGATCCAGAGCGTTGCGTCGCCGTATTTTCCGGCTCCCGTATGGCAAGGGCCTTCCTCCGGGGTTGGCCCGTCCCCGCAGGTGTCTTCCACGATGAAGTAGCGGCGCACGTCCGGGAGGTAGATCCGGGTGCCCGGGGGGATGTCAAGGACGTCCTGGCCGGTTTTGCGTGAATGCCCGACGGCGATGGTCACCGGATCAGCGTAAGTCCCCGTGCCGCCGGCTGCCTTGTGCAGGACAGGATGGCTGATCACCGTGGAGCTAGGGGGCGTGTTGTCGAACCACGTGTAGGCCGTGACGAAGACATCTGTTCTAACGGACTCCCCGCCGCCATGCGTTGGGGAACCGGTGCATGCGTTAACTGCGAGCGCAACGCAGCAGGAAACTGCCGCAGCCAAGGCACGCCTGCCCATCCGCAACCTCCCGCTTCCGCCGAATGTCCCGCTGCGAGGATTAAACGTCTCTTGCGGCACGGTGATCAACTGCTGCCTGTAAAGCCGTTACTGAGCACCCGGGCAAAGTCGCCGGGTTCCTGGTTTGTGCCACTGCAGTAAACGGACGGTCTCTGCTGTTCTTCCTTTCCGGATGCACTGCAAGCCGTGTCCCTGTTAACTGACCAAAGGGACAGGCGGCCCACTTGGTGTTCGTTGGCGAAGCTGTTCAGGCCCGCGGCGTCCTGCAGGGAGAACAAGTTGCCCTCCACATCGTTGTCTCCAATCATGGGAGTGAGTCCAATACTCTTCCACACATTTCCGGCCTCCGCCGGTTTGCCCGCCTCGGAGTACAGCTGCTCCAGCGTCTTGTAGGTGGCTTCTGCTGCATGCCGTGATGCGCTGAGCATGTTCTCGCCGTTCGGGAGGGGGCCGAAGTTCATCGTCATGATGTTGACCCCCGTCAGCTCAACGCCGGCGTCGAGCATCGTCTGCACGCTGGTCTTACCGGCGCTGCTGAGCCCGTCCCTTGCTACGGGGAGCGTTAACCAGACCCGGAGGGGACGTCCGTCCGGCCGCTCTGCCTGGAGCCGGGCGATAGCCCTGGCGCGCACGTCGGCGGCGCCGGGCCCGCTGGCCTGTCCTTCGATGTCCAAATCCACTACGTCCAGTGCGTAGCGGTTGATGACGGCTCGATAGGCGTCCGCAACAGCATCGGCGTCCTGGCAGGCTGCGGCGAGCTCCTGCCCGCGTTGTCCACCGAAGGAAACTGCGATGTCGTTGCCTGCGGCGCGGAACTGGCGGATCTTCGAGTCGAGCTGCAGCTTGCTGTCTGCATCATCAAGGCTCAACGTTCCTCCCCAGGAGGGCGTGCACCGCCGGCCCGGATCTTCAGTAATAAAGGCGAGTACCATCGTGGCGCGTCCGGCAGCCGTATTCTGCAGTTTCGGGCCCGGGGGAAGGGTGACATCAACGTACCCTCCAAACCATCCCGGGGCTGCTTGGCCTGGGGTGGTTCCATTTCCGGGGCCCGTGCCCTCCATCTGCGTGCTGCTGCAGCCGGCCAGGGCAAGGGCCGCCCCGAGCAGGACCGGAATCAACGAAGAGAAGCGCAGCAAGTCCTTCATCCTTGGCAGCTCACGCGGAGGTCCGGGACAGTGCCCGGGCTTCCGTAGCGGAGGATGGCAGCGTAGCGCTGTTGGTCCGCTGCGGTCTATACCATCCCACGGCGGATCCACGCAGTGCCCGGAGTGCTGCACCAAAGACGACGTACGCACGCAGGGGTTCATAGATAAGCCGGTAGATGGGCACGACCAGCAGATGGAGCGGGCTCTCATGCACCATGATCACCGCAACGAGAGAGACCACCATGTGTGTAGTAGTGACAAAGGCAGAGAACAGGGCGATGGCCTGCCATTCACCACGGGCAAGGCTAAGGACTGCCACCGCCACAGCCAACGGCATAAAAATCAGCGGGACCAGGACCGAGACCAGTGCATAGGGCATGGTCAACATGCCCAGCGGGCCGTACTTTGGGTTGAACAGCATCGAGCGGTGCTTGTAGAGAGTCTGGATATTGCCGTAGGTCCACCTCAGCCGCTGCTTGAACAACCCCCTGAGCGTGAGCGGGGCCTCAGTCCATGCCACGGCATTGTTCTCCTGGACGATGCTGTAGCCCAGCCGCTGGAGGGACAGCGTCAAATCGGCATCTTCCGCGAGCGTTGCGTCAGAGTATCCGCCTGCTTTGACCAGCGCCTCCCGGCGCCACCCCGCGCAGGCACCCGGGACAATCGAGATGGCTCCCATCAGGCCCTCGGCCATTCGGGTGACGCAGATGCCGGACAGGTATTCAAGGCTTTGCCAGCCTGCTACGAGATTCCGCCGGTTACCCACCTTCACGTGCCCGGCGACGGCGCCTACTTCCTTCTTCCCCGACGGAGCCACGAAGTGGCGGGCCAGCATCCTGATCGTCTGGGGTTCGAACAATGTGTCACCGTCCAACGTCACGATGACTTCTCCCCGTGACTGGGAGATTCCATAATTGCTGGCCGCAGGCTTGCCCCTGTTGGGCTGGGTGTGGACGCGGAGCTGCGGCCAGCCTTCGGCGTAGCTGTTGAGGACCTCCAGGGTGGCGTCGGTCGACCCGTCGTTGACCGCTACCACTTCAAAGTGCGGATAATCGCTGGCTTTGAGGGCATCGAGTGTCTTAGTGACCACCAGTTCCTCGTTGAAGACCGGTAGGACCACACTGACAAAAGGCCAGTCCTTGATGTCGGTTGGGTCCCATTTCCTTTTTTTCTGCCTGGAATTGTTGATAAGGGCAAGTACAACGAAGAGGAATGTCAGGATGGTCAGTGACCCGACACCGAACCAGAAGAGCCAGTTCATGACCAGGCTGGGCGTCACAAGGTAAGCGGTGAGGGCTCCAAAGGTCAGGTTGTCCTGGAGGCCGGCGCTGATGCTGTGCTGGGGGACGAATCCGGCCGGCAGCATGGGCTCCAATGTGGTGAAGCGGTAGCCCTGTGCCTTCGCTTTGGGGATAAAGTCCTTCAGCATCTCGATGGTCGCCGTCCTGTCACCACCACCGTCGTGCACCAGCATGACGTGTCCGAGCCCATCCAGGTCCGGGGTGGGGACAGCAGTCCCGGGCTTGTACTCCCAGTCCCGGGTGTCGAGGTCCATGTTCACGTGAAGGTATCCCAGCTGCTGTGACTGCAGCAGGGCAAGGGTGTTGTTTTCCGGATTACCCGTGGGGATTCTGAACAGCCTTGAAGCGTAGCCGTCAGCAGCGCGCAGAACCCGGTCTTCGCCAATGATCTCCTGCCGGTTGTACGCATCATCATGGGCCCAAAAGTCGATGTGGCTCATGGTGTGGTTGCCCACCATGTGCCCTTCCCGGACCATCCGGCGAAGGATATCGGGATTCTCGACAACGTTTTCACCCACGACAAAAAACGTTGCGGGGACGCCTTCGCGAGACAGGAGGTCCAGGATTTGCGGGGTGAAGAGGGGATCTGGTCCATCATCGAAGGTCAGCATCAGGGTGTGGTCCGGAGGCAGGCCATAGGCCTCGACCGCGTAGGGTTTGTTTCCTATGGCCTGGGCTTCATCCGCTGTCGCTTCCCGCAAGACTTGGTTGCTGAAGGGATCCTTCAACAAGTCGATGCCGTCCTGTCGGTCCACGAGCACAATGCGGTGGAAGATCTCGTTGCCCTGTTCATACCCGACCCTCGGGATATTCTTCAGGTCCTGTTGTGCAAGCAGTTGGCGGGGATAGTCAGGGGACTGGTTCAAGGGGGCCTGTTGAAGGGGCGCCGTAGCTGCGGGCAGCACCGCACCGATCATCAGGACAATGGTTAGCCCAGCTGCCAAAAGAAGATTTAAAATCCGGTGCCAGCGGGTTCCGCTGGCGTCAAAAAACACCGGTGGCTGGACCGTGGGTAAGTGGGGGGAGAGGTTTGTCATTGGAGTCCCTGCCTGGAAACCTGCAAAGCGTCGAAATCGCCCTCGAAAGGGGCTGGTCGACTGTTCCTCGAGCTGCAGCAAGGATCCGGACGGTCCTGAACGTGCGCAGGACCTAACCCCGTAGTGACCAGCGACGACAGCGTTGTGGGCTTCGTCCTGGCATGAGGATAGGTTTGGGGTTACGGGCCAAACACGCGTAAGGGATACCCGAATGCGCTATTGGGTGTTACGTAGGTGTTACCTACCTAAGGCATTCGCGGAACCGCCCCGTACAGCCCCCGTAACGCCCTCGATCGCCCCGGAGGGGGAACCTAAGAGGCTGTTGTTGTTTCGGGCTCGCACTTGCGGACAAGCCAGCTTGCCTCCCAGCGGAGGTGGTAGCCGGCGCCGCCGTCCCATTCAACGAGGACGTCCGTGACGGTATAGGCCACGGCGTTGGCCTGCAAAGACCGGACTCTGACCGGTGCAGGCCGCAGCAGGACGACGGGCCTCCCGGGCGCCTGCCGGAGGGCTTCCTCGCGCATCTCCGAACGGCAGCCAGGGCAGGTCGCGGGAGCATGTGTGCAGGCTTGGGGGCGAAGGAGTTCGCGCATGGGGCGTCCTAGGGGGTGTCAGGAGAACCGGGCGCAGCCCGCCGTCTGCATGAACCGGGAGGGGGTCAGCAGGCACCGCCTCCAACGCGCCCGCAGCAGACCTGGCCGGCCTGCCGCCATGTCCAAAAGATTAGGACGGCCGACAGCAGGCGCATATGGGTGAGGCTACCCGACTTCCCTTGGCGGCCCCCCGTTTAGGAGTGTGGGGGATAGGGATAGGGATGGAGATGGGGATGCAGTAGGGTCGCAGAAGATTCGCATTCAGTTCGGCCGTACTGGAGGCACAGTGAACAAAGCCTTGTGGATTTGCAGCCTGGTGGGAGCCGCCTTGGGGATCAGCCTGGGCCTGGCGATCTTTCACACGCCATTCTGGGGCTGCCTGCTGGGGCTTGGAGCCGGAGCTGTAGTTGGGGCCTCGCTGCAGCAGCGTCACTGATCAATCCCAGGGCTGTCACCGAGCCACATAACATCCAAAGCCTTTACTTGACATAATGTACATTATCGGCGCAACGGTGAGGGTGCCTGGAAGGGGTAAGACACCAGCGATCCGCGCCCTGCAGCGAGCGCGATTAGACCATCCAAAAATCTGCCCCAGCGCTGCCTCAGCCTGGCGAAAGCCCTGATCAAACCGCCGGACCATTGTCTTTATCCAAGCGCACGTCAAGAATGACTTGATGACGGTCTACGTGCGTTCACTTGAAACTGCAGTTCCGACGACAAAGCTGATCCAGTCCGAAGCCCGTGATGTCTTTGCCGCGCAGCCGGGCCTGTCGCGTCTCGGTTCACGCCTGGTCAACACGTGCTTTGACGGCGCAGCGATCGAGACCAGGTTCACCGCCGTCGACGAACTCACCAACTCATCGCGCTCGGAAGACCCGCAGTTCTATGACCCGGACAGCGGGCTCCTGCTGAACCCCAGCACCAAGGTCCGCAACGATATCTTCGCCCGGGAAGCCACCAAGCTGTTCGTGGAGGCGGCCCGCGCTGCCCTGCGGGCCGCCCCGGAACTGGATTTACTTGACATAACTCATCTCGTGACGGTTTCCTGCACAGGTTTCTTCAATCCCGGTCCGGACTACAAGGTTGTCCGCGAACTCGGCCTCAACCCTTCGGTACAGCGCTACCACCTGGGCTTCATGGGCTGCTACGCGGCGTTTCCCGCACTCCGCGCAGCCAAGCTGTTCTGTGAATCGGACCCGAACGCCGTCGTCCTGGTGGTCTGCGCCGAACTCTGCTCCCTGCACGTGCGCACGTCCAATGATCCGGACACGATCATGGGTTCGGCCCTCTTCGCCGATGGTGCTGCTGCCGCCGTCGTGACGGCCCGCCCTGGGATGGAGGAAACTGCCCTGCTGAAGCTGGACCACTTCGAAACGGTCCTGACCCCGGTCGGTGAGGACTCCATGGCATGGAACATCGGCGACCATGGGTTCGAAATGGTCCTGGGCAACTACGTGCCGCACATCATTGACGACCACATCGTTGGTGCGCTGGAGCCTCTTCTGGCGAAAGACGCTGAAGTGGCGGCACTCCCCTACACCGCAATCCCCCACTGGGCCATCCATCCAGGTGGCCGCAGCATCCTGGACAAGGTCCAGTCCCGGCTTGGCCTCAGCGACGCTCAACTGGTTCCCTCCCGGGAGACGTTGCGGAACTACGGCAACATGAGCAGCGCCACCGTGCTCTTCGTCCTCAAGTACATCCTGGAACAACCGCTGCGGAACGAGGATTCCAACGGCGGCGAGCGCATTTGTTCCATGGCCTTTGGTCCCGGCCTGACCGTGGAGACGGGACTGTTCACCAAGCTCCGGCAGTCTGCAGCCGGAGAACAGGACGCCACCCCGCAGGACATTGCCGCAGAGGATGGGCGGAGGGCGCACCAGGACCGGACGCCCGAAGAAGCGCCGGTGGCCTGAAAGGGATACCAGGGAATGGGGATCCTGCTGCGCACGCGTGCCGCCGGGGTGAGCGAGCAGATGGACCGCGCGGACTGCGACGCGCGGCTCCTGGACAACACCTACCGGCAGTTCTGGGTCATCAACCGCGTCCTGTCCGGCTGGCGGAGGCTGTATGGCCGGGAGCTGCGCACCATCGTCAAGCCGGACCAACGCCCGGTGACGGTGCTGGACATCGGGTCCGGCGGCGGCGACCTCGCCGTGATGCTGGCCCGCTGGGCAAACCGGGACGGCAAGCCAATGCACGTCACCGGCATCGATCCAGACCCCCGCGCTGCCGCCTTCGCCGCCCGGCGGATCCCCACCCAGGGCGTCGAATTCCGCCAGGCGCACAGCGGCGACCTGGTCCGGGAAGGTGCCAGGTTCGACGTCGTCATCTCCAACCACGTCCTGCACCATCTCGAGCCCCGAGAACTCCGGCAACTGCTGGCAGACTCGGAAGTCCTCGCCGCAAAAAAGGCACTGCATAACGACCTCATCCGCAGCCCCGCTGCCTTTGCCCTCTTCGGCGTGGCCGCGCTGCCATTCCCGAAGTCCTACATCCGGGCGGACGGCCTCACCTCCATCCGCCGCAGCTATACGCCCGGGGAGCTGGCCGCCTCCGCTCCCCCGGGCTGGTCCGTGGAGCCCTCGTCGGCCTTCCACCAGGTCCTGGCCTACCGGAAGAACTGACATGGATGCCGATGTCCTGATCGCCGGCGGCGGTCCCGTGGGCCTGTACCTGGCTGCGGCATTGCTGCAGGAAGGCGTATCGGTCAGGGTCTTGGAGCAGCGGCAGTCGCGGAACCGGCATACCCGGGCCATCGGCATCCACCCTCCGGCACTCGCGGCCCTGGCGGGGGTGCAGGTGGCGTCCGGCATGGTGCAGGAGGGCGTACGCATCCGCGCCGGCACGGCCGTCAGCCGCGGGAAAACGGTGGGAACCATGACGTTCGAGGACGTATCCAAGGACTTCCCGTTCGTGCTGGCCCTTCCGCAGTACAGGACGGAGCAGCTCCTGGAAGAGCGCGTCCTCGCCCTTGACGCCGGGGCGATCGTCAGGGGCTCAAGGGTCACCGGAGTTGCGGACGACGGCGGGATGGTCACCGTAGCCGTGGAGGCTTGCGCAGGTGCCGCCCACCCCCGCCGCAGTGCCACCGCGGCGTTGCTGGTCGCAGCCGACGGCGCCCGGTCCCAGCTGCGGGCCTCGCTGGGTGTCCCGGTGATCCGCAAGACCTATCCCGACCACTACCTCATGGGTGATTTCGACGACGGCACGGAGTACGGGGACAAGGCCGTCCTGTTCCTCGAACCGGACGGAATCGTTGAGTCCTTTCCCCTGCCTGGCGGTGTCCGGCGCTGGGTGGTGCGGCTGGGCTCGCCGGCGGCACCGGCAGCAGGGCCCGACCATCTGGCGGAACTGGTGGGCCGGCGAACCGGTGTCCGGCCTGATCCGGCCACGAACTCCATGCTGAGCGCCTTCAGCGTCCGCTCCGGCATTGCGCAAAGGACTGTCGCCGGACGGTCGGTGCTGCTGGGTGATGCGGCGCATGAGATCAGTCCCATTGGTGGGCAGGGCATGAACCTGGGCTGGCTGGGCGCGCAGGAACTGGTGCCGGTGGTCTGCGCGGCGCTGTCCGGGATACCCACCGGCACCCAGTTCAGGAAGTTCGAGCAGAACCGCCGGCGTGCCGCCGTCCTGGCCCGCAGGCAGGCGGAAGTCAACATGATGCTGGGCAGGCCGCTGCCGCCACTGCTGCTGCGGATCCGCGCCGCCGGCATTGCCGCGGCCGCCGCAATTCCGGCGGTGAACCAGTGGGCCGCCCGGCGCTTCACCATGCACTAGCAGCGGGGCCACAGATCCTTTGCCGGGTTAGCGGAAGTAGCAGTCGTAGCTGTCCTGGCTTACGATCACACCGTCGCTGACCTCAAAGACGGACGACGTCCTGGCCCGGATGGTCTCACCGTTGTCCCAATACCGCAGATCCATCAGCACCGTGGCAGACCAATCGGCTTCCACCACCACCCGGCAGCCTTCACACGTGGTCCGCCGGACAATGAACTGCTGGTCCTTCACCACGTCGCGGCTTTGGTCAGCGCCGGCAAGCACTGCCGCCAGCGTCCGCCTGGAGCCTTCCGGGGCCAACAGGTGCGGGGCCTCCGTGAGCACGAACCGTTCCGAGAGGAACGGCCTGATGGCCGCCGCCCCGCCGCCCTGTTCAAGGACCCGGATGAATTCAAGGACGCGTTCCAGTGGCGTCGCTGCCGGGAAGGGATCTTCAGCCATGCAGTAGACCCTAGCCCAACGTCCCTGCACCGCCTCCGCCAGTAGGCTGTTCCCATGACCCAGACTGTTCCCCCGACGACCGCCGGCGCCGGCCAAATCCGTGACATTGTTGAGCAGATCCTGTCCGCAGGCTCGCTCCCGCCCATCGTCCAGGCCGGACACCCGGCGCTGCGCCAGCGTGCCGCGGAGTACGATGGCCAGCTTTCCGACGACCAGCTGGGCCGCCTGATCGGGGTCATGCGGCAGATCATGCACGAGGCGCCGGGCGTGGGCCTGGCCGCGCCGCAGCTGGGCATCCCCCTAAGGCTGGCCGTCCTGGAGGACCAGTACGACATCGACCCCGCTGCCGCTGCCCTGCGGAACCGGAGCCCCCTGGACTTCCTGGCCATCCTCAACCCCCGCTACACGCCGCTTGGGCCCGGACACGCGTCGTTCTACGAAGGCTGCCTGTCCCTCAACGGGTTGCAGGCGGTGGTGGCGCGTCCGGAGGCCGTATTGCTGGAGTATGCAACACCGGACGGCGCGGTGGAGCGGCGGGAGTTTTCCGGGTGGCAGGCGCGCATCGTGCAGCACGAGACGGACCACCTTGACGGCATCCTGTACATGGACCGCGCCCAGCTTCGGTCGTTGAGCAGCAACGCCGAGTACGCAGCGCACTGGGCGGAGGCGGGCATCAACAAGGCACAGGACGGCCTGGGGTTCGACGAAGGGCCCGCCGGCATCTCCCTCGGCTGACGGTTTCCGCTCCCCCTCCACAGGCACAGGGCGGGCAGGGCTGAAAGCCCCGCCCGCCTAAACTGGTTCCCATGCCTTCCGCGCACCTTCCCCTCCTGTGCCCCGTCTGCTCGCATCCGCTGGAGTACCTGGAGGCGAAGGCAACACGCCAACCCCGCCTGGTATGCCCGGATGGGCACAGCTTCGATGCCGCCCGCCAGGGCTACTTCAACCTGCTCGTTGGCAAAGGCACGCCCTTCGAGCCGGACAGTGCCGCGATGGTGGCCGCACGGTTCACCTTCCTGGGGAACGGGCACTACCGGCCGCTGGCGCAGGCCCTGGCGTCCGCCGTCGTACCAAGCCTGCGGGAGGAAGGGGCAGTGGTGCTGGACTCCGGAACAGGGACCGGCCACTACCTGCGGGAGATCCTCGATGCTGCAGCTGCAGCAGGGCGGCAGGCGTCCGCCATTGGCCTGGACATCTCGAAATTCGCCCTTCGGCGGGCAGCCCGCCTCAACCCGGAGGCAGCGAACCTGGTCTGGGACATCTGGCGCCCGCTGCCTGTGGCGGACAACTCGGTGGACGCGGTCACCGTGGTCTTCGCTCCACGAAACCCCCCAGAGTTCGCCCGTGTCCTGCGCCCCTCGGGGATGCTGGCTGTCGTGACACCGCGGCCCGGACATCTGGCGGGCATCGCGGCCATCACCGGGATGCTCGGGATCGAGGAGGGCAAGGATGAGCGGCTGGCTGAGGCGATGGCCAGCCACTTCGAGCCCGAAAAGACCCTTGACGTGGACATACCGCTGGAACTGGGCCGCGGGGCCGCCGTGGACCTGGCCTTCATGGGACCGGCAGGCCACCACCTGGACCGGGACCAGATTGCTGCCCGGCTCGGGAACTCCGTGGAACCGGTGAAAGCCGATGCAAAATTCCGGCTTTCCGTGTTCCGGTCCAGGACCCACGCCGCCCCGTAACGACTTGGCCACTATCCCCTTGCACTCCCTGTGAACGGGCCCACAGGACAGGTCCGCGGACTAGGATGAAAAGACAGTTGCAGGCGGGTCCGCGGATGCGGCTCCCCCGTAACGAAGGGGGAAGCAGGAGTGTTCGAATGGCTTGGGGAAAACTGGTGGGCGCTGTGGCTCACGGCTTTCCTGGCGTTTGCAGTGATCGAGATGATCACCCTTGACCTGTTTTTCATCATGCTTGGCGGTGGATCGCTCGCCGCACTGGTTGCCGATTTCGCCGGCGCGGACCCCTGGCTCCAAGTAGTCATCTTCTGCATCGTGTCCCTGCTCATGGTCGCCTTTGTCAGGCCCGTGGCACTGTCGCACCTGAAGAAGGGACCTTCCGAGCAGCGGACCAACGTGGACCGGCTGATCGGTGAGCCGGCTGTGGTGATGGAAGCCGTGACGTCCGACGGCGGCCTGGTGAAAATCGGCGGCGACATATGGAGTGCGCGCTCCGCCGCGGGAGTGCTTCCCGCAGGCCAGAAGGTGGTCGTAGCGGCCATCGACGGCGCGACAGCAGTGGTTTCGGTACCGCCGGCGGCGGGCACCGGTCCAGATACAGCCTGACAATTGGGGAACAAGGAGTTGTATGGAAAACGCAGGCGGAACCGCACTGGCCATTGTGCTGGTGGTTCTGATCGTCTTTGTCATCATCGTTTTGGTCCGGTCCGTCCGGATCATTCCGCAAGCCCGCGCCGGCGTCGTTGAACGGCTCGGCAAATACCAGCGGACACTGAATCCTGGCCTGACCATCCTGATTCCTTTTGTGGACCGGCTCCTGCCGCTCCTGGATCTGCGCGAGCAGGTGGTGTCCTTTCCGCCGCAGCCCGTTATTACCGAAGACAACCTGGTGGTCTCCATCGATACGGTGGTCTACTTCCAGGTAACGGACCCGCGCGCGGCCACCTACGAGATCGCCAACTACATCCAGGCAGTGGAACAGCTCACCACCACCACCCTGCGCAACGTGGTGGGCGGCCTCAACCTGGAGGAAGCCCTCACGTCCCGTGACCAGATCAACGGACAGCTCCGCGGCGTCCTGGACGAGGCCACCGGCCGCTGGGGCATCAGGGTTTCACGGGTGGAACTGAAGGCCATCGATCCGCCCCACTCCATCCAGGACTCCATGGAGAAGCAGATGCGTGCCGAACGCGACCGCCGTGCCGCCATCCTGACAGCTGAGGGAACCAAACAGTCGGCCATCCTCACCGCGGAGGGCCAACGGCAGGCGTCCATCCTGGCCGCAGAGGGCGAAGCCAAGGCCGCCATCCTTCGTGCGGACGGCGAATCGCAGGCCATCCAGAAGGTCTTCGACGCCATCCACAAGGGAAACCCGGACCAGAAACTGCTGGCCTACCAATACCTTCAGACGCTGCCCAAGCTCGCCGAAGGCTCGGCGAACAAGCTCTGGATCATCCCCAGCGAAGTCGGGGAAGCCCTGAAGGGAATTGGCAACGCACTCGGCGGCACCGGTGCGGAAGGGTCCGCTGCCGGGCCGCTGTTCCAGGACCTGCCCGCTGGTGAGCAGTCCCAGCCGTAAGCATCACGGGAAAACGGGGAGGGTCTGGCGGCGCACGCCCCAAACCCTCCCCGTTTTGTCCTGTAAGGGATAACCGACGTATAATTGGGTATTTGTCCGGCAGGAGAATATCAGCTGGAACAACCAAGCTTCGTAATGCGTTGAATCCTATGATGCAGCACAGTGCACAAAGTAGTCCGGCGGTGCCACGGTGCCACCGGCTAGCGCGGAGATTTCATCCGCGAACCGACCAGAGGGAGAAATCATGAGCGATCGCAGCCTGCGGGGCATGCGCCTTGGTGCGCAGAGCATGGAGACCGAGTCCGGAGTTGAGCCGGCTCCGCGCCAGCGGGTCGAATACCGTTGCGCAGATGGCGAGCAGGTCTTCGTCACGTTCTCCTCCGAGGCGGAAATTCCTCCGGTGTGGGTCTCCAAGACCGGTAAGGAAGCGCTCCTGGTTGACGGTGAAAAGCCGGACACCAGCAATGACAAGGCAGTCCGCACCCACTGGGACATGCTGCTGGAACGCCGCTCCCTGCCTGAACTCGAACAGATCCTCGAGGACCGCCTGACCATCCTGCGCGAACGCCGCGGAGAGCGCCGCTCGGCCTAAGGCCAGCCACGCAAAAGGGGGTGTCCCCGCACCATCGTGCGGGGACACCCCCTTTTTCGTGCCTCCGGGAGGCCGGGATCCGCGGGCTGGGGAAAACCTACGCCTGCTTGTTCTTCAGCTTGCCGGCCAGCGTATTCCAGCGGGCGGCCAATCCCCATTTGGTGACATTGATCATGGCTTCGACCACGATGTTGCCACTCATCTTCGAGGCACCCAGTTCGCGCTCCACAAAGGTGATGGGGCGTTCCTCGATGCGCAAGCCCAGTTTGGCGACCCGCCAGGCCAGGTCCACCTGGAAGCCGTAGCCCACCGAGTCCACCTGGTCCAGGTTGAGTTTCTCCAGGGTGGTCCTGCGGAACGCACGGTAGCCGCCGGTGACGTCCTTGATGGGCAGTGCGAGCATCAGGCGTGCATAGGTGCTGCCCACGCGTGAGATGGCCTGGCGGTACAGCGGCCAGTTAACCACGCTTCCGCCCGGAACCCAGCGCGAGCCCATGGCCAGGTCGGCGCCTTGTTCCACGGCTTCCAGCAGCTGGGGAAGCTGCTCGGGCTGGTGGGAGCCGTCAGCGTCCATTTCCACCAAGACGTCGTAGCCGGCCTCCAGGCCCCACCTGAACCCTGCGATGTAGGCGGCGCCCAGCCCTTCCTTGCCCTTGCGGTGCAGGACATGGACCTGGGAGTCTTCGGCAGCGAAGCCGTCGGCAAGTTGGCCGGTGCCGTCGGGGCTGTTGTCATCGACCACCAGCACGTCCGACGCCGGAACGGCCTTCCGCAGGCGCTGGAGCGTCTTGGGCAGCGATTCCAGTTCGTTGTAGGTGGGAATGATCGTAAGGACGCGCACAGAGGGCCTTTCCGGGTGGAAGTGGTCGGTGCACCGAACGCCGGACGTGCCGGCGGCGGGCGCAACTCCCCATTATAGGGGCGGCAGCTTGCGGGATCAGGAACGCAGGGCCGGGCTGCCAAACAGTTCGGCGCCGTCTTTCACGGTTTGAAGGCAGACCGGCTCCGAGCCTGTGTCCAGGGCCGGCAGCAGCGGTGTCCTGGCCCGGGGGTCCGTGCTCCAGGACTGCACCCGTCCGTCAGCCACCTGGACCATCAGTTCTTCCACTTCCCACACGGCAAAGCTGGCCGGAGCGCCGGGAACGAGTTGCCCGGCCATGGGGTTGGCGTGCCGGGCGGCACGCCAACCGGCCCGGGTGTGGCCAAGGAACGCTGCCCGCGCCGAAATACGCTGGTCCGGGTTGTGGTGTTCCACGCAGGCGCGCACGCTGGACCAGGGACGGAGGGGCGTGACGGGGCTGTCGCTGCCGAAGCAGACAGGAACGCCGGCGGAGTAGAACGCGGCGAACGGATTCATTGACCGGCTTCGGTCGCCCAGCCGCCGCTCATACACGCCTCCGGGGCCGCCCCAGGCCGCGTCGAAGGATGGCTGCGCGCTGACGGTCACGGAGTAATGGGCCAGCTTTGCCACGGCTGCCGCATCAGCCATCTCCACATGTTCGAACCGGTGGCCGGCGGCGCGCACCCGCTGCTCCCCCACTTCCTTGGCCGCCAGGTCCAGCGCTTCCAGCGCAGCGTCGAGTCCGGCGTCACCAATCACGTGGAACCCGCCCTGGATTCCGGCCAGGGAGCAGGCGGCCAGGTGGGCTGCGGCCTCTTCGACGCCCAGGTAGAGGGTGCCGCGCTCCTGGCCGGCATCGCTGTATCCAGTGCGGAGGGCGGCGGTACGGGACCCCAAGGACCCGTCGATGTTCAGGTCGCCTGCAAGGCCGCGGACTCCCGCCCCCAGCTCTGTCACCAGCGCGCGGGCCTGCTCCTCGGACGAGACCAGCCCGCCCCAGTACGGCATTACTTCGGGATAGCGGGGCTGCCCGGCCTCGCCGGCGTTCCATCCTGCAGCGAGCCGCAGGTCATGGGCGCCGCCGATATGGGGCGCACCCATTTCCGCGAGGGCAACGTACCCGTTGGCAGCTGCTTCCGCCAGGGCGCGGGCCTGGAGCCGCTTCAGCGCATCCTGCGGCAGCTGCCGCGTTGCCAGCCGGGCAGCCTCGTGTGCCGCCCGCGTCACCCGGGCGCCGCCGTCGTACCCGGCCTTGCCCTGAAGCTCCGCAGACTGTGCCAGGGACGTGGACACCAGCGCCGAGTGCACGTCCACCCGCGAAAGGTACACGGGCCTGCCCCCGGCCGCCCGGTCAAGTTCTTCCGCGCTGGGCAGGGTGGGGTCCGCCCACATGCTCTCGTCCCACCCATGGCCGAGCACCGGCCCGTCCCCGCCGGCCCCCGCGACTGCATCCAGCACTGCCCGGGCTGAGGTGAGTGCGCCCAGCTGGAGCGACTCCAGGGCGATTCCGGTTTCGGTCAGGTGCATGTGTGAGTCCACGAAGCCCGGTGCAACCAGGGCGCCGCGGAGGTCGATAATGTCCATGGTGCCGTCGGCAATGGACGACGCCGCCTGCTCCGATCCCACCCAGGCAACTGTGTCCCCATCCACCAGCATGGCCGTGGCGAACGGGTCCGCCGCCGTGTACACGGATCCATTGCGGTACAGCACCGGGGCGGGACGGGCTTTGTTGCTGGGGGTTGCATCAGGGCGGGGCATAAAGGCAGGACTCCTGGGAGGTGGGCAGGCCGGTTGCAGCCGGCAAAGGTTGAGGGTTTAGAGGACGGAAGAGTAGGCCACGACGCCGCGGCGGATGAGGTTGATCGCCTCGGCGCAGAGCCGTGCCAGGCGCGGGTCAAGGCCGGGGATCTTTGCGAGCTGGTCCAACAGGTCCACCACCTGCTTGACCCAGCGGACAAAATCGCCGGCGGCAAGGTCGGTGCCGCTCAGGACATCCTGCAGGTGGCGTCCGCGGGCCCACTTGTACAGCGGCCAGACGAGGCCCAGTTCAGGTTCGCCGGTCAGCGGAAGCTTGTTCTCCTCTTCCACGTCTTCGAGGACGGACCATTCCTTGACCACGATGTCCACCGAGGTTTCCAGGGAGACACTGGGCATGCGCGGCCGCAGGCCCCGGTCTTCGCGTTTAGCCTGGTAGACCAGGACGCTGGCCAGGGCAGCAACTTCCGCCGCGTCCAGGTCATTGAACGCGCCCAGCCGCAGGGACTGGGAGATCAGCAGGTCCTTTTCACCGTAGATCCGGCGCAGCCGCTGGCCGTCGGGGCTGATGTTCAGCCGGCCCTCTCCGGCGTCTTCCAGGTAGCCGTAGGCGGACAGGACGTCGCAGACCCGGTCAAAGGTCTTGGCGATGGTGTTGGTGCGGCCCTGGATCTGGCGGACCAGGCCGTCCGTTTCGCGCCGCAGCTTCCACCAGCGCTCCGACCACCGGGCATGGTCTTCGCGTTCGCTGCACCCGTGGCAGGGATGGGCTTTCAGGGCCCGGCGCAGATCGGCGATCCGCCGCTCCTGGTTGGGGAGGGCGGCGCCACGGCCGAAGTCATGGTTGCGGTTCTGGCCGGGAGCAGGCGGACGGTTCTCGCGCAGTGCGTTGCGGACGGAGGATGCCAGGTCCCGGCGGGATTTTGGCACCTTTGCATTGAAGGACTTGGGGATCCGGACCCGTGTAACCGGCGCGATGGGGCCCTCCAGGTCGTCCGTTCCGATCCGGCGCAGCTGGTTGTCCAGTGTGAGCACGGCCGGCCGGGGTTCGCGGCTTCCGTGGTCGGAACTGAGGACGACGGCGGGCCCCGGGGCACGTCCGCCGGGAACGTTGACCACGTCCCCGGGCAGGAGGCGGGCCAGGGAGTCGCCGCTGAGCGATTTCTGGACGCGTGACTTGGTCCGGGAGGTGGCGCTCTCGGCATCGGAGAGTTCCCTGCGCAGCCGGGCATACTCCGTGAAGTCACCCAGGTGGCAGGTCATGGATTTGGCATAACCGGCAAGCGACTCCTCGCGGCTCCGCACCTGCCTGGCCAGTCCCACCACGGAGCGGTCGGCCTGGAACTGGGCAAACGAGGACTCCAGGATTTCGCGCGCCCTGGCACGCCCAAATTGTGCCAGGAGGTTGATGCTCATGTTGTAGGTGGGCCGGAAACTCGAGTTCAGCGGATAGGTTCGCCGGGACGCCAGGCCGGCCACCGCCGTCGGGTCCGTCCCTGGCTGCCACAGCACTACGGCGTGGCCCTCGACGTCGATGCCGCGCCGGCCGGCCCGGCCGGTGAGCTGGGTGTATTCACCGGCGGTGATGTCCACGTGGGCTTCGCCGTTGAACTTGTCCAGCTTTTCCAGTACCACTGAGCGCGCGGGCATGTTGACGCCCAGGGCGAGGGTCTCGGTGGCGAAGACAGCCTTGACCAGGCCGTCGGCGAAGAGTTTTTCAACCACCTCCTTGAAGGTGGGCAGCATGCCGGCATGGTGGGCTGCAAAGCCCCGGAGCAGGCCGTCCCGCCACGTCCAAAAACCCAGCACGTCCAGGTCGTCCGGCGGAATGTCCTGCCCGGCCTCGTCCACCCGCTGGGCGATAATCTGCTGCTCCTTCTCTGTGGTGAGCCACAGGCCCGAACCAACGCACTGCGCTACGGCCGCCTCACAGCCGGCGCGGGAGAAGATGAAGGTGATGGCGGGCAGCAGGTACATCCGGTCCAGGCTGGCGATCACCTGGGGACGGCTGGCGGGGCGGACCCCCGTTGGCTCGCTCCTCGCCGGGCGGTCGTATCCGCCTCGGCCACGCTGGCCGCGGCGGCCGGCGCCGGCGCGGATGCGGAAGCTTTGCTGGCTTTCGC
Source organism: Arthrobacter sp. SAFR-044 (assembly GCF_051965175.1). Lineage (GTDB taxonomy): Bacteria > Actinomycetota > Actinomycetes > Actinomycetales > Micrococcaceae > Arthrobacter. The sequence continues at coordinate 320,239 of NZ_JBQCMK010000004.1, forward strand.
TGCGGGCAACTGTCAGGAGGTCGGGATTGACGTCGAAGCCGCGGCCCTTGGCGGTTTCGGCGGGCTTGGATGCCTGCTGCCCCTCTTCCTCGACGGGCGGAGCGATCTCGTCGAAGGTGGTTTCTCCCGCGAAGAGGTCCATGATCTGCCGGCCCACCATGACGTGCTGCCATAGGGGCACCGGCCGGTGTTCGGAGACGATGATGTCCGTGTCCCCCCGGACGGTATCCAGCCAGGCGCCGAATTCCTCGGCGTTGGAGACGGTTGCACTGAGCGATGCGACCTGGACCTCGCTGGGCAGGTGGATGATGACCTCTTCCCAGACTGCTCCCCGGAACCGGTCGGCAAGGTAGTGGACCTCGTCCATGACCACATATCCGAGATCGTCCAGGGTGGCGGAATCCGCGTACAGCATGTTCCGGAGGACTTCGGTGGTCATGACCACTACCCGCGCTTCACCGTTGATGCTGGTGTCACCGGTGAGGAGGCCCACGTTGTCCGCACCGTATTTGTCGCTGAGCTCAGAGAACTTCTGGTTGCTGAGGGCCTTGATGGGTGTGGTGTAAAAAGCCTTCAGGCCCCGCTGCAGGGCGAGGTAGATGGCGAACTCCCCCACGATGGTCTTACCGGCTCCGGTCGGGGCCGCCACCAGGACTCCCCTGCCTTCCTGGAGCGAAAGGCAGGCCTGCCGTTGAAAGTCGTCAAGCTCGAAGTCCAGGGTCCGGATGAACGACCCAAGGTACGTGGCCGCCTCTGCCCGGCGCTCGGCGCTGGCACGGTATCTCTCGGCTGGCGAAAGTTCATCAGGATCGACGGGGCCGGCGGAGAAGGGTCCGGTGGTGGAGGACATACCCCAAGCCTAGCGGCAGGCTAGAGCTTCTTAAGTTCACTGCTGGGGGTGGCGATGTCAGCAGTGGACTCGGTCTCCTCGACGTGTTTGGCCTCACGGCGTTCGCGGCGCTTGTCGTTCATGATGCAAATGCCGATCGCTGCGAAGAAGAGCGCCAGCAAAGGGCCGGCCAGCATGAACATGGAGATGGCATCCGCACCCGGTGCTGCGATGGCTGCCAGGACGAACACCAGGAACACGGTGATGCGCCAGGCCTTCAGGATGGTGCGGCCGGAAACAATTCCCGCCATGTTCACGCCGACCAGCACCACAGGGACCAGGAAGGCCAGTCCCAGCATCAGTACCATGCGGGTGACGAACTCGATATAGGTCCTGGCGTCAATGACGCTTGAGGAGCCTTCAGGGGTGAACTGGGTCAACGCGTGGACCACCTGCGGGACCACAAGCCAGCCCACCCAGATTCCGGCAAGGAACAGCGGAATGGCAGCCGCCATATAGCCAAGCGTGTAGCGCCGTTCCTTGGACGTCAGCCCCGGGGTGATGAAGGCCCAGAGCTGGTAGATCCAGACAGGACTGGAGATGACCGCCCCGATGAGGAGCGACATCTGCAGCTTGAAGTCAAAAGGTGACGCGATGGTGCCGAAGTTGATGGCCGCAAGGCCCCCGGTCTCATTCGAGATCCGGTTGACCGGTTCGGCCAGGGCCTTCAGCAGCGGATCGTAAAGTATCCAGCCCCCAATACCGCCGATGACGACGCCGATGGCCGACTTGATCAGCCGGTTCTTCAGCTCCTTGAGGTGCTCCCAAAGGGACATCCGTCCCTCGGGATTGGCTTTACGGGCCCGCGACAGTGCCACGGGAGGTCAGGCGCGGGTCGACGGCGGAACGTCAGTGCCGTCTGTCGGCTCACCGGGCTTCGCCTTGGGGTGGTTCACGATGGTGCCTTCCACCGGGCCGGATGCGTCGGCGGTGGAGTCGGCTTTGCCGTCGTTCTTCATTTCCTTGACCTCGGACTTGATGATCCGCATGGACTGTCCAAGACTGCGGGCCATGGCCGGAAGCTTGGGGGCGGCGAAGAGAAGCAAAGCAACGACGATGATGATTACGATCGGCCAGGGGCCATCAAAGAGTCTTCCCACGGGAAATCCTTTCCTCTAAATACATCCTACTTCTATGTGAAGTCGAGATCTCCGAGCGCCTGCGGCTGGCCCCGGTCCTTTTTGCGCTGCACTCGCCGGCGGCGGCGGTCTTCGCGCCGGGCCGATTTGGATGCCTCGTAATCATGTCGCATCGCGGCGGGTGAGGCAAAAACGGCAGAACCCGGCAACGGCTGTCGCGTGCCTGTGGATTCCTGCACGTCGACCGGGTTCAGGTGCCCCAGCTTTTCACCGGCGGCGCTGAGGTCCTTCATAGTCGCCATGAATTGGCGGAAGAGACGGATGCCCAGCAGGACATAGAACAGCAGGGACACGGCGACGAGCGCCACCCATATGAGAATCCAGGACCACCAAGGCATGCTGAGAAGTCTATCCGGCGTACCTGTCCAGCGACGCCGCCAGCCAGTCCCGCGCGGCGTCAGCCAGTGAGGCCGGAGCCAGGATGCGGGCCGAACCGCCGTGCTGGGCCACGAACATGGGAAGCCACGCTGTGTTGCCGAAGCGGATCTCTGCCACCAGCCCGCCGTCGGGCAACTCTGCGGTGCGCTCTGCGTAGTAGTCATCCGCCAGTCCCCTCCCCTGCCGGGTGAGCTGGACGGTGACTGTTGTGTCGTCGTCGTTCGCTGTGAAAAGTTTGGCGGGAACGCCTCCGTCCGGTGGCCCGTGCATGCTGGCGGGACGGCCGCTGGGCCGCACGTCCTGCACGCGGTCCAGCCGGAAGTTCCGCAGCCCGTCCACCAAGTGGCACCAGGCTTCGAAATACCAGATGTTGTCCAGGGAGTAGAGCCGCAGGGGGTCCACATCGCGCTCGGTGACCGCGTCGCGCTGCGGCGAAAGGTAGGTCAGGTGGAGCTGGGAACCGGACTCGATGGCGTGGCGCACCGTGGCATGGGTCGAGGCGTCCGCCGGAGCCACCTGTGGCCCGGCGATGGAGGCGGCGCGGAGTCCTTCCTCCCCGGCCGCGGCCAGCAGCTTCAACGTGACCGTTTCCAGGGCGCCGCCGCCGGGCAGGTCCGGCAGGCCGTTGAGCGTTTCAAGGCCGGTCAGGAGGGCACAAGCCTCCGCCACGGTGAACCGGACCGGCTTCTTCAGGTCGAGGTCCTGGGTGATGAAGACGTGGTCGTCCTCCCACTGGATGTCGAGCAGGTCGTCCGGATACCCCTCGGGCAAGCCGGAGCAGATGAGGATCCGGAGGTCGGCCTCCAGCTCTTCCCGGGTGACGCCGAAGTGATTTGCAACGTCCTGGATGTGCAGGCCCTGGTTGTGGACAAGGAACGGGACCAACTGCAGCATGCGCTTGAGCTGGTCTTCTGAGGTCCCCTTCCGGGCGGTCCGGGCGCGGGCATCCGGGAACGCATAGGCGGGGACGGGCGAAACGCTGAAGTCGGCCGCGGCCTGCAGCCGGCGCCGCACCGCCCCTGCAAGTCCGGCGGGCTCCACTGCCAGGGCATCGGGTCCGTAGGAGGCAAGCTCTTCGGCAAGGATTTCCGGGTCGCGGTACTCCAGGACCATCCGGTCGTAGCCATCCGCAGGCGCGCCGGGAGCCTGGTGGTGCCGGGAGCCGTCAAGGGCCCGTCGGCGCAGCGACAGCAGGCGCTCGTGCCGGACGTCCACGACGGCGGTGCGCAGCGGTAGTTCAGGCAGCCGGGCCAGTTCGTCACGGATGCTGAAGCCGGAGGGCGGAACGTACTGCTCCCTGGTGAGGGTGGTCACCGCGCTGGTGATTCGGGACAGCCGGAAATGCCGGGGCGCGTTCCGGGCCCGGTCGTAGCCCATGAGGTACCACTGGCCGAAGCGGCTGCCGAGGCCCCAGGGCTCGACAAGCCGTTCCTCCTCCTTGCCGGTGCTCCCGGCAAGGTACGTGAAGCTGACGGCATGCCGGGCATGCATGGCGGCAACGATGTCGTCGAAGGCCTGCCCGGCCGGTTTGATCCGTGGCTGGACGCCTGCCGGCAGTTCCACCTCGGCCAGCCTTCCTGATGCCTGGAGTTTACGCAGTGCGCTTTGGGCAGCCGTCCCCAAAGCTGCGCGCTCCCAAAGCTGGGAAGCCAGCAGGAGGACGGTCCATTCCTCCGGTCCCAGCTGGACGTCCGGGAGGCGGCTGGACTCCTTGCCGATCCGGTACCTGGTAGTGGCGGGGTCGTCCTCGCTCCAGCCCAGGTCCGTCAGGGTTTCCACCTCGAACCCCATGGACCTCAGGTCGTTCTTGTCCCGCTCGAACATCCGCCCGAAGGCGACGTCATTGCCGGAGGTGTCGTGGTAGACCTTCTCGCGCAACTCGTTGCGTCGCAACCCGTAACGGGTGTTGAGCAGCGCAATCAGCAGGTTGAGGAGTCGTTCAGTACGGGATACGGACACCTTGGTTACGTTACTAAACTCCTCCGGGGAAAGCAGAAAGCGCGGCAGCACGGGAGGGATATCCTCCGTGCTGCCGCGCTCCCTGGACTTCGTCAGCGGACGGCGACGAGGTCCACGACAAAGATCAGTGCCTCGTTGGGGGCAATGGCACCGCCGGCGCCGCGCGAGCCGTAGGCCAGCTCCGACGGGATCTCCAGGCGGCGGCGGCCGCCGACCTTCATGCCCAGGAGGCCCTGGTCCCAACCCTGGATGACCTGGCCGACGCCGACGCGGAAGTCCAGCGGTGCGCCGCGGCCCCAGGAGGCGTCGAATTCTTCGCCTGTGGACCAGGCAACGCCGACGTAGTGGGTGGAGACGGTGTCCCCTGCCTTGGCTTCCTCGCCGTCACCCTCGATGAGGTCGGTGATGACGAGTTCCGTGGGGACGTCGCCTTCCGGGAAGTCGATCTCGGGCTTCTGGCGGTCGAATTCCCGCTGTCCAAACGACATGCTTGCTCCTATGAGTGAGTGGTGATGGGTGCCGCGAAGGACGCGGCGTCCCTGTAAGTCTTGCTACTTGACCCCGAGGATGTCCACTACGAAGACCAGGTCGCCCTTTGCCTGGCCCTGGCCGGCGTCTCCGTAGGCCAGGTCCTTGGGGATGACCAGCAGGACGCGGGAGCCCACGGTCTTACCCGCGAGGCCCTGGGTCCAGCCCTTGATAACGCCCGAGAGCGGGAAGGTGGCAGGCTGGCCGCGGTCGAAGCTGGAATCGAACTTGGTGCCGTCGGAGAGGTTGACGCCAACGTAGTTCACGGTCAGGGTGTCGGATTCCTTGACGGTGGCGCCGGTGCCCTTGATCAGGTCCTGCGACACGAGTGCCGTGGGGGCGGGCGCACCTGCAACGTTGATTTCCGGTACACCGTCCTTTTCGGTCACCGTCGGCAGGCCGGCCGGCGGCGTCACGGTTTCACCCTGCGGCTTGTCCAGCACGGGGGTGGGGTCCGAAGCCGAAAGTACTTTAATGATCAGCAGCTGGGTGGGTTCAGCTGCAGCGCTGGGGCTGGGGCTGGCGCCGTCTGATGGGCTGGGGCTTGCCGACGGTGCACTCTGCTGGCCGGGCACGGCCAGGGCCAGGCTGGATCCCACTTTGGCACCTATGAAAGCGTTGTAGATGACAGCGCTGCCTGTTTTGAGCTCATCGTTCAGCTCCAGGCTTTCAGGCTCGTTGGGGAACGTATCCTCCAGCTGGGATCCATCCGTGCCATTCAGGGCCAGGATGGAGATCTTGGCTACCTGGTTTGCCTTGACGGTGTCGCCGCTGCCTTCGGAAACCACCTTGATGGTCGGCTGGGTGACGGCCAGGGGCTTGTCGAAGTCCACACCCGGGGCCTTTTTGTCCCCGTTGTCGGTCAGCTTGAGGGAGTCGAGCTTTGCAGTCTCCCCGGCGGACTGGCTGCTGGGCTCGGGCTGGGACGCTGTACCTCCGCAGGCAGTCAGGAGCAACAGGCCGGGAAGGAGGATTGCTAGTAGTCGGCGCACGTAGTAAAACTTTCGTCGGGGCAGGGTGGATACGGCTATTCCGCCTGGCGGCGGACAATGCCGTGGAAGGCCCCCTTAAAAGGGACCTTATCCAGAATAGACCCTGAAACTGGACGTCAGCCCATAGAGTCCAACAGCGCATCCACGCGTTCGTCCACGCTGCGGAAGGGATCCTTGCACAGAATCGTCTGGTGGGCACGGTCGTTGAGTTTCAGGTGCACCCAGTCCACGGTGTAGTCGCGCCCCAGTTCCTGCGCCCGCCGGACAAAGTCGCCGCGCAGCTTGGCGCGGGTGGTCTGTGGCGGCGCGTCCACGGCACCCTTGATGACCGTGTCATCAACAATGCGGCGCACCGCGCCCCGGGACTGCAGGAGATAGAACAGCCCGCGGCTGCGCGAAATATCATGGTAGGTCAGATCGAGCTGGGCGATGCGCGGTGCCTCCAGGCCCAGGCCGTGGCGTTCGCGGTAGTTGTCCATCAGTTTCTTCTTGATGGCCCAGTCGATTTCGGTGTCGATCCCCCTGGAATCGCCGGCCTCGATCGCATGCAGCGTTCGCTCCCACAGGTCCAGGATCACGGGAACGTGCGGGTTGTGGGCGCCATGCTCGTTGACGAAGGCTGTCACCTTGGACAGGTACTCCTGCTGGATTTCAAGGGCGGTGAGCTGCCGTCCGTTGGCCAGGCGGACCAGCGCGCGCCCGCTGAGGTCATGCGAAATTTCGCGGATGCTGCGGATGGGGTTTTCCATCCGCATGTCCCTCATGATCACGCCGGCCTCAATCATCCGGAGGACCAGGTCCACGGTGCCGACCTTCATCAGCGCCGTCGCCTCGGACATGTTCGAGTCCCCCACGATGACGTGCAGCCGCCGGTAGAACTCGGCGTCGGCATGCGGCTCGTCCCGGGTGTTGATGATGGGCCGGGAACGGGTGGTGGCGGAGGAGACGCCTTCCCAGATGTGGTCGGCCCGCTGGGAGAAGGCATAGGTGGCCCCGTGGGGCGTCTTCAGGACCTTCCCTGCGCCGGCGATGAGCTGGCGGGTGACCAGGAACGGAATCAGGATTTCAGCCAGGCGGGAAAATTCCCCCCGGCGTGGAATCAGGTAATTCTCATGGCTGCCGTACGAGTTCCCTGCGGAATCGGTGTTGTTCTTGAACAGGTACACGGTGCCGTTGAAGCCCTCAGCGGCAAGGCGCGCCTGGGCCTCATCCACCAGGTCGTCAAGGATGAGTTCGCCGGCACGGTCGTGGGCGATCAGCTGTGCAAGGTCATCGCACTCGGCCGTCGCGTACTCGGGGTGGGATCCGACGTCGAGGTACAGCCGGGAACCGTTGGTGAGGAACACATTGGAGGAACGCCCCCAGCTGACCACCTTCCGGAACAGGTACCGCGCCACCTCCTCCGGGGCAAGAGGCCTCGAGTCGGGGCTCGAGTAGGAGATCCCAAACTCGGTTTCGATGCCGAAGATTCTCTTGTCCATGTGGTCCTCCTAGGCCAGCAGTGCTGTGATGTCCGCGTCGTTCAGCCTGCGGAAGGCACGCCGGGTGCCGCGGGAGCTTTCGGACAGCCGGTCCAGGACGGCCACTTCCAATGCACTTGGCGGCAACGGCGCCGCGGGCTGCTCACCTTCCTGGACGGGCGTAAGTCCCTTGATGGCCAGCCGGACGGCGTCGGCGAAGCCCAGCGAGGCCTGCCATCCTGCATCGATGGCCGATGACACTTTCTCAGCCTGTCCACCCATGACGACAAAGCTGTGCTCGTCGGCAATCGAGCCGTCGAACGTCAGCCGGTAGAGGTGGTCCTCGGCCTGCGAGGACCCTACTTCGGCAACGGCGAGTTCCACCTCGAAGGGCTTTTGCTCGGCGGTGAAGACAGCGCCCAGGCTTTGGGCGTACACACTGGCCAGGCCGCGGGCGGTGACGTCCTCGCGGTCGTACGAGTATCCGCGGACGTCGGCGTAGCGGACGCCGGCCTGGCGGAGGCTTTCGAATTCGTTGTACTTGCCGACGGCGGCGAACGCGATTTTGTCGTAGATCTCGCCGATCTTGTGCAGGGACGGCGAAGGGTTCTCGGCTACGAGGGCGATCCCGTCGGCGCAGCTGATGACAACCACTGAGCGGCCGCGGGCGATGCCTTTCCGCGCGAAATCCGCGCGGTCCTTCATCAGTTGTTCTGGTGAGACATAGAACTGCTGGGTCATCTCAGGCCTCCCGTCCGGCGATGGTGCGCGCTTCGATCACGCTGCGCGACGCAGCCGCGAGTTCCGGCTCGGGCACCCGCCGGGCACCTGTCCTGTCCACCGTATAGACCACCGGCCACAACTGCCGGACCGTGTCCGGGCCGCCCGTTGCGGAATCGTCGTCGGCAGCGTCATACAGCGATTCGACCGCAACGGAAAGGGCCTGCTCGGCCGTGAGATTGGGCCGCCAAAGCTTCTTCAGCGCACCGCGCGCGAAGACGGAGCCGGAGCCGACGGTGTGGTGTTCGTGTTCCTCGTACCTGCCGCCGGTGACGTCATAGGAAAACAGCCGGCCGACGCCTGCGCTGGTGTCGAAACCGGCGAACAGGGGCACCACTGCAAGGCCCTGCAGGGCCAAGGGAAGGTTGCCCCTGATCATGGCACCCAGCCGGTTTGCCTTGCCTTCAAGGCTGAGCTGGGTTCCTTCTATCTTTTCGTAGTGCTCAAGTTCAACCTGGAAAAGCCGGGTCAGGTCAATTGCTATGCCGGCTGTTCCTGCAATGCCGAGGACGGAGAAGTGGTCAGCCGGGAAGACCTTCTCGATGTGCCTGCTCGCAATGACGTTCCCCATGGTTGCCCGCCGGTCGCCCGCCATCAGGACGCCGCCGCCGTAGCTCATGGCAACGATGGTGGTGGCATGGGGAACCTGGACCGGGGCAGCCACCGACGCGCCACCCTGGAGGGACCGGCTGAAGGGCAGTAGCTCTGGCCGGTCCCGCTGCAGGTGCTCGGTAAAGGACGAGGTGGCGTTGGCGGCTACCTGGTTGGCGGTTGATTCCTGCACTCATCACTCCTTGAACGTGGTACTTCAACGTCGGTACAGATCCCGGCCGTCCGCGGCTTCCGCCACCCAGCCGTCCGGGTTATTGGCCGCCCTTTTGGACGAATGCCCGGACGAACTCCTCGGCGTTGGATTCCAGGACACCGTCGATCTCGTCGAGAAGGTCGTCCACGCCTTCGGTCGATGCCGATGCCTGCGCCTCGGGCGGTGCCGGGGGTGCCTCGGGGATGTCTTCGTCGACCTGGCTGTCACGTGACTGCGGCTGCTGCTGCTCCTGGCCTGCCATTGGTTTCCCTCCTTTTTCCGTCGGTGGATCCGGCGGATCCTCCGATAAGCCCATCCTGCCACGGGATGGGCGTTCCGGCGCGGTTTACGCCGCAGGCGGAGTGCTGTTGTGTCCGAGCAGTTCGCCGAGGAACGGACCCGCTTCCCGGTAGCGCTCGAACAACGCTCCGGTCAGGGCTTTGGTTCCCCTCAGCGGCTCCCTGGTGGGCACCCGCTGCAGCCTCCCGTAGCCGGGCACGTCGAAGATGACCGAATCCCAGCTTGCGCCCACGACATCCTTGCCGAAGCTGCTGATGCACTTCCCGCGGAAGAACGCCCGGGTATCGGCCGGCGGCTCTGCTACAGCAGCAGCGATGGCGGAGTCCTCGACCACGCGCTGCATCCGGTTCCTGGACAGGAGCCGGTAGTAGAGGCCTTTCTCGGGCCTGATGTCCGCCCACTGGAGGTCCACCAGGCCCAGGCGGGCATCATTCCAGCCCAGGCCGTCGCGCTGGCGGTAGCCGTCCAACAGGGAAAGCTTGGCCAGCCACTCAACTGACGTGGCGGCAGCGGCCCTGTCGCTGTCGAGCTGGGTGAGAACGGACGCCCACCGTTCCAGGACGTCGTAGGTATGCCCGTCGCCGTCCAACGCGTCCCCCACGCCAGTGTCCTGGGCGAGCTTGGCCGCGGCCTCGTGGTACATCCACTGAAGGTCCAGGGCCGTGACGCGCCTGCCGTCCAGCAGACGCAGCTTGGCGGTCAGCGAGGTGTCGTGGCTCACCGTCTTCAGTGCGGCGACGGGTTCGTAGACCTCGATTTTCGGTGCCAGTCCGGCCTCGATGAGGCTGAGGACCAGGGCGGTGGTGCCGAATTTCAGGTAGTTGGACACCTGGCTGAGGTTTGCGTCCCCGATGATCACGTGCAGGCGCCGGTACTTGTCGGCTGTGGCGTGGGGCTCGTCCCTGGTGTTGATGATGGGCCTGCGGATGGTGGTTTCCAGGCCCACCTCGGCTTCGAAGAAGTCCGCGCGCTGGCTGACCTGGAAGCCCGGGGTGGAACTGTCCTGCCCTATTCCCAGCCGGCCCGCTCCGCACACCACCTGGCGGCTGACGAAAAACGGTGTCAGCCCGCGCACGATGTCCCCGAACGGCACGGACCTGGGCATGAGGTAATTCTCGTGCGAACCGTACGACACGGACTTGTTGTCCGTGTTGTTCTTGTAGAGGTTGACCGGCGGCAGGGCGGGGTCCGCGGCCAGGCGGCGCACGGCCGCCAGACCCACCAGGTCCCCGGCAGCATCCCAGACCACCGCGTCCCGCGGATTGGTGACCTCCGGGCTTGAGTATTCGGGGTGGGCATGGTCGACATACAGCCGCGCGCCATTGCCGAGGACCATGTTCATCAGGAGGGTCCCCGACTCGTCCTGCCCGTCAAGCTCCAGTTCCTCGCGGCCATAGGCCAGGGCCACCGCCTCAGCGTCGAGCACCGGCGGCTGGTCGGTCAGCTGGCTGGGGTGAGCAGCCCCCCGGTCCATGGTCCAGCCCCGGGCGTCGTGCAGCGGCTCCTCATCCGTGTAATCCCAGCGGGTCTCGGCTCCGCCGGCAGCCCGCTGCCGCGTGACCTGGGCATAGGCCTGCACCACGCGGGCACTCATCATCGTGGCGTTGGCGGAAGGGGCGGACGGAGCGTGGATGCCGTATTCGGTTTCGGCCCCCATGACCCGCATGGCCCCGCCGGCGGGGAGTGCCTCCCCGCTGGCGGGTCCCTGTGCACCGGTCACAGATACTGTCCTGTGGTGGGCATGGTTTCGATGGACTTGCCGGGCTCCTGGCCGGCTTTGCCCTGGACGATGGTGCGGATATAGGTGATCCGTTCACCCTTCTTGCCGGAGATGCGTGCCCAGTCGTCCGGGTTGGTGGTGTTGGGCATGTCTTCGTGCTCACGGAACTCGTCCACCACGGCGCGCAGCAGGTGCTCAATCCGGAGCCCCTTCTGGTGCGAGGTCAGCAGGTCCTTGATGGCGTACTTCTTGGCCCGGTCCACCACGTTCTGCACTACGGCGCCGGAGTTGAAGTCCTTGAAGTACAACATCTCGGTGTCACCGTTGGCATAGGTGACCTCCAGGAACTCATTGGATTTGTCCGTGGAGTACATGGCTTCGACGGTCCGCTGGACCATCGCGTCAACGGTGGCCTGGACGTCACCGTTGTGTTCGGCCAGGTCCGATTCGTGGAACGGCAGGTCCGGTGTGATGTATTTGTTGAAAATGTCGGCCGCGGCTTCCGCGTCCGGCCGCTGGATCTTGACCTTGACGTCCAGCCGGCCGGGCCGGAGGATGGCGGGGTCGATCATGTCCTCGCGGTTGGAAGCGCCGATGACGATCACATTGTCCAGCCGTTCCACGCCGTCAATCTCGCTGAGGAGCTGGGGCACGATGGTGGTTTCGACGTCGGACGAAATACCGGTGCCGCGGGTGCGGAACAGCGAGTCCATTTCGTCGAAGAACACTACGACGGGGCTGCCGTCGGATGCCTTTTCGCGGGCGCGGGAGAAGATCAGGCGGATGTGCCGCTCCGTTTCACCCACGTACTTGTCAAGGAGTTCCGGTCCCTTGATGTTCAGGAAATAGCTCTTCAGGTCCACGTTTCCGGACCGCTCCGCGGCGCGGGCAGCGAGGGAGTTGGCAACGGCCTTGGCAATCAGCGTCTTGCCGCAGCCTGGAGGGCCGTACAAAAGGATGCCCTTCGGGGCCTTGAGGCCATGCTCGCGGTAGAGGTCAGGGTGCAGGAAGGGCAGTTCGACAGCGTCCCGGATCTGCTCGATCTGCGGGCCAAGGCCACCGATGTCCTCATACGTGATGTCCGGAACTTCCTCGAGGACCAGGTTCTCCACCTCGGAACGCGGCACTTTCTCCAGCGCATATCCGGTCCGCGAATCGACGGACAGGGCATCGCCAACCCGGAGCTTCTCGGACAGGAGGGCACCTGAAAGCCGCACCACGCGCTCTTCGTCGGCACGGCCCACCACCAGGGCACGGTCGCGTCCCAGCATCTCTTTCAGGGTGGCAAGCTCACCGGCGCGCTCGTACCCCAGGCCTGCCACGATCAGGAGTGCCTCGTTCAGCAGCACTTCCTGGCCCACAGCCAGCTGGTTGATGTTCACCAGCGGGCTGATACCCACACGCATTTTCCGGCCCGCGTTAAAGATATCCACCGACTCCTCGGTGGCGGCCTGGCCGCTGTTGCTTGGAGCCGGCTGCCGCTTCGGGTTGATCTGGAGGATGGTGCCGAAGCTGTAGGGCGGCTGCCCTTCCTGGTCCAGGGCATTTTTCAGCCGGAGGATCTCTGCCTTCGCGGTCTCGAGCATGCTGACCAGCTTGGAGTTGTTCTGCGTTGCCGCTGCCAACTGGCGGTCGATGTGCCTGAGCTTGTCCCGAAGTATGTTGACCTGGCGGTCAGCAACCGAGAGGTCGTTGGCGGCAGACTGCTCTGCCGGTGTACGTCCGGAGTCCTGGTTTGGTGTCTCCATGATGTATCAGCCCCTTCCTGCGCTTCTCTTAAGACATTAGTCCCAAGATGAAGGGTAGGGGTGGAGACTCCCGAAATGTGGACTAGTTCGTGATCTCGGGGTTGTCCACGACGTTGGTCCCCGCGATCGCGTCACGGGCGGCGCGCCGGAGTTTCTTGTCCGACACAGCCCGCTCCCCTACTGCTCCGGGCGTCCAGGCGTTTACGTCCTCTTCGTTGAACTCGGTCTTGGACGGGCGGCGCTTGACCGAAATGCCGGTGACGCCGTCTGCGAGCCGCCGGGTGACCAGCAGGAATCCCGTGTGGGCCACCATCCGGTGGTCCGGGCGCACGGCGAGGCCTTCGAGGTGCCAGCCGCGGACCATCGACTCCCACGCATCAGGTTCGGTGAAGCGGCCATCCGCCCGGATGGCTTCCGCGGTGCGGGAGAGCTGGGTGACCGTGGCGACATAGTTGATCCAGACACCGCCGGGGGCAAGCACGGTGGCGACGGCGTCGAGGCATTCCCAGGGTGCCAGCATGTCGAGGACCACGCGGTCAACGGAGCCGGGCTCCTCGGCCTTGACCACTTCCTCCTGGAAGTCGCCAAGGGAGATCTGCCAGGCCGGGTGCGGGCCCCCAAAGATGGTCTCCACGTTGCCGCGGGCGATGTCCGCGAACTCCTCGCGCCGTTCGAAGGAGTGCAGGTAGCCGTTGTCGCCTACAGCACGGAGGAGGGAGATGGACAGGGCACCTGAACCGACCCCGGCCTCAACGACGCGTGCGCCGGGGAAGATGTCCGCCATGGTGACGATCTGGCCGGCGTCCTTGGGATAGACGACGGCGGCGCCCCGCGGCATGGAGAGCACGAAGTCGGACAGCAGGGGGCGGAGGGTCTGGTACTGCTGGCCCACGTTGTTCACCACCACCGAGCCGTCAACCTTGCCGATGATTTCGTCGTGGTTCAGGAAACCGCGGTGGGTGTGGAAGGCGCCGCCGCGTTCCAGCGTGATGGTGTTCATGCGGCCGCGTTCGTCGGTCAGCTGGACGCGTTCGCCCTCCCGGAAAGGGCCTCGGCGACGGGCGGCGCCCACCGGCTGCGAGCCGCTGGCGGCAGCACCGGCTTGCGCTGCTCCCTTGGCGTCGTTGACGGCAGTTTCGCTGCTCATGATTCTTCCTCGCTCCTGTAAACCTGTTGTGCCGCGGCCTGCTGGTCCCTGGGGAGGCTGTGGCTTCGCGGCAATGCACGACCGGCAGGTAACTCTACCGGTTCTGGCCCTGCGGGTGCCTATCGTTGCGCTGGCGCTTCCCGGTGATGGCTGCGAGGACAGCCTCCTGCGTCAGCAGTCCGGTGACTGTTCCGTTGTGGTCCACAACAGCGTAGTGGCGTCCTTCAAGCTGGGAGAGGAACTGGATCAGCTCCTGCCCCTTGGACCACTCGGGAACATAGGCGCCGGCGGCCAGGGGGAACGAAATGGCGGTGACGGGCGTCGTGTCCGCCGCAGCGCCCGGCACCGCTGCAAGGGCGCCAGGGTCCACCACGCCCTGTGGCCGGCCGTCCGGTCCGTAGACCACCACCGATTTTGTTCCTGCCGCGCCCAGGCGGAGGGCGTCCCGGACCGTGCCTGTGGCAGGGACACCGGCAGCCGGCGTCGCCAACGATGCGGCGCTGACCAGCGGGAGCCGTCCCCGCAGCGTCCCCTGCTGGATGGACGCGGATGCGCCCATCCAGAGGAACCCGCCCACCAGGATGGTGATCATCAGGAGGCTGAAGTCCGGCTGGTCTCCGGCGAGGAACGGACGCAGGAGGAACCAGTAGGCAATGGCGAGGACGATGATCCGGCCGCCCCAGCCGGCAGCTACGGTGCCTTTCGCCTGGCTGCCGGTGGCCTTCCAGACGATCGATTCGACCAGGCGGCCGCCATCAAGCGGCAGGCCCGGCAGCACATTGAAGACACCGATGAGGAAGTTGGCCCACATGAAGATGTTCGTCAGGATTTCGGCAACGCTGCCCAGGCTGCTGGTTCCGAGCAGCAGCCAGGCTCCGCCGGCCAGGACGAAGTTGGCGGCCGGGCCAGCCAGCGCAACGAGCACAGACCGGCCGGGGGAAGCGGTGAAGCTTTCAAACTGGGTGTGCCCGCCCCAAAGGTTGAGGACGATTTTTTGGGTGGGCCAGCCGTAGATCTTCGCCGTCAGCGCGTGGGCGAGCTCGTGGACAAGGACCGAAATGAGGAGCAGGACGGCGTAGGCAAAGGCCACGACGTAGGCGCTTACGCCCAGCATGGGGTTGTTTCTGGCCAATACCGGCCCGTAGACGATCACCGTGAAGGCCGCGATCACGAACCACGAGTAGGCAAGGACCACGGGCACGCCGGCGATGCGGCCCAGGGGGATGCCCTCCCGCCGCGCAGGGACGTCCGATGCAGGGCCTTGTCCGGCGCCGGGCTCAGCCACGGGAACCACCCGGGGAGGTGGCGACGGAGTTGGTGGACCCGGTCCGCAGGAGCAGGGCTTCCAGCTCCACCAGGCTCCGCCCCGAGAGGGTGTCCCAGAGCTCGTAGCTGTGGTGCTCAGGCAGCGGAACAATATGAGGCACGGCAACCGTGGCGACGCCGGAGGCCACAGCCGCAGCCACACCGGGTACGGAGTCCTCAAGGGCTACGCAGTGGTGGATGCCGAGTTCGGGATCCCTTTCCTGCAGGAGCTCGACGGCGGTCAGGTACGCTTCCGGGTGCGGCTTTCCCTGGCTGACGGTGTCCCCGGTAACCAGTACTTCGAAGTACGGCCGGGGAAGGCTGGCCACCACTTCGCGGGCCAACGGGCCCTCGGACATGGTGACCAGGGCACAGCGTACGCCGGCCAGATGCAGTTCTTCGAGGAGTTCGCGGGCACCGGGCCGCCACGGCACCTGCTGCTGGACGCTGCTGACGACCTGGGCAGTCAGGGTATCGATGATCTCCCGGATTTCCAGTTCAACGCCTGCCTGTTGCAGCAGGCCCGCAGAGAACGTCAGGGACTGGCCAACCAGCTGCATTGCCTGGTCGTGGCTCCAGGTTCCCCCGTGTGCCTCCACCAGCGCATGCTCCGCAGCGATCCAATATGGCTCCGTGTCCACGATGGTCCCGTCCATGTCCCAGAGGACGGCTTTGAGCGGGGAACTGGCGGCAGGAATCGGCATAACGCCAGTCTACGGGGCATGGCTGGACGGAGGCTGTGGGCTACGCCCTTGGCGAATATGTCGTGGACCGGGCGCACTTTGGACCGGTTTCGGGGGATTTGCGGCGCTTCATTCCATGCGCGGGCCAGCACCTTGGACGTAGGGTGAAGAAATGAATAGCTTCGAGGGAGACACCGCCGAACAGGGTGCCGGACCCGAGCGGGAACGGTTCCTGCAGCCAGTGGCTGACGGACAGCGGATAACTGTGATGCTTGCCGCCTTTGAAGGGTGGAACGACGCCGGAGAAGCAGCCAGCGATTCGCTGCGCTACCTGAACAAATTGTGGGGTGGCAAGAAAGTCGCTTCCATCGATGCGGACGAGTACTACGACTTCCAGTTCACGCGCCCCACGGTGCGCAGGAATGCTGCCGGTGAGCGCAAGATCAAGTGGCCTTCCACCCGGATCTACAAGGCCAGTGCGCCCAACTCCAACGTCGACGTCATCTTCGTTCAGGGGACGGAGCCGTCCTATAAATGGCGGGCCTACACCGCGGAGCTGCTGGTCCACGCGGAAGCGCTGAACGTCGACTACGTGGTGCTGGTGGGCGCACTGCTGGCGGATGTTCCGCACAGCCGCCCCATCCCGGTGAGCACGTCCTCGGATGACGCTCCACTGCGGGAGCGCATGAACCTGGAGGCATCACAGTACGAAGGCCCCGTCGGCATCGTCGGCGTCCTGTCGGAGGTGGCCCTTCTGGCGGGAATCCCTGCCGTGTCGCTGTGGGCCGCAGTGCCGCACTATGTGGCCCAGGCACCCTCCCCCAAGGCCCAGCTTGCCCTCCTGCACCGCATCGAGGAGTTGCTGCAGGTGCCGCTGGACACCCACGAGCTGGCAGAGGAAGCCGACGCCTGGGAACGCGGCGTGGACGAACTTGCCACCGAGGACCCGGAGATTGCTGCGTACGTGCGGCAGCTGGAGGAAGCCAAGGACACGGCCGACCTCCCGGAGGCCAGTGGTGAGTCCATCGCCCGTGAATTTGAGCGGTACCTGAAGCGTCGGGGCCAGGACCGGCCCTGACGCCTTAGAGCTGGATGCCCAGGAGCGCGTCCACCGCGTCCTTCACCAAGGCGCCGTCCGCGGGGCTGGCGGCAGCACCGCCGTCGTTCGCGCTCCGTGCCCAGCGTGAGACTGCCGCAACCGCTGCGGGCGCATTCAGGTCTGCTGCCAGGGCTTCCCGCATCTCGGCGAGCAGCGCCGGGCCCGAGCCCTCCGGAGCGTGGTCGAGTGCTTTCCGCCATGCCGCCAGGTCTGCCTTGGCAGCCGTGAAGCCTTGGTCCGTCCACGACCAATCGGAGCGGTAGTGGTGGGCCAGGATCGCCAGCCGGATTGCTGCCGGGTCTTCGCCGGCTGCGCGGAGCCTGGAAACCAGCACCAGGTTGCCCTTGGATTTGCTCATCTTTTCGCCGTCAAGGCCCACCATGCCCGCGTGGGCATAGTGCTTGGCCAGCGGCACGCCAGCCAGCGAGTAGGCGTGGCCGGCGCCCATTTCGTGGTGCGGGAAGATCAGGTCCGATCCGCCGCCCTGCACGGTGAAGGGCGACGGCAGGTACTTCTGTGCGATTACGGTGCACTCAATGTGCCAGCCGGGCCTTCCAGCGCCCAGGCTGCCGCCGGGCCAGCTCGGCTCACCTTCCCGTCCCACCCGCCAGAGCAGCGGGTCAAGCGCCTGCCGCTTTCCTGCACGGCCCGGATCGCCGCCGCGCTCGGCGAAGAGCTCCAGCATGGCACTTTCGCCAAGGTGGGATATGCAGCCCAAGGACCAGGCATCAGGTGCCGTGGACTGCTTGCCCGCCGCTTCGACGTCGTAATAGACGTCTCCGTCAGGTTCGCCGTTGGCGCCGGCCACCCGGTACGCCAGCCCCATGCTGACCAGCCTTTCCACCTCGGGCACGATCAGGCCGATGGATTCCACGGCGCCGACGTAGTGGTCCGGGGCCAGGACGTTCAGCGCCTCCATGTCCGTCTGGAAGAGTTCCACCTGCTCCGCGGCCAGGGCGCGCCAGTCCACGCCGGTAGCGGTGGCTCGTTCGAGCAGGGGGTCATCCACGTCGGTGACGTTCTGCACATAGGAGACCTCGCTGCCGGCGTCGCGCCAGGCACGGTTCAGCAGGTCAAAGGCCACATAGCTGGCGGCGTGCCCCATGTGGGTTGCGTCGTAGGGGGTGATGCCGCAGACGTACATGGAAGGCCGGGCCTCGGGTTCCAGCGCCACGTCGCGGGCCGCCGCAGTATCGAACAGCCGGATGGCGGGCATGTTTCCGGGCAGGGCAGGCACAGGGCGGGAAGTCCAGGATTTCACATGCCAAGCCTAGTCCTAGGCGCTGATGACGCCGAAACCGAGAAGGAGGTACAGGGCCAGGCCCAGGAAGATCCGGTACCAGACGAAGACCCGGTAGCTGCGCGTCGAGACGAACTTCAGGAACCACCCTATGATGACGTAGCCCACCACCAGGGCAATCACCGTGGCAAGCGCGGTCTCGGGAAGGCCGAACGGTCCTGAGATACCTTCCTTGGTGACTACCTTGTAAAGCTGGTAGAGCCCGCTGCCAAACACGGCAGGGATGGCCAGCAGGAACGAGTACCGTGCCGCAGCTTCGCGCGTGTAGCCCATGAACAGGCCGGCGGTGATGGTGCCGCCGGAGCGGGAGACGCCGGGAATAAGGGCTAGGGCCTGCGCCAGGCCGTAAAGGATGCCGTGTTTGTAGGTGAGGTGGGCAAGGTCCCGCTTTTGGGCGCCAATAGCGTCCGCCACGGCGAGGATGAGGCCGAACACGATGAGCATGGTGGCCACGATCCACATGCTGCGGAGCACGGACTCGATCTGGTCCTGGAAGAGCAGCCCCAGCACGATGATGGGGAGGCTCCCGAGAATCACCAGCCAGCCCATCCGGGCGTCCGGGTCCTGCCGGGGAACCCTGCCGGCGAGGGAACCCGCCCACGCTTTGACGATCCGGACGATGTCACGCCAGAAAAAGATCAGCACGGCGGTCTCCGTGCCGAGCTGGGTGATGGCGGTAAAAGCGGCTCCCGGGTCCTCTGCGTTGGGGAGGAATTCCCCCACGATCCGCAGGTGCGCGCTCGATGAAATCGGTAGAAATTCGGTCAGTCCCTGCACTAGGCCCAGCAGGGCCGCTTCAAACCAGTTCACGCTAAGACCCTACGGCATGGCAGGGCCGCTCCTGCCCGTAAGCTTGCTGCTATGCAGCAGCGTTACGTCGGCAACAGTGGATTGCGAGTTTCAGCCCTCTCCCTTGGCACCCGGTCCTGGGGTGGCGACACTGACGAACAGGACGCGTCGGAGTTGCTGCGTACTTTCCTGGATGCCGGCGGCCGGCACGTGGATACGTCGGCTTCATATGCGGGCGGCGGTTCAGAAGCGATCCTTGGCTCGCTCCTGGGCGACGTGGTGTCCCGCACGGAGATTTCGATCTCCACGAAAGCGGGGATGACGACGCCGGATGGCCGGTATGCGGTGGACACGTCACGCAACGCGATGCTCACCGGCCTGGACGCCAGCCTGGCCAGGCTGGGCACCGACTATATAGACCTGTGGTTTGCCGAAGCATGGGACCGCAACGTTCCGCTGGACGAAACCCTGGCGGCGCTCGAGTTCGCCGTTCGCACCGGCCGGGCCCGTTACGCGGGAATCTCGAACTTCAGGGGCTGGCAGGCTGCGAAGGCCGCCGCCATCAGCAGCGTCCCGCTGGTGGCTGTCCAGGCCGAATACTCGTTTCTTAGGCGGTCGGCAGAGGCTGAACTGATACCGGCTGTCGAGGATGCAGGGATGGGCCTGATGGCATGGGCTCCGCTGGGCCGCGGGGTGCTCACCGGAAAGTACCGCGGCAGCATCCCCGCCGGCTCACGTGGGGCCTCGGTCAGCGAAGCGGCCTATGTGGAGCCGTATTTGGAGGAGAAGCCGTCGCGCATCGTGGATGCGGTATGCATGGCGGCCAATGGGCTGGGCCGGACACCCCAGGACGTATCGCTGTCATGGTTGCTGGCACAGCAGGGAGTCGCCACGGCAATTGTGGGCCCCCGGACACCGGTGCAGTTGAAGGAAATCCTCGACGCCCAGCTGGCACCCCTCCCGCCGCAGATTGCCCGCGCGCTGGAAGATGTTTCCGCCGGCTCTTAGGTTCTGTTTCCGGCGGTTTTTTATTCCGGGCCTCCGCGTCGCCGGAGCGGTTGGGTTGCTGTTATTCCTCGACGATTTCCAGGTCCTCGTCCTCGTCCACGTCGGCTTCTTCGTCTTCCTCGTCCTCGTCATCGAAAACCTGCAGGGGCGTTACTTCGTTGTAGGCCTCGTAAAGGGCGTCCTCGTAAACTTCGAAGGCATCGGCAACTGCGAAAAACGCTGCTTCAACTGAGGGGTCACCGTCCCCGCGGCGGTTCGATGCTGCTATAAGGTGTTCTTCCAAAGCGGTGGTCAGGGACGAAAGCGCGACACGCGGATCGATGCTCATGACTTCACGTTAGCCGGAAAAGGACGAAAATGGAGAGCAAATGAAGGAACAATTTCTCACCAGCTCGGTCCAGCGGGAGCGGGATTATTTGCGGCAGTACGAGTACCTTGTACTGACCGTGAGCCCTGTTGACTCCTTGCCGGAGGCGCGGCGCCGCCTCGTGGAACACTCTGAATACGGCAAGTGGGAGCTGGAACGCAGCAAGCTCTACATGGGCGGCGGCAGGCGCTTCTGGCTGCGGCGCCGGGTGATGCAGGTCCAGAGGACCGTTTAGGAGTGTGGGGTCCAGAGGACCGTCTAGTCCTCCAGCGGCCCCAGCCACGCGTTGGCTACGGTGTTGTGGGCTGATTCGTCGTCGGAAGGGTGGAACATCCCGGCCAGCACGTCCCGGTAGAGCCGTTCCAGTTCTGAGCCCCGGAAATAGCTCGATCCCCCGCTGACGCGGATGGCCAGGTCGACAACCCGGCGCGCAGTTTCGGTGGCATTCACTTTCAGTCCCACCAGTTTGGGGAACCACTGGGTTCCGTGGTCGGCCAGGGCGTCGACGTCGGCGGTCACCGACCTGAGCTGGGGGTACAGGTTGTCCATGGCCATCGCCGCATCGGCCACCTTCCAGCGGATGTCCGGGTCCTGCGCGTAGCTGCGTTCGCCGTTCTTGAATGAGGTGCGCCGCTTCACGGTCTCCACGCCGACGGCCAGGGCGCGTTCGCCGATACCCGTGTAAACGGCGGCCAGGAGGCTTTCGAAGCAGGCGAAGATTGCGAAGATCAGGGGGTCGGCGTTGGGGCCGACCGGCAGCTTGCGGAAGATGCGTCCGGCAGGAGCCTTCACGCCTTCCAGGACCGTGGTGGCAGACTGGCTGGCGCGCATGCCCAGGGTGTCCCAGTCGTCCAGGATCCGGTAGCCGGGAGTATCCCGCGCAATAAACCCGTGGACGAGTTCCCCGGCACCGGCCCGGGCGTCCGGGTCCTTGCCGAAGATGCCCAGGCGGGTCCAGGCCGGCGAGAGGCTGGTGAAGATCTTGGTACCGCTGAACGTATAGCCCCCGTCCTGTTCCGGCACGGCAGTGGTCCGTGAGTCGAAGAGGACGGAGTCGTTCCCGGCTTCCGAGTTGCCGAACGCGAAGACTTCTCCCTGCGCGGCTTCCTCGAGGACGAACGCCAGCGAATGGTCGCCCCGGGCCGCCAGGACGTGGGCGACGCCGGTCCAGACCAGGTGCATGTTGATAGCCAGTGCGGTGGCCGGTGCAGCTGTTGCCAGCCTGCGCTGGCACTGCGCCGCAGCTTCGAGCCCAAGCCCCGCGCCGCCGTCGGACGTTGGTACGAAAAGCTTCAGGTACCCCGCTGCCGCCAACTCCTTCAGGTCCTCGTGGAAGAAGGCGTTGTCACGGTCATACGCGGCTGCGCGGCCACGGATGCGCTCCAGGAGTTCGTCGGGCAGCAGTTCCTCTGGGCTCACGGCCAGCTCCCGTCAGTAGTTGGTGAGCAGCGTGTTCAGAACGCGGGCGCCGAATTTGAGGGAGTCCGCAGGCACGCGCTCGTCCACGCCGTGGAACATGCCGGTGAAGTCCAGCTCATCAGGAAGCATCAGGGGCGCGAACCCGTAGCCGGTGATGCCCAGCCGGCTGAGCGACTTGTTGTCCGTGCCGCCCGAGAGCGTGTAGGGCAGCACCTTGGCACCGGGGTCCTCCTTGTGGAGGGCATCGATCATGGAGTCCACCAGGTTGCCGGCGAACGGGACCTCGAGTGAGACATCGTTGTGGACGTAGCTGACGTCCACGCCGTTGCCGGCGAGTTCGCGCACAGTCTCAAGGACCTGCTGCTCCTGGCCCGGGAGGGTGCGGCAGTCAATCAGGGCTTCGGCGGACTCGGGGATGACGTTGTGCTTGTAGCCGCCCTTGAGGAGGGTGGGGTTCGTGGTGTTCTGCAAGGTGGCGCCGACGAACCTGGCCACGGTACCAAGCTGGTTGAGCAGGAGGTCCGGATTGTCGGCGTCGAACTCCACGCCGGTGAGTTCCGTTACCCCGTCAAGGAACTGCCGGGTGGTGGGGGTGAGCTCGATGGGCCACTTGTATTCGCCGATCCTCGTCACGGCAGCAGCGAGCCGGGTCACTGCATTATCGGTGTTGATCTGCGAACCGTGGCCGGCCCTTCCATGCGCTACCAGGCGGAGCCAGGAGATGCCCTTCTCCGCCGTCTGCAGCAGGTAAGTCCGCTGCCCGCCAATGGTGGCAGAAAAGCCCCCCACCTCGGAAATGGCCTCGGTGGCGCCCTCGAAGAGTTCGGGCCGGTTGTCCACGGCGTAGCGCGCGCCGTAAACGCCGCCGGCCTCCTCGTCCGCAAAGAACGCAAAGATGATGTCCCGCTTGGGCTTCCTTCCCTCCCTGGCGAAGCTCCGAAGGACCGAAAGGATCATGGCGTCCATGTCCTTCATGTCGACGGCGCCGCGTCCCCAGATGAGCCCGTCCTTCAGTTCTGCGCCAAACGGGTCCACGGACCACTGGTCCCGCAGCGCGGGGACCACGTCCAGGTGCCCGTGGACCACCAGGGCGCTGGCGGAGGGGTCTTCCCCTGCCATCCTGGTGACAACGTTGGCGCGGCCCGGTGCGGACTCGAAGATCTCGGCGTCCAGCCCCACTTCCTCGATGAGGCCCGCGGCATACTCTGCCGCCGCCCGCTCCCCCGGCCCCGACCCGTCCCCATAGTTGGAGGTGTCGATCCGGATGAGTTCCTGGCAGATCCGGACAACTTCATCCTCGGGCAGGACGTCAGGCATTGGTGGCTCCTTGATAGGGAATGACTGGGTGGCACGAGCTGAATCGCTGCCCTCAGCCTACCTACTCGGCCCGATTCGTTGTTCTACGAAAAGTCGTGTTAGAGTTTTTCTCGCTGCTTCGGAGAGACGCGAAACGCTGAAAGGCGGGACGGCTTCTGCGAATACCACCTGCGCGGGTGGCGGAATGGCAGACGCGCTAGCTTGAGGTGCTAGTCCTCGAAAGGGGGTGGGGGTTCAAGTCCCCCTCCGCGCACAAGAGGAAGCCCCGGAACGTCAACGATGTTCCGGGGCTTTTTTGTGTCGCCGACCACGCCAAGATGCACTGTCAGCGGTGAGAGTCAATGGTTCCGACCTCGCACAAAGCGCGCTGGCGCCGGGTGACCCCGCTCAATCTGGAGAGGGGGACTGCCTGTTTCAGGTCGGCGCTGACACGGGTGTCCCATGCAGGTACGATGCGATTCAGCACTGAGGGTGGCCTTCTTGGAATCAGTGCGCACTGATGGCTTTGGGGGAACACAGTGAAGCGGATCGTCCTGATCGTCCTTGCAGCGGTATTTGTTGTAGGTCTTGGTGCATTCCTTGTTGTTCGCTCCGCCGAGGACATGGTGACTGCTGACATGCTTTCCCGCGCCGGCCGGCTCTCTATTCCCGCCGACTGGAAGATGACCGACGAAACCGTCCGGCCCGAGCGGTTCATGTGTATCAGCACGAACCCATGTCCCAGTCTCACCCGCCGCTGGGACACCGGAAAAGAACTGACGGACGACCACGTGGCCGCAGTATTCTCGGGGCTTGGCTTCGAGATGAAGGCGGATGGACCGTGCAACCGATCATCCAACATCATCGGCGACTCCCCCATCTGCATCTCACGAGGGGCTGACGGCGAGTTCGAGTATCTGTTCACCGTCTTCAGTCCTGCCCCGGGAGCGCCTGAGCGCGTGGTCCTTGCGGTTGAGCCAGTCCACTGAACCTTGGGGAAATCTTTGGATACTGGCCGGAGATCGGTGCAAGCACTGACGGTGCTTACGATGGCGGCGGATCAACGTTGCAGGCGACCGACGAATGGCAGCGGCACCATCACAATTTGCAGCTCCAGCGGCACGGACGGTGAGTACGACTACCTCGTCACTGTCACGAGCCCCGACCCGCGGGAGCCCCAGCTCGTCACCCTGATCGTCCGTCCCAGAAGCTGAACCTTGGGAAGACTCGCGGTGAGGGCATCGTAGGCGCGGATTGGGTGACCTACGGGCTGATGGCCAGCGGCTTTGTCCTGGCTGCGCACGAGGCCCGGCTGAAACCTTCAGCATGGGGAACGCGGTTGTTCGTCCCGGTATCGTCACACCAATCCACGCCGAAAGGGTAGGCCTCAACGCTGGCCTCCCCCGGCGCTGTCTGCAGCGGCACGTCAAACTGGTACGAAAACCCGCCGGCATCGTTCATCGGTGCAGTCGTGCTGATGGCGACGTGGCCGGCGGCGTCGGTGACGATGATCTGAATCCGGGCGTTCTGTCCGTAGCGGGGGTTGCAGCCAGCGTCGGCCGCGTGCACTGTGATGGCGTCACCCGGCTTCGCGACGGTCGGGTTCACGGCGTAATTTGGCGGGAAACAGGGCGGCTCACCTTGCCGCGAGCCGTTGCAGGCGGACGAAAGACACGACACAAGCACAAGGGCCGTGGCCATCACTGCCACGCTTTTCCGCGACTTATCGGCTCGGTGAGCCCGGAACCCCATGACCTAAGTATGCGCAGGGTCGCGGGAAATACATCGTGCCCGGACTGCGTCGTCGCCCTATCGTCAGGCCAGGCGTGCCTTCACGATCTCGCTGACCGTTTTGCCGTCGAAGCGGCCGCCGATCTTAGGGGTGACGGATTTCATGACAGCGCCCATGGAACGCATGGTCAGCGCGGTGCCCTCGGCTCCCATTTCCGCGATGACCCCGTCGACGATTGCTTCAGCTTCTGCCCGCGTCAGGGCCTTCGGCAGATAGGCCTCAATGACCTCAGCTTCGGCAATCTCGGCCTGTGCCCGGTCGTCGTGCCCGGCGGCGGAATAGGTGGCGGCGGTGTCACGGCGCTTGGCGGCCTCTTTCTGCAGCAACGCCGTGACCTGGAGGTCATCGAGCTCAACCGGGGTCTTTCCTGATTTCTCCCGCGTTTCGATTTCACCGAGGACGTTGCGTACCGTGGTGAGGGCAACCTTGTTGCCGGCCTTCATGTGGGGGACGACGTCGCCCTTCAACTTTTCCTTCAATGACATGTTCTGCCTCAATTCTTCATGGGTTGGAAGCGGCTTGAGACCAAGCCTATTGCGCAGCCGCGACGACCGCTGCCGCCTCTTGGCCTTCAGCCCCCTTCCTTTGGAAAAAGACAGCTGTGCCCGGCCGTAGGCTAGTTTGGAATCCGCAGCGGCCTGGTCCCCCGGGCCCCGAAAGGAGCACCGAGTGGACAGCACGGTTGGCAAGTGGTTCCTGAGTCGGGCTGAACGGGGAAACCCCGCCACCGACATCCACGCGGGCGGTCCAGGTTCTCCGTCATGGTCGGAAGGCAACCTGGTGAAGCCCCTGATTCATGGGGAGGCCTACTTTTCCAGACTGCATGCCGAACTCTCGGCCCTGAAGGCCGGAGACCGGGTGTGGTTCACCGACTGGCGCGGCGACGGTGATGAGCAGTTGGAGGCCGGCGGTACGACGATTGGCGGATTGCTGGCGGAACTTGCCCGATCTGGCGTGGAAGTGCGGGGCCTTGTCTGGAGGTCCCACGGTGAACGGATCTCGGCCCCCATCAGCGGACGCTCCAATGAGCTCCTCAGCCGCCAGATCAACGACGCGGGCGGCGAGGCGCTGCTGGACCAGCGGGTCCGTATCTTCGGTTCCCACCACCAGAAACTGGTGGTCATCCGTCGTCGCGACGACCCGTCCCTGGACGTCGCCTTCGTGGGAGGAATCGACCTCTCGCACAGCCGCCGGGATAACGCCGGCCACGCAGGAGACCCGCAAGCAGTGAAGATGGATTCGCGCTACGGGCAGCGGCCGCCGTGGCACGATGCTGCCCTCGAACTCCGCGGACCGGTGGTGGCAGATGTGCTGGCCGTGTTCGCGGAACGATGGAACGACCGCCACCCGCTGGACCGGCGGACTCCCTACCGGATGTTGTTGCAGCGCCTGGCCCGCATGCCCCGGCACCCCAAACCCTTGCCGGAGGCCGCTCCGCCCCCGCCACCGGCCGGCCCGCACGCCGTCCAGCTGTTGCGCACCTATGGCGTGAAGCATCCGCCATTCCCGTTCGCCCCCAACGGAGAACGAAGCATAGCCAGGGCGTACGCAAAGGCCTTCGCCCACGCCCGCTCGCTCATCTACATCGAGGACCAGTACCTGTGGTCAACAGAAGTCGCCGCCGGCATTGCAGACGCACTAAAAGGCAACCCCAGGCTGAACGTGGTCATCGTGGTGCCCAGGTACCCGGACTCTGACGGCTTCCTTGGTGGACCGCCCAGGCGCTTGGGCCAGCTACGTGCCATCAGCATGCTCCGGCGGGCCGCACCCGACCGGGTGGGGGTGTTCGATCTGGAGAACAGCGAGGGGACGCCGATCTACGTCCACGCCAAGATCTGCATCATCGACGACACCTGGTTCACCTGTGGATCAGACAACTTCAACCGCCGGTCCTGGACAACCGACAGCGAGCTCACCTGTGCAGTGATCGATACATCGCCCGGTGATAACCCGGGCCGGCCCCGCCCCCTTGCGAGGAAGCTCCGGCTCCAGCTCTGGGCCGAGCATCTGGGCCTGGACCAGGAAGACCCCCGGCTCCATGCCGACGGCGGCGAACTGGAGCTGTGGAACAGCGCGGCGGATGCCCTGGACGAATGGCACAGAACCGGCAGTTCCACACCCCGCCCGGCTGGGCAGGTGCGTCACCATATACCCCAACCCCTGCCACCGTTCCACCGCCTGTGGGCCGATCCCATCTACCGGTTCATTGTGGACCCGGATGGCCGGCCGCGCCCCCTTCGTGGGACATCCCGGTTCTAGGCGGTCGCGCAAATCCGGACTTGAAAACTTAATCATAAGCATGCTTATGATGGAAGCAGCCGATGCGAACGGCTGCTGAACCAGAGGAGGAAACACCATGGGACTGGGCGACAAGATTGACAACGCTGCCGAGAAGGCGGGCGGCAAGGCCAAGGAAGCTGCCGGCGCAGCCAGCGGCGATGAGAGCCTGCGGGCCGAAGGCCAGGCGGACCAGGCAAAAGGCGACCTGAAGCAGGCCGGCGAAAAGGTCAAGGACGCCTTCAAGCACTGACAGTCAGTCACGGAAGAAGCGCACCCAGCGAACGGGGTGCGCTTTTTTCGTGCCCTCTGCCGGAGTGCGGAGCAGCGACTTCCAGCCGGTGGACCTGGCCGCCGCCATGTGGAACGCCGTTCGGAAACCCGTCCGGAGCGTGGTGGTCTGAGACCAGGGGGGGAAAACCGCCCCTCGGTGCGTTCGGTAGGTTGGAAAGGTAAGGGCATCAGCAACCGGACATGGAGAAGACATGAAAGCAATCGTGTACGAAGCAACAGGGCCCTCATCCGTGCTGAAGCTCCAGGACCGGCCATTGGCGGAGCCGGGGCCGGGCGAGGTCCGCGTCCGGATGGTGGTGTCCGGGGTCAACCCCACCGACTGGAAGTCACGTTCCGGAGGCGGAAGCAAGCAGCTGGACGCACCCAAGGTTCCAGACCAGGACGGAGCCGGAGTCATCGACCACCTCGGCTCCGGGGTCACCGGTTTCACCGTGGGCGACCGCGTCTGGCTGTGGGACGTCGCCTGGGGCGGCACCGAAGGTACGGCGCAGGAATACGTGGTGGTGCCCAGCCACAAAGCCGTGGCCCTTCCCGACGCCGAGTCCTTCGACACCGGCGCCTCGTTGGGGATCCCGGCCCTCACGGCGCACCGGGCCCTGACCTCGAACGAGGACGGGCCGGCCCGGCTCTCCCCCGGTGCCCTGGCGGGTCGCAGCGTCCTGGTCACCGGAGGTGCCGGAGCCGTAGGCCATGCCGCTATCCAGCTCGCACGATGGGCCGGGGCTGCCGTCATCACAACTGTCAGTGGGGACCGCAAAGCTGAACTCTCCCGCCGTGCCGGCGCCGGCACGGTCATCAACTACCGGACGGACGACGTTGTGAGTGCCGTCCACCAGGTCGCCGCAGACGGCGTCGACATCATTGTGGACGTCAACGCGCCGGCGAACATCGAAACGGACCTGGACATCCTCAAGCCCGGGGGAACCATATCCATTTACGCGGCGAACCCCGGAGAGCCGCTCACTGTTCCCATCCGCGACAGCATGAGCAAGAACGTCCGCTACCAGTTCATCCTGACCTACACGGTCACGAACGCGCAGAAGCAGCATGCCGTGGCCGCCGTCGCTGAAGCACTGGCCGCGGGCGCGGTCCGCGTAGGCGAAGAACATGGACTGCCACTGACACGATTCGCCCTGGAACAGGCCGCCGCAGCCCATGATGCTGTGGAACAGGAGACAGTCGGAAAGGTGCTCATCGACGTCGCGCCGGCACCCTAACCCCGTTACCGTGAAAGGCGGTCCCTGGCTGCATGTTCCACCAGGACCGGTATGAACGCGCGGACCCTGCCCGCATCCAGGAGGCTGTGTTCCTGCTGTACCACGGCTTCGATGTGCTCCCTGGACAGGGCGGGAAACTTCGCCGCAAGCCGGTCCACCACGTCGCCCAGCGCCCGCAACTCTTCGCTTACTCCCATCGGAGAAGCATCGGGGACGAGGGTGACACCGTCAAGACTTGACTAACGGGGAACCAGGGCGTGCAGCGCCGCCTGCCATGGGCGCACGAGGGCGAGCGCCCGCCTCGCGCAACTGGCTTGGGCGTGTGCCCCACACCGAGGCACCCGCGAAAGTCCCGCCGTCGTCAGTGCGGGTGCAGCGTCCGGCCCCGCGGGTGGTTCCGTCCCTGGGCATGGGAACCCGCAGCCACCGGACGGTACTCAATCCGCCGCTTTTCCGTTCGGATGTCGCGCCGTTCCTGCCGCCGCGCCTTCCTTTCCGGCCGGTCGATGGCGGACAGGATGGTCAGCGTCACGGTAACCCACAGGAACGCCGTCCCCAACACCAAAGCGATCTCCAGCTCAGTGCTCATGGACCCAATTTTAGTCCCGGGGAGCAGGATCCGACCCCTGTGGGAACCCACAGCAATCAGTCGCTGGCCCAATGTGTTCAGAGCAGCCCCAGTCCCCTGACAGCTGCCATGACATCGGCAACCCCGACGGCGAGCAGGGCAGGATCCGGCTGGGTCGCGAAGGTGTCCCCGCGCCGCAGTTCGGCCCGCGTCAGGACAACGTGGGGTCCGGGCGGGGGACCCCAGATCTCGGGTGGGGCCGGGCCAAAAAGCACCACGGAGGGAGTGCCGTACGCGGATGCCAGGTGGGCAGCCCCGGTATCTGCCGAGACCACCAGCCGCGCAGCGGCAATCGTGGCAGCAAACTCCCCCAGCCCCAGCACGCCGGCCAGCACCGTGGTGCCAGGGAGCCCTGCAAGGCGGCACACTTCCTCCGCCCGGTCCCTTTCGGACTTACCCCCGGTGAACACCACCTGGTGACCGGCATCCGTCAGTGCCCCTGCCACCGCCGCAAACCGTTCCGCGGGCCACAGCCTGCTGCCGTAGGCGGCACCCACATGCAGGACTGTTGCGCCGGGGACGGGGCTGGGGACGTGGGGCGTGTTCAACTGCACGTCAAGCGGATCTGCTTCTATTCCATGCCATTCAAGGAGCCTCACCCAGCGCTCGCGCTCATGCAGTTCCGGACGCCACGGCGGCCCGTCCCGGTGCGCGCTTCGGTGCCCCAGGGTCTGGCGGGCCTTCAGCGCCTCGATCCGTCCCTGGCTCTCCGGTCCGCTTCCGTGCAGGTTGACGGCCACGTCCACCACACCCGGGTCCAACGCCAGCGGCTCGTCAAGGCCGTGCGTGGGCAGCAGCTCATAACCGCCCACCAGCCCCAGGGCCTCCGACAGCCATCCCTGGGCGGCGTAACGCAGCCGGTGCCCGGGGAACGCACGCTGGATCCCTTTCAAGGCCGGTACGGCCACCAGCAGGTCCCCCAGCTTCAAGGCGCGCAGTACCAGGAGCTCAGGTTTATCGTCCGCCGGTATCGCGGTACCTGCCTCTACTCCGGTTACCGTGCCGGTCATGCGTCCTGCTTCGCGAACGTGGTGGCTGTCAGGCTGCGGACGTCCTCGTAGACTTCGTTGACGCCGATATCAGCCACCACCGAGTCGTCATGGACGCAGCGCGGAGCTGTCCAGCCAACCTGGGTGACGTCGATGCCGCAGGTGGGGCAGGCCGTGACCCACGAGGCGTGGACGCGGTGAAGGCTCCGCCCGAGCGCCCCGGCGTTGATCACGTTGCCTGCCCAGAAGATGCCGACCGTCGGCACACCGAGCGCCTGCGCCAGATGCCTCGGTCCGCTGTCATTCGCCACCACAACGCCAGCCGCCGCCAGCAGCGACACGAGGCCTGCCATATCAAGGGCACCGGCCGCGGACTGAACTGCTGTCGAGGCTGCGCGGGCGGCAATCCCCTCGGCCAGATCCTGTTCACTGGCATCCCCGATAATCACCACCCGCGAGCCATCAGCCGCGCAGGCAGCAGCAAGTTCCGCGAACTTGGCTGCGGGCCAACGACGGCGGGGGTCGGTGGCGCCGGGATGGATCACCACGAGCGGCTGGGCGCCATCGCCGCTGCCGGCTTCGGAGGTTGCTTCCGCACGGGCGGGTGCAAGCCGTGCCTCAAGGTCTATGGGGAAAGCGCCCGCGAACCCGGCCACCTCCAAAGCCCGGAGGGGTTCGTGCTGGTAGTAGAGGTAAGGAACAGTACGCTCAAGGCTTGCGGCGTCGGCCGTCCGGGTCCCTACTGTGTGGCGCGCGCCCAGGCGCAGCAGGAAGGGGTTCGAGTATCGTCCGCCGCCGTGGAGCTGGACGGCCACATCGAAGTGGCGCCCGCGCATGTCAGCAAAGAAACCCTCCAGTTCGCCGGCATCTTCTTCCCCAGGCCGTACGCCTTCCGCGAACGGCAGGACAACCACCTCATCCACCGGGCCTTCCACCGCTCCGAGCAGCGCCTTGTGGATCGGCGTGCCCAACAGGGTGATGGTCGCTGCGGGATAGGCCGCCTTTAACGCAGCCATTGCCGGTACCGCGAAGACGAGGTCCCCCAGTCCGCCCCCGCGCAGGACGACGACCCTGGACACAGCATCAAACTTCTCCAGCACGGGGCCGACGCCCATACCCACCTGTTCGGCGCCGCCAAACTCTGCCGTGAGTTGCTCCATAAACTGCCCCTTCCGTCGCGTGGTGGGCACGGCACCGGCCGTCCCTCCACTGCCCACGCGGCCGCACTGCGGTTCAAAACCTGCGGCCGCTCCTCTGAACCATTACCCAACCGGCGCCGGATCTACGCTCCCTGTTGGGGAATACCGGCTTGATGCTGTACGTTTCATACCCGACAGCCAATCAAAGAAAAGAGAAGCACCCAAAGTGGCAACCGATTACGATGAACTGCGTTCCGACGTCAAGGAATCGCAGGACAACTCACTCGAGCAGCTCCAGTCAGCGAATGCTCCCGACGCCCGCAGTGTTGTGCAGGAGTTGGACGAGGCTGACGGGCTGGACGGCGCCGGGGTCCCTGGCGGCGAATTCGTCGCTGAGGAGCTCGTAGTCCAGGTCATCCCGCAGGCCGAGGACGAATTCACCTGCTACTCCTGCTTCCTGGTCCGCCACCGGTCCCAGATCGCCCGGCAAAAAGACGGCCACAGCTACTGCACCGAGTGCGAAGGCTAGTCAAGAAGCTTTCCGAGGGGCAGGTACGCACGGTCCCGCCCGAAAGGCACGCCGCACCAGGCGTGCCTTTCGGCTTTAAGCCATTGACCCGCTTCATTCTTGGATTTTGTTTTATGCCTTCATCCAGCTCACCTGCGTAGCGTTGGGTGCAGGACTTACGACGGCGACACTTACGACGGCGACACGGCAGCCAGGAGGCACATTGGACAGCCCTGCCAGCTTATGGGAAACCTTCACCTCGGCGTTCACCCAAACAGACGTACCCACCATCAGCTGGGTTGAGATGATGCTGTCCCTGGCGGCCGCCGTCGGGCTGTCCATCCCCCGGCGCAGCTGGCGCTACTTCGGCCTCCTCGCCACGGCGACGCACGAACTCGGCCACGCGTTCGCTGCCCTGACCTCCGGGCAGCGGCTGTCCGGCATCCGCCTGCGCCTTGACCATTCAGGAACCACCACAACCTACGGCAGGAGCAGGCTTGCCGCGGCGTGGTCCTGCTTCTGGGGATATCCGGTTCCCGCCTTGGCAGGTGCCGCGTTTGTCTGGTGCGGGCTGAACGGGTGGGCATCGGCAGCCATGGCCGTCAGTGTGCTGGTGCTGGCCGCTTCGCTCCTCTTCCTCCGCAACCTGGCCGCATTCGTGATCACCGGTGCCGCAATCGGCGGTGCAGCCGCACTTATCTTCCTTGCACCGTCTTCCATCGTGGGCCACGTCGCCGTCATCTTCGGCCTTGCACTCCTCGTCGCCGCTGTCCGGGACCTCCTCAAACTCACCCACGTGCACCTCCGCCGTCGGGACCGACTCAGCAGCTCCGACGCATACCTCCTGTTCCGGGCCACCTCGGTTCCATCCGGAATCTGGATTGCCTTGTTCACGCTCCTGGTGGCCGCGGCATGGCTGGTTGCCTGGCAGCCCGTCTCGATAATCCTGCAGCAGGGCTCTTAGAGCGTCGCGGTGGCGCATAGGCTTGTGGCATGACCCAGGAAACGGACAGCACCCCCGCAGCGACCGGCCCCACCAAAGAACACAGCACCCGCGGTGCCTACGTGACAGGCGGCTCCGAATTCACCCGGGACACCAACTACATAGAGGACCGCATCACCAGGGATGCCGCTCCCGGCAGCAACGGCGAGCCGGGGTGGCCGGTGGAAGCAGGGCGCTACCGCCTGATTGCCGCGAGGGCCTGCCCGTGGGCAAACCGGACGGTCATTGTCCGCCGGCTGCTGGGTCTTGAAGACGCAATTTCGCTCGGCCAGCCCGGCCCGACCCACGACGCGCGTTCCTGGACCTTCGACCTGGATCCGGGCGGAGTGGACCCGGTCCTGGGCATAGAGCGCCTGCAGGATGCCTACTTCAAACGTTTCCCGGGGTACCCGAGGGGAATCACCGTGCCCGCCATCATCGACGTTCGCAGCGGCGAAGTGGTGACCAACAACTTCCCGCAGATCACCCTTGACTTCTCGACGGAGTGGACAGAGTTCCACCGGCCGGATGCCCCCCAGCTCTACCCCGCGCACCTCCGCGCCGAAATCGACCAAGTGAACAAGCGGGTTTTCACCGAGGTCAACAACGGCGTCTACCGCTGCGGCTTCGCCGGGTCGCAGGAGGCCTATGATTCAGCCTACGAACGGTTGTGGACCGCGCTGGACTGGCTTGAGGACCGCCTCTCGCAGCAGCGCTACCTGGTGGGCGACACCATTACCGAAGCAGACGTACGGCTCTTCACCACCCTTGCCCGGTTCGATCCCGTCTACCACGGACACTTCAAGTGCAACCGGCAAAAGCTCAGCGAAATGCCCAACCTGTGGGGATACGCACGGGACCTGTTCCAGACTCCGGGCTTCGGAGACACCATCGACTTCGTGCAGATCAAGCAGCACTACTACATCGTGCATGAGGACATCAACCCCACCGGCATCGTTCCTGCCGGCCCGGACCTGGCCGGATGGTTGACGGACCACGGCCGGGAGTCGCTGGGCGGGCGCCCATTCGGAGAGGGCACGCCGCCGGGGCCGGTCCGGCCGGGCGAGGAAGTTACGCCGGGACACGGAGCAGCTCTCTAACCTGAATCCCCCGAGGAAACCGCTTTCCTTCTACACTGGAGGGCATGCAGACTCCTCTGGGTTCCGTGGCGCCGGGGTACGAAAACGTCCTGGCACTGTTTGAGTCCTTCCTCGCGGAGGACTCCCTTTACAGCGCACAGCTGGCCGTCTACCACTCCGGGCAACCGGTGATCCGCCTGACGGGTGGCCCGGACGTGGCTCCGGATACGCTGACCGGCGCCTATTCCTGCTCCAAAGGCGTTGCCGCCATGGTCATCGCCCTGCTGGTCCAGGACGGCGTTCTTGACCTGGACAAGACTGTGGCGCACTACTGGCCTGAGTTTGCCGTGCACGGAAAGGACAGACTCCTGGTCAGGGAGGCACTGTCGCACCAGGCGGGGCTGATGGGGGTTGAGGGCGGCTTTGCCCTGGACGAGTTCACCACCCCCCAGGCCGCTGCCAGACTTGCCGCTTCCCCACCCTCCTGGGAGCCCGGCCGCCAGTTCGGA
Organism: Arthrobacter sp. SAFR-044; assembly: GCF_051965175.1. GTDB lineage: Bacteria > Actinomycetota > Actinomycetes > Actinomycetales > Micrococcaceae > Arthrobacter. The sequence goes on from NZ_JBQCMK010000004.1 coordinate 354,764, forward strand.
TATCACGCGCTCACCATTGGAATCCTCATGGAGGAACTGTGCCGACGGACCACGGGTGGGGCCTTGCAGGACACCTACGACCAGAGGATCCGGAAGCCGCAGGATGTGGACTTCTTCCTGGGGCTGCCGGAGGACCTGGAAGGCAGGTACCGGGATGTCCTCTACGAGACAGACCCAGATCAGGCGTGGATCGACCCCCTCAGCCTCGATGGCATGAACAGCAACGCCCCCGTCAGCACCATCATGGAACTGCCCAACATCCGCTCCGTGCGTGCCGCGGGCATGTCCGCCGCCGCCGGTGTGGGGTCCGCCGATGGGCTGGCCCGGCTGTACGCGGCAGCTACCACCGGCGTCGAAGGCAGTGACCCCTTCCTCACAGCAGGGACCCTCACGGCAATGACCCGGGAGCAGGTGTGGGGCCTGGACCGGTCCTCCGGCCTGGACAACGCCTTCGCCGTCGTCTTCATGAAGCCCCACCCATCGCGGAACTTCGGCAGCCACCGCGCCTTTGGCCATGAGGGGGCCAACGCGGCCCTCGGTTTTGCCGACCCGTCCTATGGCCTGGGCTTCGGCTACATCCCCCGGCGGGCGGAAGAGGGGCGCACTCCGGGACGGGCCCACCGCCTGGCCGCTGCCGTGCGGCATGCAGCAGCTGGTTTGTCCTGACGCACCCCCGGCCCTACTGTTGTCCGGATGGGCAATACTCAGGCACGGCCGGATGCACGGTGGGCTCGGGGGACCCAACTTCTTAGACAATCAGTGGCGGGACTTTCTGCTGCCTTCGCGGCGCAGCGGTTGCAACTGGCAGGGAAAGCGGCCATAGCCGCGGGGCTGGCCTTCGCCATCGCACCCCTCATGCCCGGCGCCGCCTCCCACTACGCGTACTACGCGCCGCTGGGCGCCCTGGTGGCCATGTATCACAATGTCGCCGGGTCCATGAAGCAGGGGGCGCAGGCCCTGGCAGGGCTGGCGATGGGAATCGGCCTCGCCTTCGTCCTGGTAAGCATCAGCGAGCCCTCACCCCTGACAGTCGCCCTGTTTATGGGGGTGGGCGTCCTGCTGGGCGGCTTGCCGGGCATCGGTTCAGGCAGTGATTGGATTCCGACGGCGGCCCTGCTGGTTCTGCTGGTCGGCGGCAGTAACGCCGAAGATTTCTCCTACGGCTACCTTGTGCAGATGGCAGCAGGAGTGGCGGTGGGCATCGCAGTGAATTTCCTGATCTTTCCACCCCTGCACCTCAACGCTGCGGCGTCCAGCCTGGCCGACCTCAGGGTTGCGCTGGGCAAGCAGTTGCTGGATATGGGCGCCGCCTTGAAGGAAAAGTGGCCCCCTGAGCACGAAGACTGGTCGCGCAGGTCGGACGAACTCGCCGCGGCCGCACGATCAGTACGCCATTTGGTTAAAGAGGCCGATGCGAGCCGCCGGGCCAACCCCCGCCGGAAGTTGCACCCGCGTGACATGGACCAGGACTTTCGCGACCTGCAGGACCTGGAGCGCGTCACGTTCCATATCCAGGACATGACGGATGTGCTGTCCGATGTGATCTGGGAAGACGACGTGCCGTATGCCATTCCGTTGCAGGACAGCGAGCCCCTGGCAGACGCCATTACCGCTACCGGAGAACTGGTGTCCGCGGGCACCGACGGCGACGATCAGGACCGGAAGGACCGTTATGACGCCGCCAAGGCGGCGGTAGAAGCCTGCCTGGCTGCCACCGCCGCCAGGCCGGCAGATCAGGGAACAGTTCCTGCGTCGGAATCGGTCCTCCTCAGCCTTCACCGGATCCTGCGGGCAGTCCGTCCGTCGGACTAGGCTGACCCCCTGGATGGAATTTACTGGCCCGGAGCTACAGGGCCGAGACGGTTCCACTGAAATGGCGCCGCCCGGAGCGCGGGGACCAGGCAACAAAACTGGAGTGCTTCCAGGCCCCCGAACCGCTCTGCTCAGTCCCGATCTCCAAGGCAACCCGGGAGGGCAGGAAGACAGGGGCCTCGAACTCCACATCCCACCTGAAGGAGTCACCCCGGGCCGGGCCCACATCAGCGAGCGCGCGGGACGCCAGGTACATTCCGTGGGCTATCGATCGGCGCATGCCCAGGGCCTTCGCCGAAAGCACGCTGAGGTGGATGGGGTTGAAGTCCCCCGAGACTGCTGCGTAAGCGCGGCCGGTATCCACCCCCAGGTGCCACAGGGCTGTTGGATCAGGTGCAGTAAAGTCAGCCCTCGGCGGAAAAACTGAGGGCTTGTCGATCCCCGGCAGGAACACTCCCTTGGCCAAGTATGTGGACACCCCGCACCAGTGCACATCGCCGGAGCCTGCACGCCGCACTTCCGCCACGACGTCCACTTGTGTCCCCGCACGGTGGCCGCGAAGGTTCTCCACCCGCGCGGTGATGTCCAGGACATCGGTGAACACCAGTGGTGACCTTTGCCCCACACTGTTGCGCAGATGGATCATCCCCAGCAGGGGCAGCGGAAAGTCGTCCCGGTTCATGACGCTCATGGCCAAAGGGAACGCGATGGCGTGGATGAAGCCGGCAGGGAGGACGTCGCTGGCCGTCTCGCCGATCAGGTGCTGGTAGGCAGTAAGATTTTCCACCCCCACCGTGACGCCCCGGACTTCATGGCTTTCCGCCGGGAGGACTGCGGAGTCATGGGTTCCCAGGAGCCTGCGCCGAGCCGCCTGCGCGGCTGCATTGACATACAGCTTGGACAACGATGGCATCTCCGCCAGGACCACCGGCTGCTGGGCCGTCATGCCCCCACCAGGTTCTGCCCGCATACCCGCAGCACCTCCCCGTTGATCCCGCCGGCGGCATCGCTGGCCAGGAACGCGATGGTCTCCGCAACATCGGACGGCAGGCCGCCCTGCTGCAGGGAGTTCAGCCGGCGCGCCACCTCGCGGACGGCAAAGGGGATGCGCGCCGTCATCTCCGTTTCAATGAATCCGGGGGCCACGGCATTGATCGTGCCGCCGCGGGAGGCGAGCAGGGGGGCGGTGGCACGCACCATTCCCATGACTCCCCCCTTGGACGCGGCGTAATTGGTTTGTCCCTTGTTCCCGGCAATGCCGCTGGTGGAGGCAACTGCAACAATACGCGGTGACGGCCGGAAGTGCTCGGAGGCCAGGAGTGCCTCGTTGATGCGGAGCTGGGCGGCGATGTTGATGTTAATCACCGAATTCCATTTTCCCTGGTCCATGTTGGCCAGCAGCTTGTCCCGCGTGACACCCGCGTTGTGCACCACGATATCCAGCCGGCCGTGCCGCTGGACCGCGTGGTCGATAATTCGCTGGCCCGCGTCGGGGGCGGTGATGTCGAGCTGCAGTGCGGTGGCCCGCACCCCGTTGGCCACTGCCGCCAGTTGGTCGCCCGCCGCAGGAATGTCCACCAGGATCAAGGTGGCGCCATCGCGGTGCAGCGTCCTGGCGATCTGGGCACCGATGCCGCGGGCCGCGCCGGTGACGACGGCCACCTTGCCTGCCAGGGGCTGCTCCGGGTCGGCGGGAAGACTGCCATCCTCCGATGAGACCGTGAGGAACTGTCCGTCCACGAACGCTGACCGGCCGGACAGGAAGAACCTCAGGGCGCCCAGTGCACTGGGACTGGTGGCGGTGGTGCCGTTGGCAAGGACGACGCCGTTGCCGGTGGCGCCGGCCCGCAGTTCCTTGGCCAGGGACCGCAGGAAGCCATCCACCCCCTGCCGTGCTGCTGCGGCCTCGGGCGAGGACGCTTCCGACGCCGGGCGGGACAGGGTGATGACCCGGCCGCCGGCCCGCAGGTCCCGGAGGGAACCCGCCGCTGCCAGCACCGGCTTTTCCAGGTCTGCCGGATGTCCGAGCTCATCAAGGACCAGGATGATGGCCCCCAGCTTTTCGGCCGGGACGGCATGCCGCCGGACGTCGAGGTCCCAGGACAGCAGTTCTGCAGCGAGCTTGTCCGCCCCCGGAGTATCACCGAGGACGACGACGGGTCCGGTCACCAGTGGCTGCCCGGGCTGGTAGCGGCGAAGGACCGCCGGTTGCGGAAGGCCGAGCTTCTTTGCCAGGTTGCGGCCCACGCCGCTGTTGACCAGTTGTGAGTATGTATCCGCCACGGCCGTCCCCTACAGGGATTCCAGGATCGCGACGACGCCCTGGCCGCCGGCCGCGCACACTGACACCAGGCCCCGGGCCGGACGCCCGGTGGAAGCAGACTTGGCGTGGAGCATCTTGGCGAGCGTGCCCACGATGCGGCCACCGGTGGCGGCAAAGGGGTGGCCTGCTGCGAGCGAGGAGCCGTTGACGTTGAGGCGGGAACGGTCAATGCTGCCGAACGCGCCGTGCAGGCCGAGCCGGGTGCGGCCGAACTCGTCGTCTTCCCAAGCTGCCAGCGTGCTGAGGACGGTGGCAGCGAAGGCTTCATGGATTTCGAAGTAATCAAAGTCCGCCAGTGTCAGGTTTTGCCGGGCCAGGAGCCGGGGCACCGCAAACACCGGAGCCATCAACAGCCCGTCCTTGCCGTGGACAAAATCAACTGCGGCAGCTTCGGCGTCCACCACGGCTGCCAGCTTGGGCAGGTCGCGGGCATCAGCCCATTCGTCGGACGCCAGCAGCACCGTGGAGGCACCGTCCGTCAAAGGGGTGGAATTACCCGCCGTCATGGTGGCATCGGCGCCGAGGTTGCGGCCGAAGACCGGCTTCAGCGACGCGAGCTTCTCCAGCGACGTGTCAGCCCGCAGGTTGCCGTCACGCGTTAGTCCCCGGTAAGGGGTCATCAGGTCGTCGAAGAACCCGGAGTCGTAGGCGGCGGCCAGGTTGTGGTGGCTGTTCAGTGCCAGCTCGTCCTGTGCGTCCCGGGAGATCTTCCACTGGGCAGTGGTCAGGGCCTGGTGCTCGCCCATGGACAGGCCGGTACGCGGCTCCGCTGTGCCCGGGGCCAAAGGAGCCAGGTCCTTTGGCCGGAGCCGGCTGAGGATCTGGAGCCGCTGGGGAAGGGTCCTGGCCCGGTGAAGGTCCAGGACGACCTCGCGGAGTCCTTCGCTGACCACCACCGGTGCATCGGACGCCGAATCCACGCCCCCGGCGATGGCGGAGTCGATCTGTCCCAGCTTGATCTTGTTCGCCAGTCCCACCACAGTCTCCAGACCCGTGGCACACGCCTGCTGGAGGTCGTACACGGGCGTTTCCGCCGAGAGCGCCGATCCCAGCACTGCCTCCCTGGTGAGGTTGAAGTCACGCGAGTGCTTGAGGACCGCGCCCGCCGCGACCTGGCCGATCCGTTCGTCCTGGAGGCCGAACCGTGCGATCAGGCCATCGAGGGCCGCCGTCAACATGTCCTGGTTTGAGGACTTCGCGTAGGCTCCCCCGGCCCGGGCGAATGGGATCCTGTTGCCGCCGACGATCACCGCCCTGCGGGTTTCCGGGACTGCAGGGACGCCGGATGCGCCTGCGCGGGTGGACTGTCCTTCTGTGGACATGGAGGGCTCCTCTGGTCACAAGTGGTTACCGATACCCAGCGTACCTGATACGCTGGGTATCGTGAACCACCAGGACACGCACTCCCCCTTGACCATCGAACTGCCGTCGCCGGCCAGCCCGGACGGGCGTTCGTCGCGCTGGCAGAGCCACCGGGAGGAGCGGCGCAGGGAACTCATCAAACTGGCCCGCCGCGCGGTGCACGTGCTGGGCAGCGACGCCTCCATGGAGGACATTGCAACTGCCGCTGGAACATCGAAGTCCGTCTTCTACCGGTACTTCGGGGACAAAGCGGGGCTGCAGCAGGCGGTGGGCGAAGTGGTCCTCAGCCAGATGCAGCAGCGCATCCAGGAAGCCGCACAGAGTGCCCTCACGCCCCGCGAAGGTTTGCTGGCCATGGTCTCGGCCTACCTTCAGATGGCCGATACCAGCCCCAACGTCTACACCTTCGTCACCAGCTACGCTCCGGGGGACGCTGCCGGCCCGGCGCACCCCGCTGCGGCCGGCGGCCCGCTGGGCCCCTTCTTCGACGCCATCGCGGAGATGATCGCCACCCCCATGCGGTCCCATCTGGGCGACGTCAGGGAAACCGTCATCGGCTACTGGCCAAAGGCGGCGATCGGCCTCGTACGGAACGCCGGCGAACAGTGGCTCAGCACCCCGGACTCCCCCACCAAACCAGACCAGGAGGCCATGGCCCGCCAGATCACGGCTTGGCTGTGCGTGGGCATAGTCCCCGAACTCACCCCCGCTTCACCGACCACCAAGTTATCCGCCAAAGAAGGACTGTGACATGACTGACGTAGTGGACCGCCCCGCGCGCAAGGGGCTCCGCCCCGCCGGAACCCCGGCAGCCAAGCCCCTGGACGAAAGCCCCACGCCCGCCGTCGACGTCGCGGCACTGGGCAGGCAGCTCCTGGGCAAGTGGGCCGGAGTAAGGCTCCAGGCACGGGATCTTGCCGCCAGGCCCGAACTGCACAAAATCGAAGGCCTGACGCACACGGAACACCGTGCCCGCGTGTTCGGCCAACTCAAATACCTCGTGGACAATGAAGCCGTGCACCGCGCCTTCCCTTCGGAACTGGGCGGCTCTGACGACCACGGCGGCAACATTGCCGGTTTCGAGGAACTGGTGGTGGCCGACCCGTCCCTGCAGATAAAGGCGGGGGTCCAATGGGGGCTTTTCGGGTCCGCCGTGATGCACCTGGGGACCGCGGAACACCACACCAAGTGGCTGCCGGGAATCATGAGCCTGGAAATCCCCGGCTGCTTCGCCATGACGGAGACGGGCCACGGCTCGGATGTGGCCAGCATCGCCACCACCGCAACCTATGAACCGGCCACCGAAGAGTTCATCATCCACACCCCGTTCCGCGCCGCCTGGAAGGACTACATCGGCAACGCGGCCAATGACGGCCTCGGCGCCGTCGTGTTCGCCCAGCTGGTCACCCGGGGCGTGAACCACGGCGTCCACGCCTTCTACGTGGACCTGCGGGATCCGGAAACAAAGGAGTTCCTGCCCGGAATCGGCGGTGAGGACGACGGCGTCAAAGGCGGCCTGAACGGCATCGACAACGGCCGGCTGCACTTTGACAGCGTCCGCATCCCACGGACCAACCTCCTGAACCGGTACGGAAACGTTGACGCGGACGGCACCTACACCTCGCCGATTGCCAGCCCCGGCCGGCGCTTCTTCACCATGCTGGGAACGCTGGTCCAGGGCCGCGTGTCACTGGACGGCGCCGCCGTGGCCGCCTCCAAGGTGGCCCTGAAAGCCGCCATCCAGTACGCCACCGAACGCCGCCAGTTCAACGCTTCCTCCCACACGGACGAGGAAGTCCTGCTGGACTACCAGCGGCACCAGCGGCGCCTGTTCACCCGGCTGGCCGCTACTTACGCGGCAGGCTTCGCCCACGAGCAGCTGCTGCAGAAGTTCGACGACGTCTTCTCCGGCGCCCACGACACCGACGCAGACCGCCAGGACCTGGAGACCCTGGCGGCAGCCCTGAAGCCGCTTAGCACCTGGCACGCCCTGGACACCCTGCAGGAATGCCGGGAAGCCTGCGGCGGCGCCGGTTTCCTGATCGAAAACCGGTTCGCCTCGTTGCGCGCCGACCTGGACGTCTACGCCACGTTTGAAGGCGACAACACCGTGCTGCTGCAGTTGGTAGCCAAGCGCCTGCTGGCCGACTACGCAAAGGAATTCCGTAACGTGGACTTCGGCGTGCTGGCCCGGTACGTGGTCAACCAGGCCGCCGGCGCTGCCGTCCACCGCACGGGCCTGCGCCAGGTGGCCCAGTTCATGGCTGACACCGGTTCGGTCCAGAAGGCCGCGATCGCCCTCCGTGACGAGGAAGGCCAGCGCGCCCTGCTCACGGACCGGGTCCAGACCATGGTGGCTGAAGCCGGCACCGCTTTGAAGGGCAGCAAACGGCTCCCCCAGGACAAGGGTGCCGCCCTGTTCAACCGGCACCAGAATGAACTCATCGACGCCGCCCAGGCCCACGCGGAGCTGCTGCAGTGGGAAGCGTTCACGGACGCCCTGCAGCATGTCGAGGATCCCGGAACCAGGAAGGTCCTCACCTGGCTCCGTGACCTCTTCGGCCTGTCCTTGATCGAGAAGAACCTCTCCTGGTACCTCATGAACGGCCGCCTCTCCATGCAGCGGGCACGCACCGTTGGCGGGTACATCAACAGGCTGCTGGAGAAGATCCGCCCGCATGCCCTGGATCTCGTGGACGCCTTCGGGTACGGCGAGGAACACGTCCGGGCGGCCGTCGCCACCGGCGCCGAGCGGGCCCGCCAGGACGAAGCCCGTGCCCACTTCCGCAGCCAGCGGGCCAGCGGGCAGGCCCCGGTGGACGAGAAGGTGCTGATTGCCAGGACGGCGGCCCGGAAGGCATAGCCAGGCAAGCACTGCAAAGCGGGAAACCAACGACGGCGCCGCTCCCCTTGCGAGGGGCGCGGCGCCGTCGTCTGTTCTTGCCTGAGCGGGGCTAGCTCTGCGCCGGCAGCACCGAGCGGTAGACCTCAAGGGTGGTCTCAGTGATCGATTCCCAGGAGAAGTGCTTTTCTGCGCGCTCCCGTCCGGCCTGTCCCATGGCGCGGGCGCGGTCGGGATCTGACACCACCTCGGTGAGTGCGGCGGCGAACTCGCTGACGAACTTCTCCGGGTCCAGCGGTGTGCCGGTACCGTCGGTGACCTGTTCCAGGTCCACCAGCAGCCCGGTCCGGCCATGCTCGACCACCTCCGGGATACCGCCGGTGGCGCTGGCCACCACTGCGGCGCCGCACGCCATGGCTTCGAGGTTGACGATGCCCAGCGGCTCATAGATCGAGGGGCACGCGAAGGCGGTGGCGTGGCTGAGCACCTGGATCAGCTCGTGGCGCGGCAGCATTCGTTCAATGAGCACCACGCCCGTGCGCTGCTTCTGCAGCTCCTCGATCAGCGCTGCGGTTTCCGCAGCCAGTTCCGGAGTGTCGGCCGCGCCCAGGCACAGCACCAACTGGACATCGGCCGGAAGTTTCGCTGCCGCCCGGAGGAGGTAGGGAACGCCCTTCTGGCGTGTGTTTCTCCCCACAAAGACGACGCTTGGCTTGGCGGGATCGATGCCCAGGGCACGGACGGCGTCGTCGTTTTCGTCACGCTGCCACAGCTCCACGTCGATGCCGTTGTGGACCACCCGTACTTTTTCCGGGTCAACGTTGGGGTAGCTGCGCAGGATGTCCTGCCGCATGCCCTCGGAAACGGCGATGATCGCCGCCGCCGCTTCATAAGCCGTCTTCTCCACCCAGGAGGAAAGGGCGTAGCCGCCGCCCAGTTGCTCAGCCTTCCACGGCCGCAGCGGCTCGAGGCTGTGGGCGCTGAGAACGTGCGGGATTCCGTGCAGCAGCGAGGCCAGATGCCCGGCCATGTTGGCGTACCAGGTATGCGAATGGACCAGGTCGGCCCCCTGCACATCCGGCACAATGCGCAGGTCCACACCCAGGGTCTGAACCGCCGCGTTGGCCCCGCCCAGGTCTTCGGGTACCTGGTACGACGTCACGGTGGCGCCGTGGTAGTCGGCGTCGCGGGGAGCGCCGAAAGCACGAACCTGCAGGTCAACGTGCTTACTAAGCACCCTGCTCAATTCGGCCACGTGTACCCCGGCGCCACCATAGATCTCCGGCGGGAACTCTTTAGTCACAATGTCTATTCGCACAAGACCCAAGGTAGTCGTTCACGGATAACTGTTCTAGTGTGAAGGAGTCCGGGCCTACCGGACTGTCTTGGGGAGTTACGAAGGCGTACAGGAGCGACCATTATGCCGTTGACCAAAAAAGTCCTGGCCATTGTCCTCGCAGGTGGCGAGGGAAACAGACTGATGCCACTGACGGCAGACCGGGCCAAGCCTGCCGTGCCTTTTGCCGGCAGTTACCGCCTTATCGATTTCGCCATTTCCAACCTGGTGAATTCACGCTATCTGCAAATCGTGGTCCTCACGCAATACAAGTCCCACAGCCTCGACCGGCATATATCCGAAGCGTGGCGGATGTCCACCCAGCTGGGAAACTATGTCGCCTCCGTTCCCGCACAGCAGCGTGTAGGCAAGAGCTGGTTCCTGGGCAGCGCAAATGCCATTTACCAGTCCCTGAACCTGATCCACGACGCCAACCCCGACATCGTCGTCGTTGTTGGCGCAGACCACGTGTACCGTATGGACTTCGCCCAGATGGTGGAGCAACACGTACTCAGCGGGGCCAAAGCCACCGTGGCTGCGGTGCGGCAGCCGCTGCACATGGCCGACCAGTTCGGCGTCATCGAGGTGGACCAGAACGATCCGCAGAAGATCGCGGCCTTCGTGGAGAAGCCCTCGAGCACCCCCGGGCTTGCAGCCGACCCGTCACAGTTCCTTGCCTCCATGGGCAACTACGTCTTCAACGCCGACGCCCTGGTCGCGGCGCTGCACGTGGACGCTGAGCGCCTGGACACCAAACACGACATGGGCGGGGACATCATTCCCTACTTCGTCAACCGCGGGGAGGCGGGGGTCTACGACTTCACGCTTAACGACATTCCCGGCTCCACGGAGCGCGACCGCACCTACTGGCGCGACGTAGGCACCATCGATTCCTTCTATGACGCCCACATGGACCTCATCTCCCCGCTGCCGGTGTTCAACCTCTACAACTCCGAGTGGCCCATCTACACGCGGCAGAGCATCTCGCCGCCGGCCAAGTTCGTCCGGGGCAAGAACAACACCGTGGGCACGGCCCTGGACTCCATCGTTGCCAACGGAGTAGTGATCTCCGGCGGCGTGGTGGAGGGCTCGGTGCTGTCCAACGACGTCTACGTGGCCACCAGCAGCCGGGTCATCGACTCGGTCCTGATGGACAAGGTGCAGGTGGGCGAAGGTGCCGTGATCAAACGCGCCATCCTGGACAAGAACGTCAAGGTCCCCGCCGGTGCCGCCATCGGGCTGGACCCCGACCTTGACCGTGCACGCGGCTTCAAGGTCACCGAATCCGGCATCACTGTCCTCTCCAAAGGCCAGGAAGTCCCGGAGCCCACGGACGAAGAACGCCAGCTCGCCGCACGGCACCTGGGAGAGCTGCCCAGTGCCGTGAAGGCGGCAGCGGAGCAGTATCCCGATATGCGTGAGGCGGCGGACAAGGTGGCAGGCACGCACGCTGCCGCAGCGGCGGAGGCCGCACCCGGCGCGCGGGTCTCCTGACCCGGGCACCGCACTCTCCAAGGCATCCGCAGGCCGCGGCACCACCGGTGGTGCCGCGGCCTGCGGCGTACGCTGTAAAATTTTCCTAATGAGCTCCCCCGATCTGACCCCTGAGGACATCCAGGCCTGCCTCAAGGTCCTGAACACCATCCATGCGTACGACGAGGAGCACCCGGACTACATCTCGGTGCGCCGCGCCACGGGGAAGATGTTCAAGGCCGTCAAGCGCCACCGCAGGGTCACCAAACGTGATTCCATCGCCGATGCCGACCGTGCCGTGATCGCCCAGACCGCCACCGCCGCCCCGGACCGCATCGATGACGAAACCCGTGGCAACAAGCTGGCACCATCGGCCGCCGGCAAGGTCGCGGGGCACCTCCTCCGGTCCCGGCCCTGCTACATCTGCAAGCAGCACTACACCCAGGTGGATGCCTTCTACCACCAGCTGTGCCCGGAATGCGCGGCCTTCAGCCACAGCAAACGCGATGCCCGGACTGACCTGACCGGACGGCGCGCCCTGCTCACCGGAGGACGGGCCAAGATCGGGATGTACATCGCGCTAAGGCTGCTGCGCGACGGAGCCCACACCACCATCACCACCAGGTTCCCCAAAGACGCCGCACGCCGGTTCGCAGCCATGGAAGACAGCGGCGAATGGCTGCACCGGCTCCGTATCGTGGGCATCGACCTGCGCGATCCCGCCCAGGTCATGGCCCTGACCGATTCGCTCAACGAGGCCGGCCCCCTGGACATCATCATCAACAACGCGGCCCAGACCGTGCGCCGTTCAGGCAACGCCTACAAGCCGCTGGTGGATGCCGAGGACGAGCCGCTCCCGGCATCGCTGGAGCCGGCCAACGGCGGCCCGGAACTGCTGACGTTCGGCCATGCCCACGACAAGCACCCGCTCGCCCTCGCAGGCAGCGTCACCGAACACCCGGTCCTGGCCGGCGATGCGATCACCTCGCTGGCCCTCTCCACCGGCTCTGCCTCGCTGGAGCGCATCGCCACAGGGACCGCCATCGACGCCGGCGGCCTGGTCCCGGACCTCGCAACCATCAACAGCTGGACGCAGGTGGTGGACGAAGTGGATCCCCTGGAGATGCTCGAAGTGCAGCTCTGCAACGTCACCGCGCCGTTCCTGCTGGTCAGCCGGCTCCGGGGCGCCATGAAGAGGTCCACCGCGCGGCGCAAATACATCGTGAACGTCTCCGCCATGGAAGGACAGTTCTCCCGCGCCTACAAGGGCCCTGGACACCCGCACACCAACATGGCCAAGGCCGCGCTCAACATGATGACGCGCACCAGCGCGCAGGAGATGCTGGATACGGACGGCATCCTGATGACGGCCGTGGACACCGGCTGGATCACGGACGAGCGTCCGCATTTCACCAAGGTCCGGCTCATGGAGGAAGGCTTCCACGCGCCCCTGGACCTGGTGGACGGCGCGGCCCGGGTCTACGACCCGATTGTCATGGGTGAAAAGGGCGAGGACCAGTACGGCGTCTTCCTGAAGGATTACAAGCCCAGCCCCTGGTGAGCGGGTATGCTCACGGCATGAGCAACGAGTCATCCACCCAAGTGCAGAATCTCGAACACCACGAATGCTGGGCACTGCTGCGGACGGTGTCCGTGGGCAGGCTGGCGGTCCTCGTTGATGGCCGGCCGGACATTTTCCCGGTCAACTTCACTGTGGACGGCGGCACGCTGGTCTTCCGCACCAGCCAGGGCACCAAATTGTCGGCAGCCTCAGGCGATGCCCCCGTGGCAGTGGAAGCGGACGGTGTGGACCCCGATACCGGCCTGGCGTGGAGCGTGGTCATCAAGGGCACGGCCGCCCTGGTCAAAAGCACGGAGGAAGTGCTGGAGACTTCCCGCCTGTATCTCTTCCCTTGGCAGGCCGGGCGGAAGGACGCTTTCGTCCGCATCACCCCGGACAGTGTCACGGGCCGCCGCTTCAAGGTCACCGATCCAATGACATGGTGGACACAGATCAGCGGCTCCGCCAAGGCTTCGCAGGAATAGGCCGACGGCGGGTTCCCCGGCCATGAAGGCCGGGGAACCCTGCGCGTCAGGCGAGCTGGGTGATCTCCACGCTGACCTTCAGGGCGGAGCCGCCGCCGCCTGACAGGATGCCCTTCAGCGGGGGCACGTCCCGGTAATCGCGGCCCCTGGCCACGGTGACGTGGAAGTCACCGGCCGGTTTGTGGTTGGTGGGGTCCCAGCTGCGCCAGTCCCCGTCCCACCATTCCAGCCATGCGTGCGACTGCCCGGCCACCGTCTCGCCGATCCCGGCGCTGGAGCGCGGGTGCAGGTAGCCGGAGACGTAGCGCGCCGGAATGCCGCAGCTGCGCAGCGCACCGATGGCCAGGTGCGCCAGGTCCTGGCACACACCCTGGCGCTGGCCCCAGGCTTCCTCGGCGTTGGTGGTGACGGCAGTGGAGCCGGACATGTAGGTCATCTCCCCGCGCATCCAGGCGAAGACAGCCATGGCGGCCTCATGCGGATTCTTTCCGGCCACGACGCCGGGGATGATGCCCAGGACCTCGTCGCCCGGGCCGCTGAGCCGGGACTGCGGCAGCCAGTCGCTGAACGCGTCGAGGGTCTCCGCCGACGCCAGCTCATCCCAGCCCACGATGTCCGCTTCCGCGGGGATCTTTTCCGCCCTGTGCACCTCCACCGTGATGTTGGAGACCACCTCGAGGTTTTCGTGCGGCATCTGCATGTCGAAGGCCGTAACCCTGGTCCCCCAGTAGTCACGGTAGGTGCTGACCGCCGCCTGCGACGGGGAAACTTTCACCACGGACTCCAGCACCACCTGCTGCGAGTCCGTCAGCGGCGTCATCCGGGCCTCGTTGTAGGACAGCGTCACCCGCTTGTTGTACTTGTACGCCGTCCTGTGGACGATGCTCAACCGGGTCATGACACTTCTCCCACCCAGGCGAGTTCGTCCGCCTGATTGAAGTACTTACGGGAAATGGCGTCCGAAGCCTGCGACACCGCCTTCTGCACACGTTCCATGTGCTCGGGCAGTTCGGACATGAGGTCGTCCGTGCGGTGGAACTCAAGGAAGGTCCGGGCCTGGCCCACGATCCGCCGGGCGTCGTTGATGAAGCCGACGCGCTGTGCGGATGGGTCCAGCTTGGCCAGGCACTCGTCGGCGTCCCGCAGCGCGTAGACAATGGACCGCGGGAACAGCCGGTCCAGGAGCAGGAACTCAGCAGCGTGCTGGTCTCCAAACGCAGCGCGGCGGGTGCGGAGGAAGGACTCGTAGGCGCCGGCACAGCGCAGCATGTTCACCCAGGACATGCCTGCGGAGAGGACGTCACGCGTGGAGAGCATCCGCGCCGTCATGTCCGCTCGCTCCAGCGAACGGCCCAGGACCAGGAAGAGCCAGCTTTCGTCATGGCTCACCGTAGTGTCGGCAAGGCCGCTGACCATGGCCGTGCGCTCCAAGGTCCAGTTGCAGAACCGGTACGTGCCCACCACGTCCTTGCGGTGCTGGCTCAGCCCATAGTAGGTGGTGTTCAGGCTCTCCCACAGCCCCGAGGACACGGTCTCGCGTGCGCGGCGGGCGTTCTCCCGGGCAGCACCCAACGAACCGGCAATGGACGTGGCACTGGTCTTGTCATACGCCAGCGCATGGAGCAGTTCCGGCAGGCCGAAATCCTCGCTTTGCGGCTTGGCGCCCATGACAGCCAGGAGCTCCTGGGCCACGCTCTTCCGCTCCTCCATGGGGAGGTGGTTCAGGCGTTCCAGGTGGACGTCCAGGATGCGGGCGGTACCGTCAGCCCGCTCCACGTAGCGGCCGATCCAAAAAAGGGACTCGGCAATACGGCTAAGCATTCGCGGCTACCTCCTGCGCGCCCGGAATGGTCAAAAAGAAACGCCCGACGGCGGCCACGTGTCCGAGTGCCCGGCTCACTGCTGCTGCTCCGACTGGCGGTCGCGCCAGTTGCTTTCCACGGGCCACACCGAGACGCGTTCACGGACCGTGACGGACTGGCGTGGAACGGTTTCCACGGGCATCTGGGGTGAGTCGGCAAGGACCCAGGTGTCCTTGGATCCGCCGCCCTGGCTGGAGTTCACGATCAGCGACCCTTCCTTCAGCGCAACGCGGGTCAGGCCGCCCGGGAGGACCCAGACGTCGTCGCCGTCGTTGACCGCAAAGGGCCGCAGGTCCACGTGGCGGGGACCGAACTTGTCACCGCCCAGGGTGGGAACGGTGGAGAGCTGCAGCACCGGCTGGGCGATCCAGCCGCGGGGATCGGAAATGATCCGCTGGCGGAGGGCGTCGAGCTCGTCCTTGGAGGCATCGGGACCGATGACCAGGCCCTTGCCGCCGGAGCCGTCCACCGGCTTGACCACCAGCTCCGCCAGGTTGTCCAGGGTGTACTCCCGGGCTTCTTTTTCCTCGAGGCGGAAGGTGTCCACGTTGGCGATGATGGGCTCCTCGCTGAGGTAGTAGCGGATCAGGTCAGGCACGTAACTGTAAACCAGTTTGTCGTCGGCCACGCCATTGCCCACGGCGTTGGCGATCGTCACGCCGCCGGCGCGGGCAGCATTGACCAGCCCGGGGCAGCCGAGCATGGAGTCCGAGCGGAACTGCAGCGGGTCCAGGAAGTCGTCGTCGATCCGCTTGTAGATCACGTCCACGCGCTGTTCGCCCGCCGTGGTGCGCATGTAGACGCGGTTGCCGCGGCAGATCAAGTCGCGGCCCTCCACCAGTTCCACGCCCATGAGGCCGGCCAGGAGGGTGTGCTCGAAGTAGGCGCTGTTGAAGACGCCGGGGGTGAGGACCACGACGGTGGGATCGTCCACGCCGGCCGGTGCGGTTTTGCGAAGGGCCGAGAGCAACCGGCGCGGGTACTCCTCCACGGGCCGGATGAGCTGCTGGCCGAATGCCTCGGGCAGGCCCTTGGCCATGGCGCGCCGGTTTTCCAGGACGTAGCTCACGCCGGAGGGGACGCGGACGTTGTCCTCCAGGACGCGGAAAGTGCCTGCGGCGTCGCGGACCACGTCGATTCCGGAGATGTGGACCCGGACCCCGCCCGCAGGTTCAAAGCCGTGGACTTGCCGGTGGAAGTGGGCGCTGGTGGTCACGAGCTGGCGGGGAATCACGCCGTCGGAGACCACCGTCATTTTGTCGTAGACGTCGTTCAGGAACGCTTCCAGGGCGCGGACGCGCTGCGCCACACCGCGTTCCAGGACATCCCACTCAGCCGCGGGGATAACACGGGGCACGATGTCGAGGGGGAAGGGCCGTTCCTCGCCCGCGTAGTCGAACGTTACCCCGCGGTCCAGGAAGGTGCGGGCCATGGAGTCGGCGCGTGCGCTGACGTCCGCCAGGGAGAGCTTCCGGAGCGCCTCCGCCACCTGCCCGTACGAGTCCCTGGCCTGTTGCCCGGGGGCAAACATCTCGTCGTAGGCTCCGGTGCGGCCGGCGGCCTCGGAGTAATCCTGGAATAGGTCTGACATGTCCAATAGCCAACCATCTTTTTGTTTCGAGTTCATTACTGCCATCCATTCTGGCGTGTTGTCGCCGGCAGCCCGGTTCGTACTTTACTGGCCTCGTCGGGCAGAGTAGGTGAGTGCCAAGCAGCAGAAGCCTCCCAGTGCCGGGCCATGGCAGTTTCCGGCGCCGTGTGGCGCGGTTGGTTCCGGGCCTGTTGACGGCAGCGGCCGCTGTGGCCGTGGCCTTCATGGTGCACGGCCTGGTACCGGCGCTGCCGGCGATGACCATGGCAGTGGTCCTGGGCGTGCTTGCGGCCAACCTGCCCGGCGCCGGCAGCTGGACCGGGGGCCGGGCCCGGCCCGGACTGGACTTCGCGGGCAAGCACCTGATGCGCGGCGGGATCGTGCTCCTGGGCCTGAAAGTCAGCGTCATGGATGTCCTCGACCTGGGGTGGCCGGCCCTGGTCTTGATCGTGGGCGTCGTGGCGGCCAGCTTCGGCGGCACCTATGCAATCTCGCGGCTGTTCCGCCTCCCGCCGGTGACCTCGCTCCTGGTAGCCACCGGCTTCTCCATCTGCGGCGCATCGGCCATCGGCGCCATGGCCGCCGTCCGCCGCATCCGGCACGCGGAAACCGTCCTGCCGGTAGCCCTCGTGACGCTCTGCGGAACGCTCGCCATCGGCGTACTGCCCCTCCTCGCCCACCCCCTGGGCCTGACGGCCACGGTGTTCGGCGCCTGGACCGGGGCGTCCGTGCACGACGTCGGCCAGGTGGTGGCCACGGCGCAGACTGCCGGGTCCGCTGCCCTGGCGATCGCCGTCGTCGTCAAACTCACCCGGGTGCTGCTGCTGGCGCCTGTTGTTGCCGCGGCCGGCGCGCACCACCGGAACGGTGCGCGCGCCCTGGGCGCCGCCAACGGCACCACATCGAAAATGCCGCCGGTGGTGCCGTTGTTCGTGGTGGGCTTCGTGGCCATGGTGGCCCTGCGCTCCACCGGCTGGCTGGCCCCGGCCTGGCTCGACGCCGGTGCCACACTGCAGGACATCCTCCTGGGCGCGGCCCTGTTCGGGCTGGGCTCGGCCGTGAGGATCCGGACGCTGCTCCATACCGGCGGGCAGGCGCTCCTGGCGGCCCTGGCATCCTGGCTCCTGATTGCCGTCCTGGGCCTGGCAGCTGCCTTCCTGATCGCGGGCTGAGCGGACGCGCCGGCAGCGTGATTAGATAGCCGGGTGTCACATGAGAATCTGCAGCGCAGCGAAGCCGCCGAACGGTCAGCCCTGATCAGCACCACCAGTTACGACGTCTCGCTCGATGTGCGGCAGGCAGCAGATCCAGCCGTTCCCGGCTACACCAGCCGCAGTGTCATCACCTTCACGGCCGTTCCCGGCACCGGCACCTTCCTGGACTTCATCGGCAGCAGCGTCCACAGCGTGATCCTCAACGGCAAGAGCCTGCCCGTGGGGGACGTGGTGGACGGCGCACGGATCATGCTGGACAACCTGCGAGCGGAGAACCAGGTGACGGTGACCGGCACCGCGCTGTACAGCCGCTCCGGCGAGGGCATGCACCGGTTCGTGGACCCCGCCGATGGCCAGTGCTACCTCTACACCCAGTACGAGCCGGCTGACGCGCGCCGGGTCTTCGCCAACTTCGAACAGCCCGACCTCAAGGCAACCTACACGTTCCACGTGATGGCTCCGGCGGAGTGGAACGTGGCCTCGAACGGCGCAGAGGTGAACCGCACCCTGTTGACCAGCGATCCTGCCACCGCGCGCTGGGACTTCGCCCCCACCCTGCCGATGTCCACCTACATCACCGGCATCCTGGCCGGGCCCTACTTCAGGGCCGAGGACCGCTGGCAGGCAACGCTCGACGACGGCGCCCGCCTGGACGTCCCGCTTGCCCTCTACTGCCGCGCCTCCATGGCGGACTCCTTTGACACTGGCCATCTCTTCGGCCTGACCAAGAAAGGCCTGGACTTCTTCAACCGCCTCTTCGACTACCCGTACCCGTGGGGCAAGTACGACCAGGCGTTCGTGCCCGAGTACAACCTGGGTGCCATGGAGAATCCGGGACTGGTCACGTTCACCGAGAGCTACGTGTTCACCTCCCGCGCCACCGACGCCCAGTACCAGGCGCGGGCCAACACCCTGATGCACGAGATGGCGCACATGTGGTTCGGCGACCTGGTGACCATGCAGTGGTGGGACGATCTCTGGCTCAAGGAATCCTTCGCCGACTACATGGGAACCCTTGGCGTTGACCGGGCGACGGACTGGGACACCGCCTGGGTCAACTTCGCCAACAAACGCAAAGCATGGGCCTACGTGCAGGACCAGCTGCCCACTACGCATCCCATCGTGGCTGACATCCCCGATCTTGAAGCGGCGAAGCAGAACTTCGACGGCATCACCTACGCCAAGGGCGCCTCGGTCCTCAAACAGCTGGTGGCGTACGTGGGTTTTGACTCCTTCATCGCGGGTTCGCGGGAGTACTTCCGCAAACACGCGTACGGGAACACGTCGTTGGCAGACCTGCTGGCTGCCCTTGACGCCGCATCCGGACGGGAACTGTCCGGCTGGGCCAGGCGGTGGCTGCAGACGTCCGGTATTTCCACGCTGTCGCTCGACATTTCTTCCACGGACGGTTCGTCCAAGGACCCCGGCTTGCAGGGTGGGGCAACAGGCGACGACGGCCTGCTGGGACAGGTGACGATCGTCCAGGAGGCGGTGGACCCGGTCACGGGACGGGAGGAGCTGCGCCCGCACCGCCTCCGCGTGGGTTCCTACGACTTTGACGCCGACGGTGCCCTGGTGCGGACCGGAACCATCGAAACCGACGTGGCCGGTGCCTGGACGGAACTCCCCCAGCTTGCAGGCAAGCCGCGGCCCGCGCTCCTGCTGGTCAATGATGACGACCTCACCTACGCCAAGGTGCGGCTGGATCCGGCCTCACTGGCGACGGTCCGTTCCTCGCTGGACCGGATCACCGATCCCATGGCCCGGGCCCTGTGCTGGACGGCGTTGTGGAACTCAGCCCGGGACGGCGAAAGCCCCGCCTCTTTGTACGTTGACGCCGTTACCGCCTTCGCCCCGGCTGAGACGGGGATCGGCGTCCTGCTGAACATCCTCGAGAACGCTGCCACCGCCGTCGAACGCTATACGCCCGCCGGCGCCCGTGGCAGGGTGCGCGCGTCCTTCCTTACAGCTGCCGCTGGCCAGCTGGACCACGCCGCCCCGGGGTCGGACCAGCAGCTCGCCTGGGCCCGCACCGTCGGCACGCTCAGCAGGCATGACGGCGCCCTCCTCCCCCGCCTCCGTGGCCTGCTCGAAGGCAGCTCACCGGTGGAGGGGCTGGCGGTGGACGCGGACCTGCGCTGGCACCTCTGGCATGCCCTGGCAGCCAATGGCCAGGCCTCCGCAGCCGAGCTCGACGCCGAGCTGGCGCGCGACACCACTGCCTCCGGCCGGGCGGGGCACGCAACAGCCATGGCGTCCCGTCCCGACCGCGACGTCAAGGTTGCTGCCTGGGATGCGGCCGTCCACGGGACCGGGCTGTCCAACCAGCTCCTGACTGCTACCATCAGCGGCTTCATCACCGCGTCCCCGGACATGCTCGAGCCCTACGTGGAGCCCTATTTCGACTGCCTGCGCGCTGTTTGGGACGCGCGGAGTATCGAGATCGCCAGCCGGATTGTCCGCGGCCTCTACCCCGCCGCCCAGGACCTCGCGGACGGCGTGGAGCCCAAAGACCACCCCGTGGTCCGTCGGACGGATGCCTGGCTGGACGCCAACCGGGACGCGCCGCACGCGCTGCGCCGGATCATCATCGAGCAGCGCAGCCACCTGCTGCGGGCACTCACCGCACAGGCCGCCGTCGTTCCCCACCGGCCCCCTAACATCGCTGCGCTCGGCTAGGGTACCCTGCCGGCGTGGGCCCACTCATCGGTTGCTGGGTAATTGTCGTTTTGGGGCGCCAAAACGACAATTACGGAGCAATGGATGGCACTAGGGGACGCGGTGGAGCCACTCCTCGGTGCCGAACTTGGCCGCCACCCGGTCCTCGGCAGCCGCCAGCTCGTGAACGGCCAGTTCTGAGGGCGTGGCCCCGTAACGCTCGCTGAACACTTCGATCATTGCCTCGATGATGGCCGTGCGGGCAAGGCCTGTCTGGCGGCGCAGCGGATCCACCCGCTTCTTGGCGCTGCGGGTGCCCTTGTCCGACAGCTTCTCCTTGCCGATCCGGAGGACCTCGACCATCTTGTCGGCGTCGATGTCGTAGCTCATGGTGACGTGGTGCAGCATGCCGCCATTGGCAAGGCGCTTCTGTGCTGCGCCGCCGATCTTTCCCTGGTCTGTGGCGATGTCGTTCAACGGGATGTAGAAGGCGTTGATGCCGAGTTTTTCCAGCGCGGCCATCACCCAGGCGTCAAGGAACGGGTAGGAGTCGGCGAAGCTCAGCCCGTCCACCAGGGTCTGGGGCAGGTAGAGCGAGTAGGTGATGCAGTTGCCGGCCTCCATGAACATCGCGCCGCCACCGCTGATCCGGCGGACCACATTGATGCCGTGCCTGGCGACGCCCTCGGGATCCACCTCGTTCTGAACGGACTGGAAGCTGCCGATGACCACCGACGGTTCCTGCCAGTCCCAGAACCGGAGGGTGGGCGTGCGCTCCCCCGCACCCACGGCCTCGGTGAGCACCTCATCAAGGGCAACGTTGATTTCCGTGGGTAGCACGGTGGGCGCGATGACGTTCCATTCGTGGTCTGCCCAGGAGGTGGCTTTGGCCAGGGCCCGCCGGACGGTCACGGCCACGGCGTCCGCAGAGAAGCCGAACAGCACGGCTCCGGCAGGCAGGGCTGCTGTGACGGCGGCCGCGAGGTCTGCGGCAGGCGTAGTGTCCGGACGCCCGGTCAGCGCGCGGTTGATGTCCGTCAGGGCCTCGTCCGGCTCCAGGAAGAAGTCGCCGCTGACGGAGACGTCTGCCAATGCGCCGTCCACCACCGCCAGGTCCACCACCACCAGCTTGCCGCCGGGAACCTTGTACTCCCCATGCAGGCGCTGGTTGCTGGCGGCGTTATTGGCAGGAAATACAGACTGGGTCATGCGTCCCATCCTGCCCCAGAAAGCAGGTGTGCGGTTAACGCGGAAGGCCCGCACCGTTTCCGGTGCGGGCCTTCTGCAAACAAGCTTGGCGAAGGAATTACTTCTTGCCGCCGAAGCCCTTGAAGCGAGCGTTGAAGCGCTCGACGCGGCCTGCAGAGTCCATGATGCGCTGCTTGCCCGTGTAGAACGGGTGGGACTCGGAAGAGATTTCGACGTCGATGACCGGGTAGGTGTTGCCGTCTTCCCACTCGATGGTCTTCGAGGAAGACACGGTGGAGCGGGTCAGGAACTTGGTGCCGGAGGCCAGGTCGTTGAAGACAACAGCTTCGTACTTCGGGTGGGTATCAGACTTCATAATGGGACCTTTGTTCGCGCAACTGGATTTTGCCAGCTGCCAGGTATGAATGGGATGGCTGGGATCTGTCGGATCAGCCGAAGCTGAAAAAGCAGGACAACCAGCTATCAATCATAGCCGATGCCGGTGGGGCTGACGAACCGGCTCCCCTGGCGGCACAGGGTGACGCCGCAGGTCAGTCCCGGGCGCGCAACTCCCAAAAGGCGACGGCAGAGGCAGCGGCCACGTTCAGTGAATCCACGCCGTTGCGCATGGGGATTTTGACAGCGAGGTCGACGGCGGCGAGAGTCTCCCGGCTCATGCCTGCGCCTTCGGTGCCGAGCACCAGGGCAAGTTTGTCCACGTTACGCGAGGCGACGGCGTCGACATCCTCTGCATCGGGTGTCAGTTCCAGGGCCGCGACGGTGAAGCCGTGGTCCTTGAGGACCTGGAGGTCCGAAGGCCAGTCCTGCAGGCGTGCCCAGGGAACCTGGAATACGGTGCCCATGCTGACCCGCACGCTGCGGCGGTACAGCGGGTCGCCGCAGCGTGGCGAGACCAGCACGGCGTCGATGTCCAGCGCCGCCGCGGAACGGAAAATGGCGCCCACGTTCGTGTGGTCCACGATGTCCTCCAGCACGGCCACGCGCCTCGCTCCGGCGAGGAGGTCCGGCAGCGGGACCGGAGCCGGCCGCTGCATGGCCGCCATGGCGCCGCGGTGCAGGTGGAACCCGGTGATCTCCTCCAGCAGGGCAGCCGAGCCGACGAACACCGGAACGTCCGGGTACGCCTTGAAGACGTCGTCGAGGTCCGCCATCCACTTCTCAGCCAGGAAGAATGACCGGGGCTGGTGGCCGGCCGCAAGGGCCCGGCGAAGCACCCGCGAGGACTCGGCGATGTACATCCCCTCTGCGGGTTCACGGAGCTTGCGCAGGTGCACGTCGGTCAGGGTGGTGTAGTCGCTGACGCGCGGGTCATCGGCGGATTCGAGGTGGTGGAAGGTCACCGGGTGATTATTTCAGCAGGTTGGCGATCATGACGCCGAGGGCCACGATGCCGAGGCTGAAGATCACGGCGCGCAGGACGCGGGGCGAGAGCTTCCGCCCTACCTTTGAGCCCAGGAGGCCGCCGATGGTGGAGCTGATGGCGATCAGCAGGACCACCAGCCAGTTGATCCGGTCGAAGGCGAACAGCAGGTAGGAGATCGCGGCCACCATGTTCACGCCGAGGACCAGGATGTTCTTCATGGCGTTGGCGTTCTGGATGGTGCCGGTGAGGAACACGCCCAGGATGCCCACCAGCAGGATTCCCTGCGCCGCGACAAAGTAGCCACCATAGACGCCGGCCAGGTAGACCAAGACCACCAGGAGGAACCCGTGGCGCTTGTCCCGGACTGCGTGTTCGGGGTTGGCCTCGCGGTTGCGGACCCAGTCCTGGAGCCGGGGCTGGAACACCACCATCAGCAGGGCAAGGACCAGGAGGACAGGGGCGACGTAGTGGAAGACTTTCTCCGGCAGGTGCAGCAGGAGCCAGGCGCCGGTGACGCCGCCCAGGACCGAGGCGGGAAGGAGACGGAGCACCTGCCGTCCCCGGCCGGCCAGCTCCCGGCGGTAGCCGAAGGCCCCGGCGCCCGTGCCGAAGACCAGGCCCATGGCATTGCTCATGGAGGCGGTTACGGGTGCAACACCGAGGGCGATGAGCACCGGGAAGGTGACAAGGGTGCCGGAGCCCACCACCGCGTTGATGGTGCCGGCCCACAGGCCGGCGATGAACACAATGATGCTGCTGAAGAGTTCCAAGGTAGTTAGCGCAGGCCTGTTCTAGCGGCGTGCTGTTGCAGTGTAGCGTCCCGCGTTCTCGGAGACATCCAAAGGCAGCCCGAAGGTGGTGCTCAGGTGCTCTTCCGTCAGGACCTCGGTGATGGGTCCGGCGGCCACCACGCCGCCATCGCGCAGCAGCATGGCGTGCGTGAAGCCGGGCGGGACTTCTTCAAGGTGATGCGTGACCAGGACCATGGCCGGAGCCGACTCATCCTGGGCCAGCTCGCCCAGCTTGTGGACCAGTTCCTCCCGGCCGCCCAGGTCCAGCCCGGCGCCCGGCTCATCCAGGAGCAGCAGCTCGGGGTCCGTCATGAGCGCCCGGGCGATCTGGACCCGCTTGCGCTCGCCCTCGGACAGGGTGGCGAACGTCCGGTTCAGCAGCGGTCCCATGCCCCAGTCGTTCAGGAGCCGGAAGGCGCGCCGTTCGTCGTCGCGCTCGTAGCCTTCGCGCCAGCGGCCGGTCACGCCGTACGCGGCGGTGACCACCACGTTGAGGACGTTCTCATGCTCCGGGATCTGGGTGGCCAGCGCAGCCGAGGAAAGCCCGATGCGGGGGCGGAGTTCGAAGACGTCGGTGCGGCCCAACGTTTCGTCGAGGATTCCGGCAGTGCCGCTGCTGGGGTGCAGGCGGGCGGCGGCGATCTGGAGAAGGGTGGTCTTCCCGGCCCCGTTGGGTCCCAGGATGACCCAGCGTTCGCCCTCGTTGACCTGCCAGTCGACCTTGTCCAGCAGGGTCTTCTTACCTCGGACAACGCTGACGGAGTCCAGTTCCAGAACATCACTCATAGGAGTAGACACTAGGACAAAACAGAAGACGACTGATAACCGGTGTGAAGGCACCCTAAAGGTTCGCCTCCGGCGCCCCGCAACGAATTCAGCCGCCCGGTCCCCGCTGGCTAAGATTGCAGGCATGACTTCGAACGTGACTGCGGTCAGCTATGGCCTGAATATGACCCCCGCCGGGCTGGAGCAGCTGCGTTCCGTCCTTGCCCTCGACGGCGCCGACGTGCTGTCCGAGTCCTCCGCCGGTGACAGCCGGTACCAGGTGCAGGTCCATGACCTGGCCCTTCCTGATTCGACCGCGGCCGGCCTGTCATCCCTCCGCCGCGCCGTGGCGGACGCCGCCATCAATGGTTTTGACACGGCCCTGGTGCCTGCCGGGCTCCGCTCTGCGGCCCGAAAGCTGCTGATCATGGACGTGGACTCCACCCTGATCCAGCAGGAGGTCATCGAACTCCTGGCGGCGTATGCAGGCAAGCGCGAGGAGGTGGCGGCTGTGACGGAAGCTGCCATGCGCGGCGAACTCGACTTCGCCCAAAGCCTCCACGCACGGGTGGCGGTGCTCGCGGGGCTGCCCGCCGACGTCGTCCATTCCGTGCGCAAGGAAGTGAAGCTCAGCGAAGGTGCCGATCAGCTCGTGGCCGCTTTCCAAGCTGCCGGCCACACGGTGGCTGTCGTATCCGGCGGCTTCAACCAGATCCTTGAGCCGATCGCCGCAGACCTGGGCCTGGACTACTGGCAGGCCAACGAACTGGAAATCGTCGACGGCGCGCTGACCGGCAAGGTGCTGGGCGCGGTGGTTGACCGGGCGGCCAAGGAAAAGTATCTGCGCGAGTGGGCCGCCGCCGAAGACATCGCGCTGGAGCACACCATTGCCGTGGGCGACGGCGCCAACGACCTTGACATGCTCGGCGCCGCCGGCATCGGGGTGGCCTTCAACGCCAAGCCGGCCGTCCGCGCCGTGGCCGACGCAGCCCTGAACATGCCCTACCTGGACGCCGTCCGCCACATCGCCGGGGTCTGATCCCTCTCCACCCCAACGCGAGATGGCAGGTCGCGGCAGTGTCCAACGTGAACATTGCCGCGACCTGCCATCTCGCGTAAAGGGCGTTTTAGCTGGAAGCCTGCCCTGCGCCCTTGCCGAAGTAATCCGCTCCGCCGGCGTACTCGGTGTGGCCCGACTCGACGTCGGCCGTTGCCATCCCTGCAACAACCTGCGCGAATTCCTCCACCGAGTACAGCTTGCCGGCTTCGGCGCGGCGGGCCTCGATGGCGCCCGGGGTGGAGCGGTCCAGGAGCGTGGCGGTGACGGTCCCTTCGATCATGTCGCCGGAGACCACCACCAGGGAGATGCCTTTCTCCGCGAGGTTGGGGATCAGGTCCCGGAGTGCGTCCTCGCCGGCACGCTTGCTGCGGGCCACCGGCTCGTAGGCCGGCATGGTGGGGACGGTGTTGATGAAGTGGGCCTGGTGGCTCGTCACGAAGACCACCCGGGAGCCTTCCTTCATCAGGGGCACTGCCGCGTTGAGCATGTTCACCTGGGCGTCGCGGTTCAGCTTGAGGGCGTAGTCCTCCCCCATCCCGGTTTCCATGCCGCCGGAGGCGTTCAGGACCAGGATGTCCAGGGAGCCGAAGTTCTCCATGGCGGCGCTGGCCAGGGCCTGCACACCTTCCTGGGTGGTCAGGTCCGCGCCGATGGCGACGGCCCGGCCGCCCTCGGCTTCAATGCCCTGCACCACTTTGTTGGCGCGGGGCGCCTTCTGGCGGTAGTTGACCACGACGGCGGCGCCCTCCGACGCGAGGATCTTGGCTACGTCGGCGCCAATGCCCCGCGATGATCCGGTGACGATCGCCGTTTTGTTGTCCAGCAGTCCCATACGAGCTTCCTTTGTTCGAAACATCTAAATCGTTGTGGCCTGCAGTCCATCATGCCAGCGGCCAATGCCAAGATCCGTTGTCTGACTTCGACAAATAACGACCCCGGGGGTAGTTTCCTGCAGCGGCGGGAGGCCGAGGGGGTCAGTGGCCCATGCCCAGGCCGCCGTCCACCGGGATAACCGCACCGGAGATGTAGGCGGCCTCGTCGCTTGCGATCCAGCGGACCACGTTGGCCACCTCGGCAGCTTCGGCGAAACGCCCTGCCGGGATGCTGGCCAGGTAATCCTTCTGGGTGGCCTCGGGGAGCTCGGCCGTCATGTCCGTGTTGATGAACCCGGGCGCCACCACGTTGGCGGTGATGCCGCGGGACCCGAGTTCGCGGGTGAGGGAGCGGGCGATGCCCACCAGTCCGGCCTTGGAGGCGGAGTAGTTGATCTGCCCCGGCGCGCCGTACAGGCCCGAGACCGAGGAGATGAGGACCACGCGGCCCTTGCGCAGCCGGATCATGCCCTTGGACGCCCGCTTGATCACGCGGAAGGCGCCGGTGAGGTTGGTGTCGATCACTGAGGTGAAGTCATCTTCGCTCATGCGCAGCAGCAGGGTGTCCTTGGTGATGCCGGCGTTGGCCACCAGGACTTCCACCGGACCGTGGGCAGCTTCCACTTCCTTGAAGGCAGCGTCCACGGAAGCCTCATCGGTGACGTCTGCCTTGACGCCGAGGATGCCCTCCGGCAGCTGCGTTTCGCTGCGGTAGGTCACAGCCACCTTGTCGCCGTTGGCGAGGAACGCCTGGGCGATGGCCAGGCCGATACCGCGGTTGCCGCCGGTCACCAGGACGCTGCGGGGTGCGGAAGCTGTTTCAGTCATAAAGGGGCTCCGGAATTCTGCGGCAGGCTGCGCCGCGGTAGTGGGGTGTGGTTTAGGCTGCCTCCGATCTTAGCGGCAGGCTCCCAGCGGGTTTGGGCAGCACTGCCGATGGTGCGAGAATTAAGGGAAGCCTTTGGAGCGTGATCATTCACTGTGACCCTTGAAAACCATGCGGGACACTCCGCGCCCGAAGAACCGGGCCGGTTCTCCGGCGACAGCGAAGTCCACAGCATTACGGATGCCGCCGCCGCGCATTCGGAGGATATGCGCCAGCGGATGATCAAGTACGCCTTGGCCATGGGCATCCGCATGGTCTGCCTGATCCTGATATTCGTGGTGGACGGCTGGTTCAAGATCATTGCGGTGGCGGGAGCAGTGTTCCTGCCCTGGATTGCGGTGGTGATCGCCAACGGCAGCGACAAAGCCGAGACGCCCAGTGACCTGTTGTTGGATTCCGCGCCGCTGGCCGAGCTGGAAAGCCCTGCCGCTCAAGTGGAGGACGATGAACCGGGAAGCGCCGTACTGCAGGGCGAACTGGTGAAGGACGAGGACCCGGAGCACGGGGAGGAGCGGCAGGCATCATGAGTATTTTCGATTTCGCAGCAGGATCGGACGTGGCATCGGAGGCCGGCGCCGTCTGCTCACGGAAGGCGTGCAGGGCCCAGGCGTCCTGGCAGCTTCTCTGGAACAACCCGAAAATCCATGCCCCCGAGCGCCGCAAGACCTGGCTGGCCTGCGGGGACCACCGGGACTGGCTGGAGGACTACCTGCAGACGCGTGGCCTGTGGAAGGAAACGCTCCCGCTGGAAGCTGCCGGCGACGCCGCACTGGAGCAGGACATCTGAATGTACCGTTTCCTCTTTTCCAGCA
Source organism: Arthrobacter sp. SAFR-044 (assembly GCF_051965175.1). Classification (GTDB taxonomy): domain Bacteria; phylum Actinomycetota; class Actinomycetes; order Actinomycetales; family Micrococcaceae; genus Arthrobacter. The sequence goes on from NZ_JBQCMK010000004.1 coordinate 383,041, forward strand.
AGTGGCTGGGCTATCTCCTGCTGGCCGCCATCTTTGCCACCGCCTGCGTTTTCCTGGGCCGCTGGCAGATGGACCGGCGTGCCGAGACCCTGGCCGAGATCAACCGCGTGGTCAGCAACTACTCGGCGACTCCTACTCCCTTTGCCCAGGCACGGGACCAGTTCGCCCAGTTGGACCCCGCCAAGGAGTGGACCCAGGTTGAGCTGAAGGGCTCCTACGACGCCGCCGGGCAGCGGGTTGTCCGCAACCGGCCGCTCAACGGGCAGCCCGGGTACGAAGTGGTGGTCCCCTTCCGCCTCACCAGCGGCGAAACCGTTGTCATCGACCGCGGCTGGCTGCCCATCGGCAACAAGAACCCGGGCAGTCCGGACTCCGTGCCGGCCCCTCCCTCCGGCGACGTGACCGCCGTCGTACGTTTGAAGCATGGTGAGCCGGAACTGCAGCGCGGGGCGCCTGAAGGGCAGCTCGCATCCATCGACCTTCCCACCTACTCCGCGCAGCTGGGCTATCCCCTGATGACTGGCGCGTATGGCCAGCTGGCCTCGGAAACACCGACGCCGGCGGAAATGCCGGTGGCCTTCCCCAAGCCGTCCACGGATGAGGGGACCCACCTGTCCTACTCGCTCCAGTGGTTCGCCTTCGGTGTCCTGATGTTCGTCGGCTTCGGCTATGCCGCCCGGCAGCAGGCGCGCAACGCAGAGATTGATGCCGAGGACCAGGACGAGACGGTCCTGGACGGGGCGGTCCACTCGGCTGTCCCTGCGGCCCGCCGCCAGCCGGCACCGCCGCGCAAACGCAGGAAGGCGACGGCAGAGGAAGAAGAAGACGCCCTGCTGGACGCGCAGGGGTACTAAAGCATGGCAACGTACAACGGCGGCCCGGTCGCCCTGGTGCGCACGGCCCTGGTTGAGGCCGGTGTCGGCGATACTGTGCGGACCTTTCCGGCCGGGGTCCCCACGGCGGCGGCAGCAGCGCAGGCGCTGGAATGCGATCTGGCCGCCGTCACCAACAGCCTTATCTTCGACGTCGGCGGCGAACCCCTGCTGATCCTCGCCAGCGGAGCGGCCAGGGTGGACACTGCGCTGGTGGCGGCCCAGCTCGGCACCGGGAAAATCCGCCGCGCCTCCCCCGCTTTCGTCCTGGACCATACCGGGCAGGAAGTGGGCGGGGTCGCCCCTGTGGGCCACCCGCAGAGAATCCGGACCCTGCTGGACCAAACCCTGCAGGCCCACGGGCTGCTGTGGGCTGGAGCGGGTGACCACAACTCGATGTTCAGCATCACCTACCAGGAGCTGCTCCGCATAACCGGGGCCCTGGAACTGGCGGTGCGCTAGGCCAGGGTGATCAGGTCCAGGTAGTCCTCGTTCCAGAGGTCTTCCACGCCGTCGGGAAGCATGACCACCCGTTCGGGGTTCAGCGCTTCGACAGCACCTTCATCGTGGCTGACCAGGACGACGGCGCCGGTGTAGTTGCGGAGGGCGCCGAGGATCTCCGCGCGGCTGGCAGGGTCCAGGTTGTTGGTGGGCTCGTCGAGGAGGAGAACGTTGGCGCTTGAGGCCACGATGGTGGCGAGGGCCAGCCGGGTCTTCTCACCGCCGGAGAGCACGCCGGCGGGTTTGTCGACGTCGTCGCCGGAGAAGAGGAAAGAGCCCAGGATGCCGCGGACCTCGGCGTCCTTCATGTCCGGCGCGGAGGAGCGCATGTTCTCCAGCACGGTGCGGTTGTGGTCCAGGGTTTCGTGTTCCTGGGCGTAGTAGCCCACTTTGAGGCCGTGGCCGGGGATGACCTCGCCGGTGTCGGGGGTATCCACGCCGGCGAGCATGCGTAGCAGGGTGGTCTTGCCGGCACCGTTGAGGCCCAGGATGACCACCTTGGAGCCACGGTCGATGGCCAGGTCCACGTCGGTGAAAATCTCCAGCGACCCGTAAGACTTGCTGAGCCCGTCCGCGGTGAGGGGGGTCTTGCCGCAGGGTGAGGGGTCCGGGAACCGCAGGGCTGCCACGCGGTCCTGCTCGCGGACAGCTTCCAGCCCGCTGAGCAGCCGCTCGGCGCGCTTGGCCATGTTCTGGGCGGCAACAGCCTTGGTTGCCTTGGCCCGCATCTTGTTGGCCTGGTCCATGAGGACCTGTGCCTTCTTTTCGGCGTTGGCCCGTTCACGCTTCCGGGCACGCTCGTCCGTTTCCCGCTGCAGGAGGTAGCGCTTCCAGTCCATGTTGTAGAAGTCGATCTGCGCGCGGTTGGCGTCCAGCAGGAACACCTTGTTGACCGTGGCTTCCAGCAGGTCGGTGTCGTGGCTGATCACAATCAGGCCGCCCTGGTGGTTCTTCAGGAAGTCACGCAGCCAGGCGATGGAATCGGCGTCGAGGTGGTTGGTGGGTTCGTCCAGGAGCATGGTCTCGGCATCCGAGTACAGGATGCGGGCAAGCTCCACGCGGCGCCGCTGACCGCCGGAGAGCGTCTTGAGCGGCTGGTTCAGCAGCCGGTCAGGGAGGGCAAGGTTCGAACAGATCGACGCCGCTTCGGCCTCGGCCGCATAACCGCCCGCGGCGAGGAACTCGGATTCCAGCCGGTCGTACCGGTTCATGGCTTTGCGCTGGACGTCGGCGTCCTCGCTCGCCATTTCGTCGTGCGCCTTGCGCAGTTTGCCGACGACGATGTCCAGGCCGCGGGCGGAAAGGATGCGGTCCCGCGCCAACTGTTCCATGTCGGGGGTCCGCGGGTCCTGGGGCAGGTACCCGATTTCGCCGCTGCGGCTCACCTTGCCGGCGGCGGGCAGGCCTTCGCCCGCGAGGACACGGGTCAGCGTGGTCTTGCCCGCGCCGTTCCGGCCCACCAGGCCGATCTTGTCCCCTTTGTCGATGCGGAAGCTCACCTGGTCCATGAGGAGCCGGGCACCGGCGCGCAGTTCAAGATCCTGGACAGTAATCACAGCAGGTAAGGCCTTTCACAACAGGGAACGCCACGGTCCGTGCACTGTGTGCGAGGGGACGCTGGGGCAGAGTGGCCGGAGAACGGCACAATCCAGTCTACCGTCCGCCGGACCAAGCCAGTTTCAGCAGCAGAAACTTCCGGCATTCCGGTGTTGGCGCCGTGGGCTTAACTGCCGGGTGCGCCGGGGAGGTTCAAGCAGAATGGGGTGATGGAATTCGATCGGCTGCTCCAGATCCGGCGCATCTACGCCCAGCCTGCCGCCCTGGAGCTGCCCCGTGGCCGGCAGATCGTCGCACGCTGGCCGGGGGCCGACGTCGTCCTGGTGGACAGCCATTGGAACATCCCGGACCTGCACGGTGACGAAACCAACGTGCCGCGCTGGTCTCGGATCAAGACGGAGGCGCTGGTGCTTGGCGTCAAGAAGTCCCTGACCGTCAAACCCAATGGCCGCTCGGCGGACTTCATTGCACCTTCCACTGCGAACGGCTGCGCCATGGCGTGCGCCTACTGCTACGTTCCGAGGCACAAGGGCTACAGCAATCCAATTACGGTGTTCGCCAATATCGACCAGATAGCTGCGACGCTCGAGCGGCACGCTAGACGCCAGGGGCTCAAGCTGGAGCCCAACCAGTGCGACCCGGAACTGTGGGTCTACGACATCGGCGAGAACAGCGACTGTTCGGTGGATGCGCTGATCAGCCCCAACGTGGAGGAGCTTGTGGCGCTCTACCGGGAACTGCCGAACGCCAAGCTGTCCTTCGCCACCAAGTTCGTCAACCGGGAGATGCTGGCGTGGGACCACGGCGGCCACACCAGGGTCCGATTTTCCCTCATGCCCGCGGACCTGGCGAAGTCCATTGACGTCCGGACGTCGCCCGTGGCGGAGCGGATGGCAGCCATCAATGAATTCGTGGATGCCGGCTACGAAGTGCATGTGAACTTCTCCCCCGTCATCATCACCGACACCTGGCTCGACGACTGGGAGGCACTGCTGCGCCAGCTCGATGCCACGCTGACACCGGCCGCCAAGGAGCAGCTCGCGGCGGAAGTCATTTTCCTCACCCACAACGAGCAGCTGCACGAGGTCAACCTGGGCTGGCATCCGCAGGCTGAGAAGGTCCTCTGGCGACCCGACCTCCAGGAGTCGAAGACCTCGTCCAACGGTTTCAACAACGTCCGCTACAGATCACGGGCCAAGGCCGGGTATGTGCGGCAGTTGACCGCGCTCATTGAGGAGATCGCGCCCTACTGCCGCATCCGCTACGCGTTCTGAAATGCGCAGCGGTCCCGGCATCTGTCAGTCTTTGTGCTGGTCGGGCCCGTGGCCGCCATTTCCGGCCTGAGCGGTGGCCTCGTTGTGCCCGCCTTTCGCCTTGCCGAACGGCAGTACCTTCAGCAGGGGGCCAACGACGGCCATGACAACGAGGCCCCAGGCGAGCCCGACGACCGTGGAGCACAGCGTGTCGACGAGCCAGGACAAAAGACCGCCGACAACCGCGACCCCGGCCACCGGGTGCTCAATCGCGTGGACAAGGTCATAGGGTGCATGCCAGCCGAGGTCATGGGCGCCCTGCAGCATGATGTGGCCACCAACCCAGAGCATGGCGATCGTTCCGACGAAGGTGATGGTGGCAAGCACGGCGGGCATTCCCGTGACCAGCAACCTCCCGAAGCGCTTGGAGCGGGGAGAGTCCTTGGCGGCAAGGTGCACGCCGATGTCATCCATCTTGACGATGAGTGCGACGGCGCCGTACACGAGTACGGTGATGGCGAATGCCACCAGGACCAGGATGAACGCCCGGACCCAGATGGACTCTGTGGCCACCTCGTTCATGGAGATGACCATGATCTCGCAGGACAGAATGAAGTCGGTGGTGATCGCGCCTTTGACTACCTTGGCCTCCGCATCATGCCCGCGTTCCACCGCGGGGGCTTCTTCCTCCTCGTGGTGGCCGCCGCGGAGCTTGTGCCAAACCTTCTCGGCGCCCTCGTAGCAGAGGTAGGTGCCGCCGAGCATGAGGATGAACGGAATGATCCAGGGGATGAAGGCGCTGATGAGCAGCAGAGCGGGCAGGATGATCAGGAGCTTGTTCCGGATGGAGCCCCAGAAGATCTTCTTGATCATCGGCAGTTCTCGTGACGGGTCGGCGCCGGACACGTACTGCGGGGTGACGGCGGCATCATCGACGACTACCCCGGCGGCCTTGGCCCCTGCCTTGGCGGCGCCGGCTGCGACGTCATCCACGGATGCCGCCGCGATGCGGGCCAGGGCTGCAACGTCATCCAGCAGGGCTACGAGTCCGCCGCTCATAGGTGGCCCCCGCGCTTGCGGACGGTCGGTCGGGCAAGAATGGCTGGGTGCGAGACTGGCATGTTCGGAGTATATGGCAGGACGGGTATCAGCTCTTGTTCAGTTCCTGGGCGAGCATCACGATGATCCCGCTGGGGCCTCGGACATAGGTGAGTTTGTAAACGTCTTCGTAGGTTGCGACGCCCCGTAGCGGGTGGCAGCCGTGTTTCGCTGCAATCTCAAGGGCGTCGTCGATATCGTCAACGGAGAAGGCGACACGGTGCATGCCGATCTCGTTAGGCAGGGTGGGCTCTGTCTCGATCGCGTCGGGGTGGATGTATTCGAAGAGTTCGAGGCGGCCGCGGCCGTCCGGCGTTTGCAGCATGGCGATTTTGGCGTGATTGCCGTCAAGTCCGACGGCGGTGTCCGCCCACTCCCCGCTGACCGTCTGGCGGCCCAGGACGGTCAGCCCGAGGTCGGTAAAGAACGCGATGGCCGCTTCCAGGTCGCTGACGGCGATACCAACATTCTCGAGTTTGATGGGCATGTGGGACAGATTACCAAGCCGGGGTTCCCGGAGCGCAGGACAGCAGAGGCCCGGAACGCACATGCCCACGTAGACTCGGCGACAAGGACAAGGGTTCGGGCACTGATGCCTGTGTCGCGGGCGAGAGTGGCGAGTGGAATCTGGTCCTCGACGTGAAGTCGTAGGATCTTCCAGCGTTCTTCGCCGCTCACCAGCAGGCCTATGTGGGGTACTTTGGCGGGTGGCGAGAGCCTGCTGATGCCGGTACAACGTCGCCCGACTCCAGCCCACCAGGCGTGCCGCGTCTTCGGCCGTGCGCCCCTTCGCTCTGGCGTCCTGCGCGACGGCCAGCTTGTCTGCGATAACAATCGGATCCGAAGCCGGCCTGCCAAAGCGCGTCCGTTCTGTCTCGCCGCGACAATGCCGGCATTGACGCGCTCAACGATCAGCTCACGTTCATACTCCGCAAGGGCGCGAGCATATTCAACATCAACCGGCCGGTTGATGTTGCCGGATCAATTCCGTCAGAGATGGACCGCACGTGGATCCCTCGTTCCCGCAGCAGGTTAACGGTCTTGAGGACGTCGATCAGCGACCGGCCCAGCCGGTCGACTCGCCACACCACGACGGTGTCGCCCTGCTCCGCGTATTCGAGGAGCTTCTTCATCCCGGGCCGGCCGGGGTTCAGAAGCGTGATGTGTTCGCCGATGTCACTTCCGGCAGCAGGGCCGCGGTTGACCGGTGTGACCGTGACGCAAGACGTCATACAGCGGCCCGGCACGCACACTCCCATCTTCGCAGTTTACGAAGGTTGGTGGGTCGAACGAACGCAGCATATGGAATCCTCCAACCGGCGTCGTATCGGTGACCTGGGTCCCGACGGTCTGAAATCGGCAAAGCGATGTGGTCGGGAATCCTGCGCTGAAATCCGGCATGCGTCAGGTTTTACTAGGCGTTGGGGTGTCGGGAACCTGCATATAGGGCTAGCCTCGTAAGTGAGGCTGCATTTTCATTCGTGTTTTCAACAGATACCCATATATAGGGGATTGGGTATCTGTTCTCCTTTTCAGGGTGGGGCCAGATTGGCAGCGGGAAACCAGCAAACGCCATCAGGGTTTCAGGGGCGGATGAACGGAAACGAATATGGCGGCTGATGCTAGCCCCGGGTGGGCGTCCTCCTCTCGGAGCGTGTACATCGTGAGTGGCGAAGAGCTCGTCAGGCAGGGGCTGCGGGGATTGCTGGAGGCTGACGGGTTCAGCGTTTCCGGGGAGTCCGCGTCTGTTCGCCAGGCGACCCGGCGGATCCCTGCGCTACGTCCGGACTTGGCCATCATTGATGATGATCTTCCCGATGGTTCCGGTGACGGGCTGTGTCGGACAATCGCAGCTGCTGATGCCACCATTCGATGTGTGCTGATGACAGGTGAAACCGACGAAGCGGTGCTGATTGGGGCTATCTTGGCCGGTGCCTGGGGGTGCTTGTCCCAACAGGATGACAACCAGGAGCTGCTCAGGCTGATCCGGCGCGCAATGCGTGGGTACACCGCTTATAGCCGTCGTTTCCAGACCGGCATCCTGGCTCCCATCCAGGCCGACGGGAAGAACGGGCCCAACGGACGGTTCGGGATGCTCTCAAAGCAGGAAATGAAGGTAGCGGTCAGGGTTGCCCGAGGGTTGACCAACAGCCAGATCGGACAGGAAATGTTTCTGGCCGAAAAGACCGTGAAGAACATGGTCTCATCCGTGCTGATGAAATTTGAGATGGCACACAGGACCGAGGTCGCGATCTTCGTCGCCGGAGAACTTGAAGACACAGGAGACCTCGCACAGGAGTACCGGCGCAGTCGTGACCCGGAGTTGATCGCGGAGGTCACCGCTGCACTGGTTATCTGCACCAGCGAGGCCGGCAGCGCGCCGCCGGCCGACAGCATGCTGCTACTGGACGCCATGCGGCTTTCTGATGCACTTGCCGCTGCCCGTACCCGGCCGCACGCCGGGGAACACCAGTCAGGGAAATCCTCGTAAACTGACCGCCTAAAAAACCGCGCCTCAGAACCGGGTAAGCCCCGCAGCGCGGACAGCGAATCGAAAAACTGGAATTGGCCGCGGGGGTGATGTGCGCCCACGCCTGTTCCCTTTGCCCCAATGAAATCCAGGCCACTTCACGCCTAGGGCGTGTCTCCTAAACCCGGGACCCTTTAGCCGGAATGCTGGATGGGTGTCTCGTACTTCTGTTTTGGCTGACGGGCAATGGTCCCGCATTCAGCCGTTGTTGCCGTCCTCAGTTGGCCGCCGGGGTCGTCCTTTCCGCGACGACCGCCGCGTGGTCGAGGGCATCATTTACCGGTATCGGTGCGGGATCGCCTGGCGGGATGTGCCCTGCGGAGTTTGGTCCCTGGCAGACCATCTGGAAGCGGCACCGCCGCTACAGTGGAGACGGCACGTGGGACCCATCCTGGCGGCGCTGCTGACGACCGCCGATGCCCGCGGTGAAGTGGATTGGTCGGTTTCGGTCGACTCTACGGTGAACCGTGCCCACCAGCACGGCACCAACCTTCCCCGCACCACAGGGGGCCTGCTCGAATTACATGAATCTGTTTCTTGAGCCCGACGACCACGCCATTGGGCGCTCCCGCGGCGGGCTAAGCACCAAGATCCACGCCCTGGTGGACGGTAAAGGCAGGCCGCTGGTCCTGCTCGTTGCTCCCGGCCAGGGTGGGGACGCGCCGATGTTCACCCACCTGATGGGGCAGCTGAAGATCAACCGCGCCGGTCCCCCCGGGCAGACCGCGAACCCGCCCGGACCGTGTCCGCGGTGACAAGGCATACTCCTCCAGAGCAATCCGAACTCACCTGCGCGACCGCGGCATCGTCGCAAGTCATCCCGCAACCATCCGATCAGATCGGTCATCGAAAACGACGAGGCTCCACCGGCGGCCGACCTCCGGCCTTTGACAGGGAAGATTACAAGGGCCGCAACGTCGTCGAACGGAACTTCAACACCTTCAAGCAATGGCGAGCCCTGGCCACACGCTGCGACAAACTCGCACTCACCTACCGCGGCGGAGCAGTCCTTCGGGCCATCAGCATCTGTCTGACAGCTTTAGGAGACACGCCCTGAGGACCATCTGTCCGTGCCCATCGATTCTGGACCGCCTCCGCTGCAGCTTGCTGCATCGGAGGCGGTAACAGCATGAGGAATGAGCACGCATCCAGGGTTGTCCAGAAATCACACGCGTTCAGGTTTCCCCTTGCGGGTGTGTGCCAAATAGAGCTGCGAAAAAGCAGCCATTTATCGCTGAAGTCACACCCGGGTTTGTCTGTTGCCTCCCCTATGTACGCTGAAGGACCGGCTTACGGGCGCCGGTGCAAAATAACGTGATCACAGAATGACGCCACAAAGAGATCAGTCCGCAGTTGAGCAACGCTGCCGTCCAACGGGACGCGTTGTAGGCAGGCGTTCGGTGTGGGCCGCTTCTTACTCCCGTCTGAGGAGTACGTCGAGGATCTCACCGACCGCGACCTCGTCCAGACCTTCCCGTCGGATCGGCTGGTTCGGATGCAGCTCATAGAAGTTGCGGCTCCCGACCCGACGGCGGGTCAAGTAACCGCCCTCGACCAGATCCGAAACGATACGGTGCGCCGCCCGCTCTTGGACCCCCACGCTTTCGGCGATCTCACGTATGCGAATCCCGGGGTGGCGCGCGACGCAGTAGAGCGCGTGCAGGTGATTAGTCAGGAAACTCCATTCAGCCATGCCTCCAATTATACTGTCATTAAAGACATGTATTCATTGACCTGTCCGGCATAACGGCCTACCGTTGCAGGTATCGGCGCAGAATCTCCTACCGCCGACAGACTCGCGGACCTGGCCGAACTGGAGAGACCCCGCCCGCCGCTGTAACGCCAACGCCCCGATTGGGCAAGCGTTTACAGCTCAAGGAAGGGCTTCTCATGGGACAACAAACTTCATACCCGCTCGCTCTCGACGGCGGGCAATCCCCAAAGCTGAGCCGTTGGCTGTGGCTCGTCAAATGGCTGCTGATCATCCCGCATATCATTGTTCTGTTCTTCCTGTGGATCGCTTTCCTGGTGCTCTCGGTGGTGGCGTTCTTCGCAATCCTGTTCACCGGAAGGTATCCGCGTGCAATTTTTGACTTCAACGTCGGCGTGCTGCGCTGGACGTGGCGGGTCAGCTTCTACTCCTACAGCGCCCTGGGCACCGACGTCTATCCGCCGTTCACGCTGGCCGACGATCCGGGCTATCCGGCACGGCTGTCCGTTGAATACCCGCAGTCGCTTTCCCGCGGACTCGTGCTGGTGAAATGGTGGCTGCTCGCGCTCCCGCATTACCTGATCATTGGTGTGTTCACTGGAGCCGCCTTCGCCGGCTATAACCAGGTGCGTGATGGCAACGCCTGGGCCTACGGCAGCGGACTGATCGGCCTGCTGGTCTGCATCGCCGGTCTCGTCCTGCTGTTTGCCGGCCGCTACCCCCGCGGGGTGTTCGACCTCCTCATGGGCATGAACCGCTGGGTGTTCCGCGTGACCGCCTACGCAGCGCTGATGACCGACCAATACCCGCCGCTGCGCCTCGACCTGGGCAGCAGTGAACCACCACCATCCGCTATCGCCTCTGACGACGCCCCAATGATGCCCGCACCGGTCATCCCATGACGCCGGTACCCAACGCCCGGAGTACGTCGCGCGCCACTGATCCGAACTCATCACCGCAAGTACACACGGAGCACCCCATGACTACCACCGAACGCTTCCTCCAGCCAACATCCGGGCCACCGGCGTCGCCTGTGCGGCTGGCGCGGATGGCGGGTCTGCTTTACCTTGTGGTCGCGATCCTCGGTGCGTTCGTACAGGTTGTGCGAGTGAATCTGTACGCGCCAGGGGACATCAGCTTGGGGCACTGCTCGTCGCGACGCAGACCTCCTACCTCACCGCTTTGGGAGCGGACGGCTCCCACGCGCTGGTCCTGCTCCTGATGGACCTACAACACTACGGCTACCTGATCGCCCAATTCACTTGGCTGTGGCTATTCGCTCTTGGCCTGCTCGGTTACCGATCCGGCCTGTTCCCCAAATGGCTTTCATTCGTGCTCATGCTCGCCACCGTTTGCTACATCGTCGACGCCCTGACACGTTCCTCCCCCCTCATTAGCGGACACATCAGCTGCCATCTTCATCCTGCCGGAGATCATTTGCGAGGTCTCGCTGTTGGCCTATCTACTCATCCGCGGCGTGAAGACGCCCCGCACCACAGCTGCCGGGCTCTCATCCGAACCTGAACCAGCTCACTAACAGCACCGTCCAGGAGTAGCCATGGAACACATAGAGGCAAGGATTGACCTTCCGGCAGAACCGTCGGTGGTCTGGAAACAACTGATAGACACAGCATCGATGGCAAGCTGGAACCCCTTCATTACCTCCATGTCCGGGGTCCTCGCGGTCGGAGAACGTCTCCAGGTGCGCATCGCCCCGGCAGGGGGCAGAGCGTTGACGTTCAAGCCGCGGGTCACTATTGTCCAGCCCGATCAGCGCCTGGAGTGGCTCGGAACCATGGGCATCCCCGGACTCTTCGACGGCCGGCACTCATTCACACTGATTCCGCTCGAACAAGGCCGCACCCGCCTGGTGCAAGCGGAGACCTTTTCCGGAGCCCTCATCCCCTTCACCGGGAAACTCCTGCAGAGGACCGAGGCGGGCTTCCAAGCAATGAACACGGCCCTCCTGACCCGACTCAAGGTAGCTGCGGTAAAGGTCAGCGGCACAGAAGGAGTCGATCTCGCCTCTATCCATGCCCCAGAGCGAGCAGTCACGATCGATGGTCCACCGGTTGGGTTTCTCCAGAACGACCGGAACGAGTCCGTCGACGGCAGCACGCCACAGGATCCAATCCTGGACAACACCGCGAACATCAGGCTGAACACGTCTGCGCCGCGCCCTCCAGACCGCTCCAGCGGGGCGCCTCGCCCTCACCAATACCCTGATCGCGACAAAGACCGGCGCACGCCGGATCCCCGGAATAACCAATCGATCTCCGGGTCAACCAACCAAAGGGAAGTAAATGCCATGTCGCGAAGGATGGTCGCAATCATCGTAGGGGCCTTGTTTGTCGTTCAAATGATCACTGCGGTGATCGGAAATTCTTTGATACAAAGCTTCGGGGACGGCGGTACCGCAACGGCACCGCCAACGATCGGCGTGCTGCTCATGCTGTGTTCAGGCCTTGCCGTGGTCGGCATCGGGCTGCTGATGTATCCGGTCCTGAAAACGGTCAACAGGGAACTGGCCCTTTGGTACCCGATCCTGAGGATCGTCGAGTTCATCGTCTCGACCGTGGGCGGTATCTACCTCTTGACCCAGCTGCACGTAGTCCCCAACCAGATGCTCTGGGTCTACATTCCAACGGGCCTCGGCGGTCTGGTCCTGTGCTACCTGCTCTACGTCTCCCGGCTGGTTCCGCGACGCATCGCTGTCACTGGCCTCTTCGGATACCTTCTGCTCTCTCTGGGCGTCCTCCTTGACCTCCTCGGCGTTGTTGACATGAATGCCGGACCGGGACAGTTGATACTGCTCCCCGGCGGACTCTTCGAGGTCGTGCTCTTGCCGGTCTGGTTGATCGCCAAGGGCTTCAACTCCCCCTCACCTCGAGGGCAACTCAAGCCATACGCCGTAACGCCCTAACAGCCCCTTGCACTGTCCGCCCCTCCGGAAACGAGCAGACAAACCGCCGCCGGTTTCTACCCACCGTTCCACCTCGATCTGGGAGAGAACGAACCGCCACCGCGGATAGCCCACCCGGCCCGGCCGGGATCTACAGCCAAGAAATCCGATGCGGTTCCATCCCTGCCGCCCGGCACAACGCACCTAATGATCCATCCACCTTCCAAGGAGCACGCCATGGCCGCCAACACCCACATCACTCCGCCGATCAAAGCACCCATCCCGCGGCGCCGCATGCACCCGACGAGGCGGATCTCCCTGGCCGCCGGCATCCTGTACGTGCTCACGTTCGTCTCCATCCCCACCCTCGCCCTCTACAAAGCGGTGAAGGATGACGCAGGTGCTTTCGTCCTGGGAGCCGGCAGCACCGCCGGGGTGCAGTGGGGCGCCCTGTCCGAGGTCATTGTCGGTCTGGCCGGCATCGGCACCGCCGTGGTGCTCTATCCGGTGGCCAAGCGGGTCAGCCAAACCGCGGCCCTGGGGTTCGTGGCCGCTCGACTCGTGGAAACCTGCCTCATTTTCGTCAGCGTCGTCAGCCTGCTCACGATCCTCACCCTGCGGAACGACGTTGCCGGGACCGCCGGGACGGACTCCGCCTCGCTCGTCACAGTCAGTCATAGCCTCATGGCAACCTACAACTGGACATTCCTGCTCTCCCAAAGCCTGATGCCCGTGGCCTGCGACCTGCTCCTGGGCTACGTACTCTACCGCTCCGCCCTGGTGCCCCGGATCCTGCCGATCATCGCATTCATCGGCGCCCCGCTGCTCCTGGCCTCTGACATCGCAATCTACTTCGACGCCTACGGCGCGGTGTCCCCGATCGCCGTTCTTGCCGCACTGCCCGTCGCCGTGTTCGAATTGTCCCTAGGTATCTGGCTGATCGTCAAAGGTTTCAAGCCAACGCCGCTGACCACCGACCACGCCGACACCAGCCAGTCCACAGCAACATGAGGGGAATAACCCCGTTTTTGTTGACGCCCTCAGGCTAAGGCTGGTTGACTGCACCGCCCGCTAAAGGATCCCTTACGGGACGCACCGAACACCGGCGTTAATCTGATGAATAGACGGTTCAGTTTGCCGTACCAGTTTTCGGGCGCAAAAGGAGATGCCGAGGTGGTCGAACGCCAGATGCTAAATGTTCCCGATCTGGTTGGGCAGCCTGTACATATCGCACAGGAGACTGCGGCGAACCTTGGGTTCGGTCTCGCAGCCGGGGACCCTGATGGTCCAGGCCTTCGCTCGCGCACGTGGCCAGGGCTATTCTGGGTGATCTCCCAAGATCCTCCGGCAGGGTCGGTCCTTGCGCGGGGAAGCCAAATTCAGATCACCTTCGTTCAGGACGGTCAAGCCCGAAGCGACGTGCCGGAGCAGACGGGCGGGCCGACCCCCTCATTGCAAACTCATGCGGAGGGCGACACGGAGTCGTGAGTTGTCCGGTGAGGGATCCTCAGAGGAACATTACGAAGCCTTTTGATGTGGTTGGTTCGGCAAGGCGATTCGCCAAGACCGGCCTGCCAGGGCGGTGTGGCGGCGAGGATCCGTATGCCAACGCCGCGGGAAGTCCTCAGGCGGGTCGCGGCCAGCTCAACTCAAGGCGACAACGAATGCGAGGCCAGCCAGCACAAGCGACACCGGGACCATAACTCGCCGTTCGTACTTGCTCTTTGACGCCAGGTTCGGCAGCACGCTGAGCAACAGATAGGCCGCAATCACCCACATCGCAACCACAGCAACAAGGGGGGCCGGGAAGATCGAAATCAACGCGCCACGCTCCAGAGCAACTAGTGCAAAAGCCGCGTAGACCACGATTGAGACTGCACTTCCGACACGCTGCCTCGCCGAAAGCACCGGGTTTTGGCCTCCCCACGCGAACCGGCCGAAGGGAAGCCCGATGATGAGCAGCAACTGGAACACGGCAAGGACGCCGAGCACTGTACAGAAGGCTAGGGGGATCTCCGGCGTCATGATGTGAAGCGTACCGGGTCGCACAAGCCGATCCCGTTACGGGCAGGGCAGCTGATCCCTCGATTGCTAATTGGACGACGTACGCCGATACCGTTTCGGTATGTTGAATGCGCCAGTGGCGTACATGTCCCGGGACTTACGCGAGTATGGCGAAGACGAAACTGCTGATTGGATCTTGACGTGTTCGGAGGATGAACTCGTGAGGGTGTGCTCTGCGGCCGAGTGGCTCCTGTACAGCGGTCCGAGCCGGCCCTCGGGAGGAAGCATGATGATGGCGAAGGCTTGCGCCGCTGCTGCCGTGTATGTGCGGGAGGGGGCACCAAGGAATTTGGCTCGCACCAGGCGCAGACGAGTCGCGGACCCGGCGCCGATGCCCTCACCTGATCGTCGACCGGACAGCATGCTTCAAATGAAGCATGTACAGGAGTATGGGGTTGGCGACGACTTTCGCGCTTTCTGGGGTGCACAGAAGGAACTGTAGGAACGTAGCGCAGCACTACTCACTGCCGCCCGGTTGGGGATCCTTCACGGGACGGCTCCGAGGTCGTTGTTCACTTGCCCGTTTTGGGCGGCCCTGTACGTTGGCTCGGGCCAGCGTGGACAAGCTTCGCTCGGCGATGACGCCTTCTGAACCCCTGTTCTTGACGTCGGAGGTCCCTCCAGGGGCAGGAGACCCGATGACCCAATGCAGGAATGGTCCGCGACTTCTGGAATCGGCTTCTGGGCGGAGCCTTCCACTTTGCGAATACTCCGGCTACCTGAATGTTTGGCGCTTCCTGATGGATCCGTCAGAGTTGTGGAACACCCAGTCGCCTCTGCGCTTACCAGCGCACCAAATGCCCTCATCCATAAGAGCACCGTTGTCGTGCCAGCGTTGCCACCGTCCATCCTGCTTGCCGTCCACAAAATTGCCCTTTTGGAGCAGCTCCCCGTTTTCTCGCCACCACGTCCAGCTTCCGTCAAACTCGCCGTGAACAAAGGCGCCTTCGGCCTTGAGTTGGCCGTTGCGGTACCAATTGCGCCACTTGCCGTGCTTCTTTCCGTCAAGGATCATGCCTTCGCCCATCAGCGTTCCGTCCTTGTACGTGTCTCTCCGAATCTCTGCCATGGTTTGACTATGACAGGTTGGGTGGCAGAGTAGAACGGCCATTCCGGGCTACACACTTCGTAGTTCACCGGGCAGCGACGGTTATACGTGGCCCTGCCTTCAACGTTTGATTCATCAACCTGTTCATGTCCGCCACGAGTACCGAACCTTTCGCCCTCTCAACACAACCCCTCGCGGCCGCGAGGCTGGAGCTGCGGGCCACAGCCTCGATGTAGTAGAGGTTCGCGACGCACCGCAATTCCCGCTCGAGCGCAGCAGTACGGCCGACTGATCTTCCATGTCTTCGTCGCACTGGCAGAACATGAACTCAGCAGGATCCCTAGCCGGGCACCGCATCGCTCAGACCCGAGCTGTCTTATTTGGCCTATTTGAGGCTACAGGGGTCAAGCAAGTGGCCGGTGGTGACCGATGGAAGCCCTTGTGGCGCTACATCTAGGATGAGGAGTAAAACCGCAGGCCAACAGGGGGTACCGCTTTGCCTGATGATGTATCGGAGGACCTGGAGCCGAGCCGGCGCGAGCTGGTCTGGAGCCGATTCAAGGCGTGGGCGCTTCCGGTGGTTGTGGCCGTGGTGGCGGCCGGGTTTGGCGCGGCGAGCATCTCGGGAGGGTTGGCCGGGCGTGACCGCGCCAGCAAGGAGGCAGCGGCGAACCAAAGCGCTGCCGCGATCCCGGTCTGCGAGCTGGTTTCCCGGAAGGACCTCGTCCCGGCCACGGGGGCGCTGTTCGGGGTCAACCTGAACCTGGACGCCAAACCCCTCTCCGGGTACGCAGCTGACCTCGGGCACAAGCCGGCGGTCAGCGTCTCCTTCGCGGACTTCCCCTGCACGCCGCAGGAACAGAAACATCTCCTGCAAGCGGCCGCCCAGATCCGGGAGAGCGGTCAGATGATGCTGCTGACCCTTGAACCCAAGCAGGGCCTGGCCGCGATCTCCGGGCAGGTCGTCGCCGGGCTGGTCAGCGACCTGGTCTCCATCAACAACCAGGGCGTCCCCGTGATCGTCCGCTTCGCGCACGAAATGAACGGCTCCTGGTACCCCTGGTCCCAACAGCCGACCGAGTACAAGGCCGCGTTCAGCCGGGTCGCGGATGCCGTGCACTCGGGGGCGCCGGGTTCGGCGATGATGTGGGCACCCAACTACGCCGGCGGCAGCCGTTCTGCTACTCGGTCTGTTCCATCGTTGTAGCTGTCACGGCCGACCGCTTTGGCGAAGGCTTTGAGCCTTCTGGCCTCGGTGCGATGGTGACGACGAAGCAAATTTGTGGCTATGCCGAAAAGCCAGGGCCTAGCGTCTTCCCACTGGTGATCAAAAGATTCGCGGCTTTGTCGGTGACGGTCGAAAACTGAGCCATTGTGACGGTTGAAAACTGAGCCACCTGTTCCAAACGATTGGGTGGGTGATCACAGTGGAGGATTGGGCGCTTATTCGGCGGTTGCATCTTGC
>NZ_JBQCMK010000005.1:0-18732 GCF_051965175.1 Arthrobacter sp. SAFR-044
CAAACACACACAGGTCGACTCGCTGCCCTCGACAAGACCAGAAAATACGGCAGAATAACCAGCGTCAAAGTGGCTCACTTTTCAGCCCGCGAAATGGCTCACTTTTCGACCATCGCTGACACCGTAGTCCGGTAGCGGCCGCTAATTCCTGGTGACGGGCCATTTCCACGCCTTGGTCCCAGGTCAGTGTCTGCTTCAGGTGGGCCGGTAAGGCAGCGATGATCGCCTGGTTAGTCTGCGCTGCGGTGTGCCCGTGCGGGAGGTTGATGATGATTCCGTAGTGAGTCTTGCGTTCTCGTAGGGTAACCATGGCCGACGCGGAACCGACGCCCACGATGAGGTCACCTTCCCAATGACCGGCCTCTGCTTTGGTCTCAACGCCGGGTGGTCTTTCATTGATCATGGTCATGTTCTGCACGACCGATCCGTGCCCCGATCCAGTCCGCCACCGGTGCTTGCGGATTTTTCGTCCGGTGCGCAGCCGTGGCTTGCCGTCCGTACTTAGTCCGCCATGGTCGCCGAACAATAGTGCTTGGTAGATTGTCTCCGGACAAAGCCGCAGACCTGGTTCAGCGGGAAACTCCAGGGCTAACCACCCGCAGATCTGCTCCGGGGACCAGTGACTGGTTAGCTTTGTCTGCACCAGTGCGTGCAGGCGTGGATTAGTCTGCAATTTCCGCTCTCGCGGCCGACGTCGCTGGCTGCGCGCTTCGTGATCGGCTATATGGGGCAAGTAGCGACCCCGGGGATCACGGTGCCGGTCAAGCTCCCGCTTGATGGTCGACGCATGTCTCCCCAACTCCCTGCCAATTTGCCGTAGGGAACATCCCATGCGGAGCAGGTCCGCCATATGCAGCCTTTCCCGCAGGCACAAGTACCTGCCCGACGGAGGTTTGAGGCTGGCCCGTGGTTGTTTTGCCCTTTGATTTCGAAGCCTTGTCCCGATAACCCTGCTCACGCCCAACATCCTGCAGGCGGCAGCATTGGAAGCACCGGAGCCCACCAGCTCCCAATATCGTGTCTCCCGTAACACGCGTCGCTTTTGTGCTGGAGACAAAGGAGCTGCCACCCGCTCGGCTACGATCCTCGCGGTCCGGATCGCATCCCGATCGGCTTTCTGCACGCGTGCTTTCTCGGCTTCCAGTTCCTTTTTCCGCTGGGTTTCCCACCTGACGGAGGTCCCCGGCGACAGTCGTAAAGCGTGTACTACCTCTGCCAGGGGCAGCCGGCTTCGCAAGGAGATGAAACGACGGTAGATCCACCGGTACCCAGTCGTATGCTTTACGCCGGCTGATGCGGCAGCAGCCAATACGCTCATGCCGGTGGAGTAGGAGGACCAGAACCTTTCCTCAACCGCTGGATCGACTTGGAAATGATGGCGCCCGGTTCGGCTTAGGAAACGTTCGTTCCATTTCTCTGCATTGCGCGAGATGAATCCCAGTTCTGTCTGGGCTGCCGCATGATCGAGGCCATTGCCCCGGTATCGGAGGTACTCATCACGCAACCATCGATAACCGGTCGCCTTACCGATTCCGGTCACCCGTACTGACTCTCTGAAACTCTTGCCTTCTTTGATGAGAGCAAGAAACCTAACACCGGTGGGCGAATCGAACTGTTGATACATCGAAGGAACTCCCTGGATTGGGTGTTGCTTCGATCAACAGAATCCGGGGTGCCCTAACTGCTCCGCCTCAAGACTGCCTCGTAACCCTTGCGAAACGACGTCTCATTTCCGCGGAGAGACGTGTGACCTGCACCACGGCCTATTTTCAACGGAATCTTGGAGATCAGGGTTGCCGTTGTCGCCTGAGACGAGGTCGGACAGTTTTGCTGATCCGTCCTAGTCGTTGCTTCGGCGGCGAATGGGCTGTGACGCAGGTGCTCGACCCATCGCATGTTCTGCTACGCCAGGCCACGACCGGCAGCGGGTGTTTCACTGCCATTGCCCGACGCCGGCCGTGAGGTGTGCTTTTTCACCTAAAACCTTTTGGGCAACGAAAGGGAATTCAATCTTGGCCGTATAGCTGGGGGATTCGGAGGTGTGATCAGGTGCTGGGTCCCAGGCAATCTCGTTTGCCAATCGGTCAGCCGCGGCTATCGCTCCGGCCAGGGTCGAGTTCCATTGATAGCGTGCACCCTCGAGGGTTCCGTCGGCCCGGGCCAGGACATCGACCAGCAGCGTGTCCTGCCAGTCGGCCACTTGCTCCAGATGGGAGCCGAAGGACAGGAAACCGCCCTCTTCCCTTAGAGCGTAGACCCGCAGATCCAAGGCGTACCTACGGGGATGCGCGGGGTTCTCCTTCGGCAGGAGGAAGGACGTTACAAGAGGCACAGGGTTGAGCGGTGTGTCCCGGTTCGCCTCGTTAAGCACTACCGGACAGTGGGTAGAGGCCGATTGGTAATGCATAAGCACGGGCACTCCGCGGATCGCTAGTCCGACGTCTGCCTGCCAGACTGTCCCGTTACTGGTATCCAGGGCAAGGTCTGTAAGACTGATGGCCACCTTAAGGTTGCCGAAGAGAAAACGCTGAAGATTTTGGTAGCCCTCTTCCGAGTTGACCAAGCCATACCGCCCGGAATGGGATCGATTGATATACGCCCTGTTCGAGCCTTTGACGTATGCATTGCGGATTTGCACCAGTCCGTCGCTCTTGACGCCGACAGCCCGCGACGACCAGCCAAGAGCCACGTCGTAGTCTCCGGGGTTGGTTCCTACGAGCGATAAGTACCGCTCCGCCGGGAGCGCGCTGAAGTAAGGAACGCGTGGGTCCCAGCCTCCCGTTGGGGTGAAATCCTCCTCTCCTTCGGGAGAGAGATATTCCCGCATCCTGGGCTCTTTGAAGATATCCGAGCCATTTGGCCCGAATGTCTCGATGACCCAGTTGCCAACCGCCCCGCCCAAATCAATGTCGATCCCGCCATGAGGCGTGCCGTATGTGACTACTTTCGAGACCGGGAAGGGTGGGGCAACCTTTCCCGACAGCTCAACCTCAGCCTGGTCAGCGGGATCCGGGGCGAAGCCTTCGCCGGCATCAACTTGCTCAGGGCTCAACGGTTGCCCGGCTTTGAACATGTACCGCTGGATGGCAGACCGGCAAACCAGCCCGCCCATGGAATGGGCAACCAGGTACACCTGGTCAGCGTCCTTCGTCTTGTCGAGGACCTTTTGGATGTAGTCAGCCAGCCCCCTGGCGGCATCTTCTATCCGGTAAGCCACGGGCGGGCGGTCAAACGTGGAGGCGCTGGGGTCGTAGAAGCGGTAAACCCAGATAGTCCGCGGTGGCAGTGAGTCGACCCCGGCGTCGTCCAGCAGGCGTTGCTGGTCGCCGTTCACTTTCAGCTGGTAACCGTAGTCGATCATGAGTCGTAGCAAGGGCGATTCGAACTGGTAGAAACGGGCATTTCCTTGGGCACCGATTCGCACATGCGTTGAGCCTTCATTAAACCCGTAGAAAGGGTCATCCGCCGCTTTATCGATTCCCCTAGTACCACCGGCGAAACCCCTTACGTAAATGATGGGAAGGAACTGAGCCATGGCAACTCCTGAATGGAGATAACGAGGAATGTAGGGCCCGTCTTATCGACGGTCCCGTTTAGCGGCCGAACCCCTGCGGGACGGTGTCCGGAGTAGGCGCTGGACTCCTGGAACCGGCAGTCCATCGGTACTGCCCATCATCAGGGCCGCAGTCCCATTAGCACTCAGTGCACATCCCGCAGCGTTACTGGCGCGTTACAGCCGCCGGGAACTATGGACGGCCGCCTGCCGTGCCCAAGGCGTCAGGGGATATTTGCCGCTTGGAAGCAATGATTGGAGTTCTTTTATCAGGTATTCAATGCCGTCAGGCCTATAGGAGAGTGTCCTCTCGCCTTGGAAAATAGGGGAGAAATGCTCATTGACACCGGTCATTGGAGTGAGGATGCTCTTTCTACCAGTCCGACTACCGGAGCTGACTGAACGAGATCAGGTTCCTATGGGCGCCGATGGTTATGAAGAATTAGAACTGGATTTGCTGCGGTCCTGGCAATTGCGCCGGGACTCGGTGCCGGTGCATGTAGCGGCGAGGCAGCAGCGACTGATCGCCGCGTTGGCTGTCCGAGGGCCAAGCCTTCGAAGCTTTCTTACCGGATTGCTGTGGCCCGAGCATCCGGATGCGAGGGCCTTGGAGAGCCTGAGAGTCAGCGTGCATCTGATCTCGCGGCAGGTTCCCGGGCTGATCATCAATGACGGTCCAGTGTTGTCCATTGCCGGTCGTGTAGACATCGACCTGCATCGGCTTCGCGCCAGTATCAGGGCCGTAAGGGAAAGCGGAACCACAGGAAGCGACGGTCTCTACGTGTTGCGTGAATGCCGCAACGCCGGTTTGCTTCCGGGGTGGTACGAGGACTGGGTTGTGTTTGAGCAGGACCGGCTGCAGCAGGACCTTCTCCGGACGCTGACGGTGATCTCCCGGGAGCGCCTGGCCGCGGGGGACCCGGACAGGGCCGAAGAGGCAGCCGAGGCGGCTTTGCAGATCGAACCCCTTTATGAGGATGCCGTCCGGCACCTGATCGCTGCCGAGCTGCAAAGAGGAAACTGTGCCGCGGCGCTTCGAAGCTACGAACGCTTTCGCCGCCGCCTGGAAAAGGATCTGGGCCTGGCACCCTCCGAATCGGTGAAGGCCCTCATCGCCGGTGCAACCCGAAGCGAGGAGCGCCCTAGGAGGGGAAAGTTAGTTCCGGCGGCTGACTCCTGGCTGGGAGGCGATCCAACGCTTGACGACTCGTAGGACCTCGGCTGGGTCGGCGGTGGCCACCATCCTTTGAGTATCGGAGGAGTGCCCGTAGGTTATGCGAGCCCTAAATTCCTGCGGCTGTCCAGGTTCACACCACGTCCGGATGACCATGACACCCGGCGAGCGGCCGGTGGGGTCCGTGTCCTCATCGCCGGCGGGTACAAACCATTGGTCCTCCGCCACTGCGGTAACTCCCTCCCAGTACATGGGCCTTGCCTGCCGAAGGGCGGCTGGTTTTGTGCCCCTGAACCGCCTTGCCGGCCTGCGAGTCGTTCCTCGAGTGAGGTGCCCTCTTTGTCGTTGCTCTGATCCTGCCCCACGGCCATCAGCGGCAGGTCTGTCTTTGCGAAAGATTGACGCAAGATTGCCTTTCCGCCCGCTGCAGCGCTGGACTGAAGGGACTCTTGGACATTTGGCGTGCCTACAAGGGGGCGGAGCGGATGCCGGTTCACCAGTGCATGATGGCCGTTTGCCCTGATTCTCCCGACCAATAGAGTCTGACACGGACGACGTAGCGCCTGTTTTGGAAGAGCTTTGCGGATAGATGGGCGTTGCGGTTCTCGCCGCCGTCGTCGTCACCGGCAACAAAACGCAGTTCACCGTCAACTTCCTCGAACAGAACCATGACGGTGTCGGAGGTGCCGAAAGTACCGATCTCGTATTTGCGTGATGCCTGGGGCAGCGGCGAGAAGTCGGCTTGTTCTCCTGGGACGAGCGAGAGAGGGACCGACTGGAACGGCTGCAGGACGGGGACCTTGGGTGCGAGGGCTGGGAAGAATTTCCGGACCCATTCCTTGTCGGCTGCGGACAGGCCGCCCGGTGGATTCAGTCCTTCGTGGTATTTTGCAGGTTCGTTGATCAGGCCGGCGGGGAAGCAGTACTCCATGACTGAGTCCGGGTCCCAGTAGGAACCTTCGACTTCGCTGGCGTCGATTTTTCCGTAGGACATTGTTCAGGGTCTGGTCGGGCGGCCAATTATTCGGCGGCCCGCCGAAGTAGTCGTAGACCTTTTGTTCGTCCCAGACGATCCCGGCAAAAGGATTCTGGTGTTCGTGCGGCATTCCCAGTGTGTGGCCGATTTCGTGAAGAGCGGTTGTCCGGCCGTAGTCGTCGGTGAGGTCCCAGCCGTAATTCATCGTGGGTTCATTAGCGTTGATGCCCAGGATGTCCCGGCCAACGTAGGACCAGGAGCCGTCGCCTTGATCGAACCCAATGCGCACCTCGGCTTCACTGTGATCGGCGACTTCCGCGAACTCCAGGCCGATGCCCAGGTCCTTCCATTCTTGAAAGGCTTTCCGGACGGCTTCTTTCTGTGGTGCCGGTGCATCCAAAAACCAGTAGTGCAGCACCGTGCCGTTTACCCATTTGAGCCGCAGGGTTCGGATAAGGCGCTCCCTGCGCGGTGAGAGGTCGGGGCGGAGGACGGGGCGGGATTGCGGCTTGAGATCGCAGTGCGGCCGGGGTGATCCTGCTTTCACGGTTGGCTCCTGACGTCTTGTCTACGTCATCGTATTAAACGGCCTTACTCGTTACCGTTGCGTTACCACCGTCGAATGTACCGAAAACGGGAGCGGGAAAGGACTGCTGGCTTAGCTAGAGCTCGGGCATGCTGCCGGCTTCCGGGCTCAAGGCGAAGGTGCCTGGTTCCGGATACGGCTTGCACATTATGCCGTCGACGGTCAGTTGGGCGGGACAGCGCAGCCTCGTATTGACGAGGGCAGCCACATCGGGCTTGGAAGCGGCAGATTGTGTCCCGGGCGCTTCCAGCAGCCCGTTGCGGATGGCGACCTGTTGCGCCTGTCCGGTCCGGCCGTTCCAAAGTTCGGGGCTGCCCTTGAGGGGCTGTACGGATTCCAGCTGGAGTGTCAGCACACTCCAACCGTTGAGACGGGGATGCTCTTCGATCGCCAGCACAGTCCCTGTGATGTTCGCGAGGTTTTCTATGGCCTGGACCATGGAGCTATTGTCCGTTGCGGGATTGGGCAGCGTCCAGCAGCAGCGAAGCCAGGGCGCCACTGATATCTGCTCCGGTATTTTCCTGGTAGTAGCTGTAGGCCGGCATCGGGTTGGCTTCAAAGCAGACCCACCGACCATCCGGGGTGCGCCGTAAGTCGATGCCACACAGGGGAAGTCCAAGGCTGGTAGCCAGACGGATGCAGGCGTTCCGTATGCGGCAGTCAAGGTCGATTTCCGTGAGCTGGACTTCAACGCCGGATCGGGCAGCGTAGCGGTAATCGTCCGCGTCAGCGCTGATTTCGGTGGCGAATGTGCGTCCGCCCACCACATGCACTCTGACGTCCGTACCGTGGATGGCAACCTGGAACTGGGTGGGCAAGAGCCGGACCAACGGCAAGCGCTCCAAATGGCGGTTGCCAAGTTCAGCCACAATGGAGCGCACGCCGCTGATGGATTTGAACACGACGTGTCCCGCGCCGCTTCGGAATTTCTCAATCTCCTCCGGGTCGTTGCTGACCAGGGTCTCGGGGATCTCAAGACCCGCCGCGGCGATCAGTTGGGCCTGGTACGGTTTGGAGGCATTTGAAGCCATGGCCCAGGGACGGTTGACGACCAAAGCGGGGGAGAGGTCCAGCCATTGGGTAAAGAGTGCGTGGAATGCCTGGACGTGTGACGCCTGGTCGAGGTCCGTTGGCATGACGACGTTGAGCAGGCGCGCGTACACGGATCCGATGGCCGACAGCGCGATGTCCTCGCCGGCGCCCCTCAGCCGGCCGTCCACCCGTCCGCCATCAAGGTGAAGTGACAAGCTCGCGTGCGCAAGATGTCTATCGTCAATGAAGATGTAACTGGCGTTCCGTCGCTGGAGGGCATCCAGCAGCAGCGCGATAGGCGGATCATCAGGCCGCCCGAAGACAAGAATCAAGCCCCCTCCCTTCAGGGCTCCTCCGCCATCAGGCGCACGACGACGTCAACCTCCCCGTCCTGCGCCAGTGCTGGCATGCAGTCCACACCTGCCAGCTTCAGCTCACCCTCTGAGTGGACGAACTTAAACGAGGCCAGCAGCAGCCCCAACCGCCGCGCCAAATCCAGGCATTGCCCTCCGAACGCGGGTGCCAGCGGACCGAGCAGCCGTTGTCCTGCCACCACTACGTAACTACCGTCGGACCTGTCCGGCTGGCGTATGTCCGTCGCGCAGTACGGAACCAGGTCAGGTGTTGCCATGCGGGCAACTTGGACTTTTAGTCCCGACGCAAAGGCATGGGCCATCCACGACAGCGGTGGCCCGTAGGCACCCGCCAGCAGGCCAGGACCAGTGCGATTGATGACTCGGGACCCCAGACTCGCCAGCCAACTTGTCAACAGGGCTTGAAATTCGGCCGCGGCGTAATCCCGGTCTTTCACCGAAGCCGTCTTGAAGGCTGGAACGGAAGGCGGGGAAGCCATCCGGTTCAACACTGAACGGAGAGTTCGGTCATCCAGAGTTCGTCCGTCCGGAACACCGATTGTCGTGTGGCACGCACCTGTGGAAGATACGGTGTGCAGCCACTCGCATCGGCTGAGGATTTTCGGGCTGACCTGGAGCACGCCCTGTCCGCCTTGGAGGGCGGACAGGCGGCGCGTCACCCGTGCCGCCCCACCATCGTGCGGATCGGCAATGACGAGGAACGCGGTGCTCATTGCAGGGGCGGCGAGTCAAAGGAGACCTTCGCGTCCCTGTCGCCCTGTTCCATGCGATTGATCAGTTCGCTACCGGGGCCAAGGGAGCCCGTCCCACCAATCAAATCCGGCCTTTGGTCCGCAGCGATGAAAGGCTCGACGGCGCCCATGGACGATGCGACCAGACCCTCCAACGCTGCGACCCGGTCTTCGAGTTCAATAATTGCTCCCAGGAGGGGGGCGGTTCCGGCGTCGTCTACCCATGTATCCGACGGAGGGGAGGAGGGCGGGGTGGGGCTGTCATGCTGATCTTTGTAATCCTTCACCCCGCTCTTGGTGTCACGGAGGTCTTTGGCGAGTGACTTGTCCAGCAACCGCGGCTTGTCCTGACGGTCTTTGAGCTCTTTGAACGACTCCTTGGACGTCGACACATCCTTGGAATCCTTCAGCTCCTTGCGCGGGGCTTTGGTGCTCACCGAGATCCTGGCTGTCATGGTGGACCCTGAAGCAGATATGGATGTGATGGAGACGGAGGTTGACTGACCAGCATAAGAATTGGACGACGGCGTACTGCTGCCGTTGAAGACGGTGTTGTTGGCCGTCCCGGGATAGGGGTCACCGGCGTCCCCCCGGTTCTGGTTGAGTTCAAGATTCCGCTTGCCGTCCGCTTGCGCCAGCCCGACCTTATAGTGGTTTTCGTCGGTGTTGCCCGGTTGGTTGTCGTCGATGTGCCAGATCAGCAGTCCGTCCCCGGGAAGGTTGGCGTCGTAGCCTGTGCGTTGGCGGTTCTCCAACAAGAAATACTCCGGCCCGCTGCCTCCGTCCTTCCAAAGGCGGTGTACTTTGCGGCTGATCTTCACGTCCGGAAGGCTGACCGTGCCCGCGGTCGACACGTTGATAGTTGCGGCCCACCCCTGCTGCACCTTGCACCAGGCCGAGGGGTGTGCAGGAATATCGCCGCCCCCGTTCCAGGAACCTGCGCCCATCAGGCACCAGTTGCCCACGCCTTCCGATGTGTCGTCGGTGTCATACAGGTCAGGAAAGCCGAACAGCAAGTGTCCGAGTTCGTGGGCGCAGACGCCGATCTTGCTGTCCTCAGGAATCGTAAGGTACGCGAAAATTTTCTTGCCATCGGCGGACCGCTCCGTTGGAAGGTTCCATTTGTGCGACCAGATGTCTCCCGGGTTCAGCGTTTCTTCCCCGCCACGGCCGGCATGGACGACGATGAAGGCGTCGACGTAGTTGTTGCCGTCGTTGTCGTACGGGCCAAAGTCCACATCGGGATCCGCTGCGGCGGCCGCGTCATTGGCCAGAATGTTCGCCCTTGCAGTACCGCTGGGCCTGCCGATACCAAAATTGCCGTTGGCATACCATGCGAGCGTTTGAGGCAGGGTATAGGGCCCCACAACTTCGCCGGCAAGGTCCACCAGCCCTCCGGTAACTTCGGAGTAGTACTCCCGAACGCTCCCGTGGGGCAGCGCACCGGTGGAAAAGAACAACTCGGAGAAATGGGCTGCCGACTGAGCAAGCTGCTTGTCGCTGAATTCGACGAGGACGACGATGACGCGGACCGTCCCGCGCAACGGCGCCCTTGTTGCTGCCGCCGCAGCCATCGAACGGGCTGGGGTGCCAGGCGCGAAGTGTTCGGGCGGGAAGATTAAGCCGTCATCAAAACCAAGCGGGCGGCTGTGGGCGGTGAATCCTAGGAGGGAGGTGACTCCTCTTTCCTCTGCAGAACGAAGCCTGGAAACTTCATCACTCAGGCGGGCCTTGGCGTCGGGACTCATAGAGACCGCGCAGAGGCCGCCTCGCAAGTTGCTGAAATCGCCGCCGCTCCCCGGAACCTTTTGCTGCATCACAACCCCTTCTTCAAATCGTCGGCCTCGCCTGATCGGCGTTCCACGCAGCGGAGCCGGCGCGGCGGCCGGGCGGGAGCCCGGCGCAGTGAAATCTACCGAGGCGGCGTTATCACCGCGTTACTGCCAAGTCGGGACGCGCTTGAATGCGGAAGCTGGCTCACAAAAGCCAGCAAGGGAAGTTCCAGGCAAACGCCGAAATCTGACTGCCTAATTAGCTGGTGTCTGCACTTTCCACACTCTCAGCTTCGGATCGGGTGCCATCTGAGCCGTCCTCTCCATATTCCGCATGTATTCCGCCTGCTGTGGGTGGTTTCTGCGGATCCTCGTTCCGGCTCAGTGCCGTGGGCCAGGGCGTGGTCCGGCGCCTATTTACGCGCCGAGGGTGCGGGGACAACATGATATCTGCGTTTTCATGTACAACTCTGGGAAAGCGAAATCAAGGGCTTCCCAAGGGAGTCGCTCTGGTGATTGTCCTGCCAAAGAGGGCATGGACGGTGGGAGGCTTATATTCGATATGCTCGCCTCCTTGGCTGGGTACGAACGATTGAGGTTGTCGGAAAGGACGAAGGCCGGCCATCACGGACACCTGCCGGCTTCGATGTCCAGAGATTCGACGGCAGAAACGTCGGAATGGTTATGCCGGCGCGAGCGTCTTGCCGCCGGGACCAAGGGCTCTATCCACTTAGTCGCAGGAGAACCACACTTCCACTGAGGAGCGAGGCTTCTCTGTCATCAATTCGCGATTGAGGAAGACCATGGCAAACAGCATTGATGCACTCAAATGGACTCAGCCGGCAGCAGGAACTAGCGCCGATCAACTGGATCTGAAGATTATCCTCCAGGGGAGTGGACTTTTAGGAGATGACAACGCTCTTAGGGATGGTAATTTTCAGCGGACATGGCGCGCAGACACGCCCGAATCTCTCCAACTCATTTCGTCCGGCGTAACGAAAATGACCAAGTGGTGGCTCGCCGCTGTATCGAGTGTGGGCGGCCTAACTGCTATTGCGAGCATGATTGTAGGTTACGTGCGGTCATTTACAGACGGTCTGGGAGAACCCGTCACCGTGGCTTTCATCGCTGGGGGATCACTTGTGCTTGCCGCTTCGGCGATCGCGCTTGCAATCTTCGTACACGGAGATCTCGAAGCCAGAGGCAATGCGGCAGCGGCTCAACTAGGCGCTCGCGGTGACGTAATGGCGGCATTCCTCCGGGCAGAAACAGTTGCGGGTGGCCGAACCGATGCAGGGCGAAGGGCGGATGATGTTGAGCACCTGGTTAGGGATCTAGGCAACTTGAAGGTCGTAGGCGCCGACGTCGTGGTTGGAAGCGATAAGGAGACTGTGACAATCATTCATGCCGCTCCCAATCATTTGTCTTCTTAGCTCCTGGGCGTTAGCCTCCCGGCGCATATGGACTACCGGAGGGTCTCCTTATCTCGGCGACGACACTGCGGTCGTCTAATGCTTAACCGGTAACGCAGACCTCGCGCTCGAAGTGCAAGCCGCGGGGTCAGGCTCGAAATTTCAGCGACGCGCCCTCGCTGAATTGGTGCGAACGGCTGTGGTGAGAGAGTCACGACTGTTGGCACTCTCCCGCCCCAGAAGGCTGCTGCGGCGCGAGCCATGAACTCTATTGCGAAGGTCCCGGCGCAGATTAGGAAGGTCCCCCTCTCCGGCATCAGGGCTGTAGGCGAAAAGCTTGTGACAAGCGAAAAGGGGGTGTGGACAATGTCCACACTTTGGGCTGCGGACTCGTTTGTATCAGCACCGGAGCCGCCCGATTTCCGCACGTTCCCGCGGCTTCCGAGTGGTTGCAAGGGCTGGAATGTAGTTCGAGTCCCACCTCGGGCACGACAGATCCCCTCGTCAGGGGCGATTTTGCTTTGACGTGTTGACAAAGCTTGTGGTCGCGTCGCTCTGACGGGTTGGGTCGCGGGCTGTGGCCTGGCCGCCGCGGGGCCTGTTCAGGTGTATGGGGTGGCGGTTCAAGTCCCTGGCTGGTGGGCCCTCCGCCTGCTGTGAGTGGATTGTGCCGTTACTTCCTTCCGCTTTTCGTAGGGTTGGCCGAGAGTGCCAACACCTGTTCATGGTTTCCGGGTGCGACCACGACATGACCGCACCGAGTCTGGTCCGGAGCCTCAGGTGGATAGTGCCTTACGGGTCCTCCGGGAAGGCCTGGCGGCTAATTTGTTCTGACATAGAGGGTGTGGACAGTGTCCACACTTATGTTTGTCTGCTTTGCTCGTTCATCACTTTCGAGCTGTTTGTGGAAGATTTGTCCGGCGGTCACGCGGTACTTAAGGTCACCGCTGAGCTCTTGGGGCGTAACCCATAATTCGTGGCCTTCAGGGCCTCGAAGATTTGCCGCGAGTTTTGGCTGTCCGCGGCGATCCAGAGCGCGGAGGAGTTCGGCATAGCAACATCGACAAAGCCAGTTCTGATCACTTGGCCGTTGCCGCGGATTTCTACCCAGGCGTTAACTAACAGGGACCATTCGGTGTGCTGGTGTGCTGGTGGGCGGTTGCCCGCTTTAGTGTCATTGTTTTCCAGAGGCATAAGACAGCAGTGGCGGCGGCTCGGTTGGACCGGGCTGCCGCCACTGCTTGAGTCGGACGGGTGCTGCTAGGGGGCGACGTGTTCGGTGATGCGGGAGCGGATCTGTCGTTCGAAGTTCTCCTGGCCTGGCAGGGCCCGAAGGGTCTCGTTGAGCTCGAACTGCGGGATGACGACGATGCCATCCTGGTCCCCGATGACCACGTCACCGGGGTTGCAGACGACGTTTCCGCAGGCGACCGGCTTGCCGACGTAGCCCGGCCCGTTCTTGGAGGGACCTGCCGGGACGACGGCACGGGCGAACACGGCGATGCCCATCTCGTTCATTTCTTCGACGTCCCTCACGGCGCCGTCGATGATCACTCCGCCGACGCCTTTGTGCAGGCAAATTTCAGCGAGAATTCCCCCGAAGACGGACCGGTTGGTCACGCCGTTACCGGAGATGACCAGCACGTCGCCCAGCTTGGCTTCGTCCAGGCCGCGGTGGATGGCCAGGTTGTCGCCTTCCCAGGTCTGGATGGGCAGCACCGTGCCGGCAAGGCGGGTGCCGGGGGTAAGACAGCGGATGTCGGCGGACATCATGTCCATCCGCTTGCGCACGTCCCCGATCAGTGCTGGCGGGTAGGCGGCGAGGGACTGCACGATGTCCCGGGAGGGGCGCGGCCATTCAGGGTAGACGGCGATGTTGTCTGCCGGTGCGTTGATATACACGTGGTTCCTTGATCGGGTTAGACGGCGAGCTTTTGCAGGTCGTCGGCGTTGAGTGGAAAGGTTGGTGTATTGCCGGCCAGCACAGCCTTGACCTCGGCCCAGGATTTCGTTCCGGCTTCGAGGAACGCTTCCTGGGTTTGTCCGGCAATGTGCGGGGTAACGATGAGGTTCGGTACTTCTCTCAGTGGAACGCGGGTGTGGGCCAGCGGATCCTTCATGTCGATGCTTTCGGCTTCGAGGACATCCAGCGCTGCACCGGCAATCTGTCCCTCTATGAGGGCGTCCACGAGGGCGTCCTCATTGAGCGGAAATGACCGAGCACCTCGGGCACGAGCATGGCCAGACGCCGATCGCAGCCAACATGGCAACGGCACCAGGTCGAAGACCGTGCTGACCGAGATCGGACCGGTCGAGATTGAGGTGCCCCGGGATCGTGACGGATCATTCGAGCCGGTGATCGTGCCCAAGCGGAAACGGCGTCTGGAAGGGATCGACCAGATCGTCCTCTCGCTGTCCGCCCGGGGGCTGACCACCGGGGAAATCGCCGCGCACTTCGAGGAGGTCTACGGGGCCAGGGTCTCCAAAGACACCATCAGCCGCATCACGGAGAAGGTCGCCGGGGAACTGGCCGAATGGTCGGCCCGGCCGCTGGATCCGGTCTATCCGGTGCTCTTCGTGGACGCGATCGTCGTCAAGGTCCGTGACGGGCAGGTGCGGAACACCCCGTTCTATGTCGTCATGGGCGTCACCGTGAACGGGGAGCGGGAGATTCTGGGGATCTGGGCCGGCGACGGCGGCGAGGGTGCACGGTTCTGGCTGCAGGTGTTCGCCGAGCTGAAGAACCGGGGCGTGGAAGATGTGTTGATTGCCGTCTGCGACGGGCTCAAGGGCCTGCCCGAGGCGATCACCACCACGTGGGAGCGAACAGTGGTGCAGCAGTGCATCGTGCACCTGATCCGCAACAGCTTCCGCTACGCCGGACGCCAGCACCGCGACGGCATCGTCAAGGCGCTCAACCCCGTCTACACGGCCCCGTCCGAGCAAGCGGCAAAGGACCGGTTCGCCGAGTTCACCGCCGAATGGGGCCAGCGATATCCGGCCATCGTACGGCTCTGGGAAGCCTCATGGGCCGAGTTCGTGCCCTTTCTGGAGTACGACGTGGAGATCCGGCGGGTGATCTGCACAACGAACGCCATCGAGTCAATCAACGCCCGCTACCGAAGGGCAGTAAGGGCCCGCGGGCACTTTCCGAACGAGACCGCCGCCCTGAAATGCCTGTATCTAGTCACTAGGTCCCTTGATCCAACCGGCGGCGGTCGGGCACGCTGGGTGATGAGGTGGAAGCCGGCGCTGAACGCGTTCGCGATTACCTTCGCCGGCCGGTTCGAAAGAACCACTCAATAATGAAAACCGGCCGGACCCACACACCGTTTATCGGACAGTCCCAGTGCTCCAAGTGTTTAGTTATGAAGGCAACGTATGTGAGGTCTTTGTGGGAGCAAAAAAGGACGTGATTGTAGGGGCCAATCACCAAAAGCGACAGACAGTCAACACTGGGACAAGCCAGTGCATAAGTGCACATCCTTTTGCCCGACGAGTATTCAAGTATTGACTGTAACGCTGTTGTAACGGTCAGTTCGTACAATTTGGCCATAGTGTCCTCAGAAAGGACCGGATGCCGTATGTCATCCGGCAGTCCGGACAATTTGTCACCAGCCGGTTTGATCGACTCTGATGTCGGCTTCCAGGCCTGTTCATGTTTGGACGGCGGCAGTGGTGGGAGGAGGAGTGGGTGGTGAGTGATGGGAACTGGCCGGAGGGGTTAATTCCTTTGACATCGCTGGTGGGGGCGTTGCGGGAGGAGCTGAAGCAGGCGCGGGAGAGTGCGGATCCATCGATGCCGTTTATGGTGGGCCCGGTGAGCGTGGAGATCAATGTGGTGGTCCGGTATGAGGCAGAGGCCAAGTTCGGGGCGAAGCTATTCGCGTTCCTGGATGCCGGGATCAGTGGCAAGGCGGGCCGGGACACTGGGCATAAGGTGAGCTTCGTCCTGACTCCTCGGGACCCTTCAAGGCCTGATGGGGACGTGGTGATCCATGACAGCGACGACAGCTCGGCAGGGGAACCTCCTCCTCTTGGGAGCTCTGCGCGACGAAATATCCGTAGAGGGGAAGTGTGATGGGGTTCGACCGGGGGCGCATCGTGCAAATCTGGGCTCCTCAGAATGTAGGTGGTGGTGGGCGCGTAGCGTTGCATGGGTCCGGGTACCGGGTGGGTCCTAAAATGGTGCTCACTGCTGCGCACGTCGTGACGGGGCACCCGGTCCGGGACCCGCTACCGGGTCCACCCGGGTTCCCTGACCCGGCTGGGGTTCGGTTGGCGGTGTTGGCTTCCGGGTCGTGGGTTCCGGCGGTTGTGGTCTGGCGCGATGACGAGGCAGATGTGGCGGTGCTGCTGGCAGAGTCACTGCCGGATCTGCCGGCTGGCAGTCCGGCCCCGCGCTGGGGGCGGATCACGGGGACAGACCCGGTGCCGTGTCTAGCGGTGGGGTTTCCGTGGGCGGTCCCTGGCCCGGACGGAACACGCGACACCGAGCACCTGCACGGGTTTATCACCCCCCTGTCCGGCATGGTGCGAGGTGCACAGGTGATTACTGTGGTCAGCAGTGCCCCGCGTGAACGGACTGAGGGTGGGAGTCCATGGGCAGGCATGTCGGGGGCGGCGGTGTTCGCCGGCCGGTACCTGGTCGGGGTGGTTGCCATAGACCCGGCCCGCTATGGCACCGACCGGGTCCATGCGGTGTCGATGTCCGGGCTACTGCAGGATGACCCTGACCTTGCGGCCCTGCTGGGGATAGGAGATATGAGGGAAATTGAGCCGGTGCATCTGCCCTCCCGCCTGGCCATCACCGCTCAGGACAGTATCGGGCTGCGCCCGCCCTACCGCTCCTTGTCGGGACCGGACCCGTCCAGAGCGCCGGCCCGGCTGCTGCTCGCCAAGCATGGAGTGGTGCCGTTTTCCGGCCGGAACGAGCAGCTGGTCGACCTCCAGCAATGGTGCCGTCAGGAGCATTCGTTCGCGCTGCGGGTGGTCACCGGCGAGGGGGGATCCGGGAAGACACGACTGGCGGGCCAGCTCTGTCTGCTGATGGCCGCCGAGGGCTGGGACACAGGATTCGCCGATTTCGACCAGCCCGGGGGGGACACGACCCTAGACTACGACCGGCCCACGCTGGTGGTCATCGACGAAGCCGGCCAGCACGGGAACCTGGTCGCCAAACTCCTCAACGGATTTGCCTTCCGGCCTCCGGGGGCGGTACCGGTGCGGTTGCTACTGATCGCCCGACACATTCGCGTGTGGTGGACGCAACTCAATCGCGAGACCGAACAACTGGCAGACACCTACGCCGACCCTCCGCTGCAGCTGACCGACGGCGGACTCGACTTAGATGAACGTGCTCGCCAGTACCGTTCCGCCGCCGACGCCTTCGGCCAGTTCCGCACCCGCACGTCCGCTGCCAGTATCATGGACCAGCCGCCCGGCGGTATAGTTGGCAGAGGTACCGTGCCCGTCCCGAATCTGAGTGATGAGGCATTTGCGAATCCATTGATGGTCCATATGACCGCATTCCTAGACGCCTTCCCTGACCCGCAGGTGGATCCATCTTTTGAGCCATCCGAACGGAAGCCCGCTGGCAGGGACAGCTCAAAAGAGATCCAAGGCGTGCGCAACCAGACCCTTCAGGGTGTGCTGCTCCGGGAACAGTGGCGGTGGCGGATGACCCCAGGCAGCCCGGTCGACACCAGCGGCGAACCGGACGAGCATACCGCGGATCAGGCAGTGGCCTTGGTGACGCTCACTGCCCCCTTAACCGAGCAGGCCACCGTCGACCGGCTTGTTGCAGTGCCTCGACTTTCCGATGCTTCTGGTCCCCAACGCCGCACGACGGCAGCATGGCTGTACCGGCTTTACCCTGGCCCGGAACCCC
Organism: Arthrobacter sp. SAFR-044; assembly: GCF_051965175.1. GTDB lineage: Bacteria > Actinomycetota > Actinomycetes > Actinomycetales > Micrococcaceae > Arthrobacter. The sequence continues at coordinate 17,501 of NZ_JBQCMK010000005.1, forward strand.
CTTGGATTGTACCGTTGCGCCCGGATCTGGTGGCCGAAGAACTCCTCGCTACCACGGACCGGCTAACAGACCTTGCCGACTCCGCCCTGGCGCTGCTTCTCGACGCTCAAGACAACGCCGCGGTCAGCCAACTGCTGCGTGGACTCGTCCGTGCTAGTCACAGGCACACCGTCCACACGTCCCTGGACCGGGTCCTGTCCGCTCACCTTCCTGCCCTGCTCGACCGCGCCCTTGCCGACCAGACCGCTCCTCTGCCGGCTGTGCTCGACCGAGCACTCCAGGCGGCACCCCAACCCGGCCTCGCCGCCAATCTGGTCGACCGGCTACCTCCACGCAGCATCATCCTGGCCCCCCTGGCCCTAACGTTGGCAAAACAGTCAGTGGACCATTATCGGCACCTGATCACGAACCAACCGGAGGACTCCGTCCCGGATCTGGCGTTGTCCCTGAGTAACCTCTCGGTCCGACTGGGGGACCTCGGCCGGCTGGAGGAGGCCCTGAAGGCGGCCGAGGAGGCGACCGGGCTCTACCGGGGGCTGGCGGAGCCCAGGCCTGCAGCTTTTACCCCCGATCTGGCCAGATCCTTGAACAACCTTGCCGATCGGCTGGGGGAACTAGGCCGACGGGAGGAAGCCCTACAGGCCGCCGAAGAGTCCGTCCGGCTGCAACAAAGTCTGGCTGAGGTTCGGCCGGAGGAGTCCGTCCCGGACCTAGCGTTGTCCCTGAGCAACCTCTCGGTCCGGCTGGGGGACCTCGGCCGGCTGGAGGAGGCCCTGAAGGCGGCCGAGGAGGCGATCGGGCTCTACCGGGGGTTGGCGGAGGCCAGGCCCGCTGCCTTCACCTCCGATCTGGTGAGATCCTTGAACAACCTCTCAGACCGGCTGGCTGATCTAGGTCAGATGGAGGAGGCCCTGGAGGCCGCTGAGGATGCAGTTGGACTCTACCGGGGGCTGGCGGAGGCGAAGCCGGAGGACTCCGGCCCGGAACTGGCCAGGTCTCTGAGTAGCCTCTCGTCCCGGTTAGCTGATCTGGGCCGGCCGGAGGAGGCCCTGGCCGCCATCGAGGAGGCGGCCGGGCTCTACCGGGGGTTGGCGGAGGCCAGGCCCGCGGCCTTCACCTCCGACCTGGCATGGTCCCTGAGCAGCCTATCGGTTCGGCTGGGGGATCTGGGCCGGCCGGAGGAGGCCCTGGCCGCCATCGAGGAGGCGGCCGGGCTCTACCGGGGGCTGGCG
>NZ_JBQCMK010000005.1:18832-22949 GCF_051965175.1 Arthrobacter sp. SAFR-044
CGGCCGGAGGAGGCCCTGGCCGCCATCGAGGAGGCGGCCGGGCTCTACCGGGGGCTGGCGGAGGCCAGGCCCGCGGCCTTCACCTCCGACCTGGCCAGGTCCTTGAACAACCTCTCGGCTGGGCTGGGGGATCTGGGCCGGCCGGAGGAGGCCCTGGCCGCCATCGAGGAGGCGGCCGGGCTCTACCGGGGGCTGGCGGAGGCCAGGCCCGCGGCCTTCACCTCCGACCTGGCCAGGTCCTTGAACAACCTCTCGGCTGGGCTGGGGGATCTGGGCCGGCCGGAGGAGGCCCTGGCCGCCATCGAGGAGGCGGCCGGGCTCTACCGGGGGCTGGCGGAGGCCAGGCCCGCGGCCTTCACCTCCGACCTGGCCATGTCCCTGAACAACCTTTCGGTCCTGCTGGGGGATCTGGGCCGGCCGGAGGAGGCCCTGGCCGCGGCGGAGGAGGCGGCCGGGCTCTACCGGGGGCTCACGGAGACAAGCCCGCGGCCTTCGCCCCCAACCTCGTCCGGCTCCTCGTAATCATGGGCAAGTAGTCAAGGTGTAAAACCTGAAGCAAGATCTGACGAAATCGTTTGCAGGTTGGAGTCCCCGTGAATCCGCGCTTGACCACCTAGGAGACTGCTGAACAACGAGGTTGTGGGGCGGGCGGAACGCCACCAATGGGCCGTCTAGCGGCATGTTGGGTCAGCACTCTAGGTGCGACAACGGGGTCGTTCCGCCCGCTATGTTCATTGTGCCCCCGGGTGTGGGGCGTCATCCTGTGGCTGGGTTGGCCGGACCCGAAGGGGGTGGGTCATCCCATCGCCCATGGTCCTTCGTTCGACGTCAGTCCGAGGGTGAGCAGTCGTCGCAGGTTCAGTCCTGCGATCCGGAGTTGGAGCCAGGCGTTGTTTCGGGTGACTCCGCGGTGTCGAACGCGGCGGTTGCCGCGGGTGAGCCAGGCGATGGACCGTTCGACCATGGGCCGGTGGATGCGGTATTCGTGCTGGAAGTCCTGGTCCTTGGCGCGTTGGCGGTGTTGGCGCTGCAACGCGTCATGTTCGTGAAGTTCGAGCTTTCGCCCCATGGTGAGGCGATTCGGGACCTCCTGGAGAATAAGCCACGAGGACATCGCTACATGTCCTTTGACATGACAAGCAGTTTAGAGATCGTTCAACAAAGCAGGTGTCCCGTTCATTTCGTAATCACTAAATGGGACCTACTAGCCGACATTTGTTCTCTTCAGCAGGTTAAGGACAAACTATTAACTGACGAGAATCTTCGCGATCTGATATCCGCTAAGGCCCAGGATACCCGGGCTTCCATCCGCTTGTTCCCCGTGAGTGCAGTGGGATTTGAGTTTGCGACTCCTGAGCCAAACGGGGCAATGAAGAAAAATGGCACGCCTCCTCGGCCACACAACGTTGAATTGCCACTGCTTAGCATCCTGCCTGACTTCATGAAGTTTGCTCACGATGAATTGGCTCAGAAACGTACAGATTTAGAGGGTCCAGAAAAATCAGGCCTGACTGATCGGTTACTTGAACCTGGAGCCATTGAAACGTGGCAGCCAGCTGTCCGAAGCGCTGCGCAATTACTCGGTCCCAAACTTCGCGGCGTACTTGTGGCACGGTTTCCCTCCATTGGGCAATTGATTCCGGATGAATTGTTCGTGGATGCTCTTGGTTTTGGAGCGAAACTGCTTAGTGCACGTACTGCGCGAGCACAGGCCGGCCGACAACAGTATGCACAAAGCTTGATGCATTCGCGAGACCAACTCCACACTGAAGGGGAAGCCCTCGAGCTCTTGGAGCTTCAATGCATTGATATTATTACGGGCTTTGAGGAGCATCTGCCAGCATCGGTCCTCGCCGGAGGCATAGCTGCAGACGAACTTAGTTTGCCCTTCGTCCCCAATTCCAGGATGGTTGACGACTCTGATGGACCAGAGCGAGGCAGCGAGATATGACCTCGATGCACGGCAGTAGATGATCGATCATGGTTGAAGTTTGGCCGTTCATCGTCGCAAGGAACCCAGAATTGGACTGGCGCCCCATTTATGCGCCCGACTTTTTGGTGCAGGACAAGAACGATTTCATGCTTGTCCTGCAAACTGGGTCAGCCCCTCATCAGGAAAGCATCCTCACGAAAACTATAGACGTCAGGCATCGCGGCAGGTTCACGCTTGCATTTCGAAGCCGTCCAGCGTCGCAGATGCTCCGCGACACCGAAGGCAAGGATAGATTTGGTCGGCCCATCCATGTCATAGAAGGCTTAGTTGTCCCTGGATGGCACCCAATCGATGAGGCCGGCGTCGAGCGACTCTTGGACGCTCAACAAGAGTTGACAGCGGAACTACTGGGTGCATTTTGGGGCACATCATCTGAGCAAGCGCTTGCTGTGCCCTCATCTGCCCAAGAGCTGGAGCCGCGCAAAGCAGCGGAGGTTCCGGCCACCGTGGGAGGTTTGGCTTTTCTTGGAGTGAGACCACAAGCTGTTTCAAACCATCCTAAGAAAGCTCCTAGGTGGATATTAACACTAGTACGGGTGCGCATGTGGACAAGGATGGTCGTCTCACAAAGAAAAAGTGGAAGAGCCGAAGGGACGATTAAGAATGTCATCCGGTTATTTAGATGAAACCTTCGGCCTCCATGGTGGTGTTCGTCTTTCAATTTCAGGGGCGAAAGCTGGCGCTAACGCGGTGACTCCGTCAGGACATATAGTTATCGGCGCCGATGTTAGAAACGTCGCTGCGACACCAGAGTTTCTTCTGTTGGTTTGCCTGGACCAAGACGGGAAGCTGAACGATTCATTCGGACGGGGCGGCGTCTCAACGCTCCCACCTGGGTTAGGCCACGGGCTTTGTTCCCTAGCGATAAAACGGGACGGAACAATCATGGTGTGCAGGAACGTGACGTCCAACCCAGATTCTGTTGTTCTGATCGACCCCGGCGGAAGAACTTTCAGAACAGTTCACCTTCCGACGGCCGCTTTGTCGGGGATCGTCAGTTATCAGGCAATATCTTTGACAAAGCTGGCCATTACAGCCCGGGGCGCTCTAGTTGTCGGAGGTGCTGCCATTCGAAGTGATGCTTCCGAGGATTTTGTATTGGCTCAATTCTTGGAGGACGGCACTCTCGACAGCACCTTCGGCAACAGGGGCGTAACCACGATCCCCTTTGCCGGCCGAAGTTTCATGTTATCGGCGCTACTGCCCTGCCCGGATGGCTCAGTCCTAGCAGTGGGAACGGTGGAGGGAGACCAATGGGCTTTGGCTGTGACCCTCCGTTTTGACGTCTCAGGGCGCTTGGACGAACAATTTGGAGAACACGGCCTCGCTACTTCGGCGTACGATGCCTCTCTTGGATACGCACTCGCTGCGGGCCTCTTTAAGTCCGGCAGTATTCTCATAGCTGGTTACCAGCGAGCCAACGCCGAACGGCATCCGGCCTACGCCTCGTTCACCAAGGACGGGGTGCTGATGCCTCACATCAGATACAGAGATCGATCGTCGAACGAATTACCTCTACTGACAGGGTTTTTCTCAGCCGTGGCAATCGACAATGAAGGCAACGCGATCGTAGCTGGCCCCTTTAAGCGGTCGCCGCGTTCTGGCATTGGGATAGCGAAGCTAGACAAAATTGGCGATCCCGATTATTCCTTTGGGACCGACGGGACATCTATCACCTTTCTCGCCTCAGACGCGACCACCACTTCACTGGCGATAGATGAAAGAAACAGGATACTGGTAAGTGCATCCACTGAAGACCATGACGGCCCAATAGTCCTACGCTTACAGAACTTGTCCTCACCTACTGTACGACGGCAGACCCGCAACAGAAGGAATCCAGAAGAATTGCGTGCTGAACAGGACATTCTGTTAGCGAAAATACAGCACGAACACAACGTGGCAATGAGAATTACCGGAAGCATTTAAGATGCTTTAGCGCTGGCGATTGAATTGCAGGTTAGCCATGAATGAAGAGGAACGGCTGGCACGCGCGAGAGAAGACCATGCACGCGAAATGGCTCGGATCCAGGCCGGCCGGGAAACCTACGACTGGGTCTCCCAGTTCAACCGGGGCCAGGCCCAGCAGATCGAGCGGGACATCCAGCGGGCAGAACGGGCCAAAGC
>NZ_JBQCMK010000005.1:23049-311932 GCF_051965175.1 Arthrobacter sp. SAFR-044
CGAAGCCCAGCCCGAACGCACCGTCGAACCGCTGAGCCCCGACGCCGGAGCCGAATCATTCCGACGCGAGGAAGAGGCCCGCAGGGCCGAACGGGAACGGGCCGGCCGGGAAACCTACGACTGGGTCTCCCAGTTCAACCGGGGCCAGTCCCAGCAGATCGAGCGGGACATCCAGCGGGCAGAACGGGCCAAAGCCGAAGCCCAGCCCGAACGCACCGTCGAACCGCTGAGCCCCGACGCCGGAGCCGAATCATTCCGACGCGAGGAAGAGGGCACGGCGAAGCAAGCACAAGACCGGGCCCAGTTGTATGCCGCTATCCAGGCGTACCATTCGGACTTCGGACAGACCACGGCGTTGCGTGAGGTTTGGGAGCGTGCGAGTAGTGAGCAGCCGAATACTAGGCGGGGGTATGACGCGGCGCGAAACGAGTTTTGGAAGATACTCCACAATGAATCAGATCAGGATGCAAACGCGCACGAGGTTCGGAAGATGCTGGAACTCGCCGGATATAACTTTGGCCGAGGTGAAGGCGCGCCGATTCTTGACCTACTTCCGAATCGCGATTCAAATGACTCACCGAAGCAGTTTCGACTGTCAATCGATCACAAGATTCCGGGCAGCCTCAAACTCAAGATTCCGGGCAGCACGGGCGAGAACCTCTGGTTGAAAGTGGATAACCTACGTTTCATGACGGAAGCCGACAACGTTGAGAGGAACGCCTTTTTCAATGAGAAGGATGAGCCGTTCAAGGGATGGCCATGGCACTGGCAGCGGCCACGACATCGTTCTTGAACCAAACTAGTCATAATTAGAAGAACACCTACCTGGCCGATCGGGTTGGTATCGCCCCGCCTGGGCCGAAGGAATTCCAACATCGAGTTCTTTTGACCCACACCGCTGACGTCAAGCCACCTTGACGGCGGAGACAGGCGGGGCCACGGAAGCTTCAGAGGAGTACCGGCGGATCCTGACAGACCGCATCCGGATCCAGGGCGCCGACCACCCCGACACCCTCACCACCCGCGACCGGCTGGTCTACTGGAGTGAGCAGAACGGCTATCCGGTCTAAGGGCGCGTTGCTACTGATGTCCCCCTCCCTTGACAGCGTCAGAGCCGGGTGGATCCCTTGCCAGCGGGACTGCAGCGGAGGTGAGGCCGTCCGGGCGGCCGGCGACGGCGTGAATTTCGTCGGAAATAGGGGTCGTAGTTAGTGATGACAACTGCCTCGGCCGATTAATGAGTACGACGCTCTGGAGCGAACTGCCTCCTGTGCGGATGATCGACGAGGCACACTCCCCGACCACAGCAGTTTGCGGGGCAGGCTGCCAGCAACTCAGCACGGGTCGGGCAGCACAGTCCTAATCGGACGCTTCCCGGTTACCCAGGGCGGCGGCAATCGGTCGACCGGCTTGTGCTTTTCCGAGGTAGTACTCGCCCTGATGGGGTTTGGCTCCATTGTCGACAGTCCATGCGGATTCGAGGACGGCCTCGGCGGGTTTGTTCCGATCGAAGAGTCTGGTCAAGTCCGGCTCGGCGGCTACGAGATCGTTGCGGTCGGCGATGCTGACCCACTTCCGTACCATGGCCGGGTATTCGGGGGGCTGCGGTGAGATGCGGTCGTAGATGATGGTGCGCAACCCGAGTGGGCTGCCGATGGTCAGCCCTGGTCATCGGCTCGCAGTGTGACGCTCTGGAGCATCTGGATTTCGTGCCCGACCGGGTGAGTCGGTTGTTTGAATTGCTGACCGATCCCCGCCGTGGGGGATGTCAAGCTGAAGGAAACGGTCGCATTCACCGGCTGGATCCGAGTGTTGAAGAGGCTGTGGTGTCCGCCGCTTCCGCGCAGGCGAGCCTGCTGATCGTCTTCATTGGACACGGGGTTACCAGGGACAAGTCCAGAGGAGGCACACGGTTTTTCCTGCTCCCCAAGGACGGGAATCCGGAAAATCCACGTCCTGAACCGCTTATGAGGTTGGAACCCACGTGGAAACCCTCTTGTCCGGGCCTGAGCAATGGCTTGACGGGATGTTCCTGATTCTTGACGCCTGCCATTCGGGGACCGGCGCCGTCGAGATCATGTCAGAGGCCCGAGACATCCCGGGATCGAAGCGCATGCAAATCCTGACGTCCACCTTTAACGGAGGTCTTCCTACGATGGCTGCTTCTCCCAGTCCCTGATCGGCCTGATGCAGCACGGGCAGACCCACCTCTCGAGCGACTACATCGGTGGGAGGAAGCGGCGAACGCAGGCGATGAGGCCTGCTCGGACCAGGAGGAACCCTATTTTTCCATGGCCAGCTAAGCGCCGGATCCCCCAACTGGAAATACACCCACAGCCCTGGTGGTGGCGCCGCCGTTCCTAAATTCCATCCTTCCCTCAGGAGTGCCGTCCAGGAATTCAACATGGAGGGTGAGCACCAGACCGCCGACAAAAGGTACCTCGGTGAACCTCATGCGTTCATCGACATCTTCGCCGACAAAATTGATTGTCCTTCGGAAAACAATTTGATTTTCATCGGTCAGGCGAACCTCATCAATACGTGCGTTCTCATTCAAAGTGCATTTAAAGAACACCTCGGATACACGCTGCTGAATACCTATGGATAAATGCTCCGCTGCTATCGGCAGATGTAGCCAGTTATCCGTTCGGGCGCTTTGAAAAATCGTTGTTCCTTGAAGGTTGTGCATGATTCTGCGGACATTTGTCGGGAACTCGACGACCGCGGCTACCCCGTGAGTTGAAAAGCGTGCCACTTCTTTAGCCTCCTAGATTTTAGGTGCTCCCCAGCAGGCTGGTGCAATCAGTGTGGAGGCGTTGTGACCTTCTTGGCTAGGGGTTATGCCTTGCAAGGTGCATTTATAAGCACCCTGACGCTGGGTGGCCATCGTATGTCTGGAATGGGCAGTTCGTGCGCTGCCAGCAGTAACGCTGCAGTAACACGTCGCTGAATAGGCTGGGCTGTTCCTACTGCCATGAAAGCCCGGATAGGCGGCGCGCGATGAGCACACCTTTCAACTGCTACACGTCCTTCTGCCCAGCAGCGTCGACATCCACGGTAGGACGCCGGGGCCCTGAACTGTTGGCGAGAACGGCCTGGACCACTCCACCCGATGTCCAAGCAGTCGGTCGGCGTGGCCAGATGTTGGGCTCCCGCGAGTCGACGCAATCGTGGCCTGGTGCTGGGATGGGGGCCTGAACGATGGCTATTGTGACAGGTAGCCTCCGCATTGACACGGGAAGCGCTTCGATACCTATCACAAGACTGACTCTGCGGCTTCCGGTCTACTCTTACATCGCTGGTGAGGAGAGGGAGGTGCTTCGGGTCAGAAGGGACCTGGATCGCCATGAGCCTGTGACTCACCGGGTAGTGCCGAACGAGACGTTTTTGTTCCCGTATGATGGCCGGTTCGTTGTTGGCGATGACCGACAGATGTTCACGGGTTGGGTGGGGGAGGGGGACCTCGAGAAGCTGCAATTGGAAGTTCCCTTTGCAGTTTCTGACTCAACCGGGACTGTGCTCGATAGAGGGGCGCTTCGTGCCTACTTTTTTTTGGACATCGGCCCTCGGGTGGGGCCCCATGACGACTCCAATGACACGCTGGAGTTCGCCAATAAGCTTTTCCTAGTCAATGCTGCAATCTATGACCGGATGGTCCTTGACAACCCGCCCCCGCCACGGCAAGGCAGTAACTATCTGCTTAGGCTCTTGGTCAACATCGGTACCTTCACGTCGGAATCCGCTGAAGCTGACTCCCTGTCAGAAGCTGAATTCCAGGAACTGGCCCAGAGGCATAGTGTGTCTGCTGAGTTCGTGAAATCCGTGCACGCCCGCTTCGATGAATTGACGTCTTTTCTGATTGACTTGGGCTCACTGACACCAGTTACAGTTGCCGGGACTTTCTTGGTGAAAACAGATGGGGAGCCGCTAACCCGGAAAGACTTGGATTTTTACAGCGTTGTTGCGGACGTGCCCGTCCGGTCGGCGTCGGGATCCATCGAGGTTCGTACGTTGACCGCTGATTGGGGAACATTGGCGGACCCTCTCGATGTTCCAGTGAACTTCGAAATGCTGACCCAACCAACTCTTTTTGCCGAGGGCGTCGAGGGGATGGTCCGGGTGCGGGTCAAAGGCTTCGACGGGGCTACGCTCTGGAGTCAGGACTTCGGCGCCTCGGATCCGCTGCTTCATGGTTTGAAAATTGAAATTCCGGCTCACCGCCCGGGAGTCATCGAAGGAACTGGGGGATCGGGGAGCAGCACTGCCCGTAAACGCATCCGCGGGCAGGTGCTAGCCCGCCACGCCGGTACGCGGGTCCGCGGCCTTACCGTCGTCCTTCAAGGGAAAACCGCTACCGACGTGGTGTGGCGGATTGTGTCAGCCGCGGAGACAAACGATCGGGGCTATTTTTCGATGCCCTATCCCCGCGGGGTGTTCGTGGCCGCTCAAGCGCTTGTTTCCGCCGCTCCCGATGCGGCGGTCGATGTCGGAATCGCATCCACTTCCGCGGAGGAGACGGTTTCTGAGGATTTCATCTACATTCTTCTCGACGACGGAGGGCATGCCGAGCATCCGGAGGACTGCGGTTGCGCGACCAAAAATACCGGTGTGACGCGGCTGCCTGACCAGTCGGATCTAATCAATTCAGACGAGTATTCCCAAGATCTGGGGGGTGGATGCATCAGCATCACCACACCCAACCGGACGTTGCAGGAGTATGCATATAACGCCATCGTCCGTGTTTCCGACCCGGACGTAGCCAATTACACGCTGACCCGCAATGGCGATGGTTCATTCCAACTAAGCGGGGGAGCCGAGAAGATCAACCGGGCCCCAGTTGACCTGGGCAACCCAATCCGCTGGCAGGACGCGCCACTGGCAGGTGATGCCTTGAGTTTCTACCAGGCGGTAACCGTCTCCACAGGACACATACTCTTCTACAAAGCCGTCTTCAAGGCCGACGGGTACTCTCTGGGTGATCTGGTCTACTCCCTGCCATTGGCCCCAGGACAAAAAAAGCAGATCGTTTCATACGACATGGCCAACACGCTCGAAGCCAGCGAAGAGCAAAGACTTACCCAAAGTGAACGACTCAGCGCAACCCTCGTGGATGACCGCAGCATCACGGACGTGCTCAGCGGCGGAATCCGGGAAACCCTTGCCGGGCAAAGTTCGGCCTCAACCTCAGGGATCAGCGCCGGCCTTGGCCTAGGTGGATCCATCGGCGCCATCAGCGGATCCCTCGGCGTCGCAGGAGGCTACGCAAACTCAAACTCTTCGGCCTCACAAAGCGGGTCCCGTGGCATCACCCAATTCTTCGGTGAAAAACTCCGACAAGCCCTGTCACAGAACGCCGAAAGCTACCGACGCCTTAACGCATCCGTCGTGACCACCGTGAAGGAGGGGCAGGAGTACGCGGTCACCACCGAAGTCGTGTCCAACCATAACCACTGCCACTCCATAACGATGATGTATTTCGAAGTCCTGCGGCACTACGCAATCTCGCAGGAACTCGCCGACGTTCAAGAATGCGTTTTTGTCCCATTTTTGCTGACCGAGTTCAACAGCAGGAACATCTCAAAATGGAAAGACGTCCTGACGACACACCTTCTCCCCATGCCGTCCAGCACCTATCTACGTCCCATGCTGCTGCGCGGCAGCGTGCGGCAGCAGCATCCATTGACCCGCGCCTTCGACGCCAACGAACGAATCCTGAGCGGATACTCAAGGGTAGACTTCCCGCTGAATAGCTACGCCGAAGACCCCATCACCGAAATCACCGGCGAGTTCACTCTACGCACCCGCCTTCCGCGCCCGAGAACCAGATACGACCGCATCGTCTCCCTCCCGGTCGTTACCAAGACCGTGTCACGCCAAGAAATCGATATCGTGAAGACCGCCGCCGTGGCGGTCTTCACTGGGGGCCTATCCCTGCTGGGGGGGCCCGGTACCAACACGGTGGAAGAAGAAGTCCTGGTCAAGACGCGTATCTTCGATGCATTCATGGACCTGGACGCCAACTTCCAATCCGTGCGCCCAGCCGATGCAATACGTGTCAAGTCATTTGCCCCAAAGACAATCGAGATCTCTGGAAATTCATTCATTATCGACTTTTTTCAGAACCCCATCGATCGACAGCAGTGGGAGTCTTACTCGAACATCTTGGGAGAATTCAGTGATGTTCACCAGATGCTCGACAACTACTTTGCGGGACGGCTCATCTCTGAATGGGAAGGAATATTCAATCGGGATATTGCACCGCTGATTTTCAATAAAATCGTTGACACTATCCGAATTGGGACACTTAATCTCGACTTGACAGCGATGAGCAGGTACAACGGTGGAGAACGCGCCATGCAGATCCGCTTGTCCGGCGGCAGCACCGTACCCCGCAAGGATCTGCCGGAGCAGATGCGTCTGCACTCCAACAGCCAGGTAATCCACGGCTTACGGAGTGCTGGTTTAGCCACGCTCATCGTGGACAAAGTGCGCATCCGGTATATAACAGCGCATTACAGCGGTGATATCCACAACGGCTACTCCGGCAACGATCTGCTGGACGAAGACTTCGCTACGAGCGGGGCTCTGCTCGCCACACCGCTGACGTCCCAGGACCGCCGCAACCCCCGCAAAGAAGATACCTACCTGGTCGAGGAACTAGTGGCCCACCTGAACTCCAACCTCGAGCACTACAACAAGGCACTGTGGCGAACTCTTGACGCCGACCGCCGCTTCATGCTGCTAGACGGATTCAACATTCAAATATTCAACCGCTTCGGGGCACCCCTCGGCTATCGAAGCCTGTCATCCGTAGTCAAACACGAACTGATCACTGTCGCAGGGAACTCGCTGGTCTTTCCCGTAGCCGACGGATACAACGTCTCACAGGCCCTCATCGTCGAGAACAAAGAGGAAGAGGAAGAAGCAACGCCAACCCTGCGTGATCACTATCTGCCCCTCCACCCGGTCGAACCCTACCGTCTGAGCGTCCCGACCCGGGGAGTCTACATGGAGGCTTTGATGGGGCAGTGCGACGCCTGCGAAGAGGTCAAGCCGGACTCCTCTCAAGACTGGGACCTCTTCCGAACCGAAGAACCAACAGCGATCCAGCAGGTCGTCACACCCACACCCCAGCGGACCGACTGGAAAGCGATTTGGGCCCAATTCGCCCAGCCTCTGGTAACAATGCAAACCCCGAGGGAAGCCCCCGCACCCGGCAGCGGACTGGAAGGGCTGTCAACGGCCCTCGTCAACAGCCAAGCTTTCCGGGACGTTACAGGCCTTGCCGGCAACCAGGAAAACGTCATTCGCACCTACCTTTCAAACCAGGAGAACGCGAAAGCCTTCGCGGAAATGGCCAAGACCATGGCCATGCAGGACCACAATTCAGCCAATTCCCGCTCCATCATGCGGTCCTTGGAAGAAGCACACGATGCCGAAGCCATCACTGACCCCGAGTACCGCCAACTGGTCCGAGACCACCTGGGCCAGCAGATCGACGGCGGCGCCCGGCAACAAGCTGAAACAGCCGCGCAAGCAAGCCGGAGACCATCGCTCACAACGGCAGCAGTGGAAGCCCTCGATGACGGCCGCAGCGTAACTGCCAAGACTACCCACTCGGACGGAAGCACCGAAGAGGTCCAAGTTAGCTCCGGGCGATCGCAACAGCAGGAACCGATACATTACGATGTAGCACTGGTCCCACAGCCCAACAAAACCTCCTGCTGGGCTGCTGCAATGGCGATGCTTGAGGGATACCGGCGCAGCATCGCTGCCTCCGCCAGCGTGGTGCTCACCGCCACTCATCTGGCAGCAGAAGTAGGCTACAGCCTCGAGCAGTCATACGGATGGGACCGCCTGGAGGACGTCAAGGACTTCTACGGCTTCAAAGACATCCAACTCGTCGGCAGCCAATACCCCACCGCGGCGCAATGGCGCCAATGGCTGCGCGAGCGGGGCCCCCTCTACGTGACGGTTGTCGGGGAACCTTCCTCCCACGCAATAGTCATTCACGGCATAGCCGGGGACGAGACGGCGACCGGGGCACGCGTCGAGGTTCTCGACCCATGGGACATCAGCCAGACATTCGACAGCGACCCAACAGTTTTCAATCCACCAAATGAAGGAACAGCCATCACCCTGTCGGTCGACGAGCTCAACCGGAAGTTCAACGGCGGAGACCTGAGCAAACTCGCCATCTTCGAAGACTGGCGGATCCTTTACCTGCCGGGACTGGAGGCTGACGCCGGCACAACCGCTCCAACCGGTGCGGCGAAACGTACCTTCAGAATCCAGGGCGTCAACAAATTCTTGGCAACCGACACGGACGTCCGGTTCAAAGCTTCAATCGTCAGTGGGAGCATGAACCTCACCGTCAACGTCAAGGGAAACACCTGGAAGGACGTGAACGAGAAACTTCAAGACGGAGTCCACGACCTGACCATCACACCTGACCACTCTGTCACCGAACCAGCGGACTGGCCTGGCTTCGCCGCAACGGCAGCCGTCCCGCTACCTGACAGGATGTGGCTGGAAGAACGCGCGGAAGTGACGGTCACCGGGAACCGCATCACGGCTATCACCGGCAATCCCAATATCGTGCTTCGCGGCGACAGCATAACGGTCAAACTCCGTCCCCTCTGGGCCAAAACACCACACAAATCCTCGCGCCCGACAGGAGTATCGCCAGACTATGTGGTTCTGCACCACACAGCCGGAAACAGTGACCTGCCGCCCCACTTCGTGGACCCGACGGCAACTGAGAAGGCAGCAGCGCACTACGTGATTACCCGGACGGGCGAAATAATCAAAATGGCTCACGAGGCATCCGACGCCGCCAACCATGCCGGAAGATCAATGTGGAAAGGCAGGCCATCACTCAATACCTCGTCCATCGGTATTGAAATCGTCCACCTCAATGACACTGTCGCTTACGAAGAGGTTCAGTATGTCGCCCTCCTTGCGCTACTGGGCCAACTCAAAGCCACTTACCCGGCAACAAAAGCGAAAAACTTCATTGGCCACAGCGACATCGGACTGCATCCAAACGGCGATGTCGGACGAAAGGCACTCGACCCAGGAAAGCGCTTGGACTGGCCCAGACTGGAAACCGCAGGCTTCGGCCTCGCCCCGGCAGACGCTTCAACAATCTTCACAGCGTCAAACCCAGTGGAGGACATCTACGGCGCCATCTTCAAGGCCGATACCAATATCAAGCTGCCCATTAGAAGAGGGCAGCCCCCGAACTATAGCGCAGTGGTCACCGAGGTCAAATCCGATCTAGCTGCCATCGGATATGCGATCCCTTCCGCTGGAAGCAGCACATATGACGACGGCACGGATCGAGCTATCCAGGTGTTCAAAAACAGATTCTTCTCTGGCTCCCGGATCCAGCCTGACAGCTTCTACAACGGCCGGCTCGAATTCGAGACGGCGCAAATGATCAAACGCGTCCTTCATACTGCAAACCTTCCCTAAGACAAGACTGCAGCTATGGACCTTGCTAAAGGTAACGGCGCCTAGAATCGGTAGGAATGGAGCCTGTTCCATGGTGTGTCACTGAAAGTACGGAACCTGGAGAAAAAGCCACGAATGATGGCCGGAAGCAGCCCCTTTTTGAGGGCACTCCCCCGGCAAAATTTGATAGCCGATAATGGAGATTCCGTCAGCTTGCCGAAGTGCGGAACTGGCAGTCTTGGCGCTGTCATAAGAGGGTTTGTGAACCTGTCTGCCAGGAGTTCTAGGTGACCCTGGCCAGACGAAGGTACTGATAGACCATTTCACGGCTGATCCCGTAGTCGTGGGCCAGAACGGCTTTCGGAACACCGTTCTCAACGCGATTCACGAGTTCGGCTGCCCGTTCGGGGGCAGGGTCTTCTTCCGCCCACTGTAGACTCCGCGCTGCTTCACCAGGGCAATTCCTTCCCGCTGCCGTTCCCCGATCAGGGAACGTTCGAACTGGGCGAAGGCGCCCATGACCGAGAGCATCAGGTTGGCCATGGGGGAGAGTCCTCGCCTGTGGAGACCAGGCTTTGCTTCACGAACTCGACGCGGACACCTTTGCGCGTGAGGCCTTGGACGAGAGCTGTGCAAGGCAGATGGCTGGTTTGTGGCAATTGATCCATAGATCATCGGCGCAGTCGTGGCTTCGCTACAAAATGACCGTAGACAGGGCTCTGTAGCCTTCTTCGGAGGACCGACCACCATTCACAGGAGGAACCATGAGCCACGAGACGACCTCGACCTCGGCACCGCGCCGCCCGGCCCAGAACAGCCCCCGCACGCCGCGTCCACTGTGGGATGCGCAGTCGCTGGCCCTTATCTCCGTGTTCGCCGCGTTGATCGCAGCCTCGGCGATCGTCCCAGGCATTCCCGTCGGCGGCTTCGGGGTGCCCATCACGCTGCAGACCCTCGCCATCATGGTGACAGGCCTCGTCCTGGGCGGATCACGTGCCGCCGCAGCGGTGGCGCTCTACCTACTCCTTGCGTTCGCCGGGCTGCCGATCTTCTCGGGCGGCCGGGCGGCCCTGGCCGTCCTCGCCGGCGGATCCGCCGGATACATCGTGGGGTTCCTCCTCGCCGCTCTGCTCGTTGGCATAGCCGCCGAGCAAATCATCCGGCGCCTCCCCGCCAAGCGGCGCGGCCTCTGGTTCTTCCTCGCCGCGGTAGTGGTCACCGTGGTCGCATCGCACCTGCTCGGCGTGCTCGGCATGATGGTCAACCTCAAGCTGTCATGGCAGGCTGCCTTCGCCAGTGACCTCATCTTCTACCCCGGCGACATCCTAAAGGACGCACTGGCATCCGCCGCCGCGGTGGCCGCCCACAAGGCCTTCCCGGACATCCTCGTGCGCCGCGTGAAGTAAGCGAGGCCGGAGCATGGCTATGAGGATCTTCGGGGAAACCGTAGACGACCAAACCCGCTGCATTCACTATCACACCGACGTAGATGTCATAGCCATAAAGTTCAAGTGCTGTCTTCGGTACTATCCCTGCCATCTCTGTCACGAGGAGGAGGCAGACCACCCGGCCCTAACATGGCCAAGAAACGAGTGGGCAGAGCCAGCAGTCCTGTGCGGTGTGTGCAAAAGCGAGATGTCCATAAACGCTTATCTGTCGACCACATCGTGCCCCAACTGTGCCGCTCGACTGAACGAGCGGTGTGCGGCCCACACGCATTTTTACTTCCAGACCTGAACGGAACCTCTCCGATGATTCCCCGCGAAGAGCGACGCCAGCGCACAGCGGCTTTGCAGTGACACCCCCGGCATGGAGGCAGTGTGCCTGCCCCAGCGCAGTCACACCACAAGAGCTCCTGCCTCCATTTGCGCCTTAAGGAAGCACACGGGTTGCCTTTCAGAGCTCTACGGGACTGCGTCCACGAGTCGTCTAATCCGCTTCTGCTCGTTCTGCTAAAGAGCCGATGATGGAACCGTCATAAAGCTTGGAAGTGCTGCCGCTTACAACGCGTCCTGACTGCACAGAGATCGCACAGCATGACGGCGGCAGGACGGGTACCGTTTTGGTACCATAAGGACATGGCTATGAATCTCCGTGTCCCTAAAGAGCTCGATCGACGGCTGGAGAAGTTGGCTGCCGAGGAACATACGTCAAAGTCTGCGCTTTTGTTGCAGGGGGCTGAGTTGGTTCTTCAGCGCCACGCTCGCCAGCGTGAAATCAGCGAGGGCCTTGATTTCGTGATGAGTCATGACGTTGAGCTGCTGAAGCGCCTTGAGGACGCGTGACAGCGTACCTGGACATTGAGGATGCCCTGCAGGTAGTTGATCGGTACGGCTTCCATATACGGGATGTCGGGTTGCTGGCCTCGGCATTGGCCAGGCCGGCGACGACTGTCATGGGCGCGGAAGCTTATCCGGAACTGGCGGTGAAGGCGGCTGCCTTGTTGGAGTCGGTCGCCCGGTTTCATCCGCTCATTGATGGCAACAAACGGACGGCGTGGACGCTCATGGTGCTGTTGCTGTGGATCAACGGTTACCGGCATGGCTTCACCACGGATGAAGGCTTCGACCTCGTCGTCGGAGTCGCCGCGGGCACCATCGACTTGCTGGACTCTGCCGCCGAGATTTCCAGACATCTGGTGCCCCGGTAGTCCTTGAACACCCCCGAAACGGGGTGTGGACAATGTCCACACCTTTCCTCTCGTACTGGGCCCAATAGCCTTCGAACTGGCCCGGATTCCGCATGTTTTCGCGGGCTCCCACTGTTTCCAGGGGCCGGAATGCAGTTCGAGTCCCACCTCGGGCACAGTGTTTCCGCAGGTCAAACGTTTGTTGGCGTGCCTAGTGTTGACAAAGCTTGACAGCGGCAGGTCTTCGGGCGTAGTGGCTCGGGGCTGCTGCGATAGCAGCGATCAGAATGACAAAGGACGACGGCGGGAATCCCGCCGTCGTCCTTTGTTTGGTTTTCAGGCTCTATAAGCCCATTGTCCGAGCAGCCGTCCGTCGTCGTCGTACTTTTGGACGGCCAGTCCTGGGCCGTTGTAGCTCATTCCGGCAAGAGGGTTGTGGTGGTCGTAGGTGAAGGCGATCAACGGCCCGTGCGATGTGACTTCCTGCAGGTGAAACCGTGTTTGTCCGGCCCCCTCGCGGGCCAGGGCGCTGACTGCCTTTAGGCCCCGGTATGTCCTGTCGAGTTCGACGATGGTGTATTGAATGTCGTCGTGGAAAGTGGCGATCAGGGGTTCCGGGTTGCCTTTGTTGTAGGCCTCCATCACGGTTCGCACTGTCTCGGAGAGGGTGTTCACTACTGGGCGCCCGCTTTCCCTTGGGGGACCGGTTTCAGGGCAGTGTCACGCCCTCTGTCGAGGTGTTCCGGGTTCCTTGGGGTGCGGGGGATGGCAAGGGCAGCCAGTGCCCCGGCTACCGCCACGCCTCCGATGAACAGGAGGGGAACGATGACATTGCCCGTCCAGTCCTGGCCGAGCCCCATGACGTAAGGGCCAAGGAAGGACCCAATGGAGCCGATGGTGTTGATCAGCGCGATGCCGGCGGCGGCCGCCGTCATGCCCTTGAGCTCGAGGTTGGTGACCGCCCAAATGATGGGGCCCGTAGCGGTGAAGAGTGCACTGGCGAGGGAGATGCCGATAAGGGTGGGGGCCAGCTGGTCGCCGGTGGCCACACTGATCACGAGCCCCAGCGCGGCCAGTACCATGCCCGTGACCAGTACCCGCCGGTGCGCCTGGCTACGGTCGCAGTAAATGCCAAGGGCGATGGTCGCCACGACAGCGACAGCGAACGGGACCGAGGACACGTACCCGATCGTCATTACATTCGTAACGCCGGTGTTTTTGATGATGCTCGGTATCCAGAAGACGACGGCGTAGATGCCTATGTAGTTGGCTGCCAGGATGAAGCCGAGGAGCCAAACCCGCTTGGTGGTGATGGCCTTCTTGAACTGTTTTGACGCTTTCTCACGTGCCCCGGCGGGACCGAGGCTTGCCGCGATGGCGGCCTTTTCCTCAGCGGTGAGCCACACGGCGTCCTTCGGCGAGCTGGCAACAGCAAAGAAGAAGATAATGCCAAGGAGGGCAGCCGGTATGCCTTGCATCACGAAGAGCCATTCCCAGCCTGCGAGACCGGCGAGTCCCCCCAGGCCGGACATGACCCACCCGGACAGAGGACCGACGAACATGCTGCCGATGGGTCCTGCGATGACCAGCAGCGCCAAGGCCTGGGCGAGGCGTTTGCGTGGGAACCACTGGGACAGGAAATAGACCATCCCCGGGTAAAAGCCCGCTTCTGCGATGCCCAGGAAGATCCGGGCAGTGTAGAACTGTCCAGTGTTTTGGACGAACCCCGTAGCGATAGTGACAACGCCCCAGGTGACCATGATGCGCGCGATCCACACTTTTGCGCCGACCCGTTCGAGGATCATGTTGCTGGGCACTTCAAAGAAGATATAGGCGAGGAAGAAGATGCCAGCGCCAAGGCCGTAGGCCGCGGCCGAGAGCCCGATGTCGGCACTCATCTCCAGTTTGGCGAAGCCGATATTGACCCTGTCGATGATGGCCACGGCGTAGCAGACGGAGGCCAGGGGCAGAATTCGCCAGGCAAGCTTTTTGTAAAGGGTGGTTGGCAGGTCGTCCCCGGTGCCTTCGGAAGCTGTGTTGTGGGTGTACGTCATTGTACGGACTCTTTCAGTCGTCGGTGGTGGTGTTGGTCGAGTGCAGGGCGGGGAATTCCCACCAGGTGTCCGGCTGCCACTTTGCCGTTTCCCATGCCTGCCGTTGTTGCTGCCGGGGGTCCGGGACCACTGTCGGGGTGGTGTCCAGCAACATTGTCCACCGTTCTGTTTGCCGGTATTCAGGCCAGAAAGGCAGATCGGCGCTTTCGGGTTTGAGACACTTCGCGAAGGACTTGATCGCCCGTAAAAGGATCCAGCAGCGGACGCCTCAACGGTCTACCCGAGCTGTGTGCGGAGAACCATCAACAAGACCCCTGCAACGAAGAGCAGTGCGCAGAACAAGGTGCCTACAAGTTCCACGCCCCGCAGCTGCTCGGCTTTGTCCCTGACGGGGAGAAGTTTAAACTTCTCTGTAACCAGGAACACTTGATATGCCGCTATCCGCTTACGGAAGACGAACCAGACAGCGGCCACCAGCGCGAAAACTACGCCTTCACCCATTCGCTGCCCCCCCACAAAGACTCGCTTTTCGACCGTCACGGACAGAGCCAGAGTCCCACTGGTCCGTCAGTGTTGCAGATTCCATCGCTAGACGCACAGATGGATGAAACTCTCGTAGAAGGATTCAAACCGCGAAATATCTGAAAATGCCGATAAGCATGAACAGCACCCCGAAAATTACCGCGGCCGCACCCAGCCGCTTGAGATGGATCTTGGGGTTCTTCCTGAAATACTCAACACTGGCCAGTGCTGTGAGTTGAAGCTGGGATACAGAACGTCTGAAAGCGATCAACGCGACTCCCACCAGGACAAGCACTACGGACGAAAAGGCGTTGTGGCTCATCCCGACTGGTGCCTCATTTGAGAGCGCCTAGAGTGCCCGCCAAGATCATTCCGGCTCCAACCACGGAGGCTGCCGAATACCGGGCCGCCTCCACACTTCAGTTCGTGAACGCGGGCGCTGAGTGTGGTGGGCGAAAGCGAGGAATCTCATGGACCCCGTGTGTAAGGCACGCATGAAAACAGTCACCGACGGGGCGAAGGCGCTCTGTCCTGCCGCCACACCCGGCCGCACCCGGTGCATTTGTAAGGGCGGACCCGCACCAGCAGCGCCGTCGGCCGCCACCCAGCGGTTCGTGCGCGAGCGGCCCTATGACTGCACGCGAGTTTAGGTTCATTTGTTCACGTTTCTAACGTCATTGGTAATCATAAGTGTCGGCAATTCAGGATCTGGATCCGGGAACCATTCCTCCATGTGGTAATGCAGGCGGCTACTATTCATTTCATGCTGTCCAAAGCGGATGCTCCGTAGGCCATCCGACGACACCAATCGGTCGGCGTCCGGAAGTCCAGTGCGAGGGTGGACGTTTGTCTGGTTCGGGCCCAAATATTCATTCCATTCATCAAGTGCTTTTGCCCTCCGGATAGGCTCGGGAAGGGTTTGTTCTGAAACGTCGATTACTAGTGGTGATTTTGCGGTCTCCGGAACGACTGCTTCCGTAGAGGCGGTCGCCTTCGGCAGGACAACTGACCTCACGCCCGACACGGGCTTGGGTACGAGGAATCTGTTCAGGACGGGACCCAATAGCCGTCCGGCCGCAACGGCCCCTAAGGTTTGTCCCAGCAGACTCCATCCCGACAGAATTCCCTCACCGTTATCGGTAGGAAGTCCGGCCCTCCTGAGTGAGTCCGTGTTGCGCGCCAGTGCTGCATTGACTTTCTGAACTCTTTCTTCGTGCGTGGAGAAAGGGTTAATTTGCTTCAGCGTCTCTTTAGCTACCCAGCCCCAATCCGTCCGTCCGTCCGGAAGCGTTCCAGGCCCATTCGTTGTACTCGCTTGGGTGGGCGCGGGCGTTGCCCGAGATCCTGAAGGGGAAACGGCTACGGTTGAGCCCGAGTGTTTCTCGATGCCATCCACTACGGGTATTGGGCTTCGCCCGTCAGGGTCTCTCTGCACGAGCGGCGCGCCATGACAGTAGCCATATACGTTGCCACCGGTGGTTGGTATCGGATCGCAAGTTACCCACCGGCACTGCCAGGAGGCGTAGTAGCGCGCTCCGTGGTAAGAGAGGCTACTTTCTTCATTGCGTTCCTTGCCGGTAAATCGGTACCGTTTTCGTGAATAGCTGCCGAACGACGTTTCGCCATACGGTGTGTATTCTTCCTTGTTGAGCGGCGAACCCGCGGGGTCGGTGACGACAGTGCTGCTCCCTAGATGGTCGGGCAGCGTGTAGATGATCGGTGGCATGACGTCGCCGGGGAGCGGGTCGCCTCTACGGCTGGTGGCGATCCGGTTGGCGACGTCGAGGATGTGCACTGCGTCGTGGGTGGTGGGCGCGGCCGCAGCTGGCAGGGTGTGGAGAGTCCGTTCGAACCCGGCGCCGATGTAGATGGTGACGGTGTCGGGTCCATTTTGGTTGCGGACGAGCTTGATGGTCCTCGTCCCGGAGGCGTCGTAGCGGTATTGGGCGTAGACGGATGGTTCGGGCCCGGCCTGGGTGCGGTAGGTGGCGAGCCGGTTCGCGTGGTCCCATTCGAAGAGGCGACTGGTAGTTTCGGAGGTCAGGTTCCCGGCAGGGTCGTATGTGTAGCTTGCGGTAATGGATCCGGTGGCGAGCGTAGCGAGTCGGTTGCTGCCGGCGGTGGCGGTGTAGGTGCGCGTGTAGGCGCCAGCCGCTGTGGCGTCCGCGGCATGCCGGAGGGTAAGAAGATTGCCGGCACGGTCGTAGTCGTAGGTTTCCGTGTACGCGCGGGCGCGGGTGATGTCCTGGCTGCGGGGTGTTTCCAACCATGGCTGATCGGGCAGGATGTCGGTTTCGCGGCCGGTGGCGGCGGTTAGCCGGTAGAGCGGGTCGTATCTGAATCGGCGGTCGAGCGCGTTCGGGTTGGCTGGCGGAATTCCGCATGCGGGGGTACGGTCGGCGATCGTCAGGAGATTGCCGGAAAGGTCGTAGCGGTAGGTGTGGTCCTGCTGTGCTGGCCCGTGGGGCTGCCAGCTAACGGGGTTTAGCTGGGTGGCGTTGGCGGTGTGGAGGCGGGAGAGACGGAATGTTTGCGGGTCGTACCGGTAGCGAAGGAGAAGGCCGTTGCCGAGATGCGCCAGGAGGCGGCGGCCGTGGGCGTCGTACGCGACCGATTGCAGGTAGGGAGTGTCGTCCAAAGCGATGGCGGTGATGCCGCCGCCCCGGCCGTAGCTGTAGTCGTACCGGCTGCGTGTCCCTGTCACGTCGGTCGGTCCTGTTTCAGCAGTTTTGCGTCCGAGCGCGTCCCATGCGTTGTCGGTCTGGTAGCTGATGGGATCTAGCAAGGCGTCCGCGTGCTCGGTGTAGTTTTTGCCGCTCGCGGGTTGCCAGTCCGCGGCGTAGCTCGTGTTGTCCCAGACACCGCCTGTTGTGCCTGATGCGGGGAGGGCAGCGAGCAGCAGTTCCAGTTGCAAGATGCGGCGCGTAACGGTCACCGGGTTGCCATCTAGGTTGTAGCCGCTGATGGAGTGCGCCCCTGCCTCGTCCAGAATAAGCACGGGTCGGCCGAGTGCGTTGGCGCCGCGTGCCTGTTCGAGGGTCAGTCCGGCCCCGGTCGGGTCGTCGCCATAGACGGTGACAAGGCGCAGCGTGGGTGTCTGGCCGGAATGCTCGGAGGCCCAGCCAAGTTGTGGACGATGGGCACGGTCGAAGGCGGACAGTGTGAGTGCGGCCTTGTCGTCTCGTTGTTCGACTGGGGCGCCGGCGGCGTCCCGGATCGTGTGGGTGGTGCCTGCATCCAGCAGCCAGGTGCGCCACGCCTGCCCGACAAGGTCATAGAAGGTGGCCGCGCATGCGCGACCCAGCGGGTCGGTGACGGTCAGCGGGTGTCCGTCGATGTCGTAGCTGGTGGTGGTGACCTGTATCTCGGTACCGTTGCGGGCGGTGGTAGCAGTGGTCCGGCCGAACGCGTCAAGAACGGTGCTGGAGGGCGTGTTCCAGTGGTCGGCGAACGCCAGACTGACCGTGGGGTGGGTGCGGCCGGCGTTGTCGTTGCCGTCATACGTGCAGGTTTCCCAGGGGGTCGGTTCCATGCCGTCCGGGTTGGCGAGGCTGGTAGGAACGCCGCGGAGGGTGAGTGTTTCCGTCCCATCGGCCGTGACGGTGCGGATGCACAGCCCGCGGGGGTCGTAATGCCGGACAGTACGCGCCAGAGACGCCAGAAGCCCCTCAGCGGGCCCCAGATAGCCATATCCGGTGTCGAAGAATGGTTCGTAGCCGATGACGGGCCGTCCCTTGTTGTCGTAGACGGTCCAGCCGCTGACGACGACCGCCGGGGACTCAGGCACGGCATTGTGGCCGGTGACGGTACCGGTTGCCACTGCCGGGTCGTCGGTCAGACCAAGGTCGTCGATAATAAAGTCGTCCGCCTGGGTGCGGGTCTGTAGGAGCCGTCCAAGTCCGTCGCTGAACTCGACTATGTGAATGAACCGTTCCGGGTGGCTGGTCTGCTCCTCCGGACCGAACAAGGCGGCGATGTCCCGGTCGGTCAGTGGCGGCTGGCCCGCGGCGGTGCGGCGCGAATTTTCCCGGTCTACGATGGTCCACCGGTGCTCGACCCGTCGCACGGTCGTGACACTTATGGGTTGCCGGGCATTGGCGGGGGAATTTCCGGTGGGTGCGCTGTCGTCCCAGGCTGTCAAGTGGTACTCGTAGGACACGCCTGGTTGCGCGACGGTGTCAGCCTCCGCTCCTGCAATCTTTCCCAGTTGGGCGGTGAAGGCGACCAATCCGAGCGGGGTGTAACCGACGGCGGTACGGTTGCCGTTGGTGTCTGTGACCAGGATCGGCCTGAGCAGCCGGTAGTCGTAGTCGGCGGTGGTGGTAAGTCCGGCCGGGTCAGTGATGCTGATCGGCAGCAGTTGGTAGCTGTCGTAACTCGTGGCAATCTCTGCGCCAACCGAGTCTAGGGACACGGTGACTAGGCCGCGACCGATGTGGGGGCTGTTGTGGATGTCGTAGCTCACCCGGGAGGTTTGGGCGTAGTAGCCGGCAACGTAGTCTCCGACATCCTCATGCCAACTGTAGCCCAGGTGCGGCCCCCGGGTGTCGGGGGCACCGGTGATGGCCTGCTGGAAGGCGGCGGGGTAGACTGCCGGCCAGCTGGCCGGGGCAGCGCTCCCATCGAGGCTGAGGTAGGGCGGGAGTGTGATGCCGGTGCCGCCGGGTCCGGGCTGGCCCGACTGGGTGAGGAGCGCCGGGGTGATAACGAGGTGTTCGGTGCGAACTGGTAGCCCGTGGTCCCCCAGTTGGCCCAAGTCCAGACCAGTGAAGGCCTCACCGTCATAGTACGAGAGCTCGAGTCCGCGCAGATTCGTCGTGGTGGCGCCGGTGAGTGTAGCCAGCCCGAACGCGAGCACGGGTCCGGTCCCGTCGTCGCCGCATTCGTACCGGACGGTGCGCGCTACCCGGTCGACCAGGTAGATCCCGGCGTCATCGCGGGTGGCGTACTCGGTGGCGGTGAGGGTGGCCAGGCAGGCAGCGCCTGGGGCGCGGGGGTCTCTGCCGCGGGGAACCCCAATGTCTGCTCTGGCATGCGGACGGCCGTAGCTGTCGTAGCCTCCGGTGAGAAGGAGCCTTGTCATGGGATCTATACCGCGTTCCCACACAACCGACCGGGACATGGTTGGATGGACCGTGACCACGGGCGACGCCTGCCAGTCCGCATGCTCGGCGGTACGACCGTCGAGCACCGGCGCGACCTGGTAGGCGAAGTCGTGGACCTCGTAAGGGCTCTTGGCGCGGGCAGAGCTGTCTTGGGCGTAGGTTTCAGTGCGCAGCACCCGGCCGCGCATTGCCCGGACGCCTTCGCGGAGCGAGGGGCGTGGCAGCCGATCCGGTAATTCCGTGTAATCGACGTGTACGGCCAGCTGTGGATCACCGGGCCAGTACTCCTCGCTGAAGTCGAGTTGGTGCCAGGCCCCATGAGGCGGCCCGACCGGGCCGGGATGAAACCAGGTGACGGTGCGCAGCGGAGGGCTGTCCACGGGCTCTGTGGGTCCGGACGGTTCCCGGACCCAGGCGTGGTCGATGTAGAACTCGGCCCCGTCTGCACTGGCTGAGTAGATGACGATCTCATTACCAGGAGTGCTCTGATTGCCAGCCTCCATGAGCATCCAGCGGCCCGTTTCGGCACAGACGGCATCTTCGCTGGTATTTCCCCCGTCGCCGGTGCCTATCATTACGCTGCCCCGCATCACGTAGAGCCATGCGGACGACATGACGTGGACGGGGCCTGTGTGCGCGGGAAGGAAGGTCTGCACGATGCCGCAGCCGCCGGCGCCGGTGGTGACGTGCACCATCGACCCGCCCCGGCCGTAGGGCAGGGTTGAGGCCAGCAGTTCGGTGGTTGTGGTTGTGGCAGCGTTGTTCCAGACGGTCCAGGAATCAGCGGCTGATGGGCCGCCGCCCGACGGGTGGTCGCCGGTCGTGGTTAGAGTGCTGGGGCCGCCGGGGGAGGGGGCGTCGAAGCTGAAGTTGGCGAGCAGGTTGCCCGCGGCGGCCGAATCGAATCCTATTGGCACGTTGGCCGGGGCGGCCAGGGGGTCGAGCGGTTCAATTTTTACCGGGGGCAGCGGTTCAGAAGTGACGGGGAGAAGGGCGTCGGTCTGTTCGACGCGGGCGAACCCACGGAACTCCCGATCCCCGGGATCCCAATAACCGTCGTGGTAGCTGAACCGGGTGTTCAGTACCGTGTGGGCGAACGCGTCATGCGTGGTTACACTGGCCACCACGTGGACGGGGAAGGGCAGGGTGGTCCGCCACGGGCGCCCGGCGGTCCGGTCGGCGGTGGCGTAGGCGGTCGAGGTCGCGTACTTCATCGTGGTTGCTGCCCCGGCGTGGTTGTCGATGCCGGTGAGCAGGTAGGGTTTGCTCCCGCCTGTCAGGTCCAGGAAGGCGGTCCGGTTCTCCTGGCCGACCCCTGACCATACGATGCCGGGCGCCCCCGTGCCGTTCAGGTCGGCCAGCCGTACCGCGGTCAGATCGGTGGTGCGTGGGGTTCCGTGGACGATCACAGGGGCGGCGAATCCATTGCCCGACTGGTTGACCCAGAGGGTGACTTGGCCCTCACCGATGTAGAGCACGTCAGCGGTGCCGTCGCCCACCACGTCGCCGATGAGCAGGCGGCGGGGATCGAATCCGGTCCGGGTGTAGGAGGCGGCGTCGCTGAAGTCAGGCGCACCGCTCATGGCTACGGGCAGTCCGAACCGCCCGTAGCCCAGGTTGGGCCGGTAGATCACCGACCTGTTGTTGATAAAGACGATATCGGTCAATCCATCGCCGGTCATGTCGGCCGTTTGCACCCGCCGGTCGGTGAAGTCCAGGACCGGCAGGTCCGTTGTTGCCGGCAGTCGCTGCAGGCCGCTAAACCCGGCGTGGCCGTCACCGTGGGCCATCATCGGCGGGTTACCTCCGCGCAGCACGTCCGCCTGGTGGTCCCCGTCAAGGTCGAGCAGCCGGACCTGAGGGTCCGTCAGCGGGAATGTCGGGGCGGTCCTGGCCGTGTAGCTGGACAGGTCGAAGCCTGCCTGTGCTCCGGGCACGTCACGTGGCGCGGCCAGGGACCAAGATGCGGTTCGGGTCGCCGAGGAGCTGATGAGCTCGGGTCGGCCGTCCCCGTTCATGTCGGTCAGGCGCGTTCCGGGCTGATCCAGGGAAACTCCGGCGGGGGTGTCGGCGATGGAACGGGGAAGATCGAAAAGGCCGCCGCCGCGGTTGCGCCAGTACCGGGCCGTTTCGTTGAGCTGCAGCAGGGACGGCAGACCGTCACCGAACGCGTCGGCCAACTCCAGCCCGCCGGTACCGAGCGGGGTTGGAGGTAGAACGGGGTCCAGCAGCCGGAACCTGCGGGAAGCCGGATCCCAGTCACTGTAGGTGAACTCGAGCGGCGGCCGGGCCTGCTCCGCGGCACCGTCGTGACCGCGGACCTGGATCCGGCCCAGTAGCGAGACCCTGTTACTCGGGGGTGTTCCTGTTTCATCGACGTAGTTCAGGGCGATGCTGGTGGCCAGCACCGGTGTGTCGGTCTGGATCCAGATTTCGATGCGTTTGGCCCGCAGCGTGGTGCGCAGCTCGAAGCCGGGCCGCCGATCCGAGAACGGGTCAGGCCGCTGTGGTGGGCCGTCCGGGTCCTGGTCCTGGTAGATGATGCGGACGCTGACCAGGTATGCCGGGTTCGCTTTGTCGCCGTAGTCCGCATAGCGCACACCGGCCAGATAAAGCTGCGGGCTACCCGTCGGGTCGGGGCGGTAGGTGTAGCTGATCCGGTTACCCAGCAGGTCACTCGTCTCGCTTAACAGCCAGGTGAAGATGCCACCGGCAGGGTTGACGACGATGGCGGGATCGGCCCAGTCGGCCGAGGCGTCCGCTGGCCGGGGGGTACCGTAGTAGCTGCGCAGCCCGTCTTTGCTGCGGACGTCCCAATAGTCCCCGCTCTCGCCAGTTACGTGGGTGATGCGGGCGAAAGCGGCTTCGGTCCGGGGCCGGTATCGGCTCACCGTACCCACGGCCCCCGCCGCCGGAGCAGCGGTGCCCTCCGGTACGGGCACCAGTTCCTCAGCACCGGAGAGCACGAACGTATCCAGCGCGTCATCGTAGCGTGGGATGCCCCGGTCCGTCCGCCGGGCCACTTGCGGTATGCCGAGGGTCCAGCCCAGCCCAAAGGCCCCGTTGCCGGCCCCCGTGCTGTAGGCCAGGGACATTGATGGGGTCAGGCCTTTCCGTCCCTCCGGAAGGGCAATGGGAACGGACAGGTTCCCGGTACCGGTATGCAAATCGGGCTGGAAGGTTTCGCCTATCGCGGTCAGTGCCCCGCCACCCTTGGGAACACTGATCCCGCCCATTTTCGGCCCGCTCATCGGACGCCCCGGAGCCACCGACTAAGGCAGAGAAAGGCCTCATGCGTGCCCGCATGGCGTAAGACCCGGTGCAAGGCCTGTTCGAGCCCTCGTGCGCCCCCTGGAGGAAATGCATCACTAAACCAGGCCCAGGCATGACCCGTACTGGCCGTCGGAACCACGACGGCATCGGAGCGGCTTCTCATTATTACTCCTCCGTATAGGTGTGTCGGGGTTAGGCGGGCCACGCGGGTGCGCGGCCGTGCCAGCTGATGACGAACAGCAGGTCCTCCACCCGGCTGGCGGTGAATAGCGGGTCGGCCGTCGCTCCCAGGGACAGTTGCCAACTGCCCGTGGGATCCGTTCCTGCCAACGGCGACCATGCAATAGCGCCGCGCCGTGTGCTGGCGATGCCGTTTCCGTCCGTTTCCGTGCTGCCACCCACCGACGTGCCGCCGATAGTGCGGTTGAGTGAGAGCTGGACCTGGGGCACCGGGTCTGTTCCGGCAGTGGACAGACCGATTGCAACCTGGGTTGTGAGCAGCCCCTGAAGATCTGCAGGGAAGTTGTTGCGTGACAGGGTCAGTGTTGTGCTGCGGACGCCGTCTGGACCGGGATTGTTTAGCTCGTACCACTGGTCGGGGAAGTCGCGGGCCAGGCTGAACACACAATCGGAAGACCTGTCGAGGTTCGCGTTCAGCTCCCGGATGACCAGGGCCCCGTAGTCCGGGTCGGCCAGCGCGGTGTAGTCGATACGGACGAGCAGGTCGGCGATGCTCGCGAACGCGAACGGGTTGGCCGCCTTCGGTAGGCTGAACTGCCATTGCGTCGCGACCCCGCTGCCTTGGAACGGGAGCAGCATCTCTGGCTGCAGATCCAGGTCGAAAACACCCGTCGCGTTCAACGGTGAAGTCACCGCCACGGACACGGGGTCCCGGCGCAGGACGACGTCGGTAAAAGATCCGAATATGCCCGGTGTCGTCACCCTCGAGATTCCGGTATTGCTCAGGGTGGCGCGGATGCCGCGGTCGGGCGGCACAAGGGCAATAAGGCTGAGGTGGACCTGCCGGATCAGCCGTTGGTAATGGTCGGGGAAATCCTGGGAGAACCAGGACATAGGTGTTGCGAAGCTTAGCTGTCCCGTACGGCGGAACTGCAGAAAGTCCATCGGCAGGATCTGGGCGAGGGAAAACGTCTGGGACAGGTTTAGCCTTCGCTCATCGGTGGAGAATGCGTACTGGTCAAGCCGCAGCAGGTCCTGGAGCAAAAGTTCAGCTCCTGTCATGCCCTTGGTGTCCATGACCGGCGCCTTGCGGCTGCCCTGCGGTGCCTTCCAGTAGTCGACGCCGATGAAGGTCCTGACCGGTTCGGCACGCTCGAAGGCGAGCTGGTCCTGAGCGAGGCGCGCCGTGGCCGTGGCCTGCTGAAGGAAGTATCGGTACACCGACCCGAGAGTGTCGCTCATCCACAGGTAAAGATCGGGGGATGTGAACTGGCTGGTCAGTAGCGCCAGCGTCGCCTTGGCCTGTTCGTTTTGTCGGGTGGACACGTCCTGCTCCGCCTTGGCGATGGTCCTCTGGTCTTTGGCGACGGTTTGCTGGGCGGTGGCTACGAGCACGTCCTGCGCCGCGGACGTGTGCTGAATAGCCGTCTCTTCACGGCGCGTCTCAATACCGGCCCTGAGCTGGTTGGCCTGCATCTGGGACTGAAGGTCGTTGATGAAGATCTCCGCTCCGGCTTTGACGCCATATCCGGCAATTTGGATACCCCCGAGAGCGACTTTGGCTCCGAAACTGAAGATCGCCGAATCGAGACTAGCCGCGCTGGCGGCAGCTTGGGCGATGCCGATGGCGCCGTTAGCGACGGAGACGACGTCCTGCAAGTCCCGCAGCTGACCGTACTGATCCAGCAGCGTAGTTTCATACTGGTTCGGGGGGGCTTCCAGTTGCTGACGGTAGGCCGCTTCCATCACGGTGGCCTTGGTCTGTTGCGTGTCGGCGGCTTTTGCGGCGTCGTCAGCTTCTTGCACGCGCGCCTCATGCACTTTTGATTGGAGCTCGGCCAGGCCCGCGGCGAACCGTGCGTCACTGAGCTTGAGGGTGCCCGTATCGTATTTTTCTAGGAGCGACAGGTATTGTGCTTCGAGTTGTCCGGCCTGCTGGGCCATCTGTTGGGCGCGGGCGAGCAGGATTTTGAAGTGGTAGGGCGTGGGTTGGCGAATGGCGTTGTTGCTGCTGGGTGCTCCAGCCACGAGCCGGGGCAGACCTGCGATGTTGCGGCCCTGACGGAGTTTGGCCAGCTGAGTTTGCACGCGTGTGGTCAGGATGTCCAGTTGCGGCAGCGCAAGGGCTGCTTCGCCGGGGCCCGATGGCTGTACAGGCACGAACCGCGGATGGGCAAGCAGTCCCTGGGCGGTGAGGTAGAGGGTGCGGGCGTGCCCGAGTGAGGCGTCGCGGTCTACGCTGAACTCGCTGTTGCCGTAGTCGATGAGGCCGGTAATGATTGTCAGCAGCGTGTTGCGCAGGTAGGGGGCGGGCCTGCCGCCCCGGGCGGCGATGAGGTGAAATGGATTCAGGTCTTTGGTCCAGTTCGGCGGGAAGCTCATATCGGGCGGTGTGGGCGCCATGTCGCCCTCATCGTTGATGCGCTCGTAAATGGACACCGCCTGCGGATCGTTGTAGGGGTATACGACCCATAGCCAGTCCATCGCCTCCTGGTGATGGCCTGCCGCGAGCAGCCGCTGGGCGGCCAGCATGGGTACAGCCCAAAAAATCTCACCAGCGGCAGCGGGTCCGACGTCGTTCCCCTGGACGAGCAGCGACCCCGACCACGCCGCAAGACGCCCCTGGTGGTCCCGGTTACGGCCGCTGAGATAGCTCAGCTGCCCGGGCTCGGGCGGATTCTGGTTGATCAGCCAGGGGGAGCGTGCACGGCAGTAGTCCGTTACCAAGTCCAGGACTTGTGACGGGCTGGCATCTCCTGGCAGGTCCTGGAAAGCAAGAACCAGGGTGTGGAACTCCTCTGAGGCACCGGACGTTGGGTCCACGGCAGGGTCCAATACCTGAGGCGCCAGCGCCGCTTCGGGAAACAGGAATGCAGATATCGCCTGACGCCAGCTGTCGATGCCACCCATCCAGGTCCACGCCACGTCGAAGGCCTGACTGTCGCCAAGCGTCCAGACATGGGCCGGCGAGGCGGCACTCACATCACCGGACCGGACCAGTTCCAGCAATGTTTGCAGGCTCGCGATGGCCTGAGCCATCCGCGTCGTGGCCACCGCTCCGCTGGCGCGGAAGTCGACCTGATACATGCCGGTCAGGAATTCACCCACGTCCCCGGTAACCGTGGCTGCCACATCGGCGAGCAGCGCGTCCCGCAGGACAGGGAGGGAACGCTGCTCCGCCGCTGCTATGACTGCTGTAGCGGCGTCGCTAAGGTTCTGCCGGCGTGTCGTGCGTGCAGACAGGACGCCGGTCCAGTCGGCGCGTGCGCGCGGGTCGATACGGACTATGCCCGCATCGGGGCGCTCCGTCCCGCAGGTGAAGAATTCGGGGGAGAGGATGATGCCGCTTTCCTCGGACAGCCATTCCGGGTACTTCCGGCGTCGGAAGGCTCCGGTGAGAACCTGCACCCCGTCGTCCCACTCCCGGGCGGTAGGGTGGGCGACCGCTGTTAGGCCTGCCAGGCTGAGCAGATACCGGTAGCCGGTGCGGTCGAGTCCGGCGGCAGCGAGGGGATCGCTGATGTCGACGCCCTGGGCCTCCTGGGCTTGCCACCCAGAAAGCAGCTCAGGGGTGCCGTTGGGGAGTCCGGCGGCAAGTAAAGCAGCCAGCGAGCCCGGCGGATCGGCGGCGCCAGCCACCGTAGCCGTGAGGCTGACGGCATGCTCGGCCAGGAGGCCGGAACGGGCCTTGAACAGCTGGTCGATGCGGGTCGCGAGGGTGCTGCCGGCTCGTATATCAGCGGTGGTGATCACATCAGGGTCAACCACGACTGTGAATGCCCGATTAGAGGGCGGGTTGAGGTCTTCGGCCTGCCACTGTGAGGCCTGGGTGACCAGCTGCCAGGTGAGCAGCTGGGACTGCTGGATCGGGCGCAATGGATCGAGACCTGCGGTGGTTTGCGGCAGCGCGAACAGGCGCTCCAGTTCGGCCTCGGTTAACGCGGCCCCGTCCAGGGTGAGGGTATCTAGCTGGTCAGGCCGGCCCTCTGCCGATCCTGCCGGCCCATGCAGCGTGAGGCCTAGTCGTGCCGCCAAGGCCGCCCGAGTTGCGGTGTCGGCGCCGCGGGCCTGCCGCATCTCGTCATAGCTGGTTCCGGCAGCGACCAGCAGTGTCTGGTATGCCGTCTGTAGGTAGTCGATTTCCCCCTGCCGTCCCGGTGCTTGCGGGATTCCGCCGGAGGCAATCCGTGCGCGCAGAAGCTCGACGGGAAGGCGGAGTTCATTCACCGGGGCGAGGCCGGCGACTGCCGCCGCGCTTAGCGGTTGGCTCATCCGGTCCACAGGTTGCTGCAGCGCCGCGGTGAGGTCTGCCGTCTTGACCTGGCCCCCGGGCGTGAGCACGGCGTCGCGGGCAAAGACCATGAGGGCGGCGAGGTATTCGGTCTCGCTCAGACGATCGTCTACAGTGGCCGGGAGATAGTCGCTGACTGCCTCCAGCGGCCACGGCAGGATCTCGGCGGCGTTGCCGGCCGCGTCGGAGGCCCGCAGATATACGGTGAACGGTCCGATGCCCGGTGCTGTGACTGTCGCAGACCACAGGGAGAAATCACTGGGGGAACCGGGCTCTGCGGCCGCGAACGGCCCGATCGGTGAAAGTGAGACACCGACCGCGGCCTTTCCGCCGCTCATGCCGCTCTGCGTGTCGCTGCACACCCCGTTCAGTTTCACGGCGCCGGAGGTGCCGAGCAGGACCTTACCGCCGGAGGTCGGATGGCTCACCGTCACGTGAGGTGCCGCCGCGTCGATTGCCGTGACTGTGCGCACGACCGTGCTGGTGCGCTGCTGATCCAGAGTTGCGGTGGCCACTACTGTGATGGAACGCGGGCCCACAGGCATCGGATCCAGATGCAGCACTCCCTGCCAGTTCGTCCCAGCCGCGTCTGTGGCAGAAAGGCCGACGGTGTTCTGTCCGCTTTGGGCGGTCACTGCCAGCCCCCCCAGCCAGTCTGCGGTGGCCGTGACGGTAACGCCGGCACCTGTTTCCATCAGAGGTACGGCGGCCGGGGGATTCTGTTCCCCGGGTGCTGTGACGACAACGGATACGGCCCCTGCGATGAACTGAGCGGCACGGGAATCGATGGAACCGCCCCCGGCAATCAGTGCGCTTACCTGGGCCACGTGGTAGCCAGGCCGGTTCAGTGTCACAGTGGCCGGCAGCTGTACGTCCGTGGCGGTCGCCGTTTCCCCGCTATCGAACTGCAGGCGAAATCCGCCCTCGTACTGAACAATGTCATCACCCTGAAGCTGGGGCTTTGTGGGGTTGCTGGGGTCATCACCGGTCGTGTAATAGTAATGCGTTCCCGGGTTAGCCTTAACGCGCACGCTAAACGGGGCACCGACGGGCACGCCCGATGGAACAATAATGGTCACTGACGGGGGAATGTCTTTCGGGAGGACACCTGTTGCTCCGGTGAGTGCCGTCGAGTTTTCGTTGGCTGCTTCAAGGCTATCGCCGTTTAGGAGTGCTGCGCCCGCGAAGTCACTCAGACCATGGACCGGAACTCCTGATCCATCGACGCGGTTTGCAGTGTCTCTAACTCGATCCATGTCACTGTCCATTCAGCGTGTTCCGTTTAGTTTTGAGAATCCTGTCCCCGTCCGAGGCTGAACATCATCGGGCGGCAGGCGTGATCGGGGCGCTGACCCGGATGATCGGGCCAGCGCATGAGCTCTGGACTCCGTTCCGCATTCGCCTTATGAAACTATCGCCGCTCAGCGTTACTGCAGCGTTACTTCGGCTCTTCCGCTCGAGCGGCCTTCGGGCAGTCCCAGACCCGGTCAAATGAGGCCGGTGCCTGTTCGGGGTTCGTACCCCAGCGCCATGCGGAGTTCGAATCGGCGCATCGACCGGTTCGCGTACTGCGCGCGTACCAATACGCAGGAACTGCCCTGGAGTTGCCCGCGACTGATCGCCTTTCTCGCCTGTGGGAGCGGCCGGGTGCTGCGCTCGTTCGGGAGCGAGAGTCCGGGGACCTGACTCCGACGGTACCCAGTGCAACGTCCACCCCGTAACAACCCAGGCACCCTAAGTCTCTCTCGAGGCGCCGGGATCAAAGCGATTTTCACCGAACGGCCCGGGGTCGCGGCCATGCCTCCTCGGGGGAGCAGATCCAGGCGCAGGCCACGTGGTCATCTGCCGCTTATCCCATGTCAGACGCATCGTGTCCTTGCCGCCTGACCCGGGGCCCTGAGGTGGGGTTTTATGGGCACGATTGACGCCCGGGTGGAGGACGGTTCTTCCGTTCCCTAGCACTTTCAGGTGTGCCGGGAAACGTTGCAGCCTCGGTCGCGAGAATAGACCCTCGAATTTATCTCGAAGCCAAGGTGCGATCGCCGGTGCGGAGCCCGCCCGCAGCCCCAATGACAAACGTCACTTGAGCTTGGATACCGTCTCGCGTCAGGTCCGTCACGTAACCGCTTGGCGCTGGCATAATTGCCCCTTTTATGCTCCAAGAGAATGTTCCCGGACCAGGTGTCGGGACAACGTTCTCTCTGCGCTCCGTAGGAAGCAGGTTCTCGTTGGCGTAGCCATCTAAGTTTCGGTTGTAAACAAGCGAGATCGCGTCAGCCCCGCCGGTGAAGCCCTTTGAGATGTCGGTGTTGCCGGCGACGGCGGCTCCTGGAAGGGTGAATGCCCAGCTTTTGCTCCCTTGGGCAGCCCACTTCGCGCCTGGAACTTCGGGAAATAGGATCTCTTCGTTCGGAAGGGTGAGGTTTTCGGTGCCCGCCACGGTTTACACATGATTCCGACACAGGATATCTGGTAACGACTTGGCAAGGCTCGCCTGTCACGGCAGATCCGAAAGCAGGGCCCAGGCATCCAATGCGATTTCGGATGGATGATCCAACGGATCCTGAACTGTATCTGTTCGTAGGTTGCTTGAAACTACCTCCCTCGAACGCGACGACACGATGTCGGCGTTAGAAGAGCAGGTCGCTTCTGGCAAGAACCAAGCCGAGCTGCTCACTGAGAAGCTGGATCCAGATGCGCTTCGTTCGGCGGTCGATTCCGTTCTGAACATAGTCAGTCGAAGAATGACGCCCCTTGCACAAGCCTTTCCACTTGAGCATTCTGAGCACGGTTTCTGTATCGACCCCAACCGTCTAACGGTGGTTGCGGACACTCTACACGGGCCGGCGTAAATGGACGCTGGAGCCATTGGTAGCGGCAGGAGCTGGGTCGGGTACCACCTAACGGCCTATCTGGCCCTGCACCGGTACTTCATTAGCTCAGGGCGAAAATCACGGCTAGTGCCACCCAAAGGAGGACGACGGCCGCAACAGCAGCCAAGATGCGCTGGCCCGTTTTGACTTCGCTTTCAGTTCCGTCGTGCATTTTCCGGATACCAAACACGACGGCGTAGATGAGTGCACCTATCAGAACGATTCCTTCGCGCCCAGCTCCCCCCATCGTCGGCCTCCTAGGTGTCGAGTGACTCACCGTGAAAACGCTCAAGGCTGGCTACGCACCGGCGCAGACGTCAGGCCGGATCTAGGATCCCATGCGCCCCGTTACTGGGTCGTTACCACTCCAATGCAAGAGACGGCGATTGGTATCCGCTGATGGGAGGACTGTGTAAATAGCGGTGTATATGGCTCGCCCCGCCGGGCCGTGGGCCTGACGGGGATGATGTCGGTCAGCCACAGGTCGTTCGGTGCAGCGGTGGCGAAGTACCGTTCAACCAAGTCGTCGTGACCCGGCGGTCCCGGCTTTCGGTCCCGCTCCGCTTCCTGGAGAACACCGCCCAGATGCCGTGGTCACGGCAGAAGCGCTGGACCCTGTTCCTCCCGCCGTAATGCCTTTCTCGGGGTTCGTCGGCGATGAACCGGTAACCGGGCGGGATCATCGGCGTGCATGCCAGGAGGCTGGGTGCGCATCCTCCCAGTCCCGTTCCGCCACCGGACTGGCCCTCCACCGGTGATAGTCATGCTTGCTGAATCCCAACACCCTTCAGGTCACTGCCACGGGGACACCGTCGGCGGCAACATCCGTGACCGGCGGTTAGACTATTTTGGCTTGATGTCCTTGGCCAAATAGGCAGGAGCCCGGCGCAGGATCTCATTCTCCTGCTCCAACAGATGGTTGCGCTTCTTAAGTTCCCGCATGTCGGCCGGACTCCACCGCTGCCGGGCCGGCCCGGAGTCCTTACGCTCGGCGAGGGCAATCCAACGCTTCAACGGCGTGACTGAAAGCCCGAAATCTTCGCAATCTTCACGAGCGACGCCTCGCCCTTGCGGGCCACATCAATAACATCTTGACGGAACTCCTCCGCATAATCATTGGGCATGAGTAGTACGCTTTAGCTTGGTGTAACGGCACAGCCCACCCAGGCTTGCCCCCGACCCGATGCGCATCCTCGGCCGAGGCCGGCGTGGGCTGGCTGGGATTCTTCCGCGACCTCACTGCCCGCGGCCTGAACGGGGTGAAGTTGGTGACCTCCGGCGCGAACGCCGGCCTGGTTGCGGCGACCGGGGCGCGGGTGTGCATCTGTCATCACAGAGGTATTAGAGTCCGAGCGGGAGCATGTAACAACTCGCGCACTACTCAGCGCCGGAAACGCAACGCACGGGCCGAGTCGCCGTTGGCTGGCACTTATAGTAGAGGTTTCTACTATTTATTGGGTGGTAGCTGCATATCGGCCCACAGATCGGTCCTGCCCTAGGGGTGTCGCACGGGCTTCTCGATTGGTTGGGTATTGGATGCGGCGGTGAAGCCCAAGGCGCCGCCGAGGAAAGCAAAGACGGCGAGGCTAACGTTTAACCAGACCGGTTGGCTGCCTCCGGCGGCCGATATGCCGACCTGAATGCACCCTAGGATTAGGCCAACGGCCGCATAAACTGCGTAGGCAATTTTCCGAACGGCGGCAGGGACGATGTCGACTAGGGGGTTACTCAACTTTGTTCACCTCTCAGGAACGGATCCTCGAGTACGTGATCATCTGAACAGCTGGCGCGTTACTGCGGCGTTACGGGCGGATAATCTTATTGGATCTGTTGCCCTAATGACTTCGTCGACTGGAACGGGGAAACCCATTACCAGCAGATACGCACTACGGTGACAGCGCGGCTCCTCTCCCGCCAGCTGCCTCGTGGACAGATAAGACGCGCAGGGTGGCCGGCATGAGGAAGTGGATGTCCGCGCACCGTCGGGTGGTTGGGGCAACGGTATCCGCCGTCGTAAGTTGGCTGCGGCGGTAGCGATCTGGGTGAGCCTTGGGCACTCGCTCGAACAGTCCCTCGTTCCCCACGGCCGTGTATCTATGCTCCCTTCCCGGTTGCTCGGCAGCACCTGATCGCCCTCAAAACCGCTACCCGGTTAGACGCTGAGGCCGCCGACGGCCATCATTTGTAGATGCGGCGGAAAGGAACTGCTGCGCGGCGGGGTGATATCGGGAAGCAGGTGTGGCTTTCCGACGAAAGCCAACGTTCTGTCGCTGCGATGGTTACTAAGTAAGCGACTGAGGCCGACTCTCGAGGTAGCGTTGTCACCGGCGGCCTAAGGGACTTCTCCTTTCTTCGCGGGTGCGCGATTTTAACCAAATCGCAGCTCCAACGACAGCAGTTGATCTTGATGCCTTACCCAACAGCTCTCTGGAGAATTGGTCGATTTCTGGACTCGTTGGAGCTTAAAGAGTAGAGTTCAGCACCAACCTATGAGGAACCACGTGGGGGGAAAATAATCTCGGGGGCCGAACTGCCGGCCCTAGTCCACAACGGGGAGAGATGGTGAAATGTTCCTGAGTACGGGAAACTTCGAATCAGGCCTGGGCGCTTGGCAGCCGCTCAATCTTTCCCAAGCCGTGACAACTTCCTTGGTCACAAGTCCGGGTGAAGCCAAACAGGGCGACAAGTTTATGCGGTTCAAAACTTCTCGGCAGGGTGGATCCGTGGCCCAGGATGTAAGGTTGCCAACATATATTCAACAATATTGTAAGTGGCAACGTGTTCCCGACTTATGCGGCTGTCGCCACTTCCTTACAATTTTCGGTATGGCTGAAATCCGCTCCCGGTCAAGGCAACGTTGAAGGTGTTGCTGCGGATCTGGGACCTTTCCGCTAATACCTCAATTACCACTCGATTCAGTGTCGGACCGGCTTGGACCTAGATTTTGGTTGGACTTGACAAGGCGACGTATTCCGCACGTGTCGAAATCTATCTCGACACAGTCGATAAATGGTTGGATGTTGACGCTGCTGTGTTAATTTAAACCCCGACGAGTCGCAGGGATGTCGTGCAGCATGTTCGGGCAAGATCGTGCACTTTTCCCGGGCCAACAATATGACGCGGCATTCCACGGATTCGGTTCGGATGCGGAATGTCACGCGAGGGGTGTCCCTCCATGCTGTGTCACGATGGCCTGTTTCCGCTCGCGGTTTGCAAGACTTCGGTGGTCGGCTGGCTGAGCACGGCTACCCTCCATGCGCGGTGACTCATGAGGGTTGTGCTCTGGGCTTCGGGAGGTGCACTGCAACAGCGCCAACGGGCTAGAGAACCTACGGCGTCGACGCCCACGCCCATCGCGCCGTGCTGGCCGGAAGCCAGGGCAAAGGACAGGCGACTATCGCGGTGCTCGCCGGAGGCTTTGACTGGGACTACCCGCCCGGAATCGTTGAGTTAGTTCGTCGTTCTGGTAGCGGAGTAGTTGCTGGGTGGAGGGGCTGGAGTGCAACTTGGGGGACCGGCGTCGGGGTTCGGAAACTTCGTCCGGCCGAGGTAGCAGTCACGTTGGGGGGAAGTTTCCGGTTCTCGGGGCCGGCTCGGATGTGCCCTGGTTGCGCGGAGGACCCACCCAGCTATCATCGGGCCGTTCAGAATGACTACACTCCCGTCGAGTGGAATCGTTGGCCGACTACCCTTTTCGGAGCTGCGGGCGGCGGTGATCGGGGAGCGTGAATTCGCCCAGAAAACGACCGAGCGAGTTCGAGAAATTGACCCCAGCGGAGGTTATGGACAATGTCCACACTTTTCGTATCGGGAGTACCTCGTACCCCCACGAACTGCTCCGGTTTCCGCATGTTTTCGAGAGTCCCCAGTGTTTGCAGGGGCTGGAATGTAGTTCGAGTCCCACCTCGGGCACAACAGATCGCCTCGTCAGGGGCTTTCTTGCTTTGACGTGTGCACAAAGCTCGTGCTTGGGCGCGTCTGACGCTAGGGGTGCTGGCTTTGGCCTGGCTGCCGGGGAGCCTATTCAGGTGCGTGGGGTGGCGGGTCCAAGTCCCTGGCTGGTGAGACTTCCGTGTGCTGAGCTCGGGTTTTGCGATTCCTCATTCCGGTTCTGTTTGGTAGGTCGGTGTTGGCCTACACCTATTCATGTGCCGGGGGAGCAGGAACGACATGACTGTTGCGAATCTGCTCTCCTACACGGCGGCCGGCGGCTCTAAAGGACAATCGGAGAGTGGCCTGTGTTGCTTTGTCCTGTCCAACCGGGTGTGTACAATGTCCACACTCATGCCTGGTTTTTCCGAGGCATGTGAGGGTTAGGTCCAGTGCCGGGTTGGATTTACAGACTTCACTACCAGAATGTCTGAAAAACGCCTCTGAGCTCAACCTCATGTGTCTTCGGTACCGGCCCGACGGCATATTGGGCTGCATCTGACTAGGTGAAGCCGAGGCGGACGCTCCTACTCCCGGTGGGCGGCCTGCGCGCCAGCGCGAATAGGCAGGCCTCGTAAGGCATCCTTTTTCTCTTTCACAGCTTGGAATTCGTTGACCACAACCTTGGCCGTCTCCTGATTGAGAGGCTGCTCGGCGAGCAGATCGACTAAACGGCCTAGGATACTGCCATACTGCGCGCTCAGGACCCGTGCAGCCCCGGCCAGCTCCCCATGCCCTTTGATCCGGGGGACTAAAGCGCAGATCGCGGCGGCCAAGGACACCACTGATACGAGAATCTTGGCTTCGATCGTAGGACTTTCACCGAGAGCTGGCCAGATGGCGAGACTGGTGACCGCTGCCAAGATGCCAGCGGCGATCGCCCAGAAGTCGGCTCTGCGCTGGTTTCGATCGGCGTATTGTGGGAGTTGGACAACCCAGAATTCGGTGCTATCCAGACACCGTCTGAGTCGCGCACCGGAGACAAGGGTTTCAGAATTCCCGTTGCTCTGCCCGTCGCTCATGGTCTTACCTCCTGCTTTGGTGGTAGATAGCTCAGTCGTGCTTGCCCAAAGATGGCCCAGCCGTCGTACCAACTTGGCAGACGTACTGCACGTCTGCGTATGTCCGCACAGCCGGGCGACAGGTTGGCCAACCGGTCCGCCACAACGCTTTGGATTTGCTTGTGCAACGGATGCAGATCACGTCTTACGGAGTGGCTCGGCGCGAGGACCGATCCCTGATCCGTCAGGAATCTAGGAGTGCCGACCACACCGCGAAGTTCTCCTGAGCGGCTGCAAAGGAACTTGACGCGGAATGCGTTGCGCCACGAAGCCTCTACGGGCGCAACGACGGCGACGGTGTGGTCAAAGTCTGCTGACGCCTTACCTCGGATGAACCCTTCGCCAGTTTGCTTGTCAATGTTGTTGCGTATTGCAGAGTCGGAACCACTACGCGAATTTGGGCTTTTTAAGGGGGTGAATGTTTTACGTCGTAATCCGGAGCAGTTCTGTTCACGGTTAGCTGACTGATAGTTGGAACCAGTTAGCCCAGCCCGCCCCGTCGTCCCACCAGCAGCTGTAGGCTTTGCCGTCCGAGCCGACTGCAATGACGTCAATGTGCTCGCTGTACCGGGAAATGGCCGTGACGGTGCTTCCTGGTGAGGCGACTCCGCCGGAGACCACGAACCAGGGAGCCCAGCCGGAGGTGTCATGCCACCAGGTGCTGTAGATCCGGTTATCCGTCCCCACTGTGAAGAGGTCCAGTTGATTGGAGTATCTCGCGATCGCGGTCACTTGGGACCCGGGTGACGCCACTCCTCCGGACACTTGGAACCATGTTCCCCAACCGCTGCGGACGTTCCACCATGTGCTGACTATGCGGCCGGAGGGGTCGGTCGTGAAGAGGTCTAGTTGGTCACGGTGACGGGCGACGACATTGACGGTCGCGTCCGGCTTCGCGGCCTGGCTGCGAACCCGGAACCAGGCCGCCCAGCCGGTCCGTTCGTCCCA
Source organism: Arthrobacter sp. SAFR-044 (assembly GCF_051965175.1). Taxonomy (GTDB): domain Bacteria; phylum Actinomycetota; class Actinomycetes; order Actinomycetales; family Micrococcaceae; genus Arthrobacter. Next base: position 59,372 of record NZ_JBQCMK010000005.1, read on the forward strand.
CCAGCAGCTGTAAACGATGTTATCGGTACCGACCACGAACAGATCCAGGTGGAATGGATAGCGGGCTATGGCCGTAACTTGTGCGCCGGAGGCCGCGATGCCTCCAGAGACGTTGAACCACCCCGACCATCCCGAGGCCTGGTCCCACCAGCAGGACATGACGCGACCATCGGAACCGATCGTGAAGACGTCGAGGTGCCCGGTGTACCGCGAGACGACGTTCACGGTCGATCCAGGCCTGGCGACGAGGCCGCCGAGGGCGAACCATTGTGACCAGCCCGCGCTCACATCCCACCATGCGCTGTACACGCGGTTGTCCGTGCCCACCGTGAACACGTCCAGATGACCGGCGTAGCGGGAGACTGCCGTTACAGGGGATCCGGGACCGCCCGGTGACGCTATCCCGCCCGAGAGGTGGAACCAGCCGGCCCATCCGCTCGAGGCGTCCCACCAATCGGACACAGTCCGGCCAGCCGCGTCGACGGCGAACACGTCCAGGTGCTCCGGGTATCTCGCCACCACTGATATTGGCGTCCGGCGCCGTGCATCGAGGGTGGCCAGGGGAGCTAACCTGTTCCAAATGACCGCTCGGCAGACCGCACAGAACGGTACGCCCAGGTTGCGCATCTTGCAGTCGAATTCCGGGCGGTATGCGCCGCAGTGGTAGTAGTGGGCGCCTTCGAACTCGCCGACAGTCCCGGAGGGAACTGGGCTGGGCCTGGCATCAATTGTCGAGCAGTTCGGGTTCGACATCGTGGGTATCGCAGTCGTCGCGGCTACGGCCCAGCGCCACTTGAGCGTGGTGCGATTGGTGTTGACCGTGACATTGGGCTCGGAGGGTTCGTTCGCGGGGTGCTGGTCGTGGCCGGTCTCGTTGCCGCCTGCATAATAGGGATACTCGTCGGCCAGACCGAAGGCTGTATGGCCGGACTCGTGGATGGCTATCTCAGTGGCCCCGCCCGCGAGCGAATACGTGGCCACGGAGCCCCCGGAACCGCCGTAGACCGTTGAATTGACGACGAGGATCGCGACAGTAAATTCTGGCACTTGTGCGGCGGCCACCATCAGCACCGTTGAGGCATTGCACACCAGCAGACGACGGATGCCGTTCCCGCCGAACGTCGCGTCGAAGTACGTGCGGGCTGTTGCGCCTGTACCGCCGGCCGACGACGGGTCATCAGCCCCCGAGTCTGTGGAATTTACGTTCACCCGGAAGACATTGATGACGGGAGCCAAGTCGCTGAATGGAGCCGCGCCTAGCAGTGCGGTCACGAATGATGTGCAGGCGGAGTTGAAACTGGTCTGTTCGGATGTTTGGAAGCCGTCCCCGAGCATGACGATGTTGAACGCGCGTTTGCGGGGGGCTGAACCGCTGATCTGCGTCGTGCCGGTCACCGAGCCATCTGACGTGGTCACTGTTCTCGCCCTCCGAGCTCAAGGTTGAATACTCCAAGTACTGTTTCTTCGCCTTTGGCGGAAGGCGATGGTGCCGCCAATCCCTCGGGCGGCGGAGTCGGCCTCCTGACGTCTAGCAAAGCTACAGAATGCGCGCCAACGGGTACCGGGACGATAACCGTGAAGGCGCCCTTGGGTCGATCTACCGTCACGCGGGTGATCGGCTCACCTGGGGTCTCGGGAAAGACTTCCGCGCTGGTCGTTTCGACTCTGACCGGAACCCTCGTTAAGCCCTTTCCCTCAGCGTCCCGGACCTCTGCGAACCGGCCCGAGCGTACCTCGGGTGGGGTGTCGAAACCGGTCAGGGCGACATCGACCTCGGAGCGGTGGATAAGGCGGATGTCGTCGCCGTCGTATTCAAAGATCATCCGAACACCTTTAGTGCCGGCGTTGTTATTAGGCATCTAGATCACTCTCGTTGGTTTGTCTAAATTTCGAAAGCTGGGAAGTGACACTATTTCCCTGTGAGGATGTTGGGCGATGTCAAGTGGAGGGTTTCGCCGCAATAGCAGTTTCGCGACTTGTGGGACATAGGTGACAGCTCCGCCTCAAGCCGGATAGTGCCGCTGCCAGCACGACGGCGATTATGCCTCGGGGTACCGTGCCTCCAATGCAACCCCCTAAAGGTAGGAAGCTTTGTAAGAGTTCTGAGAATTCTGGAAGTTCAGCACGCGGGCCGTTACTTCAGCGTTACTGCCAGCACTTGCTGAGTCGCAGGTACATGCCGTCACATCCGTTGACAATGCCTAAAGAATTCGCCAGCTTACACATATTGACCGAAGTTTTTCTCTGCCGCACGGAACAACTTCGCCTTCTACGACAACGACGGGAAGAATTTTGAGTAGGGGCGTCTGTTTCCCGAGAGGACGGGCGCCACGTTCCAAGTTCATGTCAGCTCTTAGCCACCGCTTGAACGCCGTCTGCCGGCGTCGAGGAATTGCAGGGACGCTGATGTCGGTTCGATGTCAAAGGTCCCCTCACTTTCAGCCGTAAGTTGGGTCTCGTTCCTCCAGGCAACCTATAGTGTCGGCAAACTTGGCGAGGAAGTTCCGTAGATGACTGTCCCCCTGAAGGTGGTGGGTTCGAATTGGGTGATCCGCTCGGAATCGAATCCAGCGTCAAGTCCCGCGTAAGTGATTGCCTCATTAACGGTGCCCGTGTCGGGGTCAGGATCCGCTTCTGCATAGAGAGGGGTCTGAGGGGCCACGTCACCGCCAAGATCAACATGGCAGCGACGACGAGCGCGGCACGGACGCCCTGAGCTCGCCGAATTTCCCCGATCATTGTCCGCTTTTTGAAAGCCCAAGGCACCGCCATGACCGGAGCGACCCGCTTGGTTACCGCGTTTCGCTGTTGCCGGGTCTTCCTGTGCTGACGTCCCCGTCTGTGTTTGAAAGGAGAGGCCTTTCTTCGGTCCAGTGGGGCCCTGGGTTACCAGTACATGATCGCAGCCTGGCCGGAACCGCCGGTCCAGTAGATGCGTACGCGGACAACGTAGTTTCGGCCTTGGAAGAGTTTGGCAGAGATGCTGGTATTGCGTTGCTGCCCGCTGTCGTCGTCGCCGGCCACGTACCGCAATTCACCGTTTACGTCCTCGAATAGGACGAGGACTGAGTCAGCTGTGCCGAAAGTGCCGATCTGATAGGTTCGCGATGCCGAGGGCTCAAGCCTGAAGTCGGCTTGCTCCCCGGGTTTCAGCGACAGGGTCCTTGTCTGGAACGGCTCGAGTTTCGGGAGTACGTTTGGAAGGGCCGGGTAGAAGCGTTTGACCCAATCCTTGTCGGTCGCGGAGAGGCCGCCGGCCGGAATAAGGCCCCCGTGGTACTGCGCTGGCTGCACGATTAGCCCTGCAGGGAACCAATACTCCATGACCGAGTTCGGGTCCCAGTTGGAGCCTTCGACTTCGCCGGCATCTATTTTCCGCAGGACGTTTTGGAAGGTCTGGTCCCTGGACCAGTTGTTTGGGGCGCCCCCAAAGTACCCATAGACCTTTTCTTCGTCCCAGACAATGCCGGCGAACGGGTTTTGGTGTTCATGGGGGAGGCCGAGAGTGTGGCCGATCTCGTGAAGGGCAGTGGTATGGCCGTAATCGTCTGTCAGGTCCCAACCGAAGTTCATGGTCGTCTCCGTGGTTCCGATACCGAGGATGTCGCGACCGACGTAGGACCAGGATCCGTCGGCCTGGTCGAACCCGACCCGTACCTCTGATTCACTTCGGTCCGTGACTTCCACGAATTCCAGTCCGATCGGCAGGTTCTTCCATTCGCTGAACGCGTCCCGGACGGCCTGATGCTGCGGTTCAGGCCCCTCTGTCAGAAAGTAGTGCAGCACGGTGCCGTTGACCCATTTGGATGCCAGGACGCGTATGAGCTCCAGCCGATTGGCCGGCAGTTCGCTGGGCAGTAACCGGACAGTTCTCGGCTTTACGCTGCAGTGTGGGCGAGTCGTGGTGTCGGCCATTTGTTACTCCTAAACGGTTCGGTTCTGAGGCCTACCACGCATCCTGGTGAGCCTGCTGCCGCGAAAAGTGGAACATGCGCCCTGTTACTGGGGCGTTACTGAGGACCGCGACGCTTTGGAGGGCTGAGAGGCCAGCCTCATGCGAGGCTGCTGTCTGCCGGGCTGGTTGCAGCGGCAAAGGCGCATTCCTGACCATATTTGAACGGGAAGTTAGGAGATCAAGCATGTGTTGAAAGCGGCATTAGGTGGATCCTCGTACCTACCCGCGGTGAGTTTTCCCTCGCATTGCGCCAGCCGAAGCAGGAAGGGGCAACACCAAGGACACGACCTTGGGGTGGAACCAGCACCAAGGTGCTACCACCCTCCCTGTTGCCATTGAGTGGACAGATCGGCCGTCCGATCAATCCGAACCAGGAAAGGTGATTTCAGTCCACAGGTTCTGGGGCCCGACCTGAACGCGCGCATCGGCAACGGGTGCATCAGCTCGCACGACTTGCGCGTTCACCTCGGCCAGAGCGGCCAGTAGGTTCCCGTTGGGTATGTCGCCCCACTGGTCGACCTTCCCATACGGGAGCATGGCGTAGGTACCGTGGTTGCCGATGGCGTTGGTGACGTAATCGCGCGGAGTGGCGTTGTGGGACCCGTGGTGGCCGATCTTATAGAAGGCGGGGTTTTTTACGAGTGCGCGGGCCGCAGGGTCTTGCAGGACGTGTTCCCAGGCGCCCTGTTGTGAGTCACCCACGAAGACGAGCCTGGTGCCGTCGACGTCCAGAACGAAGAAGATGCTGGTGTTGTTAACGGAGCGCTCGAGTATGGATGCCGCCGCCAGAAGTTCAGTCGCAGCATCATTAAGTGTCCCGAGGTTGAGCGACGGCAGGGTGCTGACCAGGTCGATACCGATGTGCTGGTTCACTTCGTCCGGAGTGACGCTGTAGATATCGTCGAAGAGTGGACCGGGCGGCTCGTGGGTGGTTTCCTCTTCCAGGGTATGTTGCATGGCGAGCCACTGAGCCGATGCCGGAGGGTTCATTCGTTTGAGCTGGTCCGGGTCCCGTGACGGTCCGAGGACGTGCACGGTGACACCTGGCAGTGAAGTGCGGATGACGTTGAGCTCGGCAATCCTGTCGGGGAGGTAGCTAACTTTCGGGATGTTGAGGAAGTGTTTGCCGTTGCGTCCCAGCAGACGGTCCATGGCGTCCTCGTTTCCAAGGGAGTTCAGGGCCAGGGTGCCGGCAAGGCGAAGGGCCACGGTTTGCGATGTGCCGTCGAGGGCCGTGGGTGCACGTCCGACTATGGTGTGCAAGCTTTTCGCTGCGCGGACGAGCCCGTTTTTCAGCTTCTTGGCGTCGTCGTCGGTCTCGTCTTCAACAAATGACACCCAGACTTCGCCAACGTGGACTGCGTCCCAGTCATCGTAGGCGAATCCCGTGATGTGGTCGGCGTGGTGGTGTGTTGCCACGAGCACATCAAGGGTCGGTGGTGTTCCCGGTGGGGCCGCTTCGGTAAGGTCCGAAATGATCGCCCGGACGACGTCGAGGAGGGGTCGTGCCTTGCCTAGACTATGGACGCCGCAGTCCACGAGCATCCGCCATGCCCGTTCGCCCTGCTTGACGGTAATCAGGAAGGCATCGCCGAAGCCGACATCATACATGCGGACGGTGACAGAGGAAGCGGGCATGTTCAGGCTCCATCCATGACAGCATGCAGGCGCGCGAAGGACAGCCGCAGTGTAGCCGGTTCGACTGTCCAGGCCGAGAGCGCGTCCCTGTCTTCGACTTCCCCCATCCAGTCGCGAATCGCTTGCACTCGTTCGGTGCCACTCTTGTCGAACGCGAGGGCGGCCTCTTTGATGTCCGCCGACAGATCGTCGAGTTTCGTGCGGTCCGAGAGTGGCAAGGGTTTGGTGACGAGGAATTCGACCCGGCCGTCCACGCGGGCGATGACGGTTGTGCCAGCGCGTATAGCTGCTCGCTGGATCCGCGGGATCTGCGCCCCGGTCTCGTCGGTCCTCTGATCTTCCAGGTCGTCACGGCGTTGGGCGAACTGGATGACGACAATGGGCCGAGGTTGCCGGTCGGAGGCTTGGAGGTAGACGGCTTGGGCGCTGACCATCTCGATCTTTCCCGCGGCTTGGTCAAGGCCGAGTTCGTAGGCGTGCACCTCGCCCCAGCGGTGAATGACTTCCCGAAGATTTCTCGCAGTGACCCGCGAGCTTAGATGGGCACGTACTGCCTGTCTGGGGACCGCCGGAGCCGGAGCGGATTCCCGGGGAGGTGGAAGGGCGTCCGCATCATCGGCGAAGGGGACGGTGCTGCCGGGGTCAAGTTCGAGGGTTGCTGCCGAGAACAGCGGTGCCAAGTCGACGCCAGCTATTCCTCGGCTTAGGTTGAGGTCCAGCGGCGGTTTGGGCCAGAGCAGGGCCTCGTCGGCAAGCGAGCTCACTTTCGGCGGGAAAATGCCACGTCGACGGAACGCCTCGACCAGTGTTGCTCTGAGTTGTGCAGCATCATCGGGATAGAGTCCTTGATCGGCTGTAACGATCGCTCGGACGACATCCCCGAAGGTCACGTCCACCACGGGGAGGTATTCGAAAGCGCGTATCACCATTCCCAGGATACGGTCGGCATTCGTCGCCGCTGCGGCGGTGACGCGTGCGACCAGGTCGGGCGGCAGCGCGCCAGGGGGCAGAACGCCAGTGCCTGCACTGGCGATGCGCCGGAGATCGGCAATCTGCGATGTGTATGTGTCAATGAACGCATCGAATACCGCGGTGACGAAGCAGGCACCTCGATCGTGCGGTTCAACCGCTTTCAGGAAAGCATCCGGGCTCCGGGGGGAGCCTATTGCTGACCTCAGTGCCGCGCCCCTGCCGGTGGACTCGCCGAACTCGATTGCGAGGTCCAGGAGTGCAGACCCTTCCTCGAGCGACCCGCGCGACTTAGCTACCGCGTCGGAGACGACTTCGGGGAAGCTGAAGTGGTTGAACAACGCAACGAGGTCGGCGATTGCTTCATGCCATGCGAGCACGTCGGGGTGGGTAGGTTCGGAGAAGTACTTGCGCATGCGGTGCACGATGGCGTGAGTGACTTCGTGGGCGACAACGTCTACGGACAGGCAGGTGAACATCATCTGCCCCGGCAGGTTAGCGCCGGGGTCCCTCGAGTCGGCACGGAAGTAGCCAAAGAGGACAGCGCGCCGATCCTTGTCGAAGTAGGCGTTCCGTCCCTCGAAGGCGTGCGGGACGATGCGGAGCTTGTCGTCGCCACGCCAGCGGAAGCGGAACCCGCCAAAACGTTCGAAGCGTTCGATTACGCTCATCGCCACTGCATAGACGACTTGCTGGTGGGTTCTGGGGTCGCTTTCGGTGGGGCGCATCCCTTGCTGGGCGAGAGGTGCGGCGGCGTTGAGGTCAACCGGCAAATACCAGAGGCCGCGGACCCCGTCATAATCGACGACCTGCAAGAGTCGTCCGGACGGTCCCGGCCTGAGGTCTGTTTCGAATGCGATGTCAATGATGAGAAATCGGCCGGACAGACGAGTCGACATGGGATCGAATGCGTAAGCACGTAGTAGCCGCCGGGCCGGCAACAGGGACTCAGGCCGGTTTTTCTTCGTGGTTGTCATTGCTGAGGCCCCGCCGATGCGGGTACAGCCGGGTGCCCGGCCCAGTGTGGGTCGACCCAGACCACGTTGGCCGGTGCCTTGAATCTGGGATCCGCCAGGGCTCGGGCATTCACGCTTTCATGGACCGATGCACCGGCGGGGACTTTCCTGCTGCGTGTGCCGAGGAATACCCATGCCCAGCCGCGGCGGTGAAGCTTCGCAGATGCATCTGCCGCCGTGACCGAGCAGGTAGCCTCGGCAGCACGGGACCGAACCAGCAGACCGTTCGCAATTCCACCCTCGACAATCCACTTCAGCGGGATGGTAGAGAGCCGAGGGCTAGGAGTCTCTTTGTGCAGTCTGTGTGAAGGACCAGGGCCTGGTTCGTCGTCGAAGGTTCCTCCGACATCACTGTGGACCCCGGCGAACCAAACCTCTTCGACCGATCCGTCTGTCCGCGCGTCCGCCAGATACTCCTTGAAGGGCGCTCGTTTCTCATGGATTGACACGGCGTGGCGGATGCGCGCAGCGTTGGGAAGTTCGCGGGTGAAAGGCCAAGTGATCTCCCAGCGCAGGAACCCGGCGGCTTTGACAGTGTCCCATAAGCCCAAGTACTTCACCGGTACCGTGGATTTGCCGCCCACCTGGCGCGCGAACACCTCGGAGGTGTAATGGACCTCGTCCCAGTCGATCTTGTCTTCGCCGCCTCGGCGGGCATACGTTGCGATGACGTACGGGACGAGGTTCTCCGATCCAGGTCTCAGCATGCCGACGGTGCGAAGGATGCCGACGAGGGCGCGGGCGGTGTAGGCTCCACGACTGAACCCGAAAATGAAAACCTGATCGCCCGGCGCCCAGTTTTGCATTAGCCATGTATAGGCCTCGGCCAGGTTCTGCCGCAGACCCCACCCGAATGCGAGGCCACCTAGTCGAGAGATTCCTCTAGCGAGAGGAGTCCACGCGCCAGCAGACGCAAAAGTGCCCACCCCTGGGTCGTAATAGGCGATCTGTTTGGCGGGATCTGAATGATCGAGCATTTTGTACAGCAGGACGACGTTGGTGTTGCCCTTGGCACGTAATTGTGCACCTGTACCGTCGAGACACAGGACGAGATTCCTGGACATCTGACGCCTTCCCGTAAGTTCCTACTGCACCTGAAGCCTCACTCCAGCGCTTAAAGCAAGCACATGATGGACAATGACGCGTTACTACGGCGTTACCAGAATCCGCGGCACATATGCCATAAATGAGTTTGGCATTCAGGGATGGATGGACTTGTCCTAGATTCACGCGTACCTCCCCAAAAGGACGAACTCCACTGACACTGGGGACAGGAGCGACCCTGTTTCTGGCGGTGATCAGCACTTTGCATTAGTAGCAATGCTCTCGGTGACTGGATTTTAGGAGGGCGGTTTCTCCAGGCATTGCACACTCTGGCAGGCTTTTGCGTGTGGCAGGACAGACATTAGGGGAGAGGATGTAAAGCGCGAGTCGGGTTGCCAGTTCGAGTCGGGTTGCCAGTTCGAGTCGGGTTGCCAGTTATTGAATCGTGGACTGGTAGATTTGCGGTGACGGCTGGGGCCGATTTTTCGTTGAGCCCAAACCGTGGGTGGCGTATGGTCTCCAGTGCGGAATGCGCCGCTGGCACCGCCGACCTCAAGTCATCACAAGTCTTAGCAGGAAGTGTGTCCTTCGTGCTGCGACGAAGCCCTGCACTTTTGCGGGCGGCCAGATTCCTACCACTTTCGCCAAACAGAAGCATGAAGAGGCGAAAGATTGCATTACAGCTCAAATCTGCCACTGGTCTGTGAACCCAAGTTGAAGGTGCCTTCTGCCGGGTAGGGCTTGCACATTATGCCGTCCACGGTCAGTTGGGCGGGGCAGCGCAGCTTCAAATTGACGAGAGCAGAGGCTTCGGCCCTGGCCATAGCAGACTGTCTCCCGGGCGCTTTCAGCAGTCCATTGCGGATGGCGACTTTTTGCGCCTGTCCCACCCGGCCGTTCCAAATCTCTGGGCTGCCCTTGATGGGCTGCACGGTCTCCAGCTGAATCGTTACCATGCTCCACCCGTTGAGACGGGGATGCTCTTCCACTGCCAGCACTGTTCCGGTGATGTTCGCGAGGTTTTCGATGGCCTGCACCATGGAGCTATTGTCCGTTGGGGGATGGGCAGAGTCCAGCAGCAGCGAGGCCAGGGCGCCACTGATGTCGGCTCCGGTATGTTCTTGGTAGTAGCTGTAGGCTGGCATCGGGTTGGCCTCAAAGCAGACCCACCGACCACTCGGGGTGCGCCGTAAGTCGATACCGCAGAGGGGAAGTCCAAGGCTGGTGGCCAGACGAATGCAGGCATCTCGTATACCGCTGTCGAGGTCGATTTCCGTGAGCTGGACTTCGGTGCCAGACCGGGCGGCGTAGCGGTAATCGTCAGCATCAGAGCTGATTTCGGTGGCGAAAGTGCGGCTGCCAACCACATGCACTCGAACATCTGTACCGGGAATGGAAACTTGGAACTGGGTAGGCAGGATCCGGACCAACGGCAAGCGTTCCAGATGGCGATTGCCGAGTTCAGCCACAATTGAGCGAACGCCGCTGATTGATTTGAACACAATATGTCCCGCGCCCCTTCGGAATTTCTCAATCTCCTTCGGGTCGTTGCTGACAAGGGTTTCGGGGACCTCCAGTCCTGCCGCGGCTATCAGCTGGGACTGGTACGGCTTAGAGGCATTTGAAGCCATGGCCCAGGGGCGGTTGACGACCAAGGCAGGGGTGAGGTCTAACCATTGTGTAAACAGTGCGTGGAATGTCTGGATGTGTGACGCCTGGTCGAGGTCGGTCGGAATGACGAGGCTGAGCAGTCGCGCGTACACGGATCCGATGGCCGACAGCTCGATGTCCTCGCCGGCCGCCCTCAACTGGCCGTCCACTTGTCCGCCATCAAGGTTGATTGCCAAGCTCGCGTATGCAAGATGTCTGTCGTCGATGAAGATGTAGCTGGCGTTTCGTCGCTGGAGGGCGTCCAGCAGCAGTGCAATGGGTGGGTCATCAGGCCGCCCGAAGACAAGGATCAAGGCCCCTCCCTTCGGGTTCCTCCCCCATCAGGTGCACGACGACGTCGACTTCCCCGTCCTGCGCCAGTGGCGGCATGCAGTTCACGCGAGCCAGCTTCAGCTCACCCTCGGACTGGACGAACTTGAACGAGGCAAGCACCAGCCCTAGCCGCCGGGCCACCTCCAGGCATTGCAGTCCAAACACGGGTGCCAGCGGACCGCGAACCCGTTGTCCTGCCACTAGTAGGTCACTACCGGCGCACCTATCCTGAAGACATGTGTCCGTCGCGCTGTATAGAATCAGGTCGGGCGTTGCGGCGGGGGCAATATGTACTCTTAATCCCACCGCAACGGCCGGAACGATCCACGACAGGGGTGGCCCGTAGGCACCAGCCAGCAAGCCAGGACCCGCCCGGTTTATGACTCGGGGACCGAGGCTCGCCAGCCAACCCGTCAGAAGGGCTTGAAATTCTGCCGCTGCGTAATCCCGGTCTTTCACCGAAGCCGTCGTGAAAGCCGGCACGAAAGGCGGGGAAGCCATCCGGTTCAACACCGAACGGAGAATTCGGTCATCCACTGTTCGACCGTCCGGAACAACGATCGTGGTGTGGCACGCACCTGTGGGAGATACAGTGTGCAACCACTTGCTTCGGCTGAGTGCTTTCGGGCTGACTTGGAGCACGCCCTGTCCGCCGTGCAGGATGGAGAGGCAGCGCGTCACCCGCGCCGCTCCACTATCCTGCGGATCGGCAATGACGAGGAATGCGATGCTCATTGCGGGGGCGGCGCGTCAAAGGAGACCTTCGCGTCCCTGTCTCCCTGTTCCATTCGGCTGGTCAAATCGCTGCCGGAGCCGGGGGAGCCCCCTCCACCGATCAAGTCCGGCCTTTGATCCGCACTGATGAACGGCTCGACAGCGCCCAAGGACGATGCGAGAAGGCCCTCCAATGCTGCGACCCGGTCTTCCAGTTCACTAATTGCTCCCAAGAGGGGGGTGGTCCCGGCGTCGTCTGCCCATGCATCCGGCAAAGAGGAGACTGGCGGGGCCGCGCTGTCATGCTGATCCTTGTAATCCTTTACCCCGCTCTTGGTGTCGCGGAGGTCTTTGACGACTGACTTGTCCAGCAACCGCGGCTTGTCCTGACGGTCCTTGAGTTCTTTGAACGACTCCTTGGACGTCACCACATCCTTGGAGTCCTTCAGTTCCTTACGCGGCCCCTTCGTGCTAACAGAGATCCTGACTGTCATAGTGGGCGCCGAAGGGGATATAGATGTCACGGAGACGGACGTTGCCTGGCCCGTGTAGGAGTTCGACGAAGGGGTGCTGCTGCCGTTGAAGACGGTGTTGTTGGCCGTGCCGGGATAGGGGTCTCCGGCGTCCCCCCGATTCTGGTTGAGTTCCAGATTCCGTTTGCCGTCCGCCTGCGCCAACCCGACCTTATAGTGGTTTTCGTCGGTGTTACCCGGCTGGTTGTCGTCGATATGCCAGATCAGGAGTCCGTCACCGGGAAGGTCGGAGTCGTAGCCAGTGCGTTGGCGGTTCTCCAGCAAAAAGTACTCCGGCCCGCTGCCGCCGTCTTTCCATAGCCGGTGGACTTTGCGGCTGATCTTCACGTCCGGAAGGCTGACTGTGCCCGCGGTCGAGACGTTGATGGTAGAGGACCACCCCTGCTGGACCTTGCACCAGGCCGAGGGGTGTGCAGGAATATCGCCGCCGCCGTTCCAGGAGCCTGCGCCCATCAGGCACCAGTTGCCCACGCCTTCCGACGTGTCGTCGGTGTCATAGAGGTCTGGAAAGCCGAATAGCAAGTGTCCAAGTTCGTGGGCGCAGACGCCGATCCTGCTGTCCTCAGGAATCGTAAGATAGGCGAAGATCTTCTTGCCGTCGGCGGACCGCTCAGTGGGCAGGTTCCATTTGTGTGACCAAATGTCGCCCGGGTTCAGCGTTTCTTCTCCGCCACGGCCGGCGTGCACGACGATGAAGGCGTCGACGTAGTTGTTGCCGTCGTTGTCGTACGGGCCGAAGTCCACATTGGGATCGGCTGCAGCGGCCGCGTCATCGGCCATAATGTTCGCCCTTGCCGTACCGCTGGGCCTGCCGATCCCAAAATTCCCGTTGGCATACCACGCGAGCGTTTGAGGCAGCGTATATGGCCCCACAACTTCGCCGGAAAGGTCCACCAGCCCTCCAGTAACTTCGGAGTAGTATTCGCGAACGCTGCCATGCGGCAGCACGCCCGTGGAAAAGAACAGCTCCGAAAAGTGGGCGGCAGTCTGACCAAGCTGCTTGTCGCTGAATTCGACGAGGACGACGATGACCCTGACCGTTCCTCGCAATGGCGCCCGTGCTGCTGCCGCCGCAGCCATCGAACGTGCGGGAGTACCGGGTGCGAAGTGCTCGGGCGGGAAGATCAAGCCATCGTCAAAACCAAGCGGACGGCTGTGGGCGGCAAAGCCCAGGAGGGAGGTAACTCCCCTTTCCTCAACGGAACGGAGTCGGGAAACTTCTTCGTTCAAGCGTGCTTTCGCATCGGGGCTCATGGAAACCGCGCAGAGATCACCTGGGAATATGCTGGAAGCGCCGTCGCTGCCCGGAACCTTTTGCTGCATCACAATTCCTTCTTTCAATGCTGTCGGCGCCACCGAATGGGCGTTCCAAAAACAGCGGAAGTCGGCGACGCGGGCGGGCGGAAGCCCAGCGCAGTGAAATCTAGCGAAGCGGCGTTATCGCCGCGTTACCGCAGAACGGGGCTGTCGGAGCCAAACGGGTTGACCGCACACTGCCACACTGCCGCCGCGGCACTATCGAACGTTCCGGCGGTGCCCACCCACACCGAAAACGCATCAACTTGCCGCCCGAGTTACCTCCGATTGCTCGCCTTTCGCCCTGTGGGAGCGGGCGGCTACGGCATTAAACTCGTGGGCGGGAGTTCGGGACCTGACACCGATCGGCATGCCTGCGGCTCGGTAATGTTGGCGGCTCAAATCGCGCCGGCCCGCGAAGCGACCAGTAACGTGCCAGTAACGCGGCATGCATTAGTTTGCCCATACCCTGAGCCTTGAACTTGACCAGTAGTAACCGATTTTCCCTTAATGCAAACACACCGTCGCTCTCCAAGGGTGTAGCCATGACCGAGCAAGGTCCCGAGACTCACGCTGTGCAAGGCCGGACGGCCAGCAAAGACGTCGGATCAACGAAGCGCCGACGGATCTGGGTCCAACACGTAGACGTCGACACGGCTCGCCTTGAGAGCCGCATAGCAGCCATGCGTAAGCGTGAGCCCAGGTTGACCCCCTATCAAGAATCCATAGCTGATGCCGTGTGTTCCTTTTCCCATAAAGCTTGGCTTGCGGCTAATAGACAGGATCCTGTACCGCGGGCAATAGCTAACTGGTGGCGAGGCACCCTCGTTGAGGCCGCGTACCGAAATCTCCACGCAGCCCGAGCCCAAATAATCGACCTGTACAGCCCGGCGGAGCTTCGCGCAGAGATACCCATGGTAGTTGCCCGTGCTAATGCCACGCTTCATCGTGACGATCCAAGACGCATTACCATCGATGAACTTCAGCAGGAAACTGTTGAAAATCTTCGGCCCCGGATGCGGCGCGTGGTCGCAGACAGCTACGAGCGACTTGACCTTGAACACGCTCAGCTCCGGAGCTTCCGGAATATTGTCCTGATATCTGCCTGCTTCCTCGTGCTCCTCTTGGTCCCGACCGTGTGGTTTGTTGCCGAGAACCCAAGTTTCATCCCCTTCTGTTTCCCTGGCGAGCCGTCATCCAATGGAGCAAACGTGCTTCAGACGAGACATTGCCCAACAAGTTCAGGGCCTCAAGCAGTGCCAACCGGAAACGACGTTCTAGTCGTCGCACTCTTGGGCGCATTGGGGGGTACCACTGCCGCAACTCTTGCCATACGGAATCTAAAGGGGACCTCGACACCGTACGACGTGCCCGTCGCACTTGCCTTTCTCAAGGTTCCGCTTGGAGTGCTTGCTGCCATTCTGGGGGTCGTGGCTATCCAGGGAAGTTTTGTGCCGGGCCTGTCGCGTTTAGATTCACAGGGGCAGATCCTGGCCTACGCTCTCCTCTTCGGTTTCGGACAACAGGCACTTTCGCGGCTGCTGGACAAGCGGGCGCAAGAGCTCGTCGAAGGCCTTCCAGGGGGGACAAACGCTGAACCATTACCACCAGGTGCTGGCAAGCTCGCATCGGAAAGTATCATCCGCGGAGATGCGGCTGCGAGCAGGCCTTAAGTAGACCCGCGGAAGTGGGTGTGTTAGCTGCATTGCCATTAAGAGCATAGCTCTCCGCGACCTTCACGAGTGTAAGGGCTCAGCGCCGTGGGCGTTAGCTTCCGGCCGCTCGGCAATGAGCGCCGTTCGGACGTGCGACCGGTATCGCGATGCAAACGGAACGGCCATTAGGGGACAGCCCCCGCTCACGGGCCGTGCTCAATGTACGCTCCGAGGAAGGCGCCTGCGGGTTCAGTCGTTCACGGGAATCAGGTCCGATGCTGCTGGTGTTGGGGAAACAATAGGGGGATCGACCTTTTCCCTGCGGTTGTCGGACGCCTCGGAGCCGTACCGCCCGGCATGGCAGGGCGCCTCAGGCGAATTATGTAAGCAGCAGAAATATCAAGAGTCTTCTTTGCGTTTGCAGAACGGCGGCAGGTTCTCGGCCTTTTGGGAGAGAGTTCTCTCACCGTCAAAATAGGGGAGAACGGCACGTTGACACGGGTCTGTGGAATGAGGATCCTCGTTGCTACGAGTTGAATCATCAGAATTGACGGCATCGAAACTGGGTTCCCATGGGCGATGATGACTTTGGCGAATTGGAATTAGGGCTGCTCCGCTCTTGGCGATTGCTTCGGAACGGAGTGCATTTGCACGTTGCGGCGCGGCAACAGCGTCTTGTCGCTGCATTAGCCATAAAAGGTCCGTGTCTTCGTAGTTATGTTGTTGGTTTGCTGTGGCCAGAGTACCCGGATGTCAGGGCGTTGGAGAGCTTGCGAGTTAGTGTCCATCTGATTTCACGGCAAGTTCCAGGACTGATAGTGAACGAGGGGCAGTTGCTCTCCTTGAACTGTCGCGTGCTAGTGGATTTGGATAGGCTCCGCGCCGCTGTGAACGCTGCGACAAACAGTCAGGTGGTAGGGAATTCTGATCTTTTCCTGCTACATGAGTGCCGGGATGCCGTCCTGCTTCCAGGTTGGTTCGAGGACTGGGTTATTTTTGAACAGAACCGGCTGCAGCAGGATCGGCTGCGCGCCTTTACCGTGCTTTCTCGCAAGAGCCTCGCCGCGGGTGATTCAGACATTGCCGCAGCCGCTGCCGAGGCGGCCTTGGAGATCGAGCCGCTTTATGAGGATGCTGTCCGAAACTTGATTTCCGCAGAACTGAAGCGCGGAAGCTTCGCTGCTGCGCTTCGCGTTTACGAGCGCTTTCGCAAGCATCTCGCCAATGATATGGCCCTCGTGCCGTCCGAATCTTTGCAGACCCTTATTGCCGGTGCGCTTAGCAATCAGACACGCGCCCGAAGAGAAGCCTAGTAGCCGCCGCTGGCTCCAGCCTGGACGGCAAGCCAGCGCTTGACAACACCTAAGACTTCGGCGGGGTCTGAACTGGATATCTCTTTCCCGGAAGGTTCCGATGACTGCCCATAGGTTACCCGAGCTCGAAAGCCTGGACGCTGTCCAAGTTCATGCCATGTTCGGATCACCATGACAGCGGTGGTCGGGGCGCCTTGATCTGCGCCAGTACCGTTAGCAGAATCAAACCCGTGGTCGTCCGACACGCTTTTTCCCTTTCATAATGCGGGCTACTGCCCCTCGACAATAGGCGGGGATGTATCCTGGATCTTCTGCCAGTCTGACGGTGTTCCGCCTGCTAGCAGCCCTTCGTTGCCTAGCTTTGATCCTGCCCATGCTGGATCAGGAGTATGTCCCGTCTTTCTGCAAAATTAACGCAAGATTGCCCGCACTATGATGCCAATTGCTCTGGAAGCGGTATTGCAGCAAGTGCCAGCCCGGCTACCGATCAAGGGACACATCAGATAACAGGCAGCTTTGATACTTCAGTTTCGACAGCGCGTCTGGATATCTGGCGGCATGCCTTCAAGGCAAAAAACCCAGCCCGACCCATAGGTGTGTGGGGCGAGGCTTGATGTTCTCTAGAGCCGGAATTGGGGTGTGCACCTTGTCCACCCACGGCATGCCCGGACTTTGGCGACAAACCCCCAGGCAGCTGTGGACCGGTTGCAGCGACAAGACCACCCTCATCATCGGAATGCAACCAGCGTCTCCAAAGGGAATTGTCTTTTTCTGTATATGGGAAAGAGGTATGTCCGTGTCTCGGGGGCGGCAGTACCCCCAACCGCAGGGGCCGCATTCTTCAGGCCTGGGGGCGCGGTACTGCGTGCTTCAGCTGTACGGCCGTAGGTTCTCAATGGGCTGTTGAGCTTTGGAAGGGACGCGCCGGAGCCGGTTCCTTCGCCGCCCCTCTAGGTGTACTGAGTCAGGACGTTGGTTACATCGTGAATAGGTGAGGACCTCTTAGGTTGGTGGTTACCACACACAGCCAACGACTAAGAGGTCCTCATGTCCCACCGTAATGCCCGCCTGACCCGGAATGGTAGGCGGATCCTCGTCGAGCGCGTCCTCGCAGGCCGTCCCGTCGCTCACGTTGCGAAGGAAATGGGCGTCTCGCGGACTTGCGCGCACCGCTGGCTCAGCCGGTACCGTGCCCACGGCTGGGACGGCCTCGAGGACCGCAGCTCCCGACCAAGATCCTGCCCCCACGCCACCTCGGCGGAAGTCGTTGCCGATGTTCTGACCCAGCGCGTGGAGTACCGCGAAGGGCCAATGGACCTGGCTTTGCGCTGCGGCACAAGCGCCCGGACGGTCTCCCGGATCCTGGCCAGGGCGGGCATGCCCAGGTTGTGGGATCTGGACCCGGTGACCGGGGAACGGATCCGGGCTTCCCGGGCAACCGACCGCCGCTACGAACACGACGCCCCAGGGGACATGATCCATATCGATGTCAAGAAACTTGGCCGGATCCCCGACGGCGGAGGCTGGCGAGCCGACCCTTCCCAGAGCGCGGCAAACCACCGCAAGTCGCATCAGAGGATGGGCTTTGACTACGTCCACGTCGCCGTGGACGACTACACCCGCTTCGCCTACGCCGAGGTTCTGCCCGACGAGAAAGGCCCGACTTGCGCCGGGTTCCTCACCCGGGCCACCGCCGCCATGGCAGCGAACGGCGGCGCGCCCGTCAAACGCGTCATGACGGATAACGCTTTCGCCTACCGGCTCTCCCGCGACTTCCAGGACGCACTCGCTGCGCTGGGCGCTAAACACATCCTGATCAAACCCCGCCACCCCTGGCAGAACGGCAAAGCAGAACGCTTCAACCGCACCCTCCAGGAAGGCTGGGCCTACCGCCAACCATTCACCTCAAACCAGGCCCGGACAGACGCCCTGCAGCCTTGGCTAAACTTCTACAACAACCACCGGCCCCACGGGAGCCTCGGAGGCAAGCCACCCATCAGCAGGTGCAACCAACCTACTGGCTGAGTACATCTAGGGATCTCCCAAGACGTGTTTTCTCGTGGAGCGCCCGACACCTGACGGAGCCTGATTCCTAGGCAAGCGTCGTAAGAAGGCCTTGGACTTCTAAAGAAACTTTTGGCCTGCGGTTGTTTTGTGGCCCTCGGGCGAATAGTTACGGTCCAGCCCGTCACGCAGTTTTATCGCTACCTCAACTGGGCATTAACGCCCTGCCACGTACGCAATTCGATGAACGTCATTGACGAATCGGCGACCGCGCCCACGATACCCAGCTTGAGATCGGTCCAGAGGTAGACGTTCTCGCCGGCATTGGTCTTGTAACATGCATACCTGCCGGTGGTCGTCGCCCCGTCGATGAAGACGCCCCGGCCCGGATTGATGGAAAGGCATGTGCTTGTCGGCATCGTCGTTCCGCCGCTCAGGTATGAGTAAACCTGTTCAACAGCTTGGACCGATTCGTACTGCTGGAAGTAGATCCGGTGAGGGTCGCCGGAAGCGGGTGTGCAGGCTAATTCGACTACCAGGCCTTGTGCCTGGGCGGGATCCTGCTCGCTTTCCTGGCGGCATCGGCCGTTGAACGACTCCGGGAGGTGGCTGAGCAGCACTTCAGCCGCGGTGGGTGGTACAGCTTCGGGGGTCTTCCTAGGCGGGATGGATTCCTCCGGCTTCACCAGCCCATCCGTCTCATTGCTCAGCAGCAGCACCTTGACCTGGGTGCCCACAATGCCTGCCAAGACCAATGCGACCAGCGTCGCCCCGGCGGCGATGAGTGCCGGCACGCCCCGTCGCACAGCGGCAGCATTCCGCCGGTGCGGGGACCGTTCGATTACCTGCATCAAGCGTTCGCGTGTGGCTGGTTCCAAAGTGTCAAAGTACGTTTGGGCCGCATCGGGGAACTTCCGCTGCGCGAACGCCATGAGGTTCAGGTAGCGGTTGGTCAGATGCGGCTCATTCATCGCGAGTTGGGCCAATCGCGGCAGCCAACGGGAGCTCACCCTTGCCGCCTGATCTAAGACTCCGCTGACCTCTAGACTGGGAATCAGCTCTTTGCCCACTAAGAGACGGTTCATCATGGCTGCTGCCGCCCATATGTCGCCGCAGCACGCTGTGCCGATTTGGTCGCCTGAATATGTCGTGGCCCTGAAGTACGGGGCCAGGAACAGGTTGAGGAACTTTAGGTTCTCTTGACCATCTAGCCATGCCTCCAGCAGCGTAAACTGCCGGTGGCGTGCCTTTAACCGCCCGAATTGGGAACCCAGCAGGAATACGAGCTGGGGACGCTTTTCGTCCTCCTGAAGGTCTGCGACGAGGCCGCCCTCCAAAAGGATGATCCGCGTTCCCAGGAAATTCCACGTGGTAGCCGGGCTCGATGCCTTCTCCGCAACGTAGACGTCAACCCGGCGCCGGTAGTCCAGGCTGGTCCGCACCTCCTCGATAATCACGGCAAGCCGCGGGAGGGTTTCGGGCGCCACAAGCACTGCGCTGCCGAGTAACCGAGAACGGTGGATTAGGACCAGCACCCATATGGAGAGTGCCGCTATGAGAACGAAGGTGACGACGGGCGCCAGGTAGGGCACCACCAGTTCGGGTAGGATGATGAAGCCCCAAAGCGCTAATGCCCCGAACACGATAACCGTGGATGACAGCGCCAGCAGAAACCGACTGAATTGGTAGGGGTGTTCCAGCTCGCGGACATCCACAACGGGCACGTTCGATGTGGGCGTCTCCGGTAGAGACTCTTGCGCCGCGGAAGCGGCAACGGAGGTCTGGACCCCGGCACCCGGCGGCGCGTCCGGTTTGCGCGGTATCGTACTCATTTCACACCCCAAGTGACGGGCTCAAAATCTGACCCTAGTTTGAATGGTCCGCGTTATCGGTGCGTTATTCGGTGGCCCTTTCATTAGAAAGTGCCGCTGGCAGCCCTGCCGATGACGAAAGGCCTTGCGGCACATGGTAGAGAGCGTCATAAGTTGTGACGGTTGGGCCGGTTTCGAAGCTCATTGGGCGATAGACGCCCGGCGTGCTGCGCGTCCTTGAGGGATGTGGACCGTTCGACGGTGGCCGCGCGGTGCAGGACTGGTGCGCCGCGTTGAGGGGAGAGGAAAGGCGAGAGCGACGAGTGACGATTGCGTCAGGACAAAGAAAGACCGCACCCTGTCCTTGAAGGGTGTGGCCGTGGGGTTTGAGTTCTCTGAAGGGTCAGAATTAAAGTGTGGACGTTGTCCACACTTTTTGCTTCGGATGGAGTCTTACTGCCTTCGTACTGCCGCCGTTTCCGCATGTTTCGCGGGTTCCCAGTGTTTGCAGGGGCTGGAATTTAGTTCGAGTCCCACCTCGGGCACGTTGTTTCCGCATGTCAGCGGCTTTTGGCGTGAGTAGTGTTGACAAAGCTTGACATGACTTTGCATGAGGCGTATACCGGGTCCGATTTGCGTGGCAGAGCTGTCGTACCGTCACCGCCCGAAGGTGCATAGTCCGAGTCAGCACACCTGTGGCTTGCACCGGAACGCGGGCCGAAACGACGTCTATTTCGACGGCAGGCTGTTGCAGTCCTACACAACCCGCGACGGCGCAGCGCCGTACTTTCTGGTCATCAATGTGGGTTACTGGTCGAGGTCACCGGTGTTCGGACCCGCCGCTGCGGTCCGGTCGACTACGTCAGGGACTGGGAAATGACGCAGTTTGCATAGGTGGTGATGCAGACGCCCAGGTTGGTGTGCGTCGCGGCCCGGTTCCCGCCGCTGTGTTCGGGCCTGCCAGGTTTTCTGTACTGGGCTCAACCGGTTCCGTCGATCCGCTCTCCAGCGGCGGGAGCTACATCGGTGCAGCTGAATACAGTCCGGGCAGGAGTTCGGGGTTTGCCGGGACGAAGACCGCAAATACGATGAGCGCAGTTCCGACGATCTTGCTGGCTATGCGGCCTTGGGTCCAGGTCTTTTCCAGGAGAACGGTTACGGCGACGATGACCATCCAGGCCAGGTTTGATAGGCCGACTGCCGTCTGAATCTCGGAATGTCTTCGCCCGCTGCCATCGGTCGGTCGCTGACGTCAGGCAACAGGCTGACAGGGTAAATGCCAGAGCTATAGCCGTCGAGCCAGCATGATGGAGTCGTGCAGCTCGAAACTGAAAGAAAGAACCCGATGAAGATTGCCGTCCTGGGTATTGCCGCTGTTCTGCTTCTCGCAGGTTGTTCTTCACAGCCAGGAGCCGCAGCGCCTTCAGCAGCTGATACTGTGCCCGCCTCCCCAAGCCCCACACAGACGGTCACCCCTTCCGCGACTGCGTCGGTGACAACTCAGCCCCTGGGGAAGGGAACGATTGATGATGCCACTTTGGACCAGGCTTTCCTTTCAGGAGCCCGGAAGATGGTCCCTTCCAGCATCGATGACGCGACCTTGATCTCCATGGGGCGGGGAATCTGCACAGACCTTGCTGCGGGGGTCTCCGCCCAGGCGGCCTTGGACAAGGTCAAGGCCCACGGGCTTAGCCAGAACGACGCGTTGATACTTCTGGTCGCCGCCAAGACGGTGTACTGCTCAACCGTGAAGTGAGACAGGGCCGGCTACAGGCGGACCGTCGGCTCGGCATGCGTGTACCGTCTTGACAGTCGTCGTGGGCTCCATCGTGGCGGCTATCTCGACAATCTCCCTGGTCACCTGCGCCCGCGCCGACGGGATCTTCATCAGCCAGGCCCGGTCCCTTGCCTGCGGCGTCCTGCTGATCCTGCATTTCCCGCTGACCCACTTCCTGGACGGTCTGATGCTGCCCTGGCTGGAGAAGGTCGGCTCCGTGGATGGCGACACCACCGCCTCCTACTGGGCCACACTGGTCCTGATCGTGGCCGTGCAGCTCATCATCCTGCCCACCCGCCGGGAACTCTAAGAGACGTACATCGCTGACCGGCTCAGCCGGCGCGACGCGGCGTAACCCGCCTGCTGTCAGGACCTGAGGTACACCACTGCGTAGATGACGGCGTAGGCGACAAGGCCAATCACGAATCCCAGCACGTTTCCGTAGTTGGAGTCGTTGGCCGCTGAAACCGGAATCATGTCGCACCACCAATGGTCCGCGATCCGTCGATAGCCCCCAGTCATGGAGCCGTAGCACTCAAGCCTGCCAAATTCCAGAATTCCCGAGCCCACGAAACCAGCTAGGGGAGCCGGAGCGAAGCCCCATGCCGGAAGGGCATGCTTGACAGCGTTTTCATGACGTTTTTCCTCGGCCGCCTCACGTTGGGCTTTTTCCTCCCGGATGCGGCGCTCCGACTCGTCCATCCAGGAGGTATGGACCCGCACCAAGGGCCGGACAAGGGTGGTTTTCCCTAAAGGCGAAACGAGGGGTGAAAAACGCTGCGGTTAGGCTAAGCATCGGTACCGCACACATAACGTGAGGTGACCCGGCGCGGCCTTCGTGGCCTCCCGTGCACCGCGCCGAGACCACCGTCGGATTTCCGCCGGTGGTTTCTCCACTGCCCTGACCCGCCGACCGACACGTGCGGCCGGGCCGCCACGATAGAGGAACCACCCATGAGCAAGCCCGCACGCCGCCTGAGCGTCGCCGTCACCGCAGGGGCCGCCATGTCGGCCGTTGCCCTGTCCACCCTGATCAGCGGAACCTCCGCGTATGCCGCCGCCCCGTCCGCCCTCCATGCACCACTGCAACCGTCCTCGACCAGCACCTACACCGTCGTCGCCGGAGACACGATGAGCGGGATCGCGCTCCGGCACGGCGTCAGCCTTGCGGCCGTTTTCGCAGCCAACAACATGAACATGGGCACGATCATCTACCCCGATCAGAGCATCCACCCGCGAACTTCGTCCCCGTACGCCTAATGGGCTGGGCGACGGGTGGATTCAGTCAGTTCGCTTGTAGAAAGGCCGACAACGGGGCTCCAGCCAAGTTGCTGGGGGCACCTTCGTCTAGGAGAAGATCGGCAACGGTCGCCGTGATGACCGCCGTTGCGATTTTGTGCGCCTCCAAATTCCGGTCAATGTGGGGAGGCTCGCCGTTCCCCATCATGTCGCCATCATTGGTCGGAGCGTAGCTACCAGCCAGGAAGCCCGTGGCATGGGTCCAAGTCGAGTCCTCCCTCCAAAGGCGGTAAACCATCCAGAGGTTGGTACCAGCGCCTTTTACAGCGTGGGTAAGGTTTGTCGCCTGTGATGCGACCAGTTTGTCCTCAGAAACGTTCAAGACGAACGCTGCCATCTCAGCGACGTCAATGTCCGAGGGGAGGCCATTTGTCCGCATATATCCGTCAGTTTTGGTTTCCGTCTTACGTTCGTGGTCGAGCATCGTGTCGGCTGCCAAAGCACGCTCTGACTGTGGCATGCCTGCTAGCCAGAGAAAACGAATGGTCAACTCCCAGAACGCGCGCCTATTGGGAGCAGCTGCGTACCCCAATCCGGATGCTGTAAGAACCGCGATGCTCCGGCTTTGCTCGAAAGCTGCTCGAAGCCAACCGACGGCAAACTGACTGACTCGCGTTACTGGCACCTCCCGGAGGTCGACCGCCAGAACAGCGTTTGCCGCGCGAAGTGTGTAATCGGCACTTGCTAAGTATTCAGGCTGCTCACTTTTGGATTTCCCCTTTTTCTGAGTCCCGCTACCGTTCATGGCATCACTCTATCCACGGTCTATGCGCGGTAAGGAACCGCCCTACTGCATGCTGCCATGGCTAAGTCTTGGGGAACTCGCCTCGTCGTAGTAGAGCCCTTCCAACCGTGAGATTGGCGTGGACATTTGCCGGATGGGTGGATGCCATTTCATCGTTCCGACGTCGCACAATTGAGAAGAAGGTTCCCTGGGCCTTTCCTTCGATGACGGCGCCATGAACGAGGAAGGGCTTGTTTTCCTCGGTTTGAGGGGGCACTTCGATCAGTACCAGATCGTCGCCGCCGTGAGCTATAACTTCGACACGAAGGTCTTCGATCGGTGGTATCACCTTGGAATCGAGGACCTGGACGTACTTTCTACGGATTCCGGATTCGCGCGGCAAGGGCGTGACTTTGGTGATCACGTCTCCGCTGCCCCTGTTCTTTGTGGCTAGCCCCAAAACTACTACGCCACCGTCACGGGCATTCGCAAACTGAGAAACCCACTGGGCGAGACGTATCTTTCCGACTTCCGTTGTGAGGTCAGCGTGCTGACTTTTTGCCTCGAGCCAGTCGCCTTCAGGTTGGCCGAGTAGCGCTGTGACGTGTCCGCTTCGTATCAACTCTGCGACCGTTTCGCGGGTTAGGTCACCGGATGACGCCTCAAGCAACGCTTTGATATCCAGACCATCGGCGTACAGCTCGGATAACCAGCGGCTGCGGGGGTTGAATCCGATCCTCACGGTTATCAACCTGCCGACATCGGGGTATGGTTCGACTTCAGCACTTATAAGCGATAGGCGTTTTCTGCTCAGTAGAGGCCATATCAGAGTTGCTACATCGAGGTCAGTCTCAGTGTTGTACTTGCTGGAATGCTCTACGAAACATTCAATTACAAGCAGGATTTCCCCCTCATCAAAGGAGAAGCTGACGCCGGTGACGGGCAGGAGTTCAAGATCGCGAGGATCGAAGTCCAGGGGCACCTGAGGCTCCTGGCCAGCGCGAATAACCATATCGGAGAAGGCCCAATCCGAACCTTGATGTTTCTGCAGTTTCCGGTACATCTGTCGCATGTGTGTAGCGCTAATGCTGTCCAGATCCCGCTCCAGTACGTCTAGGCTGTCGTTCCTGTCTCTTCGCTCAACGCCGTTGAGCAACCAGTAATAGCCCTCTTCGTCAGCCTGGATGTTGCCGCACGTAAACTTCCAGGGCTTAAGCACTGGCCACCGTGCTCTCACAGCGCATCGCTGGCAGTACATGACGGCAACTGATTCTGCATTGCTCAAAGCTCATCCACGAATCCTACGGACAGCCAACACGCTCTGCTGCAGCCGACTGACCTCCGTGAACCCGACGTCACTGATTGTCGGGAAGATCCTCGCGATCCTGGCCACCGGCGCAGTCCAGATGCTCACCGTAGGAATACCGGCTGCCGCCGCCTTCATCCTCTTGCGCGGACACGCCGGCATCCCCGACATCTCCCTGGCCGCACTCGTTCCAGAGCCCTCCGCAATGATCGTAGGGGCGCTGCTGCTGGTTGGCGGCTTCGTCCTTTTCGCCGGGACGCTGGTCGCCATTGGCTCGGTCATGCCCACCGCCAAGGAAGCAAGCGGCCTGTTCGGCGCGATCGTTGTGATGATGTTCGTGCCCCTGTATGCGATCCCACTCATCCTCAGCGACCCCGGTTCTCCGGTCGCGCAGCTGTTCACCCATTTCCCGTTCTCAGCACCGGTGACCGCCATGCTGCGGAACGGCCTCGGCTCGCTCAGCGGGGGAGAGGCGGCAGTCGTCATCGCCGAACTGTTCATCCTCGGTACCGCGGCCATCGCCCTGGCGGTGAAGCTGTTCCGGCACGGCAGCATCCAGTACACGTCCCGGGTCTCACTGCGGAATGTCTTTGGAGATTGGTCGGTAAGGGCTGCTATCGCGACAATCGGCCGCAAGTCCGAAAGGCGAATTCAAGTGGGCCGTAAAATTGGGCGCAATGTCGATTAGAACGTCAGGAACGGGATGCAACGATGGCGAAACTGAGAGTTCATGAACTCGCCAAAGAGCTTAACCTCGCTTCCAAGGACCTGGTCACCTTCGTTCGTTCATCAGGGACTCCGTGCCGTTCAACGTCTTCTACTTTGGATTCAGCCACCGTAACTCAGGTCCGCGGATGGGCAGCATCTGGAGCGGCACTCACCCCTCGAATGAGGGAATTAGCTGACCAGTTGTCCCCTCCACCGGTAGAGAGGACGTGGCCACCAGGCGGCCCGAGGCCGGGGAACAATCCCTTCGCACTGCGGCGTTCTATCGCCCCACCAGGCGAGCCGCAAAGCGGGGCACTTCTGGTTGAACAGGTCGGGCCTCGAATGAATCCGGGAACACCAGGGGACGGTACAACACGCGAGACCACGCTTCAACCCACTCATCATGCGATCGAGGATTATGGCCCAGGGGAATCGGGGTCGGTATCCAGTGCGGCTTTGAAACAGAAGCACGTCGAATTCAAACGTGGCGACACTGGAATCAGCTTCGAAAAGCTGATTGTTCCCTATCTCATCGATGCCACTGAAATCACAATCACAGACCCTTTCATCATCACCTTGGATCAGGTCCGAAATCTGTTGGAACTACTGGAAGACCTCGTGCGCGCTCAAGGGGGCAGGGTTCAGACTTCGGTGCTGCTTAGGACGCAGCGGGACAAAGACGGCGACGAAAAGAAAGACCTGTCGCAGACCCGGTATTTGGACCGAGTAGCAGCAAGTATGAAAGCTACGCCGCTGCGATTTGAATACAGGATCGAATCCGATCTTCACTGGCGGACGATCGTGGCCAACAGCGGCTGGAGAATTCTCCTCGATCGTGGGCTTGATATTTTCGAACGCGTTCCTTCGGATCCGCTCCAGATTTCACACCGCATGCAGGAGTACCGGAAAGTCCGCCCCTTTTACGTGACGTTCCTTCCCCTAGACGAGGAAACGTGAGCGTCATGCCGTCCTAAGCACACTTAATTTGCGCACTTACAAGGGCAGCCGCACACAATCTGGCCGTGAACGCATTTTTGAACCGCCAGCCCAAGGGCATCCCGGTCGGCGGTCGTGCCGTCACCGATTTGAGTGTCGAGTTGGTTGCCCATCGTCACATCGACTCCCAAACCGGTGCAGAGCCCGAGTATTTTGGGTGGCTTCGGTGAATCCGGAGCGGGCGGTTTTGATACAGATGGCGTTGCAGCTTCCGGACAACAGCTCGCGGGCGACGTCTCCGGCGGTGGGGACTGATTCATCACCCACCACTGGTATTGGTGACTTGTCCACGAGGCGCTGGCGGCTCATGACTTCTTTGGCGTCGCAGGGTTCCTCCAGCAGTGTCAGGCCCAGGCCTTCTGTGCGGTGGAGGACTTCGAGGGCCTCGTTTGCCGTCCAGCCGCGGTTGGCGTCGAGATAGATTTCGACGTCCTCCCCCAGCCCTTCCCGCAGCACGCGGCACGCGTCTAGGTCCAGCGCGAGGGGCCGGCGCCCTACCTTCAGCTTGAAAGTGGTGATGCCGTAGAGTTCGCCGAAACGCAGCGCCTCATTGAGCAGTTCCTCTGGTGGGCGGAAGCCGAGCATGTGGCTGACGCGCATCCGGTCGCTGTATCCGCCGAGCAGCTTGTGCACGGGTGTCCCGAGGGTCTTACCGATGGCGTCCCATACGGCGATGTCCACTGATCCTTTGGCGACGTGGTTGTTAACGGTCCGGCCCAGTACCGCGTGGATTCGTTCCCGGTCCAGAATCTCGGGGCCCAAGAGTTGTGGCGCGAAGACCTTGTCGATGATCGCCGTGACGGAGTCCTGGGTCTCTCCGTAGGTGTAGGGCCGGGTGGAGCGTCAGCGACTCCCACGACTTCCTCGTCCGTGAAGACGCGGACGAGGACGTGGTCTGCGGTGGTGACCTCCCCGCTGGCGAACTTTAGGGGATGCGTGTACGGGATCGCATATGGGATCGCTTCGATCCGTTCGATTTTCACGGGCGGTTCTTCCGGCTTGGGATGTGCGTGTAAGCAGGGGTCAGGCATGGACTCAGGTATTCGTGGAGAGCCGTTGCGGGATCCTTGGGGGCGGATCCCGCAACGGCAGTTCAGGGTTTAGCCCATTTCTTCCCGTGTTTAGGCCTCGGGGTCCAGGACGAAGTTGTAGCTGGTCTGCACTCCCTGGCGGCCGGCGGCTGGCTGGATGTCAAGCATCAGCTCCGGTTTGGTGGCCGTGGCGATGTCGTCATCGTTGTGCGGGTCACCGGGGAAGTAGAGCTGCGTGGTCAGCAGTTCGTAACCGGGGGCTGAGACTTTCAGGTGCAGGTGGGCGGGGCGCCAGGCGTGCCAGCCTGCTGCTGCAATGAGCTGGCCGCAGGCCCCGTCGGTGGGGATCTGGTAGGGGGCCGGCTGGATCGTGTTGATTTGGAAGTTGCCCTCTTCATCGGTGATGAAGGTCCCGCGCAGGTTCCACTCCGGGATGTTCGGGGCGAACTGGGAGTAGAAGCCGTCCTCGTCCGCATGCCACAGCTCGATCTTCGCGTTCGGAAGGGGGCTGCCGTCGGTGCTGCGCACCTGTCCCTGGAAGAGCAGCGGGGTGCCCTTTTCTTCCGGCCGCATCTCGATGGTGGCAGGGCTGTTGTGTTCCGGCGAGTTCGGGACATAGTAGGGACCTTCGATGGATCCCTTGTTGCCCTTCCGGTGGCTGGTTGCGACCTCCTCAACGGAGTGCTCCAGCCAGACGTCGAGGAACAGCGGCCACTCCCCATCCTCACCGACCTGGATCAGCCAGGCCTTGAGGGCGTTGTACTCCTCGTACGTGACCCTTTCTTCGAGCACGATGTCGTTTGCAGCTTTGATTAACCGGCCGGCGAGCAGGGCTACACGCTCCTGGTTGGCGACTGCGCTGGTCTGCTTGTTCTCACGGAATCGCTGTGTTGCGTTGGCGCCGGAGGCGGCAGCGGTTGCTTGTGCGCTCATGTCTTTTATTCCTAATACTTCAGGTGGCTGTCGTGGGTGCGCTAGAGCTTCAGGAGCTTCGCTGCGTTGGTGCGTGCGATCTTGGTCAGATCGTTCTCGTTGAGTTCGAGGTTGTCGAACCAGGTTGCTGCCTCGTCCATCCGCTCGAACGGGTAGTCGGAGGAGAACAGCAACCGGTCTGCACCGATTTCCTGGATGGTGTTCAGCAGCGCGGGGGTGCGGAAGTTCCCGCTCGTGGTGAGGTAGAAGTTGTTCCGTAGGTAGTGCCCGAAGGTTTTCTCGATGGAGATGCCGCGGGGGGCGACGGCCACCCGGTGGTCGGTGCGCCAGATGTTGAAAGGCAGCAGCTCGCCCAGGTGGCCGAGGATGATCTGGATTCCGGGGTGCCGGTCGAACAGTCCGCTGCCCATGAGCCGCAGCGCGTGGGTTCCGGTTTCAACGGAGAAGGCCCAGGTCGACCCGTAAAGCCACGGGTGACCGTCGTACTGCGGGCTTCGCGAAGCCAGCGGGTCGCGGGGGTGCAGGTACAGGGGCACATCGAGTTCTTCGACCGTGGCCCAGAACTCGGCATACCGGGCGTCGTCCAGGTACACCACAATGTCTTCCGTGCCGACCTGAGAGTAGCCGTTGACCAAGGCCTCGACCAGACCCAGATCCGTCACGGCCCGGCGCAGTTCCGCGGTGGCGGCGTCGGGGTCCTGCATCGGCAGCGCGGCGAAGGAAGCGAAACGATCAGGGTTGTTGGAGACCTGCTTGGCGGCGTAATCGTTCAGGCGCTTCGCCCAGTCCACTGCCTGCTCGGAATTATGAAGGGACTGGATGCCGGGTGAGAGCAGGGACAGTACGGACTTTTCGATGCCGCACTGGTCCATCAGCCGAAGCCGGTCTTCGTGGATGTCCAGCAGCATGTCCCGACGTGCCGGCCAGGCGTCGGCGGTGAAGTGTTCCGCTGACTGCGCAACGATGTTGGGGTCGGTAGCACCGAAGTGCTCTTCAAGGGCGATCTTGGAAACCATGAAAGTTCTTTCCTTTGACATAGGTGAAGCGGGATCGGGGGCATGGGCCACCCAGGAAATGTGGTTGGTGAAGGACTAGGAAGCAGCCACTTCGGTACGAGCTGCAGTGGTGACGGGGAGCGGGAGCCTGGCGTCCTGGCGTTGCAGTTCTGTCTGCACGGAGGAGGTGTCGCAGGGCTTGCCGAGGGCAATATGGGCGGCGGCGATGCCGGCTGCGTGGCCGGTAGCGAACGCGGTTCCCATGACCCGCAACGAAGATCCTGCGGCCTGATCCCCATCAAGAAGGCGGCCGGCGGCGAAGAGGTTGGTCCGGTTCACGCTCTTGAGGCAGTCCAGGGGAATACCGAAGTAACCGGGGTCGGCGATGAACTTCCAGATCGACGGGACGCCGGGGCCCGGGTGGTACTCCATGGGCCAGGCCCCGATAGCGACCGTGTCTTCACGGGGTTCCGGGAGCAGGACATCTTCTTCGGTGAGGCGCAGGGGCGCAACGACATGGCGGGATTCCCGGGTGCCGAGTTCGGGTCCCGTGGAGACGATGTAGGCGTTTTCACACCCCGGGACGGTCTTGAGCGCTTGGAGGTAGGCCTGCGCCTGGAGGCGCGCGTGGGCTTCGGCCCGGCTGGTGTCCACTGCACTGCGGGCGTCGTAGCCCTCGTCCACAAGGTAGGTAATGATGTCCCCGGAGACAGGCAGCCGGGCGACCAGCCCGGTTTCAGCGAGAAGGTTTGGCATGCCTGCCGCTTTGCTGGCTGTGACGGCTTTCTTGAGTGCGGCCCGTCCGGCGTCCACGTCGAGCGGGATCCCACCGAAGCGGACGCCCAGGGTGCCGTTCTGCACCTTCCCGTCGCGGCCATAGCGTACTTCGGCACCGCTGTGGCAAGCCAGGTCCGCGTCACCGGTGGCATCCACGAAGGCTCCTGCGGTGAAGTGGTGCAGTCCTTCGTGGTCTGCGACGCGCACTGAGGTGATCGTTCCGGCATCATCTGCCTCGGCGCCGACGATGAGGGTGTGTAGCCGAACGTCGACGCCGGCTTCTGCACAGAGCTCGTCGAGAACGAACTTGACGTCTTCGGGTTCGAAGACCACCGTTACTGCGTTGTACTTGCGGGGCGCGCTGACAGCGCCCATCGCACGCAGCCTGGCATAAACGTCCTCCATCACGCCGAACACAACCTGCCGCTCATCTTCCTGCGTGAAGATCCCGGCATAGGTCACAACGTTGCGCAGGGTGGCGGCTCCGCCCAGGCAAGGTCCTTTTTCAAGGAGGAGGGTGCGGGCCCCGGCGCGGCTGGCGCCAATGGCTGCAGCGACTCCAGCCGATCCTCCGCCGGCGATGATGACGTCGTACTGCTGATTCAAAGTATTGCCTTTCAAGGTATTGCTTAAGATTCGGGGTGTTACCGGGCCGGCTGGGAGGCCGCTACCGGGACGGTTTTGCCAGTGGCTGCGTTCACCGGGCGGATCGCCAGCATGGGAATCACTGCCAACAGCGGCCCTGCCGCCAGGGTCAGGAAAGCGAGTTGGAAGGAGGAGGTGGCACCGAAGACCATGCCGATGACGGTGGGAACGATGGTGCTCCCCAGTTGCCAGAAGGCGTTGATGCCGCCGGCAGCGGAACCGGCAAGTTTTTCGCCGGCCAGGGTGGGGATCATGGCGAGCATGATGGGGCTGTAGACGTAAGCGGCGATGCCGAGCAGCGGTGCAATCCAGAGGAACTGCACGTTGTTGGTGGCCATGCTGAAAGCAACAAGGGTGGCCGAGAACGCCAACAGGATGATGATGGTGAGGTTCCGCCGGGTCAACTTGATCGCGTCAGAAACGAAACCGATAAGGGGCTTCGAAAAAATAGCCGCGGAACCGAAAATCACGACGACAACTCCAGCCTGAACCGGGCTGATGCCGATGCCTTTGGTCATGAGCAGGTTTGACCAGGTGACAAAACCGTAGGTGCCCCAGAGGGCGCCGAAACCGGCCAGGCCGAGCATGAGGAGGTTCCTGTTCCGCAGGAGTGGCATGATCTGGGGCCGCGTCTTCTCTTGAGGTTCTGCTTGACGTTTTCCGCCGCGCAGGAAGATCAGGCAGAGAACACCGAGGCCAAGGGAGACGAACCCGAACAGGTGGTAGGAAGTCCGCCAGCTCGACTGTTGGATCAAGGAAGGAACCACAGCATTGGCGATCACGAGACCGAGAGAGGTTGCTGTCATGAAGATACCCATGGCCGTGCCACGCTTCTCTGGCCGGAACCAGTTGGCGATCAACCGGACGCCGCCGCCAAATTCTGCACCCGCGAACAACCCGACGCACGCCTGGAACACAAGACCCATGTCTTTGGATGTCGATTCGCCGAAGGCGAGCATGAAGGAACCAGAGAGCAGAATGCTCAGCCCGACGATGAGCCGGCCACCAAGCCAGTCGGCAAGGAAACCACCGAACAGGTTCGAAACGACGTAACCGATGTAGTACGTGGTGGCGAACAAGCCCAGGCCGGCCACAGCCACGCCCAGGTCCTCCCCCACGAAGCTCGCAGCGGGGCCCCACGTAGCGCGGTCAACAGAGGTCATGGTGAAGGCAGCCCAGGCCAAGGTCAGGATCACCCAACGGTATGGGGACTGGCGGATCGCGGGTAGCGAAGTCGTCATTGACTTTCTTTCTTTGAGGCAGTTGACAGAAGGGAAAGGGGAGGGCTGCAGCTGGTCCCTGTTGTGACGCTTAGATCCGGAGCCATAACTAGCGGCGTGCGTCTATGTCACACATCACAATATAGAAGCCCCTGAGCAGCGTTATCCAATACCCTTTTCCACGCCGGGGCATACCCTGAAGTTATGGCACCAGGCCGTTCTTCAGATGGTGCCCACTGGAAAGGAAGCCGAGCATGGAACTTCGACAACTGCGCTACTTCGTGGCGGTGTTCAACCAAAAGTCGATTTCCCGTGCCGCTGAACAGTTGCTCATATCCCAGCCGGCCTTAACCCGTCAGATCCGTCTGCTGGAACATGAATGCGGGACACCGTTGTTTGAACGGCTGCCTAAGGGCACTTTCCCGACCCCCGCCGGTGTTGCCCTGCATAAGCATGCGCTCACAATGCTGGCCATGGCGGGTTCGGCGAGGGATGTAGCGCGTCAAGCGGGGCCGGTGCGGCAGCCCGTCGCGCTTGGACTCGCTCCGGGGCTGCCAGGTGAGTGGGTGGACCGGCTTCTGACGGCAGTGGCGGATCAGGCTCCCCTCGCCGAGCTTGAGCTCACCGATGGAGACACCACCGTCCAGCTGAGAATGGTCCGGGAAGGGCGTCTGGATATCGGCCTCGTACACCAGGAGCCCTCCCAAGACCTTGTCGGCGGGCACGTAAGGAAAGAATTCTTCGGCCTTGCCTTACGTCCCGGCCTGCCGGCGAATGAAGAGGAGGAGCACTGCCGGCTGTCCGACTTTCACGACCAACGAGTGCTGATTCATTCGCGGGAACAGTTCCCACTCGGCCATGACCGCCTACTAGCCACATCACATGAGCTAGGAGTAACCCCCGCCTGGCGAATTGCCACCTTCAACGAGCATGCCCGCGCCTGCGCTGACGCAACGTCATCGGTAGCTGTGATGCTGACCGAGGCCAGCGCCAACCGCCTCTTGCCGGACTGGCAGTGGAAGCAACTCAAGGAGCCCACCATGGCGCTGGAAACCTGGATGGTCCGCCAACCTGTCACTCGCGACATCGTTAAAAAGGTTGCGGACATCATCCTGAGAACATTCCGGTAGCCCGATGGCTTCACCCGGGAATTCCCTAGGGCGCGGCCACGCTTGTGACTTTCGGCGATAAGTGGCGGCGTTCTGGCGGCGCTATTTGGCGCATGAGCTGAGCCCGCAAGGGGATCCTCAACCGGGCGCTCGATTTATTGCCCAGCCCGGCCGACCTGCAGGTAGCGTTCACGGACCTCGAACCAATCATTGGGCCCGGGCTTCCCGGGATAGGGCAACGGTGTCATCGCCAACCGCGATGAAGGAATGACGCCCACCTGCCACTGATCTTCATAAACGATCTCACCAGGATCAGCTGAAGTTTCGCACTCCCAAAAAACGCTCTTTGCCTCAAGCATCTCTAGAAGCGGCCGAAGACGCTCCGCCATACCGTCTGTCTGCTCCTTGAACCAGGTAACCGCGCCGATGGTGTTCCCATCCGCATAAAACGGCGGGTTGGGCAGGTTCTCCTGAAACCAGGCATCGGTAAAGGCGTAGCAGGCGACTTCCTCCTCGCTGAGTCGCCCCACGCGTCGAAGATGGTCGACCGCCACGAATACGCCGACAGGGGCGCCTGTGCGCCCGACATAGTTCGACTGGAACCGGTGGAATTTCGCCATACCGGCATAATTCCACCTCCAGGTCCTCGCCACCTAGCCAAGCGAGCTCCACGCCCGTAAGCCCATCCTTCACAGGGACTGGCTATCGGTTGAGCCAGTACGCGTGCCCGATTGCTACTGAAAGGTTGTTGTCGTTGCACTCGGGAAACTTTGCTCGCAGGTCTTCTAAGTGGGGGCCATCCCAGGAGCGCCAGACTAGGTTCGAAGCGTATTTGATAACGTCGTCCGCTCTGTGCTTGGCCGCTTCGATCTCCTGTGACGAGAAAAGGCTGCCCAGCTCGTGCTGTATGTCGATATAGCCCAGACCATCCTGGACGTAGTGGCTGCCGTATCTCGTATTGAGGAGGTAAAGGACGAATACTGCGTTCAGCACATCCAGAGTCTTGGCTTCCTCAATTTCTAATTGCCGGCGCCGGAGACCGTTTTGCCTGTTTTTCTCCGCCCATTCCATCGCGCGAGTGAGTTCCCGTTCATAGGCTTCGAGTGGGAACCCTGGTGCGACGGATTGCATCCGCTCAATAGTTTGTTGCCGGGTCCATCCGAGGTACAGCTGGCGGCAGGCATGCCAGTTCGAGCTGGCCCTTATTTGAGCAAATAAGTCAGGTTCACTGGCACTGTCTTGGTGTTTCTCGTGATCCGAGCGTCCGTTTTCGTTCCCCATCATCCAACCTTAGAGCGCATCAACAACCATTCCGCGGTTGGCCCCAGCAGAGTGGCTCACGGTGGACGATCCATGATCCACGGGCTCTGCTGAATCGATCTTCCGGGTAAAGCCCATCATCACAGAATATGCGTTACCACTGACACGTCGGTTGCAGGCGCTTCGGTCTGAGGCGGACCTCGTCCGGCGGGATGTGCAAAAAATAGGCACGGTGGGGACCGGTCTCACAAATGATCCCTCACCGGACGCTACGGGCGGGGACCCCCTTCATTCTTAAAAGAACTGGTCAAGGAGCCGGTAGAAGGTGAGGCGGTTGGTGTCGGCCTGTTCTATGCCGTAACGGGTGAGATACCGATCCGCGTGGTGTAGGCCGTACTGGGGGTTCTGGGCGCTGGTGATGCTCCTGGTGACCAGGGCGAGGTCGGAATACCGGTCGGCCCTCCCTAGGCGACCAACGTCGACGAGCCCTGTAATCGTGAGCGTGTCGGGGTCGAGCAGTACGTTCGGCAGACAGAGATCACCGTGGCAGACAACTAAGTCTTCGGAGGTGGGAACGGTGGCGAAAAGCTCATCGAGGAGTTGTTGCGGTGTCCAATCCACATAGGCGGGGTCCAGCCGGTCCAGATCAACCAAATGCTGCCGCACTGCATGTTCGGCGGCAGGCATGATGACAGCGAGGTTCCGTTCGTAGGGACAATCCTCGATCGGAAGGTCATGCAGCGTGCGGGTGAAATCGGCTAGTGCGTCTATCACGTTAGTGCGCTGGTCGGCCGGCCAGTGTTCGGCGGCGGAACGGCCGGCTATTGCCGTGGTGACTAACCAGGCGCAGTCGTCAGAGACGTCGTACTCGACGACCTCCGGCGTAGGAATCCCAACCTTCGCAAGCCAACGCAGACGCTCCGCCTCGGCGCCCAGGTCGTACCCGGCGT
Source organism: Arthrobacter sp. SAFR-044 (assembly GCF_051965175.1). Classification (GTDB taxonomy): domain Bacteria; phylum Actinomycetota; class Actinomycetes; order Actinomycetales; family Micrococcaceae; genus Arthrobacter. The sequence continues at coordinate 95,033 of NZ_JBQCMK010000005.1, forward strand.
CGTGTTTATTTGTCAGGCCGCCAACCTTCACATACAGGTCGGTGGCTCCGTCCAGCCTATAAACCAGTGCGCCAGAGCAGCCGATGCTGATTGGAGTCCAGCCATGGCCCGAATACTGTCGTCGAAGCGTTTTGACCTGTTCTTCTATCACTCCTCGATGGTAGGTCCTACCTGGCTGCACCGACCGCCCGTAAGCCGGTCCCTAACTGCGACAACCTGGTTCTGACGTGCGGCTTTGCGAGGACGGATTTCGAGGTGTCCCGTATACCCCGCCCGCATAAATGCCCGGTGAAGGTGCCCTAAACGCTACACACCCCGGCTGTCTCGAAACCCTTGGGATTTGAGGCGCCTTAGTTATGAGACGTACAGGTGGGTTTCAGAGAAGGAGGCGGCGCCCGAGGGCGGGATCGCCTATCGCATCAGCTGGTCACTTGTCGGAGCTTGAACACGATTGAGTCGAAGACGGTGCGTGCCTGGCTCGTCAGCTCCGGATGGATCGATTCGTGGAATTGAACCACCCAGAACATGGCACGCGTGCCGTTCAGGTTGACCACTCTGTAGGTTTCGCGCTCAGCGGCGCTCGAGTACCAGCGTGTGCATAGGTTCGAATATTCCGAGTGGACGCAAAACTGACCGTTGTCGCAGGCTCTGATGTCCACGTCGCCCTCGACGGAGTGGTCGAACTCGACGCCTGAGTAATCGCCCACTTTGACCTCGAAGGGAGGGGTGCTGGACGTGGACGTCTGCGCCATCATCGCGTCGACAAAGGCCTTAGCCGACGGCTTGACCTCGACGAGCGAGCCCTGCCACTTGCACGCGTCCCTCGGCACATGGTTTGAGGGCCACCAACCGACGAAGACCCCCATCGCATCCGGGTGATTCGGGTCGTCCTTTCCCAGGCCATCACCGTCGGCCGACCAGCCGTCTGGGACGGTAATCTCGAAATTCTCTGCAAAGCTGGTGACGAGGTACGTGCCGGCGCCGATAGCGCCACTCTTCGGCAGCGGTGGGACCGTGGCGGTGCCGCCGCCGTCCGGCCGCGGTGGGGGCGTGCCAGCCTCCGTATTCGGAGAACTGGAGGACGGGAGGGGGACGTCCTTGGACTCATACTGGCACCCCCCGAGAAATCCAATCAGTGCGATAGCCAGCAGGGGCAAGAGGTGGAGGGGCCGCTGAGCGGCCTTTTCGAGGAGTGTCATGGAGCTCATCGATCCACCAAGGCCGCTACAGGGTGCTGTGAGGCCCCGCAGCCGGGTGGCCCCGCGGGCGGCCCGAAATGGGGGGCCGTTGCATCAAGTCTCCTCCAGCACAGAACCCGTGACAATGAAGAGTTGTACGGAGACCAGCTTCGACTCATGCCACCCCCGAAATGACAGGACCGCCCTGAGGCAGCGTTGAAATGCCGAATTTGGTGCCAGCTTTACTCCGCCCGGGCCTAACTGGCTCAAGAGATCCGACGGCAACTGCGTCTCGTAACCCGCGGGAAACGAGATGTCTCTCATCGAACGAATAGGCGTCCGGCCTGCATGGTCGCTGAATTTCCACAGAGTCTTCGACGCGCGATGGCAAGGACGATTCTCGTAACTATGTCTCTTAACTTCGTAGCCACCATCTGGTAATCATCCTTGGTTATGAGACATGGGAGCGGGCGTCGGCTCGAGGGGATTAGAGTAAGGCCGGAAGGAACCACACTTCCGGGATCAGCAGCCAAGCGATCCAGGCCGGTACCGTTTTTGTACCATGAGGACATGGCTATGAATCTCCGTGTTCCTGAAGACCTCGATCGGCGGCTGGAGAAGTTGGCTGCCGAGGAGCACACGTCCAAGTCCGCGCTTCTGCTGGAGGGTGCTGAGTTGGTTCTGCAGCGTCACACGCGGCGCCGTGAAATCAGCGAGGGCCTTGATTTTGTAATGAGTCATGATGCTGAGTTGCTGAAGCGCCTTGAGGGCGCGTGACAGCGTACCTGGACATTGAGGACCCTCTTCAGGTAGTTGATCGGTACGGGCTTCCATATCCGTCATGTCGGGTTGTTGGCCTCGGCATTGGCCAGGCTGGCTACGGTTGTCATGCGCGCGGAAGCCTATCCGGAATTGGCGGTGAAGACGGCCGCCTTGTGGGAGTCGGTCGCCCGGTCCCCGTCCACTCGTTGATGGCAACAAATGGACGGCATGAACGCTCATGGTGTTGCTGCTGTGGATCAACGGTTACCGGCATGGTTTAACAACGGATGCAGGCTTCGACCTCGTCGTCGGGGTCGCCGCGGGCACTGCCGACTGTTGTGTGGCGGGTGTTCCAATACCCTCCGGCGTTGTTGATCAGCACATTGATGCGGGGGAGGGTGAGCAGCTCGTCGGCGAGCCGGCGTACCTGGGTTTGGGAAGACAGGTCGGCAACAAAGGCGTCCACCTTTCCGCCGCCGGCCAAACGCAGTTCTTCGGCGGTTTCTTGCGCGCGTTTGGTGTCCCGGCCGATGATGACGACGTGGGCCCCCATCAGAGCCAGACCGTGGGCGGTTGCCTTGCCGATGCCTCCGGTTGCGCCGGTGACGACCACTGTCCTGCCCGCCATGGGTCTCATGTTTTTGTTTTTCATGACTGTGCTCGTTCCGGGTAGGGCTGGCTGGTGTCGGTGTAGCTATTGAGTGTTTCTGCGATGGCCTCGTCCAGGGGCGTGGCTGTGACGCCGAGCCTTGTGGTGATTTTGCTGCTGTCAACGATGAAGGGTTCTTCGAACTGGTACTGCATTTCGAGGAGTTCACGCACGACGGGGCTGGTGATGGCCAGAGCGCGCAGGAGAAATGGCGGGACGGCGCGGATCCTGGTTCGCTGTTGGCCTGCCTGACGGTAGATGGTGTCAACGAGTTCCTGGGTGCTGCGCGTGTGGGGGTCGTTGGGCAGGTGCCAGATTTGGCCGGGCGCGTCCGGGTGTTCGCCCAGGACGGCGAGGCCTTCACCGATGTCGGGAATGTAGGTGTAGGTGTGGGGTTGGTGCCGGTCGCCCAGTACTGTGCTGGTTTTTCCGGCCAGGGCTGCCGGGAAGACGCGGTCGCCGAGGTTCGATTGTGCTCCGCCGCGCGGACCGAAGTAATCGGAGGCGCGGCCGATGGCTACTTCGACGCGGCCTGCATGGTGGGCGTGCAGGAGTTCCTCAGCCATCGCGGCGCGGAGCCGGCCCTTGATCGTGTGGGCATTGTTGGGTCGGTCTTCGGTCAGTGGGCGTCCTGCCGGGCGGCCATACATGTAGACGTTTTCCATGCTGACCAGCCGGGCGCCTGTGGCTTCCGCCGCCGCAAGCACTCCGGTCTGCAGTGCGGGGAATTGTGCGCTCCACAGGTGGTAGGGCGGGTTCATCGTCTGATAGATAACGGTGGCACCGTGGGCTGCGCGGGCGGCGAAGACGGGGTCGGCGGCGTTTCCGGCGATGACTTCCACACCCTCGGGCACGGTGGCCTGCCCGGACCGGTTGACCAGACGGACGGTCCGGCCTCGCCGCCGGAGGGCGTCGAACGCGGCCAGCCCGATGGCACCGGTACCGAAGATGACGTGGAGCCCGGTATTCATGACTGAACCTTTGCGTTCGTGGGGGACATGGCCGGCTTGTTGAGCAGCGGGACGGGTAGCAACCGGTTCAGGATGAGGCCGGTGATCGCGGTGACGAGGAGGGCTCCGCTGGCGCCGAAAACGATGAACTGCTGATCGACAGCGATCCTGGCCAGCGTGGTTACTGTCCAGCCGAGGCTCCATAGTGCAGGCATGGCCGCTGCCCAGATCCAGCGGTGCCGGCCCACCTGCCGTGGAAGGGCACGTGCCTGGGCGAAACCCAGGACGAGCCCGTTGAGTGCGCCCATCAGGGCAAGGTCAGGAAGGGCGGTGCCGTAGCCTGCGGCCGCGGCGCCCAGGGCCAGTCCGGCGCCCATGCCCAGGACGGTCGCCGGGATCCAGGCCAGGGGCCGGACCCTGTGGCTGCTGGTCAGTGCCTGCCCGTTACCGATGATGAGTCCGGCGGTGGCCCCACCGATGACCGCAGAAAGCGGGTCGTCGATGCGGCCACTGATCATGGTGCCGGCGTATCCGCCGATTGGCAGTGCCAAGAAGCTGGTGGTCCAAAGCAGCCAGGCACGGATCGTGCTTGCCCGCGAAGTCGTTGTGTGGGTCATGATGTCCGTTCATTAGGCCATACCGTGCTGGGCAGGATGTAAATGCGTGGTGAGCACAGGCCTTGCAGCCACTGAACGCTTTATGAGAATGCTGATACCGAGCCCTGCAACCCAGAGGCCCCAACCTGTGCTGCCGAGAAGGCCGGCGAGGTCCCAGACGGGAAATCCCGGGACGGCGGTGGCGAGGATGTCGCCCTGATTGAGCAGATAGATGCTGGAAGTGATGAGGCCGGCGGCGCCGATCCATCGGGGAAGAATCCCGCTGCGCAGGATCACGATGCTGACGGCGGCGGACCACCCGATCACCAGCAGCTGGCCCAGGTGCTCACCCAGTAGTGCACCGCCGAACTGGTGCTGCGCTGTCCAGGCAGCGGCCACCGCAGCCCGCGTCTGCCCGTCCCCTGTCGCGTAGGTGCTGGCCAGTGCCGGGACGACGAACACCCAGCGCAGGAACCCGATGAGTGACAGGAGTACCGAGGCAGCCCCGGCATAGGTGGCAACCTTCACAATGGGATTCCCCTGCAGGCCGAGAGCTGCCGGCAGAAGCAGGATCGGGATGGCGAGGAGCCCGTAGGTCCAGGCCGCCGCGAACCAGGCCCACACGAGGGCGGGGCCGCCGGCGGTAAAGGCAGGCAGCACCACCTCGGCCGGCTCCCGCAATACGTCCGGCCAGTCAAACATCACGGACAGGGCTGTGGCCGCTGCCGCGAACGCGAGGGCACTGAAGGCAAACAGCCCACCGGTGGTGATGCGAAGTTTCGTGGTTGGCGCGGTGTTCATGGCGGTCTTCCTGCCTATTTCTGTACGGCGTGCAATCTGGACGCTGTACAAATAGTGTACGCTGTACAGAGGAAAGTCAAGAGAGGAATTAATGACGACGCAGGCACGCAGTTCGAAACCGGGGCCCCGCAGGACCCTGACCGAGAACGCGATCATGGACGCAGCCCTTGACCTTCTCGACGAGGGCGGAGTTAATGCCGCTTCCGTGCGGGGGATTGCTGCCCGGGTCGGGGTCGCCCCGAACGCCGTCTATACGTACTTCCCCGATAAGGCGGCAGTCATCAAAGCCATTGTTGAGCACCTGCTGGGGCAGGTTGACCTGGCCGTATTCTCGGACCGCAACGTTCCGTGGCGCCAGCGCATTGAATCCCTGGCGTTGGAACTCAGGGAGCGGCTCACCGCCCATCCGGGAGCGGTGAACCTGATGATCGGCGGGCCCATGGACGGCCCGCGGGCTCTTGCCCTGAACGAACACCTCATGGAAACGCTTCGGGATTCCGGGCTCGACGCCGGCGAGGCCGCGAGGGCGTCCTACCTGCTGATCGTCTACGTCTTCGGCTCGATAGCCCTCGAGGCGGCAGAGCTGGGTGATGGGCCCAGGGGAATTTCGGAAGCGGAGAAAATTGCCTCCCGCCTGGAGGGGTTTTCGGCAATACCGGCCACCAGCTACCCCCTCTCCGCTGAAGCGGCAGCGATTATGGCCACCTACGTCTCTACCCAGCAGTACAGATGGGGACTTCACAAAGTGCTCGATGGGCTTACCCGAACGTAAGCGCCGTCAGGCGGTTCGTCCCCAACTGTCCCCGGGAGTCAGTACGTAGCGCTTCCAGACGTAGTCCCAGGGGGTCACGGCCAGGATGGCGACAACGAAGAGGATGCTGAAGAGCATGTCGGCCGTGGCGGTGTCCATGTCGTTGGCGAGAAGGTAGGGCAGCGCTACGATCCCCAACCACAGCACTTTCCAGATTACCTCGAACAAGAGGATCGGCAGCATCCCGATGGGATATCTGAGGCCCAGGAGTGCCAGGAGCGACATCGCTGTCAGGAGGCAGACGATCACTCCGTCAGGCACGGGCATGGAAGCGGCCTGGCGGAGGAGGGGCCATTTGACGATGATGAGGCCCACTGCCATCAGCAGGTAACCGCCCCGCATCAGGTTCAAGCGGAAGGTAGGCAATCCAACGCCTGCGTGCGGGTCCCTTTGGGCGTTCCTACTTCCTTCGGTGGCGGTGGTGGTCAGCACGATCGGGCCATTCATTGCGTGGCCGTGGTCCTGTTTCATGGTTGGTTTCCTCTGTGCTGAGGGTTGCCCTGCCGGGTGCTTGAGTAGCCAGTGGCGTCTTTTCCTCCTCCGATAAGGACTGCGACGCCGTCGTGCAGGTCCAGGAGGGCCAGTAGAAGCATGAACGCCGACTTTCCTGAGCCGCTCTTACCGACGATGGCCAGGGATTAACTGGCACAAATCTGAAGCGAAACTCCCCTTAGGGCGTCCAAGCGCATGGTGGCGCGCCCGTAGGATCGGCTGATGTTCCGGGCCGGGGGCAGGGGCGTGTTCATGGCATGTCTTTTCCGGGAACCGGGGAAGAATCGGTGGGGACCCGGACCTGGCGGCCCCTGATGAGCAGCCAGAACATGAGTGCTACTTCGCCGCCGAAAACAAACACGGCGAAGCCAAGCGGGAAATCAGGGACGAGGATGGTGGCGAATCCATCAGCGAGGTAGCCCAGTCCGGCGATGGTGAGGAGGACGCCGAAGATCCTTGCCATGAACCCGGACCGGTCGGCCAGGTAGCCGATCAGCAGCAGGTGGACGGCGAAGAGGACCAGCCCGACTTTCCAGGTGGCATCGAAGGCGTCCAGCATACGCACCGCCTGCCCACCGTCGTTCTTCAGGAGTGCGGGCACTTCCAGGAGCCGGCAAATGGCGACGAGGAAGACCGCTGAGTAGCTGAGCCGGAACCAGGCCGCCATCATCGATAGGCCCCGGTCCACGGACTCGAACACCTCGAACAGCGCTGCGGCGACGATGACGTCCAGAACGACGACGGCGACCAGGGCGGCTACGCCCATGCGGAACAGTGCTTCTGAAGCGGAGATATCCGCGACGGTTTTGGCTGTGTCCCCTGTGGTGATGAGGTTTTCCAGGATACCGAAGTTGCCCCAGGCGGACAGTACCGCCATGAGCAGCAGCGCGGTTCCGGCAACCAGGCTGGGTGCACGCAGGGATTTGGTGAGTCGGTTGCCGGTGGCGTCCAGGGAACCGTAGGGTGCTGATACTGACATGGCGGGCTTCTCTCTTAGGCTAGTGGGGCTTGGATGGTGATGGAGATTTTTCCGCGGGCTTTGCCGGCGTCGAAGTAGCGCATGGCGTCCGGGACCTGCTCTAAGGGGTAGGCCCGATCGATGACCGGTGTAAGGGTGCCAGCTTCGATAAGTCCAGTGAGGTGCTCGAGGTCCGACGCGCGTTGCTTTGACGTGATCATGGTCAGCCGCTGGGTGATGAACGGGTTGAGGGCCAGGGCCCGGAGCTGCCGGTCCATGCTGCCGGTCCAGGATCCGCCTTCCTCCCCGCCGGTGATGACAGCGGTTCCCTTAGGGGTAAGGGCGTTGCGGAGACTGGCCAGGGTGGGGTTTCCTGCGATGTCCAGAATCAGGTCGTATCGTGCGGTGCCGTCAGCGAAGTCCTGACGCGTGTAGTCGATGACGTGGTCGGCCCCGAGGGAGCGAATCAGGTCCATTTTGGCGGTGCTGCCCACGCCGGTGACCACGGCCCCGGCCGCCTTGGCCAACTGCACGGCATAGCTGCCGACCCCGCCTGAGGCGCCCAGGACCAGCACCTTCTGCCCCGGCGTTATGGGGCGGGCGGCGCGGAGCGCCTGCAGGGCGGTGCTGGCCGAGACCGGAACGACCGAGGCTTGTTCGAAGGTCAGGTTGGCAGGTTTGCGGGCGAGTTTGTCTTCCCGGGCGGCGGCGAACTCAGCGAAGGGACCTTTTCCGAAACCGAAGACTTCGTCCCCGACCGAGAACCTGGTCACGGCTGCCCCGACTGCCGTGACCGTGCCGGCAAGGTCCAGCCCCGGGACAGGGTTTTTAGGGGCGCGGGTGCCGTAGACCAACCGCAAGGCGTAGGGCAGTCCGGTGGTGACATGCCAGGTGCCCCGGTCCAGTCCCGCCGCGTGCACACGGACCAGAACCTCTTTTTCGCTAATGGCGGGGCGGGCAATGTGCGCCAGGTGCAGGACATCGGCGGGTCCGTAGGCCTCCTGCACTATGGCCCGCATGGGCACTTCCCCTGCTGACGCTGGGCGTCCTAACAGACCTTCTGTGACGCTCTGATCCGGTGAGGTCATGGCCGCTCTCCTTAGATGCTGGATTGAAAGCGCAATTTCGTACGCTGTACGGTTATGGTAGCGTACATAGTACTAAACCGATACGGCTGGGAGTCACGATGTCAGTCAGCACGCAAAACCTGCCCCCGAAACGCATTCCACTCAGCCGGGAAAGGGTACTCAGATACGCCCTCGACCTCGCCGATGAGTCGGGAATCGCGTCTTTAACCATCCGTTCCCTCGCGAACAGCATGGGGACGAAGCCGATGTCGCTCTACCACTACGTGGCCAACAAGGATGAGATCCTGGACGGCATCGTGGACATGGTCTTCGACGAAATAGAGCCGCCATCCCCGGCGGGGGACTGGCGTGACCAAATGCACCGACGGGCGCACGCAGTGCGGGCTGCGCTCAAGCGCCACCCCTGGGCCGTGGGGCTGCTGGAGGCCCGCGCATCTCCTGGGGCTGCAACCCTGCGCCATCACGAGGCGACCCTTGCTACCCTGCGGTCCGCGGGATTCTCCGTGCAGATGACGGCCCACGCCTACGCGCTCCTCGACAGCTACATCTACGGAGCAGCCCTCCAGGAAGCCGCCCTGCCCTTCCATGGCCCGGACGCCGCCGTCGAGGTGACCGCCTCGATTGTTGAACGCTTCTCAGGCGGGCAGTACCCCCATCTCGTTGAGATCGCCACTGAGCACGTCCTCAAACCCGGGTACGACTTCGGGGACGAGTTCGATTTCGGGCTGAACGTCATTCTCGACGGGCTCACACGGGCGATCCCCAGCAGCGGCAAGGACCAGTCGCAGCAGACGACGTAAAGGAACGAACACCCATCACGGCCGAACCGTGTGGTGAAGAGCGGAGGGCGAATACTCGACCATCCGGCTTCCTGCGATTGGCCGGCCGATTCCCAGGAGTGACCACGTCCGCGGAGCCTATGGATCCCAAAAGCAGGTAACGACAGGGAGGTGCCCTGCAGCTGGAGTCGAAGGAACACGGCGAATGCAGGCCCGGCACTTCAATGGGTCCCCGCGGCTTATCGCGCAGCCCGTACGCCGTCGACTGGTACCGCCGCGCTATGGCTTTGTCGTACTTAGTACGGTATGCTCAGCGTACAAAGTACGAAGAGCTCCTTACGCATCTCTTCCATGAACCAATCTTCAGGACCTTCCGGGGATGATCCGGAACCTCCCTACACGGAACCCCGTCCAAGCGGCCAAAAGCGCGACTAAGACTGGCCGGCGACTGTCATTCGGCAGGGGACCCGTCGAATTCCCGCCGGACCGAACCTGCACACCACCCCCAGCCAGACATTCCCGAAAGAAGAAAGCCATGTCAGCCTCAATGCCGAGCGGATACCTCCGGCAACCCAGCATCCCTAAGCGGCCGTTAACCCGAAGCGTGCGGGCGACAGCCCGGATCGTCGGGACACTCTTTCTTGCGGGCTTCCTGACCTACGGGATCGGCAACGCCATCGCAACGAATCTGGCCGGGTCTGTTGACCAAAGCTCCAGAGCAATGCTCGTCGTCGGCGCCGCGCTCATGCTCACCAATTCCTTCGTCGTCATTGGCATCGGCGTGCTGATGCTCCCCATCCTGCAGCCGCACAGCAAGGCCGTTGCCTTGGGGTATCTGGCCACCAGGATCTTTGAGGGCATCGGCCTCGCCGTCGGTGTCGGCTGCCTGCTGTTACTCAACGGCTCAGCCGCGATCTCCGGGAATTTCGTCGCCTACAACGTCGCAATGTCCGGACTTGGAATCGGCAGCCTATTCTTCTGCGCGGTCCTCTTCCGCTCAGGCCTGACTCCCAGATTCCTGGCGGGATGTGGCTTTGTTGGATACGCGTTCTTTGCCGCCGGCTCGCTGTTGGAGCTGTTGGGCGTCAAAGGTGCGGGTCTCATCGGAGCTGTTCCCGGAGGGCTATTTGAAGTGGTCTTCGGTATCTGGCTCATCGCCCGCGGTTTCCGCCACGCCGGGACGGTCGTTGACGGCGGTCCGATACACAGGCGCATCGCGTGAATATCAGCCCCACTGAGCCACACCCCCGGCGGTAACGGTACCTGTCCGCCCCTCTCCCTATCGCGTGTTCGTACTAGGTACGGTATGTTGACCGTACGCAGTACGAAACCTGTGCTGTGGCGGGCGGTTAATCCGGTCGCCGGCTCTTGGCACTCCAACCGTGAGCCCTTTATGAAAGAAGCAAGCCATGTCCACGTCAATGCCCGACAATCCTGCCCGCGGGCCCAATTCACCAGTAGCCAGAATGCCCGCGCTGCCCATGGCCATCCTGATGCTGGGGGTCCTGCTCGGACTCGCCGCGGTGGGTGCGCTGTCGGCCTACCGTTCGCTTCCGCGGGAAATGGATGGACTCACCACCGCGCTCCTACTAATCGGCACGGCGGTACTCCTAATTCTTCTGGGAGCCGGGAGCCGGGGGCCCGGGACGAGGGATCGCGCCCGGGGCCTCGCAGGTGGCCGACCGCATTGGGAACGAACCGTCCGAACTTACCGGGCACCTTGACCCGGGGCTGTCGAGATGGCTCTGGCTGGCCAAATGGATCCTCGTTATTCCCCACTACATCATCCTTGCCCTGCTGTGGGTCGCATTCCTGGTCGTGACCGTGGCAGCTGGCTTTGCGATCCTGTTCACCGGCCGCTATCCGGCCTCGCTCTTCCAATTCACCGTCGGAGTACTCCGCTGGAACTGGCGCGTGACGCTTTATGCATACGGCGCCCTTGCCACGGACCGCTATCCGCCCTTCACCCTCGCCCGCAGCGACTATCCGGCGGAATTGGACGTTGCCTACCCGGTGAAGCTCTCGCACTGGAAGGTACTTTTCAAGTCCTGGCTGTTCGCCTTGCCACAACTACTCATCGTCACCGCCCTCACAGGAAGCGTGTCATCGTCATCGACGGCGAGCATCTCAGTGCTGAGCCTGCTGGCATGCATCGCCGCAGTCATCCTGCTCTTCACCGGCGTTTACCGTCTTGGGATCTTCGACCTGCTGATGGGCATTAACCGTTGGACCGTGCGGACCATCACGTACGCGGCCTTGATGAGTGACAAGTACCCTCCGTTCCGGCTCGACCAAGGCCGCGCTCGATCCTCCAACGAACCCTGCTGGGTCTCCCACACCTGCATGATGCCGACCGGGGCCACGCGGTGACCAAGCCTGGTTGCAGCACAACCACAAGGGGACTCTGGGGGGTTCCTGGACCGACTCAACCCGACGAGTGCGTGAGCGCACCCACCAGAGAGCGACACCATGACAGCCGAAACCATTCCCCGCTCCCGTCCCAAGCCACCCCGGGCCCGATGGCTTGTACCCTCCTCCCTGATACTCCTTAGCCTCGTCCCGATCATCGCCGGCGGACTGCGCCTGACCGAACTATCGGGAGGTCAGATCACACCGGATAACGCCGCGTTCTTCGACTCGCCCATCCCCGTCCTGATCCACATCCCCACCGTCACCGTGTACCTGGTGCTCGGGGCGTTCCAGTTCGTTCCCTCGCTTCGCCGGGGCAAGCGCGGCAGGACCAGTTGGCACAAAATTGCCGGACGCACTCTTGCCCCCACCGGTCTGCTCGCCGCCCTGTCCGGCCTGTGGATGGCAATCTTCTACGACCTCCCACCCCTTGACGGGCCGCTGCTGCTCGCCCTCCGCCTGGTCTTCGGCTCCGCAATGGTGGCCTTCATTGTCCTGGGATTCATCGCCGTGCGGCGCCGGAACTACGTCCGGCACAGTGAGTGGATGTCCCGGGCATACGCCATCGGCATCGCCCAGGGAACCATCGTCGTAGTAACCATCCCCTGGATCCTGCTGATAGGACCATTTGACGAACTCACCCTGGCGCTACTGATCGGGGCGTCATGGGTTCTCAGCCTCGCCGTAGCCGAGTACTTCATCTACCGCCGCGCCCACGGACCCGGACCGGCGTCCGGCCCTTCTGCCCGGCCCGCCCAGCCCCCGCCCAAAGCTGCGTAACGTCGGGCCGGTTCCGGCCCTCGCGTCACGTATCTTATGAAGTCCCCACCTGTACTGCTCGGTAGTAAGGTAGGTGGCCATGATTTTTGCTGCGGCAGCGGATAACGGAAAGCCACGGGCCCCGGCAACGCATCCGCGGGCCGGACCACCAAACATCAAAGGATTCTGACCATGTCACAGCCCGCCGCATCCTCACTGCCCCTGAATCATCATCCCCGGACAGTTATACCCGGGAAGGACGGCCCGGCCGGCGCGGTTTTGCCGACCTTCCGCCTGCACATGATGCGGGGCGGTTACCTGCTGATGGCAGTAGGGCTCATCATCGTCAAATGGCCCCTGCTTCTCCAGGCAGCGTCAATGCCGGTAATGGACGGCGTAGTCGTCTGCATTCTGACAGCGATGTCGCTTCTGGCGCTCCTGGGACTCAGGTACCCCATCGGAATGCTCCCGATTCTCATGTTCGAAGTGATCTGGAAAGTGCTCTGGCTGGGAATCGTAGCCCTGCCCCACCTCATCGCCAACGACATGGACGAGGCCGCCTCCGACATGCTCTTCAGTATTCTCTTTGTAACCGCCATCCTGGCCGTGACGCCCTGGGACTACGTGTGGAAGCGCTTCGTGAAGGCGCCCGGGGACAGCTGGAGACGAACGGCTGGATAGGTTGCCTCCAACCATGACGACCAAACCGTAACCCCTGCCCTACAGGTGGCAGGTCAGCAAAAGACCGTCCGTCAGCCAGGTCATCGCCTCATCCTTGGATGTGAAAAACCGGGTCAGGTGAACGGGGTTATGTCTTGCTATGTAGAAGCTGGCTAGTACTGGGCGTTCACAGTCCACATTGATGATCACCCGGGCCGAGCATTTCGCCCTGCCGACTCGGAATGGGCCGTTGGCACCAGTCGTGGCAGCCGTACACTGTCTGCAGAGGGGAGGCGGTCATGGCGGGCCCACTGCTTGAGAGCAAGCTCCGCGTCCCCAGACGGCGACGGGGTCTGACAGAGCGTCCGAGGTTGAGCGAGCGTCTGAACCGTGGAGCGGAGTCCACGTTGACGCTGGTGTCGGCTCCGGCCGGCTTCGGTAAGACGACGTTGCTGACGGAGTGGCTCGCATCCACTTCCGCTGATGGATGGTCGGCGGCGTGGCTCTCGCTTGACAAGCGTGACAACGATTCCACGATGTTCTGGACGTACTTCATCACGGCGTTGAAGACGGCGTCCGATGGGGTTGGCGCCGCTGCGCTCTCGCTCCTGCAGTCGGCGCAGCCGCCCATCGAAGCGGTGCTCGCCAGCCTGCTCAATGACCTCCACGCCGTCTCGAACGATGTGGTCTCGGTTCTCGATGATTATCACGTTATCGATGCACCCGATATACACGACGGGATTGCTTTCCTGCTGGAGCACCTGCCACCGCAGGTGCATCTCGTAATCGCCGGCCGAGCCGACCCGGTGTTGCCGCTGGCAAGGTTACGGGCACGGGGCGAGCTCGTCGAGATCCGCGCCGCCGATCTGCGATTTACTGCGGACGAGGCGGCGGCTTACCTCAACGGCGCCATGGGATTGGAGCTGACGGCAGGGGATATAGTAGCGCTGGAAGGACGCACCGAAGGGTGGATCGCGGCGCTCCAGCTCGCTGCGCTTTCGATGCAGGGTCGCGAAGACCTCGCCGCCTTCATCGCAGGCTTTGCCGGGGACGACCGATACATCGTCGACTACTTGGCCGAGGAGGTCCTGCAGCGCCAACCAGAGGATGTCCAACGCTTCCTGCTCGAAACCTCCATCCTGGATCGGCTTACCGGCCCGCTGTGCGATGCCGTCACCGGACAGGACAACGGCAAGCTCAGGCTCGTGGAGTTGGAGCGAGCGAACCTGTTTCTGGTTCCCTTGGATGACCGCCGTCAGTGGTATCGCTATCACCAGCTTTTTGCCGACGTTCTACGGGCACGCCTGCTGGAGGAGCCCGGCGAAGAGCTCCCGGTTCTGCATCGGCGGGCGAGCACTTGGTACGAACAGAATGGTCAGGCCTTCGATGCTGTCCGCCATGCCGTGGCCGCGAAGGATTTCGATCGGGCGGCGCACCTCGTCGAGCTAGCGGTTCCCGCCATTCGGCGGAACCGGCAGGAGGCCGTGCTGCGCGGCTGGTTGAAGGTGCTCCCGGACGATGTGGTCCGCGTCAGGCCCGTGCTGGGCGTGGGGCTGGTCGGGACGTTGGTCGTAAGCGGCGATGTCGAGGAAGCCGAGGCCCGGCTGCGGGAGGTCGAACGGTGGCTGAAGTCACCGACGGATACGAGTAAGGAAATCCAAGGCCGATCAGCGGAAATGGTCGTCGCCGACGAGGAGGAATTTCGCCGCCTTCCCGAGACGATTGAGGTGTATCGGGCCGCGCTGGCGCTGGGCCGGGGCGATGGATCCGGGGCGGCGGGTCATGCCCAGCGTGCACTTGAGCTTGCACCTGAGGGGGATCATCTCAGCCGTGCCGCCGCATCCGGCTTGCTGGGACTCGCCTACTGGGGGCGTGGGGAGCTCGAGGCAGCCCATCGGGCGTATGCCGAATGCATGGCCGGCCTGCACCGTGCACGGCACCTTGCCGACACCTTCGGATGCGCGATCGCGCTGGCGGACATCCGGCTGGCCCAGGGACATCTCAATGACGCCATGCGCACCTACGAACGGGCCCTGGAGCGCGTCCCTGAACAGCACGGATCGGCTCTGCGGGGGACAGCCGACATGTATGTGGGCATGAGCGGGGTCTGCCGGGAGCGCGGCGACCTGCAGGGCGCAGCCCGGCTCTTAGTGCGCAGCCAGCAGCTCGGTCCCCTCAGCGAGCTGCCGCAAAATCTGTATCGCTGGCGCGTCGCGATGGCTCGGATCCGGGAGGCGGAAGGAGACCTGGCCGGAGCGCTCGACCTCCTGGCTGAGGCTGACCGGCTCTACGTCAGCGATTACTTCCCCAATGTTCGTCCGGTGCCGGCTTTGAGAGCACGGACCTGGGTCGCGCAAGGGCGGTTGGGGCAAGCGCTCGGCTGGGTGCGGGAGCGGGCCCTGACAGCGGAAGATGAACTCAGCTACCTTCGCGAGTTCGAGCACATCACTCTTGCCCGGGTGCTCCTTGCCCGGCACACAGCAGAGCGCTCAACGCCCTCCCTTGACGAGGCAATCCGACTGCTGGGCCGCCTTCTGCAAGCGGCAGAGGATGGCGGGAGAACGGGAAGCATCATCGAGATCCTCGTGCTTCATGCGCTTGCCGACCAGATGCGAGGGGACATCCCGGCGGCGCTGGCATTCCTGCAGCGAGCCGCAGCGTTGTCCGAGCCGGAGGGCTACGTTCGTATTTTCGCTGATGAAGGCGCACCGATGGCTTCACTGCTCAGGGCGGCTGTGAAACAACGGACAGCCCCGGGCTACCTCCGCCGGCTCCTGACGGCAATGAACAACAACACCGAAGAGACCGCACCCGTCAATCAGGGCTTGATCGAGCCGCTGAGTGAACGCGAGCTGGACGTTCTCCGGCTGCTCGGAACGGACCTCGACGGTCCGGGCATCGCTCACGAACTCACGGTGTCCCTGAACACGGTGCGGACGCACACCAGTCATATCTACGCCAAGCTCGGCGTGAACAGCCGTCGCGCAGCGGTCCGCAGGGCCGAAGAACTGGGCCTGTTGTCCTGATCCAGCGACCGGCCAGCCCGGGCCGCCGCGGATGGACGGAATATGGCATGACAAGGCCCGGTGAATAAATCACCACGCTAATCACCATGTGTGATGACGCGTGGTCATTAGGTCTCCTTCTACCGTTCGATCAGGACAACGAAACAGCCGCAACGCCGGCTGAGGTCCATCCAGTCGGACACAGTGAAAGGAGCGCCGTGAGCGAAATACCGACCGGCCATCACCACAACTCCGGATGGTACGACATTCGACTCGAAGGCCACCTGGATTCCCGGTGGACTGCCTGGTTCGACGCACTGAGCCTGACGAACGAAAACGACGGCACCACAATCCTCCACGGCCACGTGGCTGACCAGGCCGCACTGCATGGTCTGCTCCAAAAAGTGCGCGATATCGGCCTGCCGCTGATTTCTGTCACTCAGGTTGAACCCGACAAGCCCGAGTCCACCACAGAGCCCCGATAGCTCATGCTTCCCAGGCATTCCACGAAGGAGAGCGACACCATGACAAGCATCGACCCTTTAGCAGCAACGAAACGAGTCCCGATGGGCTCGCTGCGAAAGACCGCGCTGGCCGCGGGCGTGCTCTACCTGATCACCTTTATCTCGATCCCGACACTCGCTCTCTACGGTCCGGTGCGAACGGACCCTAACTACATCGCCGGACCGGGACCGGACACCGCCATCATCTTCGGTGGCGTCCTCGAGATCATCGTGGCCCTTGCTTGCATCGGCACTGGCGTCGCGCTGTACCCGGTGATCAAGAGGCAGAACGAAGGGCTCGCGCTGGGCTTCGTCAGCGTGCGGGTACTGGAGGCCGCCACCATCTTCGCCGGTGTCGTGGCCCTCCTCGCCATTGTGACCCTGCGGCAGGCCGGAGCCGGAGCAGATGCGTTGATCACAGGGCAGGCATTGCTCTCCCTGCACACCTGGACCACGGTCCTCGGACAGGGCTTCCTCCCGGCCCTGAACGCCCTGCTGTTGGGCTCCCTGATGTACAAGTCGCGGCTGGTGCCGCGGATTCTTCCCATGCTGGGATTTATTGGAGCGCCCCTGCTCGTCGCTTCTGTTGCCGGAACGCTGTTCGGACTCTGGGGACCAGTGTCCATACTGTCCGGGATCGGCGCACTCCTGCTTGCGCTCTGGGAATTTTCGCTGGGCATTTGGCTGGTCGCCAAAGGCTTCAGGCCCAGTCCCATCACGACAGGAATGGCGCCTGCCGTCACGACGCCCGCCCGCAGTGACGCCCCCGCCTAACGATCAAAACACCCGCATCCTGAAAAGGATCAGATCTAAATGCGCACTTTCACATCCAATAAGGAAACTGACCTGTCCTGACAAAGGATGCGCCAGTCCCATCGCCGCAATCCGCTACACCCCCACGAAAGAAGAACCCCATGTTGACTACCACCAGCCCAACTCTCGACAGACAAACACCTGCCCCGTTTCCGGTCCGCCTCGCAGCAGTTACGGGCCTGGCCGCAGCCGCGGTCCTGTTCGTCAATGCGGCCAAGCGTGCCGAACTGATTCCACTCAATTCAGCGACGCAGCTTGCTGCGCCCCTGGCACAGGCACTCGCAATCATTCTGGTCATCGGTCTAGCCGCGGTTGCCCTGCGCCAATCATCAAAGTTTTCCGCGGTCGCCCTCGTGCTGAACGTCCTGGGACTCGCCGCCGCGACCGGTGTGGAATGGGTGATCAACCTGGTATTTGTCCGACTCGACCCCTCCCAGATCGCTACGTTGCGGGCAGGTCCGCTCGGAACAGCCTTTGTGGCAGCCTCAATGATCTTCCTACTCGGATCAATCCTGTATTCTCTGGCGCTGCTACGGGACGGCAAAGCACCCCGGATCCCAACAATCGCCTCCGGCATCGCAACCATTCCAATCGCGCTACGCAACTTCGTCCCGGAGCTGGCACTTGATCTGGCCCTGGCGCTACTGGGCGCCTCGGTCGTCTGGCTCGCCCTCTGGATGCTCCAAAGCAGGTCAGCAACCACTGCCCACCAGTTGAATGCGGTGTCACCAGCAGGAGAGGAACCGAATTAATTCCCCGTCAACCGGACCGCGCTCACAGCGGCCTAAGACCCCGAGTCAACAAAAGCCGGGGCAGTCCCGGGAACGGCATTACTTCCTTAGAGGACACATTGAAATCCCTCTTGTTGATGCACCCGGTGAAGTCTTTAGTTGGTCTGCCTGGGTCTCACTCAGCCAAGAAAGCGTCCAGAAAATAGCAGACCACTGGGATGACCCCGCGCGAGCCTCGATGCCCCCTGTGTTCGGCTGGCTATGCAACGAGCTGCCCTACGACCAGCCCACGACGTCCCTAGCAACGCACGTACACAACAGGGAACCAGGAGTGGTTCCCTGTTGTGTACTCGACCCGTCCATCGACCACCCTTTGGTTAGAGAACAACAGACGGGAATTTCGCTGCATCGGCTGGCCCAAATCAATCAAGCGTTAATGGGCTAGGTTTCAACAACAATACGGCCGCTGGGAGCCCATGAGGCGTCCGGTAAGGGATCGGCTTACCGGACAGCTCCCGGAACGTCTCTATGAGAAGCTTCGCTGATGGAGCACCCTTCGTTGCTTGGGGTGGTGTTGCGAGGCCCGATGGTGAAATCATGCGGGTGTGGCGATCTTCCAGCGGTTCCAGGCGAAGTATGTGGGACGCACAGGCGCGCCCGTAGGCGTATTCGTCGCGGTGGACCATCTACGCCGCACGGGTCGACTCAGCGAGGAGGAAATATACCGCTACGCCCTAGCCGATGCCTGGTTCCAGGAGAACCTGCCAAACCCCCCATTCTATGGAGATGGGAACTCCATTGGCGCGGTCACATGGTTCAGAGAGCACGCTGACGGTATGACAGGCCCCCTTAAACCCCTCCTTGACATCCTCGATGCAAAGAACGTCGCATGGGAGCGCAAAATTTCAGGTGATCCTGGCCAGATCGTTTACCAAGACCAATGGCAGGTGGGCGTCATCCCTTCATTACGGCTGGCCATGACACCACTGCCCTATCCCGGGAAGCCTGGACCAAACGACTGGTTCCAAGTACGCGAACACTACCTGCAGGTTTCCGGGATGCAGCAATAGCTGAAGCGCTTGGCCCGTAAGCGGATCCCCCACAGGGCGCTGCATCACTGCAGCACGGTTGTCACATATGGCAAGGCTTTCGGGCGCATCAAGCCGGTAAAGTGCGGTTCATGACATTGGGGGATGCCGTACCAAACCTTTCTCGCCGGCCCTGGGCGTTCGCTGGGGTCTGCGTGATGATCGCCTCGCTGACGCTGCTGGTGTTTGGACTGTCCCAGGTGCCGGTGATACAGCTCCTGCCCTGGTATGTGGTCGCATATCTCCTGATCGGTGCGTGCATCTTCGTCCCGACTGGGAGGCGTCCGTCGCTGCGACAGGCCGCGGCATTCCTGCTGCCTGGTGCCCTGCTCGTGGTCCTGGCGTTGCTGAACTTGGGCCTCTGGGCCGGCGGCTGGCTTCTTGGACTGCCCGCCTGGGGGCTGCTGCTGAGCCGATGGACACCAACGAACCGTCTCCCCGTGCTGCAAGTCCTGAAGTTCTTGGGCCTGCTGGTGCTCGGCCTGCTCATCTTCACATTCAACGTGATCTTCGTGGTCTTCAGCCCTGGATTATTCGTACTGCCGATCATCCCCTTGGTCCGGCTAGCCTACCCCGAGTATCGCGCCAGACCGTTGCAGGCCGGCGTGGAGGTTCTGCTGGGGCTCGCGGTGGTGGTGGTTGCCTTTGCGATTCCCACCCCGGAAGGATCTTGGTCGTCATCCTGGATTGAAGCGGGAGGAGCCGCGACAGCCGGCCTCATGATGGCATTCTGGGCGCGCGGGCTCCCGCGCCGCTCCAGGCGGATACGGCTCAACGACGGAGCCATCGTCTAGCCCAGCCCTTACGGACCTCATCGGCGCCCGGCTAAGGAATCCTTAGAAGAACGTTGACGCCGGCTGATTCACAGTTTCCTGCCACGACGGTCCCACTCTGCTCTCCGCCTTTCTTCATCGACCCAGAAAATGGCATCGTTTCGACGGACACGGAGGAGGTAAAGGAAATAGACCGCATTGGCCAGGACGACTGCACAGTAGATCCACAGTGCAGCGATGTCCCTATCAACGGCAGTCAACCTCCAGATTGCCAGGACGGAGAAACAAAGAACCATCAGGCCTGATGACCAGACGGAGAGACGCCAACTGCCACGCGTCATTCTCGGCTGAAGACGCTTACCCTCCGGCTCTGACATGGCCGCAGCCTACAACAGCGGTCAGCAACACGATAGGCCACCCAATTCACTGCATTCCTCTGAACACAAGCGCCGGAAGCCGGTGGCCCTACCGGCGTCTCAAGCGCCCGGTGGAGGGATCCTCTACCGGACGCCGTGAGGAAAACGTGATCAGCTTTAGCATTGTGGCGCTCTTTCCCGCGGCATACTCTTGAGCCTGATCGGGAATTGGGGTGCGGTCGAATGGCCGAAAAAGTCAGACTGTCATCATTGGCGCTTACGCTATCGGCTGTCCTGTGTGCGTGCGCAGGTCCCGCCACACCGGTGACTAAAGCCTCCCCGGAAACACCAATCCCCGCTGCTTCGGGCATGCCAAGCCGGCTCTATACCCACTGCGGAATCAAGGAATTGCGCGTCGAGGACACATTCTTCATTGCCGAAACACCATTGGACGACGGTCAGGGCAATCCACCTCCGGGATGGGGAAACCCCCATCAGGACGGCGTTGTGACCGTGTCCGGTTCAAAGGCTGTATTTCGGGACGACAATGGCCACATCGTCACCTTCCTTGTTCGTCCCGGTGCCACAGGCTTTCTCAATATCTGTTCCTGACAGGCGATATGCCGCCCGACAAGGGATCCTTCACCGGGCGCTCCGCGGAGAGGATAACCAGACCAGCCTTCCAGTGGAGAATCAGTCTTATGGCCGGAGCGACTACACAAGCGACCTCCGAGGCCACCAATAGCGAGACGCATCCTTGATTGGCCGGTCGGGCCAAGGCCCAGAAGGAGCCGGCACATGTGTCGGCTCCTTCGCCTTAAGGTGCCCTAGTTACTCCGGCCGCGGGCGGCCTACGCGGAGATGCTTTCCGTTAGCGCCCGGCTGTACTGCTCGGGAGTGCTTCTGACTTCAGCAGAGACAACCACGTGCCGGCGGGTTATGCGCCGCGCAAAGTAACCGCGATAAGGCAGAACGATGATGCTGTCGATGCCGCTTTCCCATGCTGGGATCAGCGCCGGAAAGGACCTGTCGTTCGGCGTCTTGAGGGAATTTCGGGACGAGACCTTGATCCCAAGCCTGATAGGCGTCACTATCCAAGCCTTCCCATTCGTACTGCTGCGTCCAGAAAGGAGGAATAACAGGATTGAGGCCAAGAGCTGGGTCTGTCAGCTCCCGGAACTCGGCAGAGGACGTGGGATGGCGCGATGGATCCTCAATCTCAAACCACTGCCACGCCTGATTCCACGATTCCTTCCACCGCCTTTCCCACTCGGCTCGACCAGGGGACGCCGGAAGGCTCGAACGACCTGTATTCGGCACAGGGGCGAGTTCGGGCAGCTCCACGTCTCCAGCGATGGACCACGCGTGCCGGATAAAGAGCAGCAGGGTCAGATTGTGAGGGTCGTCCGTGACCCTGATCAGCATGTCTTGAGGCCAAGGATTGCCTGGTCTGGGCTTGCTCCACTGCATATTCGTCCCCCATCGAATTACGGCCTTGATGCCGTGATAGGCACAGCCTTCCACTTAATAAGCCGGTTGCCTACTGCGCCGCTAGAGCGCTCGTTAGTCCATCCCCTATCGAACGCAGGAGCGCCCGTTAGGCCATCCTTTACCGGACGCGGCGTCCGCTCAGCCACCCCCTGTCGGGCACTGCGTCCGTTGGGCCACCGGCTTACGGGCGCCAATCTCTACAGCCCAAGGGGAATGTCAGCGATCGTCGAAAAGAAGCCGGTCGCAAAAAGCAGGTGCGCATCCGTCCTCAGGCTGCAAATGTTCGAACTGGTCCGAAGACTCATTCCGCACCTTCGGCCTCTGGCATCACGACACTGAGAACACTTGAAGCGCATTCGGCCAAACGACCACATAGCGTTCTCCATCTGCCGGCCTATATGCCGCCCGTACACTGGGCCATCGCGGATCAGTGCCCAGTGACGTCATCGCGTGCTGAAAAGCTTCTAGCGGTCGGTCGGTGTGGATAAATATGTTCATCTCGCCGGCGCCAAAGTCGTGCCCATCTACGACGCCGTATGCATCCAGGAGATCGGACTGAAGCAGAGCCCCCTCCATCGAGATGAGCGCATCAAAGTCCGCTTCAGATGTTGCTGGCCACTGCAAAACGAGGATGTATTTCCGGATCCCCTGTTCGTTGGACATCGCACCACCCCGAGCATTCGCCATGTGTGGAGTCTTTCACTTCTTGCGTCAGCATTGAAAGCTTCCGGAGGTCGACAGCTCGCCTGACTTGAAGTCGTCCGATAAGGGATCGCCCACAGGGCGGAGGGTCAAAGGCGCAGTCGTGAAGCCGATTATCCTGCTCGGGTCGACGGCGTGCTCACGCACCTCCGCAACGGCACCCACCTCCATGGCCGCGATCCAGGCTGTCCCAGCAGTGCCAGCAGCCCCGGCCCCGCAGCCCAGCAACTTGCGCGCCGATTTCTGGACGTATTCCTGGTCTTTGGGGGCGTAGTCACGCACCTCACCGAGCGTCGGTGAGAAGGCATGGATAACACCGTCCAGGCCAATAGCGCGGGCGTGCCTTCTATTTGGTCCGCGTCAAGCCAAGTAGACAATGTGTAGCAGGTGGTCGGGCAATGGGACAAAATTCCCATCGCCCGGGACTTCGCAAAACTATTAGTATTCGTAATAAAAAGAAGAAATGACCTTGATGAAGGGTCCGGTGACATACCCAGTAGATTACTGATAGCGCATTGTCATTTATTGAGGGCTTCTTTGTGCGGCGGAGGGGGCGGGCGTCCCGTTTAGTTATGTTCGTGGAGCTATTGCGCGCATGCCATTGACCGAGGTTGGATCGCCGCCTTGATAAATTCTTGAGCATTTCGTGAGTACTTCCTGCGCCATTCTTGAGGAACGCAGGCGAAGAGGGAGAACTTTCGCTCTGGATCGCGGGCACAAATTCCGAAAATCGAGGGCAAAGTCTGTTCCAGCACTGCGTTGCAGGGTATGTTCTAGCCGGGGGACGATCGACGGCCGACAGGTGCGGTAGCGCGGGAAGCCCCGCGTAACCAGCACTCAGAAAGGTCCGTCATGTCCTACCCGCAAGGCTCCAGCCAACAACAGCCCTACCAGTACCCGAATTACCCGAACGTGCAGCAGAACAACTCCTTGGAACATTTTCAGGGCTCGAAGTTCAAGGAAAAAGCGACCATCTTCGGTGTGATCGGCTTCTTCATTCTTGGTATAGTCTTCGGCCCCCTCGCGATCTCGAATGCAAGAAAGGCAGAAGCGCTGCACCACTCGGCCACCCTTGGAAAGATCCTAGGCTGGATCGACACAATCGCTGGCGTCATCTGGCTGCTGGTCGTCGTGCTCATCATGGCGAACGCCGGTAATCCTTAGAATTAGACCTACATAAAGGAAGGGCTTTATCGCTTCCGGTGGAGTCCTTCTTTTTTGAGTCGCTGGGTTACCGGCCGGCCGAGGTTGAGGTGATCCCATTGATGGTGATCCCGACGGGTATCCGCACCTCCGGGAACCACAAATCGCACTGGACCTGATCCCCGGGTTCGCGGCTGATCCGGTCCGCGGGATCAGCCGGAGCATACTCGGGCCGGATCCTTGCCACGTTCTCCCGGAACCAGGCCGGAGACCCCGACCAGCCCACCCGCTCAGCCAACACGGTAGCCGGCATCCGCGGATTCTCCAGCAGCAGCGCACGGATTGCCGGCTCGATCGCCTTGATCCCGGACCCCTGCGGCGCACGCACGTACGTCGGTGGACCCTCCGCACTGACCGCCTTCGCGACCGTGTTCCGGGAGATCCCCAGCCGCGCAGCAATCGACCTCATCGACTCACCCTCGGCAAGATGCAACCGCCGAATAAGCGCCCAATCCTCCACTGTGATCACCCACCCAATCGTTTGGAACAGGTGGCTCAGCTTTCAACCGTCACGATGGCTCAGTTTTCGACCGTCACCGACAGTTCGAGAGCCCTCCTACAACGAAGTCCAGACCCCCAGACATTCCGTTGTCAGATTGGGGTGTACCTCTGGCTTACGCACCTCCACCCCCGGGCGCGGAGGGCCCTATGCCAAGCGGGCATTACGGGCTGGACGGTAAGACCTCTTAGTCGTTGGCTGTGTGGTAGCCACCAAACTAAGAGGTCTTTCCGTATTCACGATGTAACGAACGTCCTGACCCAGTACAGCTGGTGCGCGATCGGCTCAGGCGGACGCTTACCCGTCACTTTTGCACACGGCAGGCTAACCAGCGAGACCGTGCGTAGCCGTGCCTGGAGACACGGTCGCGGCCGTGAGGACGGCCGTCTCCCGCTCGCCCTGCTGCACTTCGTCGAGTTCCTTGAGCGTGTACTTTTTGGTCTCTTTGGCGGTGAGGGCTGAGATCCCTGCCAGGACCATGAACCCGAGTGCGACCATGGACGGCCCAACCCAATCTTTCAGATCGGGGCCAGCGAGTGCTGTCGAGAGAACGGGGCCGATGACGCCCGAGATGGCAAAGCCGATCTGGGTGCCCAGGGCGAGGCCGGAGACGCGCAGCCGGCCGGGGAACATCTCTGCGAAGAACGAGGGCCAGGACGCGTTCACCATTGAGTAGAAGAGGGAGTAGTTGATGATGCCAAACAGGAAGATCAGCGACCAGTTGCCGGTCGTGATTGACCACAGGTAGGGCACCATGGTGATGCCTGCGCCGCCCGTTGCGATGAGGAACATCGTTTTGCGGCCGATCTTGTCCACAAGGAATCCTGCCAGGGGCGTGACTCCGAGGGCGATCACTGCCGAGACTGTGGTCGTCAGGAGCATGGTTGGCTTATCCAGCTTGTACCCGGCGGTACCGAATGCCACCGAGAAGGTCTGCATCATGTAGCTCGTGCCCGCGATGAGCGCACAGAATACAATCCGCAGCACCGCGCGCCAGTGGAAGCGCAGAAGATGCCGGAGTGGGGCGACGTTCACCTTGGCAGCCTGGGCCTTTACGAACTCGGGCGGCTCCTGGATGTGGCGGCGGATCAGGTATGCAGCGACGACGACGATGGCGGAGGCCCAGAACGGAAGCCGCCAACCCCAGGTCAGCAACTGCTCCGAGGGCATGGCCGGTAATTCCTGACTTTGGCGTCAAAACTGTGCTGCGGTGTCGAGGCGGGAACATCGAGTCGTTAGTCAATCTCTTGTGCGGTAGCCCTCGGATGGTCGTTTGTCCTGTCACATTTTCTAATTAACAAACCAGCGGCAGCCATCATGTATTTGGTCGGGATCGCTGAAAGCGGGGGAGCCGCCCAGGTCCGAGCAGAGGAACGTGGCGGATTACCCTTTCCACCTCTAATTTTGGGCGAGACGATCCATAAATATGCATCCCAACGCGGACGGCATCGACGGCGTAGGGGTCATCTATATAGTTGTTTATGAACTGATAATCAGGCAAGGACGCAGCGTTGAGCTGCACGGCAATCTCCCGGGAAAGTCCGCGCAAGGCACACGAGCCGTGGCGAGGATGGCGAAGCCTGCAGCGGTAGCGCCTCTTGGTCCTCAAAGTGCGTTTAGTCGCGAACGCGTAGAGAAGCTTTCGGGCCGGGACTTCGCAAACAACAGCTAATGCAAAGCCGGGCGTTGCCAGACCGGTAGTCATAGCTGCCTCGTCCACGTCCGTATTTGGGAAACGTTTAGCCTCGGCTTATTTCGTTGCAGCGGGAGTAAAGGGTCCACCAGCAGGTGGCTTAGGTGGTGTTACTCTGGCCTCAATGCATCGTTGCTTTGGCTTAAATGGGGGCGCTTTGAAAGAGTTTTATGTTGTCGTGGTGTTGGCACTTGCACTTTCGGGTTGTAGCGGCGGCCCTCAGGCAGTTGGCGGATCGGGAGGGGCAAGCGGGACGGGGACGCCGGAGGCAAGTCCGACAGCAACGCCTACGCCTACACCTACTGTCATGAGCAAAGATGAGGCGGCTAAGGCTTACTTGTCTGCTGTTTGTGCAAGTAATGCGCAAGCGGATAAAACGACAACCGTTATACAGACCAAACCTCTTGATCTGCAAGCTGCCAAGGCGGAAGCGGGGGCATTGCGGGATGCGTACCGCTCCGCTATCGAGAACCTTACCGCCGAAAAAGTTATGTGGCCTGAGGCTGTTAGTTCCGACATTGCCGCATTAGCGAATGGCATGTACGAGGACGTCAGCGGGGCGCAAAACGTTGCCAACCAAACAACGGAAGGTAATCTAATTGCTGCTTGGAACGGCTGGATAACTCCGCCTGAGCGCGCTGCGACTGCACAGAAGATTCGCCTAAAGCTGGGGCTCTCGCCGGATACGACTGCCTCTTGCGCCAAATAAAAGCCGAGGGGGCGTACGCTCCGGCCCCTGGCCACACCCTAAGTTGGATTATGGGCCGTCAGGAAGCGACGTTCCAGGTGGGGAGAAAACACCCGTTGACAGTGTCAACGCCCTTCGGCTCTGACCATGCCGAACAGACCCCGTACCGCTTCCGATTCCCTATGTTTTCGCGGGTTCCCAGTGTTTGCAAGGGCGGGAATGTAGTTCGAGTCCCACCTCGGGCACGGCATATCCCCTCGTCAGAGGGGTTTTTGCTTTAACGTGTTGACATGGCTTGTGGTGGCGTCCCTCTGACGCTAGGTGTGCGGGATGTGGCCAGGCTGCCGCTGAGCATATTCAGGTGTGTGGGTGGCGGGTTCAAGATCCTGGCTGGTGGGCCCTCCGCCTGCTGTGGCTGGGTTTATGCTGCCCTCCTTCCGGTTCTGTTGGGTTGGCCGGGGGTGGCCAACACCTATTCATGGTTAGAGGTTGCGGGCACAACATGACTTCGTCGAATTGGGTGCGAATCTTTTTGGTGGGCTCCACTAAGACGTCCCGCGAGCCGTATGCGCGCGGTTTGTCCTGCCAAAGGGGGTGTGGACACTGTCCACACTTATGTCTGCTTTTCCTTGATCGCCGGGCGGAAGACCGACGTAGGGAATTTAAGCGTTGCTGGCGGTGCGTAGTGTCCTGATAGCGCAGGAAAGCCGCTTGGCAGCCGTCAGAAGGACAACAGCGAAGCCGGCTCCTGGGGTTGAAGAGCGTGGGGGAGGAGCGCTCCATGGCGGACGGGCAGGCGTGGACCGATAACTGGCACCTTGAGTGTTTGGACAGAGGGCAGGTACTCCCGGTGCTGCCGCCCTCTAACCTGGCACTTCGCCGTGCTGCTCCGCCGATTGGTCCGCTCTGATACTCGCCGACCTGATACGGACCAAATGAAGAACGGGCTCAACCAGATGTGTTCCAGTTCTAAGTTCTGGAACATCCCATAGATGGGTCGCAACGGGGTCTACCTCTGCGGCATTGAGCAGGCCGACCGTGTCGTTGTTCCTAACCAGGTCGTGCAGGGCGATGCATCAGGGTGCGCCGGGGCATCAAAGGTCACTTTCCCTTTAATTGAGACAGTCCCAAGTGCGACACGTTGTTGAGCCGCCGTCGTTCTCTGGAACCGGTGCAAAGCGAGGGCCTTCCGAACGGTTGACAAGTCGCTTCTCCTGTCTCGATAAAGGATCCTTTGTAGAGACGCGAGCACCCCGCTCAATGTGAATTTTTCTTAGCCCCGTCTGTGACTTTCGGCGATAAATGGCGGTGTTCTGTGATCGCTAAATGTCGCACCCCGGCGACCAACTGACTCATATGGCTAGGGTTTCAACACAAAGAGGTTTCGAGACAGGTTAAACGGGCGAGACGGCTCTTTCCCCATGGGATTCACGACATTTGAGCAATGCACCCTACCTAAGACCTGATTCATCACTTTCGGTGCACGGGGCGAGCATCCGTTTCAGGAGCCGGCTGCACCTGTGCCAAGAAGTCATCTCCATGGGTGAGCTTGAACGATAGCTCACCCATGGAGGTTGCCCAAAGCCTCAGCGGCCGACGAGTCCGAGGTGGTGTTCGTTGTAGCGTGCGCCTGCAACTCCCACCCGGTCGGCGAGGGCCGAGAGGTCGGCATGCTCGTCGGCCGAGAGCGCCACTTGGGTGGATTCCGCGTTTTCCTGGATCCGCGATGTGCGCCTGGTGCCGGGGATTGGGACTATCCATGGTTGCTGCGCGAGGAGCCAGGCAAGGGCGATCTGCCCGGGCGTCGCTCCTTTGGCCTTGGCGATCGCTGCGACATGCGCGACAAGGGCCTGGTTGGCGGTGCGGTTCTCCTCGCTGAACCGCGGAATCGTGGTCCGCACGTCCCCGGCCGCGAACTGGGTGCTTTGGTCTACGGTGCCGGTGAGGAAGCCTTTGCCAAGCGGGCTGAAGGGAACGAGCCCGATGCGCAGTTCGGCGAGCGTGGGCAGGACCTCGGCTTCGGGGTCTCGGGTCCAGAGAGAGTACTCGCTTTGCAGCGCTGTTACCGGGTGTACGGTGTGGGCGCGGCGGATGGTGTGGGCGGATGCTTCGGAGAGCCCGAAGTGGCGCACTTTGCCTTCGGTGACGAGTTCGGCGACCGTTCCGGCGACGTCTTCGATCGGTACATCGGGATCGACGCGGTGCTGGTAGAACAGGTCGATCGTGTCGGTGCGCAGCCGCTGCAGCGAGTCGTCGGCCACTCGTCGGATCTGCTCCGGGCGGCTGTTGAGTCCGCCCTTGCCGCCGGCGATGTCGAAACCGAACTTGGTGGCGATGACAACCTGGTCGCGCACGGATTTGAGGGCCTCGCCGACGAGTTCCTCGTTGACGTAGGGGCCGTAGACCTCAGCGGTGTCGAAGAACGTCACGCCGTGGTCGACGGCGGAGCGCAGGACGCCGATCATCTCCTCACGGGTCCCGGGGTTGGGTCCGTAGCTCTGGGACATGCCCATGCAGCCAAGACCAATGGCGGACACTTCGAGTCCTTGTCCGAGCGTGCGGGTGTGCATCAGCGGGCTCCCTGCCGGTAGTCCTTGTCCGTGACATGCTCCAGCCAGTCGGTGGTGGTCGACGGGTCGTCAGCGTTGTCGAGCAGCGCAAGGTGTTCCATGAAGTCTTCGGGTGTGGCGCCGTGCCAGTGCTCCTCTCCCGGCGGGGTGTAGATCGTCTGACCTGGGGTGGCGCGGATGACCTGCCCGTCACGGGTGCCGAGCAGCGCGACGCCTTCGGTTACGTGCAGTGTCTGGCCCAGGGCATGGGAGTGCCATGCAGTGCGCGCGCCGGGCGTGAACCGGACCCGGGCAACGAGCATGCGCTGGTCCGGCTCGCGCGGTGCGGCGATCGCATCCACGTATACATCGCCCGTGAAGGTCTCCGCCGGGCCCTTGCTCGTCGCGGTCTTCGGGATGATCTCCATCAGTATTTCTCCTCAATGCTTCTGGTTGCGCTCAATGGGGCGCTTTTCTCTGCGTTCGTTGTGGCGTGACGATGACGGGTGGTGCTCTCCCCGGCGGACGCCTGCTGGGTCGCGGCCCAGCTGGCGAGCAGCTGGAGACGCTCGTGGGAGGGCGAGCCGGGTTCGGCGGTGTAGATCAGGAACGACAATCCCGGCTCGGCGGTGAGTTCGAGGCCTTCGTAGCTGAGGGTCAGTTCTCCCACGACGTGATGGTGGAAGTTCTTCGTCCCTGAGCCGTGCCGGCGCACGTTGTGCGCACCCCACCGGGTACGGAACTCATCACTGCGGGTGGACAGTTCCCCGATGAGGTCGTGCAGTTGCTTGTCGCGGGGATCCCGGCCTGCCTCGGTACGGAGGATCGAGACACAGACGTCAGCTGCGGCGTCCCAGTCCGGGTAGAAAATCTGGGAGCGTTCGTCAAGGAAGTTATAGCGTGCCAGGTTTCCCCGGCCCGGTCCGTCCAGGACCTCGTCGTAGAAAGCGGCGCCGAGGGGGTTGACCGCCAGGATGTCCATCCGCCCGTTGCGCACGAACGCCGGACTCGCGGTGATGGCATCCAGCGCGAGCTGCAGCCCCGGCCGTGTGACCCACTGCTTCGGTTTGCGGCGAGGTACGGCAACGGCGGCACCGTTCGCGGCGCGGGCGAGGTCGAACAGGTGTTCGCGCTCAGCATCGTCCAGTTGCAGGGCCCGCGCGATGGCGTCCAGGACGGAGTCGGAGACGCCGGCCAGATTCCCGCGCTCGATCTTCGCGTAATACTCGATGCTCGTGTCGGCGAGCATCGCCACCTCGCTACGCCGCAGTCCTGCGACACGGCGATTGCCACCAGCAGGGAGGCCGGCCTGCTCGGGTGTGAGCTTCGCGCGGCGGCTGGTGAGGAATTGACGCACCTCGTTCCGGTTGTCCATGACCCCTACGTTACGCATGAGCCGTCACGGGAGGGATGCCCTGTCAGTACACCTATCACCAGTGACTCCCACGCACCAATTAAAGGAAGTTCCATAGAGGTACACCCCACGGAACAAAGGACCTCGCATGCGCATGAGCCCCGTCACAGCGCCGACCGTGCTGGGCATGATCCGCTCGTCGGCAGCATCCGCCCCGCTGTCGGTGGGCAGGGGCGCATACCCTGCGGGACCGGTACCGACGACGTTTGCTGTTACTCCGCAGAAACGTCCGACGGTAACCACACCCACCCCAACAACCACCCGGACCAGGAGACCTTTTCCTTTGCAGATCCGACTGACCGTCAACGGACGGAGCGCGATGGCGGCGCTATTCGACAACCCCACCGCCGGTGACTTTGCCTCACTCCTGCCGGTGACGGTGACAATGTACGACCTGTTCGGAAGAGAGAAGCCGGGCCCGCTGCCACGGCCACTGGGGCCCGACGGGGAACGGGTGTTCACGTTCGAGCCTGGTGACATCTCTTATTGGTCCCCGACCGGCGAGGTCGCGATCTTCTACCGCAGCGATGACTCACGACCGGTCCCGGACCCGGGACTCGTCCGTCTGGGCACGGTCACCGACGGCCTCGACGTCATTTCGAATGCGGGAGCCGATTTCACCCTGACCATCGAGGCGGTTCAGTGATCGCCTCCGCGCCAGCCTTCCCCGCAACATCAACGATTGGAAACTGATATGAACATCACCGTCCTGGGAACAGGCATGGTCGGCCGCGGCCTCTCCGCCCGGCTCAGCGAACTCGGCCACGACGTCGCGATCGGCACCAGGGACGTCGGGCAAACCCTCGCACGCACCGATTCCGACTCCATGGGGAACCCGCCGTTCTCCGACTGGCACACAGCCCACTCGACGATCGCACTCCTGCCCTTCGCCGAAGCCGGCGCCCGCGCCGAAGTCATCGTGAACGCGACGCACGGCGCCCTCTCGCTGGCCGCGCTCGAGGCCACCGGAGCCGAGAACCTGGCAGGCAAAGTCCTCATCGATGTTGCCCTCCCGCTCGACTTCTCCGAGGGCATGCCGCCGACGTTGACGGTCGCGAACACCGACAGCCTCGCTGAGCAGATTCAGCGCGCCCACCCCGAGGCGCGGGTCGTGAAGATGCTCACCACAGTGTTCATCGAGGTCATGGTCGACCCGGGACGAGTACCCGGGAAGCACAACATCTTCATCGCCGGCGAGGACGCGGACGCGAAGGAGACCGCCCGCGCACTCCTGCGCGAATTCGGCTGGGACGAAGACGTGATCGTAGACCTCGGCGGCATCCGCGGAGCCCGCGGCGCGGAAATGTATTCCCGGCTGTACTTCGAACTCGTCGGAGCTCTTGACACCTTCGACTTCAACATCGCCATCGTCCGCTAGACCACGCACACCCCATCAGACGGCTGCGCCGTCAGAGATGCAGGAGGAACCAACCATGACTGAGACCCCTAAGACCGGCTGGACCGGCGGCCAGAACGCGTTCGGCGATTTCGCGCCCGGAATGGTGCACTACACCGACCGGGTGCTGTTCGACGAGGTCTGGGAACGGGACGGGCTCTCGAAGCGGGACCGGAGCCTGATTACTGTCGCGGCCCTTACCGCGATGGGCAAGACCGACCAGCTCACCTTCCACCTCGACTTTGCCCGCCAGAACGGCGTCACCGAGGACGAACTGAAAGAAGCGATCCTGCAGCTGGCCTTCTACACCGGCTGGCCCAACGGCATGGCCGCAATGGCCGTGGCCAAGAAGGTCTTCACCCCCGAGAAGGAGAACTAAAGAATGTATGGAGTCACTATCCATGCCCCCGGTGACTTGCGTCTCGAAGAGCGCACCGACCCGGTAATCGAAAAACCCACCGCCGCGATCCTGCGCGTGTCCGCTTCCTGCGTGTGCGGATCTGACCTGTGGGACTACCGCGGCATCAACCCGGTCCACAACCCCACCGCGATGGGTCACGAATACGTCGGGATCGTTGAGCAGATCGGCGAGGACGTGAAAACGATCAAGGTCGGTGACTTTGTGATCGGGTCCTTCTTCGCCTCCGACAACACCTGCGAGATCTGCCGGGCCGGCTACCAGTCCCGGTGCGAGCACGTCGAGTTCGTCGGCGGCGCCCAGGCACAATTGCTGCGCGTCCCCATGGCCGATGGCACCCTGGTCGCCACCCCCGGAATACCTGACGCCGACCTGATCCCGTCGCTGCTGGCAGCCTCCGACGTGCTCGGCACCGGCTGGTTCGGCGCGGTCGCCGCTGAGGCGGGTCCGGGTAAGACCGTCGTGGTCGTCGGGGACGGCGCCGTGGGCCTGCTCGCGATCCTCGCCGCGAAACAGTTGGGCGCGGAACGCATCATCGCCATGTCCCGTCATGTGTCCCGGCAAAAGCTCGCCCTCGAATTTGGTGCGACCGACATCGTCGAGGAACGTGGCGACGAGGGTGTGGCGAAGATCAAGGAACTCACCAACGGGCTCGGTGCGCACTCCGTCGTTGAGGCGGTCGGCACGCAGGAAGCGATGATGCAGGCCATCCGCTCCACCCGTCCCGGTGGGCATCTCGGCTTCGTTGGTGTTGCCCATGGCATCGAAATTCCCGGTGACGAATTGTTCTTCGCCGGGATCCATGTGCATGGCGGTCCCGCACCGGTGCGCAGGTTCCTGCCGGACCTGATCGACCGGATCTGGAAGCGTGAGATCGACCCCGGCAAGGTCTTCGACCTCACCCTCCCGCTCTCACAGGTCGCGGACGGGTACAAAGCAATGGACGAACGCCGCGCCATCAAGGTCCTCCTCACCCCCGGGAACTGACCCTGGGCGCTTCCCGGGCCGCGCCCGGGCAGAGCCCTCGACTGACATCGCCCACCACAAGACCACGAAAAGGAGAGCCGCGCATGAACACCCGAACCGTGCCGTCGTCGTCCCAGGCAGCGGCTCGGCTTCCAGCCGGAGCCTCGTTCATCATCGCTGCGGCAGCGTTCGTGATGGTGTTCGCTGCCGCCGGGGCGCCCATCCCGCTGTACGACCTGTACCGGGCCGAGGACGGCATCGCGACCGGAGACCTCGCCTTTGGCGCCGTCGGCTACTTCGCGGGCACCCTGTTTTCGTTGCTTGTCCTCGGGCGACTCTCCGATCACACCGGGCGCAAACCCGTGATCCTCGGCTCCATCGGCTTCGCCATCGCCGGGTCACTGCTAATGACCGGCGTGCACACGACGCCGGCTTTGTTGGTCGCCCGGCTGCTCCAAGGCCTCGGTTCTGGGCCCGCCGCATCCGGGATGGGCGCGTACGTGTTCGATA
Organism: Arthrobacter sp. SAFR-044; assembly: GCF_051965175.1. GTDB lineage: Bacteria > Actinomycetota > Actinomycetes > Actinomycetales > Micrococcaceae > Arthrobacter. The sequence goes on from NZ_JBQCMK010000005.1 coordinate 128,723, forward strand.
CGGCGCGGGGAAAACCGGCGTGGCTTCCGGCGATGATCACCGGCAGCGGGCCGATGCTCGGCATCCCGCTCGGTGCCCTTTTCGCCGCGGTTCTCGTCGAGACCGCGCCCCTGCCCAGGGTGCTCCCGTTCGTTGTGATCGCCGCCGTCCTCGCTGTTCTCGGCGTCGGCCTCTTGTTCGCGCCGGAAACATCCACCCCCGCGCCGGGAGCACGGCGCTCCCTCCGCCCTCAGATCAGCGTCCCCGATGGTGCAGGGAGGCTGGTGTTCGCGGTCGGCGCCGCGTTCGTCGGGACCTGGTGCATCGGGGGTTTCTATCAGGCGTTCGCGCCCACGATCACCACCGACAACCTGGGCAGCGACAGCGTCCTGGTTGCAGCGGCCGTGTTCTCATCGATCATGATCGCAGCCCCACTGGGTGGCCCTATCGCCGGGAGACTCGGGCCTCGCCGGGCGATCCGCATTGGCTCGATCATCTTCACCCTCGCCGTCCTCGGGGCGCTCCTCGCGCTCTGGGCCGGGGCGATCATCCCGTTCCTGATCAGCAGCCTTCTCGGCGGGATCGCCCAGGGGGTGGTCGCTTCCGGCGGCACCCGGACGATCCTCGAGCACACTCCGGCCCGTCAGCGCGGGGCAACCCTGTCGACGATCTACGTGATCTCCTACACCGGTGCCGCCGTACCCGCCCTTATCGCCGGAAGGCTCGCCGGACTGATTACCCTCCCGCAGCTGTTCGCCGGATACGCCGGCCTCGTCGCGATCGCGGCGGCCATCGCCATCCTCGCCCTTCATCCCTCACGCACCGACAGGAGCACCCCGTGACACCCTGGAACCCGACCGTCCTCGCGGACATCGCCGGCACAGACGACCTTCACATTTCCCCGTTCCGCACCGACGGCACCACCTACGGCACCCCGACTTGGATCTGGTCCGTCGTCGTCGACGGCGACCTGTACGTCCGCGCCTACAACGGCGTCGCCTCGCGGTGGCACGCCTCCGCCATGAGCAAGGGCGGAGGGCGAATCAGCGCCGGGGGACACACCCTTAACGTCACCTTCACCCCCGCCGAAGCAGCCGTCAGCGACGGTGTTGACGCCGCCTACCGCAGCAAATACGCGGGCAGCCCCTACCTCGCACCGATGATCGGCGCCCGCGCGAAGGCCGCCACCGTGAAGATCGCTCCGGCCAACTCGGACAGTGAGGCCGGGGCATGAGCACTCAAACGGAGCCAGCAGCGCGGATGACGCGCAACCTCGCTGTTCTGTTCGCCATCGCCGGTGGCGTCGCGGTCGGCAACCTCTACTGGGCCCAGCCGTTGCTGGAGCTGATCGGGCACGACTTCGGGCTCACCGCCTCCGGCGCCGGGCTGATCGTCACCCTTACACAAATCGGGTACGCCCTCGGAGTTCTGCTGCTCGTTCCCCTGGGCGATGTCCTGCGGCGCTCACGATTGATCCCCGCCCTGATGGCCGTGTCCGCGCTGGCGCTGCTGGGCGCCGCGCTTGCCCCAGGCTACGGAGTGCTGCTGGTGATGTCCGCGGCCATCGGTATCACCACGGTGTCCGGGCAGCTGCTCACCCCGTTGACCGGAGACCTCGCGGACCACACCACGCGCGGTCGCATGGTCGGGATCGTGACGTCCGGTCTCCTGATCGGCATCCTTGCCTCGCGCACCGTCTCCGGCCTGATTGCCGGCGTCGCGGGCTGGCAGGCAATCTTCTTCGTCGCCGCAGCACTGACCGCGGTCATCGCCGTCGTGCTCTGGCGGGTGCTCCCGGAAGTGCCCGCCAAGACGTCCCTGGCGTACCCGGCACTGATCGGCTCCGTGTTTGTCGTCGTGGCACGCCACCGTGCCGTCCGCTGGACACTCCCGCTTGGGGCCTGCGGGTTCGCAAGCTTCACCATGTTCTGGACCGTCCTCACCTTTCAACTCTCCGCAGCACCGCTCTCCCTCGACGTGACCCAGATCGGACTCGTCGGTCTTGCAGGACTCGTCGGCGCTCTCGCCGCGCAGCGAGCAGGACGCCTCTCCGACCGGGGCTGGTCCATCCCCGCGACCGGCATCGCCTGGGTCGCCGCCCTCATAGCGTGGGTCATCGCCGGCTTCGCCCCCACGTCGCTGATCGGCTTGCTCGTCGCGGTCATCGTCCTCGACGTCGCCGTGCAGGGGCAGAACCTCCTCAACCAGGTCCGCCTGTTCGAGACCGCTCCGGAAGCACGCAGCCGCGTCAATACCGCCTTCGTGTTCACCAACTTCGTCGCCGGTGCCATCGGATCCGCTGCCGGGTCGGCGCTCTACGTCGCCGGCGGCTGGGCACTAGTCTGTGCCGCCGGAGCCGTCATCGCCGGAATCGCCCTGAGCGTATGGGCCATCGGACGTACCACCGGCGCCTACACAACCAACCCCGCCCACCCCTGAGAAGCAGGCGTCCTCTTCCAGTCACCGAAGGGTGTTCCACTTCGCTGGAATTGGAGCACCCTTCGTTGGACACTCCCCGCAAATACCGATCAGTGGCTTGTGATTCCAGGTCCTGGTCCGGCTTCCCCGAAGCCGTCCGTTGGGTGTTCACACCATTGCGGGTGAGCTCGTCGGTGTTGTCCCTGGCGTCCGGCACGGAGCGGGCCACGGACCATCAATATCGGATCCGCCGTCCCGGGCTATGCCGGGTTGACGTGATACGTATCACCTGCCACACTGTTCTTGGTTCTTTCGAGACCTGGGTATGTAACCCGCTGCGCGCGGGGCAAGGCTCAAGCTCTTCGACCTTCATCGGTCAACCGGCTTGAGCTTTTTTTGTGCCCAGAGAAAGCTTCCCGAGCCGCGTTGCCCTCCCCCGACTGCCAGTAAGCAGTCTGAAGAACGCGAGGATAAATCATGAGCAAAAAATATGCTCCCTTAGCCACCGAAATCGTGCGGCTCATCGGCGGAAAAGCCAACATCATCGAGGCATACCATTGCCAGACCCGGATCCGATTCGTCCTGCGGGACGAATCGGCCGTCGCCCTCGATGAACTGAATGCCACCGAAGGCATCGCCAAGTCCCTGTCCAATGCCGGCGTCTTCCAGGTAGTTGTCGGGACGCACGTCCAGGACGTCTTCGAGGAGATCGAACGCGAAGTCGGTGACCTCTCGACCAAAGCGGCCGCCCCAAGCGGCGCCGGTTCTACCGGCCAGCCAGCCAGAACCGGCAAGAAGCACGCCGGCACGGCCATCATTGACTTCGTCGCCAGCGTCTTCCAGCCGGTAATCCCTGCACTGTCCGGCGCCGGCATGGTCAAGGCGCTGCTGGCAGTGTTGGTGGTCCTGAACCTGGTGTCCCGGGAATCACAGACGTATGCGCTGGTGAACATGTTCGCAGACGCCGTGTTCTACTTCCTTCCGGTGCTTCTGGCCTTTACGGCCGCGCAGAAGCTCAAGATCAGCCCCATCCTCGCCGCAGCGGTAGCGGCTATGATGCTGCACCCGGTGTGGACCGCGATGGTCGCCAAGAAGGACCCGGTCAGCTTCTTCGACGTACTGCCGGTCCCGCTGGCCACCTACTCCGGGGCGGTGATCCCGATCATCCTGGTGGTCCTCGCACAGTCCTACGTAGAGCGCTTCCTGACCCGGATCGTCCCCAAGTCCGTAAACCTCGTCTTCGTGCCCATGCTCACGTTCCTCATCATGGGCACCTTGGCCCTTGTTGTCCTCGGGCCCATTGGCAGCATCCTCAGCGGCTACCTCGGCTCCTTCTTCGGGTTCCTGAGCACCAACGCCGCCTGGGCGCCCGCCCTTCTGGTGGGTGCGGCCCTTCCCGTCATGGTCATGTTCGGCCTGCACAACGGCATCGCGCCACTCGGCGTCGTCCAGCTCGCCCAAACGGGCAAGGAGAGCATCTTCGGCCCCGGAGCCCTGGTATCCAACATCGCCATGGGCGTCGCATCACTCGTCGTCGCTTTCCGCGTCCGGGACAAAAAGACCCGCCAGATCGCCACCGCAGGCGGTATCACTGGCCTGATGGGCATCACCGAACCCATCCTCTACGGCATCGCCCTGCCCAAGCGCTACCCGCTGATCGCGGCCATGATCGGCGGCGGCGCCGGCGGCCTGTACGCCGGTTTGACCCAGACGCACCGCTTCGCCACCGGCTCCTCCGGACTGCCCGCCGTGTTTCTCTACATCGGCGATAATTCCCTGCAGAACCTCATCAACATCATCATCGCCCTCGCCATCGCCGCAGTAGTATCCGGCGGGCTGACCTTCATCCTGTCCTTCAAATACGAAAAGCCCGTCATCGAGGCGACGGACGAAAAGGCAGCTCCGTCCGTGGAAGAGGAAGCCCCCGCGGCTTCCGGACGCCGTGTATCAGCTGCTACCGCCGGCACCGCCGGCGCCACCACCACGCTGGTACGGACCGAGACCATCCAACTGGCAGCTCCCTGCGCAGGCTCGGTGGTCCCGTTGACCCAGGTCAGCGACCCCGTCTTCGCCTCCGGCGCCATGGGCCCCGGCATCGCCGTGGAACCGTCCGAGGACACCATCGTCTCCCCGGTCACCGGGACCATCGCGGTGGCCATGAAGACCGGCCACGCCTTCGGAATCAAAACCGACGACGGGGCAGAGGTGCTCGTGCACGTCGGCATCGACACCGTCACCATGCAGGGCGAAGGCTTCCACAACCCGCTCGCCCGCGGCACCCGGGTCGAAGCCGGACAACGACTCGTCACCGCTGACCTCAACGCCATCCGCGAAGCCGGCCACCCCGCCACCGTCCTCGTCGTCGTGACCAACGGACCCAAGGACGCACCCGTCCAGCCACTGGCCCAAGGCGACGTCGTGCCCGGCACTCTGATCGCCGCCGTCGGACGCTAGAAAGGGACATCCGCATGCAGCACGAACAACTCACACCGTTCCCCGCCGATTTCCTCTGGGGAGCCTCCACCTCCGCCTACCAGGTAGAGGGCGCCTGGGACGCGGACGGCAAAGGCCCATCCGTCATCGACAGCCACATGCACCGCCCGGAAGGAGTCACCGACTTCACCGTAGCCGCCGACCACTACCACCGCTTTGACGAGGATGTGGAACTCTTCGCCGAACTGGGCCTCACCGCATACCGGTTCTCCATCGCATGGACCCGCATCGTCCCCGACGGCGACGGAGAGGTTAACCCGGCCGGCATCGCGCACTACCACCGCGTGATTGACGCTCTCCTCGCCCGTGGCATCGAGCCCGTAGTGACCATGTACCACTTCGACCTGCCCGCAGCCCTCGATGAACGCGGTGGCTGGTCCGAGCGGAGCACCATCGACGCGTTCGAACGGTACGCCCGGATCCTCTTCGAGGAATACGGTTCAAAGGTCAAATACTGGCTCACCATCAACGAACAAAACATGATGATCCTGCACGGACGGGCCATCGGCACCACAGGCCGCAGCGGCCAAGTCGCCGGGCGGGAGCTGTACCAACAAAACCACCACATGTTCCTGGCGCAGGCCAAAGCCATGATCCTCTGCCACGAGATCCTTCCCGAGGCTAAGATCGGACCCGCGCCAAACATCGTTTCGGTGTACGCGGCCACGTGCGCGCCCGAGGACGTGATCGCGGCGGACGACTGGGACGCTATCCGGAACCTGCTCTATACGGACCTGTCCGTGCGCGGCAGCTACCACCCGCTGGCATGGGTATACCTCAAGGCCAAGGGATGGGAGCCGGAAATCCTGGACGGAGACCTGGACCTCCTGGCCGGCGCGAAGCCGGACTTCCTCGCCTTCAACTACTACTCGACCCAGACCGTGGGTGCTTCCCGCGGTGACGCCTCGGACATCCAGGTCCGGGGCGGGGACCAACAGGTCGTGCGCGGCGAAGTCGGCCTGTACCGGGCAGAAAAAAACCAACACCTGCCGGTCAACGCCTTCGGTTGGGAGATTGACCCAGTGGGGTTCCGCACCACCATGCGCCGGCTTTGGGACCGGTACCGGTTGCCGCTGATCATTACCGAGAACGGGCTGGGCGCCTTCGATGAACTGGTGGACGGCCGCGTGCACGACGACTACAGGATCGAGTTCCTGCGTTTGCACCTGGAACAGATCCAACTGGCCATCACCGACGGGGTCGAGGTCTTCGGCTACTGCCCCTGGACGGCAATCGACCTGGTGTCAACGCACCAAGGCATCTCCAAACGCTACGGCTTCATCTTCGTGGACCGCACCGAGGATGACCTGAAGGACCTTGCCCGCATCCGCAAGGACAGCTACTTCTGGTACCAGGACGTCATCGCATCCCGCGGTGAGCGACTGGAGCATGCGGCCCCAACGGCAGCTCAGCCCGGACGCTGACTGCCACCATAGGCTGTAGCGCATCGGTGGTGCGGGGTAGAGCCCCGCACCACCGCAATGCATTTTTGGAAGGAACGGTAAGACGTGAAGATCAAGCGCGTGCTCAACAACAACGCCGTGCTGGCAGTCGATGATGACGGCAAGGATCTGGTTGCTATTGGCCGGGGCCTTGGGCACGGCCGCAAACCCGGTGATGACATTCACCGCGACACCGCAGACCAAGTGTTTGTCACGGCAGAAAACACCAACATGGACCGCCTGGCGCGGTTCCTGAATGACATCCCGCTGGACTACCTGACTGCCGCAGGCGAAGTGGCCGCGCTGGCGCAGGAACGCCTCGGGCTAAGGGTCAGCCAGGCATTGGTAGTACCACTGGCTGATCACCTGCACTTTGCCGTGCAGCGGCTCGAAGAAGGAATCCCCGCCCAATTCCCCTTGGCCTGGGAAGTGTCCCAGCTCTACCCAAAGGAACTGGACACGGGCCGTGAGGCTCTGGGCCTTGTCGAGACCTCGCTCGGTATCCGGTTGAGTGACGACGAAGCCGTCGCCTTAGCCATGCACTTCGTCAACGCGCAGTTCGCCACCCCCGGCATGGAAAAAACCATGCAAATGACAGGGGTGATAAAGCAAGCCTTTCAACTGGTCGACCGGACCTTCGGTATCGACGTGGATCAGCAATCGATGAACGCCGCCCGGTTTGTCACCCACCTGCGGTACTTGTTCAGCCGGATAGCCTCCGGAAAACAGATCTCCGAGGAGTCATCCCTCCTGGCCGACGCCATCATCGAGAGCCATCCCGAAGCGGTGGTGTGCGCCGCCAAAATCCAGTACCTACTGGAAATGGGCCTCAACACTACCCTGACCCGCGACGAAGTCGCCTACCTCGCACTCCACGTCGCCCGGCTCGTCACCGACGTCAAAGTCCCCGGTTAACTGATACGCCCAAGACCTCCCAGCACCCTACAAACCAAACCAAACCGCACCAAACCAATCCCTGTTTAAGGAGCCAACCATGCCCGAACGCAAAGCAGTCATCGCCAGCGCCTCCGGTCTCCACGCCCGCCCCGCCGCCATCTTCACCGAAGCCGCTGCCGCCCTGGACACCGAGGTCACCATCGCCCACGACGGTGCTTTGAAGGACGAGGCCATGGACGCCGCAAGCATCCTGTCCCTGATGAGCCTCGGCGCCGGAAACGGCGACACCGTAGTGCTTCGCGCCGAAGGCCCAGGCGCCGAAGACGCCCTCGAGCAGTTGGCCGCATTACTCGAAACGGACCTCGACGCCCGGTAGGGCTGAAACGCCAGTACTGCCTGACCAACACCAACCGCTCATCCTGCGCCGGTTACCGGGCGCTGGTACGAGAGCCGGAAGGGTTCGCCAGGTGCCAGTACCCGGATGCACTTGGGATTGACGACGACCTCGCCCGAGAGTATCCGGGTCAGCATCGAATCGCGGGAACCCGTGGAGTCCACCGGGCCCCAGCGGTGCAGCAGGAGTCCAATGTCTCATGAGACACGTGAACTCTACAGAACCTCCGATCGCCGCCAGTTGGCCCTCTTCGCCAGCCTGGCGCGGTACGAGCGCGAGTTGATTACTGAGCGGGTGCGATCTGGGGTGATGGCCGCACAGGCCCGGGGCGTGAAGTTCGGCCGGCAGGCGCCCAAACAGGGGACCATCGAAACGAAGCTTAAGGCTGTACGCCAGCTCCTTGCGGACGGCACTCCTGCCGAGGCGGCAGAGGCTGTTGTCTGTCCCGCCCGACCATGTACCGCTACCTGAAGAAGTTCGGCATCGAAGTGCCGGCGGACGCGGTGGTCCGCGGCCGAGGGGCGTCCCAGTATGCGCTCAAGAAGGTACTGCCAGAGCGGGACTAGGAGCCGCAGGGTGACAGGGCGACAGACTCACAGAGTCACTGGGCTTCGCCCGGCCGGAAGGCGCACCAGGTCATTAGGTGCGGCTCCAGGATGGGCAAGGTCCCGGCCCCCGCGAAGGGAACCGGGACCTTGTCTACGTCCGGCCCGTGGCCAGGCGTTCAGGGGATGGTCAGTCGTCCTCGTGGTTGGTTGAGCCGGCGGGGATGCCAGGGACCTCGTCGGGCCCGTAGATCCTTTCGTCCCCGGGGTAGGGGTCCGACCAGTTGTGGGTCTGGTACCAGGTCCACCGGTTGAACAGGTTGGGATCCGCGGCGTCTTCCTTCGCGCCGTTGCCGGTCAAATGCTGCTTCTCTGACCAGTCCGCCCATTTCTCGGCGGTGTCTTTCATCGGCGCCGGGACGGCGACAGCCTTGGCGGCCTCATTGTTGACGGTGGCGGCGGCGGGGCCGGTCTGACCCAGGGTATCCAGCCCACATTCCGGGGCGGTCTTGACGCCTTCGGTGAGCGGGATCTGGTTCGGAACGGCGGTGAACGGTGTCAGGTCCGCCTTGTTCGTGAAGGCGTCGAACATTGGCGTGGCCGCGGCGACCTTCTGGTTCAGCGGCTGGGCGCCGAGGATCTGCTGGATGGTGCGGACCATGCTGATCTGCGAGTAGAAGGTGCTGACGGTCTTGCCGTGGACGGCGTAGGGGCTGATGACCTGGACGGGGGCGCGGTGGCCGTCGACGTGGTCGGTTCCGTTCTGGCTGTCGTCCTCGGCGATGAAGATCGCGTAGTCCTTCCAGTACTGGGAGTGGGAGATTTCGTCGACGATCTTGCCGACAGCGAGGTCGTTGTCGGCGACCTGGGCCCGGGGGTCGGCGGTGCCGCCGGTGTGGTCGCTGGAGAGCCACATCATCTGGAAGTTCTTCGGGCCGTTCTTCTCGAAGTCCTGCTTCCAGGTCGAGTAGCGGTAGATGTCAGGTACGGCGGTGTCGAAGGGTGCCGCGTTGGGGTCGGTGATGTCCTTGAGCGAGGGGATCGCCGAGCTGGCGTGCATCTGCAGCGCCGGGGTGAACAGCTGGGCGGGGTCTCCGCCGGCCATGGTGCTGGTGGCGGCGCAGTAGTACTGCTGCCAGGTGGCGCCGTCGGGCTTGCCCTCTTCGGAGTCGAACTCGCCGTAGTTCCTGGCGGTCTTCCCGGCGTCCTGGATCGCGGTCCAAAGGAAGCCGGAGCGCTGGTGGCCCAGGACGTCGTCCTCGGTGTCGTAGGAGCGCTTGTATTCGCCGGCGCTCGTCTCGGTGTAGGCGGGGTCATCGCCCTGCATCATCCAGTTGTGCCCCTCGGCCGAGTTGGTGCCGATGTCGTAGGTGTTGTCGTACAGGCCGAACTGGGTGGCCAGGGCGTGCTGGTTCGGGGTCACCTTCGCCCCGAACTGGGCCAGGGACGCATCGCCGTTGCCCTTCTGCATGTCGCCGTAGACCTGGTCGTAGGTGCGGTTCTCCTTCACGATCAGGAACACGTGCTGGATGGCTGACGGTTCGCCGACCCGTTTTGGCACGGCGACGGCCGGGTCATGGTCGGTTTGGCCCTGGGTTGCCTGCTTGGCGGAGCCGCCGTCCCAGCCGTTCTGTTCGAAGACCGTTTCGGTGTCGTGGCGGATCTGGTCGTCGTCGGGCATCTGGAACTTGGTGAGCGATGCGGTGGTGGAGTGTGTTCCGTGTCCGGTCGCGGCGTCTGTTCCGGCGCCTTCCTTGATGGTTACTTCCGTGCCGCGGGCGTCGACGCCGCGGATGTTGGTGACCACGATTTGGCCGTTCACCGCGGTGACGTTTCCGGGGTAGTAGTCCGTCGGCAGGAGGCCGATGTAGCTGGCGGGATCTTTGGCATCCTGCTTGTTGACCTTGTAGACCGCGACCGCGTTCGCTCGACCCAGCGAAATCAGGAGGTGGTCGCCCTGCATGGTGATGCCAGTCGGTTCATAGCCGACCTGGGACGAGGACCACGGCTGGGTGGCGATGGTCTGGAGGACCTTGTTGCTGGCCGTGTCCACGACCGAGACGGTGTCGCTGTTGGTGTTCGCCACGTACAGGGTGGGCCCGTCCAGGAACATCGCGGTCGGGTGCAGCTGCACGTCGATGGAAGCCGCCGGAGCGGCGGGGTTGGCCGTGTCGATGACGCTGAGGGTGCCGGTTGTTGAGGTGCCGAGCTTGGGGTCGGCCGGGACGTCGGTGCCGTAGGAGTTCATGGTTGCCTCGCCAGGTACGGCCGGGCGGCCTCCCTCGTTGGAGACGTAAAGCTTGGTCCCGACAAACTTCAGCTGCCTCGGGGCGATGCCCGTGCTGAAGATCTGCTTGATGGTGCCGGCAGCGGCGTCGATCGCGACCACCGTGTTTTGGCCGTTCACGGCGGCGTAGAGAGTGGAAGCGTCGGAGGAGAAGGCCATGCCAGCTGTCAGGGCCTGCTTTTCACCGGCTGTTGGAATGTCGATTTTCGTGCCGGTGCCGAGCGAGCCGTCTGCGTTGAAAGGGTAGCGGACGATGCCGGTCGCGACGGGCTCATAAAGGAACTTGCCGTCAGGCGAGAAAACCGGACCTTCCTGGCCGACCGATCCATCCGTGATGTGCTGGTAGGCCATGTTCCCGTAGCCGGCGTTGGCTGCCGCGGTCGCGAAGGCCGTGGCTGCCTGGGTGCCTGCCGCGGCGACCGGCTTGTACGTGGTGAGGTCGAAGACCTGGAGATCGACTGAGCGGTCGGCGCTGGTTCCGACGAGGAAGCGGCCGTCCGGGCTGACCGTGGAGCCCATAATCTTGCCGAAGGGCGTCATGAGGCGGTCACCGATTGGTTTGATTTCCTGGTTCGAGGAGATCTGCTCCCCGTTTTCGTTTTCGGAGCCGACCTGCTGCTGGCCGAAGGGGATCGTCGACGCTGCAGCGACGCCGGCTCCGGCCAGAATGGCGAGAGTGCATCCCTCGGCAACTACAGCCAGCGGCTTATGGGTGCGGACGGAACGGGACAGCTTACGCAGCACCGAGCGGCGGGGCTGTTCTTCATTGTTGGATTCAGGGGCGGGGCTTGTGACTGGTGTCATGCTGGCAAAACTAAGGGTGCCGAATGAAATTCAGGTGACCGTAATGGTTATTCCAGGCAACCATCAGGGGCCTTATGTAGAGGACCGCATCCGGGAGTGATCGCGACCGGAGGTGGCCAGATCAGGCCGTGAGCCCGACGCGCCAGGGGCGCCGCACGGGAGAATCGAGTGGCCGTAGCTCGTGGCCGGCTCACGGAGCTGCTCGCGTCACGCGCAGCGGAGCAACCCACGCCACTCACTGCTGCGCGGATGGCCAGGAGAACGAACGGGCCATTGCCGTGGTCTCGAAGTGGCTCCTTTCACGGTGGCACCGTTTCCTCTCTGCATTCCCAGAGACGTGGTTTAAGGTCGCGTGTCCTATGACGAAGAATCCATTTGGGCATCGGATGCACGAAAGAACCAATGAAAAATACGGGGAGCATCACCAGCTTCATCTCGGTGAGTGGCTGAAGCGCGAGGATGAGGCCAGGGAGCCTGGCTACAGCAGCACCTTCCTCAGCTACCACGGCCAGTCGCTGGCGCCGGCGAGGACGTGCCTCCATGGCCATGATTTCCTACCAGGCCAGGATCACTGATCGCACGGGGACCACGTCGGCAAGGACGCTCTTCGTCCAGTAAGCTCACGCTGTCCAAGCGCAGCCGGGCCTATTGGGTCCGACTCATCATTTGGCCGCGCTGCAGAGTCGATCGAGGGTCTCGTTGAGGGCTGATTCGATCCGGCCGTTCAGGTAGTCGCGTTTTTCCTGGGTGGAGGGGTCTTCGAGCTCCGAGGGCATCGGCGGGGTCGTGACTGTCATCGCGGCTTGATACTTTCCGTCTCCGCTGCTGACCGCTACCGTCTGATAGTCATCGAAGGAGCCCTTGCCCTCGTGCCGGGATTCTTTCGAGCACCCATCCCCGTGCTCCCACACGCCCAGCCCGTAGGGGCGGAAGCTCGGGCTGGTTTTCATCTCGCGCAGGGAGGTTGCAGAGACCGCCCGTCCTTGGAAGATTGCTGCCATGAGCAGGTTCAGGTCCTCCATCGTCGATATAGCGCCGCCGGCCGGGTTGCCCACGGAGAAGGTGTTGTTGGTGGTGTCGATACGCTCGCCGCGCAGGGCCACGTAGCCGTGCAAAAGCCCGGCTTCGTGCAGGTCAACCTGGTTAAGACTGGTGTTCTTTAGTCCAAGAGGGTCAAAGACCTCCTCCTGCATTACTTGGACGAAGGGCTTGTGCAGCAGGGTCTGGATGAGGAGTCCGAGTGCGAGGTAGTTCGTGTTTGAGTACTTGAATGATCCGACATCGTCATTAGTCCATGGCAAGGTTCCCGCCAGTTGCAGGCCACGCTCCATGGTGAGTGTCTGGGAAAGGACGGGGCGGAAGTCGATGTCTTTCGGCAGGGCATCATTGACCTCGGGCATCCCGGAAGTGTGGCTGAGCAGTTGCCTCACAGTGATTGGGCCTGGTGGTTTGAGTGACGAAGTGAATCCAGGGATGACGTCATTGACGGGCTCGTCGAGGCCAATGAGGTGGTCGTCCACGAGCTTCAGCACGGCCACGGCGGTCATTGTCTTGGTGACGCTGGCGACCTCTGCGCGGTCCGTGGGTTGCGCCGCCGTCCTGGTTTCGAGGTCTCGGACGCCGTAGGCTCGGGACCACTCGCCCTCGGGCCAGTGGATCTGTACGACGGCGGAGGGTGCTCCCTCATCCATGAACAACTGGATTTGATGTTCCAGCGACACGAAGGGACTCGGTGAGCTCGAAGATGCGGTGGGTCCATCGTTGGACTGGGTGCAGCCAGTTGCCGTGAGGACCAGGGCGAATACAAGGGCCGCCCGCCTCCAAACGTGGCTCTTCTTGGTCATTGGGTGCCGCCGTTCCGCCTATGAGACAAGCTTGGCCGCCTGCGGCACCACGTCCGGCCAGACCACGACGGCACCGCCGCCCCAGCACAGCAATTTTATTACCGGCCATCACAGCAGGGAAAGCATTCCCCAGTAGCCTCAGGTCGCCGGTTGAACTATCACTGTCCGAGGTGACGTCTCCCATCGCTCGATTAGGGTCGCGCGCAGGCAGGACCCCGTCTGGCCGACACAGCGCCGCAACCGCCGGCACCCGCCCACGGGCCCAGGAGCGTCATTAGGTCGGCTCCGGCACCGCGTCGTAGACCCCGATATGATCGATCGCCTCGACGAAATCAACACGGATCTCCTTGCCCGACGAGAACTCGCCCACACGAGAGACTGGTTAGGGGAACTTGAGGGCATCGACCTGACCCTCCAATTCCTGGAAGGAACGCGACGGCGTACTTGAACATTGAAGATGCGCTTCAGGTAGTCGATGGGTACCGCTTCTATATCCGCGATGTCGTGTTGTGGCCCTCAGTATTGACCAGGCTGGCTGCGACTGTCATGGGCGCGGAAGCTTATACGGAACTCGCGGTGAAGGCGGCAGCCTTGTTGGGGTCGGTCACACGGTTCCATCCACTCGTTGATGGCAACAAACGGACGGCATGAACGCTCTTGGTGCTGCTGCTGTGGATCAACGGTTACCGCCACGACTTTACCCCGGATGAGGGTTTCGACCTCGTCGTCGGAGTCGCCGCGGGCACTATCGACCTGGCGATCGCTGTCGCCGAGATTTCCAGCCATTTGGTGCCCCGGTAGTCCTCCAGCGCCCCCATAAGGGGGTGTGGACAATGTCCACACTTTTCGTCTCGTACTGGGACAAACAGCCGTCGGACTGGCCCGGATTCCTTATGTTTTCGCGGGTTCCCACTGTTTGCATGGGCGGGAATGTAGTTCGAGTCCCACCTTGGGCACGCATTCCCCCTCGTCAGAGGGGTTTTTGCTTTAATGTTTGGACATTGACCCTCCGCGGGTCCCTCTGACACTGGCCGCGGTTTGTGGCTGGCACCGCGGTGGCCTATGAAGTTATGTGTGGGGCGGGGTTAGGGTCCTGGGTGCACGGGCGGCTTTTTTGACTGCATTTGGTCCTACCTCCTGGTTCTTCCTTCACTACTTCATGAAGTTTTCTGTTGCAGGCGACATGACTTTGCGGCCGAGCCGCGGTTTCGGAGGACGTCCCGGGTTCAGTGGGAACGTCTCCGGAGTCTGTGGCTGGCGTTCGACCCGTCGACAGAGTTAAGGTGTGTGGGCTCCGGTCTCTTCTTCCGGTCAAACTCTGGTGTGGGTGATCCGTCTGACTTTGGAGATCCGAACTAGCAACGCTGCTCACTTTCCGTTCCGCGGAGCACACGAAGGAGTGGAATTCCGATCCGGAGGGATGGGACGCTGCGGTGGAGAGCTGGCTTCGGAAGGTCCCGCCGTCGTCGTCCATATCGCTGTGACTGCGTGGCTAGGAGGCTTCGAGGCCCCGGGGCCGGAAGGCCCGGTCTTTGTCCATGTTCCAGCCGGCGACCATTCCGGAGCCGATCATCAGGTCGCTGAGCTTGGCTAGGCGGTAGGCGGGGTCTGCTTCGAGGGCGAGTTGCAGGAACTGGTGGGCCCGCCGGAGTAGTCAGCCGCCTCCACCAGGGCAGAGGAAATCTGTTGGGCCTCTTCTGCATAGCTATAGCGCATCATCAGCCCAGACGCAGTGTTCGCACTATCCTGTGGCCAAACTGAGCTGTTGCGTCGGCCGAGTTCCATACTTAGGTGCAAATGTCGCGGCGCCCACCGTGGACCCGGATCGATTCTGCCGATGATGACCTGCCCATCCGGCTCTTCGGTTACGATCACGAACACCTCGGCCGCTTCAGAGACGTCAAGGTCTAGTGTCATGGGTGACCGCGGCTGACACCTGGGAAGGTTACCTGCCGCCCGGCGGGCATTCTCCGGCACCTTGTCCCCGGCAAGGGTCAGGGACGATCTTGCCCGAAGCGGCTTGGGTCGACTGGCTGCTGGGCCTTGGGAAGGTTCTCCACCACCAGGAGGTAGGACTCGGTCACGAGATCATCAACCAGGAGCCCGTTGATGTCCTTGCCCTCGGACAGCGTGATCCAGTGCTTCTTGTTCATGTGATAGCCAGGGGTGATGTGTTCGTGCGATTGCTGCAACGCTTTGCTGTCTGCGGGGGTGGCCTTTAGCACCACGATCGGTTCTCCGGTCACTTCTGTGAGAAGCATGAAGACCTTCCCGCGCACCTTGTACACGTCCCAGTCCGCACCGAACGGGTGTTCCAGCTGTGCACCGGGCAGCTCCTGGGTGCGGGCCGCTGCTCGCTCTTGCAGCTTTGTGCCTTTCAAAGTGACATTCCTTCCAAGATACGGCAGTAAATACTGATATTGACTGGTGCGACGGCGCGCCAACGGCGGGTTGAAGGGGATTTCAGCCCGGCGCCGGCGGGACTTTGACGTCGATTAGTGGGGCCTGCCTTAGGGGCGGTTCGGTTTGACCAGTTCCTTGGTGAGGCGGCCGATGGCGTCCTCGGCCGTGGGAGGGGGCCCGAACAGCTGCTCCTGTCGGCGGGGGTTTGCGACGTAGCGGCCGGTATCGAACCAGCCGAACATCGCCGTCATGTCCTGCACTATCGGCCAGAAACGTCCGGCGACGGCGCCTATGGAGCGTGTGACGGCGGAAGGGACTGCGCGCACCTTGATGGGCTTTCCGGCGTTTATAGTCATAAGGCTTGCCACTTCGAGCACGCTGACCGGCCGGTCCCAGCCGATGTCGATGCGCTCAGCGTCATCGGCGTCGGCGTCGACGGCCGCCGCCAGGTATGACGCGAGGTCGGAGGTGTGGACGAAGGTCAGCGGGACGGATGGCTTGCCCAGCCACATCATTCGGCCTTTTTCGACGGGGTTGCCCCCCATGCTGGCGACCTGGTCGATGAATGCTCCTGGACGCAGGGCGATGAACGGGACTCCGAGCTGTTCGAGCTTGTCCTCGGCGACCTTTTTGTGCCAGAAGTGGGGGACGTGGGGTGTCTGGTCGCTCGTCAGGATGCTGGTCAGTACGAAACGCCGGATACCGGTCCGGTGGGCTGCTTCGGCGAGGTTGGAGTTGCCGACAGTGTCGATGTCCTGCGCGTTCTTGCCGCCGCGTGTGTATCCGGCGGCGGTAGTGATGACGGCATCCGCTCCCTGCATGGCGGCGACGAGCGAGTCGAGGTCGAGCATGTCGCCCCGGGCGATCTCGATACCTTTGTTCTCGAGTCGGCTCGCGTCGGTGGTCGGGCGGACGAGTGCACGAACTTTCTTGCCGCGTTTAAGGAGTTCGTCGACGACCTTGCCGCCGAGGGAGCCGGTTGCTCCGACGACGAGGACCGGGAGGGACGAAGGGGTGGTGGTCATGAGGTCTCACTTTCCATCCGGATCGTTTGGGCCCGGGCGTTGATGGATTTGACGATGGCGTCGGCGGCGTTCACTACGGATTCCGCCTGCTGAGGTGACAGGTTTCTGATCGTGGTCTCCTCCAACGTCCGCCACATGGATTCGATCGGCTTGCGCATGGCTCGACCCTTCTCGGTGAGATGGACGACCATGACGCGCCGGTCGTGTTCGGCCGGCTGGCGGATCAGGAGGCCGGCGTCTTGCATGCGGCGCAAGGTCTTAGAGACGGTGGAGTGGTCGAGTCCAACGCTGGCGAGAAGTTCGGACTGGGTCTGGCCGTCCTGGTCGAAGAGGTGCATGAGCACCAATTCCTGTCCGGGATGCAGATCAAGCTGTCGAAGCAGCCCGGCAGCGTAGCCCCGGTGGGCACGGGCAAGTTGAAAGATTGCGTAGCTCACAGGGCCCTGGTCGAAGGTAGTGGGGTTGTGCAGATTTGGGGTCGGCATTTTTCGGTCCATTCAGCCGCTGTGCGTCGGGTAGTCGGTGTAGCCTACAGCGCCACCTCCATAGAAAGTCGCCGGGTCAGGGGTGTTCAACGGCGCATTCGAGCGT
Source organism: Arthrobacter sp. SAFR-044 (assembly GCF_051965175.1). Lineage (GTDB taxonomy): Bacteria > Actinomycetota > Actinomycetes > Actinomycetales > Micrococcaceae > Arthrobacter. The sequence continues at coordinate 145,845 of NZ_JBQCMK010000005.1, forward strand.
AGCCGCGCGACCAGATCCGGGTTGGCAAGTGCGAGGGCGCCGACGGAGATGAGTTCGGCTGAGCCGTTCTCGATGTCCTTGACCCGGGTGGGAACGTCGGCACCGGAGCGGTTAAGGATCAGTGTGGATGACCATAGGTCGCGAAGCGCGTCCAACAGTGCATCGTCGCCAGCGTGGAGGACGTGAAGATAGGCGAGGCCGAGCGGACTGAGGGCGTGCAGGAGCGCCGGATAGAGTTCAGCGGTGTCGGACTCGGCGATGTCGTTGTAGGGGTTGCCGGGGGAGATACGCAGACCGGTGCGCTCGGCGCCGATCTCGTTTGCCACGGCGGTGGCGACCTCGACGGCGAAGCGGATGCGGTTCTCGATGGAACCGCCGTAGAGGTCAGTGCGCTGGTTGGTGTTGTCGGACAGGAACTGGTGCACCAGATAGCCGTTCGCGGCGTGGATCTCGACGCCGTCAGCGCCCGCCGCCACGGCAGCCGCCGCGGCGCGGCGGAAGTCGTCGACGCTCGCGGCGACCTCCTTAGTGGACAGTGAGCGCGGGGTCGGCATTTCCTGTGGCCCGGATGCGGTGAACATGACGCCGGCCGGCCGGATCGCCGACGGGGCGACAGGCTGGCGTCCGTGGGGGGTGTTCTCGGGGTGCGATATACGTCCAACATGCATCAACTGGATGAAGATCCGGCCGTTCGCTGCGTGCACGGCGTCGGTGACCTGGTGCCAGCCGGCGATCTGCTCGTCATTGTGAATTCCTGGGGTGAGCAGGTAGCCCTGTCCGTCGGGGGAGGGCTGAGTGCCCTCCGTGATGATGAGCGCGTGCGAGGCCCGTTGGGCGTAGTACTCGGCGTTGAGCTCCGTGGGCACCCCCTCGGGGGTGGAGCGATCGCGAGTCATGGGGGCCATAACGAGGCGGTGGGGGAGAGAGGTGCCGCCGACGGTGGTCGGCGTCCAGAGGGTATTCAGCATGGGTCTTCCTTCGGTGCGGTGATGGTCACGGGGCGGACAGCCAGCGCGCGGTCAGGCGACGGTGAGCACGAGCTTGCCCCGGATGTGCCCGGTGTCGCTGACCTGCTGGGCCGTGGCGGCTCGAGCGAGGGGGTAGGCATTGACGGTGGTGACGATCTTTCCGGTCGCGGCGTCCTGCGCCAGCGCAGCCAGGCGGTTGGCCGAGCGCTCTTTGGAACTGGTGGCAAAAGTGATCCCGAGCTGATGAGCTCGGAAATCGGCGAGGGTGACGATCCTGTCGGTGCCGCCGCGCAGGGTGATGGAGTCCTCGAGAGCTCCCTTCCCTGCAACGTCGAGTACCGCGTCCACCCCGGCGGGGGCAAGAGCCTGCACCCGCTCGACGAGCCCTTCCCCGTACAAGGTCGCCTCGGCGCCGAGTGAGGTGACATAGTCCTGGTTAGTGGGGCCGGCCGTGCCGATGACGCGAGCACCGCGGGCGGCGGCGAGTTGGACCACGATGGTCCCGACCGCTCCTGCGGCGCCATGGACGAGCAAGGTCTCCCCGGGGGCGACACTGAGCAGGTTCAAGACCCGCTCGGCTGTCTCGCCCGCCACGGGGAGCGCGACCGCGTGTTCCCAGTCAAGGTCGGCGGGCTTGGGGGCGACGGTCGTGGCCAGGGCGTACTGTGCGTAGGCGCCGGTATCTGACCATCCAACGACCTCGTCTCCCACGCTCACCTCCGTTACGCCGACGCCCACTGCGTCCACTGTGCCGGAGACCTCGTAGCCTGGAATGACCGGCAGTGGTGTCGGGAAAGCGGCCTGCAGGGCGCCGGAGCGGATCTTTCCGTCCAGTGCGTTCACTCCGGCCGCCCTGACCCGGACACGCACCTGCCCCGGACCGGGCTGTGGGACCTCGACGTCCGCCTCGTGCAGAACATCGGTTCCGCCGAACTGGTCAAACTGGATAGCTTTCATGATCTCTTCTCTTCCTGTTGAAAACGAAGTATGTGGCTAGCCACAAATATCCACGATAACCAGCCAAGGATCGACGAGGTGACCGAGCGAGTGTCCAATGGTGCCGCCCACACGGACGCCGTGTCCATCGTGGCTCGGGACTTCAGCGCGGCGGCGAGGTTGTAGCGGCATCGCTAAAGCGCCCGGTCTTTTCAGGAGAGTCTGAGGCTCAGGTTCACCACTCAGTTCCATTTGAGTGCTTCTGCTACCTTGGCTGCTGGCTGCGCCGCTCTGTTCTGCGGGGACGCCGCCGTTGCCGCCGCGGCCGGTGGCCCACTGGGTTGGGTGATCGCGGCGAGCGGTTCGGAGATGACCTGGGGTGATGCGGCCTCAGCGTCGCCGAAGGTCATCGTGCTCGGGTGGACGGTGGCTTTCACCGGTGCTCCGGTGTGGGCTGCCGCAAACCCCATTGAGGGATTACTCCCTCCCGTTCAGAGGCCGGATGGGCCAAACCGGGCAATGGCGACGCCAGCGGCGAGAATCCCAAGGACGATGTTGATGATGACATTCGGCGTTTCGTGGCGTCGGCCGTGGGTGATGGCCGCACCAACCATGAGGAGGACGAGCCCGGCCGCGGCAGCGGGCACGAGCACGGTGGCGATACCCAGTACTGCCGGCAGGATGAGGCCGAGGGCGGCGAGGATTTCGAGTGCGCCGATGCTCTTGACTGCGGCGTCGGAGAAGTCTTCCACCCATCCTTGGCCGGTAGCCGCGAGTTTCGCTTTTGGCTGGGCGATTTTCATCGTTCCGGCTGCAGTTCGAGTCCCACCTCGGGCACAGTGTTTCCGCACGTCAGAGGCTTATTGGCGTGAGTAGTGTTGACAAAGCTTGACTTTTCGGACGTTGCATGATTCGTTTCTGCCTTGCCGCTGGCCACTCGCTTCAGACATAGAACCAGCATGAAGATTGCCCGAATCAATATTTCTGCAGGAACTGCGAGAAAGCACTCCAAAGTTCTGAAGGTCCGAGGAGGTAGAGGTCGTTATCCACTGCTAAAGGTCAGGAGCCATTGGGAAAGCTCCCTCAGCAGCAGTAGCGGTGGATAACCCGTCAGGATTGTCCCCGGCTGTGGGCTGCGCCCCAGCGGCCCCAAGGGTTGTTCGAAGACGCAGCCGGGTCCTACGTGCTCACGGCATCCCTAGCGCCAAGCAAACATGCACCCCCGGCTACAGCCGTTTGTTCCGGGAACCGGCAAGTCCTAGGTGGGTGGTGCGACATCCAGCCCGGGGGCAGCCAAACACCGAAACCCTCAGATAAAATAAGCCTCAGAACGGTCTTCCGTGACCATCGGATGCTTTCGTCGTAGCATTGGCCCCTACTAGGAGTGCAGCTGGCCTCAGCTCAGAACGAGAGTGACCGAATGAACGGTGAGCGGAACGTGTGGGAACCTCCGTTTGTTGGCGAAGAACAGAGAATCATCGTCGATGACTTGGTGTCGGCCTTCAATCAAGTGTCTACTGCTCAACGACCGCAATGGATACACCTCACCGCACCTTCAGGGTGGGGTAAAACACGCATCGCGAGGGAGTTCTACGCGCGCTTAGCTGCGGATAAACAATCGACTCCCAATTATTGGCCCGACACTATTCTTGGTTCGCTCGCCGCGGACAACATTGACCTCACTGATGTTTCCTCACGTCGCAAGCGCCTATATCCCACTGTTACACATGTTCCTAAAAGCTTGCCTTCTTGGATGTGGTGGGGAGTTGATTGCTCCAACCGGTCAGGTGGAGCATCGAACATGCTTGCTGAGGAGTTGCGTCAGTTCGAGGCGCACGCAGAGTATCTCGATATGGCCGTCAAACGAAAGGGAGGGGGAAACATATGGGTCGACTTCGCAAAAGCTGTCGGTGAAGAAGGGTTTAATGAAGGCCTTGGTCACGCGGCAGAAGAGCTTGCAAACGCTGCTGTACCGGGTGTCGGCCTAGTCACTTGGGGGGTAAAACGAGCGATAGCATCAAACAAGCAACGTATGCGACGTAAGCATTTGTTAGAAGGAAGTGTCGATATCCTGGGGCAAGGTACTGGCACCGCACAGGACCTTCTTGGGGAAACCTACTTGCTAATCACCGGCCTTGCCAGTCGCGGGCTTCCGGTGGTGATACTTGCTGAGGATGTCCAACAATCGACAGCAATTTTTGCACAACTTCTTGAGAAACTCATCAGCTCCGAGGTCCCCGTGTTGCTGTTAACAACTGCGTGGCCAGGAAACCCCGCCGACAATACCGAGTTAGATCGTGCCCTTAATGCGCGTCCCGACAGGCTGATAGTCGTAACACATCAAGAGCATGATGGCCGAGTAACGTCGCGAAAGACCGGGCTCGGCAAACTTTCAATTCCTGACAGAAAAAAGATTTTAGGATTCTACTATCCTGACATTGAGAGGGACACGGGCACCGCACTAGCAATGCGCTACCCCAATCCACTAGCACTGGAATTATTCTGTCAAATCGAGAAGTACCAGAAACGGTTTTCAAATAAGCAATTGTGCCTCGATAAAGCGGAGGTCTTGGCGTTACCCGCAAAGGTCCGAGATCTCTACAGAGTCGCCTGGCACGCGCTGCCGAAAAGTGTTCGACTCTTTCTATCGGTTGCCGCCCAAAGCACTCCTGCAGCCATTAGCCCGCAAGAGCACAATTCGAAACAATGGAACCAAAACTGGCTTTTTGAATCACTCATTTCCCTAGGATTCATGGCGGAGGACGAAGTCGCCCTGGTTGCAAAAGACGCGCAAACGAGCTACTCGTGGATCCGTCACATGAGTGTAGTCCTCTATCAATTTCATGAAGCGGATCAAATGCTAGTAGCCCTCGAAGACGACTCCTTTGTGTTTGCTCATGAACTAAACAAACTTCTGGAATTCCTAGCGCACAAAGTGGCTCATGAGTTTGAGATGCATCCCTCAGGCGATGAACCGGCTAAAGAGCATGCGGCAAGGTTAACTTTGGCACTCTATGCCCGAGGGTTGCTTAGGGACGGTCAGCTATTAGTTGAGGCTGCAGACTACTTGGTGACTGGCCTTCGAGGGTCTGCAGGAGACTTCGTTGAAATTATCCGAATAGCTGAATACGTACTCCCTCAGGTGGACCAGTGGAGTATCTCGGCGCTTTCTTTGGAACTTATATACGGGGATGCGCTGCACGAAGCTGGTCGGTTTGCGGAGGCCTTAATTGTATACGAAAGGTCCCTTCCGCAGCTGGAGACGCTCGCAGGGCAATACAGTCAAATAGTTTTCCAATACCGCAGAAAAATTGCCAGTGCAATCGCTATGGCAGGTGATTATCATCGCGGATCTTCACTATACGAAGTCCTTCTGGCTGATCAGATCCAGCATTTAGGAGGCTTTCATTCTGACACGCTTGCGACTCGGCGCGACATAGCAATCGTTAATTCAACAGCGTCCTTCGATGAAGCTGCATTTCGGTCTCTGATTGCAGACGAAGAACGGATTTATGGGCCAGGTCATAAGAATACTTGGCCTACGTTAGAAGCCTTTGGGCAGGCTTTGTGGAAGGTTAACCGCAATGATGAGGCGGCCGTGCTATACCGAGAGCTTCTTTCTGCGCACGAGCAAGAATCAATGGGCGACGATCCTGATAATCTCGCAACGAAGAATGACTATGGTTTGACATTTCTGGGAGAAGAACGAGTAGAGGAAGCAGTAGCGTGGTTCGAGACTTTGCACGACGATGTGACCAGGGTAATGGGGCCGACCCACCCTGCAACGCTTAACGTTGAGAACAATTGGGCTGTAAGTTTGCTCAGAGCCAGCAAACGTAAAGAGGCAATTCAGCTATTTGAAAAGGTACTGTCCAAGCGCTCCTCAGTGTTAGGTTTCGAACACCCTGACACCCTGGAAAGCAAACATGCTCTGGCAGATGCTCTCGCGCTCGACGGGTCTCCCAAGGCTGCGATGAAACTTTTTGAAGAAGTTATAGCCGATCGCAGGCGAATTCTCGGACAGAATCATCCGAGGACTTTGAATACTTGCCATAACATTGCTGGCCTACTGTCTACAGAAGGAAGGCACGCCGAAGCCATCGACGCTTTTGTGAAGCTAATCAAAAACCGACAGTTGGTATTAGGCGTGGATCATCCCGACACGCTTAGGGCTAAGCATGACCTTGGTAACGCAATGCTTCGCGCTCAACAGCCCGATGCTGCCTTGAAGCTCTTTCAGGCAGTGCTATCCCGACAAGTAAGAACACTAGGAGAAGATCATCGCCTTACCCTCCGCACGCGCTTTAGTCTCGCGAACGCTCTACAGATGACCTTGCGACTAGCGGAAGCCACACGACTGCGGCGGTCCGTTCTGGCTGATCAAATTAGAGTTCTCGGCCACGATCACCCCGATACCGAAACAACCAGGGCCGCTCTCAACCTTCTTGAACCTTAGGGTCCGTCGGGACACAACCCAACTATCGCTCCCATAAGTTGTTGGCCAGCGGCGGGCTTTCTCGGCCCTTCCCACGTCCAACTCCCGTCGCGGCGTTCGCCCTGAAAATCAGCCTCCCGGGAAAGGGCGTCTCGACCGGGCGACGGCGAGCAGTCTTTGGACTTGACCTAAGCATATACATCCGGGCGTGTCAGCTTTGATGCAAAGTGTTGTTGCTTGGGTTCAGCCGACAGAGAATGACGCTTCCGGCCGACTGGTTATGGCCTGTTGCTAGCGTCCCCCTGTCATGTCGGGTGCGTTCCGCGGCAGCACATCAGTCAGGCTAAGGCCAAGGGCCTGGCACAGCGCGATCAGCGTTGAAAGACGTGGATTCATGGGTGTCCCCGGGCGGGACTCTCCCTTTTCGTATTTCATATAGCAGCTACCGGTTACTTCGGCAATCTGCAAGCGACCGCCACTGATGCCTCCAGATAGGTGAGGGAGGAAGTGAACGCTTCACCGGCTGCATGTTAACCCCGGAGATGGGAGCACTGCCGGACGCCCGGCCACTACCGTTCGGAGTGCACTCAACTGAACTAGAAGGGTGTGGACAATGTCCACACTTTCCATCTCGGACTGGGCCGTACAGCCTTCCGACTCGGTCGGATTCCGCATAATTCCGCGATTTCCCTGTGTACTCAGGGCTTGGAATGTAGTTCGAGTCCCACCTCGGACACGACAGATTCCCTCGTCAGAGGCGATTATGCTTCTACGTGTTGACAAAGCTGGTGGTCGCGTCGCTCTGACGGCTGATTCGCGGTCTCTGGCCTGGCTGCCGCGATGGCCTCTTCAGGTGTGTGGGGTGGCGGGTTCAAGACCCTGGCTGGCCTTCCGCCTGCTGAAGTGGTTTATATGGTTCCTCGTTCCCGTGCTGTCGGGTGGGCCGGGGGGCCTACACCTATGCATGGGCCGGGGGAGCGGGGACGACATGACTTCGGCGCTCTCGCTTAAGAACGCCCTTGGAGTCGGTCTCACGGCGTGCCCGCGACAGTCGCGCCTCAACGTTTGTCCTGCCAAAGAGGGTGTGGACAAAGTCCACACTTACGTCTGCTTTATCGGAGGGCCGTGAGGACTTGAGTCCTATGCCTGGTTGGGCCATAAACCTTTCGATCAAGGTCCCTGAAAAGTTGGTTCTTGGAGCACAATGTGACTGCGATTTTGGGGTGGTTTGGTCCGATGAACGGCGGTGCTTCAGCCCCCTACGTGGCGACTTCCGATGCCCCTCCGCGGGTGTAAGAGGCAGTCAGGCCGGCTCTAGCCTGCAGGCCGGTTGTCTCGAAAGGCTAGGGAGGCGAGTTCAGGTGGTGAGCGCAACACCCTGAATTCTGTGGGGTGTCGTCGATGGGCAGACCGTGGTCGCCGTTGAGTGTTCGTTTGGCGTTCTGGGAAGGACTGGATGCCGGGCTGGCGGTAGCCGTAGCGGCGCGGGCCGCCGGGGTGTCGCGTCCGACCGCGTACCGGTGGTTGAGCGACCATCAGAAGGTGTTGCCATCGCCGGTTCCGGATTTCAGTGTGCCCCGTGCAGGGCTTTTGTCGTTACGTGAGCGATGCCGGGACATCTCCGCTCCTTGATCCCAGGTCGTCGAACGGCGCAGCTGCTCGGGCAGGGTATTCATCGCGGTGATCATGGCGTCGGCGACAGTGCGGGCAGTGTGGTCCTCGGGCAGATGCAGGAGCATAACGTAACCGCTGGTCCTTTCGACGAGGGTTCCGATCGCGGACTTCGATGCCGTCGAACCGATGATTAAGTCCCCTTCCCAGAGAGTTGTACGGAGACCAGCTTCGACTCATGCCACCCCCGAAATGACAGGACCGCCCTGAGGCGGCGTTGACGAAATGCCGAATTTGGTGCCAGCTTTACTCCGCCCGGGTCTAACTGGCTCAAGAGATCCGGCAACTGCTTTTCGTAACCCGCGGGAAACGAGATGTCTCATCGAGCGAATAGGCGTCCGGCCTGCATGGTCCGGAAGGAAACACACTTCCGGGTTCTGCAGCCAAGCGATCCAGGCCGGTACGGTTTTTGTACCATGAGGACATGGCTATGACTCTCCGTGTTCCTGAAGACCTCGATCGGCGGCTGGAGAAGTTGGCTGCCGAGGAACACACGTCCAAGTCCGCGCTTCTGTTGCAGGGGGCGGAGTTGGTTCTGCAGCGCCACGCACGCCGGCGTGACATCAGCGAGGGCCTTGATTTTGTTATGAGTCATGACGCTGAGTTGCTGAAGCGCCTTGAGGACGCGTGACCGCGTACCTGGACACCGAGGATGCACTTCAGGTAGTTGATCGGTACGGCGTCCATATCCGTGATGTCGGGTTGTTGGCCTCGGCATTGGCCAGGCCGGCTACCACTGTCATGGGGGCGGAGGCCTATCCGGAATTGGCGGTGAAGGCGGCCGCGTTGTTGGAGTCGGTCGCCCGGTCCCCGTCCACTCGTTGATGGCAACAAATGGACGGCATGGACGCTCATGGTGCTGCTGCTGTGGATCAACGGTTACCGGCATGACTTCACCACGGATGAAGGCTTCGGCCTCGTCGTCGGAGTCGCCGAGGGCACTGTCGACTTGCTGGACTCTGCCGCCGCGATTTCCAGGCATCTGGTGCGCCCGTAGTCCTCCAACGCCCCCGAATGGGGGTGTGCACAATGTCAACACTTTTCGTCTCGCACTGGGCCAAACAGCCCTCGAACTGGCTAGAATTCCGCATTTTTTCGCGGGTTCCCAGGATTTATATGAACGGGAATGTAGTTCGAGTCCCACCTCGGGCACAGGTTATCCCCTCGTCAGAGGCGTTTCTTGCTTTGACGTGTTGACAAAGCTTTTGGTCGCGTCGTCTGACGGGTTGCGTCGCGGGCGTTGGCCTGGCTGCCGCGGAGGCCTGTTCAGGTGTGTGGGGTGGCGGGTTCAAGTCCCTGGCTGGTAAGACTTCCGCGTGATGAGCTGGGGTTATGCGAATCCTCGTTTCGGTTCTGTTTGGTTGCCGGTGTTGGCCTACACCTATGCATGTGCCGGGGGAGCGGGAACAACATGGCTTTTGAACTTTTCCGTACCTGCACTTCGGCCCGCGGCAAGTGGTCTGGGGATAGCCAGAGAGGGTGGCCCGCCTTCGCCTTGTCCTATCAAAGGAGGTGTGTACAGTGTCCACACGTATATCTGCTTTGAGGACGAGATGGATTGAGTCTGGAGTCAGGTTGGTAGCCAAGATTGCTAACTGGGCTTGTGCGGGAAGTGACTTTCGGACACTAACCTGACGTTTCCTGCAGGTTGCCTGACGTCCGGTTAGCACGTAATCTAACCGGTCGGTGCGGCAGGAGGGGCCGTATCCCGGCCTCACCAGCGTATAGGGTGGCGCGTGTCATGGCATCAGGACAAACTCTTCCAGCACGGATCCAGTCACGGCATAGCCATCCAGGTTTCCGGGGCTGATGTTGCTGGTCTGAATGAAGTAGTGGGCATCGCAACGACGGTACAGTCTGGTCCTGAGGAAGCAACTGGTACGGATACTTCGGTTGGCTGCACTGGCACGATCGCCCCTGGACAGGTCACAGGACTCACCGACGTCGAGGCGATAATAGGTGGGCCAGGCAGATGCCTTCGCAACAACTAAGGATGGGAGCGTCTGGGGTGGGGCGCGAAGGGGTACAACTGATTCCATGATGGTCCCCCGGCACGTTCGGGGACGGCACCGGGATTACTCGTCTGATGCCCGAGCTCTTGTCGAAAGCTGGAACTGAGGGGTCTCCTGACGGTGGATAACACAGCGTACGGCGAAAGCGGACCCCCTTGAGCGCCCTAAGGAGGACGTCCCTTAGTCGCTTGGGATCCAGCGGGCTCATGCTGTGGGTCCGCTGTCCGCGAGAAGCATGAGGAGACGATAGTTATCCCCGCTTGCCGTAACTGTGGTTAGTCGGCGGTGAAGTTCGATAATGCCGTTGATGGCCGCCGTGCCGCCACCGGAATATCGGCCGGCAGTTGCGGCAACAGCGACAGTCGAGGGCGAAACGACGCCATCAAAGTCCGGGCTGCCCCGTACCCGTAGCCTGGCATAGTAGGTGTGCCGAACCAGGATTGCCATTGTCCCATCAGCAGGCCCAGTGGCTATGGGTAGCCGGGGGCGGGGCCGATCCGCCCCCGACCAAGGTGACGTTCCGTCCTCGGTGAGCCTGGTAAGGGAGCCATTGCCCCATCGGCCACGGGCCGAAGCAGGTCGTTGATGCAACCCTGGGGACGGATTTAGTCGAACACGGATTACTGCACGATGACGATGACGATGACGTAGATGACCGTGCCGTTCTCGTGCTTGTACCACCCATGCCACTTGCTGTGGTGACCATGCCTGTCGTTGCCATGGCGGTCGTACCCGTTACAGTCGTAGCCGTTGCGGTCGTAGCCATCCCTGTCATAGCCCCAACGGTCGCGGCCACCGCGGTCGAAGCCTTCCCTGTCATAGCCCTCTCTGTTGTAGCCGTCCTTGTCGCGGCCGTCCTTGTTGTAACCCTTGTCGTGGTCGTCCTTGTTACGGCCGTTGTTGTCGCGGCCCTGTTGATGGGCGGCCTGATAGTTCGTGGTGGAACCACTATCAGCAAATGCGGCGCCTGCTGCCAGCGCTGATCCGCTGAAGGTCAAGCCCCCGGCCAATGCAGCCGAGCTAAGCAGGCGAGATACCTTGTTCATGAGATATTCCTGACGGTCGATGATGATGAAAAACAGCCGCAGGGACACGAGACATCTAGTGCGTGCGCCGGCGTCATCGGCAGACGGTCCGCCGCTCACCTATCCCTGTGGTTCTCGTCTCCCAAGCACACAGCTGTGCAGAAGGCACCGCTGTGTTTGGGGATGCCAGAACTCGCCTAACGATGAGCTCTGTACTGCTTCCTGATCTTCCGAGGGGTGATTCCTCGGCAACGAAGGTGCCGGAAGGACCACCGCGGTGTTGACATCAGAGCTCTGCTTGCCCTCTCTGTCACTCGTCGCCCCCTCGGGATGCCCTTTGGGGGAGAGGTTTAAACCAACGCTACGGAGAGGACTAATCGGTGGGCAACACCTGCCGCCCCCTAATTCCTCCCCTCCAGGCCACCTACGTTTTTGGGTATCGGTCATTTAGGTAGTGGCAGCAAAATCAGGGGCACTATGTTTTGTGGGCTCAGCGGACCTGGGTGGTTACGGTGCCCAGCCATGGCCCGGCCGGCACTAGGCCGCGCGGGACAAACAGCCAGTCCACTTTGTCGAATCCGGGGGCTGCAAGGTTCTGGCCAGCTGTCCCGGGAGCAGATCTGGGACGGCATCCGCGAGGAAATCACACTGCCCCCGGCTGCGGATCTGGAGGCTCACTTCCGGACGCTCAATATATTTACGATCCCCAAAATGTCGGGGAGCTCCTGCCGAAATAGCGACTTGCCGACGTCGAGAAGCAGCTTAGATGCTTGCCGCCTGACGGTCTACAGAGACCCTCGTGAGGAAGTCCTCGACTACGGCCGCGAACTCGTCGGGCCGTTCGATCTGCGGCATGTGTCCGGTCTTGGCGAAGACGTGCGACTCGGCGAGGGGCAGCGCTGCGGCGGCCGCTTCAAGGTGGCTGAACGGCAGGATGTGGTCGTGGTCACCCCACATCACCAGCGCCGGAACGTTGGACTTGCCAAGCGCCTCGATCAGGGCGGTGCGCCACTCGGCCCGGACACCGGAGATCGTTCCCAGGTCGCGGGCGACGTCGAGCAGCGTCCGGCGGTGCGCCTCCCGCTGCGACAGGGCGAGCGCGTGGCCGATGCGGTCGTCCGTGACCAGCGTTTTGTCGTAGAAGAGCGACTGGACGGTCCGGCGTGATGCTTTCTCGTCGGGCCGCAGGAGCAGGGCCGCGAGCGGGCGGACCGCAAGGAGGCGAAGGACCAGTGCCACTTCCTTGCCGAATCCGGCGCTGTTGGCCAGCACGAGCGCGGAGACGCGGTCCGGATGGTCGGCGGCCAGCTTCATGGCCACGGCGCCACCGAGCGAGTTGCCCATCACGGGCAGCGGCCCGGAAACCCCGACGGCGTCCAGGAAGGCCGGCAGGATCCCGGCCAGCTTCGCGAGCGTCGTCGTGCCGGGGAGCCGTTCGGAGTACGCGAAGCCGGGAAGGTCGATGCTGTAGACCGTGTGTCGGTCCGAGAGCCGCTCGTGCTGTTCGTTCCAGTCCTCGAGGCTCTGGCCGATGCCGTGCAGCAGCAGGACCGGATCCCCGCTGCCGGTCTTCCGGTAGCGCAGGCGTGTCCCCGCGACGGTGACATGGCCCGTTCCCTGCAGCGCGAGGGGATCCCGGGCCGGGGCCGCCGGTTGCCGGACGGTTTCCCGCACCGGCTGCCCGCGCCGGCCGAACCGGACGTGGTCGGTCAGCCTGCCGGCCCGGAGCAGGGCGAAGTCGCGGAAGTAGTTCTGGTGCAGCCGCCACGGCGCGCCTGCGCCCTGCCGTGGCAATTGGTCGGCGCCGCGGAAAATGTAGCCGGCCTTCAGGTCGATCAGTGAGGACAGCGTGCCGTTGGCGACCTCGGCTGGTGCCACAGGTACCACCCACTGGAGGTTCCGGCGGTCGAGCTGCTTGATCAGCCTGCAGATGTAGCCGGCGACCAGGTCCGCCTTCAGGGTCCAGGACGCGTTGGTGTAGCCGATGGTGAGGGCGAAATTCGGGACCCCCTCCAGCATCATGCCCTTGTAGGTGAGGGTTCTGCCGACGTCCACGGGCTCGCCGTCGACGGAAAGCTTCATGCCGCCGATCACCAGCAGGTTCAGTCCCGTGGCCGTGACAATGACGTCGGCGGGCAGCGATGTGCCGGAGGCCAGGTCAATCCCGTCCGGGGTGATCCGGGAGATCGTGTCGGTCACGATCTCGGCAGTGCCGGCACTGATGGCCCGGTACAGGTCCCCGTTGGGGATCGCGCAGACCCGCTGGTCCCACGGCTGGTACGACGGGGCCAGGTGCGTGTCCACCGGAAAGCCCGCCGGCAGTTTGGCTACTGCCGACTTGCGCAGGATCGCCTTCATCGTCTCGGGCCGCCGTCGGCTGAGCTGGTAGGTGAACATGGAGAAAAGAATGTTCTTGGAGCGTACGACGTCGTACGCCAGTTGCGCGGGCAGCTTACCCCGGAGACGGTCGGCCAGGTGGTCCCGCGCGGGCACCGGGGCGATGTAGGTGGGGGAGCGCTGCAGCATCGTCACCTTGGCGGCCGATTTTGCCATGGATGGCACCAGCGTCACTGCCGTGGCGCCGCTGCCGATGACCACCACCTGCTTTCCCTCATAATCGAGGTCGGCCGGCCAGTGCTGCGGGTGGACGATCGTTCCGGCAAAGGTGTCTGCCCCGTCTATGGCCGGGGTGAAGCCCTCGTCATAGCGGTAGTAGCCGGAACAGACGGACAGGAACGAGCAGGTGAAGGTGAGCGCCTCGGGGGAGGAGGCAGTGTGGCCGGACCGGAACTCGCCGCCGGAGGTGTGGACCGCCGTCACGGTCCACAGCGCGGTTTCGCTTGACCAGGCGGCGGAAATGACCCTGGTGTTCAGCCGGATACGCGGCGTCAGGCCCTCGTCGGCGACCGTTGCCTCGATGTACTCGCGGATGGACTCGCCGTCCGCGATCGCCTTGGCGCCGGCCCAGGGCCGGAAGGAGTAGCCGAGCGTGTACATGTCGCTGTCGGACCGGATCCCGGGGTACCGGAACAGGTCCCAGGTCCCCCCGACGGCATTCCGCGACTCCAGTACGGTGAAGGTTTTTCCGGGTACCTCGCGCTTTAGCCGGCTGGCGAAACCCACGCCGCTCAGCCCGGCGCCGACAATCAACACATCTACGTGCTCGCTCATGCCGCCAAGTTATCGACTTAATGTTGAGATAGTCAACACTGTGTTGAGAGCCGGGGCTAGGATGGGCGCATGGCTCAAAGAGGAAGACGCAGCGCGAGGGTTTCGGGCGATGAGCGGCAGGACGCAATCCTGGTCACCGCGGAGGCCCTCCTGGCCGGCCGTGCCTTTGACGACGTCTCCATCGAGGATCTGGCCCGGGGTGCCGGCATTTCGCGCCCCACGTTCTACTTCTACTTCCCCTCGAAAGATGCCGTGCTGCTGGCCCTGCTGGACCGGGTCATCACCGAGGTCGATCACCGGGTGGGGCACCTGCCGCGTGATTTCGAGAGCGACCCAACGGGTGCGTGGACCCGTTCCATCGGAATGTTCGTTGAGGTGTTTGTCGCGCACCGCGGTGTGTCGACCGCCGCCATCGGGGCGCGCGCCCGCAACGACGAGGTGCGCGGGCTGTGGTCCAAGTCGATGCAGTCCTGGGTCGACTTCTCAAGCGACGTGATCCGTGCCGAGCAGGTCCGGGGGGCCGCGCCGGCGGGCATCGACGCGCACGACCTCGCGGTGAGCCTGAACCTGATGAACGAGCGGGTCATTACTGCTGTCCTCAACCGGGAGAGTCCCGCCATCGCGGAGACAGCCGCCCTGGACGTCCTGTCAACCATCTGGATCCGCAGTATTTACGGGTCCGACAACCCCGGCGGCCGCTAAGGCCCGCGCCGAAAGGAAACCATAATGCCCTCCATCAAGGCGCTCACCGTGCTCGGCACCGGAGTGCTCGGCTCCCAGATCGCCTTCCAGGCCGCATTCCACGGTTTCGCGGTCACCGCGTGCGACGTCGACGAGGACGCGCTTGCCAAGGCGCGGGACCGTTTCACCCGCCTCGCCGGCATCTACCGGGCACAGGTTGCCGGCGCCTCCGAGGGCAAGACCGAAGCAGCCCTGGCAAACCTCCGCCTCACCGCAGACCTCGGGGACGCCGTCGTCGACGCGGACCTCGTGATCGAAGCCGTTCCCGAACTGCTGGAACTCAAACGCGACGTCTACCGCAAGCTCGCGGAGCTGGCGCCGGCCAAGGCCATCTTCGCGACCAACTCGTCCACCCTGCTGCCCAGTGACCTGAAAGACTTCACCGGACGCCCGGACCGATTCCTCGCGCTCCATTACGCCAACAACATCTGGGCGCAGAACATCGCCGAGGTCATGGGCACCGCGGAGACTGACCCGGCGGTGTACGCCGTTGTCGTCGACTTTGCCCGGAACAGCGGACTGGAACCTATCGAGATCAAGAAGGAGAAGGCCGGCTACGTCCTGAACTCGCTGCTGGTTCCGCTGCTGAACGCGGCCGCCGGCCTGCTGCTGCAGGGCGTCGCCGACCCGCACACCATTGACAAGACCTGGCGCATCGCCACGGGGGCCCCGAGCGGCCCGTTCCAGATCTACGACGTCGTCGGCCTCACCACGGCGTACAA
The DNA here is from genome assembly GCF_051965175.1 of Arthrobacter sp. SAFR-044. Lineage (GTDB taxonomy): Bacteria > Actinomycetota > Actinomycetes > Actinomycetales > Micrococcaceae > Arthrobacter. The sequence goes on from NZ_JBQCMK010000005.1 coordinate 161,526, forward strand.
TATCGCCTCGGCCTCGCCGGATGCCGGTTCCCAGGCGTTCGCCCAGTACCTGAAGGAGCACTACATCGACCAGGGCAAGCTGGGCGTCGCCTCGGGGGAGGGCTTCTACAAGTACTGAGCCGCGGACCTTTAGTGCTGCTGCGGTTCTTCCCGTTCCACGTCTTGGACCGACCGGGAGAGCAGGCAGAACTCATTGCCCTCCGCCGCTTCGCCGTGGTGCGGAGCTATCCCACCCACCGAAGCAGCCACACTGTGGTGGCTGGCGGCAGGTTTCCTTTCGTGATCGGGCTGCTGCTTATGACGATGATTCCTTCCGGCAACGGCTTTGGCTTGGCGCTGAAGTTGGTTAGGCAGTGCCACCCGTAGGGTCGGCTGAAGTGCAGGAGGCCCGGGGAGTCTTCACACTGGACGTCGGCGAAGGTTTCAAGCTCGGCGCGCCATTCGAGGGCTGTGGCCAGGAGGTCGTTCCAGGAAGCGTCGTCGTTTTCAGGGCCGAGCTGTGAGATGTCTAAGGGGTGGGGGAGTGCCAGATTGAGGAGCAGGACCGCGCGGCGCCGCTGCTCCGCAAGTTCTGGGTACTTTTGGAGAGGGGTGTCGATTTTTGTGGGTATAGCCGTTGAGGTCATGTCGGTTTCCTTCGTTGCGTCTTCATTCAGGAGTGGAAGGATCAGCTACTGAAATTTCTTTGGTGACTCAGCGCAGGGAACGCTGGATGGCCAGGCAGGCGGCGCCCTTGCCCCAGAGGTCGGCGTCCGCGGCAGCTACTTCGAGACGGGGCAGGAAGTCCCCGCCTTCGAACGCGTACTCCTTGAGGGAGGCCGTCAGGCTATGCTCCATCAGGTCGTAAGCGGCGGAGCCTTCGCCCGTGATGACAATCAGTTCCGGTGCGGCGAGATTGCTGACCACCGCAAGGCCGCGGCCGACCCATCTTCCGGCAGCGGTAAAGGCTGACTGTGCCTTCACTGCCTGGCGGTCAGGTCCGTTTCGGGCTGCGATCATCGCGCCGGCGACGTCAGTGGTTCCGGCGGCGGCTGCGATGGCAGCATCTCCCGCCAGCGCTTCCAGGCAGCCGTGCCTGCCGCAACTGCATAAGGGGCCGCCCGGCACCAGCGGGATATGACCCAGCTCCCCGGCGGTTCCATGTGCGCCGCCGTACACTTTCCCGTCGATCACCAAGCCCAACCCGATGCCGGGTCCCAAGGTGACGACGGCGAAGTTCCGCGCGTTTCTGCCGTGGCCGAACAGGTGCTCGGCCACGGCCAGGGCGTTGACGTCGTTATGCACGGTTACCGGAAGTCCGGTCATTTCGGATAAGGGCTTGGCAACATCCACTCCTCGCCAGCCGAGAATTGGCGAGTAGCGGCAGGTGCCTGCATCTGGATCGACGTGCCCGCTGACCGCGATCCCTAATCCCAGCGATCGTTCGCGTGCCTGGGGCACGGATGCGAGGAGGCGGTCAACGAGACCGGCCACGGCCCGAAACGTGTCGGATGCTTCCAGCGGAACGCCCACTTCTTCTTCGCCGCGTGCGAGCACGTTTGCGCCCAGGTCTGTCACGACCCCGGAAATAACCCTGGGGCCGATCTTGATGCCAATGGCTGTGTGTTTGGCGGCGACGATTTCGATCAGGCGCTCCGGCCTGCCACGTCCGTTGGGAGCCGTGGGCGCTTCGGTGACGTACCCTTCGTCCACCAGCGGCCGGAGGGTCCGGGCGATGGTGGACGGGTCCAGGGACGTTTGCCTCGCAAGCTCCACTCGGGAGATGGGTGCATGCCGCAGCACGAGGGAAAACAGGCCTGCCCTGTGCGGGTCGCTGAGGGCGGGAACGCCGAAGGCCTGCTTCCGTCTGCTCACATGTCCAACTCTATCCAGTTCAGGTTGATGGCTCCTTGATCTGTCACACCCCTGCCGATGGTTATCAGGTTCAGGCCGGCGTCGAGCTTGATAGTGCCCTCCACAATCTCCCAGGTGTCCCAGGAGGGGAGGGCGGGGAAGCTCGCGTGCATCGGCCCGTCCACGACGGAGCGATCCGCCCTTTCCGCGCTGACGGTCATGGTGCTGGTGTCCCCGGTGGCGTTCGCGTACCGGTAGCGGACGGTGTAGGTGCCGCGGTGCGAAGCCTGGACTGCGAAGGTGACCAGCGGGTCCGCGCCGGCGCTGGTGGCCTGGAGTCCGTCCACAAAGCCGTTGCCGTCATGGCCGGGGTGGTTGTTGTTGAAGCCGGCCCCGCCGCCCCAGGCCGCGAAAGCGGCCGGGTAGCGCGTTGTGCCATGCGCTTTCGGCGGGGTGACCCGGAAGATGGCTGAAGCGTGCGGGGCCAGTAGTGCCGTGACCTTCGAGTCCATGCCAAGGTTCCGGTGCGCCCACAGGTCCCGGGCGTTGGCGCCGGTGGCCAGGCCAAGGTCTGCGGTGAAGTCTATGGTCCGGGTGACGGTTTCGGTGTCGCCGCGGTTGAACAGGGCGACGCCCCAGGAGCCGTCCGGGAGTTGGCCTGCCCAGCGTTCGGTGTCACGGGAGCCTGGAGCCACCGTGAACGGGGCGGCTGACCTATAGATGGGCTTACCCACCAGGCCGTCCTCGTTCAGCTGAAGCACTTCCTTGTTGGTGTACACCCAGCCGTTTTTTCCGATCTGCTGGTAGGTGTCCCCGATGGCGAGGGGTGATCCGGCAGCGACCATCAGGTTCATCATGGTTTTGCGCTCTTCGTCATTGGCGAATGTGCTGGCCTGCATGAAGTCGCCGTCAAGGATAAGCTGCCCCCGGCCGTTCCGGTGCGACCAGCCGGTGAAGCCGCAGAAGGGGTTGGCCCAGTTGGGCCACGCATCCTGCCAGTTCTGGCGCATCCCGCTCAGCCGGTCCCAGCCGCCCTTGTCGGCGTCGGCGTTGATCCGCACCAGGTCCCCGTTGGCCAGTTCCGCCGAACCGTTGGCGAACATGTGCGGCATGACCAGTGAGACCTCCATGTCATCCCCGGCAGCCTCGTTGATCCAGGAAAGTGCAAGTTCGTAGTTGGCGCGGCCGTGGGGTGCGTTGACTTGGCCAATGTTGGCGTCCATGCCGTTTTCGTACCAGGAGAGGAAGTCGATCCGCAGGTACGGAACGCCGAGGTCCTTGAAGTACCGGACGTAGCCTTGCACATATTCCTTAGCCCCGGCCTTGGTGGCGTCCAGCCAGTAGAGTTGGTTCCCGCCGATGTCCCGGGCGAAGAAGTCGTTGGGGACCACCAGATCCGCGATCTTGACGTCGGGCCGTCCCAGGACGGTTTTGGAGCTGTCCTCGACGGCTGCCCGATGGACCCAGAGCGGGTTGTAGTAGACGCCCAGCTTCATGTCCCGCGCTTTGAGGTACTTGGCCCAGTAGGCCCAGCCGTTCTGCCAGGAGTCGTTATAGCTGGTGATATAGCCGTTCTTGGTGGTGCGGCTTGAGCCTTCGATCCAGCCATCCGTGCAGGCGATGCCGTATCCGAATTCCGCGAAGTTCCCGGCCAGCCAATCGATGTTGGCTTTCCATTCGCTCTCGGGGATGGGTGCGTTGTGGGGGAAGGAGTAGCCGTAGATGTTCCAGTATCGGGGACCGGCACCGCTGCGGGTGTACGCACTGTTGCGGCTGGCAAGGCGCAGGGGCGGAGCACTGGTGGCCGGCGTGCCCGGCTGCGCGGTGACTGCTGTGGTTGCCTGGGCGGACTGGGCCATCCCTAGGGCGTAGGCCAAGCTGGCGGCGCTGCCGGTGGCGAGCACGGTGCGGCGGGACAGGTTCTTCATTGATCGGTCCTTCGAGTGGGGGCTGGAGGCACTCAAAAGTATTCACCGGCTATATTCATGCGTCAAGCATTTAATTATTCTTGGGTCGTCCATCCTGGGAATGCGGCCCTCGTGGCAGACAGGCTGGCACACCTTCTCGCTCAGTGCGTTGGTCTTTGGCCAGATGCATACCCCGGTTTCAGAAGTGGCTCGTGGGCCGGCATAGACAGACCCAAGAGCAGTCAAATCGAGTTATGCCTGTGTCGGCCCTGAAACGTCGGGGGCTGGGGGCTACTGCTGAAGGGTCGGCCGGACGACGAGCTCATTGATGTCGACATTTGCTGGCTGCGCGACGGCAAAGGCGATAACGTCGGCCACAGCTGTAGCGGGAATCCCGAACTGTTCGGCTGCGGCGTGGGCAGCCGCTCGGACTTCGGGATTGCCGCCCCGGTCCGTTAATTCAGTCAGCGTGAAGCCGGGCGAAACCACGGTTACGCGCACGTCGGTGTTCTCCTGGCGGAGCCCTTCGGAGAAGGCCCGGACGGCGTATTTTGTAGCGCTGTACATGGCTGCGGTCGGGTCAACGCGCAGGCCAGCGACCGAGGCGACATTGATGATGTGACCTGCCCGCCGGGACCGCATGCCGGGTAAAGCACTTGCCACACCGTGAAGTACGCCGCGCAGATTCACATCGATCATGGAGTTCCACTCTTCGATGCGCAGATCATGCACGGGGGACAACGGCATGACGCCCGCGTTGTTCACGAGAACGTCGACTGGACCAAATTGCTCTTCGGCGGCTTTCACGAAATCCTTGAAGTCGGCAAGGTCTGTAACGTCGAGCCGGCGGTACTCTGCCTCGCCTCCATCGCGCTGGATGCCGGCCACGAGGGTCCGCAGTGAATCCTCACGCCGCGCGCCGAGGAATACCCTGTGGCCCTGGGCTGCCAGCGCGCGTGCAGTGGCCGCCCCGATGCCACTGCTGGCACCGGTGACGATGATGTTCTTTTGGTTTTGATGGTTCATGTTTTGATACTCATTCACTTGCGGATGCGGAAAGGACAGGTCTGCCTGGGAGTGCCGCACCTTGTCAGTACTTCCCAATGGGTCGGTGGCTGCTTACGGCAAGAATCAGCCTGCCCGTGACGGTCCGTGCTTCCATTTGTGCGTGTGCTTCGGCAGCTTCTTCCAACGGGAGCACGAGCACCGGGAAGGTCAGCTGACCGCTTGCGATGAGAGGCAGGACAGCACGTCCGGCGGCTGCCCCGCGTTCGGGGTTTTCGGAGAGCGCCAGCCCGGCGCTGAAGCCCAGGATGCCGATGTTGCTGCGCCAAATCCTGTTGGTGTCGACCATGGTGCCCGCGTCCTGTGCGGCGCTGCCGACGACAAGCATGCGTGCGTGCTGTGCCATGACGTCCAGCGTGGCGAGGCGATGGTCTCCTCCTACGGGGTCGATAACGAGATCGAATGTTTCGTCGTGGAGGGCGTCGGGAAATTCGTCGGAGACAATGACACGGTCCAGCCCGAGAGACATAGCAGCGTTAGCCTTGTCCCTGGTGCGGACGGTACCAACTACCCGGCTGGCTCCGAGCATTCGGGCGACGGCGGGAAACGCGGAGGCGAGGCCACCAATGACGCCGTGGACCAGCACGCGGGATCCGGCACGGATGTTGCCGACTTCGGTGAGTGCCATATAGGCGGTCGCGGCGTTGCCAAGTCCCGCGACCACTTGGACCGGATCAGCACCGGATCCTTCGAGTGAGACGACCAGCGCGGCCGGGGCGGATACGACTTCTGCGTATCCTCCGCTGTTCGGAAGGGTCACGGTTGCGACGTGCTCACCGATCGAGAGACCGGTAACCCCTTCCCCGAGGGCGCGGACCGTCCCGGTGACTTCGAGTCCCGGTACATAGGAGGGCTTGGGGACGTAGTCGAGGTTGGCGAATGTTCCTCGGCGGATGATGGCATCGATGAGGCCGACGGCTGCGTACTGGACATCAATGGTTATTTCCCCCGCGGCCGGCTCGGGGGTGGGAAGGTGGACTTCCTGGATGACTTCGGGGCCGCCTAGGCCGTGGTCGACATGCTTTTCATTGTGGTTGTCCTATCGGTGTTGGTTCTCGCCGGAATTGCCTAGACGTGCTCTGGCACGGTGCGTAACGACAGCTGGTTCCTGTAGTCCTGCGCCAGGTCCCGCAGCTGTTCGTCCGTCAGGTCCCTTACGCCGTGAAGGATGAAGGGGCTCAGCCATTGCATTCCGAGCCGGCGGGCTGTGGCTTGCAGCGGGATGAGGATGTCGTTGTAGTCCCACCCGTGGAAGCCGTCTGGGGAGTAAGCCTCCCCGGCGCCGCCGGTGCTGGTGGCAACCCGGAGTGTCTTGCCTGCAAGGGCTCCGGGTGACCCGGTGCCGTAGGCCCAGCCGCGGACAAGCACCTCATCGAGCCAGGTTTTGAGGAATGCCGGAGGCGCGTACCAGTGGGTTGGGTATTGCAGGACGATGTTCTCGGCCGCTTCCACCGCGGCCCTCTCGGCGGCAAGGTCGATGTGGCCGTCCGGGTACAGGCGTCTTAGGTCGTGCACCGTCAGATCCGGTGCATCCTCGAGCGCGGTTGCCAGGGCCCTGTTGATACGGGAAGCGGAAAGGTTGGGATGGTCCAGAAGGACCAGCGTCTTGTGATGTACAGCTGTCATGGTCGTGGTTCCATTTCATTGGAGGGGAAGCCGCAGCAGGGTGTGGACAGCGGTCGGTTCCACACTCTGCAGTCGGGTGGCAGGGCTGGGTTATTTGTTCAGGAAGCGGAGCAGGATTTCGTTGATCTCGCCACCGTGCGTCCAGAGCATGCCGTGCGGGGCGCGTTCGATTTCCACGTACTCAGCGGATGGAACACGCTTGGTGAACTGTCGGCCCGTTGCGCCTATTGGGAGGATGCGGTCCTCCGTTCCATGGACAATCAGGGCCGGGACGGTGATCTTCTCGACCTCGGCACGGAAGTCCGTCAGCCATGAGTCGACGACGGCGAACGAGGCGTACCAGGAGGAGCGGGCCGCAACGTTCCATGCGCGCGCAGGGCTTCCTCGCTGAGTCGGCTTCCAAGGGAGGTGTCCGTGTTGTAGAAATCCTTGTAGAAAACGGCGAACCAGGCGTAGCGGTCTTCGATGGCGGCGTTGCGGATGCCGTCGAACACTGAGGAAGGAACGCCGGTGGCGTTGTCCTCGGTTTGCAGGAGGAATGGTTCGAGGGAAGCAAGGAACGCTGCCTTGGCTATCCGTGCCTCGCCGTAGGTGCCGATGTACCGTCCCACTTCGCCGGTGCCCATCGAGAAGCCAACCAGGACGACCTCCTGCAGGTCCAGGGATTCGAGGACGGTGTTGAGGTCTGCAGCGAAGGTGTCGTAGTCGTAGCCGGTGGTCGGTTTGCTTGACCTGCCGAAGCCCCGGCGGTCGTAGGTGATGACGCGGTAACCGGCGTTCAGGAGGGCTGCGCTTTGCTTCTCCCATGACCCGCCATCCAGCGGGTAGCCATGGATCAGGACAACCGGCTGCCCCGTGCCGTGGTCCTCATAGTAAAGCTCGATGTCCGTGCTGTTTTCCGTACCGACTTTGATGAAACCCATTGTTCTGCTTCCGGTTACTTGTCCCGAACGGGTGCTTTTTCGGCCACTCGGTCCGGGTCACTGGATGGCCATCGACGGATTCGTAGAGGCTCTTGGAACGGGCGAGGCCGTCCATCAGGCTGGCTGGTCCACGGAAGGGAAGGCCGCCAATGTGCCAACCGTCAGTATGCAGTTCTTCGATGAGGACCCATACGACCTCGCGGAAAGCTTCGGATCCTTCAAACTGAACCATGACGTCGGTCAGTGCCGCCGCCATCCGGTGCTTTTCGTCTTCGGTGAAGACCCCGTCGACGAGCTTGACGTTTACGAAGGGCATTGCCTTCTCCTATTGTTGTGGATGCTCCGGTTTGCCCCGGTACGTCAAGCATCGTTCCTGGAAAGAATCAGCGGACCCGCTGATTCGGTCAGGAATCACACAATTAGCGTCAAGCTGTAGAAGTTACGCAGGGAGGTGGCCGCCGTCGCCGTGGCGCAGCATGAGTCGCTCGAGATATAAGGAGGGACTCATTCCGACTTTCTGCGTGAATACGCGCCTCAGTGTCTCTGCACTTCCGAATCCGGTTGCGGCTGCCGTTGCGGCAACAGTGGCTCTGCGTTGGAGCATTGCCTGTGCGGCTTCGATGCGTACCTTTTCGACATACCGGGCTGGACTGGTCCCGGTTGCCTCTTGGAACCTGCGGGTAAGGCTGCTGGCGCTGAGATTTGTCATGGCGGCCATGGCATCGATCGAGTAATCGGCGGCTGGTTCAGCTGTGATGCGGTCCAGCAGTTCCCTCAGGACGTGGTCCCGGGATGTGTTCGCGCTGACGGCAACCGAACGCTGTGATTGGCTGCCGGGCCGTTGGTTGAATATGACCATTTGCCGAACGACGGCGCGGGCTACTTCCGGACCATAGTCGTCCTCAACCATGAATAACGCCAGGTCCACGCCGGAACTGATGCCAGCGGAAGTGATGATCGGATCATCCTGCACAAACAACGCATCGGGGACCACGTTAACCAGGGGAAATGACTTTCTGAACCGCTCGACCTGGGTCCAGTGCGTTGTCGCGTTCCGGTAGTTCAACAAACCCGTGTGCGCCAGGAGAAAAGCGCCAGTGCAAACGGATGCAATCCTTGTGGCGTCGGTCGTCAGCTGGGCAACGGCGTCGACCAGTTCCTGCTCGAAGGGCTTGGCCACCATGCCGTAGGCCCCAGGAACGAGCACCGTTTCCAGGGCACCTGCCCGCGCGGCGGTGGTTTCCACCATCAGATAGTGGCCGTTTGCAGCCCGTTTGGCTTGGCCGTCCGCTGAAACCATGACCGTCTTATAGCCGGCGCCAAAGGCATTGGCATGATGGAACACGTCAGCTGGCCCGGCGATGTCCATCATCGTGACGTTGTCGTGGACCAGGAACCCGATGGTCCTGCCACGTTCACTCACTTCTCACCGCAGTCCTCGCATCCGGCGCTGCACACGCCTCCAGGCACTCCTTTGCGCGCCTTTCCAATCATGAATCCTGACCCGATAGTTCACAACAGGCCGCACTCTTTCCGCAGGTGCTCACCGGACTTACGGGATTGGCTCAGAAAGCAGGGCCTGGCGGCGTGAAGCGCGCGGCCCACCCGCGAATGCAACCGCTTGAGCAGCGGCTAGAAGGCGGGGTTGATTCCCTGGGCATGAGTTCTGCCCAGGTGAGCCTGCAGCAGCCCACCAGGCCAGGAGGATGGAGGTGCCTTCTCCGGGTTGCGCAGTGCCTGTTCTACGACTGTCTGGCCCAGGCACTGCTCGATCATCAGCCGGGGATACATCGCTTCGACCTCGGAACGGTGCTTCTCCGCGCGAGGCAGCAGGGTATCGTCCCCGAAGTCGGCCCGAACGCCGAGGCGGAGGTACCTTGCCACGGGTCCCCGGCGTTCAGCGATCTGAGGTGAGGTGTGTAGCGCAATCGCTTCCCAGACCGAGTCAACCCGGGTGGCTTTCCATCCGTAGGTGGTCAGGAACGCCGCGGCCGCGTCCGCACCTTCGACTTCAAACCGCTGGGGGCCGTCATACTCGTCGGCGGTCCCGGCATCGTGGAAAAGGGAAGCGACCCGCAGAGCTGCCACATCAACAGCGCAGTCCTCGTTTGCAGCGATGGCTCTGGCATACTCGAACACCCGGGCGCTGTGGTTGAAGACGGGCAGCTGCAAGAGCTGAACCAACAAATCCTCGGCAGCAGCAAGTACGGCGTCCTCGGTATTCATGGGAGTGGACCCTCTTGTACCTGAGTTCGTCATGTATCTTCCTTTTCGTGGCTGCGGGGTCGGCGTTTCACTCATCATCATGGACTACCCAAAACCAAACAGTCTGAAGTTCGTCGGACACCTCGCCTTAGCCTGGGCATTTCTTAGCGTAAAGGAATCCTCGCCTTGCGCCGCCAAGGACCGCGGAGAGGCTCCGCCACCTGTCCAGGGCTCGCGTACATTGGGGAGGCGGCGAAAAATCAGGCTTTCAGCCAATACCCCTGTCAGTGCGATCGGTCCGCCACCGGGGAACCCTGCCAGGGGAGGGGCGGCCGGAGCGCCGCAAGGCAACCGCATCCCGGATGCCTGCAGCCATCAGAGCGGATTTGTGAAATCAAGGAAGACGTTGTCAGCAAAGAGACCCTCAGGAAGCTCGCCGGTCTCCAGGAACTCAATGAACTTCCGCTACAGGACGGCCCGGGCCGCATCCGCGACTGGCTGATCTACGGGGGCGTTTCGAACTCTCTCCGGGCCGGATCCCTGCTCCATAGGGATCTTGGTGATCATCGTCCCGCTCATTCCGCTGCCATATTGGCCTGCAGAACCTCCATCGTCCTCGCCAGATCAGCCGTCGGAGTGACCTCGACGACCCGTGTTCCGGCTGACACAATGGGCACATGTCCCGGAGGGGCATAGTAGAAATCCCCGGCGACGAATTCTTCATCATGGTCTGAAGCGGAACGCAATCTTTCCGCTCCGGACCGTACCCCAGTGCTCACACTGGCACCGGTCCTCAGGCAGTCCGCGGAACAGTGGAGCGGAGTCCGCGTCGAGGTGGAACCGCTCGAACGCGACAGTGAACGGTCCCAGCTCGGCATGCCGGCCCTCCAGGGGCTCATCGCTGACGAGAACCGGTGCTTGCGCGTTGGTGATTTTTGAGTGACATACGGTTGCGCCGCAGGTGCTGGTTCCAGGGGAAGAGAGCGGAGCAGCGGTGCGGTCGCGTTCATCCGTCGTGGGGTGATGCGCACATTCCAGCAGTAGAGGCCGGTGGTGACGTCCCCTGCTTGAGAATGCTCCCGTTGGCCTGTTGAGGCATCATTCCCGGTTGCGGTGCCGTCGGAGCGCTTATGACCAGAAGTCGGACACTTGGGCAGTGTCCTCCGCCATCTCAAGGGCCTCCGTAACCTTGCCTCCGGAGATGGTGAACACGATGACCGTCCGCTGGTCCAGCGCCTTTCCGTCGCGCTCGGCGTGGTTGGACTGCACCCCGATCGTGTACCTGTCGCCCGCGGCAACATCGTCCAGGGTGAGCTTGAGTGTCCCCTCGGACCGTGAGAACAACTCACCGAAATACGCCAGGATTTCCCCGACGCCCTTTTTGTCTCCTGAAAGGCCACCGGTTCCACCGATATGCCAGATCGCATCCTCGGTGAATAGCTCCCGGAGCGTGTCCATGTCGCCTGCGACGAATGCGTCGTAGCCGCGCCGCACCAGTGCGACGTCTTCCTGTGCTCCCATTTCACACACCTCAGTCATCGTTGTGGGAATTTGGCGAGGCTACAGTAAGCCTAGGGCAGGGGCTTGTCGAGAGGCGAAGGGCCCGGGGCAGGACGGCAGTCTTCACATCCCGTATTCCTGTCGGTTATTGCTGGCAGATTCCAAAGATGGACGATGAGCTGCTGGTGGCCCCGGCTGCAACGATCAAAAAAATCGCCAACAGGACGGGTGTCCACGAGAACTTCCTCGGCAAACATGTGCCCCTTCCACTCGGGCACGAAGTCGGCGAACGTCGAGACTATACGGCCGGCGTAGACGCACTTTTCCGTGTTGATGCGCCTCGCGGCCGTCAAACGCCTGGGCATCGGTGGTACAGGCTCATGGACCTGGACCGGGCGGGAATCTACTGGCGGCTTGACCCGAGGCTGTCGGAGGACCAACAGACGGGAGTGGGTCTACTACCCGCAACGACATCCAGCAACGATGTTGAAGCCGACGGGGCCCGTCAGGAGCGGGTGTGAAGGTAGTGAAGAATTGCGCGCGCCGTTTGCTCCGGTGCGCTTATGTGTGGGCAGTGCCCTGTTGCCTGGAGCTGCACAAGGGTGCTGTGCTCCAGGTTCTGGTGCAGGTAGGCGCCCACTTCGGGCGGGGCTAGCCGGTCGTCGGAGCACTGCAGAATGAGGCAGTTGGTGTGCAGCTTTCTCAGTTCGGGGCGGGTGTCGGAGAAGAATGTTACTTCGGCGAAGTGTCGGGCGATGGCCGGGTCTGTCTGGCAGAAGCTGGCACGCAGGTCTTCCGCTAGTTCCGGCTCTTGGGGGTTGCCCATGATGATGGGTGCCAGGGCCGCGGCCCAGGCGAAATAGTCGCTGTCCAGAGCTGCCAGCAGGCCTACGATGTCTTCCCGGGAGAATCCGCCGATGTAGCCGTCGTAGGGGTCGTCCGTGTGGCGGGGTGAGGGAGCCAGCAGGATCAGGTGGGAAAAACGGGTGGGTTCCTGGTTTGCGGCGACGACGGCGATCATGGTGCTGACGCTGTGTCCGACCAGGATGACGTCCTCGAGGTCAAGGGCTGTGCAGATCTCCAGCAGATCCGTCGCATACCCTTTCAGGGATTCGTACTTTTCCCAGTCATAGGCGCTGATGTCGGAGTGTCCTGCACCAACGTGGTCAAAAAGCACCAGCCGGTACTCATTCATGAAGTAGGGGACCAGGTTCCGCCACATGGTTTGATCGCAGCCGAAGCCGTGGGCAAACATCAACACAGGCCCGTCCTCCCGGCCCATTAGGGTGACATTGTTCCGGGCGATTACCACAGCGTCTGCTTTGATCACTTTCTTACTTACCCTCACCTAGGGTGGCGTTCTTTCCCAGACTATCCACGGGAAACAGAGAAATCCTAGGGCTCCAGCCACTATGACCTTCACGGTGACGCCGATCCAGCCCATGGGAGACGACGTGCCTGCCGGGATTCCCAGGCCAGGCCGATCGAGCTCGGGGCCCAAGCTGGAACTCCGATACTGAACGCCCCGCCAATGTGATGCCTGGTTGCTGTCCTGTGGCGGTCCTAGGGCTTTGGATTCGTTCTTGCAGGGGACCAGCTGCTGGGTTGAGAGGCTGGAGTGCAACTTAGGGAACCAGCGCCGGGGTTCGGTAACTTCGTCCGGCTGCAGAAGTGATCATGCCACGCGGAAATTTCCGGTCCCCGGGGGCGGCGCGGCAGCGCCCTGGTTGTGCGGAGGATCCGCCCAGCTAACATCTCTCCCTCCAGAATGACACTAGGCGATCCAAGTGAAACCGCAGACCCGAGGCCGGTGCGTTCATGTCACGTCAGTGGGCCGTCTGGCTCACGAATCTCACGTCGGTTCCGGCGCCGATCTTCTGGGCGGATGTAGGAGTGTGAGACACCCTTTCGTGCATAGTGCTGCGGGCAATTCAGCCTTCTCAGTGGCCTTCGGAATACCTTGCCCCTGGGGAGCATCACGACCTGGCCGGTGCAGCCTCCCAGCTGGAGACGTGGCGTCTGCGGTACCTCATTCCGCTGCCCTCGTTGACGCGGGTCGGCCAACACCGCCCAGCGCCTGAATATTAAGGTGCAGTTTCGGAAATTCCTGCTGCGGTGGCCTTCACCTGTTCATGGGTCGGGGACCTTCTGAACCTTATCGTTGGGGAACAGGCGCAGAACTGGGTTTCGTTAGCTGTTGCGCTCCTTCACGGTTGAGCCGGGACTGACGACCGGAAGGTGTCAGTATTGGAAGTGAAGTAATTGTGCACATCGTAGAAGGTCAATTTCGGGGGCGCCGCAAAGCCCAGTTCCATGCTCAGAGGGCCGATCTTTTCCTGGGCGAAGGCGTCGAACTGCTCGCGGCTTTCCCACACATCGGTGACTTGGAATCCCTTATCCGTAGCGGTGGCCCAGTGGGATATTGAACCTGCGGGACCGGGACCGCCTGGGGTCAAGCCCATCTTCTTGTTGATCTCGTCGTATTGTTCAAGCGTCGTCCCGTCGAACTCCATGATGATTGCGACTGCCATGATCTTCTCCTTATTGGAGCGGGTCGGTTTTTTGGACCCGCAGGTGGTTGTCCGCCATGTCCAGCAAGGCGAATATAGAACCCCGGTCGAGGGGCTTATATACGTAATACTGCGTATGTCGGGAGCGGGCCAGATGGGGTAGCCCCAACCGCCGGCAGTCCCTTGAATGTGTTGAATCCCGTTCGCTAGCCTTGGGAAACCAGCCATTCGTTTTTGGGTGGGCAGAACAATGGATACTTTTGGGGACCTGGCCAGCGAGCTTGTCCGGCTGCCGGACCGCGGGACATATCTGAGAGCCGCCAGCGAGCTTCTCTCTAAGCTTTTCCCCTGTGATGGGCTTGCGTGGAATGAGTTGGACATGCGAGCGGTCCGGGCGGAGGTCTACGCGCGCCCCCAGACTCACCCATTCGGTGACCTTGCCCGGAAACTGCTTGAAAGTCGAAACGACCATCCGCTGGTTAGAAGCGATTTAGTTGACTCCATGACCGGGGTGTGGCGACCGCGCCGCCTCAGCGACGTTGTCTCCGACCGGGAGTTTTATGAATCGCGTCTTTACCGTGAGGGTTTCCGGGAAATGCGGATTAACCGCCAATTGTCACTGCGGGCCGCGCAGTTGGGCCCCGGAATTTTGCACAGTTGGGTCATGAACCGGTGGAACCACGATTTCAGCGACAAGGAAATGGACCTTGCCAGGGAAGTCCAACCCGTGCTGTGTCTCCTCGACACAGCCTATTCACATCCGCACACTTCAATGACGAACCCGTGGCCTGTTGACGCTTTTGGCCTGACGGACCGCGAGACAGAGATCCTGGCGCTTGTGGCGCAAGGCCTGAAAAGCACGGCAGTCGGCCATCTGCTGGGAATCAGCCCGCGGACAGTCACCAGACACCTGGAACACTCCTACGTAAAGCTCGGGTGCAACAACCGCGTGGATGCCGTCAGGCTGTTTACATCGACTTGCCGCCGTGCCCCGGGTACCAGTGACTTCCGCGCCCCGTGGTGAGCCGGGACATCCCCAGTCCCCGGCTCAGCTGGCCACATCCCTCGCACTTTATCGAACATGGTTTCCCGGGAACGTGCTTATCCGGCCGACCACCACCTTGCCGGACCAGACCTCGGGGTGTGCATCCACGACGTTGAGCATGCGGCTGAATCTTAACGTTTCCCCTTCGCTGAAGGAAGAACGACGACGGCGCTCAGCGCACGTAGTCAGCGCCAGTGATGTCGGTGGCAGCCCAGGCCGGTGCGGCGGCGTACGCAAGGATGTCCTCCCTCGCGGAGCCGCGTGCGATCCCCTTGGTCAGGGCGAGGAGTCCGCCTTTGGCAGCACCGTAGGCGCGGTGTTCGTCGTCGTCGCCCCGTGGGCGGAGCGGCTGGTGACGCATTTCAACCTTGGGCGCATGGAAATGCAGCAGCCGGGTCCGCCCCCAGTAGCGGCTGTCCGCAAACAAGTCATTGCCAAGCCTGGCAGGGGCTCTTGCTGGCCGGGTTAGGCTGCGGTGATTTCAAGGCTTCGTATCAATCCGTTGTGAAGGTTGAAGGTGTACTTCAGATCAGCAGTGGATCCGGGAAAGTTGCCTTCGAGGCGGTTCCACACGGCATATTGATCCGGCTCTGCCTGAGCGGCGCGCTGGAACGTGGTGGTGTACGCGTACTCTGTTGTGACGCTGGTGAGGAAGTGAAGTACTTCCTTTCTTGATGCATACCGGGTGCCATTATCGGTCACCTGCGGGTCTTCGATGAACACCTCAATTGTTTTCGGAGCCTTGCTGGCACGAAGGTAGGTCAAGATGCTTGTCGGCAGCTGGTGGCTCTGCAGGTCGAGCGGGGTGAAATTCGTGGACATGGGGTTCCTTATTCTTGAGACGGACGGACGGACGGACGGCCGGTAACGGCGTAGGTGTTAAAGGTGCTGCTTTCGGTCCGGTGCTCTAGGCCTGCTGTTCTGAGAGGAGTTCGAGGGTCAGGTCCCAAAGGCGTTCGGCGTGGGCGCTGTCCAGGGCATAGGGAGCGACACCGGTGTAGTCCGGACCGCGGTGGTCGACAAGGGGTGCTTCGTTGACGTCTTCGAAGTAGCGTCCTCCTATCCCTTCGAGAGCCGGTGCGGTGGCAACATACAAGGTCGTCGCTGCGCCCTGCTGCGGTGTTTTCCGGCGCTCGACGGGTGTGCGGAGTCCGCCGGTGTGGCGCTGCAGTTTAGTTGCTATCGCCCCCGGCATGACGGCGTTGGACGTGATCCCGTCATTGGCCCAGCGCCGGGTCAACCCCACTGCGAAAAGGGCTGCTGCTGTTTTCGATTGTCCGTAGGCGACGAAGGGGTCGTACGGGATGAAGTTGAAGTGGGGGTCATCGAAGAGGACGGGGGAGAAGAGGTGGCCGCTGGAGCTTAGGGATACGACGCGGGCGTTGCCGGCTTCGGTGAGAGCAGGGTGCAGGGCCTGGGCGAGCGCGAAGTGGCCGAGGTGGTTGGTGGCGAACTGCATTTCCCAACCTTCGGATGTCCGCTCCAGCGCTGGCAGCGCCATGATTCCTGCGTTGTTGACCAGGACGTCCAGCGGTCCGCGCCACTGATGAGCGAAATCGGCGATGGTTGCCATGTTGGCCAAATCGAGCCTGGCAAGATGAATGTTGTCGTTGCCTGTCCCGGCGCGCAGGTCTGCCACCACCGTGGCGGCCGCGTCCAGGTTCCGGACCGCGAGGGTGACCTCGGCGCCGATGGCGGCAAAGGCGCGGGCTGTTTCGATGCCAATGCCTGACGCGCCGCCGGTGATAACGACCCGTTTGCCGGTGAAGTCGATGCCGGCGCTGACATCTGAAGCGGTGGAATTGAATCCGAATCCTGAGTTGATGGATGACATGGTGTCTCTGCTTTCCAGGGGGAGTACTGATACTGGGAGCGCCTAGGCCGGCGATGACCGGCACTTCGCGGCGGTGCTGTTTCAGTGTGCTCCGGCTGGAAAAGGACAGGTAGATCCCCCTGCTTCATATGAATGCCAGGGCTACCCTCCGGGAATTACCCCTTCCAGGGTGTCACGGTGGGTTTCGACCGCCGGCTTCCTGGCGGGGTGGTCTTCAAGGCGTGATGTCCGCCCGGGAGATGGAGGCGAGGCGTTGCAGGGCCTGCTCGGACGGGCTTCCGGGTTTGGCATGGTGGATGACCAGCAGGTGCCCGTTGGTACCGCTGACACCGAGTTTTTCGTGGAATAGTTCCAGCTCGCCCACGACAGGGTGGTGCAGGAGGCGGTATCCGGAGACCTTTGGCCGCACGTCGTGGCGGTTCCACAATTGAAGGAAATACGCGCTGCGTTCAGCCAGGTCCATGACGAGCGATTTCAGCTGTGGGTCGTTGACATGCGAACCTGCGGAAGCGCGCAGGCCTGCGACGGCCTCCTGCATGACCGTTTCCCAGTCCTCGTAGAGCGCCTGCTCAGCCGGGTCGAGAAACGCTGCCCGCAGCACATTGGTGCCCGGGGCATTTCGAGGCGACAACGCTACGGCAAGGGGGTTGGCGGCGAGCACGGTCATGAACCGGTCCTGGACGAACGCCGGCACGTGTCCCAAAGTGACAAGCAGGTCCGAAAGCGCTGGGCTGACGCCCTCGGCGGCAGCAGGGACACCGGCAGGAGCGGCTAGCGGAGCCTGAGCGGTGGACGACTGGGCAAGCCGGTGCAGGTGCAGGGTTGACGGCGGATCCAGGCGTAAAGCGCGGGCCAGCGAGTCCAGGATCTGCGGAGAGGGATGGTGGTCTTTGCCCTGTTCCAAACGTACGTAGTAATCCACGCTGATTCCGGCCAGGCTGGCGACCTCTTCCCGGCGCAGCCCCGCCACCCGCCGTCGTCCATAGCTGACGAGCCCTGCCTGCTCGGGTTGTACCAATTGACGACGCGCCTTCAGGTACTCGCTCAGGGCAACATTCCTTCCCAAGGGGTCAGGCCCGGCGCCGTACGGAACTAACCAACGGGGTACGTGCCAATTCAGCCGGAGGGCGCGCCACCGAGGCCTGGTTATGTGCCATGGATTCAGCATACGGAATGCTGACGGACAGGACGGGCTCGAGTGGCCCCGCGGAGGCGCTGCTTCTCAGGTGGGGGGACAAAATCTGGGGCGTTGGACCTCGCTAAGCGTCATGCCTAAAGCCCCTGATGCCGCGCCACCTGCCATGGTTGTCTTGACGGCATGATCAGCAGAGATGCCGCCCTTCGGGCGGTAAAGGGCTTTCATACTGCAGCATGGTTCAGCATCGAGGCCTGCATGGTCTACCTGCTCTATGCGGGGTTTTCTGGAAAGAGCGATAGGCGCGCGGCGGTGGCTGCTGCAGTTGTGGGCGGGGAAACCCTGGTCTTCGTGGTGAACGGCTTCCGTTGCCCCCTTACCCCGCTCGCACAACGCCTGGGTGATCCCCATGGATCTGTAACGGACATTTACCTGCCGCGTTGGTTCGCCCATAACCTCCCGGCCATCCATGTACCCCTCATTGTCCTCGCTGTGGCCCTGCACAGAAGAAATTTCAGGAACCGCTCCGCAACGCAGCCCAGGCCTGGAAACCCCCGATAAGGTCAGTGGCACGGCTCAGCCCCAGCCGTTGCAGGGTGTGGGCAGCGAGGCTGGAGCTGTAGCCCTCGTTGCAGACCACCACAATCCGCCGGGCCGGGTCGTTGGCGATGGGGAGCCGGTGGGGGCTGGAAGGGTCCAGCCGCCACTCAAGAACGTTTCGGTCGATAACCACTGCTCCAGGAAGGTCACCGTCGCGCTCCCGTTGCTCGACCGGACGCGTGTCAACAACGAGGGCGCCCGCGGACATCTCCTGCTCAAGATCCGCGGGCTGGACCCGCTGAAGCCCGGCGCGGCTCTCTATCAGTAACTGCTCGATCGTGACGGTCGCAGGGGAACCGCCAGGATCCAGTCCGTGTTTGCCGCTCGTGGTGCCCTCGTTGGCGATATGGCGCTGTTCCATCATTTCCTCGCTTTGCCTGCTGATCTGGGACCCTAACAGTTCCACCATCAAGCGGAACGACGAGCCATATGCTCCTCGGTTCCCAGACTATGGCCAATAGCCCTGGTGACCGGCTGTTTGTGCACAGCCGTCTTGCCTGCATCAGGCGGCCTACCTAGCGACGGCGTTCCAGGAGCCACGATGGATCCACATCCGGTTCTTGGCGGTGCCGCAGCCTCCTGACCAAGATGATGATCGGCAGCAACAGCAGTTGCAGCAACCCGCCAGCGACCAGCAGAGCAACGACCAAGACGATAACCGGAAGGTAGAGGAGGAAGGCGCCGGTGATTGCGGCAAGATATCCGGCAAGGAACCCGAGGATCGTCCCGGTATCCATGACTGCTCCCAAGAACTAATCACCCTCAATGGGTGGCACTGAACTGTACGTGGCGTGGCCCTGAGCCGGCGGCACTGAACCGCGGGACCAATTTGCGGGCGGTGCAGGACTTCAATGGCGGACTTTTCTGAGTCTCAGCCGGCGCCGCCGGCCAGGGCTTTGGCCTGTCACGGAACGGACCCGGCGCCATGGCCTGTGGGACCGGGGAGTGGTAGGCGCAGCGGGAGGTGGCGCTGAAGCTACCAGCGAAGAGCCTCTTCTGCGGCGGCGTAGCTTCATCAGGACGAAGGCAGTCCCGCCAACCCAGGCGAAGGCAGCAAGGAGTATCAGGACGACGGCGTCAACCGTGTTCATGACGGACACTTCGAGGAAAGCGCGGGATGCATCCGCGGAAGCCTGTGCGGGGGGTTGGGTCAGCGCTGGTAATCATGGGCCTGGCTCTTGCTGGCTGCCGATTCGGCTGGCTGCATAACCCGGTACGTCAAGTTTCCGCTCATCCGGCAAAGGAGGCAAGGGCACAATCATGCCGGTGCCGGCGCCGGGCCACGCAGGCGCCGGCTTGGAAGCGGGGCGGGTTTCCCCGGCTGAGCGTTCGACGGCGTGGGCTGCTTTCGGGTGATCGGGGGCCCGGCCGCCGTGGCCCAGGCCTGCCCAGGCCTGCTGGGCAGCCAACCCAGCTTCCGAAGGTTACGTCCCCTTTCCTGCCTGCCTCACCGGGGACTTGTGCCCGGGCGCCTGTCCGGCTGCCACTGGCCTGTCACCGCCGCGGCGCAGGCTGAGCATCACCAGGCCGGCAGCGAGCAGGCAGCATGCCAGGAAGATGGACGTGGCAAGGAAGCTGCCGTGCGTCAGGTCCTGCAGGTAACCACCCACGTAGGGTCCGACGAATCCGCCGAGGTTGCCAACTGCGTTGATCAGGCCCATGGCGGTGCCGGCGACGGCCACCGGCATGGCACGGGATGCGGACGCCCAGAACGGGCCGTCGTAGGCAAGGGCGCCGGCGACGGCGATGCTGATCAGGGTGACCGCAAGGAACGGAAGGTTGTCTCCGGTTGCGACCGAGATGACCAGGGCGACAGCACCCACGGCCATCGACAGCAGCACGTGGGTGGAGTAGCGGCCGGAACGGTCGGCTGCTTTGGCGTTGTACCAAAGGCCGAACATCGCCAGAACATAAGGAATGGCGGTGATCAGGCCCACCTCTATGGAAGATCCGGAGGTGATCGTCTTGATCACGTGGGGGAGCCAGATGTTGATGCCGTAGAAGCCGATCTGGATGAGGAAGTACACCAGCGTCAGCCGCCACACCACTGCGTTGGACAGGACGTGGCGGAGGCCGAGCTTTTCCTGCTGGGGATGCGCTGCAGCATCAGCGGCCAGGCCCTTTTCGATGTAGTCACGCTCCTCGATGGAGCACCACTTCGCTTCGCGGGGGTGGTCGGCGATCAGGGCCCACCACAGGGGTGCGGCGATAACGAACGGGAAGATGCCTTCGATGATGAACAGCCACCGCCAGTCCGAGAACGACAGGATCCACCCGGAGAGGGGCGCGGTGATGATCGAAGCGATGGCGATGTTCATCATCCAGAACGCGTAGGCCCGGGCCCGTTCGGCGGCGGGGAACCAGTGGCTGATCAGGACAAGGATCGCGGGCCAGATCCCGGCCTCGGCGACGCCAAGGAAGAAGCGCACCACGAGCAGCTGGGTGAAGTCCTGGATGAACCCGGAGAGGACAGCCAGGACGCCCCAGACGAGCACCATGATTCCCACGAACTTCTTGGCACTCCAGTGTTCGGCGAGGTGGCCGCCGGGTATCTGCAGGACGAGGTAGCCGATGAAGAAGATACCGGCGGCCAGTCCCTGTTGGGCGGCGTCTATGCCCAGGTCCTGGTGGAGGCCGTTAAGGGCGAACCCAATATTGGTCCTGTCCATGAACGAGATGATGTAGACGATGATTGCGACGGGAATCAGCCTTTTCCAGCGGGCATTGCCCACTGCCGGTGCTGACGTAACGTTGCGTGCCATCGGAATTGCTCCTTTGCAATATGGCCTGTCAGAAAGCACCCCCAGCGTGCTGTTGCTCTCCCGCGGACCCAGGCTGGCCAGCTTTCCGTGCAGGACGGAAGGAGCAGGACTGTTGGGGGGGCTGCGAGCGCGGCGAAATCCAGATGCGTCGGTTTGCGGCGGTCCTCCCACACGAACCACTCTATTATTCAACGGCAACTATTGCGTTAACGCAAGGATCTCCTTCCGTCCTGTCGGTCAGCCCGTTCTCGCACGGGCTTCCGGTGATCGGAGTGCCGGGAGCCGGGCAACGGCGTGTCGCTGTGGCGCGAGCGTCCGTGCTCGAGTTGCAGGGCGCAGTGGATAAGGGGGAAGTGGCTGAAAGCCTGTGGCATGTTTCCGAGTTGCCGGTTCTTCCCCGGGTCCCATTCCTCGCTCAGCAGGCCTACGTCGTTTCGGAGGGTGAGCAGGCGTTCGAAAAGCTCCGTGGCCTGCTCCTTGCGGCCGATCCCCAGCAGCGCGTCCACGAGCCAGAAGGAGCAGGCCAGGAATACTCCTTCGGTCCCGGGGAGCCCATCATTGCTCGCCTCGGGGTGGTAACGCAGAACAAAACCATCCTGCGTGAGGTTTTTCTGGATGGCCTCGACGGTGCCCACGACGCGCGGATGGTCGTGCGGGAGGAACCCGACGCGGGGGATGAGCAACAGGCTGGCGTCGAGTTCGGTGCTGCCGTAGGACTGGACGAAGGTGTTCTGTTTTTCGTTGAAGCCGTGGGTCATGACGTCGTCGTGGATGTGCTCCCGCAGCGCGGCCCAGCGATCCCGGGGACCTGGCAGCCCGAATTGCTCTACTCCCTTGACCATCCGGTCTGCGGCCACCCAGCACATGACTTTCGAATGGGTGTTGTGGCGGCGTGGTCCGCGCATCTCCCAGAGCCCATTGTCGGGCTGGTCCCAGGCCCCTTCGAGGTATTCCATGAGGGCGACCTGGATATCCCAGGAATCGTCGGCGGTGTCCGGGAAGGCCGCCCGCGTAAGGGAGAGCCCGTCCAGGACCTCGCCCCATACATCAAGCTGGAGTTGCGGTGCGGCTGCGTTGCCGATCCGGACAGGTTTGGAGCCTTCGAACCCTGACAGCCATGGCAGTTCGGTTTCGGGGAGGCGGCGGGTGCCGTCGATCCCATACATGATCTGAAGGTCGGCGGGGTCGCCCGCGACGGCGCGGAGCAGCCATTCGCGCCAGGCGGCGGCTTCTTCGGTGTAGCCTCCGGCGAGCAGTGACTGCAGGGTCAGGGTTGCGTCCCGGAGCCAGCAGAACCGGTAGTCCCAGTTCCTGGATCCGCCGGGGTCCTCGGGGAGTGACGTAGTGGGTGCGGCCACGATGCCGCCTGTGGGGGCAAAGATGAGCCCTTTGAGGGTGATTATGGACCGCTCGACCGCGTCCTTGTACTTTCCGTCCAGCCTGCTGCGGCCGGTCCATTTCTGCCAGAACTCCTTCGTTACCCGCAGCGCCGTGTCTGGATCGGTTGGGCGCGGGGCTGGTTTGCTGCTCGGAACCCAAGTCAGCACGAAGGGCACCTGTTCGCCGGCCCGGACGGTGAATTCGCTGACCGTGCGCATGTCCCTGCCTTGCAGCGGGGCTGCGGTGGTGAGGTAGGCGGCGTCCGGACCTGCGATGGCGCTCAGGCCGTGATCATTGCGCCGCACCCACGGCACGATGTGCCCGTAATCGAAGCGCAGACACAATTCCCCATACATCTGCACGCTGCCGCTTATCCCTTCGACGATACGCACCATGTCCGCGGCGTCGTCGCGGATGGGCATGAAGTCGATGACTCTCACGCTTCCATTGGATGTTTCCCATTCGGTTTCGAGGATCAGGGTGCCCGGGCGGTACTGGCGGCGGGTGCACTTATGTGCTCCGGCGGGGGCCAGGAGCCACCGGCCGGCGGCCGGGGTGTCCAGTAAGGCTGCAAAGCAGGCGGGGGAGTCGAAATTGGGCAGGCATAACCAATCAACTGACCCGGCTGTGCTGATCAGAGCCGCCGTGTGCAGGTCCCCCACGAGTGCGTAATCGCTGATGTCAGACATGGCTGCCCTTCCTTGTTATAGCGTTGCGCGGTTGGAGTGGGAGGGGTACAGGGCGGCGGCCGGCCCCGCGCACGGCCACGATGGCCGCAATCACCGCCGCTGCGACGCCGGCCGCAGCCAGGATCGGGCGGGTTCCTCGTCTCGTCCTGGACACCGTGACGGGGTGGACGTGCCCGGGTGCGCCGGTGTGGCTGATTTCGTTGGCTGGCACGTCCCAGTCGGTGGGGGAGGGGAAGGTTCCTGCCGGGAGTTTCTTTTGGCGGAGCTTCCGGCGGGAGGCGAGGCGGTCACGGACGTTCTTGTTGGGGGCGGACACGGCATCGTCCGCCGCGATGGCTGCCGGGAGGTCGATGATGTAGGGCTCGCCGTAATAGGCCGAGGAGGCTACGGATTCAAGCCACGTGGCGGGCGGTGTCTCAACACCTTGGGTGGCGAAGGCGGACCGCAGGCTTTCCAGGATCTCGTGCAGGCTTTTGCCTTTGGCGTTGTTGGTAACGTCGAAGATGGCCAGCTGGAGCCTTAGCTTGGCTTCTGCGGCCGGGTCCTTGGCGGCGGGATCCTGCCCGGTGGGATCTGCGCTGAGGGGCTTTGCGTTGACGGGGCCGGCCTTGTGTGGGTCGCTGCTCATGGGGTTCCTTTCGGTCATGGTTCAGCCCCCTACCTGGTCCACCGTGAAGGCGGCCAGGAATCCGGCGGCGGCGATGAGGCCGGTGAGCAGGTGGTGCTCCTCGAAGGCCTCAGGAATCATCGTGTCGGCCAGCATGGCCAGGATGGCTCCCGCCGCCACCGCGGTAATGAAGGCCACAACTTCCCCCGGTGCATCCTGCAGGACCAGGAAACCGATCAGGGCGGCGATCCCCGACAGGACGGCGATGCCCACCCAGACCCCAAACACGTATTTGGCACTGCGGCCTGCCTTTTTCATGCCCGCCGTGCTGGAGAGGCCTTCCGGGACGTTCGAGATGAACACGGCCGCCAGCATGGCAGGGCTGACGGCGCCGGCAGTCACCAGGCCCACGCCCAGGACCACTGATTCCGGGATCCCGTCCAGCAGGGCCCCGACGGCGATGGCGGTCCCGCTGCCTGGCTTCTGTTGTTCCGATGGCTGTTTCCCGCCCGACCGTTTGCGGTGCTTGGCTCCTTTGAGGGCAAGCAATGCGTTCGCAGCGACGTAGACGACGGCGCCGGTGGCGAATCCGCCGATGGTCGGCCACAGGCCACCGCCGTTGACGGCTTCTTCCACCAGTTCAAAGGCAAGGGCCGAGATCAGCACACCGGCGCCAAAGGACATCACGGAAGACACCACCTTGGCGGGGATCTTCCACTTCCACGCCAGCGCGCAACCCACCACCAGTGCTGCCCCGGCGATAGTGCCCCACATCCAGGCCTGCAGCCACATCGGCATCAGGCGACACCCGCCGTCGGACGTTTCCTCAGGCTATTGCCCACGTTCTTCACTGTTCAGTCCTCTCGTATAGCCGGCCGGGACACCTTAGGGGACCCGGTATTGCTCAGCATCGCTACTGCGGAACTGCAGCCCGTTGCCGGGGCCGTCGCCGGGGCATATCCACCCTCCGGCGGGGTCCAAGGTTCCGTCGAAAAAGAGGTCCTCGATGCGGACGTGGTCGTGGAACCACTCCAGGTGGCGGAAGTTGGGAGTGGCAACGGCGACGGCGGCGCTGAGGTGGGGAGCGCAGTGGCCGGAGAGCTCCAGGCCGTGGGCGGCGGCCACAGCAGCGATGCGTAACCATTCGCTGATCCCTCCACACCTGCTCACGTCCGCCTGGAGGCAGTCGATGGCATCGGCCGCGCACATACGCTGGAAGTAGGGGAGCCCGGTCCCATATTCGCCGGCGGCGACATCCGCTTCCACGGCGTTCCGGACAACCCTGAGCCCGGCCAGGTGGTCACTGGAGACCGGCTCTTCGAACCAGGTCACGTTCTCGGCAGCAACCGCCTGCATGACGCGGATCGCCTGCTTGGCGGTATAGGCGCCGTTGGCGTCAACGAAGAGTTCCGTGCCAGGGCCGACGGCGGCACGCGCCTGGCGGATGCGCGCCAGGTCCCGCGGCACGTTGGTTCCGCCATCCTGGCCGACCTTGATCTTCACCCGCGGGATGCGCTGGCCAAGGGCCCAGCCCTCCAGCTGCTTCCGCAGCTGGTCTTCGGAATAGGTAGTGAACCCGCCGCTGCCATAGACGGCCACCTGGTCCCGGACGGCGCCGAGCAGCTGGTGCAGCGGCAGGTCCAGGAGGCGGGCTTTCAGGTCCCAGAGCGCGCAGTCGACGGCGGACACGGCATAGGAGGCCAGCCCGGTGCTTCCCGGGTTGCGCACCGCACGTGCCATCGCCGCCGCCGCTGCGGGCACGTCCAGTGCGTCCACGCCGCAGACCGCGGGGCCGAGGAGTTCCTCCACCAGCCCCGCCGCTGCGGCGGGAGCATAGGTCCAGCCCAGGCCGGTTTTCCCGCCCGCTGCTGCCTGGACCAGCACCATGGTGGTGGAGTCCCAGCTGAACGTGCCGTCCGCTTCCGGACCGTCCGTGGGGACGGTGTAGGCCGCTGCCCGGACGGCGGTAACGGGAGCGTCCGTTTGGCTCGTGGCGCGACTTGCCAAGGGTCAGCCCTCCTTGTGCGGCAGGAACTCCTGGATCTTGGTCTTGACCCCTTCCTTCACCACGCCCCAGGCACTGTCATCGCCTTTGATCATGGCCTCGGCGGTCTTGCGGGCCTGCTCAAAGGTGGCGTGCGGCGGGATCGGCGGAATGTCGGGATCTGTCCGGACGTCCAAAAGTGTGGGCCGGTCCGCGGCGAGGGCCTTTTCCCAGGCCGGCCCGACGTCGTCGGGATTGTCCACGTGGATGCCCTGCAGCCCAAGGCTTTCGGCGAAACCGGCATAATCGACGTCGGGCAGGGCCTGGGATTCCCGGAAGGCGGGGACTCCGCCCATGGCGCGCATTTCCCAGGTGACCTGGTTGAGGTCGTTATTGTGCAGGACGGCGACCACCAGGCGGGGATCATCCCATTCGTGCCAGTAGTGTTTCACCGTGATGAGCTCGGCGAGTCCGTTCATCTGCATGGCGCCGTCGCCGGCGAAGGCGATGGCCGGCCGGCCCGGGTGGGCGAACTTGGCCCCGATGGCGTAGGGGACGCCTGGCCCCATGGTGGCCAGGTTGCCTGAGAGTGAGCCGCGGACCGAACCCCGGAACTTGAGCTGCCGCGCGTACCAGTTTGCCGAGGAGCCCGAGTCGGCGCTGAGCATGGCGTTCTCCGGAAGCCGGGTGGAGAGCTCGGCGAACAGCCGCATGGGGTTGACGGGATCGGCGCTGACCATGGCCTCGTCGTGCATGGTTTCCCACCAGCGGCTGACAGATGATTCCAGGCCTTCCTGCCAGGACCGGTCCTTCTTCTGGTCCAGGTGTGGGATCAACGCGCGCAGCGCGGTGCCGGCGTCCGCGACGATGTTGAACTCGTTGGTGTAGCGCAGGCCGATCATTTTAGGGTCCACGTCGATTTGCACGCCCCGGGCCTGGCCGGGCTCGGGCAGGAACTGTGTGTAGGGGAAACTGGAACCCACCGTCAGGAGGGTGTCGCAGTCGCGCATCATCTCGTAGCTGGGCCGGGTGCCCAGCAAACCAATGGATCCCGTGACGTACGGCAGGTCGTCGGGCAGCGAATCCTTGCCCAGCAGGGCCTTGGCTACGCCCGCTCCCAGCAGTTCTGCCACTTCCCGCACCTCAGCGGCCGCCCCCCGGGCACCCTGCCCAATGAGGATGGCCACCTTGGTGCCCTCGTTAAGGAGTTGGGCCGCACCGCGGATCGATTCGCTGTCCGGCTGGATCTCTGGCCAGCGGATTCCCACGCTGGAGGGCACCATCTTGAACTCATGGGTGGGCGCGGCATACTCCAGTTCCTGGACGTCAGCGGGGATGATCACGGCGGTGGGGGCCCGCTGCGCTTCGGCGATCCGGATGGCCCGGTCGATGACATTGGGCAATTGCTGCGGGACGGTGACCATCTGGACGTAATCGGAGGCGACGTCCTTGAACAGGGTCAGCAGGTCCACCTCCTGCTGGTAGGAACCGCCCATGGCGCTTCTGGCGGTCTGTCCCACAATGGCCACCACCGGAACGTGGTCCAGCTTGGCGTCGTAAAGGCCGTTGAGCAGGTGGATCGCCCCCGGTCCGGAGGTGGCCATGCAGATGGCCGGGCTGCCGCCGAACTTGGCGTAGCCCACGGCCTCAAACGCGGCCATCTCCTCGTGCCGGGCCTGGATGAATTTCGGCTGGTTGCCCGCCTTGCCAAAGGCGGCAAGGATGCCGTTGATGCCGTCTCCGGGGAAGCCAAAGACCTTATCCACGCCCCACTCGCCCAAACGGGAGAGCAGGTAGTCAGCCACTGTAGTTGCCATGATCAGTCTTCCTTCACGCTCATCGCGGCGCCCAGGCGGGCACCTTGGATCAGGTCCCTGGCGGCGCGGGCTGCCAGGGCCATGATGGTCAGGGCAGGGTTTGCGCTGCCCTGTGTCGGCAGGACGCTGCCGTCGGTGACCAGCAGGTTGGGTACTGCGAAACTCCGCAGGTTCCGGTCCACCACTCCTTCACGCTCGCCGGCGGCCATCCGGGCACCGCCCACCAGGTGTGCATAGCGGTTGATGGTGATGACTTCCTGGGCCCCGGCGGCCGTCAGGATCTGCTCCATCACCTGTTGCGCTGCGGACATCAGCTGCCGGTCGTTGTCGCACTGGCTGTAGCTGAAGCAGGCCACAGGGATGCCGCTGCGGTCCGTTTCGTCCGCAAGGGTGACCCGGTTCCCTTCGAAGGGGAGGAATTCGCAGAGGGCGCCGAGGCAGGCCCAGTGCGGGTAGTCGCTCATGTACCGGCGGAGGGCGGCGCCCCAGTGTCCCTGTGCTGCCACATGTTCGGCCCAGGTAATGGGAAGCGGGGAGACGCACTGGACGGAGAACCCCCGCTTGTACGGCTTTGCCGGGTTTGTCTCGTAGAAGTCCTCGGTACTGACTTCGGGTGGAGGGGCCTTCCACATCCGCACTTCGGCCTGGAACCGCCCGCCGGTTTGAGGCGCGCCCTGCACCATCAGGTAGCGGCCCACCTGGTCGAAGTCGTTGCACATTCCGTCCGGGAAGCGCGGTGAGGTGGAGTTCAGCAGCAGCCGCGGAGTTTCGATCGAGTAGCCGGCCACCGCCACAAGGCGGGCGCGCTGGAACCTTTGAACGCCCCCGTGGAGGTATTCGACGCCGGTTGCCAGGCCCGTGCGTTCGTCCAGTCGGATCCTGGTCGCCATGGAGTCGGGCCGGATTTCGGCGCCGTGGGCCAGCGCGTCCGGGACGTGCGTGATCAGTGGTGAGGCCTTGGCGTTGACTTTGCAGCCCTGGAGGCAGAAGCCGCGGTAGATGCAGTGCGGGCGGTTGCCGAAGCGGCCGTTGGCGATCGCCACCGGTCCCACCTTTGCGGTGATGCCGCACGCGTTCGCGCCTCTCAGGAACAGGTCCCCGTTGCCGGAAACCGGGTGCGGGCGGTGGGGGTAGCTGTGCGGGTCTCCCCACGGCCAGTGCTCTCCGGAAACGGGCAGCTCGCCCTCGATGTCCTCATAGAACGGCCGCAGGTCGGCGTACTCCAGCGGCCAGTCGGCCCCCACTCCGTCCGCACTGAAGGTGCGGAAATCGCTGGGATGGAAACGCGGGGTGTACCCGGCGAAATGAACCAT
Source organism: Arthrobacter sp. SAFR-044 (assembly GCF_051965175.1). Taxonomy (GTDB): domain Bacteria; phylum Actinomycetota; class Actinomycetes; order Actinomycetales; family Micrococcaceae; genus Arthrobacter. Next base: position 190,261 of record NZ_JBQCMK010000005.1, read on the forward strand.
GGAGCCGCCTACGCCCCGGCCTGAATTATTGGAACCCAGCGGGACGGGATCTGAACCAGTGATCACCCGCGGTTCCGTCCAGTACAGGTGGTGGGAGCCGGCTTCGTCGCTGACCCAGTCCTGCTCGGGTTCCCAGAACGGCCCCGCGTCCAGGCCCACCGCACGCCACCCGGCGCGGGCAAGGCGCTGGAGCAGCGTGGCGCCGCCTGCACCGCAGCCCACGATGACAATGTCCACTTCGTCATCGTCACGGTACCGGCGCATGTCCTCGCGCAGCCGCAGGTTGCTGCCGGGGCCGGCGGGCAACAGCCACGCCGACTCATTGCGCCCGCGGAGGCTGCTCACCGGTCGGCCCCGCTGGTGGGGTCCGCACCGGGGCGGACGTCACGTACCTCGAACGGTTCCAGCCTGTCCACGCCAAGGTTCTTATAGCCGCGCGGATAGGCCGGCCCACCAAACCCGATCTCGTCCCAGGCCAGCGGATGCGAGTAGAACGCAGTACAGGCATACCGGGTCCACAAACTCCATACGCGGTCCGCCGGCAGGCCCTGCCAGAGTTCCTGGTCCAGATCGCAGATGTCCTGCAGGAGTCCGGCCTGCTGCCCTGCATCCAGGCGGGCGAAGATGCAGCCGGCGCGGGAGTTTGCTTCGCGGTCCAGCGCCGCGAGGGAAACACGCCACGCCTCGCCGTCGCGCGGCATGTTCCCGTAGTGCCAGCCATCGGTTTGCTCCTCGGCCAGGCGGGCGTCCACCATGTTCACCACCGGCACCCGTGGCTCCGCATGCTGGTCCAGCAACTGGTCGAAGAGGGCGCGCGCCGCCGCTTCCTCCGCCGGGGTGAAGAAGCGCACGTCCGGAGGCAGGCCCAGCCTGGACTGTACGACGGCGGCAGTTGCGTGGTCCCAATGCTTCGCCTGCGCGAGGGTGCTGAAGCCCGGGTACCGGCCGCCGCCGTCGTCCTCGCCCAGGGGGAGACCGGTCACGGTTCCCTCCTCAGGACTGAGGCCAGCAGGCCCATCCCGCCCACCAGGGTGACCAGCAGCGGTGCGAACAGGGGCGGGCCCATCTCCAGGTTGTAGCGCAGGTTGGACAGGCCCCCCGGCTTTTGCCGGATGCCGCGCAGGTGCAGCCAGGTTCCCTGCAGGCCATTGGCGATGATGGCGGCGCTGGCCAGTGGAAGCGCCGTCTTTGCCATGCGCCGGCTGAAGACACCCGCGACCCCGGCCGCTGCCCCCACCGGTCCCAGGGCCACTGGGACCCACATCCACTTGTTGCCGAAGCTGGCCTTGTCATGCTCAAGGAAGATCTCGGCAGCAGTCACCAGGGCGCCTGCCGCCGTCAATCCGGAGAGCGAACGTTCGAACCGGCCGGTCTGTACGTTCCTGATGAGCCGGTCGATTCCACTGACCGTGCTTGCCACAGAATCTTTTGCCTGTATTGTTCTCACGATTCTCCTTACCTGGACTGACTGTCCCGCACCGGTCCCGTGGAAGCTTCAAACTTTGCGGGGAAGCAACTATCGGAGGAAACTGGTGCCCATGGATACAGTTGGCGGATCTGAAACAATCCCGGAACCTTCGAGCCGGGAAGTTGAAGCGGTGATGCGTGCTGCCGATACCCTTTTGCGTGTGGTGGCCCGCTCTGTCGCTGAGGTGGAGGATGTAGTGAATACCCCGCAACTGCGGGTCCTGGTCCTGATCCACAACCGGGGGCCGCAGAACCTCGGCGGAGTCGCCGCCGAACTTGGCGTGCATGCCTCGAATGCGACGCGGATCTGTGACCGGCTGGTAGCTGCTGAGCTGCTGCAACGGCGGGAGGACCCGGCAGACCGGCGATATGTCCGGCTCGAACTCACAGCGGAAGGCAATGCGCTGGTGGATTCGGTGCTCGACCACCGGCGGCAGGCGATTGCGGAGGTCATTTCAAGAATGCCATCGGGCCGCCGTCCGGCGTTGGCTGCAGCGCTGGAGGCTTTTGCAGCCGCCGCCGGGGGCGAGGGCACCTCCGACGGCCGCTTTACATTGGGAGCCGGCGCGTGAACTGAGCTGGGACTGCTGCGGCAACGCATGATTTCATTGAACTACAGTACTTGCGCATGCGCAATAGTTGGCACTTCGCTGTGGGTGTGGATGTCTTTCGGGTCCGGGCGCCGGCGCAGCTCCGTTAGAGCGGCTTGATGCCCCATTGACCGGTATGGGACTGGCCCGGCTCAAGGATTATCAGGCCTTCGCCTGAGTTGAAGGCATCAGGGGCGCACGTCATGGGTTCAACCCCGAGTCCGCTGCGCCGCCGGTCCCGTTGGGGAAGGGTGTCCCCGGTAAAAATTTCCAGGTACGGATAGGACTCATCCACCCACAATTCAACCCCTCCGGAATTGTCCGGCCGCAGCAGTCTTACCCGTGCGCGTCCGTCCGCATCACGGATCAGGTCGCTGTAGGCAACATCAATGTGCCGCCCGCCCAGCTGCTGGAGTTCCCGTAGGTCGTACATGGTGCCATCCACGCGCTCGTGCCCCGTGGGGATGCCGCGTTCGTCCACCGGCAGGAAGGTGCGGCCGGGCACCTGCACCAGGCCGCCGTCGATGGCGCCCGCATGCGTGGCCCCCGTACTCAGGTAGGGATGGGCTCCCGTCCCGAACGGGCAGGCGGATGCGCTTCGATTAACTACCGTCGTCCGCACACTCAAGCCGTGGTCGCTGAGCAGGTAATCCAGCCTGGCATCAAGGACCCACGGCCAGCCCTGGCAGGCGTGAAGGGTATAAGTGAACGAAATTTTGTTGATCTCCTGCTCCACGACCGGGACGCTCCAGTTCCGCCACCGGGTCAGGCCATGGATTGCACCACCCTTGTCCGGCTCGCTCAGGTCCAGCTGCAGCCGGTCGCCGCCCCACTCGTACCGCCCGTCTTTGACCCGGTTGGGCCAGGGGATCAGGGACTGCCCGCGTGCGCCCGTGCACATGTCCTCCGGCCCGTACCCATCCAACAGGTTGCGGCCGTCCTGCAGGTAAGCGCGAAGGGCGCCCCCGACTTCGGTCAGCAGGACCCTTTGCCCGCCGACGGCGATCTCATACTGCCGTCCTGAGGGGAGCCGGCGGGGCGCGCCGGGGTTATCAGGGCCTGGCTCCGCAGTCATGGCTGCGCCTGCCGTCACTGCAGCAGGTCGAGGACGACTTTGACGTCGTCGTCTTGGTGGTCGAAGGCGTCCGAATAGTCTTCCAGCGGAAGCCTTCGGCTGATGAGGCGGCGCAACCAGCCACGGTCAGCTTTCGCAAGTGCCTGTGCTCCGGCGTCGTAGTGGCGGCGGTTGGCATTGACGCTGCCGAACACCACGCCATTCATGAGCACCTCCTCCCGGTTGAGCGCGCCCACGTCCACCTTCGTCTGTTTCCCGGTTCCGGAGACGCCGGTGAGGCACGTAATGGCGTCCTGGTCCCGGCACTTGAGTGCATCAAGGACCACGGGCGTGACCCCCGTGCACTCGACGAGGATGTCGGGCAACAGGTCCGATTCCGGCAGGGGTTCACTGTGGTAGGTGGCGCCCAGGTCGCGGACAAGCTGGGGCTTGGGACCGTCCTTGACGACGTCGAAGACGTGGACGTCCAGGCCCTGTTGAATCCCCAGCAATGCCGCGAGGAGACCAACGGGCCCGGCCCCGGTAACGACGGCGGTGTGGGGGTCGAAGAAGGCGCGCTGCCCGATTCTGTTGATCTGTTCCCACGCCTTGGCAACGATGGTGGTGGGCTCCAGCAGGACGCCCACGTCCTCCAGTCCGGGATCAAGTTTGACCATTGCATCTGCATCCGCACGCCACTGCTGCCGGGCGAAACCGTCGATGCCCTTGATCCCGTGCTCCGTGTAGTTCCCGTTCAGGCACATGTCCCATTCCCCGGCGGCGCAGGCCTTGCACGGTTCGGGGTCAGGCCTGCGGACAATGCCCACCACCAGGTCGCCCTTGGCAAATCCTGAATCCGGGGGAGCCTCCAGCACGCGGCCCAGATTCTCGTGCCCCAGCACCAGGTAGTCCTGGCCGGGAGGCGCTTCGCCGTATTCCGCCGCAATGATCTCGCTGTCGGTGCCGCAGAGGCCTACGGCAAGTGCCCCTACCAGTACCTCGCCCTCGCCGGCCGGCGGCTCCGGAACATCGCGGAGGCGGAGTGAGTCCTTTTGGCCGGGTGTAACTGTCAATGCACGCATCGTCTCTCCTCGAGCGGAAGGTCCGTACTGCCAGTCTCACCCATTACTTGCGCACGCGCAATGGTAACCGGGAGGCAAATACGTTGTCCCGCCGTCGGAAGCCGGGCAGCATCGTGGAACGAGGCCTGCCGTGACATCCGCCTCCTTTGGGCTGAGCGGGAATACCGCGGATCACTTTTGCCTTGTTCCCTACGAGGCGCCAACCGGAAGCTGCCTCGCTCGAAAGGACCCTCTTGCCCGTAGCTTTTATTCCATTCACCCTGCACGCCTCCGTGCGGCAGGACCACCGGCGCACCTTCCGCACCGACATCGAACGCTTGACCGACGGACATCTCCGGTCCACTCCCCTGGACGTACTCAGGTCGACGAATACCGAGGCCGTTTTCCGCGGCGCGGTTCCAAAAGGCGCGCACACTGCCACCAATGCAAGCCTCGCGCGGTACCTCCAGGACCGGCTCGCCTGCGAGAATATCCACCTGGACCTCACCGTCAGCATCGAGCGGTAACCGGCTCTGCGGAGCCCGGACCGCCGGCTCTTCCACGGTCGTTGCAGCCCCGGAATTCCCGGGACTGCAACGGCCGTTTTGTTGTTGGCGAATTTGCAAGGCCAGGCCTGACCCGGCCGGGAGACACGCCTGCCCTTGTCCTGTTGCTCCCGACACCGTCTGGGATATGCTCCAGAAATGGCACCGCGAAGTTTTCTTCAATGGCCGGTCGTCCGTCAGCTGAGTACGGGCGACCTCTTGGGCCGTGGGCCGGCGGTTACGTCGGCCAAGACGAAGGCAATAGCCCCGCGGACGGCAACTGCCGACCGCGTGGTGCAGAGCGTGTGCCCATACTGCGCCGTCGGGTGTGGACAGCGTGTCTACGTCAAGGACGAGAAGGTCATCCAGATCGAGGGCGATCCGGATTCACCCATCTCCCGCGGCCGGCTTTGCCCCAAGGGCTCTGCCAGCGAGCAGCTGGTCAACTCGCCGGGCCGGCAGACGAAAGTCCTCTACCGTGCACCGCGTTCCACCGAGTGGCAGCACCTGGACCTGGCAACGGCCGTCGAAATGGTGGCGGACCGCTTCCTCGAAACCCGCCGCAGGACATGGCAGCAGGAAGACGATCAAGGGCGGCTGCTGCGCCGCACCATGGGCATCGCCTCGCTGGGCGGCGCAACCCTGGACAACGAAGAAAACTACCTGATCAAGAAGCTCTTCACAGCTGCGGGGGCGGTGCAGACCGAGAACCAGGCCCGCATATGACACTCCGCCACGGTTCCCAGTTTGGGAGCCTCGTTTGGACGCGGTGGCGCTACGCAGTCACTGCAGGACATGGCCAACGCCGACTGCATCGTCATCCAGGGTTCCAACATGGCCGAATGCCATCCTGTGGGGTACCAGTGGGTGGCGGAAGCTAAGGCCCGCGGAGCGAAGGTCATCCACGTTGATCCCCGCTTCACCCGTACGTCCGCGGTCGCAGATAAGCACATTCCCATCCGCGCCGGTTCCGACGTTGTGCTCCTTGGCGCGCTCATCAACTATGTGATCACCAACGACCTCTGGTTCAAGGAGTACGTCAGCGCGTACACCAACGCAGCCACGCTGGTCCACGACGATTACCGCGACGCCGAGGACCTGGGCGGGCTGTTCTCCGGCTTCGACCCGGAGAAGGGTGCCTACGACACGTCGTCCTGGGCCTATGCGGAAAAAGAGGACGGTGCAATCGAGGACCCCGGTTCCGGATCGGAACACGGCGCCGACGCCACGGCCCGCGCCCACGGCGATACGTTCGGCAGCGGTGGTCCGCCCCTGGAGCACGCCGAAGTTCAGCGTGACGACACCCTCGAGGACCCCCGGACCGTCTTCCAGATCGTGAAGCGGCACTACGCCCGTTACACGGCGGAAATGGTGCAGGACATGTGCGGCATCAGCGTTGCGGACTTCGAGTACCTGGCGCGCACCATCACTGAAAACTCAGGACGCGACCGGACCACCTGCTTCGCCTACGCCGTGGGATGGACCCAGCATTCCCTGGGAACACAGTTCATCCGCGCGGCAGCCATCCTGCAGCTCCTGCTCGGGAACGTGGGACGGCCGGGCAGTGGAATCATGGCCTTGCGCGGCCACGCCAGCATCCAGGGCTCCACGGACATCCCAACCCTGTTCAACCTGCTGCCGGGATACCTGCCGATGCCCAGCGCGGGCCGCCACGACAGCCTGGAAGAGTATCTGTCCGTTGTGGGATCCAAGCAGCAAAAAGGCTTCTGGGCTGACGCGGACGCCTACACCATCAGCCTGCTGAAGGCCTGGTGGGGCGAGGCAGCAACGGCAGAGAACGACTGGGCCTACGACTACCTTCCAAGGCTCACCGGCGCCCACGGGACCTATGAGACCGTGATGGGCATGCTCGAGGACCAGGTGGAGGGCTACTTCCTGCTGGGACAAAATCCCGCCGTGGGCTCGGCGCACGGCCGGATGCAGCGGCTGGGCATGTCGCACCTGAAGTGGCTGGTGGTGCGGGACCTGAACCTCATCGAATCCGCCACCTGGTGGAAGGACGGCCCGGAGATCGAGTCCGGCGAGCTGCGCACCGAAGACATCGAGACCGAGGTGTTCTTCCTGCCGGCAGCAACGCACGTGGAGAAGGCAGGTTCGTTTACCCAGACCCAGCGGCTGCTTCAGTGGCGGCACCAGGCGGTGGCTCCGCCAGGGGAGTGCCAGAGCGAACTGCAGTTCTTCTTCGAACTGGGCAAGCGGATCCGGGAGAAGCTGGCCGATTCCACGGACGAACGCGACCGCCCGCTGCTGGACTTGACGTGGGACTATCCCACGGACGAGCACGGCGACCCGGACGCTGAGGCGGTGCTGGCCGAGATCAACGGTCGGCACATGGCTGGTCCGGACGCCGGCAAGCCGCTGTCTGCGTACACGGAACTGCGTGCCGATGGTTCCACGGCTGCCGGCTGCTGGATTTACACCGGCGTCTATGCCGACGGTTTCAACCATGCCGCCAACCGCAAGCCGGGCCGGGAGCAGGGGCCAGCGGCTTCCGAATGGGGTTGGGCATGGCCCGCGAACCGGCGCATCCTGTACAACCGGGCCTCGGCCGACCCTGCAGGTAAACCCTGGAGCGAGCGGAAGAAGTACATCTGGTGGGACCAGGAGCAGGGTAAATGGGTGGGCGACGACGTGCCCGACTTCCCGGTTGACCTGGCGCCGGACAGCAAACCCGATCCGTCCGTCGGCGGTCCGGCCGCACTTAGCGGTGACGACCCCTTCATCATGCAGGCCGACGGCAAGGGCTGGTTGTTTGCGCCGAAGGGCCTGATGGACGGGCCTCTTCCCACCCACTACGAGGCGCAGGAATCGCCGGTTGCCAACGCGCTGTACCCGCAACAGCAGAACCCGGCAAGGCTGGTGTTCCCCCGCGCCGACAACCTCAGCGCGCCAAGCGCCGGTACACGTGGCGCGGACGTGTACCCGTTCGTCTTCACCACCTACCGGCTCACGGAGCACCACACGGCCGGCGGGATGAGCCGGTGGCTCCCGTACCTGTCGGAGCTGCAGCCGGAGATGTTCTGTGAGGTGTCGCCTGAACTGGCAGCAGAGCGGGGCCTTGAACCCTATGGATGGGCTACCATCATTTCGCCGCGTTCCGCCATCGAGGCAAAGGTGCTTGTCACCGACCGCATGAGGCCGCTGGCCGTCGGCGGCCACACCGTGCACCAGATCGGGCTGCCCTACCACTGGGGAGTCGGCAGCAACGCCGTGGTCAGCGGCGATGCGGCCAACGATCTGTTGGGTGTAACGCTGGATCCCAACGTCCAGATCCAGGAATCCAAGGTGGCCTCCTGCGACATCCGTCCGGGGCGCCGGCCGCGCGGTCAGGAACTGCTGGCCTTGGTTGCCGAATACCAGGCGAGGGCCGGAGTGACCATCGAAACCGGCAACCAGGCCGTCACCGACCCCGCGGCGGAAGGCATGGAGCCCCCGGGTGAAAATGACGACGCCGATGGTGGGCAGCGATGATGGACGTCACCGCCGGCCCGGCCAAAGCACACACCGCCCCGCCCGGAAGGCTGTCCACAGGCAGCATTCCGGGTATCGACCCGACGTTGGAGAACTAAATGGGCCAGCTGTCCGGACCGACCGACCCCACCGCCGATGCCCACTGGGATCACAACCATCCGCGCAAAGGGTTCTTCACCGACACCTCGATCTGTATCGGCTGCAAGGCCTGCGAAGTCGCCTGCAAGGAATGGAACCACAACCCGCAGGACGGAAACCTCGAACTGCTCGGATCCTCCTATGACAACACCGGATCCCTGGGCGCGAGCACCTGGCGGCACGTAGCCTTCATCGAGCAGGCCCAGGACCGCATTGTCGAGGCGAGGGAATCAGGACGGGCCCTGGTCAGCCTGGGCATGCCGCGCATCGGTCCTCCCACCCCGCCGGCACCCGCCTCAACGGACCTCGCGGAGGCGGACACCGCGCCGCCGGACACGGCGGATTTCCGGTGGCTGATGTCCTCTGACGTCTGCAAGCACTGCACGCACGCCGGCTGCCTTGACGTCTGCCCCACCGGAGCGCTGTTCCGTACCGAGTTCGGAACCGTGGTGGTCCAGGACGACGTCTGCAACGGCTGCGGAACCTGCGTGGCCGGCTGCCCCTTCGGCGTGATCGAGCGCCGCAGCAACGGCACGGTCAAGGTTGCCACCAGCAGGGAAGACCAGCACGCCGGGCATCCCGACGTCCCCAACGCAGGCATCGCCCAAAAGTGCACGCTCTGCTACGACCGGCTGGTGGCGGACGAGACGCCCGCCTGCGCCAAGGCATGCCCGACGACGTCCATCAAGTTCGGCGACCACGACGACATGGTGGAGACGGCCCGGGAACGGGTCGCCGACCTGCACGCCCAGGGCCTCACTGAGGCGAGGCTGTACGGTGCGAACGAAAACGACGGCGTCGGCGGAACCGGATCCGTCTTCCTGCTGCTGGACGAACCGGAGGTTTACGGACTCCCGCCGGACCCGCGGGTGCCCACAGCTGATCTGCCAAAGATGTACCGGCGGGCCGGCATGGCCGTAGCGGGAATGGCCGCGGCGGCTGCGCTGGCTTTCCTGGGAGGACGCGCGTGACACTTTCCGAGTTCGACAGTTTCCGGCCGGCAGAGCCTGCCCGGCGTCGCCGGGAGGGCGGCAAACGCGGCATAGGCCGCCGCCGCGACAACGGCGACGGCTCCCGGGAAATGCCGATGGTTCCGGAGCCGGAATTCACCTCCTACTACGGCCGTCCGGTAGTCAAGCCGGCTCCATGGGGCGATGATGTGGCGATCTATCTCTTCCTGGGCGGTGTGGCAGCAGGATCGGCCCTCCTCGGGGTGGGCGGCCAACTGACCGGGCGGCCGGTGCTGCGTCGCAATGCCCGGCTGGGTGCGCTGGCAGCAGTGAGCGCCGGCGCCGTTGCCCTGGTGAAGGACCTGGGCCGGCCGGAGCGTTTCCTGCATATGCTGCGGACCTTCAAGGTCACCTCCCCGATGAGTGTGGGCTCGTGGATCCTCAGCGCGTTCAGCGCCGGCGCCGGGGTGTCGGCCGTGGCGGAAATCGACCGGATGAGCGGAAACCGGCTGCCGCTTGGTCCCCTGCGCAAGGTGCTGCAGGCTGTCGAAGGGCCTGCCGGCGTCGAAGCTGCCGTGTTCGCCGGTCCACTGGCGGCCTACACGGCCGTGCTGCTTGGCGACACCGCCACGCCCACGTGGAACGCCGCCCACGAGGAACTGCCGTTCGTCTTCGTGAGCTCGGCCTGCCTCGCCTCAGCCGGACTCGCCATGGTGACCACGCCGGTGCGCGAGACAGGTCCGGCCCGGAAACTCGCCGTACTCGGCGTCCTGGGCGACGTGGTGGCCATGAAGGTGATGGAGCACCGGATGGACCCCGTCGTCGCAGAGCCGCTGCACCAGGGCAAGGCAGGGGCCATGCTCAAATGGAGCGAGCGGCTGGCGATAGCCGGCGGCCTGGGCACACTGCTGGGCGGACGAAACCGGATGGTCGCTGCGGCTTCGGGACTTGCGCTGCTTTCCGCTTCGGCCCTGACCCGGTTTGGCGTGTTTGAGGCGGGTCTCGCCTCTGCCAGGGATCCGCGGTACACCATCGAACCGCAGAAGAACCGGCTCGCGGCCCGCCGCGCCGCCGGCGTCACCGGCGACGCGATAACCACCGGCAGCTGAGCGGGCGGAAAGGCTCAGCGGATCCCGATGCCCCGGCCGGCCGTGGTGTGGCCGATGACGGGGTAGCCCGGCAACTCGCCCACCACCAGCATGCCGCCTGAGGTCTGCGCGTCGGCCAGCAGAAGCAGGTCGTCCTCAGTGACGCCGGCGGCGGAATCCAGGTGTGGCCGTACCCAGTCCAGGTTGCGCCTGGTTCCGCCGGAAACGAAGCCGTCCCGGAGCGCCTCGCGGGCCCCGTCGAGCAGCGGTACGGCCTTCAAATCGATCACCGCGCCCACTTCGGACGCGCGGACCATCTTGTAAAGGTGTCCCAGCAGGCCGAATCCCGTCACGTCCGTTGCCGCCCGGACTCCGGCGGCCACAGCGGCGTCGGCAGCATCGCGGTTCAGCCCGGCCATCGTCTCCACAGCTTCAGCAAACACCTCACCGGTCTGCTTGTGCCGGTTGTTGAGAAGTCCGACGCCGATCGGCTTGGTGAGCGTAATGGGCAGCCCGGGCCGGGCTGCGTCGTTGCGCAGCAAACGGTCGGGATGGGCGACGCCGGTGACCGCCATGCCGTACTTGGGCTCCGGATCGTCAATGGAGTGCCCGCCAAGCACCGGGCACCCGGCCTGGGATGCCACACTCAGCCCACCACGGAGGACTTCGGTCATCAATTCCATCGGCAGGACACCGCGCGGCCAACCGACGAGGTTGATGGCCGTGACCGGCCGGCCGCCCATGGCGTAGATGTCCGACAGGGCGTTGGCCGCGGCAATGCGGCCCCAGTCAAAGGCGTCGTTGACCACCGGGGTGAAGAAGTCGGCGGTGGTAAGGACTGCCAGGTCGTCGCGCACCAGCACGGCGGCGGCGTCGTCCCCGCTGTCAAGGCCCACCAGCACCTCTGCGCCGGGTTGGCCAATGAGGCCACGGACGGCGTCCTCGAGCTCGCCGGGAGGAATCTTGCAGGCGCACCCCCCGCCGTGGGCGTAGTCGGTGAGCCGGAGCGCGCCGGCGGCAGCTTCATCGAGTTGCTGGACTGACGTCTGGGCCTCATTCACCCGCCTAGCGTACCCTCCGGGGCAACCCTGCTATATTGAGGCGCGGTGGCGTCCGGGTCCTGGTGGGCCCCCCGGTCTTCAAAACCGGTGAGGCTGAGCATCTCGGCCTGGCGGGTTCGATTCCCGTCCGCCACCGCCAACTTTCGGCAGTGAATGCCGCGATATGAGGAGGGCTGTGGACCACGTCGATCCCCGGCGCCTGATTCCCCGCACGAACGACCTGCTGGCACTGCCCCCCGTCCGCGAAGCCGGGACACGGCTGAATGAGCGTGTGATCCGCGAACTCGTCCGGGACATCCAGGAACAGGCCCGGCGCGGTGACCTCCCTCCCGGCCAGGTGGAGCCGGTCCTGCTGGCCGCCATCGCTGACCGCAAGGCAACAACGCTGCGCCCGGTGCTGAACGCCACCGGCGTCATTGTCCACACCAACCTGGGGCGGGCACCCCTTTCCGCGGCTGCGCTCGAAGCTGTTATCGCAGCCAGCGGTTACGTTGATGTGGAACTCGACCTCGCTGACGGAAACCGCTCACGCCGCGGCGCCGGTGCACGGGCGGCGCTGCTCGCCGCCTGTCCCGCCGCCGAAGACGCACTGGTGGTCAACAACGGGGCAGCGGCGCTGGTCCTGGCCACAACAGCCCTGGCCGCCGGCCGCGAGGTGGTGGTGAGCCGCGGGGAACTCGTTGAAATCGGAGCCGGGTTCAGGCTCACCGACCTGATGGAGTCCACGGGCGCCAGGCTCCGCGAGGTGGGCACCACCAACCGGACGCATCTTCACGATTACGCCGGCGCACTCGGACCCGATACGGGTTGCGTCCTCAAAGTCCATCCAAGCAACTTCCGGGTTGACGGCTTCACATCCGCTGTTCCCGTGCACGAACTGGGCCGTCTGACCGCGGCCCACGGGATTCCGCTCGTGGCCGACCTTGGCAGTGGACTGCTGGCACCCGACCCGCACCTCCCTGATGAACCTGATGTTGCCTCTGCCTTGGCGGGCGGGGCCGACGTCGTCATCGCCAGCGGCGACAAACTGCTGGGCGGACCCCAGGCAGGCCTGCTGCTGGGCCGCAAGGACGTCATCACACGGTTGGCCCGCCACCCACTGGCCCGCGCCGTCCGGGCCGACAAACTTGCCCTCGCGGCCCTGGAGGCTACCGTTGCGGGCGGAGTGCCGCCCGTCGTGCAGGCGCTGCATGCCGACGTCGGGCAATTGCGGCGCCGCACGGAGCGGCTGGCCGGGGATCTCGGCGTGCCTGTGGTGCCGCATGACGGCCGGGTAGGCGGCGGGGGTGCCCCCGGTTTTCCCCTGCCAGGCTGGGCGCTCCGGCTCCCCGAGCGACTGGCGAAGCTCCTGCGGACCGGCGACCCGGCCGTGCTGCCGCGCGTCCACGACGGCTCTTGCCTGATCGACCTGCGGTGCGTGCCCGCCGGGGACGATGACCGGATTCTCCACGCGGTACGGCGTGCACTGGCCAATCTAGAGCATGCGGATGCAGGCAGGGCGGGCTGAGCAGTGCACGTCATTGCCACTGCCGGGCACGTCGATTCCGGTAAAAGCACCCTGGTCCGTGCCCTGACCGGCATGGAGCCGGACCGTTGGGAGGAAGAACGCCGCCGCGGGCTGACAATCGACCTGGGCTACGCGTGGACCACGCTGCCCTCGGGCCAGGATGTTGCGTTCGTTGACGTCCCCGGCCACGAGCGTTTCCTGGGCAACATGCTGGCCGGCATCGGACCGGCCCCGGTGGTCTGCTTCGTCGTAGCCGCGGATGAAGGCTGGCAGGCGCAATCAAGCGACCACCGGGACGCCGTGGCTGCGCTGGGGATCGAACACGGCGTCGTAGTGCTGAGCCGCGCGGACCGGGCGTCGGGACAGCGGGTTGCAGAGGTGCTCTCGCGGGCCCGCACGGAGCTGGCCGGCACCGGCCTGCGTGATGCTCCCGCGGTAGTGGTATCCGCCATCGATGGGACGGGGCTCGGTGACTTGCGTGCAGCGCTCGACGGCGTCCTTGCCGCTGTGCCTGCTCCGGTCACCACCGGGCGGGTCCGGTTGTGGGTGGACCGCTCGTTCACCATCACCGGTTCCGGAACGGTGGTGACCGGAACCCTGGCAGCAGGAACACTCGCCCAGGGTGACCGGCTGGAACTGCTCGGCCACGTCAATACCCGACCGGTGGTGGTCCGGGGCCTGCAAAGCCGCGACACCTCCTACGCCTCGGTGGAGCCGGTCAGCCGGGTGGCGCTGAACCTGCGCGACGTCACGGCCTTGGAGATCCGGCGCGGTGATGCGCTGGTCACTCCGGATGCATGGCCCACCACCGCAGTCGTAGGCATCCAGCGCACCACCGGTGTGGCCTATACGGAGGTACCGGAGCAGCTCATGGTCCATGTGGGAACGGCGTCCGTGCCGGCCCGGCTGCGTCCCTTCGGGGCTGACCATGGCCGGCTGGTGCTGGACAGGCACCTGCCCCTCGTCCTGGGAGACCGGCTGGTGCTGCGCGACCCCGGAAGCCGCTCGGTGCTCGGCGGCGCGCGGATCCTCGACGCCGACCCTCCGGCCTTGCGGCGCCGCGGCGACGGCGCCCACTGGGCGGACCGGCTTGCAGGCATGGACCCGAGCGGGGACGTGCTGGGAGAGGTAGCCGCCCGCAGGGCTGTACAGGCGGAGCATTTGCGCCGGCTCGGGCTTGTTTCCGGGCAGGAGGCGGAGGCGCCGTCCGGCGTGCAGGTGATCGATGATTGGTGGGTACACGCTCCTGTCCTTGAGGCCTGGCAGCATCAGCTCCGCAGCGCAGTCAAGGCGCTGCAGGAACGGGATGCCCTGGCCCCTGGCCTTTCCATGGGTGCGGCGCGGGACCTGCTCTCGCTGCCCGACGAGAAGCTCCTGTCCCACATCATCCGCGTGGCCGGCCTGGAACAGGACGGCGGACACGTCCGGCTGCCCGGCAGCCAACGCAACCTTGGTCCTATCGAACCGGCCATCGCCACGCTGGAGGGCAGGCTCAGCGCGGACGCGTTCCATGCCCCCGAAGCCGATGAGCTGGCTGCACTGGGACTCGGCGCCCGCGAGCTGGCTGCCGCAGAACGCACGGGGCGCTTGCTGCGGCTGCGCGACGGGGTGGTGCTGCTGCCTACGGCCCCGGCGCTTGCGATGCGCACCCTCGCCGGTTTGGACCAGCCCTTCACCACGAGCCAGGCCCGCCAGGCACTCGGCACAACGCGCCGGATCGCGGTTCCGCTGCTGGAACATCTCGATTCACGGGGCTGGACCAGGAGACTGGATGCCGGTCACCGCACGGTGGTGCGCTGACCCGCCGGTCGGGCAAAGAAGCGTGTCTCCAAGGAAGGCTAGGCAGGTCCGGATGCCTGGACATGGTGCAGGATATCGTCCACGACGCGGGGGAGCGGTCCGGTGGCGTCGATCGCGATTCCGCCCGGTGGGATTTCCTCCCGTGTTTTGTGCAGGTGTTCGATCAGTTGCCGTTCCGCCTTCTGTCCTCCCCACTCGTCCGGCGGGCGCCGGTCAAGCCGCCGGTTCAAGGTCTCCAGGTCCACCTCGAGGACGAAGACGCCGTCAAAGAGATCGATGAACGTGGCGAGGTTTCTCGATCCGCCGCAGAAGAACGTCACCGCTTCCCGCTGGTCTGCCGCTATCGCCCGGACGTCGGCAACCCTCCAGAGGTGGTACCGGTGCACCGCGACCCCTGTGACGCCCGCTACGGGTTTGCCGGTTACCGGATCACCTTGGTAGGCAAGTTCCCGGTCGCCGTTGATGGCGTGGTAGCCGCGCCGCCGCAATTCGTTGCAGACGGCGGTCTTGCCCGTGCCTGAACCGCCTTCGACCAGGTAATTCTTCCTGCCCATGCCTGATGGTACCCACGCGGAAGAGGGCGCGGTGGTTTGATTGGTCAGTGCTCCGTGTAAAACGCTTTGTGGTCTTCAGCCTGTTCGTGCTCTGCGCCAGCGCAGCCTTCTCGTTCTGGCTGATGGCTCAGCCGGGTGCCGGCGCGCGTGCGGCCGCTTCTCCGCCGCCGCGTGCTGGGGTCAAGCTTCAAACGGGTCCGGCAGCGCTCACCACAGCCGTGAACGTGACGCCGAGCCCGGACGCCGAGTGGCTGGGCAGGGCTGCCGCCGAAACCGGAATTCCCGCCCGGGCCCTGCGCGCTTACGTTACTTCGGCGGTCACGGCGAACGAGTCCGCGCCGAATTGTGGAATCGGCTGGAACACACTGGCCGCCGTAGGGTTCGTCGAATCAGCCCATGGCACCTACGGCGGCGGCAGCTTGAGCGCCGCTGGCCAGGCCAGCGGCCCGATTGTGGGCCCCAGCCTCGATGGCGCCGGCTTTGCCGCCATCGCTGACACCGACGGCGGTGCCCTGGACGGCGACGCCACCTGGGACCACGCGGTGGGGCCCATGCAGTTCATTCCCTCCACGTGGCGGCTCGCAGGCACGGACGGGAACGGAGATGGGGCAGCAGACCCGTTCAACATCGACGACGCCGCCCTCAGCGCGGCCACCTACCTGTGCGGCCACGGCCGCGACCTCACCACCGCGCAGGGGTGGGCAGATGCCATCTACGCCTACAACCAGTCCGATGCCTACATCCGCCGGGTGCGCTCCCAGGCCACCGAGTACGCCGCGAAAACAGGCACCACCGGTTGACCCGCATCCTGCGGCCTCCCCGCTAACCCGGCCTCCGGGCGCGTCAGCCAGGCTGCCACGTGACGGGAAGTTCCTTCAGCCCGTAAACGATGCTGCTGTCCATTCGCTCCAGTTGCGCCCCCGGAGCCACGGTGAGTCCCGGCAGGCGGGACAGCAACGCTTCCAGCGCAATCCTGGCTTCGAGGCGCGCCAGCGGCGCTCCGAGGCAAAAGTGGATCCCATGGCCGAACGCCAGATGGCGGTTGGGGCTGCGGTCGATGTCGAAGTCAGCGGCGCGCTGGAACTGCTGCTCATCGCGGTTTGCGGAGCCGATCCAGGCCACGATAGGTGCGCCGGCGGGAATCAGTTGGCCGCCCACAACGGCCTCCGCAACTGTCACGCGGTACATGGACTGGACCGGCGACCGAAAGCGGAGCACTTCCTCGAGGGCCTGGGGAACCAAGGCCGGCTCGCTGAGGAGCCGTTCGAGGGTGCCGGGCGACTCCGCCAGGCACAAAACGGCGTTGCCGATCAGATTGGTGGTGGTCTCATTGCCGGCTACCAGCAGCAGGGCACAGAACCCGAGCAGTTCGGGAACCGTCAGTTTTTGGCCGTCGATCTCCGCGGACAGCAGGCTGCTGATGAGGTCCGTAGCGGGATGGTTCCTGCGCCGGTCGATCAGGGCCAGGAAGTACTCGACCATCTCCGAGGTGGTGGAATCCTGGGCTTCAGTGGCCGGACCGGTCCGCGTCTGGCTGACAATGACATCGGACCAGTGCTTGAAGCGCTCACGGTCCTCTGCGGGGATGCCCATCAGCTCGGAGATCACGATGACCGGCAACGGGTAGGCAAGGTCCTTGATCAGGTCTGCGCTTCCGCCGGCCGCGATCGCCTCCAGAAGCTCGTCAGTGAGTCCGGCAATACGGGGAGCCAGGGCGTCAACGGCCTTGGGCGTGAACGCCTGTGTGACCAGCGAGCGTAACTGGCGGTGCCTCGGGGGATCGGCGGTGATCAGGCTGGACGCGAACAATTGGCCGGTACCGGACGGATTATCGCCACCCATGCGGGACGAGAATGTTGCGTGCTCGGACAACACCCGCTGAACGTCGTCGTACCGGAACACGTGCCAGCTTCCCGATTGGTCATCCCGGAAAACAGGTGCCGATGCGCGCATGCGTTCATATTGCGGAAAGGGGTCCAGCGGGAATTGGGCTGGCTGGGTGTCATCCATGGTGGCCTCTCTGCTCACCTGGCGCCCTGCGGGCACGAAAAGCGCCAAGCCCTTAATTGACTGACCGAAGAACCTCGATCCTAGCCAAAGCGTGCGCCCGCGTCATCACGCCCGGCGTCGTAAATTCCGGCGCTTCCTTGTGGGCTCCCGGCCCCGTAGTGCGCCAGCCAGCCTCCGGCGTTCGCGCCGCGCGGCGAACCAGATGGCGGCCACCATGACTCCCAGCACGTCCACGAAACCCAGGATGGCCTCCCACGGCATCTGGATCGAACCGCCCCGCAGGTTGCTGTAAAAGGATCCGAGGGGAAGCAACAGGGGCCACAGGACGATCAGGTTCCGGGTAACGCTGAAGGCCACCGCGTAAACCACGCCGAGGCCGAAAAGGAAAAGCATCTCCTGCGCGTCCATGCCATAGCCGACATGGTAGGCCGCATACAGGGCCGCCGCCCCCGCAACACCGGCGATTGGGCCGAAGCTCGCTTCCAGGCGTGACTGGATGAAGCCCCTGAAGAATACCGCCTCAAAGAATCCCACGGTGATCGCCAAGGCTGCCAGGGGCACCCAGTCGACCGGACGCGGAAGCGGGTATCCCCACAAGGTGATGACGAACTGCACGGCTGCGAGGGCCAGCCCCAAAGTGAACGCGCTGCCCAGGTTGGCCCGGCCGATGCCTAACTCCGCCAAGCCCCTGCGGCGTATCCAGGTGGTGTAAGCGACCGGACCCAGGACCCCGAGGAGCATCCCGGCCGCGAAGCAAAGGAACAGTCAGAGGGTGTTCCCCTGGGTAAAGACCCTGAAAGCCAGCCAGAAGAGTGCCACGACACCCACATACAGTGCTGCAACGGCCCCCACGTCGCGCCAGTCCGGATGCCCAGTCCAGCGGGGACGGGACATGGGCACGACAAGGGCCAAAACCAAGGCGGCGAGCGGGACGCCGATGCCGTACACCGTGGGGTTTCCCACCGCGAGCAGCAGGATGGCGCCGACGAGGAATACCGGCCACGCGTACCTTGGCAGGAGCTGGGCCGTTCCACTCAAGTTCGTTCCCGACATGGCTCCCCACTCCACATACCTGCCCGGTTCATGGCTCAAGTCTTCACCCGGCCGATGGCGGACCGTAGGGGCCAATGGCCCGACTGAACCCTCCAAGGTTCGGGCGGACGCGCCACAGGACACCAGGACCGGTTTTTGTGGTAGCGATTCCGGGTCCTCTAGGGTTGTTGCTCGATGAAAGCCCCTGAGAAGACTTCCGATCAGCTGCCCGCCATCTCCACGCGCGGACCCGTATTTGTTGATGCGTCAGGCCGACGGCTCCGGCGGGTCCAGCTGATCGGCCTGGGCGTGCTCGGACTTGTCGCCGGCTACGTCGTCCTGGTGCTGGCCGCGTTCATCGGCGGTTCGGGGGTCTCGGCGCCATTCCTGCCTGTGCCGGCCGCGGCAGGCCCCCACGAAACTCCTACAAGCCGGCCCTCTGTCGATCCCCGGGCCGGCTTGACCGGGCCCGCCGTTCCGGTCGTTGAGCAGTCGCCGGCGGCCGTCCCGGTGCCCGTTTCCGCTGTGACTGCCGTACCTCCGGCGGCGGCCACCGCCGTCGTGCCCGCTGCGCCTGCCGCCCCCGCCGCTGCTCCTGCCCCGGCGCCGCCCGCCGCCCCAGCAGCCCCCGGAACGTCCGGAACCGTCACCGGCTCCGGCGCCACCGCCCCGGGTTCCAGCGGAACAGCGCCGGGCTCCAGCGCGATCGCCCCCGGTGCGAGCGGCTCGGCCCCGGGCCAGGCCACACGGCCCACCGCTCCCGCGCACCAGTAGCATGCCCCGCCTGAATAAGGGTGCCCGGCCCGCCACCAGGAATGTTCCCGCCAATGTCAGGGCGCATTGGTTTGTCCTCCTGGCCACCCTGATCGCGTTGGGCCTCGCCCTGGCGGTGCAGGGGTACATCCATCACCTGGGTGGTATCGCCCGGGACTCACCGCCGGCCAACACCGCTGCGGACGCCGTCCCTGCGACGGTCTCGCACGGCGGACCCGTGGTGGATTCGCGTGGCGCGGCCGTAACCACCGTCAGTCCACCGGACCGGACCATCGCCCTGACGTTCGACGACGGGCCGGACCCTGTGTGGACGCCCCGCATCCTGGACGTGCTGCGGGAACACCACGTCCACGCCACCTTCTTCGTCGTCGGGTCGGCGGCAGCGGACAACCCGGAGCTGCTCCGCCGCATCGTGGCCGAAGGCCACGAGGTTGGCGTCCACACGCTGACCCATACCGATCTCGGCACGGCCCCTGAATGGCGCCGCGAACTTGAGGTGCAAGGCGGACAGGATGCGATTGTGGGGGTCACAGGCCAGGCAGTCTCCCTGCTCCGGCCTCCCTATACCGCCGGCAACGGGGCAATCACTAACGGCATGTGGTCCGCGTTGCACGGAATGGCGGACGAGGGATACCTGACCGTGCTGAGCAGCCTGGACAGCGAGGACTGGCAAACCCCGGGCACCAAAGCAATCGAAGCCAACCTGACCCCGTCCGGGCCGCAGGGGCAGATAGTCCTCATGCACGACGGCGGCGGCGACAGGGAGCAGACCGTCGCCGCGCTGGACTCCGCCCTGTCCCGTTTCGCCGAGCAGGGGTACCGCGTCACAACGGTCGGGAATGCCGTGGGCGTGGACAGTATGCGTCCTGCTTCCAGCGTCGAAGAGCTGCGCGGCTCCGCCTTGGTATGGGGCCTCCGCCTCAGCGATTTCGTCGTCTGGGCGATCTCCTTGGGGCTCGTTGCCGCCGGGGTCGTGACGTTCCTCCGTGCAGTCCTGGTGATGTTCTTCGCAGCACGCCACAGCCGCGCCGCACGCCGTCTGCCCGGGGACGGGCGGGGCCGGCGCCGCGTCGACGTCATGGTGGGGCCAGTGGTGACTGAACCAGCGACGGTGATTGTCCCCGCCTATAACGAGTCCGCCGGAATTGAAGCTGCAGTCCTGTCCATCCTTGCCTCCACCCATCCGGTCGAGGTCATCGTGGTGGATGACGGTTCCACCGATGGGACGGCGGACATCGTGGAGGCCCTCGCCCTGCCCGGAGTCACCGTCATCCGGAAGGAGAACGGCGGCAAACCGTCCGCCCTGAACGCCGGGATCCAGGCGGCAAGCCACGACATCGTTGTCATGGTGGACGGTGACACAGTCTTCGAGCCCGACACTGTCCGTGCCCTCATCCAGCCGTTTGCGGATCCCCTGGTGGGAGCTATTTCCGGCAACACGAAAGTGGCGAACCGGGGAGGCATCCTGGGGGCGTGGCAGCACATCGAGTACGTGGTGGGCTTCAACCTTGACCGCAGGCTGTTCGACGTCGCCGAATGCATGCCCACCGTTCCGGGGGCGATTGGTGCCTTCCGCCTCAACGCACTCGTCAACGTTGGCGGCGTCAGCGATGACACCCTCGCCGAGGACACCGACCTGACCATGGCCTTGTGCCGCGACGGCTGGCGCGTGGTGTACCAGGAGGACGCCAGGGCCTGGACGGAAGCGCCCGCAACCCTTGGCGCTCTCTGGAAGCAGCGGTACCGGTGGTGCTACGGCACCCTCCAGGCAATGTGGAAGCACCGGGGCGCCGTGGTGCAGGGAGGGGCGGCCGGCAAGCTCGGCCGGCGCGGACTGGGCTACCTGCTGGTCCTCCAGGTGCTGCTTCCCCTCTTCGCGCCCATCGTCGATGTCTTTGCCCTCTATGGCCTGATCTTCCTCGACCCGCTGCGGATCGCGGCGCTCTGGCTGGTCTTTCTGGCGGTTCAATTCCTCATGGCCGCCTACGCGTTCCGGCTGGACAAGGAACGGCTCGGGCCGCTTTGGACACTTCCCTTGCAGCAGTTCGTCTACCGGCAGCTCATGTACCTCGTGGTTATCCAGGCCGTTGTCACGGCGGTTGCCGGAGTCCATCTTCGCTGGCACCGGATGGAAAGGTACGGCAGCCTGCGCGTCCCGCAGACCCAGGGCCAGGCCTAGGGTAAGTTCAGGCCCATGGGTTCCATGACGCCCGGGTCCGGGATGCCGCCCATCCCGCCGGGTCATGGCGCCCCGGTACCGGAGCGCGAAGGAGCTTTCTCATGGGTGACGGACTGACGACGGGCGCATTGGAGTGCCTGGCCACCGGCTCAGTATGGGCGGAGGGGCCCCTATGGGTGCCGTCGTCCCAGGCTGTGCGGTGGAGCGATATCCCCAATGACCGCATTCTTGAGTTCGACCCGGCCACGGGGGTGACACAGGAATACGCAACCGGCGTGGAATTCACCAATGGCCGCACCCTGGACGCCGACGGCAGCGTGGTGCAGTGCAGCCACGGCCGGCGGCGGGTGGAACGCGACCGTGCGGGGACGGTCACCGGCCTGGTCGATTCCTTCGAGGGCCGCCGGCTGAATTCGCCCAACGACGTCGTGGTTGCCCGCGACGCCAGCATCTGGTTCACGGACCCGCCCTACGGAATCCTTCCGGGAACACGGGAAGGGCATGAGGGCGATCAGGAATACGGAGGCTGCCATGTGTTCCGCTTGGAACCGGCCACCGGGGTTCTGGCCCCCGTTGTCACCGACCTGGTGCACCCCAACGGGCTGGCCTTTTCGCCTGACGAATCAGTCCTTTATGTCGCGGACACGGCCGGGCCAGGCTACGGCGTCCCCCTGCGGATCGCCACCTACCCCGTGCGCGACGGCCGCTGCGGCCCCAGGACCAGCACGCTCGAATTGGAAGACGGCCACGCGGCGGACGGGCTGCGGGTGGACGTCGACGGAAGGATCTGGACGTCGGCCGGCCCGTCCGTCCGGATCTATTCACCGTCCTTCGAACTCCTGGGCACCATCCCCGTGCCCGAAACCGTCTCCAACCTGTGTTTTGGTGGCCCCGACGGGCAGGACCTCTACCTCACCGCAACCACCAGCCTGTACCGGATCCGCACCACCACCACGGACGCGGCGGCCCGCGATTTCCCCCCAAACCACAACTGAACGCGAGGACACACCGTGCAGCACCGAACACTTGGCCACACCGGCGCCATCGTTACCAGCTTCGCGCTGGGCACCATGACATTCGGTGCAGAAGCGACCGAGGAAACCTCCCACGGCATCCTGGACAGCTACTTCGAAGCGGGCGGCAACTTCATCGATACCGCCGACGTCTACAGCTCCGGTGTCTCCGAAGAGATCATCGGGCGCTGGCTCGCCGGGCGGCCGGGCCTGCGGGACCAGGCGGTGATCGCGACCAAGGGGCGTTTTCCCATGGGGACGGCACCGAACGACGTCGGAACATCCCGCCGGCACTTGACCCGCGCCCTGGATGATTCGCTCCGCCGCCTGGGCGTGGAGCAGATCGACCTGTACCAGATGCACGCGTGGGATCCCATTACCCCCCTGGAGGAGACCCTTCGGTTCCTGGAAGACGCCGTAAGCCGCGGCAAGATCGCCTACTACGGCTTCTCGAATTTCCTGGGCTGGCAGCTCACCAAGGCCGTCCACGTTGCACGCAGCCAGGGATGGAACCCGCCCGTCAGCCTGCAGCCCCAGTACAGCCTGCTGGTCAGGGACATCGAGTTTGAGATCGTGCCGGCCGCCCTTGATGCCGGAATCGGCCTGCTGCCGTGGTCTCCCTTGGGCGGCGGGTGGCTGTCCGGCAAGTACCGGCGTGACCAGCGCCCCTCAGGGGCAACCCGCCTGGGGGAGAACCCGGAACGCGGCATGGAAGCCTGGAAGGCACGCAACGACAATCCGCGCACGTGGACGGTGATTGATGCTGTAGAAGGCATTGCCTCCGACCACGGTGTGAGCCCCTCCCAGGTAGCCCTCGCCTGGCTGGCTGACCGCCCTGGGGTGACCTCGGTGATCCTGGGAACCCGGTCCAAAGAGCAGCTCGCCGACAACCTGGCGGCCGCCGGCCTGGAACTCAGTGCGGACGAGGTGACCCGGCTCACCCAGGCCAGCCAGCCCGGGGCAGGGATTTATCCGTACGGGCCAATGGCGCAGGAGCAGCGCAGCCGCAAAATGGAGGGCGGACGGTAGCCCCATCGGGGAAGGGGGACGACGCCGCGCCCTCACTGGACGTGCTTCAACACGTCCGGCAGTTCCTCCACGTACACCGTCTGAGGCGGGTCGAAATAGATCACCAGGACCTCAGCCCCCACCGGGAAACTACTGGTCTTGTCGAAGGGATGGGCGTGGAACGCCATAGTGCCGCCCAGGTAGGGCAGCATCACTTCGCCGATGGTGCCCGGGCCGACCCGCCCGGTCACCCGGCCGATCTTGCCGGTCAGGCTCCGGTCAACGTTCCTGCGCATCAGGCATTCCCACGCGTCCGGTATTCCTAGGCACCCGGCGCCTTGGGCTGGCGCTTGGCGTCCTCGCCCTTTCGGAGGGCCGACGCGAGGGCCGGCAGGTAGTCGCCCGCCTGGGCTAGGATTCCGCCCAGCATCTTGTTGACACCCTCACCGCCGTTGAGGACGGTCATCTGGCCCACGTGGGAGAACGGCTCGGCCGCTGCGGCGATGATGGCCGGCATGTTCTCGGCAAGCTGCTGGGAGATGACCGCGTCCTGGTTGGTACCAAGCGCCTCGGCACGCGCCTTGATGCCGTCCGCCTCGGCCAGGGCCTTGGCTTTGATCGCGGAGGCGGCAGCGTCCCCCTTCGCCTTGGTGGCGGCCGCTTCGGCTTCGCCCGTAACTTTGGTGGCTCCGGCCGCTGCCGCCGCTGCCGTGGCGTTGGCCTGGGCCGTCACTTCGGTCCGGCGGGCGTTGGCCTGGGCCTCAAGCTCGGTGCGGCGGGCCAGTGCCTCGGCGGCACTGATGTCCGCAGCTTTCTGGCCTTCTGCATCCGTGCGCTTGGCGTAGGCCTTCGCGTCGGCAGGTTTCCGGATACTCGTCTGCAGCTTCTGCTCTTCCCGGTCCGCCTCAAGCTTGGCAACCTCGGTTTCCTGGACCACCACCTGCTGCCGCGCCGTGGCCTCAGCCAGCGGCCCGGCCTGGGCGGCATTGGCCCGGGCGCGTTCGGCATTGGCCTGAGCCACCGACTGGCGGATCGCGGACACGCTCTGCGCATCCGCGATCAGGGCTGCCGCTTCCGCTTCCTTTTCCGCCGCCTCCCGGTTTCGGGTGGCCTCGGCGATCCGGGCCTCCATCTTCACCTGGGCAATATGAGGCTTCGCGATGTTCTGGATGTAGCCGGTGGGATCCTGCAGGTCCTTGATCTGCAGCGAGTCCACCACCAGGCCCAGCTTCTCCATCTCTACACCGCTGGCGCTGCGGACCTGCGAGGCAAGTTTGTCCCGCTCGCGGATGATTTCCTCCATCGTCATGCTGCC
The DNA here is from genome assembly GCF_051965175.1 of Arthrobacter sp. SAFR-044. GTDB lineage: Bacteria > Actinomycetota > Actinomycetes > Actinomycetales > Micrococcaceae > Arthrobacter. The sequence continues at coordinate 214,899 of NZ_JBQCMK010000005.1, forward strand.
AATGATGGAGCGCAGGTGGCCCTCAAAGACGTTGTACACCTGGCTTTCCATCTTTGGCTGCTGGCCCAGGAAACGGCGGGCGGCATTGGCGATAAAGGGCGGTGCGTCGCCAATCTTGTAAATGACGACGCCCTCCACTATCACCTGGATGCCCTGTGAGGTAACGCAGGAGACTTTGAGTTCGGTTTCATTCAATGTCAGTGACAGGGGCCGCACCGTCTGGAGGCCGGGAAGGACCAAGGCGCCCTTTCCGGTGACAATTTTGAAATCCATTCCTTCCCGGGTTTCAAGGGTTCCACGGGTTAAGCCGGAAATGATCAGGGCCTCGTTGGGTTCAGCCACTTTCCACATCAGCTTCGTGGCAACCCAGATAAAGCCGACGGCAAAAAGCACCCCCAAAATAATGGCGATAAGCGGGAAGAACGGTGCGAAGTCCGGCATAACCAGATCCTTTCAATGCCGCGAACGGCATCACGGTAAAGCCCCAATAAATGCAGCCGTCCATTTATCCGAAGAATGAAAGTGCGGTCAATTCCGTTTCACTTGGCAAGCTGTTGTAGACAGTCTGGTTGGGCCCCGCCCAAGAGTCCATAGCCGCACCGATATTTGCCTGCAGCAACCATAAAAGACGGACGACGGCGGGCCACGCAGTACGCGGGAGGGGCCCGGCAGCGGGGGAAACCGTTGACACGGGCAACCAAGTGCTCGCACGATGGAAATGGAACCGCAATGCGGGTCCAGCGCCAGGCATTGACATTTTCTTCCCTTGTTATTGCCATAAGGCCGGGCGTTCTACTGCATCTGACCAACGGAGTGATGATGAGTATTCAAGGAGTGACCCGGGAACAGGCCGTACGGCGCGCTACGGTGGCGAGCGTGGTGGGTACCACCATCGAGTGGTACGACTTCTTCCTGTACGGGACTGCCGCCGCCCTGGTGTTTCCCCAGTTGTTCTTCCCGGGCCAGGTTGCCTTCGCCGGCGTGCTGGCGGCTTTCGGTACCCAGTTTGTCGGCTTTGTGGCCAGGCCAATCGGCGCGGCCATCTTCGGCCATTTCGGTGACCGGATCGGCCGCAAGACAACACTCATGGCCACGCTGTTCCTGATGGCCTTCGGCACGGTACTGATCGGCTGCCTGCCCACGTACCAAAGCATCGGCGTCGCCGCGCCGGTCCTGCTGGTCCTGCTCCGGATAATCCAGGGAATCGGCGTGGGAGGCGAGTGGGGCGGTTCGGTCCTGCTGAGCATGGAATGGGGCGACCAAAACCGCCGCGGCCTGTCCGCTTCCTGGCCCCAGATCGGGGTGCCGCTGGGGCTGGTCCTGTCCACCGGCGTCGTCAGGATCACTACTGCCGCAACGGGCACTGATGGATTTGCTGCCTACGGCTGGCGGATCCCGTTCATCCTGAGCATCATCCTGATCGGCGTGGGCCTGTTCGTCCGGCTGCGCGTCATCGAAAGCCCGGAGTTCGACGAAGTCCGGAAGTCCAACAAGGTGGTGCGTGCCCCCATTATCGAGGTCATCAAGCGGCAGCCCAAGGAGATCCTCCTTTCCGCCCTGGTGCGCACCTCGGAGCAGGCGCCTTTCTACCTCTTCATCACTTTCGTGATTACCTACGCCACCAAGCAGTTGAAGCTGGACAGCAACTCGATCCTGGATGACACGCTGATCGCGGCCGCGCTGGGGCTCATCAGCGTTCCCCTGTTTGGGCGCCTGTCAGACCGTTTCGGGCGGCGGCGTGTTTACGGAACCGGCATCGTGCTCACCGCGCTGTTCGCATTCCCCTACTTTGGGCTGCTGAACACCCGCGACTCCCTTTGGGTTGGCGTTGCCGTGGTGGTCAGCCTGATCCTCCACGACATCCAATACGGTCCGCAGGCCGCCCTGATCGCCGAAAGCTTTGACACCGACATCCGCTACACGGGCGCCGGGCTGGGTTACCAATTGGCCAGCGTGATTGCGGGTGGCCCGGCGCCGCTCATCGCAGCCGCCTTGCTGGCCACCTACGGCAACTCGACGTCGATTTCGCTGTACATCATCCTCTGTTGCGTGATTGCCATGGCAGCCCTGATCCTCCTTCCCAGGGCCAAGGGGGCGCTGGCCAAGGACGCTGCCGCCACCGCGACGCCAAGAAACCTGTAGGACAGGATGCGGACGGACTTTGAACCTGAACAACTGGGTCCCCGGGCCTTCTACAAATTCCTCACCTCAGTAGTGGTTCCGCGGCCCATCGCGTGGGTATCCAGTACTTCCCCGGCAGGGGTGGACAACCTTGCGCCGCACTCGTTCTTCACGGTTGCTTCGGTGGACCCTCCGATCATCATGTTCACCTCCGTGGGCGAGAAGGATTCGCTGCGGAACATCGAAGCGACGGGGGAGTTCGTGGTCAACCTCGCCCCGGCAGCGCTGATCCAGGAGGTTAACGCCACCGGGACGAATTTCAGTGCCGACATCAGCGAATTCGACGCCGCCCACCTGGCCCGTGAGCCCAGTGCCGCGGTCCGGCCGCCCCGGGTCAAGGAATCCCCGGCGGTCCTGGAATGTTCGCTTCACCAGACCCTCCGCATGGGTGACTGCGTCCTGGTGTTCGGCCTGGTTGTGCACGCAGCTGTCTCTTCCCAGGTGCTCAGCGGCGAGCACCCGGAGGTGACAGGGCTTGATCCGCTGTCACGGCTGGGCGGGGACGAGTGGGGCACGCTGGGCCCCGTCCGCCATCTGGCGCGGATCCGCGCATCGCAATGGCCTGGTTCCTTCACACCGCGGGAGGCCACATGACGAAGTCCGGCGCCGGAAGCAAACAGGATGCGGGGGAAGCAGGCACGTGACGGCCACGGTCAGTGTTGACGAAACGGGGTCCATTGCCGTGCTGTCCTTCGGCAGCGGCCAACGGCTCAATGCCCTGGGGCTGGGCGGCTGGGAGGATTTGCAGCGTGCAGTGCACGGCCTGGCATCCTTCCCTTCCCTGCGCGCCGTCGTGGTTCGCGGCAGGGGTGGAGTGTTTTGCGCCGGCTCGGACATACGCGAATGGGACGGGACGTCGGATGCGGAAGTTGGCCGCACCTTTGACGTGCTTGAAGCCGCCCTGCAGGCGCTCGAGGACTTGCCTGTCCCCACCCTGGCCGTGGTCGAGGGGGTTGCGGCCGGCGGGGGCTGCCAGCTTGCCCTTGCCTGCGACCTGCAACTGCTGACCCCGACAGCGCGGATCGGGATGCCTGTGGCACGCCTCGGCTTGCTGGTTCCGGCCACCTTCGCCACGCGTCTGGCGCTGCGGATAGGTCCGTCAAGGGCAAAGGACCTCCTCTACACGGGCCGTATGCTGACTGCCCGCGAGGCGTGGGACATGGGGCTGGTCACCACCCTTGCTCCCGACGACGATGCTGACGCGGCTCTCGCTGCCCTCCTCACCCCCTGGAACGGGGTCTCGGCAGCTTCCTTGAGGGCATCGAAGGCAGCGGTGGACGAGGGCCTGCACCTCCTGACGGAAGCCGGCCGCCGCGCGCCAAAGGGCCCGGCGGTGGATCCCGGCGAGTTCCGGAGCCGCGTCACCCGGTTTCTCCACCGCCATCGGGGCACGCCATAGCATCTGAGGTTACGAGGTCCACGATGGGCCGTGCCGCCTCAAGCGGGAGGATGTCATGGGCAACGCCGCCCCTTCGGTACGCATCCCTCTGTCCTACGCTCCTGCAAGGACGAGGGCAGGAGAGCAGGACCTACTCGTCTTTGCCGCCGGAAGCTGCCCGCAGCGCTTCCGCAAGGTAAGGGGCCGTGCGGCTGCTGCGGGAACGCGCGACGGCGGCCGGGTCACCGGCGGCGACGATCGTGCCGCCGGCATCGCCGCCGGCAGGTCCCAGATCCATCACCCAGTCGGCGGCGGCGACCACGTCCATGGCGTGTTCCACCACGACGACTGTGTTTCCGGCGTCCACCAGGCGGTTCAGCTGCGCCATCAGGAGCTGGACGTCGGCCGGGTGCAGACCCGTGGTGGGCTCATCCAGGAGGTACAGGGTGTGCCCGCGCCGGGCCCGCTGCAGTTCGGTGGCCAGCTTGATCCGCTGCGCCTCACCGCCGGAAAGTTCGGTGGCGGGCTGGCCCAGCCTGAGGTAGCCCAGGCCCACTTCCTGGAGGGTCTGCAGGGACCTTGCGGCCGCGGGAACCCCGGACAGGAAGTGGGCGGCGGCGTTGACCGTCATGCCCAGTACTTCCGCAATGTTCCTGCCCTTGTACGTGACCTCCAGGGTCCCGGGGTTGTAGCGTGTGCCGCCGCATTCCGGGCACGGGCCGTAACTGCCCGGCAGGAACAGCAGTTCCACGGCCACGAAACCTTCGCCCTGGCAGGTCTCGCAGCGGCCGCCGGCCACGTTGAAGGAAAAGCGTCCAGGGCCAAATCCGCGGCTCCTGGCGGCATCGGTGGCGGCGAATTCCTTGCGGACGGCATCGAAGAGCCCCGTGTAGGTGGCCAAGTTGGACCGGGGTGTGCGCCCGATCGGTTTCTGGTCCACCTTCACCAGGCGGTCGATCCGGTCCAGGCCGGATACGTGCCCCACGGTCGCCGGTCCGCCCTGGTCTTCGAGGTCCTCGTCCGGCTCGTCGGGTGATGTCCCGGCCCCGGTTTCTGCACCACCATGCAGTGCGGCACGGGCAATATCGGCGAGGACCCGGCTGACCAGCGTGGACTTTCCGGAACCCGAGACGCCGGTGACGGCTGTCAGGACACCGAGTGGGAAGGAGGCGTCCAGGTTCCGCAGGTTGTGGCGGCTGACGCCCCGCAGTTCCAGCCACCCGGCGGCTTCGTGCGGGGCACCTTTGCCGGCCCCGGCACCGCCGTCGTCCTCTGCCGTCGCTGTACCGTCGGGGAACAGGAACGGCCGCGTCACGGACTCCGCCACCGCATCCAGGCCCTGCACGGGTCCGCTGTACAGCACCTCGCCGCCGTCCTCGCCGGCCCGGGGCCCCACGTCCACCAGCCAATCCGCCCGGCGGACCATGTCCATGTTGTGCTCCACGACGAATACGGAGTTGCCGGATGCCTTGAGCTGGTCCAGGACGGCGAGGAGGGGTTCGGCGTCCGCCGGGTGCAGGCCCGCCGATGGTTCGTCAAGGACGTAGATCACGCCGAAGAGCCCTGAGCGGAGCTGGGTGGCGATCCGGAGCCGCTGCATTTCCCCCGGCGAGAGCGTAGGGGTGGCCCGCCCAAGGGCCAGGTACCCCAGGCCCAGTTCCAGCAGCACGTTGATGCGCTGGAGCAGGTCGCGGGTGATGGCCACAGCCACTTCGTTGGACTCGGAAGACTGCTTGCGGGACGCGGTCCCTGCACTGGCCAGCTTGGTGGTGGGGCGGATGATGCCGGCCAGTTCGGTCATGGGCGCCGCATTGAGCCCGGCGATGGTGTGTCCTGCGAAGGTCACGGCAAGGGCCTCGGGCCGGAGCCCTGTTCCGCCGCACCGCGGGCAGGGCCCGGTTTCCATGAAGCGCAGGACTTTTTCCCGCATGGCAGGGCTTTTGGAATCGAGCAGCGTGTGCATGACGTAGCTCTTGGCGCTCCAGAACCGGCCCTTGTACGGCTTGGCGACGCGGTCCCGTTGCGGTGTCACTTCCACCACGGGCTGTTCTTCGGTAAACAGGATCCAGTCCCGCTGTTTCCGGGGCAGCTGCCGCCAGGGGATATCGACGTCGTAGCCGAGGTGGGTCAGGATGTCGCGCAGGTTTTTGCCCTGCCAGGCGCCGGGCCATGCGGCGATCGCCCCGTCGCGGATGCTCAGGGACGGGTCCGGAACCAGGGATGCCTCACTGACGGTGTGGGCGGTGCCCAGGCCGTGGCATTCCGGGCAGGCGCCCGCCGCGGTGTTGGGGGAGAAGGCGTCCGAGTCCAGCGGCGCTGCGCCCTCGGGGTAGCTGCCGGCGCGGGAGAACAGCATGCGCAGTGAATTGGACAGCGTGGTGACGGTCCCGACCGTGGACCTGGAGGTTGCCGTCCCCCGGCGCTGTTGGACTGCGACGGCGGGCGGCAGCCCGGTGATCCGGTCCACCTTGGGGTTGTGGCCCTGCTGGATGAGGCGGCGGGCATAGGGCGCCACGGATTCGAAGAACCGGCGCTGCGCTTCCGCGTAGATGGTGCCGAAGGCCAGGGACGACTTGCCGGAGCCGGAGACCCCGGTGAACGCCACGATCGCATCCCGCGGCACATCCACGCTGACGTTCCGCAGGTTGTTTTCGCGGGCTCCGAGCACGCGGACGAAGCCGTCTTCGGCGTGCTCCGCCGCGGGCCCGGAGATGTTCAGCTCGGTCAGTTCATCAACGTTCTGTTTGGCTTGCACCGATTCGACTGTAGTAGCCCTCCGTGCGTGGCCGGAACTTTCCGGGCCTGTCGGGACGGCGCGGACGGATTTACACTGAAGCATTCCGCGACGCAGGCGGGGGGAACCGGCCCGGGATTGGAAGATCAACTACATATTTGGGAAGGGCCGGCCATGGGCAACGCGTCGCAGGGAGCTAACAGGGCAGTATCCGAGGCGGCGTCGGCGAGCCGCAGCCCGGCAGTCCGCGTTCTGGCCCGGGCCGGATATGTCTTCATCGGCCTGGTCCATATCCTGGTCGGCGCCATCGCCTTGCAGTTGACCAGGGGCCAGGGTGGAGAAGCTGACCAGTCCGGGGCGATCGGAGCCCTGGCGTCCAAGCCGGGCGGGGGGATCCTGCTCTGGGCCGGAGCTGTCGCCTGTGCCGCGCTTGCGCTCTGGATGCTAAGCGAAGCCGTATTTGGGGCGCGAACCGAGTCCGACTCCAAGAAGAAATTGAAGAAAGCTGCCGGCGCTGCGGGGAAAGCTGTGGTTTTCGGCTTCCTTGCCTTCACCTTCGCCGTTTTTGCCGCCGGGGGCAGCAAGAACTCCAGCCAGTCGGCCACCGATTTCACCGCAAAGCTGATGGGCGCGCCCGCCGGGGTGGTGCTTCTGGTGGTGCTGGGGCTGGCGATCATCGGAGCGGGCGTCTTCTATGCCTACCGGGGCGTCTCCCGGAAGTTCATGAAGGACCTGCAGGACCCGGGCAACGCGCGGACAGCCGTGGAGTGGCTCGGCACCATCGGTTACGCAGCCAAGGGTGTGGTGCTCGCCGTCGTCGGTGTCCTGATCATCGTGGCGGCAGCAACCGCCGACCCATCCAAATCCTCCGGCCTCGACGGCGGACTGAAAACCCTGGGCGCCCAACCGTACGGCGTCTTCCTCCTCGCCGCCATCGCGGCCGGGCTAATCTGCTACGGCGTCTATTCCATGGCGCGGGCACGGTACGGCAAGTTCTAACCGCGGTTCCCGAGAACCGCCAGCGCTTCCGCCAGCGGGGCGCGCAGGGCGGGTCCGTGGCCGGGAAGGACGACCGGGGATTCCAACCCGGCCAGGTTCTGCAGGGCGGCCTGCGCGGCGGCCGGATCTGCGTGGTACATCGGGTGCAGCATCTGCGGTCCGGAAGTCCGGCTGATTGGGTGGCCGCTGACGAAGCAGTCGCCCACGGCAATGGCACCCGCCCCGGACAGGTGGATGGCGGCATTGCCGGGCGTATGGCCGGGCACTGGTACGGCAACGGGCCGGCCAGGCAGGGCCCGGAGCCTGTCAGCGTCCCACGCTTCCGCCGCCGGCACTGGCTTGGCACCCAGGGCACCCGCCCTGATGACGTGCACCATCCAGCGGAAGATGCGCGGCTTCCAGGCCCGGCCGATGACCTGGCCGAAGGTGACCTGGTGCTTCTCCTTTCCCTGGACGTGGGCCAGCTCCCCGGGGGCGCACAGGACCGGGGTTCCGAATGTTTCGGAGAAGAAGGCGGCACTGCCCGTGTGGTCCACGTGTCCGTGCGTGACCAGCAGTGCAAGGGCGTTGGCCGGTTCCAGGCCCAGGTGGCGGATCGAGGCAAGGACGTTGCTGCGGTCACCGGGGTAGCCGCTGTCAATGAGGATGAACCCGGAAGGGTCCCGCGCCACGATCCAGTTGGAGGCTGGCCCTTCGGCGAAGTAGACGCCGGGCGCCTGCTCGGAAACTTTGGTTGCGGGATTCCACCCGGTTGCCTGCCGCTGCACGGATCCAGCGTAGCCCGCCGACTACAGTGCAGCCCGTCGATTACAGCGCAGCCTGCTCGACGCCGGACGGCTTGGACCCCGAACGGCAGCCACCAGGGTACCTAATGCCCTAAAGGTTCCTGTGCAGTCGCTGTGCATCCTGTTGATCCTGGTCACCTTGGCCCTAAAGTATTCCCACAATTGCCTACGATGGGACACGGACTAGAAGATAAACGGCCGGCGGGCAGCAGCCCGCCGGCCGGTAATTGCAGGCAGGAGGAGGGACCATGCACGACAGCGCCCCGCTGCACGGTCATCCCGGCCGGCTCGTGACCGCCGGTGTGGCGGTCCTCCTCCTGGCCGTGACGTCGGGAAGCGCTGCCCGGACGCAGCCCCCGGCCTCGGCGCCGCCGGTCCGCGTGGTGGTAGTGGGGGACTCGCTGAGCACCGGTCACGGCACGTCGCCGCAGGAGGCGTGGCCCGCGCTGATGCGGACGGACCCGGCGGTAACGGGCCTGGAAGTGGTCAACGCGGCCGAGGACGGAAGCGGCTACCTCAGCCTGGGCGACTACAACGGGACCTTCGGCACGCAGGTGGATGACTTCGTCACCCCGGACACCGGGATCGTGGTCTTTTTCGGCTCGGAAAACGACCTTGGCTACGCCTCCGCAGACGTCGGCGACGCGGCCCTGGCCGCCATGGACAAGGCAGAGGCACTTGCCCCCGAGGCCAGGATCATTGTGGTGGGGCCGCCGTCGTACACCACGGACCCTGACCCCGGGCTCGTGGATATCAGCGACCAACTCAGGACCGCCACTGCGCGGGCGGGCGGTGAGTTTGTTGATCCGATCGCCCAGGGCTGGATCAGCGACGACTTCGATGACCTGATCGGCCCGGACGGCGACCACCCCACTGTGCTGGGGCAGCATTACCTGCTGGAGCACATCGGCGCGTACCTTGAGCAGGCGGCCCCGGCGGCTGCAGCGGCGCTGGAAGAGCGCCCGGACCCGCGCAGGCCCGCAGACTGGACGTCATAGGCCTAGACCAGGGGCCACGGATAACGCATCCCCGTGCGGTCAACGGGAAGCACCTTCTCCTGCAGTATGCGCTGGACGCGGCGCTGCAGGGCAGCCACTTCGGCGGGGTGGAGCAGTTCCGCCACATCTGCCGGGACGGTGGCCGCCAGGGGGCTGATGTCCTCGAGCAGCTGGTCCGGGATGGGGTCGCCTGCGAAGTCCCAGATGACCGTGCGGAGCTTGAAGGCAGCGGAAAAGCACAGACCGTGGTCGATGCCCCAGATCCGGCCGTCAGTACCACGCAGGACGTGCCCGCTTTTCCGGTCAGTATTGTTTGCCACGTAGTCGAACAGCGCCATCCGCGCCAGCTCGCTGTGTGTCTCCGGCGAGTCTGCGTACAGGGTGAAGTAATGTTCCTGGTGGTCGCCTTCGATGAACCACTGCAACGACCCGACGCCAAGCGGCGCGTCCGTGCGGACCACTGTAGGCGGCACCATTCCCCACCCCAGTGCTTCGCTCAGCTGGAATGCGGCGCACTCACGGCGGTACAGGCCGGCGTCGAAATCCACCAGCGGCCGCTCTCCTGCCTCCGGCTTGTAGACGGCCCAGGCGGAATCGTCACCGCAGGAAAGCTCCGCGAGGAACGTGGCATTGCTGCCGCTCATGATGCGGCCCAGCAGCTCCACGCGGCCCTCGGTGAGGAGGGTCAGCTCCCGCCCGGACACCGCATGCCCCGTGCTGCCGCAACCGGCGGCCAGTCGTTCCGTTCCTGTCCGGAAAGGATCACGATGACATCAGCCCGCTTAAGGGCTCCGACATCGAATTCACCGTGAGCACCGCCGGCGCCTGCCCGTCCGTGTAGGAGATCACCGAGACCGACGCCGGGCTGATCATGATGCGCTGGAAAAGGTCAAGGTGGGTGCCCAGCGCATGGGCCACGGCCGCCTTAATGGGATCGGCATGGGAGAAGCAGACCACGACGCCGCCACGATGGGCGGCCCGGAGATCCTCCAGTGTCCCAACCATCCGCGCCTGCATTCCGGAAAAGCCCTCGCCATTGGGAAAGCGGAACGCCGATGGGTTGTGCTGGACGGTCTGCCACTCCGGCAGGCCCGCAAGCCCGGCGAGCGCCGCGCCGGTCCAGTCACCGAAATCGCATTCCAAAAGCCCGGCTTCTTCTTTGACCGTCCGGCCGGTGCGGGCGGCCGTGGGCTCGGCAGTCTCCCGTGCCCGCTCCAGGGGTGACGAGTACACCGCCTCGACAGGCAGGCCGTCAAGGCGGTCGGCAACAGCATCAGCCTGTGCACGGCCGCGCTCGGAAAGGTGGAGGCCCGGGGCCCGGCCCGGCAGGACGGTACCGGTGGTGGGTGTCTGGCCGTGCCGCACCAGGAGGATCAATGTGCTCTGTGTCATTGGGACTAAGCGTAGCCGCGAGGGGGCCCCGTGCCGAGCTTGCGAGGCGCGGGGAGCGGCAAGCGGTAGCCGCGAGGGGGCCCCGTGCCGAGCTTGCGAGGCGCGGGGAGCGGCAAGCGGGCCGGGAATGTGGAGGAATCTCTCGATTAGCCGCAGGGTGGGGATTACCGTAGAGGAGTGACTGATCGCCCCGATATCTACACCGTTGGTGAACTGCGTGCGGCAGGCTGCGTCCACAAGGACCTGAGGCACGAAATCCGCGACAACCTCCTCGCGGCCCTGGCCGCGGGACGTGACCCCTGGCCGGGGCTGTACGGCTTCAGCAGGACCGTGATTCCGCAGCTCGAACGGGCCCTGCTCGCCGGGCATGACATTGTCCTGTTGGGTGAGCGCGGGCAGGGCAAGACCCGCGTGCTCCGTACCCTGGCCGGGTTGCTTGACGAGTGGTCGCCGGTAATTGAGGACTCGGAGCTGAACGAGCACCCGTTTGAGCCGATCACCGAGCAATCCCGCGCCAGGGCGCTGACCGAGGGAGACCGGCTGCGGATCGCATGGCGGCACCGTTCAGAGCGGTACGTGGAGAAGCTCGCGACGCCGGATACCTCCGTGGCCGACCTTGTGGGCGACGTGGACCCGATGCGCGTAGCTGAGGGCCGCAGGCTGGGCGACCCGGAAACCATCCACTATGGGCTCATCCCGCGCTCCAACCGGGGCATCATCGCCATCAACGAATTGCCGGACCTCGCCGAACGCATCCAGGTGTCCATGCTCAACGTCATGGAGGAACGGGACATCCAGATCCGCGGCTACGTGCTGCGGCTGCCGCTGGACGTCCTGGTTGTCGCGTCCGCCAACCCGGAGGACTACACCAACCGCGGCCGGATCATTACGCCACTGAAGGACCGCTTCGGCGCGGAGATCAGGACCCATTACCCGGTCGAGCTGGAAGACGAAGTGGCGGTCATCCGCCAGGAGGGCCGGCTGGTTGCGGACGTGCCGCCGTTCATCCTGGAAATCCTGGCCCGCTACACCCGGGCACTGCGGCAGTCGCCTGCCATCAACCAAACCTCCGGCGTTTCCGCCCGGTTCGCCATTGCGGGGGCAGAGACGGTGGCTGCTGCGGCATTGCGCCGGGCCAGCCTGCGGGGGGAGGACCAGGCGGTGGCACGGATCATCGACCTGGAGCCTGCAGTGGAGGTCCTGACGGGCAAGATCGAGTTTGAATCCGGCGAGGAAGGGCGGGAACAGGGCGTCCTCGACCACCTCCTGCGTACCGCAACCGCGGAAGCTGTCAGGGCGCACTTCCAGGGCCTGGACATGGGCCCGCTCGTGGCTGCCCTGGACGGGCACCGCACCGTCACCACCGGGGAGCAGGTCACGGCGCAGGAGTTCCTGGGCAACCTGCCGTCGCTGAACGGCTCGGGCCTCTACGACGAAATCGGGCGGCGCCTTGGTGCGGTGAATGACGGACAACTGGCCGCCGCCGTCGAACTGGCACTGGAGGGCCTATACCTCGGCCGGCGGATCTCCAAGGAGTCCGACGACGAGGAAACCATCTACGGCTAAGCCCGGGAGGCAGCATGGCCATCCACAAGCGGTCCGCCAGATACGGCCGGTACACTGGCGGCCCGGACCCGCTCGCCCCGCCAGTCGACTTGGCCGAGGCACTTGACGCTGTCGCCGAAGACGTGATGGCCGGCTACTCGCCCCGCCACGCCCTGCAGGAATTCCTGCGGCGCGGAGGCCGGAACCGGGACGGCCTGGATGACCTTGCCCGGCGCGTCCAGCAGCGGCGCCGCGACCTGCTCAGCCGGCACCGGCTGGACGGCACCCTGGACGAAGTAAAGAAGCTCCTGGACACCGCGGTGCTGGAGGAGCGCAAGCAACTGGCCCGGGACGCCATGATGGACAACACCGAGCGCGCCTTCCGGGAGATGCAGCTGCAGAACCTCCCACCCTCCACGGCTGCGGCGGTGAATGAGCTGGCGTCCTACGACTGGCAATCCAGCGCAGCACGTGAGGCCTACGAACACATCAAGGACCTGCTGGGCCGCGAGGTCCTCGAGCAGCGGTTCGCCGGCATGAAGCAGGCGCTGGAGAGTGCCACCGATGAGGACCGCCAGGCGGTGAACGCCATGCTCCGGGACCTCAACGAACTGCTGGGCGAACACCGGCGCGGGGAGGACACCGACGCCGACTTCCAGGAGTTCATGGCCAAACACGGCCAGTTTTTCCCGGAGAATCCGCAGTCGGTGGAGGAACTGGTGGACGCCCTGGCCCAGCGCGCCGCCGCCGCCCAACGGCTCCTGCAGTCGATGTCACCTGAGCAGCGCGATGAGCTGATGCGGCTCTCCGCCCAGGCCTTCGGCTCGCCCGAACTGATGGCCCAGCTCAGCGAACTTGACGCCGCCCTCCGGGCACTGCGCCCCGGAGAGGACTGGACGGGATCGGAACGCTTCGAAGGGCAGGAGGGCCTGGGGCTGGGCGACGGCACGGGGGTGCTGCAGGACATCGCCGAACTGGACCAACTGTCCGAACAGCTCTCCCAGTCCTACAACGGCTCCAGGCTCGATGACCTGGACCTGGACGCGATCGCCCGCCAGCTCGGTGAAAGCGCCGCCGTGAGCGCCCGCACCCTCGCGGAGATCGAGCGTGCCATGCAGGACGGCGGCTACCTGCGGCGCGGCACGGACGGCGACCTAAGGTTGTCCCCGCAGGCCATGCGGCGGCTGGGGAAGTCACTCCTCCGCGACGCTGCCAGGCAGCTGTCCGGCCGGCAGGGAAGCCGGGACACCAGGATGGCCGGGGCCGCCGGAGAACAGACAGGCTCAAGCCGGCAATGGGAGTTCGGGGACGGCGAGCCCTGGGACGTCACCCGGACCATGACCAACGCCATCCGGCGGACCATGGCCGACGGCGGCGACCCGGCCCGCGGCCTGCGCCTCGCCGTCGGCGATATCGAAGTGTCGGAGACGGAGGCCCGCACCCAGGCCGCGGTGGCCCTGCTGGTGGACGTGTCCTTTTCCATGGCCGCAGAAGGGCGGTGGGTTCCGATGAAGCGGACAGCGCTCGCATTACACCACCTGGTGTCCACGCGCTTCCGCGGCGACCGCCTCGAGCTCATCACCTTTGGCCGGTACGCGCAGTCCATGGACATCGGAGAACTCACGGCCCTGCCTGCCTTCCGCGAACAGGGAACCAACCTGCACCACGGCCTGCTGCTGGCCGGCCGCTTCTTCCGCCGGCACCCCTCCATGCAGCCCGTCCTGCTGGTGGTCACAGATGGCGAACCCACGGCGCACCTGCTGCCCGACGGGGACTCCTGGTTCAACTGGCCGCCGGACGCAGAGACCATCCGCGCCACGGTTGCCGAACTGGACCGCCTTGGGCGCGCCGGCGTCCAGGCCACCTTCTTCCGCCTGGGCAACGACCCCGGCCTGGAGCGGTTCATCCAGCGGATGGCCCAGCGCGTGGACGGCCGCGTTGTGGCGCCCGAAGTGGGCGGCCTTGGAGCTGCCGTGGTGGGGGAGTACCTGCGCGCCCACGTCCGCAGCGCCTACGCTGACGGCGACTGGGAGGTTTAGCCCTTGGCGTCCAATCCGGCCTGCGAGATGAGCTCGGTCAGCCATGGCCGGTGTTCGCGGTGGAACGTCAAGCCCTCCGGCAAGCCCTGCACCGCAGGTTCGCCGTCCCTGATGTCGATGGTGATCCGGCCACCGGCCAGGGGAGCGTTGGTGATGTGCAGGTTCCCGTAGGACTGCGGCAGCGCCGGATCCATCCAGAAGCCTCCGCGGGAGACATGGGCGTCGTACCGCATCAGGCAGGTGATCAGCATGATCGGCGCGGTGGCCGCCCAGGCCTGCGGGGAGCAGGCCGTGGGGTAGGGCACCGGCTCGGCCACCTGCTCCCTGCTGAAGCCGCAGAACAGCTCCGGCAGCCGGCCGCCGGAAAAATCCGCGGCTTCGAGCAGGGCGGTGGCGATGCGCTGCGCCTCCTCGACGAATCCGTACCGCATGAGTCCGGCCGCAATAATGGCATTGTCATGCGGCCATACAGAACCGTTGTGGTAACTGGCCGGGTTGTAGGCCCCCATATTTGAGGCCAGGGTCCTGACACCCCAGCCACTGAACATCTCCGGCGACATTAGCCGTTCAGCCACCAGCGGCACCTTGTCATCGTCAACGATGCCGTGCCACAGGCACTGCCCCATATTCGAGGCGCAGGCATCAACCGGCCGCTTGCGGCCGTCCAGGGCAACGGCGAAGTAGCCGCGGTCCGGCAGCCAGAATTCCTCGTTGAACCTTTTCTTCAACTGCGCCGCCTCGGCGGTGAGCCGGGCAGCCAACGGCGCGTCCCCGGCGTCGTACGCCATCCATGCCCGGGACAGCAACGCTGAGTAGACCAGGGCCTGCACCTCGCAAAGCGCGATGGGCGGTTCGGCAATGGTTCCGTCCGCGAAATTGATCCCGTCCCAGGAGTCTTTCCACCCCTGGTTGATAAGGCCCTGGTCGTTGAGGCGCTGGTACTCAACGAACCCGTCGCCGTCCTTGTCGCCGTAGGTCCGGACCCAGTCCAGGGCCCGGTCGGCGTTGGGCAGGAGGGCGGCTATGGCGTCCTTTCCGAACCCCCAGCGGCTGACCGATGCCAGGGTCATCACAAACTGCGGGGTTGCGTCCACGCTGCCGTAGTAGACGGACTTGCCGCCAAGCGCCAGCCCGGAGGACACGCCCAAACGGACTTCGTGCAGGATCTTCCCGGGTTCCTCCTCGCTCATCGGGTCCACCACCTTGCCCTGCCGGTCCGCCAGCGTCTGCAGGGTGCCCAAGGCCAGGGACGGATCCACCGGCAGGGCCATCTCCGAAGCCCACAGCGAGTCACGCCCGAACAGGGTCATGAACCATGGTGCGCCCGCCGCCACCACTATTCGTTCCGGATGCTCAGGGTCCTCGATCCGGAGCGCGCCGAGGTCGTCATAGCTGCGCCGCAGCGTGCGTTCAATGGACCGGTTCGCCATCTGCAGCCTGGGGATTTTGGCGACCCATTCCTGGTGCCGCCGGTCACTCGGTGACACCCCGTGCCCGGCGGGGTGCGTAACGTTGTGCTGCCCTGCCGGTGCCACGCTCAACCGCGTGGTCCACTGGCCGTATCCGGGAACCACGGCGTGGTATGAGAGTGCGCCGGCGGAGGCGACGGCGCCGCGTCCCCTGACCAGGACAGCTTTCCGCAGGTCCTGCCAGGCCGCGCTGATAATCAGGGAGTCGCCGTCGGCTCCGCGGGTGACGTCCCACCGCCGCTGGACCCTCGCCTCCTTCACCTCGAACAGATCGGCGAAGTCGGAATCGACGCCCACGGAGATGCTGCATTCAACGGGGTTGCCGGAATAGTTGCGGATCGTGATCTCCTCAACCACTCCGGCCGCCACTTCCCGCAGCCGCTCCACGATTAAGGGGCTGTCCGCGTATCCGTCTGCCCGGGGAACGCGGCCGATGAACAGTGCCCGGTAGGGTTCCTTCGTCTCCGCCGTCAACGGCTCAAGGGCCTGGCCGTTCACCGTCATGCTCCACCCAGAAAGGATGCGGGTGTCCTCATGAAAGACGCCGTGGGGCAGTTCCGGGTGGATATCTCCATTGGCTGCGGAGATACAAAAACATGAGCCCTCGACCAGGGTTACGGTCCCTGCCCCCACAGGCCCCGCCGCTGTGTCTGCATTCCATCCAGCCATGTCCGCTCCTTAGACGGCTACGACGGTTCCAGCGGAATAGACGCTACGCCTGCGGCAGGGCTGATGAAAGGGCCGGACCCTTGTACCTTCGCCCTGGCGGGCATAGCATTGCCGCCAGATCAACGCCGATCAGTCCAAGGAGCCGGCCATGGGCGCCACACCTGCCGAACCGTCCCAAGCACCCCTGATGGTGGACCTGATCATTTCGCTGGACGGTTGCGCCTCCGCAGAGGGCTGGCCGGGGTGGTGGGGACTGGAGGGTCCCGAATACCTTGCCTGGCTGGACCAGGAATCGGCGAAGAACTACACCTTCCTCCTGGGCGCGAATACGTACCGGCTGATGTACGGCATGTCTGCTCAGGCCGCGGCGAACCGGTCTGGTTTTTCGGAGGAGGAGGGCGCCAGCCTCACGGGGCTTTCCGCCGTACCGAAAATCGTGTTCTCTTCCTCGCTGCAGTCTCCCCTGGACTGGCCGAACTCGACCCTGGTAACCGGGGACGCGGTTGACGCGGTCCGCGAGCTGAAGCGTAAAGGGACGGGGCCCCTGAGTACCTTGGGCAGTATCAGCCTGGCACGGTCGTTGCTGGTGGCGGGCCTCGTGGACCGGTTCCGGCTGGTGGTCTTCCCCGTCATCACCGGCGCCACCGGGAGGGAGCGGATCTTCGACGGATATCCCGACGTCCGGCTGGACATGGTGCAGAGCAGGACGTTCGACGGCAGGCTCCAGCTGCTGGAGTACGTTCCCACGGTACTCACCGGCCCGCCCGGCACCGGGCAGCCGTGACCGGCCTTTAGCACCCCAACGTCCGGCTGTACCCTAGGCCATTTCCGGTTCGAGCAGGCAGGGCGCGGCTTGCTGCGCCTGGGATTCACGTCGCAGTCCTTCCAGGCGCCACGGCGGACACCCCGGCTGCTGCCCTCCCGGTCAATTCCGTGTGAGGATCGAGGTATGCCCCAGCGCCTCATGCTGCTCGACACTGCCTCCTTGTACTTCCGCGCCTTCTACGGCCTGCCGGACACCATCCGCCGCCCGGACGGCACGCCGGTCAATGCCGTCCGCGGACTGCTGGACATGATTGCCCGGCTCAGCACTGACTACCAGGCTTCGCACCTGGTGGCCTGCTGGGATGACGACTGGCGGCCGCAGTGGCGCGTGGACCTGATCCCCACCTACAAAGCCCACCGGGTGGCCCAGGCAGTCCCCGGCGGCACGGACGTGGAAGTGGTGCCTGAGGGCCTGGAGGCGCAGCTGCCCATGATCCGCCGCGTGCTGGAGCTGGCCGGCATCGCCATCGTCGGCAAAGCCGAACACGAGGCTGACGACGTTGTGGGTACCTACGCCAGCCAGGCAGTCCTCCCGGTGGACGTCGTCACGGGCGACCGGGATCTTTTCCAGGTCTGCGACGACGACCGGAAGGTCCGGGTGATCTACACAGCCCGCGGCATGAAGAACCTGGAAGTCATCACCGAGGAAACCGTCGTGGCCAAGTACAAGGTCCTCCCGCAGCAGTACGCCGATTACGCCACGCTGCGCGGCGACGCTTCCGACGGCTTGCCCGGCGTGGCCGGGATCGGCGAGAAGACCGCCGCATCGCTCCTGCTCAAGTACGGCACCTTGGAACGGCTGCTGGCAGCGGCGGAAGACGACGACGGCGGCGTGTCCGGTCCCGTCCGGGCCAAACTCTCCGCCGCTGCCGCGTACCTCGAAGCAGCCCCCGCCGTCGTCCGCCTGGTGCGCGACCTCGAGCTGCCCACCCTTGAGCAGGCGGGCGCCCTGCTGCAGCCGGTCACCGGTGGCCGGCGGGCCGAACTTGAGCAGCTGACCATCGACTGGAACCTGGGCGGCTCGGTCCGCCGGCTGCTCGCCGCGCTGGACCAGCGGCCGCAGCCGGCATAACGGCCGGGAACCGATGACGCCGGATGTACCGGCGTGACCTTTCGTTGCGGTGCGGGTCCGCGTGTTTCGGGCGGCTTGAGCGGGCCGGTTGGCTGGTGGTTTGGTGAGGTAACGATCCAGACGAGAGGCCACTCAATGACAGTCACTTCAGATCTTGCCCCCCGCCGCCTTCGGGACATTTTCGGAACGTTTGCCAGCGGGTTGACCGTTGTCACCGGTTCCACCCCTGAGGGCCCGGCCGGCTTCACCTGCCAGTCCTTTGCCTCACTGTCGCTGGACCCGGCGCTCGTGACCTTCAGCCCGGCCCGGACCTCAACCACCTGGCCCGTGCTGCGGAAGGCCGGTTCATTCACCGTCAACATCCTCCCCGCGGAACACCAGCACCTCGCCGGGCAGTTTGCCCGCACAGGGACGGACAAGTTCGCGGGAGTTGGCCACACGTCCTCGCCGCTGGGCAACCCCGTGCTGGACGGTGCGCTCGCCTGGATCGACTGCGACCTCCGCGCAGAGTACGACGGCGGCGACCACACCATTGTGGTGGCCGCCGTGCGGCACCTCCAGGCGCGGGGCGACGCCGAGCCCCTGCTGTTCTTCAAGGGCAGGTACGCCGGCCTCGCGCCGGCCGGGCACCTGCTCGAAGCCGCCGGCTGACCCGGCTCCCGGTCCAGCTCCGGCTCCAGCCAGGCGGGCTGCTGACCATTTTTGCCCGGTGGCAGCCTTCCGCACTCTTGCTTCAGGCCCGCGTAGTAGTAAGCTTGCTGAGCATTACTAGTAAGCTTGCTGATTAAATGGGATGGGAGCAGGAGCCATGGGCGCAATATTCGGTACGGCCCTGTCACTGATGCTGACCGCAGGCGGTGCGGCGGTGGCTGCGGCGGGTGGCCCGGGAACGGCCCAGCACTACCTGGCCGGCCACGTGCTCCTCGGAGTGGGCATCGGCTTGTTGATCGCCACGGCCCTGCGGACGGGCGGCCGC
Organism: Arthrobacter sp. SAFR-044; assembly: GCF_051965175.1. Taxonomy (GTDB): domain Bacteria; phylum Actinomycetota; class Actinomycetes; order Actinomycetales; family Micrococcaceae; genus Arthrobacter. Next base: position 233,961 of record NZ_JBQCMK010000005.1, read on the forward strand.
ATCCTGCTGGCGCGGGCCGCCTCTCCCGCGCACAAGGCTGCCGTGCGGGCACCCGTAGTTGAGGCCACTCCGGTGACGGTCCTGCCCGTCCGGTCAGCCTCCACCGTCCCGTTGCGGGGCAGGCATGCCGCCTGAGGTGCAGAAGCCGGCCGGACCGGAAGCGGCCGGCGCGTCCGCCCCCGTGACCCGCCGTCGGGGCGTCCGTGCCCTAATGGTCCTGTGCGGCGCCGTGCTGGCAGCCGCCCTGGTAGCGGGAGCGGCAGCCGTCCACCCGGCCGACACGGACGCCAATGTGCTGCGCGGTTTCCAAATCCGCGTCCTGAGCATCAGCCAGGCTGCATCGGAGAACAGGATGGATGGGGCACTGGCCGCCCTGCAGGCGCTCGAAAAGGACCTGGGCGAAGCCGCCGCGGCAGGCCGCGTGTCAGCTGCCCGGTACCGCGGAATCGAAAATGCGCTCTCGGCCGTCCGGGCAGATATCGCTACACAGGTGGCCGCAGCCTCCGCGGCGGAGCCCCCTGCCGCCGCGCCGGAGGCCGGCGCCGCGGCCCCTGCTTTGGCAGACACCGCCCAGGACGGCCCCAGCCCTGCGGAACCCGTTGTTCCAGCCGTCGCCCCGGCACCTGCCCCCGCCCCGGAAGCGCCCGGCTCGCAGCGTTCTGACACCGCAAAAGAAGCCAAGGGCAAGGGCAAGAGCCAAGGCAAACCCTGACCCGCTTCCCCGTCAGGGCAAAATGGACGCATGATTCCTCCTGACGGCAACCCTGCCGCCGACGCCTTCAACCTCGCGGCCATCGGTGCCGGCCTCGCCTTCGAAGCCTCCCTGCCCGCACTGCAGCAGGCACTGGAATGCGGGGCGGCTGTTGTGCAGGCGCCACCGGGAACCGGTAAAACCACACTCGTTCCGCCGCTGCTCGCCAATCTTTATGGCCGCTCCGGGCGCATCATCGTCACCCAGCCCCGGCGTGTTGCCGCCCGTGCCGCCGCCCGCCGCCTTTCCGCCCTTGACGGCAGCGGAGTTGCCGGCCGCGTGGGCTATACCGTCCGGGGGGAACGCCAGGCAGGACCGGATACGCGGGTTGAGTTTGTCACGCCGGGGATCCTGTTGCGCCGCCTGCTGGCAGACCCGGGGCTGGACGGGACGGCCGCCGTCGTCCTGGACGAAGTGCACGAGCGCGGCCTGGAAACGGACCTCCTGGTCGGCATGATCGCGGAGGTCCGCGCGCTGCGCGGCGACCTCGCCGTCGTCGCCATGTCCGCAACGCTGGACGCACCACGGTTCGCAGCGCTGCTGGGGGATCGCGACGGCGGGGGGCCGGCTCCCGTCGTCGGCTGTCCTTCGGTGAATTACCCGCTTGAAGCACAGTGGCTCCCGGCTCCGGCGGCACGGCTGGACACCAGGGGCGTGGCGCCCGCCTTCCTGGACCATGTTGCCGCGGTTGCGGCAGATGCCCACGCCCGGGCCCTCGCTGGAGACAACGCGGTCGATGCACTCGTGTTCCTGCCCGGCGCCAGGGAAGTCTCCCACGTGGCCGCGGCGCTCCGTGGCCGGTTGGGCCGCCGCGTGGATGTCCTGGAACTTCACGGCCAGGTGCCCGCAGCGGATCAGGACCGGGCCGTGTCGGGGCGGAGTCCCGGGGATCCCCCGCGGATCATTGTCTCCACCGATCTCGCCGAATCCTCCCTGACGGTGCCCGGCGTCCGGCTGGTGGTCGACTCGGGGCTGACCCGGGAACCGCGACGGGACTCAGGGCGCGGCATGAGCGGGCTGGTCACTGTCTCCTGCTCCCGGGCGTCCTCAGACCAGAGGGCCGGCCGCGCCGCACGGCAAGGCCCCGGGCGGGTGGTCCGCTGCTACTCGCAGCAGGCCTATGGCGCGGCTCCTGCCCACGTCACCCCGGAAATCAACGTGGCGGACCTGACCGGCGCAGCCCTCACCCTCGCGTGCTGGGGAGCGCCGGGCGGCAAGGGCCTCGCGCTCCCGGATGAGCCGCCCCGCCTGGCCATGGACGAAGCCGTCGAGGTGCTCCGGGAGCTCGGCGCGGTATCGGACGACGGGCAGGTAACCCCCGCCGGCCGGTCCCTTGCGGCCATCCCCGCCGATCCCCGGCTGGCCCGGGCGCTGCTCGACGGCGGCGCCTCCGCCGGCCGGCAGCTCGCCGCCGAGGTGGTGGCCGCGGTCTCCGGAGACCAGCGGGCACCCGGCGGTGACCTGCCCCGGCTGCTGGCCCAGCTCCGTACTGACAAAAGCCCGGCGGGAAAGCGCTGGGCGGACGAGTCCAGGCGGCTCGCTGCCTTGGCGCGGCGGCAGGACGCAGATGCCGCGTCGGTTCCGGCCAGTTCCGCCGGCGGCTCCGAGGCTGTCGGCGCAGTCGTCGCCCTGGCCTTTCCCGACCGCGTAGCCCACCGTGTGCCGGGCAGCGGGGGTGCCGGGCAGTACCTGCTGGCTTCCGGCACCAGGGCAGGCCCGCCCGCAGGCAGCACCTTGTCCGGCCACGAGTGGCTGGCCGTAGCCGAAGTGTCCCGCGCCGGCGGCCGGGACGCGGCCGGGACCGGCGCCGTCATCCGTTCCGCCGCAGCCTTGACCCCCGCCATGGCCGAAACAGCAGCGTCGCACCTGTTGGCCGACACCGTGGAAGCGGAATTCACCGGGGGCCGGCTGAGCGCCCGCAGGACACGGCGGCTAGGTTCCATAGTGCTCTCCGAAACACCGGTGCGTCCCACCGCCGGACAGGGAAAGCAGGCTGTGGCGGCCGCGTTGCAGACCGGCGGGCTGGCTGCCCTGTCATGGTCGACGGCGGCGGCCTCCTTCCGGCGCAGGCTTGCCTTCCTGCACCGCGAGCTGGGGGAGCCTTGGCCCGATGTGTCGGACAGGGCGCTGCTGGACCGGCTGGACGAGTGGCTGGGACCCGAGCTCGAGGCCCTTGCCGCCGGGAAGCCGGTCGGCTCCGTTGACCTGGCGGACCCCTTGCGCCGCCTGCTGCCCTGGCCGGAAGCTGCCCGGCTGGGTGAGCTCGCCCCCGAAAACCTTGAGGTCCCCAGCGGCTCCCGGGTCCGGATCGATTACCCGGAACCCGGCGACGAGGGTGCACCCCCCGTCGTCGCCGTGAAACTGCAGGAGTGTTTTGGGCTGGCCCAATCCCCGCGGCTGGTGGACGGCCGTGTCCCGGTCCTGTTCCATCTGCTCTCCCCGGCCCGGCGGCCCCTCGCGGTGACGGATGACCTGACGTCTTTCTGGTCCGGCCCGTACACCCAGGTCCGTGGCGAAATGCGCGGCCGCTACCCCAAGCACCCGTGGCCGGAGGACCCCTGGTCAGCCCCGGCCACCGCACGCACCAAGCAGCGCAGGTAGCCGTGCCCCGGCGCCCCTGGCACTAGGGAGAGGGGTAGGTGAGATACCCGATACACGGCCGAAACGTCCCGTCGCCCCGGTGAAACATGCACTGGGTACGCTCCTTCCTACGTGGACGGCGGTGTCCATACACCCCCAGGAAGGACGGAACCATGTTTCTCTTGCACAGCCTGAACCTCTTGAACGGCCGGAACCTGTTGCTCGATGGCGGCAGCGGCGACGATGCACGGCGTAATGACGGCGGGCCCTCCAGTGGCGCGGTGCACGGTGAGTTTCCCGCCGGCCGGCTCACCTCGGCCGCGTGGGAAGGGTGGTGGCACGAGGACGCTGCCTAGCTGCCTCCTCAGCTGTGCGCAGCGATAAACACGGCCACGGGGGCTGCCAGGGACGCACCCACTTCGTCGGCGGGCCGCTTCTTTCCCGCCACCGCGAACGAGTGGTCGCCACCCTCCACCCACTGGAGCACCGCGGTGGGCCCGATCCGGGAGACGACGCCCTCAAGGATTTTCGGGGTGGCAAACGTGTCCCGGGTGCCCTGCAGGAACAGCATCGGTGTGGCCAGCCCGTACAGGTGCTCATCCCGCAGCTTCTCCGGCTTCCCGGGAGCGTGCAGGGGATAGCCCAGGTAGACCAGCCCGGCCGCGTCCATGCCATCGGCAACGGCCATGGACGCCATCCTTCCCCCGAACGACTTGCCCGCCGCCCAGAGCGGGCCGCGGTCACCGTGGGCCCCGGCCTGCGCGTGGGCGGCGGCCATGGCGGCCCGCCAGGCGGCGATGGCCATGGGAGGGCGGTCAGGGAACTTCCGTCCCGCCTCCCGGTAGGGGAAATTGAAGCGAACGGTGGCCAGTCCCAGGTTGTTCAGGGCATCGGTGAAGCCGCGAAGGAACGGGTGTTCCATGCCGGCGCCTGCGCCGTGCGCCACCACCACAGTGGCGGTGGGGTCTTCCGGGCGGGCGTAGACGGCGGAAAAAGAAGCGTCGCCCACGGCCACGGTGAGCTGGTCATCGGATGCTGGCATGGGACCATCATGCCGGAGGGCGGCGGATGTACCCATCCCTGCCGGTGGCGGGGTGTACGTTGTCCCCATGGCGAGTGAACAGACCACCATCACTGTGCAAGGACCCAACGGGCCGCGCGACATGCGCATTTCCAGTCCCAGCCGCGTACTCTGGCCGGACCTGGGACTCACCAAACTCGATTTGGTGAACTACATCTGCGATGTGGGGGAGGCGTTCATGGCCGCCAACGGGGACCGCCCCGTGTCACTCCAGCGGTATTCGGGCAACATTGACGGCGAGATGTTCTTCTCCAAGAACCCGCCCAAAGGCACGCCGGACTTCATCCGGTCCGTCAAGGTGGTGTACCCGAGCGCGCGGTCCCACCCGCAGTTGGTGTTCGACGAGCCCGCAGCCGCCGTCTGGGCCGTGCAGATGAACACCGTGGTGTTCCACCCCTGGCCGTCCCGCGCGGAAAACACCGACAATCCGGACCAGCTGCGGATCGACCTCGACCCGCAGCCAGGCACCGATTTCGACGATGCAGTCCCCGCTGCCCTGGTGCTGAAGGAAGTGCTGGCCGAGGCTGGGCTCACCTGCTTCATCAAGACCTCCGGGAACCGGGGCCTGCACGTTTACGCCCCGATCGAGCCCACCCGCGAGTTCCTGGACGTCCGCCACGCCGTCATTGCTGCCGCCCGGGAAGTGGAGCGGCGCATCCCGGACAAGGTAACCACGGCCTGGTGGAAGGAAGAACGGGGCCAGAGGGTGTTCCTGGACTTCAACCAGGCCAACCGCGACCGGACCATCGCCGGCGCCTACAGTCCGCGGGCCCTCCCGCACGCGCCGGTTTCCTGCCCCATCACCTGGGATGAACTGGAAAAGGCGGATCCAAAGAACTTCACCATCCTCACGGTGCCCGGGCGGCTGAAGACCGTCGGAGACCCCTGGGCGGATTTCAAGGCCAACCCCGGAACCATCGACACCCTGCTGGAGTGGTGGGACCGCGACTGCAAAGCCGGCCTGGGAGAGCTGCCCTTCCCGCCCGACTACCCCAAGATGCCGGGAGAACCCCCGCGGGTGCAGCCCAGCAGGGCACGCAAGCAGGACTGACTAAAGCGCCCCGGGCGGCAGGCAGTTCCACGGGGCGGTGGGGGGCTACTCGAACCGGGACGGATCGCCCATGCCACGGCGCACAACTTCGGCCACCCCGCTTGAGAAATCAACAACGGTGGTGGGCTCGGCGCCGCAGTCCCCGGCGTCGATCACGGCATCCACCTGGTGGTCCAGCCGTTCCTTAATCTCCCAGCCCACCGTCAGCGGTTCCTCCTCGTCCGGCAGCAGCAGCGTGCTCGACAGCAGCGGCTCGCCCAGTTCGGCCAACAGCGCCTGCACCACCCTGTTATCCGGAATGCGCACGCCGACCGTCTTCTTCTTTGGGTGGAGCAGGCGCTTGGGAACCTCCTTGGTGGCCGGCAGGATAAAGGTGTAGCTTCCGGGGGTGACGGCCTTGATGCTGCGGAAAACGTCGTTGCCGATGTTCACGAACTGTCCCAGCTGCGCGAAATCGCGGCAGACCAGCGTGAAGTGATGCTTGTCATCCAGGTGCCGGATGCTCCTGATCCGGTCCAGGGCCTCCCGGTTTCCCATCTGTGCCCCCAACGCGTAGCAGGAGTCCGTGGGGTAGGCGATCAGGCCGCCGTCGCGGATGATCTTCACCGCCTGGGCAATGGCGCGGGGCTGGGGGTCGTGGGGATGAACATCAAAGAATCTGGCCATGCCCCCGAGCCTACGTTCCCGTGGGCCGCGCCGCACCATGAACCGAGGGGTGGACGGGGGAATCTTCCCCTACCCGGCCGCCGCTGGATGGGGCAGGATGATGAGTGCCAAAGTGCTGGCCGAAGCAATTCCCGGCCCCTTGTGAAGGAGATCCTGCCATGCCCACAGTTCTCAACCCTTACATCAGCTTCCGCGACAATGCCCGCGACGCCATGAACTTTTACCAGTCCGTGTTCGGCGGCGAACTGACGCTCAGCACGTTCGCCGACTTCCAGGCCAGCGAAGACCCTTCGGAAGCGGAAAAGATCATGCACGGCATGCTGACCACAACGCAGGGTCTGGTGCTCATGGGCGCTGATACTCCGAACAGCATGGAGTACCACCCTGGATCCTCCATTTCCATCTCGCTCAGCGGCGACGACGAGGTGGAGCTCCGCGGCTACTACGAGAAGCTGAGCGGCGACGGGGGAGCGGTGACTGTTCCCATGGAGAAGGCACCCTGGGGTGACGTTTTTGGCATGTGCACGGACCGGTTTGGTGTCGCCTGGCTGGTCAACGTCAACGCAGCCCAGGCGACGGCCGCTCCCTGACCCACCGGGCGGGGGCCGGCGTCCGGACCGCCTGGCCCCCGCCGGACCTGCCCCACTTCTTGAGGCCGGATCCACTTCTTGAGGACAGGACCCACTTCTTGAGGACAGGGCCCCGGGCTGCGAGGATTAACGGGTGAGGTCCTTCATGGAGTTCCTGTCCGATAAGTGGTGGATGGTGTTTCCACTGATGGCGTTCGCCGGCCGCTGGGCAAGCGGCTGGCGGCGCGCCGGAGAACGACGGTACCGGCACCGGGCTGGACTGGACGGGCCCAATAACCAGGCGGCGGAGCCTGAGAAGGCGTCCGAGGCCGAGGTGCTGGCCCTGATGGCCACCCATGACGCCACCAACCGCCGGTGGCTCGAGTATGAGCTCGACGTGGGCAAGCTCATCGACTTCCCCCTCATGACGGACGTCCGTGAACCCCTCACTGTGGCCTTTCTTCGCGCCAAGCGGGATGCCGACGGCCAGCGCCCAGTGTCCGCCGGGGACCTCCGGTCCGTGTCCGGCCTGGCGGCCTACCGGCAGGCGGTCAACAACTTTGCGGTGGCCCTCGACCTGGCCGAGCGGGAAGCCCGGCGCATCAGGGACAGCAAGTTCAGCGGCCCCGAGCGTGAACGGCTGGCCACGGCCCGCCAACTGCTCATGCTCGCGGAGAACCAGGCCGCAACTCCGGCCGAACGGCAGGCAGCCTACAAGCGGGCCCGGCATGAGCTGGACGGCCTTATCGTCCTCCCGGACGTCACCCTGGCGGCCCTTGAGGGAAAGATCGCCCCGGAACTGGGTACGGGTCCCCGTCCGGCACAGTCCCACCAGGGCTGAAGCTGCCCGGGTTGCCGCATGGGTTGCACGCTTTACCTGGACGTCGACGGCGTGGTCTGCCCGTTCGGCCCCGAAGGAACCACCGGCTGGGGTTCCGCCTGGCAGCAAGCCGACGCGGGACTGTTGCCCGTCGCGTTCGCCGCGGAACTCGTGGCGGGGCTGAACTCCCTGGCCCTGACGCCTGGGGTGCGTTGTGTCTGGCTCACCAGCTGGGAGGAACTGGCGCCCCTGTACCTGTGTCCCGCCGTCGGGCTCAAGGGCAGCGGATGGCCGTACCTGAGCGCGGACGGGGCGGCCGGCGGGACCGGCTGGTGGAAACTCCGGGCCATCCAGGATGACGTCGAAAACACCGGGCCCGACGCTGTTGCCTGGGTGGACGACCAACTGGCGTTCGAGGCGGAAGCGCAGCGGTGGGCACGGTTCCTGGGCAGGCGGATCCTTACCGTCTCGCCCCATCCCCGGCGCGGAATCACGCCCGCCGAACTGGCCAGGATCTATGCCTTCCTGGCCCAACCCGTGTTTTGACCTCATGCGGGGGACGCGTACGATCGATAAGGTTTCCCGCCGGTTCTGCCAACACCGCAAATCATTCCACGCAAACAGCTGGTGAACTATGCTGTCCAAGGCAGCCTGGTAGGAGAAACTGCTGAACGTCGACTCTGCAGATTGGGCAACAGGTGGATATCACCTTCATGGTGGCGCTGGTCATCGGACTGGCACTATTTTTCGACTTCACGAACGGCTTCCACGACACCGCGAACGCCATGGCAACGCCTATCGCAACGGGTGCCATCAAGCCCCGGACAGCGGTGGCCCTGGCGGCCGTCCTGAACCTGGTGGGCGCCTTCCTGTCCACCGAGGTGGCCAAGACAGTGTCCGGCGGCATCATCCGCGAAGGCTCCGGCGGAGTACAGATCACGCCGGAGATCATCTTTGCCGGCTTGATGGGTGCGGTCCTGTGGAACATGGTCACCTGGCTGAAAGGCCTGCCGTCCAGCTCCTCCCACGCCCTCTTTGGCGGCCTGATCGGCGCCGCCGTTGTCGGGGCAGGATTCAGCTCTGTCAACTTCGAGAGCCTGCTCCAGAAGGTCATCCTTCCGGCCGTCTTCGCTCCTGTGATAGCCGGCCTTGCCGCCTACGTCTGCACCCGCCTGGCCTATGCCCTCACGGCCCGCCACGATCCCGAAACAGGGACCAAGCTCACCCAGAAGCGCGGCGGCTTCCGCACCGGCCAGATCTTCACGTCAAGCCTGGTGGCCCTGGCGCACGGAACCAATGACGCCCAGAAGACCATGGGCATCATCACGCTGGTCCTGATTGCTGCGGGCAGCCAGGCGCCCGGTTCCGGTCCCCAACTCTGGGTGATTACCGCCTGCGCCCTGGCCATCGCCATCGGCACCTATGCCGGCGGCTGGCGCATCATCCGCACCATGGGTTCGGGGCTGACCGAGGTGAAGCCTGCCCAGGGCTTCGCGGCCGAGACCAGCACCGCATCAGCCATCCTGGCCTCCTCGCACCTCGGCTTTGCCCTTTCCACCACACAGGTAGCCTCCGGTTCCGTCATTGGCTCCGGAATGGGACGCCGTGGCACCACCGTCCGCTGGAACATGGTGGGCAAGATCGCGCTGGGCTGGCTCTTCACCCTGCCGGCCGCCGGCATCGTCGGTGCCCTGACCGCCCTGCTGGTGAAGACCGGCGTCGTGGGTGTCCTCATTGCCGCCATCGCCGGCAGCGCCGCGGTCCTGTTCATGTTCTTCTACTCACGCAAGTCCTCCGTGAGCCACCAGAACGCCGTCGAGGTCGAGGAAGCCGGCCAGGCCGTCCGGTTCGCCAAGCGAGGAAGCCGGCCAGGCCGTCCGGTTCGCCAAGAAGAAGGCCATGGCCCGCGCCAGGGCCGAAGCAAAAGCCAAAGCGCAGGCCGACGCCAAGGCCAGGAATTCCAAGGAGAATCAGCGATGAAGTGGTTGGAACTCCTGACCGTTGCAGGTACCACCCTCGTATCCGCGGCAATCGTGGTCACCCTCTATTCGCTCGGCGTCCGGTTTACAGCCATTGCCGCCGACGCCCAGCAGACGTCCCCCCGCGTCAAGCGGTCTCTTGCCTACATGTGCTTTGGCCTTTGTGGCCTGGCGGTCCTCCTGGGGCTGTACCTGATCATCCCTTACTTCTCCAAGTAGGCGCCTTTCTGCCGAGGCCTCCGGGCAGCCGGAGTGCCTTGGCCGGGCGGGGTTGGCTGGGTCCGGGCTGCTGGCTAGGCTGGGGCAATGCCGAGCATCCAATACTTTGTCGCCGCGTCCCTGGACGGCTTCATCGCAACGTCCACGGACGACCTCGGCTGGCTGCTGCAGTTCGACGGCTTCGAGGGCGGAGCGGACAGTTACAACGACTTCATCGAACGCGTGGGCTGCATCGTCATGGGCGGGGAGACCTATGCCTGGCTGATGGAGCATGAGCCCGGCGCGTGGCCGTATTCCGGGACGCCCTGCTTCGTCTTCGCGCACCACGAACACCGGGCGCCGGACGGCGCGGACGTCACGTTTGTGCGCGGGGACGTGCGCGAATTCGTCGCAGACTTCCGGCAGGCCGCCCGGGACCGGAACACCTGGGTGGTGGGCGGCGGCAACCTGGCGGCCCAGTTCGCCGACGCCGGCCTGCTGGACGAGATCATCCTCTCCGTCATCCCCGTGGTGCTGGGTGAGGGGAAACGGCTGCTGCCGATGAAGGGGCCGACGCCGCCGCTTGAGTTGACTGCCTCGCGCACCTTGGGGCGGGGGATCGTGGAGTTGCGGTACCTGCTGCATGCCGGAACGGATCCGCAGTCCTGACGCGTTGCCTCAGCCGGCGTTGTCCCGCAGCATGTTGGTGATCCGTGCGGTTGAAAGGCGGCGCCCCTGGGCGTCCGTCATGACAATCTCGTGAGTGGCCAGGGTCCTGCCCAGGTGGATCGCGGTGCAGGTACCCGTCACCAGGCCTTTCCGGATGGACCGGTGGTGCGTGGCGTTGACCTCAATGCCGACGGCGTGGCGCCCCGGGCCTGCATGCATGCCGGCGGCAAACGACCCCAAGGTCTCCGCCAACACCACATGAGCACCGCCATGCAGGATTCCTGCCACCTGCGTATTGCCCTTGACCGGCATGGTGGCGACTGTGCGTTCGGGGCTCATTTCCAGGAAATGGATTCCCATCTTGACCACCAGGGCGCCAACGCCGAATGCGCCCAGCCAGTCATGCATATGGTCGGGAATACCGGCGGCTGCCAGCTCTTCGGCGAAAGCACCCGGCGTGAAATTGTCTGTCATGGCAACTAGGCTGGCACCTGTGAGTGAAACAACCAAACCGGCCCCTTTCCCGTCCCCGGCGCTCGACGAGGGGGCTCCCGTGCAGCCTTCGTCTTCCGCCCGCAGGCCTGCTGCGAAGTCCGCTGCCCCCGCCGCCGGTGGCTCTGTTTCAGCTACTGAAGCGCCGGTCATTCCCATCACCGACCAGCCCCGGCTGCTGGTCCTGGATGGCCATTCCATGGCGTTCCGCGCCTTCTTCGCCCTGCCGGCGGACAAGTTCTCCACTTCCAACGGCCAGCACACCAACGCCATCCACGGCTTCACCTCCATGCTGATCAACCTCATCAAGGAGCAGCAGCCCACCCACATCGCGGTTGCGTTCGACGTCTCTGACGAATCCACCCACCGCAAGACCGAGTACAGCGAGTACAAGGGCGGCAGGAACGAAACCCCCCGCGAGATGAGTGGCCAGATCGACCTCATTGGCCAGGTCATGGAGGCCTGGGGCATCAAGACCATCAAGATGCCCGGGTACGAGGCTGACGACATCCTGGCAACCCTTGCCGCGATGGGTGAAAAGGCAGGGTTCGAGGTCCTGCTCGTCTCCGGTGACCGGGATGCCTTCCAGCTCATCACCGACAACGTCTTCGTGCTGTATCCGCGCAAGGGCGTCAGCGACATCCCGCGGATGGATGCCGCCGCCATCGAAGCGAAGTACTTCGTCAGCCCCTCCCGTTACTCCGACCTCGCCGCGCTGGTGGGGGAGACGGCTGACAACCTGCCTGGCGTGCCCGGCGTCGGACCCAAGACGGCGGCCAAGTGGATCAACCAGTACGGCGGCCTCGAAGGCGTCCTGGAACACCTTGATTCCATCGGCGGCAAGGTGGGCGATGCCCTCCGGGAGAACGTTGACGCCGTTAAGCGCAACCGCCGGCTGAACCAGCTCCACACCGACCTCGCGCTACCCGTCACCCTGGATGACCTGTACCAGCCGCGCCCGGACCAGGCAGCCATCGAGGACCTCTTCGACCAGCTCGAGTTCAAGGCCATCCGGGGCCGCTTGTTCGCACTCTACGGCGACGCAGACACCCCGGCCGCTGAACGGGAAAGCATCGAAACCCCGGACTACACCAGCCCCGCCGGCGCCGCCGAACTGGCCGCCTTCCTGGCTGCCGGCGCCGGGCAGCGGTCCGCCCTCGCCGTCGACCTCGTCCCGGGCCGGATCGGCGAGGATGCCGCCGCGCTGGCCATCGTCCGGGGCGACGCCGCAGTCTACGTCGAGCTTGGTGGCCAGGACGCGGAGACCGAAAACGTGCTGGCCGCATGGCTGCGCGATCCTGAATCACCCAAGGTGATGCACGGCTTCAAGGCCGCGCTCAAGGCGCTGACGGCCCGCGGCCTGGAGCTGGAGGGCGTGGTGGACGACACCTCCATCTCGGGCTACCTCATCCAGCCGGACCGCCGCACCTACGAACTCGCCGAGCTCGCCCAGCACCACCTCAACGTGGGCATCCCGGCCGCCACGGCCAAGGCGGGGCAGCTGGAGCTGTCCTTCGACGGCGACGACACTGCAGCCGCCGACGCCCTGGTCCAGGCCGGCGCCGTTGTCCTGGCACTGAGCCGCTACTTCGAGGACGAGCTCAAGGACCGCCGGGCCGAAGAACTGCTGTCCACCCTTGAGCTGCCGGTCAGCCGCGTCCTGGCGGACATGGAACTGGCGGGCATTGCAATCGATATGGACAAGATGGATGACCAGCTTGCCGACCTTGCCCGGGTCATCGACCAGGCGCAGGAACAGGCATTCGCCGCGATCGGCCACGAGGTCAACCTTGGCTCGCCCAAGCAGCTGCAGGCCGTCCTGTTCGACGAACTGCAGCTCCCCAAAACAAAGAAGATCAAGTCGGGCTACACCACGGACGCCGCGTCCCTGAAGAACCTGCTGGAGAAGACCGGGCACGAGTTCCTGGTGCAGCTCATGGCGCACCGGGAGGCCGCCAAGCTGCGCCAGATGATCGAGTCGCTGAAGAAGTCCGTGGCCGACGACGGACGCATCCACACCACGTACGCCCAGAACGTCGCGGCCACCGGCCGGATCTCGTCGAACAACCCCAATCTGCAGAACATCCCCATCCGCAGCGAGGAAGGCCGGCGCGTCCGCGGCATCTTCGTGGTCAGCGACGGGTACGAGTGCCTGCTGTCCGCGGACTACTCCCAGATCGAGATGCGCATCATGGCGCACCTCTCCGGCGACGCCGGCCTGATCCAGGCGTACAAGGACGGCGAGGACCTGCACCGGTTCGTCGGCTCCAACATCTTCCACGTCCCCACGGACCAGGTCACCAGCGCCATGCGGTCAAAGGTCAAGGCCATGTCCTACGGCCTCGCCTACGGCCTGACCTCCTTTGGCCTGTCCAAGCAGCTCGAGATTTCCGTCGACGAAGCCCGCACCCTCATGAAGGACTACTTCGACCGCTTCGGCGCCGTCCGCGACTACCTTCGCGGAGTGGTGGACCAGGCCAGGGTGGATGGCTACACCGCCACCATCGAGGGCCGCCGCCGCTACCTGCCGGACCTCACCAGCACCGACCGGCAGCTGCGCGAGAACGCCGAGCGCATTGCGCTCAACAGCCCCATCCAGGGCTCAGCCGCGGACATCATCAAGCGCGCCATGCTGGGCGTCCACGCTGAGTTGCAGGGGCAGGGCCTGAAATCCCGGATGCTGCTCCAGGTCCATGACGAACTGGTCCTCGAGGTCGCCGCGGGCGAACGCGCCGCCGTCGAGAAGCTCGTCACCGAACAAATGGCCGCCGCTGCCGACCTCAGCGTGCCGCTGGAAGTCCAGATCGGCGTCGGGCCCAGCTGGTACGACGCCGGCCACTAGGACCGGGCGGGCACTGAAGCGGCGCAACGGGGAATGTTTGCGCTGGTCAGGCGCCGGATTCATAACTAGGCTCGGGTGAATGGGCGATCTGAGCGGAAACTATGAGATCCGGCGCTTCCCTGCCGTGACTAAAGGCAGTGCCGGCTACGCGGAAGCAGAGGCCTGGGCCAGGGCGGTTGCCTTCGGCTTCCATGACTCCACCCGCACCCCGGAACATGTGGCGCGCTCCATGGCCACGTACCAGGCGGACGGCAGGATCTTCACCGGCGCCTACCAGTCAGGCACGGTAGCGCAGTCCTCGCTGCCGGCCGAGGTGCCCGTTGCCACCTTCGGGACGTTCCGGAAAACCCTCAACGTCGGCTTTGGCCGGATGCTCGAAACCCAGATGGTCACCGCTGTTACCGTCCGCACCTCGCACCGGCGGCGCGGCCTGCTCCGCCGCATGATGGGCGAGGACCTGCAGGCAGCCAAGGAGGACGGCATCGCCGTTGCCGCCCTTACCGCCTCCGAGGGAAGCATTTACGGGCGTTTCGGGTATGGCGTTGCCAGCATGGAGCGGTCTGTCAAGGTGGACACCACCGCCCGGTTCGAACTGCGCCACCAGGCCGCGGGGAGCGTGGAAGTGGCGGATCCCAAAGTCCTGCTCGAGGTTGCCCCGAAGGTCTTCGACCGCGTTCACCGCCACACCCCTGGCTCCCTGGGGCGCCAGCACTGGTACTGGCAGCTCGCGTCGGGGTCGCTCAGCCGGGAGGGCAAGGAGGACCCGGCCATCAAAGCCGCGCTGCATTATGGTCCGGACGGCGCCATCGACGGCTACGTCTCCTACAAGTTCCTCGGCTGGGAGGCCGAGCCGGTCACCGTGGAGGTGGTGGATCTCGTGGCCGCCACCGACCACGCCTACCTTGAACTCTGGCAGTACCTGGCCGCCATCGACCTCGTGGACCGCGTCTCCTGGAACGAGGCCCCGGTGGACGATCCCCTGGCGTGGGCCCTTGCGGATCCGCGCTGCATCGAAGCGTCAGACAGCAGAGACATGCTCTGGCTCCGGATCCTCGACGTCCGGAAGGCCCTGGAGGCCCGGCACTTCCCCTCGGACGGAAGGCTTGTCCTGGAGGTGGGGGACCCGCTGGGCCTCACCGCAGGAACCTTTGCGCTGGAAGTCAAAGGCGGCCAGGCCGCCGTCGAACGCCTCGGCCCGGGGGAGGAACCGGACCTGGCCATGGATGTCTCGGCGTTGTCCTCCATGTACCTTGGTGGCGTCTGCCCGGTAATCCTTGCGGCTGCGGGAAGGATTTCCGAACACACCAAAGGTGCCGCATTCAGGGCCGGACAGATGTTCGCTGTTGAACGGGCAACGCACTGCCTGACCCACTTCTGAAACCGCACGCCTCCTGCGCCGCCGCTTTGACCCCTGTTGCCGGCAACGACTAGAATAAACGGGCGTGTACCACGTGCACGCGCTTGCGGTCCCCTAAAGACTGCATTGAAAGCAATCCACAAATCAGGATGACCCGGAGAATCCGTCGGATTCTCCGCGAATCGCGCCTGCGTTCCATGACGCGGGCGCGCCGGTTTGCCTGACCGACTAACTATCCACAACGGAGCCCCTACTACATGACCATCACCTCCACCGAGAAGCCCGGTACCCCCGTAGTCGCCATTAACGACATCGGTACCGCTGAGGACTTCCTCGCAGCTGTCGACGCCACCATCAAGTACTTCAACGACGGAGATCTCGTCGAAGGTACCGTCGTCAAGGTCGACCGCGATGAAGTCCTGCTCGACATCGGTTACAAGACCGAAGGTGTCATCCCCTCCCGCGAGCTGTCCATCAAGCACGACGTTGATCCCGGGGACGTTGTCTCCGTCGGCGATCAGGTCGAAGCCCTGGTGCTCACCAAGGAAGACAAAGAAGGCCGTCTGATCCTCTCCAAGAAGCGTGCTCAGTACGAGCGTGCCTGGGGCGACATCGAGAAGGTCAAGGAAGAAGACGGTGTCGTCACCGGTACCGTCATCGAGGTTGTCAAGGGTGGTCTTATCCTCGACATCGGCCTGCGCGGCTTCCTGCCCGCATCCCTCGTCGAGATGCGCCGTGTGCGCGACCTTGCTCCGTACATCGGCCAGCAGATCGAAGCCAAGATCATCGAGCTGGACAAGAACCGCAACAACGTGGTCCTGTCCCGCCGTGCATGGCTCGAGCAGACCCAGTCCGAGGTCCGCTCCACGTTCCTCAACAAGCTGGAAAAGGGCCAGGTCCGTCCCGGCGTCGTTTCCTCCATCGTCAACTTCGGTGCCTTCGTGGACCTGGGCGGCGTAGACGGCCTGGTTCACGTTTCCGAGCTGTCCTGGAAGCACATCGACCACCCGTCCGAGGTTGTCGAAGTTGGCCAGGAAGTCACCGTCGAGGTTCTCGAGGTCGACCTGGACCGCGAGCGCGTCTCCCTGTCGCTCAAGGCTACGCAGGAAGATCCGTGGCAGACCTTCGCCCGCACCCACGCCCTCGGCCAGGTTGTTCCGGGTAAGGTCACCAAGCTGGTTCCGTTCGGTGCGTTCGTCCGCGTCGAAGACGGCATCGAAGGCCTGGTCCACATCTCCGAGCTCGCCGTGCGCCACGTTGAGCTGGCTGAGCAGGTTGTCTCCGTTGGCGACGAACTGTTCGTCAAGGTCATCGACATCGACCTCGAGCGCCGCCGCATCTCGCTGTCCCTCAAGCAGGCCAACGAGGGCGTCGACGCCGACAGCACCGAATTCGATCCCGCTCTGTACGGCATGGCCGCAGAGTACGACGAAGAGGGCAACTACAAGTACCCCGAGGGCTTCGACCCCGAGTCCAACGAATGGCTCGAGGGCTACGAGAACCAGCGCGCAGCCTGGGAGCAGCAGTACGCTGACGCCCAGACCCGTTGGGAAGCACACAAGAAGCAGGTTGCCCAGCACGCTGCCGACGACGCTGCAGCTGCAACGTCCGGTGACAGCGACTCCGGCACCACCAGCTACTCTTCCGAGCCTGCTGCCACCGACACCGGTGCCGGCACCCTGGCTTCGGACGAGGCACTTGCTGCCCTGCGTGAGAAGCTGACCGGCAACTAATTGCCACCGGCCTGGACTTCCCGGGCTGACACAGTGGGCCCCCGCGAAAGCGGGGGCCCGTTGTGCTTTAACCCGTTGTGATTAAAGGTCGACGACGGCGAGGACCGTCCCGTCGTCGTCGTGCGTCAGTGCCGCGCCGGCTGCGGCGAGCAGCCGCTGGGCGCTGAGGTTCCCGGACAGGGTACGCGCGGTGACGCGCGTCAGGCCCGCCCGGCGGGCCTCCGCCAGGACGAGGTCCAGGGCGCCACCGCCGATCCCCTGGGAACGGAAGCTCCGGCCAAGCCAGATGCCGGTCTCGGCCGACTCCCGGCCGTCGCCGGATCCGACACGCTTCAGCCGGATGGATCCGGCAAGGGCGCCATCGGCAAGGATTCCCCAGGACTTCTCGCCGGCCGCCCCCTCAAGGCCTTCCGCGGCGGCGCGGTGGTAGCCGTAAAACCAGGCCGTGCGTTCAAGGTTCCAGCCGGGCCCGCCGAGCGGGGGAGCAACCTCATCCGGGGACGCATCCCGCTTGGCGAGGTCCAGGAGCTGGTCCATCACTTCTTCGTCCACGTCCACCAGGGACACCTCAGGCAAGCGGGACATCCACCCACTCCGTTCCCTCCGCGGTCAGGGCGGCACTCCCGGCTGTGAGCAGCTGCACGCGTTCGGCGGCTGCCTCAAGGGAGGCAGCCTCATCCGGTACGGCCACCCGCAGGACGGTGTGCCGGGCGGTGTAGCTTGTTTCTGCCATCACGAATCCTGCGGACCGCAGGTCGTTCTCCAGCCGGCCGGCAGCAGCATGCGGCACTTCGGCGGCACAGATGCGCAGCCTGCTCCGGCGCACCATCGGCGCCAGGGACAGGGCGGTGGAGACCGATTCCGAGTAGGCGCGCACCAATCCGCCGGCCCCCAGCAGGACACCGCCGAAATACCGCACGACGACGGCACTGACGTCGCTGAGATCGGCCACCCCGGGTGCC
This sequence comes from Arthrobacter sp. SAFR-044, assembly GCF_051965175.1. Classification (GTDB taxonomy): domain Bacteria; phylum Actinomycetota; class Actinomycetes; order Actinomycetales; family Micrococcaceae; genus Arthrobacter. The sequence continues at coordinate 251,711 of NZ_JBQCMK010000005.1, forward strand.
GTTTCCCTCTTGGCAAGCGCCTCGAGCATGGGGATGCCTGCTGTTCCGGACGGTTCGCCGTCGTCATTGGAACGCTGGATGTCCCGGTCCGGACCGATGATGAAGGCGGAGCAGTGGTGCCGTGCATCGTGGAATTCGCGGCGCAGGCCGGCCACCAGGTCACGGGCGGCTTCTTCGGTTTCGACGCGGCGCAGGACGGTAATGAACCTCGAGCGCCTGATCTCGATCTCGTGGCGGAAATCAGGCCCGGCTGCCAGCGTGGTGTAGGAGGTGGCCCGGCTCTCTTGCTCTTGCATCCGGCCCAGTCTAACGCCGCCATGGGGCGTGGCCCGGCGCGTTCAGAAGGCCCGGCCGGTTCAGTAGGGTGGGGGTGTGCTGAAAATCGGGTTGACAGGCGGGATCGCCTCGGGGAAGTCGGTGGTGGCCGCGCTCCTGAAGGAACGCGGCGCCGTGCTGGTAGACGCGGACGCGCTGGCCCGGGAAGTTGTGGAACCCGGGACCGAAGGGCTGCAGCGCATCGCGGAGGAGTTCGGGGCAGGAATGCTCGACGACGGCGGGCGGCTTGACCGCGCCCGGCTCGGCGCGGCGGTCTTCGGCAATCCAGAGCGCCTCGCCGCATTGAACGGCATCGTCCATCCGCTGGTGCGCGCCCGCGCCGCAGCCATGACGGCCGCGGCGCCCGGTGACGCCGTGGTGGTCCAGGACATTCCCCTCCTGGTGGAGACCGGCCAGGGGTCCGCTTTCCACTTGGTGGTGGTGGTGGATGCGCCGGACGACGTGCGGTTGCAGCGCATGGTGGAACTTCGCGGCATGACCGCTGACGCCGCGCGGGCGCGAATTGCTGCGCAGGCGTCGCGGAGCGACCGGCTGGCCGCGGCCGACGTCGTCCTGGACAACTCGGGCAGCGTACAGAACCTGCTGGACCAGGTGGACAGGCTGTGGGACGCCCGCCTGGTGCCATACGCCGGCAACATTGCGGCCGGGGAACGCGCAAAACGGAACGGGGGACCGGTGCTGGAACCACACCGCGACGAGTGGGCGCAGCAGGCGGCCAGGATTGCGGCCCGGCTGGTGGCGGCCGCACCCGACCTCATCCTGGCCGTGGACCACATTGGCTCCACATCTGTTCCCGGCCTGCCGGCGAAGGACGTCATTGACCTGCAGGTGACGGTGCCGGACCTTGAGGTTGCGGCCACAATTGCACCTCTCCTGGCCGCAGCAGGCTTTCCGGCGGTACGGGACGTCGAATCGGATACTCCAAAGCCCAATGCTCCGGACCCGGCCGCATGGTTGAAGCGCTTCCACGCCAACGCGGACCCGTGCCGCGCCGTGAACGTGCATGTCCGGGCGGCTGGATCGGCGGGTTGGCGGTATGCGCTCATGTTCCGCGACTGGCTGCGTAACGATCCCTCCGCGCTCCGGCTGTACGCAGCGCACAAGGCGGGCCTCGCCGCCCGGCACGCCGATTCGGGCACCACCAGCTTCTACGCGGAGGCGAAGGAACCGTGGTTCACGGACGTCGCATGGCCCCAGATGGCCGCGTGGGCTGAGGCAACCGGGTGGGAACCGCCGTCGTACGCTTCCTGACACCGGCCCGGGCACCGGCCGATGTTCGCCGGTAACGGAAGGGGCCGTCCAGTGTCGGTGCCCGGCTGTAAATTAGATCCATGAGCCTTGCGCAGGAAGTCAACCGTGTTGTAGCGCCCTTCGAAGTCATCAGCGAATTCAAGCCCGCGGGGGACCAGCCCGCCGCCATTGCGGAGCTGACCGAGCGCATCAACAACGGTGAAAAGGACGTGGTGCTCCTCGGTGCCACCGGTACCGGTAAGAGCGCCACCACCGCATGGCTCATCGAACAGGTGCAGCGCCCCACCCTGGTGATGGTGCAGAACAAGACCCTCGCCGCCCAGCTCGCCAACGAGTTCCGCGAACTGCTGCCCAACAACGCGGTGGAGTACTTCGTTTCCTACTACGACTACTACCAGCCCGAAGCATACGTGGCGCAGACGGACACCTTCATCGAGAAGGATTCCTCCATCAACGAGGAAGTGGAACGGCTCCGCCACTCCGCCACCAACGCGCTGCTGACGCGCCGCGATGTGATCGTGGTGGCCACCGTGTCCTGCATCTACGGCCTGGGTACGCCCGAAGAATACATCGCCGGGATGGTCACGCTGCGGAAGGGGGCGGAGATGAACCGGGACGACCTCCTGCGCAAGTTCGTTTCCATGCAGTATGCGCGCAATGACATGGACTTCCACCGCGGAACGTTCCGGGTCCGGGGCGACACCGTGGAGATCATCCCGATGTACGAGGAACTGGCCATCCGGATCGAATTCTTCGGCGATGAGATCGAGAACATCCACACGCTTCACCCACTGACCGGTGAGGTAATCCGGGATGAAGAGGAAATGTATGTTTTCCCGGCTTCACACTACGTGGCCGGCCCCGAACGTATGGCAAGGGCCATCAAGCGGATCGAGGACGAGCTCGCCGACCGGCTTAAGGTGCTGGAAAGCCAGAACAAACTGGTGGAAGCACAGCGGCTGCGGATGCGGACCACCTATGACCTCGAAATGATGCAGCAGATGGGCTTCTGCAACGGCATCGAGAACTACTCTTCGCATATTGATGGCCGTGCACCCGGAACAGCGCCGCACTGCCTCCTGGACTATTTCCCCGACGACTTCCTGCTGGTGGTGGATGAATCCCACGTGACCATCCCGCAGATCGGCGCCATGTATGAAGGTGACATGTCCCGGAAGCGGAACCTGGTGGACTTCGGTTTCCGACTCCCCTCGGCGATGGACAACAGGCCGCTGAAATGGGACGAATTCCTCCAACGCATCGGCCAGACCGTCTACCTGTCCGCCACGCCGGGCAAGTATGAACTCGGCAAGGCCGACGGATTCGTGCAGCAGATCATCCGTCCCACCGGCCTCATCGATCCCGAGGTGGTGGTCAAACCCACCAAGGGCCAGATCGATGACCTGCTGGGGGAAATCAAGACCCGTACAGCGAAGGACGAGCGCGTCCTGGTCACCACCCTGACCAAGAGGATGGCGGAGGACCTCACCGACTACCTGATGGGCCACGGCATCAAGGTGGAGTACCTGCACTCGGATGTTGACACCCTGCGGCGCGTCGAGCTCCTCCGCGAACTTCGGATGGGCAAGTTCGACGTCCTGGTTGGCATCAACCTGCTCCGTGAGGGCCTGGACCTGCCCGAAGTGTCCCTTGTCAGCATCCTTGACGCAGACAAGGAAGGCTTCCTGCGGTCCTCCACCTCATTGATCCAGACCATCGGACGTGCCGCCCGCAACGTCTCCGGCCAGGTGCACATGTATGCGGACCGGATCACCGACTCCATGGCGCACGCCATTGACGAAACCAACCGGCGCCGGGCCATCCAGGTGGCGTACAACACCGAGCACGGCGTTGACCCGCAGCCGCTGCGGAAAAAGATCGCCGACATCACCGACCAACTGGCCAAGGAAGACGCCGATACGGATGCACTGCTGGGCAGCTTCGACTACGGCAAGGGCAAGCGAGGCATCACGGGGGCAAACAAAGCCGGGGCTAAGAAGGGCGCGGCGAAGGTCCGTACCGATGGCCTGGCGGCCGCGCCGGCCGAGGACCTGGTGGGCCTGATCCAGCAACTTACGGAACAAATGCATGGAGCCGCGGCTGAACTGCAGTTCGAGGTGGCGGCAAGGATCCGCGATGAGGTCAGCGAACTGAAGAAGGAGCTGCGCCAGATGCAGGCGGCAGGCCACGCCTAGCACGGAGGTCCGGGCACCCTGTGCCGGCAGCGCGCTGGCCTGGGAGCCAGGAACGGCGGACACCCTGCTGGTGGGGTGTCCGCCGTTCTTGTTGGCGATGTGCTTCCTGACTTACTTCCTGGCCGAGTCGATCATGGCCTTTGCTTCCTGCATCAGGCCGTTGGCAGCGTCGGCGGGGGACTTGCGGTCGAAGAGGACGTCGGTGCTGTAGCGCTGGATCAACGCCTGGACCCCGGAAGAACCGGTGGGAGGGACAGGAGGGCCGCTCCTGAGATCCGGCTTGATGTCCTTCAGGAATGCCGCAGCGGCCTTATCCGCTGGCGTCAGCTGTGGATCGATGGCCGCCTGGACATCCGTGTTCGTGGGAAAGCCGCGCTCGGTCAGGATCGTTTTCGCCGAATCCAGGTTGTTGAGCATGTAGTTGACAACTTCTGAAGCCTCCTTAGGGTGCTTGCTCCTCGAGGAAACGGACCAGAACATTGAGGGCTTGTAGGACATGCCGTTCTCTTTGGCGCTGCCGGCGGAGCTGGGGGCGCGGAGGATCTTCACGTCGGTCTTCAGTGCAGACTGAAGGGCGTTGACCTGGTTCGTCCACCACCAGGACATTGCCGTCTTGCCGGTGGCGAACAGGGTCTGTTCCACGGGCGCACTGATGTCCTCCGTGGCGATGTTGGCCGGAGGGGCAGCTCCCTTGTTGCGCAGGTTCAGCACGTTCTGGAAGAAGGACGTGGCCGTGGCCTCCTTGAAGCCAAGTCCGCCATCGGCCGAGTAAAGCGACTCGCCGTGCTGCATGGCCCAGGTGTTCAGGTCGGAGTCCGTCAGCGAGTATGAACTGCCGTAGTTGGTCTGGCCCGCCTTGGTTGCCGCAGCGGCCACAGCGGAGGCAGTCTTTGCGTAGTCATCCCAGGTCCAGGTCTTGTCGTCCGGGACGGGCACCCCGTAATCCTGGAACATTTTGGTGTTGATCATCACGGCCTTGGCGTTCTGCCCGGTGCTCAGGCCGTACTGCTTGCCGCCCACCTGCCCGGACTTCAAAGCATCCTGGTCGATCTTCGACGTGTCGATGTTGCTTTGCCTGGACAGGTCCAGGAGTGCACCCCGGCCGCCGTACTCAGCGATGTAGGCCTGGTCCATCTGGATCACGTCCGGAGAGTCGTTCGCGGCCGTGGTGGTGGCCAGTTTGTCCCAGTAACTGCTCCACACGCCGGGTTCAGCCTGGATCTTGATGTTGGGATGCGAGGCTTGGAAGGCGTCGATCACTTGCTGCGTCTGTTTGTTCCGCAGGTCGTTGCCCCACCAGGTGAAGCGGACCGTGACGTTTCCGCCGCTGTCGGTCGACGATGCGGGAGTACAGCCAGCGGCGAGCATGGCGACCGTGGCGGCCGCGGCGAGCGTTTTGAGCACGATGCCGGAGCAAAGGGAAGTCTTCATTGACCCTGACTTTCTGAAAGTGACCCAGGTTGGACGAGAAACCGCTTTCTCGCTGCGAGCGATTATTGCAAGGGCCAACGCCGAGCGTCAATGGAAATCGGAAAACGTTATCCCGCGGGCGCGGAAGCGGTCCCCCGGCTGCCTGGGGTAGAGTTATAGGCACGTAGGGGAGTATCCCAAGCGCTACGATCGTCAACACGCAGGGCACAGTTGCCCCGCCGGGCGTAGCGGGCCGCCACATCAGCACCAAGTGCACAGGCAGGCCGGAGAGACTTACACCATTTTTGTGTACCCTGCGAAAGGCCGCCCTGTGCTCGATTTGCCCGTATGGTTCGAGGTTGGCTCATTTGCCGTCCTCGGCCTGATTCTCCTGATCGATCTCCTCCTGGTGGTGCGGCGCCCGCACGAGCCGTCCATGAAGGAAGCCGGTCTGTGGGTGGCTTTCTACGTCACCCTTGCCCTGGCCTTCGCCGGCGCTATGTTTGCCTTCACCGGGCCGGAATTCGGCAGCCAGTTTGTCGCGGGCTGGGTGACTGAGTACAGCCTCAGCATAGACAACCTCTTCGTCTTCATCATCATCATGGCCAGGTTCTCCGTGCCCCGGAAATACCAGCAGGAAGTGTTGATGGTGGGCATCATCATCGCGCTCATCCTGCGGGGCATCTTCATCATGCTGGGCGCAATCGTCATCGAACAGTTCAGCTGGGTGTTCTACATCTTCGGCGCGTTCCTGCTGTGGACGGCCTGGAAGCAGGCCCAGGACGAGGGCGAAGAGGAAGAAGACCGCGAGAACCCGCTGATTGCGAAGATCCGCAAGGTCATCCCGATGTCTGAGAAGTTCGACGGCGGCAAGTTGCGCACCGTGGTCAACGGCAAGAAGGTCTTCACCCCCATGGTGATCGTCTTCGTTACCATCGGGCTCACGGACCTGTTGTTTGCAGTGGACTCCATCCCCGCGATCTTCGGCCTGACCCAGAGTCCTTTCATTGTCTTCACCGCCAACCTGTTCGCGCTGATGGGCCTGCGCCAGCTGTACTTCCTGCTGGGTGGCCTGATGAACCGGCTGATCTACCTGAAGCACGCGCTGTCCTTCATTCTGGCGTTCATCGGCGTCAAGCTTGTCCTGCACGCCATGCACGTCAACGAACTGCCCTTCATCAACGGCGGACACCACATCGAGTGGGCCCCCGAAATCCCCACCTTCGTGTCGCTCGCCGTGATTGTGGGCACCATCATCGTGGCCGTCGTCGCCAGCCTGCTCAGCTCCAAGGCCCAGGCTGCCAAGGTGGATCCGCGCCTCGAGGAAGACGCCCGGAAGAGCCACAGCGACGCCGAGTAAGCGCGCTCCGGCGCGTTCCAGTCCAGTAATCCCGGCCGCTCAGGCGGCCGGGATTACCCCTTTAAGCCTCCACGGGACGCATGGGGTCCCACCCCTGTGGGTCGTGCCCGCGCAGGACTATGCTCGGATCATGGCCCGCACGCTTGTGATGGATCGGGGTGCCCGCCAGGTGCAGCGGCGTACCGTACTGCTCTTGAGCGTGGCCCAGGTGTTTGGTGGACTCGGGACCGGATCGACCGTCTCCATTGGTTCCATCCTGGCCGTGGAACTCTCCGGTTCCAGAGCCTGGGCTGGCTCCGTGGCAACAGTAATGACCCTCGGGGCAGCGGCCGCCGCACTGCCGCTGGCATCGCTGGCCGAACGGCGCGGGCGCCGGGCGGGCCAAGTGGCAGGCCTCTCCGCCGCCTTGGCAGGTGCCGTGCTCATGGTGCTGGCGGTGACGTCCAGTGCCTTCATCCTGCTGGTCCTGGGAGCGGCAGGCATCGGCGTGGGCACCGCCGCCAGCCTGCAGGCCAGGTTCGCCGCGGTGGACCTCGCTGCCGCCGAACACCGCGGGCGCGCCTTATCCACCGTGGTCTGGGCGGTCACAGTCGGCGCCGTGGCCGGGCCCAACCTGATCCAGCCCGGAACGGCCGTCGGAACTGCCTTGGGCCTGCCGCCCATCGCGGGCCCGTTTGTGATCTCCGCGGCCGGGCTCCTCATCGCCGCCGTGCTCCTGTTCGCCGGTCTTCGCCCGGACCCGCTGCTGCTGGCACGCAGTCTTGCCGCGGCCAACAACGTCTCGCCGATTCCACGGGACCGGGAAGCGCTGCCCACCGCCACCGCGCCCGCCGGCAGCACCCCGGCAACTGCCCCACCGAACGGCGCGCCGGCAAGGACCCAGGCCACCGGGGCGGCTTCCCGGGGATCGCTGGACCGTGGGCTGCGGGCCATCCGCGGCTCCCGGACGGCACTGCTGGCGGTCACCGGCGTCGTAGCGGCCCACGCAGTGATGGTTGGCGTCATGTCCATGACGCCGCTCCACCTGCAGCACCTGGTGGAAGGACCCGGTCCCCATGCAGGCCACATCGCGGAGGGGGACGTGCTGGTCATCATCGGCTTTACCATTTCGCTGCATATCGCCGGGATGTTCGCACTCTCCCCGGTCATGGGCTGGCTGACTGACCGGGCAGGCAGGATAGAGACGATCATCATCGGCTTCACGCTGCTGATCGCTGCCGTGGCCATTGCCGGGTTCGGCCAGTCCTCCACCGGCGCGGTGGCCGCAGGACTGGTGCTGCTTGGCATGGGCTGGTCCGCGGCCACGATTTCAGGATCCACCCTGCTGGCCGAAAGCGTGGGCCAGGACGCCCGCGTGGCTGTGCAAGGCGTCTCCGACATGCTGATGGGTGCCGCAGGCGCCGTAGGAGGCGCCGTGTCCGGGCTGGTCCTGGGCTTTGCCGGCTACCTCGGCCTCAACCTGCTCGGTGGAGCCATCGGGGCGGCCGTCCTGGCCGCCGCCGTCGTCACCCGCACGTCACGCCGGCGCTCAGCGGCCGCCTGAGCGCGCCATACCCAGGAGGCGGGCGAAAATCCTCTCACCGTCGTCGGCGATCCCGTCATGATGGAAGTCCGCAGTCTCCCAAACCTGCAGCCCGCGCACCGAAGCTGCCGTGCGGAGGGAAAGGTCGCGGTCCACGTAGATATCGTCCGAATAGACCGCAGCGGCCGCGGGGACGGTGTTGGCGGCCAGGACCTCCGGGTCGTAGAGCGGTTTCCAGTCCTGCTTGGCTGCCAGCAGGTCAGCCACCTCCCGCAGCGGCTGCAGGGCCGGGTCCTGCTCGAAGTACCACGGGTACACCATTTCGCCGGTCAGCAGCAGCGGTTCCGCGTCCGGCCTGAACCACGGGTTTTCGCCGAGCATCCGCCAGGCTGACCAGTTGGTTGCCTGCTCCTGGCCGTAAATGGATTCATGCATCAGGGCATACAGCGGATTAGAGCGGCGCGACACCACGCTGTGGAGGAACTGTTCCAGGAAGGCGTCCGAAAGCCTGGGACCGCCGGCGGTGTCCACGAACGCGTCCTCCAGCAGGTAATGCAGGCTGTCCACGCGCGTGTTGCCGCCCAGGAATGCGCCGGCCATCTGGAACCGCTCCACGGTCAGGGGACTGCCGTCGGGCAGGAGCTCCCTTGTGCAGCGCAGGTGGCGGGCAATCCGCTCCACTGCGTCCCGGTCCTCCGGATACCAGCCGAAGTATTCGTCGTTCCGTGCCGCCACGCGCTGATAGGTGGCCCGGTACACGTCATCAGCGCTTCCGGTCAGAGGTGCCAGGCCGCCGGTGATGAGGACTTCGCGCAGTCCTTCGGGGGCGAAGGACAGGTACGTCAATGCGCAGAAGCCGCCGTAGCTCTGGCCATAGATGGTCCAGGCGGGTGATTCGAGGGCACCGCGGATCAGTTCCGCATCTGCCACGATCGAATCGGCCCTGAAGTGCTCCAAATAGGCTGCCTGGTCCGCAGCGGACCCGCGGCCGGGCAGGGTTCTGCGGTCCAGGGGCGTTGAGAGCCCGGTGCCGCGCTGGTCCAGCATCAGGATGCGGAAGTCCTGCGCTGCGGCCTTGCTCCAGCCGCCCAGGGACCCCCATCTGTTGCCGCGCCCGCCCGGGCCGCCCTGCAGGAAGAGGAGCCAGGGAAGCTGGGCGGCAGCCTCCTCGCTGTGCGCCGCTGACACGTACTCGCGGGCGAAAACCGTGATGGTCTCCGCGGAACCGCCGGGCGGCGCGGAGTGGTCCAGGGGGACCTCGAAGTAGTGCTCCAGGGTGCGCATCCCACGGAATTCGTGCCTGGCCCTGACCTCATGCCCGGCGACCGGGGCCGCTCCCCGGCGCACGTCAGCCACGGGCAGGAGCGGAAAGGGAGCCGCGGGAGCCCGCGTTTCCAAACTGGTCCAGCGCCTCGCCGGTGAGCCGGAAAGTGGACCATCCGTCCATGGGGCGGGCGCCCAGGCGCCGGTAGAAGTTGATGGAGGGCTCGTTCCAGTCCAGCACGCTCCATTCCACGCGTGCGTAGCCGTTCTCCACGGCGATCGCGGCAAGGTGCTGCAGCAGGGCCTTGCCGTGCCCGTCTCCCCGGGCGTCCGGGGAGACGTAAAGGTCCTCCAGGTAGATCCCGTGGACGCCTTCCCATGTGGAATAGTTCAGGAACCACAGCGCAAAGCCCTGCATAGTGCCCGCCGCGTCTTCCGCGATGGCCGCGAAGACCCGCGGGTTCTCACCGAACAGTGCCTGCTCCAGCATTTCCGGTGTGTTCCGGACGGCGTCGGGTTCCTTCTCGTAGTGCGCCAGTTCGTGGATCATCCGGAGGATTGCGGGAACGTCATGCCGGGTTGCGGGGCGGATTACACTCATTGTTCGAGCTTACCGCCGGCTCGGGCGTGGCAGCCGCAGGGCAACGGAAGGGCCAGACCCGGGTTAGAGCCGGTTGACGTCCGTTACCTTCACCACGGCTGTTCCGGTCGCGTCCGAGTCCGCCAGGTCCACCTCCGCCGAGATGCCCCAGTCGTGGTTGTCCGCCGGATCGTCAAAGATCTGGCGCACCTTCCAGGTCCCCGGTTCTTCGGTGATGATGAGCAGGCCCGGCCCCCGCGCATCCGGTCCCGTCCCGATATCATCGTGTTCGTCGAAGTAGTCGTCCAGCGTATCTTCCCAGCGTTCGGCACCCCAGCCGGACCCGCCGTCGAGCTCTCCCAGCGCGGTGGCGTCCTCGTCGGCGAACAGTTCCACGCGGCGGAACATCTCGTTGCGCACCATCACCCGGAACGCGCGGATGTTGGAGGTGAGCGACGGCGGCGGGGGCGGCGGCGCGTCGTGCGGCGTAGGTGCCGCACCGGAGGTGAGTTCCTCCCATTCGTCGAGGAGGCTGGAGTCCACCTGCCGGACCAGCTCACCCAGCCAGGCCACAAGGTCTTCGAGGTCCTCCCGGAGCATGTCCTGCGGAACAGTTTGGCGCAACGCCTTGAAGGCATCCGCGAGATAACGCAGCACGATGCCTTCGGACCTGGCCAGGCCGTAGAACTGGACGAATTCGCCGAAGTTCATGGCGCGCTCGTACATGTCGCGGACCACGGCTTTGGGGGCAAGCTCGAAGTCGCCCACCCACGGCGCGGCCTTCCGGTATACCTCGAACGCTTCGCCCAGGATTTCGGCGAGCGGCTGGGGGTACGTGACATCGTCCAGCATGGCCATCCGCTGGTCATAGTCGATGCCGTCAGCCTTCATGGCGGCCACCGCCTCGCCGCGGGCCTTCTTCTGCTGCGCGGACAGGATCTGCCGCGGTTTCTCCAGGGTCGCCTCGATAACGGACACCACGTCGAGGGCGTAAGACGGCGACTCCGGGTCAAGTAGGTCCAGCGCGGCAAGCGCGAAGGGGGAGAGTGGTTGGTTCAGGGCGAAGTTGGGCTGCAGGTGCACGGTCAACCGGACCGATCGGCCATCCGGCCCCTGCTCCTCCGGCGGGATCCGCTCAATGACTTCGGCGGCGAGGAGTTCGCGGTAGATGCCCAGCGCCTTCTTCATCAGCCGCAACTGGCTGGAACGGGACTCGTGGTTCTCGGTGAGCAGCCGCCGGGCCGCCGCGAACGGGTCACCGGGCCGTTCCATCAGGTTCATCAGCATGGCGTGCGTGACCGTGAAGCTGGACGTCAGCGGATCGGGGACTGATTCCACCAGCCGGTTGAACGTCGGTTCGCCCCAGGACACGAAACCTTCGGGCGGTTTCTTCTTGACCACTTGACGCAGCTTCTTTTGGTCGTCGCCGAACTTGGCGGTGGCCTTCGCCATGGCCTTGACGTTCTCGATCACGTGCTCGGGAGCCTGCACCACTACCGTCCCGGCGGTGTCGTAGCCCGCCCTGCCGGCCCGGCCCGCAATCTGGTGGAACTCGCGTGAGTTGAGCAAGCGGGTGCGGACGCCGTCGTACTTGCTGAGGGCGGTCAGCAGCACGGTGCGGATGGGCACATTGATGCCCACGCCCAGCGTGTCCGTCCCGCAGATCACCTTCAGGAGTCCCGCTTGGGCCAACTGTTCCACCAGCCGGCGGTACTTGGGCAGCATGCCGGCGTGGTGCACGCCGATCCCATGGCGCACCAACCGGTTCAGCGTCTTGCCGAACCCGGCGGCGAACCGGAAGTTGGCGATCAGCTCCGCGATCTTGTCCTTTTCCTCCCGGGTGCACACGTTGATGCTCATCAGGTTCTGGGCGCGGTCGATCGCCTCAAGCTGGCTGAAATGCACCACATAGACCGGCACCTGCCGGGTGGAGAGCAGTTCCTCCAGCGTCTCGTGGACCGGGGTCTGGTGGTAGTAGTAGTGCAGCGGAATGGGCCGCTCCGCAGAACTCACCGTGGTGGTGGCGCGGCCGGTCAGCGCCGTCAGCCCCTCCTCGAACCGGGTGACGTCACCCAGGGTGGCGGACATCAGCAGGAACTGTGCCTGCGGAAGCTCCAGGAGCGGGACCTGCCAGGCCCAGCCGCGCTGCGGGTCGGAGTAGAAGTGGAATTCATCCATGATCACCGCACCGAGCTCGGCCGCCGGGCCCTCCCGCAAGGCGATGTTGGCCAGGATCTCCGCGGTGCAGCAGATGATGGGCGCATCCTGGTTGACCCCGGAATCGCCGGTGATCATGCCCACGTTCCCGGCACCGAAGATGTCGCACAGCGCGAAGAACTTTTCCGACACCAGGGCTTTGATCGGGGCGGTGTAGTAGCTCCGCCGCCCCTGCGCCATGGCCTGGAAGTGCGCGGCGATTGCCACCAGCGATTTCCCTGACCCGGTGGGCGTGGCAAGGATGACGTTGGCGCCCGTTGCCAGTTCCATGATGGCCTCGTCCTGGGCCGGGTACAGCGAAAGGCCCCGGCTTTCCGTCCACTCCACAAAACGGCTGTAAAGGGCGTCGGGGTCGACGGCGGCGGCGTTGGGGACGGACAGGTCGCTCAGCTGGTCAACGAGTTTCATTGACTTAAACCTTAGTGCCACGTTGCGGACGGACCCGGCGCCCCGGCCGGGTTAGGCTTCGCCTTGCCCGTGTGCGTGTTAAGACCTGGAGAAATTGATGAAATGGGACCCCGCAAAGTACATCCGGTTTGGTGACTACCGGAGCCGGCCGTTCTTCGACCTGGTGGGCCGGGTCGATGCTGACCGTCCCGCGCGGGTCGTCGACCTTGGCTGCGGGCCGGGGAACCTGACAGCCACCCTGGCTGAGCGCTGGCCCGGCGCCCAGGTGGTTGGCCTGGATTCCTCCGAGGAGATGCTGGCCAAGGCGGCACCCCTGGCGGAGGAAGTTCCGGGCCTGGCATTTGAACGGGCCGACATCGCCGCCTGGATGCCCGGTTCGGAGACAGACGTCGTGGTAAGCAACGCAGCCCTGCAGTGGGTACCCGGCCACCAGGAACTGATGCGCAGATGGCTCGAAGCCCTCCGGCCGGGCGCCTGGTTTGCCATGCAGGTGCCGGGAAACTTCAACGCCCCCTCGCATTCCCTCATGCGGGAGCTCGCGGCGTCGGACCGCTGGTCCGGCAAGCTGGGCGGGGTGCTGCGGGGCGGGGAGTCGGTGGGGGAGCCCGAGGACTACCTGGGCATCCTGTTCGACGCCGGCTGCGCGGCCGATGCGTGGGAAACCAGCTACCAGCAGGTCCTCCAGGGGCCGGACCCGGTGCTGGAGTGGGTCCGCGGCACGGCACTGCGGCCGGTCATGGCCGTTCTTGGCGATGATGACGCCCAGCGTTTCGAAACGGAGTACGCAGCGGCCCTGCGGAAGGCCTACCCCCGGGGGGCGCACGGCACTGTCTTCCCCTTCCGGCGGATCTTCGCCGTGGGCCAGAAGGCGGAGTAAACGGGGCCCAGTTCCCGTGTTTTCCAGCCAGTCACAGGATGTGACAGCACCGGAAAGTGATGTGGCTTACAATGGCCACTATGCTTCAGGGGTCAAGCCGCCGGCCCCCTCTTCGGCCGTAGGCATTTGCAGGGGGTATTTTGCTGGTCGGACTCTTAAAGCGGCAGCTTGCGGGCAAGCACGCGCAACTGTGGGCGATCGTTGTGCTCCAGCTGGTCCAGGCGGCGGCGAACCTCCTGCTGCCCACCGTGAATGCAGCCATCATCGATGATGGAATCGTGGCAGGCCAGCCCCAGGTAATCTCCCGGCTTGGCGCGCTCATGGCCGCTATTGCCGTGGTCCAGGCAGTGTCCGCCATCGCCGCCGGCTACCTCGGCGCCGTCGTGGCCATGAGTATCGGGCACTGCCTGCGCGCGGAAGTTTTCGGCCGGATCCAGACACTGTCCTCGCAGGATGTGGCCCTGTTCGGAACGCAAAGCCTGACCACCCGCGCCACGAACGATGTCCAACAGGTCCAGGCGTTTGCCCTGCTGGTTTTCACCATGCTCTTCGCCGGCCCGGCCATGGGCATCGGCGGGATCGTCCTGGCCGTCCAGCAGGACATGGCACTGTCCGTCGTGGTGATTGTCATTGTGCCCCTGCTCCTGCTGATCATGTACTTGATCGTGCGCCGGCTCATTCCGCTTTACCGCGAGGGCCAGGAGATGCTGGACCGGTCAGGCAGCATCCTGCGCGAGCAGATCATCGGCGTGGACGTGATCCGTGCCTTTGTCCGCCAGGGCCACGAAGCACGGCGGTTCGCGGCGACCAATGCCGGGCTGACCGCCAATAACCTCAAATCTGCGCTCCTGGTGGCCGGGATGCTGCCAATGATCATGCTGGTGGTCAACACCAGCTCGGTTGCCGTGGTGTGGTTCGGCGGCCACCGCATCCAGGCGGGATTGATGAACCTCGGCGCGCTCACGGCGTTCATCGCCTACATCATGCAGATCCTGCTGGCAATCATGATGTCCATGTACGTCCTGATGACGGCGCCGCGGGCCGCCGTCTGTGCCGAACGCATCCAGGCGGTGCTGGACACCGAAGCGTCCGTCCACAGTCCCGCAGGGCCGCCGCAGTTCCGGCTGGACCCGACGCAGCCGGCAACACTGGCCTTCCAGGGCGTTCGCTTCTCCTATCCCGGAGCCGAAGCGCCCGTGCTTGCTGACATCAGCTTTACCGCCTCTCCCGGTACCACCACCGCAATCGTCGGCTCAACCGGCAGCGGCAAGACGACGCTGCTGAACCTGATCCCACGTTTCCTCGACCCCACTGAAGGCCGCATCTCACTTGCCGGCCACGACATCCGCGGCCTGCCCCTGGACCAACTCCGCGCTGCCATGGCCATCGTGCCCCAGCATTCCCACCTGTTTACCGGGACAATCGCCGACAACCTGAGGATGGCTGCCCCCGACGCCACGGACGGGGACCTGTGGGCCGCCCTCGAGACGGCGCAGACCATGCGGTTCATGGATGACCTCCCGCTTGGGCTTGCCACCCCCGTGGGCCAGGGGGGCGCCAGCCTTTCCGGCGGCCAGCGCCAACGACTGTGCATCGCCCGCGCACTGTTGCGCAGGGCGCCCCTCTACATTTTTGACGACAGCTTCTCCGCCCTCGACTACGACACGGACACCAGGCTGCGGAATGCACTGGGGCAGGCACTCGCCGCCGCAACGGTCATCATTGTGGCCGAGCGCATTTCCGCCGTGGAGGACGCAGACCTCATCCTGGTACTCGACGACGGCCACCTCGTCGGTCAGGGCACGCACCGGGAGTTGCTGGAAACGTCCACCACCTACCGCGAAATTGCCGAATCGCAGCTCGCGCTGGGCGGCACGCTGTGACGGCAGGGGACGAACCCGGGGAAACGGCCTACAAATTCTGGCCAACAGCCGCGAGGCTCCTTGGCCTCCTGCGTCCCTTCCGCCTGCAGATGCTCGGAGCAGTGGGATCCACCTGCGCCTTTGCCGTCCTCAACGTGGCAGCCCCGAAATACCTCGGTGATGCCACCGACGAGGTGGTGGAGGGCGTCTTCCAAGGCAGCCTGGACCAGCGCCTCGGAATCCTGCTGGCTGCGGTGGCCATGATGTATGTTTTCGCTTCCCTGTTCAACTGGGTCCAGGGCGCGTTGACCGCCCGGGCCGTGCAAGGGCTCATGTACGGCCTTCGCGCATCGGTGGAGGACAAGCTGCACCACCTGCCCTCCACCTACTTCCGGGCACGGTCCCGCGGTGACGTACTGAGCCGCGCCACCAATGACATCGACAACATCGCCCAGGCCCTGAACCAGGTCCTGACCCAGCTCATCGTCTCGGTCCTGATGCTCTGCGGCTCGCTGGCCATGATGCTGTGGATCTCACCGCTGCTCGCCGCCATCGCCATCGCCACCGTCCCCGTCTCCACGTTGATCACCGTCATGGTGGCCAGGCGGTCCCAAGAGCATTTCGCGCGGCAGTGGAAGGAGACCGGCGAGCTGAACAGCCATGTGGAGGAATTCATCAGTGGCCACGAAGTCATCAAGGCGTTCGGCCGGCAGGAACAGGCGGCGGACGTCTTCACCCGCAGCAATGGCCGCCTGGCCCGGGCGGCCGCGAAGGCACAGTATTCAGCCGGGGTGGTCCAGCCGCTGATGGTGCTGATGTCCAACCTCAACTACATCGCGGTTGCGGTGGTTGGTGCCCTGCAGGTCATCGCCGGCGCAATGACCATCGGGGGCGTCCAGGCCTTCATCCAGTTCAGCCGGCTGTTCACGCAGCCGGTGGGACAGATCGGCGGGCTGCTGAACGTCATGCAATCCTGCGCAGCGTCAGCCGCCAGGGTCTTCGTTCTCCTCGACGCCGGGGAAGACCCGCCCGACCCCGAAAGGCAGGGCACCGGCGCGCTGCCCGGCGGCCGCATAGGCTTCCACCACGTCACATTTGGCTACCCCGGCTCCGTGCCCGCTGTCCGCGACCTCACCTTCACCGTGGAGCCTGGCCAGGCGGTGGCCATCGTGGGACACACTGGCGCGGGCAAAAGCACCGTGGTGAACCTCCTCATGCGATTCCTGGAACCCTCATCCGGCCGGATCACCATGGGGGGCCGGGACATCGCGTCAATTCCCCGGGACCAGCTGCGGGCGCAGTTCGGTGTGGTGCTCCAGGATTCCTGGCTCTTCGACGGCAGCATTCGCGAAAACATCGCCTACGGCCGGCCCGGCGCGCCGGATGCAGCTATTGTCGCGGCCGCGGAAGCCACCCACGCGGACCGCTTCATCAGGTCCCTGCCGCACGGGTACGACACAGTGCTGGAAAATGGCGGCGAACCCCTCAGCCAGGGCCAGCGGCAGCTCCTCACCATCGCCAGGGCACAGCTAGCCGGACGCACCGTCCTGGTCCTGGACGAAGCAACCAGTTCCGTGGATTCCAGGACGGAACTGCTCATCCGCCAGGCGATGCAGCGGCTCCGCCACGGACGGACCAGCTTCATGATCGCCCACCGTTTGTCCACTATCCGGAACGCTGATCTAATTCTCGTCATGGACCATGGACGCATCGTCGAGCAGGGTACGCACGCGAGCCTGCTTGAAGCCAACAGCTACTACGCAACCCTGTATAACGCCCAGTTCGCTGAACGGGACGGCAGGGCCGGGGTCCTGGAGGGCGGCCTGTGAGCACAGGAGAGTTTCCGGGATCATGGCGGCCCAATCCTGCCAGCAGTGTGGCGCTGTTCGAACAACTGCGGCTCCAGGTCATCCACCTCGCGGACAACGGTGCACTGGCGGCCGGCACCAGGCTCCCCGCCGTGCGCGCCCTAGCGGAGAAACTCGACGTTGCCCCGCACACCGTGGCCAGGGCGTACAAGGAACTGGAGGCGGCGGGCATCGTTGCCACCCGGGGACGCAACGGGACCGTGGTCTCGGC
The DNA here is from genome assembly GCF_051965175.1 of Arthrobacter sp. SAFR-044. Taxonomy (GTDB): domain Bacteria; phylum Actinomycetota; class Actinomycetes; order Actinomycetales; family Micrococcaceae; genus Arthrobacter. The sequence goes on from NZ_JBQCMK010000005.1 coordinate 269,071, forward strand.
CCGGGATGAGAGGCTGGGAGGCCTGTCGGAGGCCGCTGCCGCGTACGCCGCCGTCGCCAAATCCCAAGGCGCCAGCTTCGCCGAAGCCGTGAAGCTCCTGGCGGCCGCCTACGATGTTCCCTGAGGGCGGAACCGTCCAAGTTCGAAAAAGTTTTCGATTAGCATTATTGGGTGCCTAAAGCCTTAGCTGAAGAAACCCCTGCCCCCTCCGCTTCCCCAGCCGTCCCCGCTGCTGCCGTCCCGCAGCGTCCGGACCTCTCCCGCCTCGTGGTGAAGGGCGCGCGGGAGCACAACCTGCGCAACGTGGACCTCGACCTGCCCCGCGATGCCATGATCGTCTTCACCGGCCTCTCCGGATCCGGCAAGTCGTCGCTGGCATTCGACACCATCTTCGCGGAGGGCCAGCGGCGCTACGTTGAATCGCTGTCCGCCTATGCACGCCAGTTCCTTGGCCAGGTGGACAAACCCGATGTCGACTTCATTGAAGGCCTCTCCCCGGCGGTCTCCATCGACCAGAAATCCACCAGCAAGAACCCGCGGTCCACGGTGGGAACCATCACCGAAATCTATGACTACATGCGTCTGTTGTGGGCGCGCGTGGGCAGGCCCCACTGCCCGGTGTGCGGTGAGCCGGTGTCCAAGCAGACGCCGCAGCAAATCGTCGACCAGCTCCTTGAACTCGACGAGGGCACCCGCTTCCAGGTCCTGGCGCCGGTGGTGCGCGGACGCAAGGGCGAGTTCGTGGACCTCTTCAAGGAACTGACCGCCAAGGGTTACTCCCGGGCACGGGTGGACGGCAACCTGGTCCAGCTGAGCGATCCCCCCAAGCTGGGCAAGCAGTTCAAGCACACCATTGAAGTGGTGGTGGACCGCCTGGTGGTCAAGGAGGGCATCAGCCAGCGGCTCACGGACTCCATCGAAACAGCCCTGGGTCTGTCCGAGGGCCGGGTCCTTGCTGAATTCGTGGACCTCGAGGCCGACGCGCCGGGGCGGATCCGGGCGTTCTCCGAAAACCTCGCATGCCCCAACGAGCACCCCCTCGCCATCGACGAGATCGAGCCCCGCTCCTTCTCGTTCAACAACCCGTTCGGCGCCTGCGCGGCCTGCAGTGGAATCGGTACCCGCCTGGAGGTGGATGAGGAACTCATCGTTCCCAACCCGGAGCTGTCCCTGTCGGAGGGCGCCATTGCACCGTGGTCGCTGGGGACGGCCACCACTGAGTACTGGAACCGGCTCCTGGAAGGCCTGGCCAAGGAAGTGGGCTTCTCCATGACCACGCCGTGGGAGAAGCTGGGCAAGGATGTGCGCCAGACCGTCCTGCACGGCAAGGACCACAAGGTGGTGGTGCAGTACCGCAACCGCTTTGGCCGCGAACGCAAGTACAGCACCGGGTTCGAAGGCGCCATCCAGTACGTCCACCGCAAGCACGGCGAGACCGATTCCGACTGGGCCCGCGACCGCTACGAGGAGTACATGCGGCAGGTCCCCTGCCCCGCCTGCAACGGCGCACGCCTCAACCCCGCATCCCTGTCGGTCCTGATCAACGGCAAGTCCATCGCCGAGGTGGCCGCGCTGCCCATGCGGGACTGCGCAGAGTTCCTGAACAACCTGGTGCTGACCGGACGAGAAGCCCAGATCGCCCACCAGGTCCTCAAGGAGATCCAGGCCCGCCTGACCTTCCTGCTGGACGTGGGCCTGGAGTACCTCAACCTTGAGCGCCCGTCCGCCACCCTCTCCGGCGGCGAAGCACAGCGCATCAGGCTCGCCACCCAGATCGGCTCCGGCCTGGTGGGGGTCCTCTACGTTCTCGATGAACCCTCCATCGGCCTGCACCAGCGCGACAACCGCCGGCTGATCGAAACGCTCACCCGGCTCCGCGACATGGGGAACACCCTCATCGTGGTTGAGCATGACGAAGACACCATCCACGTGGCCGACTGGATCGTGGACATCGGACCCGGCGCCGGCGAACACGGCGGCCAGGTGGTCCACTCGGGGACCTACAAGGAACTGCTGGACAACCGGGAATCGCTGACCGGCGACTACCTGTCCGGCCGCAAGGCCATCGAGGTACCGAAGAAGCGCCGCAAGTACGACAAGAAGCGCGAGATCAAGGTGCTGGGCGCACGGGAGAACAACCTCCTGAACGTCGACGCCGCCTTCCCGCTGGGGCTCTTCACCGCGGTGACCGGAGTGAGTGGCTCGGGCAAGTCCACGCTCGTCAACGAGATCCTCTACAAGGTGCTGGCCAATAAGCTCAACGGCGCCAAGCAGGTGGCCGGGCGGCATAAGACGGTCCAGGGCCTGGAGCACCTGGACAAGGTGGTCCACGTGGACCAAAGCCCCATCGGCCGTACTCCGCGATCCAACCCTGCCACGTACACGGGCGTCTTCGACAACATCCGCAAGCTCTTTGCCGAGACCACCGAGGCCAAGGTGCGCGGCTACCTTCCGGGGCGGTTCTCCTTTAACGTCAAGGGCGGCCGCTGCGAGGCGTGTTCGGGTGACGGCACGCTGAAGATCGAGATGAACTTCCTGCCGGACGTGTATGTCCCGTGCGAGGTGTGCCACGGGGCGCGTTACAACCGGGAAACCCTGGAAGTGCACTACAAGGGCAAGACCATCGCCGATGTCCTGAACATGCCCATCGAGGAGGGCGCCGAGTTCTTCGCGGCGTTCTCACCCATCGCACGCCACCTGAACACCCTGGTGGACGTGGGACTGGGCTACGTCCGCCTTGGACAGCCTGCCACCACCCTCTCCGGCGGCGAGGCGCAGCGCGTCAAGCTCGCGGCGGAACTGCAGAAGCGGTCCAACGGCCGCAGCATCTATGTCCTGGACGAACCCACCACGGGCCTGCACTTCGAAGACATCCGGAAACTGCTCATGGTCCTGCAGGGCCTGGTGGACAAGGGCAACACGGTGATCACCATTGAGCACAACCTCGATGTCATCAAGAGCGCCGACTGGCTGGTGGACCTTGGGCCGGACGGCGGTTCAGGCGGTGGCCAGATCGTTGCGGCAGGAACACCGGAGCAGGTTGCCAAGTCCAGCACCAGCCACACCGGGAAATTCCTCGCCGAAATACTCGGCTGACCGGAGGAAACTGCACCGAAATATTCCGCAGCTGGAATGCGAGTTTCAGGCATTACTGCTGTCGTGAGAAACTAACCCGGTGACTTCAACAACAGTGCCCGTGATCTTTGACCTGGACGGCACTCTTGTCGATCCGGCCGGTGGAATAACTGAGGGGATTGCCTCAGCCCTCCGCGGGCTGGGGCTCCCCGTTCCCGGCCAGGACCTGCTCGATTCGATGATCGGCCCCAAGCTCAGCGATTCCCTGCTCAACGTGGCCAACGTGCCGGCGGACCGCCTGGAAGAGGTGGTCCGCCGCTACCGCGAGCACTACGTCGCCAAGGGAATCGCCCAAAGCCGGCTGTACCCGGGCATCCGCGGAATCCTGGAATCCTTCGCGGAGGCGGGCCGGCCCGTCGCGGTAGCAACCCAGAAACCCCAGCGGCTTGCCCACAAGGTCCTGGCACACCATGGCATCGATGGTTTCTTCCATGGCATCCACGGCTCGGGCGACGACGAAGCGGCTGTGGAAGGCGTTCCGCTCGGCAAGACCCAGATCATCGCCGCCGCGCTGAGGGACCTCGATACCCGGCACGCGATCATGGTGGGCGACCGTGCCCAGGACGTGTCCGGTGCCATCGCCAACGGGCTGGACTGCATCGGCGTTGTCTGGGGCTTCGCTCCCGACGGAGAGCTGGAGGAGGCCGGATCCGTGGCCGTCGTCAGCACCGGCGAGGAGCTGGTAGCGGTCATCGAACGGCTCCAGGCGGTCCACACCGCGGCCATGAGCGGGGTGAGCAACGATGGAAATGTTTGATGCCGTCCGCTGGACCACGCGCAACCTGATCGGCGGCACCTGCCGGCCCACCGTCGTCGGACTTGAAAACGTCCCTTCCGACGGTCCCTTTATCGTGGCGCCCAACCACCTGTCCTTCTTCGACAGCGTGATCGTCCAGGCCCTGATGCCGCGGCCGGTTGCCTTCTTCGCCAAGGCCGAGTACTTCACCACCGGCGGTGTCAAGGGCAAGGTCATGAAGGCCTTTTTCGAATCCGTGGGCTCCATTCCAGTGGAGCGCGGTGAGCAGGCCGCCAGCGTCCAGGCACTGAGAACCCTGCTGGACATCCTGGAGGCCGGCCGCGGCATCGGCATCTACCCGGAGGGCACCCGGTCCCGTGACGGCATCCTGTACCGCGGCCGCACCGGCGTCGGCTGGCTGGCGCTCACCACCGGCGCGCCCGTCATCCCCGTAGGCCTGATCGGCACCGAAAAGCTGCAACGCGCCGGGGAAAAGGGTGTCAGGCCACAGCACTTCACCATGAAGGTGGGGGAGCCGCTGTACTTCGACAAGACCGGGCCGGACCACTCGCTGCCGGCCCGCCGCGAGGTCACGGACCGCATTATGGACGCAATCGCTGTGCTCAGCGGCCAGGAGCGTTCCACCAGTTACAACCAAAGCAAGTCCGCGGAGTAGTCCAGCCCCCGGTCCAGCAGCACCTCCTCCGGCAGCGCCTGGGCCGGTCCAAATTCGCCGGCTGGCGAGGAGACCCGGCGCGACTCAGTAGACTTGATGGGTGGCAAATCCAGCAAGTTACCGGCCCAAGACGGGTGAAATCCCCACCAACCCGGGCGTCTACCGGTTCCGTGATCCGCACGGCCGGGTCATCTACGTAGGCAAAGCCAAGAGCCTCCGGTCAAGGCTGAACTCCTATTTCGCCAACCCGGCGGGGCTGCTGCCGAAGACCTATGCGATGGTCCACGCGGCCAGCAGCGTCGAGTGGACCGTGGTGGGCAGCGAACTGGAGTCGCTGCAGCTGGAATACACCTGGATCAAGGAATTCAAGCCGCGCTTCAACGTGGTGTTCCGGGATGACAAGACCTATCCCTACCTTGCCGTGACCATGAGCGAAAAGTACCCCCGGGTGCAGGTCATGCGGGGGGACAAGCGGAAGGGAACCCGCTACTTCGGCCCCTACACCGCCGGCGCCATCCGGGAAACCATGGACACCCTGCTCCGGGTCTTCCCGGTCCGGAGCTGCAGCGCCGGCGTCTTCAAGCGGGCCGAGGCCAGCGGCCGGCCCTGCCTGCTGGGGTACATCGACAAGTGCTCGGCGCCGTGCGTCGGGCGGATCTCGCCGGAGGACCACCGGGCACTCGCTGAAGATTTCTGCGCCTTCATGGGCGGTGAAGCCAAGCGCTTCATCAACAAGCTTGAAAAGCAGATGGCGGACGCCGTGGCGAAACTCGACTACGAGCACGCAGCCCGGCTCCGCGACGACATCACGGCACTGCGGAAGGTTTTCGAGCGCAATGCCGTCGTGCTGGCCGAGGACACCGATGCCGACGTCTTCGCCCTGCACGAAGACGAGCTGGAAGCGGCCGTCCAGGTGTTCCACGTCCGCGGCGGCCGGATCCGGGGCCAGCGTGGCTGGGTGGTGGAAAAGGTGGAGGACTTCACCACCCCGGACCTGGTGGAGCACCTGCTGCAGCAGGTCTACGGGGAGGACGGCGACACGCACGGCCGGCTGCCCCGCGAAGTCCTGGTACCGGTGGCGCCCAGCAACCAGGAGGACCTGGCCAATTGGCTGGGCGGGATCCGGGGCGCCAAAGTCGACATCCGGGTGCCGCAGCGCGGGGACAAGGCGGCCCTGATGTCCACCGTCCGCGTAAATGCCGAACACGCGCTGAAGCTCCACAAAACAAGGCGGGCGGGGGACATCACCGTCCGGTCGCAGGCCCTCCAGGAGCTACAGGAAGCACTGGACCTGCCCGTCCCCCTGCTCCGGATCGAGTGCTTCGACGTTTCCCACGTCCAGGGCACCAACGTGGTGGCCTCCATGGTGGTGGTGGAGGACGGGCTGCCCAAGAAGTCCGACTACCGCAAGTTCTCCATCACCGGCCCCGCGGCCGCTGATGATACTGCCGCCATGCATGACGTCCTGACCCGCAGGTTCCGCCACTACCTCCAGGACAAGTCGGCGCAGGTGGACGAATCGGTGCTGGAAGGGGACAGCCAGGACAGGGCATCGGATGCCGCCGTGCTGGACACCACCACTCCGGCGCCCAAGGCCAAGTTCGCGTACCCGCCCAACCTCGTGGTGGTGGACGGCGGCCAGCCCCAGGTGAACGCCGCCGCCCGTGCACTCAGGGACCTGGGGATCGACGATGTTTACGTGGTGGGGCTGGCCAAGCGCCTGGAGGAAGTCTGGCTTCCTGACAGCGACTTCCCGGTGATCCTGCCCCGCACCTCGCAGGGCCTCTACCTGCTGCAACGGATCCGCGACGAGGCCCACCGCTTCGCCATCACCTTCCACCGGCAGAAGCGCGGCAAGGCCATGACCGTGTCGGCCCTGGACGCCGTCCCGGGCCTCGGCGCCTCCAAGCGCAAAGCCCTGCTGGCGCACTTCGGATCGGTCAAGGGCGTGAAGGCCGCCACGGTGGAGGAGCTCTCAGAGGCGAAAGGCATTGGCCCTGCCTTGGCCGGAGCCATCATTAGCCACTTCGCCGCAGAGGGATCCGAGCCTCTGGCGGTGCCGGCCATCAACATGACCACCGGCGAAATCATTGAAACTTAGCTAGGGTAAAGGACGGGGCAACGCCATCGCGGCGGCCCTTGAGACGACGACGAAACGGGGCAGGCTTCATGGCAGACACAACGGCGGGATCCGGCGCGGGCCACGATGGGCTGGAGCCCGTTAAGCCGCTCGAGGCGGAGCTGCTGGTGGTCACCGGAATGTCGGGTGCCGGTCGGAGCACCGCGGCGGACGCGCTGGAAGACCACGGCTGGTATGTCGTGGAGAACCTGCCGCCGCAGATGCTGGGCACGCTCGCGGAGCTGGTCTCGCACGCCCCGCAGTCGATTCCCCGGCTGGCAGTGGTGGTTGACGTCCGCAGCAAGGGCCTCTTTGCGGATATCCGTGCAGCCCTGGGGGCACTCGCGGCCAGCGGGGTCACCTTCCGCGTCCTGTTCCTCGACGCCAGCGACAACGTCCTGGTCCGGCGGTTCGAACAGGGCCGGCGCCCGCACCCCCTGCAGGGCGGCGGACGCATCCTGGACGGCATCGCTGCCGAACGTGAGCTGCTGCAGGAACTGCGCGACAGCTCCGACGTCGTCCTTGATACCTCCAACTACAACGTGCACGGCCTGGCCACCGCCATCACGGAACTGTTCAGTGAAACCGGCCCGGTGGCCCTGCGCCTCAACGTCATGAGCTTCGGCTTCAAATACGGGCTGCCGGTGGATGCCAACTATGTGGCCGACGTCCGCTTCATCCCAAACCCCCACTGGGTGCCGCAACTTCGCCCGCAGACCGGCCTGGACAAGGACGTCAGCGACTACGTGCTGGAGGCTGAGGGCGTCAAGAACTTCGTGGACCGCTACGTCCTGGCCCTGGAACCCGTCCTCGAGGGGTACCGCCGGGAGAACAAGCACTACGCCACCATCGCTGTCGGCTGTACCGGCGGCAAGCACCGCTCCGTAGCGGTCGCGGTGGAACTTTCCAAGAAACTCGCGCAGTATCCGCGGGTGACGGTGACCACCGCGCACCGGGATCTGGGCCGCGAGTAATGTCGTTGTTCACCGGAGCCCTGCCCCTGGTGCCGCCGGCCGCTGGTAAGGGCTCGAGCCAGCAGGACAAGGGCCCCAACGTCGTGGCCTTGGGCGGCGGCCACGGCCTGGCGGCCTCGCTGTCGGCGCTGCGCCTGCTCACCTCAGAGCTGACAGCCATCGTCACAGTGGCGGACGACGGCGGCTCTTCCGGGCGCCTGCGCGAAGAGTACGGCGTCCTTCCGCCCGGAGACCTGCGCATGGCCCTTTCGGCACTCTGCGACGACACCGACTGGGGACGCACCTGGCGCGATGTGATGCAGCACCGGTTCCGCGCCGGAAAGCACCCCGGAGGGTCCCTGGACGAGCACGCCATGGGCAACCTGCTGATCGTCACGCTGTGGGAGCTGCTGGGCGACGCCGTCGCAGGGCTCAAGTGGGCCGGTGCGCTGCTTGGCGCCCGTGGCCAGGTCCTGCCCATGTCAACAGTCCCGCTCACCATCGAAGGCGACGTTCGCGTCACCGCACCCGACGGAGGAACCGCCCTCCAGACCATCCACGGCCAGGCACGCTGCGCCGTGGCCGGCTCGCTGGAGGAAGTCCGGCTCCTCCCGGAAGCAGCGCCTGCCTGCACCGACGCCCTGACGGCCATTGAACTGGCGGACTGGGTGGTCCTGGGCCCGGGCTCCTGGTACACGTCCGTCCTGCCGCACCTGCTCCTGCCCGAGATGCGGCAGGCGCTGTGCAGCACCTCCGCCAAACGCTGCCTCACCATGAACCTCGCCACGGACACCAAGGAAACCAGCGGTATGACGGCGGCAGACCACCTCCACGTCCTCCGGCGCTATGCGCCTGGGTTCAGCGTGGACGTGGTCCTGGCCGACCCCGCGTCCGTACCGGACCGGCAGGAGTTCGAGAAGGCCGCCGGCATGATCGGCGCGGAGGTGGTCTTGGGTAAAGTAGGGGCGTCGGGACGCCGCCCCGTCCACGAGCCGCTCCGGCTGGCCACGGCGTACCAGGACATTTTTGGGAACAGTTAGGAAGGTGCCATGGCACTGACAGCATCGGTCAAGGAAGAACTGTCCCGTCTGGACATCAAGAAGTCATCAGTGCGCAAGGCTGAAGTCTCCGCAATGCTCCGGTTCGCCGGGGGACTGCACATCATTTCCGGCAGGATCGTCATCGAGGCGGAGGTTGACCTGGCCTCCACCGCCCGCAGGCTCCGCGCCGCCATCGCCGAGGTGTACGGACACCAGAGCGAAATCATCGTCGTCTCCGCCGGGGGACTGCGCCGCGCCAGCCGCTACGTGGTCCGCGTGGTCCGCGACGGCGAGGCGCTGGCCCGCCAAACCGGCCTCCTGGATGGCCGCGGCCGCCCCGTGCGCGGCCTGCCATCCGCCGTCGTCAACGGTTCGGCAGCAGACGCCGAAGCCGTGTGGCGCGGGGCGTTCCTGGCGCACGGTTCGCTCACGGAACCCGGCCGGTCATCGTCGTTGGAAGTCACTTGCCCGGGACCCGAATCTGCCCTGGCGCTGGTCGGCGCCGCCCGCCGGCTGGATATCCAGGCCAAGGCCCGCGAGGTCAGGGGAGTGGACCGGGTCGTCATCCGCGACGGCGACACGATCGCCGCGCTCCTGACGCGCATGGGCGCCCACGACGCGCTGATGGTGTGGGAGGAACGCCGGATGCGCAAAGAGGTCAGGGCCACCGCCAACCGGCTTGCCAACTTCGATGATGCCAACCTGCGCCGCTCCGCCCAGGCAGCCGTCGCGGCGGGCGCGCGCGTGGACAGGGCCCTGGAAATCCTGGGTGATGATGTCCCGGACCACCTGAAGTATGCAGGTGAACTGCGGGTGGCGCACAAACAGGCAAGCCTTGACGAGCTGGGCCGGCTTGCCGACCCCGTGATGACCAAGGATGCGATCGCGGGCCGGATCCGCCGCCTGCTGGCCATGGCGGACAAGCGCGCGCTTGACCTGGGCATTCCCGGAACGGACGCCAATGTGACGCCTGAAATGCTGGACGAGTAGGCGCCCCCTAGAATCAGAAATAATTCCGGGCACCAGCTGCCCGGATGCACAATCCGAGAGTTACCAACCGGGCCTTTCTGGTCCACGATATTGGAGGATTTTGTGACCGAGTACGTATTGCCGGAACTCAGCTACGATTACGCCGCCCTCGAACCGCACATCTCTGCGCGGATCATGGAGTTGCACCACAGCAAGCACCACGCCGCCTACGTGGCTGGCGCCAACAACGCCCTGGCCCAGCTGGCGGAGGCCCGCGAAAAGGGCGACTTCGCCAACATCAACCGGCTCTCCAAGGACCTCGCGTTCCACACCGGCGGCCACATCAACCACTCCGTGTTCTGGAAGAACCTCTCCCCGGACGGCGGCGACAAGCCCGAGGGCGAACTGGCCGCAGCGATCGATGACGCCTTCGGCTCGTTCGATGCGTTCCGCGCCCAGTTCTCCGCAGCAGCCCTTGGCCTGCAGGGCTCGGGCTGGGGTTTCCTGGCTTACGAACCCATCGGTGGAAACCTGGTCATCGAGCAGCTCTACGACCAGCAGGGCAACGTCGCACTCGGCACCACCCCGCTGCTCATGCTGGACATGTGGGAGCACGCTTTCTACCTGGACTACGTCAACGTCAAGGCCGACTACGTCAAGGCGTTCTGGAACATCGTCAACTGGGCGGACGTCGCCCAGCGCTTCGAAGCAGCCCGCGCCAACGCCACGGGACTGATCACCCTTCCGTAGTGACCGGCGTTATACATCGCTGTAACAAACTTCACATTCCGACTTAAACCGGCCGGGATGTGGACCGTCCGCCCCCGCACTTGCGGGGGCGGACCCAGTTAAACGTAAGATAGGTCACGGAAGGCGGTTAGCCTTCAGCAATGAGGCTGGTCGCCCTCCGTGTAAATCATCTCTGCCCAATGGCGTGCGGGATCTGTTAGTTGGCTTCAACGCCCGCTCAACTAGTAGTGCTTTTCAAAGCACCAAGGAGACTGTAAAAGTGACGACCCGTATTGGTATCAACGGCTTTGGCCGCATCGGCCGCAACTACTTCCGCGCAGCGCTTGCCCAAGGCGCTGACCTCGAGATCGTTGCCGTCAACGACCTCACCAGCCCCGAAGCCCTGGCCCACCTGTTCAAGTACGACTCTGTCGGCGGCCGGCTCAAGGAAACCATCGAGGTCAAGGACGGCAACATCGTCGTCAACGGCAATGTGGTCAAGGTCCTGGCCGAACGCGATCCCGCCAACCTCCCCTGGGGCGAACTGGGTGTTGACATTGTCATCGAGTCCACCGGTTTCTTCACCAAGGCAGCCGACGCAAGGAAGCACATCGATGCCGGCGCCAAGAAGGTCCTGATCTCCGCTCCGGCTTCGGATGAGGACATCACCATTGTGATGGGTGTCAACCACAACCTCTACGACAACGCCAAGCACAACATCATTTCCAACGCGTCCTGCACCACCAACTGCCTGGGCCCGCTGGCAAAGGTCGTTAACGACGAATTCGGCATCGAGCGCGGGCTCATGACCACCGTCCACGCCTACACTGCCGACCAGAACCTCCAGGACGGCCCGCACAAGGATCTGCGCCGTGCGCGCGCTGCCGCCATCAACATGGTTCCCACCTCCACGGGTGCCGCCAAGGCCATCGGCCTGGTCCTGCCGGAGCTCAAGGGCAAGCTGGACGGCTACGCCATCCGTGTACCCGTGCCCACCGGCTCTGCCACCGACCTCACCGTCACCGTGTCCCGCGAAACCACCGTGGAGGAAGTCAACGCAGCACTCAAGCGTGCCTCTGAGTCCGACGAGCTGCAGGGCTTCCTGACCTACACGGAAGAGCCCATCGTGTCCTCCGACATCGTCGGCGACCCCGCTTCGTCCATCTTCGACGCCGGCCTGACCAAGGTGATCGGCAACCAGGTCAAGGTTGTTTCCTGGTATGACAACGAATGGGGCTACTCCAACCGCCTCGTCGACCTCACGGAGCTTGTGGCAGCCAAGCTGGGCTAGGGTTAGACACATGACATCACACACCCTCAACGAACTGATCGCTGAAGGTGTCCGCGGGCGGTACATTCTGGTTCGAAGTGACCTGAATGTGCCGCTCGACGGCTCTACAGTCACTGACGACGGCCGCATCAAGGCCTCGCTCCCAGTGCTGGCAAAGCTCACGGACGCCGGTGCCCGCGTGCTGGTAACAGCCCACCTCGGACGCCCCAAGGGCGCCCCGGAGGACAAATACTCCCTTCGCCCCGCAGTGGACCGCCTCGCCGAACTTGCAGGCTTCAAGGTCACCTTGGCTGCCGATACCGTCGGTGACGCTGCCAAGGCAGCCGCGGCCTCCCTTCAGGACGGTGAAGCCCTGGTTCTGGAAAACGTCCGCTTCGACGCCCGCGAGACCAGCAAGGACGACGCCGAACGCGGCGCCTTCGCTGACGAGCTGGTGGCGCTCACTGGCAGCAACGGCGCCTACGTGGACGATGCCTTCGGTGCCGTCCACCGCAAGCACGCCAGCGTCTACGACGTCGCCACCCGGCTGCCGTCGTACCAGGGCGACCTGGTGCACACCGAGGTGGAGGTCCTGCGCAAGCTGACCACCGACACCCAGCGCCCCTACGTGGTGGTTCTCGGCGGTTCCAAGGTCTCGGACAAGCTCGCGGTCATCAACAACCTGATCGGCAAAGCTGACACCATCCTGGTGGGCGGCGGCATGCTCTTCACGTTCCTGGCCGCCCAGGGCTACAAGGTTGCCTCGAGCCTCCTTGAAGAGGACCAGATTCCGGTCGTCCAGGACTACCTGAAGCGTGCCGCGGATGCCGGCACGGAATTCGTGGTTCCCACTGATGTGGTGGTGGCAGAGAAGTTTGCTGCCGACGCTGGGTACGAAACGGTTGCGGCTGACGCCATTGAGGGCAGCAGTTTTGGTGCCCAGGGCATCGGCCTGGACATTGGGCCTGATACCGCTGCTGCCTTTGCGGAGCGCATCAAGGGAGCCCGGACCGTCTTCTGGAACGGCCCCATGGGAGTCTTCGAATTCGAGGCATTCTCTGCAGGCACCCGTGCCATCGCCCAGGCCTTGACTGAGACTGATGGGTTCACCGTGGTGGGTGGCGGCGATTCGGCTGCCGCTGTGCGCACGCTCGGTTTCAGTGACGACCAGTTCGGCCACATTTCAACCGGTGGCGGCGCCAGCCTGGAATACCTCGAGGGCAAGGAACTTCCCGGACTTAGCGTCCTGGACCGGTAGTACGCGGCCTCGCAGTCCTCCGGCCGGCAGGTTGCCCGCGGCAACCTGCCGGCCGAACACATATCAAGAACTTTTTGGAGATTACGTGACTACGTCAACGAACGGCGCTTTCGACCGCAAGCCCTTCATCGCGGGCAACTGGAAAATGAACATGGACCACGTGCAGGGCATTACCCTCCTGCAGAAACTCGCCTGGACGCTGTCCGACGCCAAGCATGACTACAACCGCGTAGAGGTTGCCGTCTTCCCGCCGTTTACGGACCTCCGCGGCGTGCAGACCCTGGTCCAGGGTGATGACCTGCACATCGCCTACGGTGGCCAGGACCTCTCGCAGTTCGATTCAGGCGCCTATACCGGTGACATTTCCGGGCAGTTCCTGAACAAGCTCGGATGCGCCTACGTCCTGGTGGGCCACAGCGAACGCCGCACCATCCACAATGAGTCCGACGACGTCCTCAACGCCAAGGTCAAAGCCGCCTTCAAGCACGGCGTCACCCCCGTCCTCTGCGTGGGCGAAGGACTGGAGATCCGCCAGGCGGGGACCCATGTGGAGCACACGCTGCAGCAGCTCCGCGCCGGCGTGGCGGGCCTGACCAACGAACAGGCAGCCGAACTGGTTGTTGCGTACGAACCCGTCTGGGCCATCGGCACCGGCGAAGTAGCCGGACCCGAAGACGCGCAGGAGATGTGCGCTGCCATCCGCGCCGAGCTCCAGAACCTTTTCGGCGCCGACGTGGCAGCCAAAACCCGCCTGCTGTACGGCGGCTCGGTCAAGGCCAACAATGCCGCGGCCATCCTGCAGGAGCCGGATGTGGACGGCGTCCTGGTGGGCGGCGCCAGCCTTGACCCGGCCGAGTTTGCTAATATTGTCAGGTTCGAGAGCCACCTGGTCACGGACTAGTCCGTCACCGGTACAAACTCCCGCATTTCCAACTTCGAAAGGCCGTCGTGGACGTTCTTCATGTCATTCTGCAGATCCTCCTGGGCATCACCAGCCTCCTGCTGACGCTGCTGATCCTCCTCCACAAGGGACGCGGGGGCGGTCTGTCCGACATGTTTGGCGGCGGCATGAGCTCAGGGCTCAGCTCCTCAGGCGTGGCAGAACGCAACCTGAACCGCTTCACCATCGTCCTGGGCGTCACCTGGGGCGTCGTGATCATCGCACTTGGCCTGATCATGCGGTTCAGCGGTGCCGGCGACTCCTAAAGGATCCGCCGGATAGGGTCCTGTGGCACTCCCGCCGCCCTGCCCGGGCATCTAAACTGTGGCTGTCGGTTCACCCGGCAGCCACAGTTTTGTTTAAGCTGCAGGGCTACGGCGTCCGCTTCGAGGCAGGAGTTGTCATGGTCCATCCAGCATCAGGCTTTCGGGGCACCCGTGCCGGGGTTGTCGCGGGCTCAGGGTCGAGCCTGCAGGACAATGACCCGTCGTCGCGGCCACTGCCGCGGATCAGGGTGTCCTACTGGTGTGCCAAGGGCCATGAGACCCAGCCCGTGTTCCTGAAGATGCCTGAGGACCAGATTCCCCAGACATGGGACTGCCGGCGGTGCGGTGCGCCCGCTTCCCGCGACGGCCAGGCGGCGGCGCCGGATGACCCGTTCGACGACGGCTACAAGACCCATCTGGAATACGTTAAAGAACGGCGCTCCGGCCAGGACGCCGAAGACGTCCTGGCCGGAGCGCTAGAAAAGCTACGCGCCCGCGGCGTCCTTCCGGACCAGCTGCTCGGGGACACGTGACGCTGCATTCTCGTCGATCAGCCACAGGGTACGGGAGGTTCCCCGGGGGCCGGACGCAGGTACCTGCACCGGATTGGCCCCGGCCAGGGCGAGTCCTACTGCTCCGGCCTTGTCTTCGCCTGCCACAACCATCCAGACCTCGGCGGCCGTGTTGATGGCAGGCAGGGTCAGGGAGATCCGAAGCGGGGGCGGCTTGGGGGAGTTCCGGACACCAACGACAGTCCGCTCCTTCTCCCGGATACCGGCCTGCTCGGGGAACAGGGAAGCAATGTGTGCGTCAGGACCCACCCCGAGCAGCACCACATCCAGGCGCGGGAGCGAGGACGGCTCGTCCGGCCTGTCGTCGGACATGTCAGCCGCGTGCTCGGCTGCCGCGGCGTCCCGCAGCTGGCGTGCGTAGTCCTCAGCCGCTTCTTCGGCCGTGCCGAACTCGTCCGAAGAACCGGGCGAGTGGACCCGTTCCGGGTCCACCGCAATATGCGAAAGCAACGCATCGAACGCCTGCTTGGTGTTGCGTTCCGGGTCAGCGGAACCAACAAAGCGTTCGTCACCCCACCAGAAGTTGACCTTGGACCAGTCGACGGCGGGCGCCGCCGGAGAGTCTGCCACAGCCTTCAGCGTGCCGATCCCCACCGTTCCCCCGGTGAGCACCACGGTGGCTTCGCCGTACTTGTCCTGGACATCAACGAGCTTGGTGATCAGGCGTGCCGCTATGGCGGCCATGAGGACGGACGAATCAGGATGGATGCTTACTCGTGGGTCAACGCTCACTGGGCCGGACACTCCTTAGATTGGTACGTGGCAGTCCAATAGTAATCACTTCACCAAATACTTCGTCGGGGTCCAGGCGGCGCAGTTCTTCGGCGAGGCAGTCACGGAGGCTGCGGCGTGGAAGGGAGATCCGTTGGGCGGGTTGGCCTGGTTGGGTGAGTTCAGCGATGGAGAGACCCGGCCGGAAGAGCTGGACGTCGCCGCCGGGACGGGTCAGCCGGACTCGGCGAATGCCGGTTCCCGCGGGGTCCGCGACGATGGTGACGGGCGCGTCCAGCGTCAGGGTGAGCCAGGCGGCGAGCAGGATGGTCGAGGGTGAGTCCGAGGCCCCTTCGACGGCGACGGCGGTCACGGGCGAGGAGTCCACTTCGTCCAGGGCTGCTGCGAGCTGGATCCGCCAGTTGGTGAGGCGGGTCCAGGCGAGGTCCGTGTCACCGGCCTTATAGGTCCGGTGGATCCGTTCCAGGGCGGCTTGGGGGTCGGGTTCGTTCGCGGAATCCGTGATGCGGCGGTGCGCGATCGCACCGATGGAGGTTTCGCACGCGTTCTCGGGAGCGCCATGCGGCCACCAGGCCACGATCGGGGCGTCCGGCAGCAGCAGCGCAGCCACCAGGGACTCGGACTCGTGCGCGAGCTGCCCGTAGCCGCGCAGCACAATCACCTCGGACGCACCGGCGTCCCCGCCCACCCGGATCTGCGCGTCCAGCCGGTCCTGCGCGTCCTTCCCCGCGTCGGCAAGCACGATGATCCGGCAGGGGTGTTCCCGCGAGGCGTCGTTCGCGGCCTCGATCGCTTCCTCCTCAAGGCCGGACTTGGTCACCACCACAAGGGTCAGGACCCGGCCCAGGGCAATCACGCCGCCCTGCTCGCGCAGGGACATGAGTTTCTTGGACACCTTCGAGGTGGTGGTATCGGGCAGGTTAACGATCATGGCCTTCTCCAGGTTCGTCCGTCACGGGCCAGCAGCTCATCAGCAGAGGCCGGCCCCCAGGAGCCGGGGGCGTAGGGCTCGGGCTGCTCGTCCAGGGTTGCCCAGTATTCCTCGAACGGATCAAGGATCTTCCAGGACAGTTCCACTTCCTCGTGCCGCGGGAACAGCGGCGGCTCACCGAGCAGCACGTCCAGGATCAGCCGCTCATACGCTTCCGGGGAGGACTCGGTGAACGAGTGCCCGTAGCCGAAGTCCATCGTTACATCGCGGACTTCCATCTGGGTACCGGGGACCTTGGACCCGAAACGGATGGTCACTCCCTCGTCCGGCTGGACCCGGATGACCACCGCGTTCTGCCCGAAGTCGTCCTCGGCATGGTCGCGGAAGAGCAGGTTCGGGGCGCGCTTGAATACCACCGCGATCTCCGTCACCCGCCGGCCCAGGCGCTTGCCCGCGCGCAGGTAGAACGGAACCCCTGACCAGCGGCGGGTATGGATGTCCACCCGGACCGCGGCATAGGTTTCCGTGGTGGAATCGGCAGGGATGCCTTCTTCCTCCAGGTACCCCTGGACCTGCTCCCCGCCCTGCCAGCCGCCGGTGAACTGCCCCCGCGCCGAATGCGTGGACAGGTCCTCCGGGAGCTTGACCGCGGCCAGGACCTTTTCCTTCTCCGCCCGCAGGTCATCGGCGTTGAACGAGATCGGTTCCTCCATCGCCGTGAGCGCCAGCAGCTGCAAAAGGTGGTTCTGGATCACATCCCGGGCCGCGCCCACGCCGTCGTAATACCCAGCCCGGCCGCCGGTGCCGATGTCCTCGGCCATAGTGATCTGGACATGGTCCACGTAGTTCGCGTTCCACAACGGTTCGAACAACTGGTTCGCGAAGCGCAGCGCCAGGATGTTCTGTACCGTTTCCTTGCCCAGGTAATGGTCGATCCTGAACACCGCGTCCGGCGGGAACACCGACTCGACAATGTTGTTCAACTGCCGGGCCGATTCCAGGTCATGACCGAACGGCTTCTCGATCACCACCCGCCGCCACTTATCTCCGTCCGCCTGGGCCAGGCCATGCTTGGAGAGCTGCCGGCAGACCTGCTCGAACGCCTTCGGCGGGATGGACAGGTAGAACGCGTGGTTCCCGCGGGTGCCCCGGACATCGTCGAGTTCCTTGATCGTCTCGCCGAGCCGCTCAAAGGCCGCGTCGTCGTCGAACTCGCCCTGGACAAACCGGATGCCCTCGGACAGCTGGTTCCAGACCGCCTCATCAAACGGCGTCCGGGCGTGGGCCTGCACCGAGGCCTTCACCTCCGCGGCGAAGTCCTCCTTGTCCCACTCCCGGCGGGCAAACCCGACCAAGGCGAAACTGGGCGGCAACAGGCCACGGTTGGCGAGGTCGTACACCGCCGGCATCAGCTTCTTCCGGGCAAGGTCCCCCGTGACCCCGAACAACACAAGCGACGACGGACCGGCGATCCGGTTCAAACGGCGGTCACGCGGGTCGCGCAACGGATTACGCCCGCGGCCCGCGCCCTTCCTGCCGTATTCAGTTTCTGGCATGGTTGCTTCTGCGCCTTAGCTTTCGGTTGCGGATGCGCGGGTGGACAGCGCAGCAACAACGTCCTGCAGCTGGGCCACGCCGGCGGCACGGTCGGTGAGGTGGAGGCGCAGCACAGGACGGCCATGTTCACCCAGGACCTGGGCGTCGCCTGCTGCCTGGGCAGCGATGAGCTCACCAAAGGTGAACGGCCGGTCCGGGATGCCGAGGTCTTCCGCGGGAGCGGCAGTTACTTGGAGGAACACGCCGATGGCGGGGCCGCCCTTGTGGAACTGCCCGGTGGAGTGGAGGAAGCGGGGACCCCAGCCGAATGTGACCGGACGGCCGGTGGCAGCGGCCAGTTCGTCGCGGATCCCCTCGAGGCCGGCAAAGGCCAACCGGTCGAAGTATGCCTGGACGCTCAGGTAGCTGTCGGAAGCCAAGGTACCCAGCAGCGCCTTGACCGCGCCCTCAGCGGTCGCAGCATCGCCAAGCCAGTCGCCGCCGCGCACCTCGATGGCACCGTCAACGAATGCCGCCGGCGTGGGCTCCGGCTGGGCGTCCAGCAGTCCGCGTGCCGCCACTTTGGCGGCTTCGACGTCGGGCTGGTCGAAGGGGTTGATCCCCAGCAGGCGGCCGGCAACGGCGGTGGCGAACTCCCACACCATCATTTGGGTGGCAAGGCCGCCTGCGATGGCCACCTGGTTTTCGCCTAGCTCAACATCGGCATCCGCTGCCACGAGCCGAACCACCAGCACATCGGGGGCGCCGGATGTTACCTCCGGGGCCTGCGGACCTGCGACGACCGGCAGGACGCCCGTGCCCAGCTTGCCGGTGGATTCGGCGATGAGCTGTTCAGCCCAGTCGGCGAAGCCAACGATGCCGGAGCCGTCCTCGACGATGACGATCTTGTTCCGCAGCGGGGTGGTCCCGCCCAGCGCCGCGCCCAGCGCGAGCCCGATGTTTTCCGGGGCGTCATCGTTGAGGATCTCGGCAGCTTCCTCGGCTTCGTCCAGGAACGCCTGGATATCCACACCCGCCAGGCCGGAGGGAACCAAGCCGAACGCGGTCAGGGCCGAGTAGCGCCCGCCGACGTTGGGGTCTGCGTTGAACACTGCGCGGTAGCCGGCTTCGCGGGAAGCCTTATCCAGCGGTGAACCCGGGTCGGTCACGATGATGATCCGGCTCTTTGCATCCACGCCGGCCTCGGTGAAGGCCTGCTCGAAGATTCGCCGCTGGGAGTCCGTTTCCAGGGTTGAGCCTGATTTGGACGAGACCACAATGGCCGTGGCGGCCAGGCGGTCCGCGAGGGCAGCACGGACCTGGTCCGGGTCCGTGCTGTCCAGCACTGTCAGCTCGACGCCGGCCGTTCCCGCGATGACTTCGGGAGCCAGCGAGGATCCGCCCATGCCGCAGAGCACGATCCTGCTGACGCCTTCGGCGCGCAGCGAGTCACGGAGTTCAAGGATGTCCTTGACCAAGGGCTGCGAGACCGTTGCGGCCTCCACCCAGCCCAAGCGGACTGCGGACTCGGATTCGGCGTCCGGACCCCACAGGGTGTGGTCCTTGGCGAAGAGCCGGGTGGCAATCCGGTCTTCGACGAGGGCGGGAAGGTGCTGTTCAAGCGCCTGCTGGGCAGCGCCAGTGGCGTCGTAGCTGAGAGTGCTCATGGGTGTTAGGAAGCCTTCCGTGCAGAGGCGAGGGCACCTTCGACGTCGGCCAGCAGTTCCTTCCAGCTGGCCACGAACTTGTCCAGGCCTTCGGTTTCAAGGAGCGCGACGACCTCGTTGTAGGAGACACCGAGGTTTTCCAGGGCGTCGAGCGTTGCGTTCGCCTCATCATAGGTGCCGGTGACGGTGTCACCGGTGACCACGCCGTGGTCGAAGGTGGCGTCCAGCGTCTTTTCCGGCATGGTGTTCACGACGCCGGGGGCCACGAGTTCGGTGACGTACAGGGTGTCCGGGTACGCCGGGTCCTTCACTCCGGTGGAGGCCCACAGGGGGCGCTGGGGGAGTGCGCCGGCGTCAGCCAGCAGGGCCCAGCGCTCGGTGGCGAAGAGTTCCTCGTAGACCTGGTAGGCCAGGCGGGCGTTGGCCACGCCGGCCTTGCCCTTGAGGGCTTTGGCTTCGTCGGTGCCAATCTTGTCAAGGCGCTTGTCGATCTCGGTGTCCACGCGGGAAACGAAGAAGGACGCAACGGAGTGGATCTTCGCGAGGTCGTGGCCCTTTTCCTTGGCCTGCTCCAGGCCGGACTGGAAGGCGTTGATGACTGCGCGGTAGCGCTCAAGGGAGAAGATCAGGGTGACGTTGACGCTGATGCCCTCGGCCAGGGTAGCCGTGATGGCTTCGAGGCCTTCGAGCGTCGCCGGGATCTTGATGTGGACGTTGTCCTTGTTGACGCGCTGGTGGAGGTGCTTGGCCTCGGCGATGGTTCCTGCGGTGTCCCAGGCCAGGCGCGGGTCGACCTCGATGGAGACGCGGCCGTCGACGCCCCTGGTAGCGGCAGCGACCGGGGCGAACAGGTCGCAGGCGTCGGCGACGTCGGTGGTGGTGATCTCGAAGATCGTGTCCTCGACGCTGGCGCCTTCGGCTGCCTTTCCGGCGATGATGTGGTCGTAGTCGGTGCCGGATGTGATGGCGGCGTGGAAGATGGACGGGTTGGTGGTCACACCAACCACATTCTTCTCTTCGATGAGCTTGCGGAGGGTGCCGGTCTGGAGGCGTCCGCGGGAGAGGTCGTCGAGCCAGATGGAGACTCCGGCGTCGGAGAGCTGCTGGGTGGGAGTAGTCATTGTTGTATCTCCTAAAAGTTTAGGTTTCAGGCCTGCAGGCTGGAGAGGGAGTCCTTGGCGGCGGCGGCAACTGCTTCTGCCGTGATGCCGAACTCCTGGAAGAGGCGCTTGTAGTCTGCGGAAGCACCGTAGTGCTCAAGGCTGACGGACCGGCCGGCGTCGCCGACGAATTCACGCCAGCCCAGGGCCAGTCCGGCTTCAACCGACACACGCGCCTTGACGGCGGCGGGCAGGACGGACTCGCGGTAGGCGGCGTCCTGTTTCTTGAACCACTCGACGCAGGGCATGGACACCACGCGGGCGGCGATGCCGTCGGCCTGGAGGGCCTCGCGGGCCTGGACGGCCAGCTGGACCTCGGAGCCGGTGGCAATGAGGATCACGTCAGCAGGGACCGTGGCGCCGTCCTTCGAAGCCTCAGCCAGGACGTAGCCGCCCTTTGCCACACCTGCCGTGGACGCGAAGGTGTCACCGTCGGCGTCACCCGCACCGCGTTCCCAGGTGGGGATGTTCTGGCGGGTCAGCACGATGCCTGCAGGGTTGGCGTGGTTCTCCAGCATGGCCTTCCAGGCCGCTGCCACTTCGTTGGCGTCGCCGGGGCGAACCACGTCCAGGCCCACGATGGCACGCAGCGAGGCCAGCTGCTCCACGGGCTGGTGGGTGGGGCCGTCCTCGCCCAGGCCGATGGAGTCGTGCGTCCAGACGTACAGCGACGGCACACCCATCAGGGCGCCGAGGCGGATGGCAGGGCGCTGGTAGTCACTGAAGATCAGGAAGGTTCCGGAGAACGCGCGGGTGTTGCCCGCCAGGCTGATGCCGTTCACGATCGACGCTGCGGCGTGCTCGCGGATGCCGAAGTGCAGCACCCGGCCGTACGGGTTGCCCGACCAGGCTCCGGTCTGCTTGGAGGCAGGCACGAACGACGGGGAACCTTCGATGGTGGTGTTGTTGGACTCCGCAAGGTCGGCGGAGCCGCCCCAAAGCTCGGGCAGGACCGGGCCCAGGGCGTTGAGGACCTTGCCGGAAGCTGCCCTGGTGGAGACATCCTTGCCGGCCGGGAAGACGGGAAGGGCGGCGTCAATGCCTTCGGGAAGCTCCTGCGCCTCGATGCGCTCGAGGAGCCCGGCGCCCTCGGGGTTGGCTTCGCGCCAGGCGTTGAAGGACTCCTCCCATGCCTTGTGCTCTGCAGCGCCGCGTTCCACCACTGCGCGTGCGTGGTCCAGGACTTCCTGGTCCACCTCGAAGGACTTGGCGGGGTCGAAGCCCAGGACCTCCTTCAGTGCGGCGACCTCGTCGGCGCCGAGGGCGGAACCGTGGATCTTGCCGGTGTTCTGCTTCTTGGGGGCCGGGTAGCCGATGATGGTGCGCAGCGAAATGATGGACGGCTTGGAGGTTTCGGCCTTGGCGGCGAGCAGGGCGCTGTAGAGCTCCTGGACGTCTTCCTTGTATTCGCCGGTCCGGGTCCAGTCCACACGCTGGGTGTGCCAGCCGTAGGCCTCGTAACGCTTCAGGACATCCTCGGTGAACGAGATGTCAGTGTCGTCCTCGATGGAGATGTGGTTCTCGTCGTAGATGACCACGAGGTTGCCCAGTTCCTGATGCCCGGCAAGGGAGGAAGCCTCGGCCGTGACACCTTCCTGGAGGTCGCCGTCGGAGGCGATGACCCAGATGGTGTGGTCAAACGGCGATTCGCCGGCGGGAGCATCGGCGTCGAACAGGCCGCGCTGGCGGCGCTGGGAGTAGGCAAAGCCCACTGAGGACGCCAGGCCCTGCCCAAGCGGGCCGGTGGTGATTTCCACGCCGGCGGTGTGCTTGTACTCAGGGTGCCCCGGGGTCAGCGAACCCCAGGTGCGCAGCGCCTCCAGGTCCTTCAGTTCCAGGCCGTAACCGGACAGGAACAGCTGGATGTAAAGGGTCAGGGAGGTGTGGCCGGGGGACAAAATGAACCGGTCACGGCCAAGCCACTGCGGGTCGCGCGGGTCGTGGCGCATCAGCTTCTGGAAGAGAAGGTATGCGGCCGGGGCCAGGCTCATGGCGGTTCCCGGGTGTCCGTTGCCCACCTTCTCCACGGCGTCCGCGGCCAGGATGCGGATGGTGTCTACAGCCTTCTGGTCCAAGCTGGTCCATGACAGTTCTTGCTCTTCCAAATGTGGCACGAAAACCGGGCCCCTCTCTGTGCTGATGGCGGCGGTACACCGGATCCGGCCAAGGGCGCGCTGTTTGGCGCCCGCTGCGGTGTGTACCAGCCGTTCACCATCGAAACGTTGATCCTTGCATTCAGTCACGGACAGCAAGCGGGAATGCGTTTTCCACCGCTTTCCTGCTGCGTGCTGATCTGGTGACAGCTTAGCCCGTATCCATACTGCGGGCGGCGCAAATCTCACGTTTTGGACGCAATTTCCCCTATTGTGAATCACCATCTCAAGAGGTTGAGTTAATCTGCTCGAATAGGCCCGCGAGCAATCAATTGCGCATATTGCAGGGCAGGGAGCGGGCCTGCGGCGCGGTATGATATTTGGAGGCCAACGCCGGGTGCGCATCCCCATCGCCGCCCGGGGTGTCCCGGCTGTTGCACGCACCTGAAGCGTTTCCTTCTTCCTTGAGTGCCGTGCCCGGGTCCGGGCCGCACGACCGGAGCTGCCCTGCCAGCCTCAACTGCCACACAGAACGGGTGACTGCCACCGTGAGCACAACAGATACGCCGCTGAACGCATCCCGGGCCTCCGGCGCCGGATTTGCCCGTAAGGCCAAGGCGTATCTCGCCCTCACCAAGCCGCGCGTGATCGAACTGCTCCTGGTAAGCACGTTGCCCACCATGATCTACGCCGAGCGGGGCTTTCCTTCCATTGGACTGATCCTTGCCACGCTGGTGGGCGGTGCCTTTGCTGCCGGCAGTGCCGGAGCCTTCAACTGCTACATCGACCGGGACATCGACAAACTGATGCACCGGACGGAAAACAGGCCGCTGGTCACCGGGGAAGTCACCCCGCGGGAAGCCCTGGTCTTTTCCTGGCTGCTGGGCGCGGCTGCCATCGTGATCCTCTGGTTCGGAGCCAATCCGCTCTCTGCCTGGCTGGGCCTGGGCGCCATCTTCTTCTACGTGGTCATCTACACCATGATCCTCAAGCGCCGCACGGCACAGAACATCGTGTGGGGCGGCGCCGCAGGCTGCTTCCCCGTGCTGATCGCGTGGGCTGCCGTGACCAACTCGGTGGAGTGGCCCGCCGTCATCCTGTTCATGGTGATCTTCCTCTGGACGCCGCCGCACTATTGGCCCCTGTCCATGCGCTACGGCGAGGACTACCGCAACGCCAACGTCCCAATGCTCGGGGCCATCGCCGGGGCCAAGGTCGTCTCTGTCCAGGTGGTGCTGTACGCCTGGGCCATGGTGGCCTCCTCCTTGCTCATGATCCCGGCCGGCGGGGCAGGCTGGGTGTATACGGTGACGGCGGTCGTCGCGGGCGCCTGGTTCCTCTATGAATCCCACGCGCTGTACTCCCGCGCCCACCGCGAGGATATTTCCGACAAGCGCGCCATGAAGGTGTTCCACGGTTCCATCAGCTACCTGACGCTGCTGTTTATCGCCCTCGCGGTGGACCCGTTTGTTGGACAGGCCATTACCGGATAGCCGGGTCCGAGTAAGCAATGGCGGCCCCACGTCACCTGGGGGCCGCCATTGCTCGTTAAAAGGCGCTAATGGGGCCCGGCTTGTTGGCCGAAAGCGCCGTCGACCCTCGATTTTGTTGCCCTTGCGAACGATATGACATATTTGTCATATCTATCACTTTCGATGTCATTTGCCGTGAATGCCTGCTTAGGGTGGGGCGGACCCTTCCCCCGAACAAAGGAAGATCCATGGAAGCCCGTCCCACCGCCGTCCCCGCCCCCAGCCACAGCCCGCCAGGTGGGAGCGGCGATCGCTTCAAGTTCCGCAGGCCCCGGTTCCTCGCCCGCCCGGCCGCCAACGTGCCGGCATCGTTGGTGGTGTTCCTGGTGGCACTCCCGCTCTCGCTCGGGATTGCAGCCGCCTCCGGCGCGCCGATCATGGCGGGACTCATCGCCGCAGCCATTGGCGGCATCGTGGCCGGAAGCCTCGGCGGCTCACCCCTGCAGGTGAGTGGACCGGCAGCCGGGCTGACCGTCGTCGTGGCCGGCCTGGTCCAGGAGTTTGGCTGGCAGGTTACGTGTGCCATCACCGCGGCAGCCGGCGTCGTCCAGCTCCTGCTGGGCATCAGCCGCGTGGGCCGGGCCGCCCTGGCCGTTTCGCCGGTAGTGGTCAAGGCCATGCTCGCCGGGATCGGCGTCACCATTATCCTGCAGCAACTGCAGGTGATCCTCGGATCCCGCCCGGCAGGATCCGCCCTCGAGAACCTCGCCGCACTGCCGGCGGCTATTACCAACCTCGAACTGCACGCTGCCCTGCTGGGGCTGGCCGTCGTGGCGATCCTGCTGTGCTGGAAGTTCCTGCCCGGCTTTGTGCGGCGGATTCCCGGGCCCTTGGCCGCCGTCGCGGCAGGAACCGCCCTTGCCGTGGCCTTTGCGCCCGGCGTTGAACGCATCTCCCTCGATGGTTCGATCTTCGACGCCATCGCCCTGCCGCAGCTCCCCGACGGAAACTGGCGCGCCTTCGCGTTCGCCGTCATGACCATGGCCCTGATTGCCAGCATTGAATCCCTTCTATCCGCGGTGGCCGTGGACAAGATGCAAACCGGTCCACGGACAGACCTCAACAGGGAGCTCATTGGCCAGGGCACGGCAAACATCATCTCCGGCTCGCTGGGCGGCCTGCCCGTGACGGGGGTGATCGTGCGCAGCGCCACCAATGTGGAAGCCGGCGCGGCCACCCGCATGTCCGCGGTGCTGCATGGCGTTTGGATCCTTGCGTTCTCAGCCCTTTTCGGCGGCCTGATCCAGCTGATCCCGCTGGCCGTCCTGGCGGGCCTGCTGGTGGTGATCGGTGCCCGGCTGGTAAAAGTGGCGGACATCCGCACCAGCCTGCGGACCGGGGACCTGCCGGTCTATGCCGTAACCCTGGCCTGCGTGGTGTTCCTGAACCTGCTCGAGGGCGTCATGATCGGCCTCGCCCTCGCCGCCGCCAACGTGCTCTGGCGCGTCCTGCGGGCACAGATCCATGCGCATCCGCCGGCGGCGCCGTCGTCGCCATGGCGTGTGACCGTCGCCGGTTCCTGCAGCTTCTTCGCGCTGCCAAAGCTCAACCCCGTCCTCCAGGTTGTACCGGCCGGCAGGGATGTGGTGGTGGAGCTGAACGCTGACTACGTTGACCACTCATTCCGCGAAGCCCTGCTCGCCTGGCAACTCCAGCACCAGGCCACCGGCGGCGCCGTGAGCATTGAGGAGCACGGCAACACCGTTTTCCAGGATGCCGGACACCAGGCGCCAAGGCGGGAGGAAGCCGCCGAACTGCCGCTCCCGCCCCGGAAGGCACCGCTGCTGGCGGGCATCAACAAATACCACCGCCGGTTTGCCCACCAGGTCCGCCCGCTGGGGAATGATTTGACGGAAGGCCAGAATCCCGACAGCCTGTTCGTCGCCTGTGTCGATTCCCGCGTCAACCCGAATCTGATCACCAGCAGTGGTCCCGGTGATCTGCTCACGCTGCGGAACATCGGCAACGTGGTGTGCAGCCACGGGCGGGACGCCTCGATCGATTCGGCCCTGTCATTTGCCGTCACCGGCCTTGGCGTGCATTCCCTGGTCATTTGCGGACACTCCAACTGCGGTGCCATGAAGGCGCTGCTTGCGGAAGCCGACGGCGGGGACAACAGTTCCCTGGGCCCGGCATTTAAGCTGTGGCTGGACCATGCACGGCCCAGCTATGCCGCACTGCTGGCAGGGCACCCGGTGGGCAGGCAGGCCGCAGCAGCGGGCTACGGCACCCTTGACCAGCTCTCACTGGTTAATGTAGCGGTGCAGTTGGCCAAGCTGCAGGACCACCCGGTGGCCGGCCCTGCCCTTGCCGGCGGAAGGGTGCAGGCCACTGGACTCTTCTACGACATTGCGACGGCCCGGGTCGTCCAGGTCTCCGCCGACGGCATCAAGACCCTGGATCCTGCGTTCGACCCCGCGCGCTAGGGCAGCGCCCTCGCAGCAGGCCGCTAGCCAGCCGCCTTAAACGCGCCAGGCGCCCCGGTCCCGGGAAGGGACGGGGGCGCCTGCGGGCCTCGGCCTATTTCACCCTGCTGGACCGCGCGATGTCCCAGGCATTCGTCGATGCTGCCATGAGCAGCGCCGCGCCGAGCATGTGCGCTGCCACCAGCAACGCGGGGATGCCGTTGTAGTACTGCGTGAACCCGATGATGGCCTGGAGGATGGTGACGCCCAGGAGCATCAGGACGGCTGTCCGGAAGGGGCCGGTGATATGGCGCCGGATGACCAGCACCAGCGCCACCACGGTTCCGGCGGTGACCAGGTACGCCGGCACCGCGTGGATGTGGGAGAACAGGTCCCAGTCGAGGTCATTGCGGGGAGCGTCGGCGTCACCCGCGTGCGGACCCGCACCCGTGACCACCACGCCGAGCATGACTGCCACTGCGGAGAAAAGGGCGACGGCGGCCGTCACCGGGCGCAGCACGGCGGGCAGTTCCGCGGGGCGGCCGGCGGGGAAGCGGCCGGTCCGGCCGAAGGCGCGGTTCACCAGCAGGGTGGCGAACACCACCAGGGCCATCGACACCAGGAAGTGCAGGCCCACCACCCACGGGTTGAGGTTGGTAAGCACGGTGACGCCGCCGATGACAGCCTGTGCGGGGATGCTGGCGAGCAGCCCGAGGGCCAACAGGAAGAGGTCCTTGCGTTCCTTCCGCAGGTTCCACAAATAGACCAGCATGAGCACGGCCACGGCGGCCAGGGCGAAGGTCAGGAGCCGGTTGCCGAACTCGATGAAGCCGTGGATACCCATCGCAGGGGTGTTCACCAGGGAGTCTGACGTGCAGCGGGGCCAGGTGGGGCAGCCGAGGCCCGAGGCGGTGAGGCGGACAGCCCCGCCCGTGACCACCAAAAGCGTCTGGCCGATCAGGGAGGCGACGGCAAGGCGGCGGATGCGGACGTCCACCGTGCGGGGAAGCCGCGACGCCAGGCGGCCGGCGAACTGGGGAAGGCGTGAAGCCGTGGTCACGATTATCTCAATTCCACTTGAACCAACGGATGGCTGCGGCACCGGCAATGACCGTCCAGAGCAGCAGGATAAGGGCGGCACCGCCGTTCACGGCCCCGCCCAGGAAAGCGGCGCGCATCGATTCACCGAGGGCGCCGGAAGGCAGGAAATGGACAACGGCCTGCGCCGCGGCGGGCAGCCGTTCGGCCGGGATGACGATGCCGCCCATGGCCCCGAGGAGGATCCACAGCAGGTTGGTGATCGCCAGTGTCGCTTCCGGCCGGACGGTTCCGGCCACAAGCAGCCCCAGCGCGGTGAAAGCCGCTGCACCCAGCGCAAGCAGCGCCAGCCCCGGAAGCCAGCCCGCCGCCGTCGGCTGCCACCCCAGTGCCAAGGCAACAAGGCCCACCACCACCACCTGGAGGCACAGGACGGCCAGGACCGAGAGGACCTTGCCGGCGATCAGGCCGCCACGGCCCAGGGGCGTCGTGGACAGGAACCGGAGCACGCCGTAGCGGCGGTCGAAACCGGTGGCGATGCCCTGGCCGGTGAAAGCGGTGGACATGGCGCAGAGGGCAAGGATCCCCGGAACGGCCACGTTGATGCGGCTGGAACCCATGCCGTCCAGGAAGGGCGTCACGGTCAGGCCCACAAGGGCCAGCAGCGGCAACACCACCGCAAGGATCAGCTGTTCGCCGTTCCGCAGCATGGTCAGTGCCTCGTATTTGCCCTGCAGGAGGACGCGGCGCAGCAGGGACGCGGGCTGCTGCACCTCCCGGATCGCTGCGGTACTCATCGGATGTCCTTTCCCGATATGTCCAAAAAGACGTCTTCAAGGCTACGCGCCTGGAGGCTCATCGACGCCGGCATGATGCCTTTCGCTGCCCACCACTGCGCAAGCGCGGAGAGGTGGTGCGGCGTGAGGGCGCCGGTGACGGCGTAGCTGCCGGCGCGGGTTTCAGAGACGTCGACGTCGTCCGGCAGCACGGCAGCCAGGTCCAGCCCGGCGGGTGCCTCGAACACGAGGGTCCGGACGTGCTCGCCGGCGTGGTCTGCCACCGGGCTGCGCCGCAGCAGCTCCTGGACGGTTCCTTCGGCGACGTTGCGGCCGCCGTCGATGATGTACACATAGTCGGCAAGGCGCTGGGCGTCGTCCATGAGGTGCGTGGTCAGGATGATTCCCATGCCGCCGTCACGCAGTTCGGCAATCAGGTCGAACACCAGCTGCCGGGACTGCGGATCCAAGCCGGCACTGGGCTCATCCAGGAAGAGGACTTCGGGCCTGCCGATCAGGGCGGCGGCGAGTGCCAGGCGCTGCTTCTGGCCGCCGGACAGACGCCGGACACTGGTCCGGCTGAAGGTATCGATGCCGAGCCGGCCCACCAGGTCTTCCAGCGGCCAGGGGCGGGCATACAGCCCGGCGATATGCCGCAACAGCGGCAGGGGCCGTGCCGACGGCGGGAGCCCGCCGTCCTGCAGCATCACGCCCACGCGGGAGCGAAGGTCAGCGCCGGCCGTGGCGGGGTCCTGGCCCAGCAGGGAGATGCTGCCGCCGCTGCGTTTCTGCAGTCCTTGGGCACACTCGAGGGTAGTCGTCTTTCCGGCGCCATTCGCGCCCAACAGGGCGGTGACCTGGCCGCGCTCGGCGACGAGGGAGACGCCGCTGACAACCCTGAGCATCTTTCCGTCCAGGCTGGAAAGCGGGCCAACATCCTTGATGAGCCCATGGATGGACAGGACGGGGGACTGGGGGGATCGCACCACAGTATTCTACGGGATGTAGTATTTAGTGCCGTCCGCAGGGCAGCGCCCCGGACGTCAGGCGCCGCAGGCCCGGAAGGGCGCCGGTCATATTCGTGCCGGACCCAAGGTCAGCCTGCCCTTACTGGAGCCCGGGACTAAATTACGACATGATTGTGTTGTGTATTCCATGACCAACGATACTGCTGTGCCCGTGGCCGGCCCCGCGCCCGCGGTATCCAGCCCTGTGGCTGATGCCGACGAGCGAACCCGGGACCGGGTCCTCGCAGCCGTCCTGGAACACGGACCAATCAGTGCGGCCGAGCTGGGGGACATGCTCGGTTTCACCCCTGCCGCAGTCCGCCGCCACCTGGACCACCTGTCGCGTGCCGGCGTCATCGAAGTCAAGCGGGTGGCCAAGCCCGGAGCTGGTGCCGGCCGCCCCGCCCGCCGCTACGTCCTTAGTTCACAGGGCCAGTCGAGCCTGGGCAACGACTACCTGGACATTGCCGCGCTTGCACTGCAGCAGTTGCAGAAAGCCGCGGGCCCGGACGCGGTGCGTGCCTTCGCTGAGGAGCGGTTCGCGGACATGGAACGGCGATATGCACCCGAAATAGAAAAAGCCGGGCCGGACATCCGGGACCGTGCCACAGCACTGTCGGCCGCCCTGAGCCGCGACAACTTCGTGGCGTCCGCAGCCTCCATCGAGGCCAAGGCACCCCTTCCGGCGGCGCTTTCCAGCGTGCAGCTCTGCCAGGGCCACTGCCCCATCCAGCAGCTCGCCACGCGCTTCCCGGTATTCTGCGACGTCGAAACCGAAGTCTTCTCAAGGCTGGTGGGAGTTGACGTACGCAGGCTCTCCACCCTGGCCCGTGGTGGCCATGTCTGCACCACCCACATTCCCACAGGCAGGCTGTCTGCCAGGCCGGCCCTCGCGCCGGAGGCAGCCCCCGCCAGCCTGAATGAAGTAAACAACCATCAGCAAGAAAGGCCGTGATGACGGACCAACTATCAGAGAAAGCAGTCGCCGAAAACACTGTGATCTCGGAGATTCTGGAAAAGAATCCCGAGCTCCACGGCATCGGCACCTACGAGTATGGCTGGGCTGATAAGAACGACGCCGGCGCCAATGCCCGCCGTGGGCTCAACGAAGAGGTAGTCCGGGACATTTCGGCCAAGAAGAGCGAACCCGAATGGATGCTTGACCTGCGCCTCAAGGGCCTGAAGTACTTCGACCGCAAGCCCATGCCCACCTGGGGCGCGGACCTCTCCGGCATCGACTTCGACAACATCAAGTACTTCGTGCGCTCCACCGAGAAGCAGGCCGCCACTTGGGACGACCTGCCCGAGGACATCAAGAACACTTACGACAAGCTGGGCATCCCCGAGGCCGAAAAGCAGCGTCTTGTTTCCGGTGTCGCTGCCCAGTATGAGTCCGAGGTTGTCTACCACCAGCTGCGCGAGGACCTTGAGCGGCAGGGTGTCATCTTCCTGGATACCGACACCGCACTGAAGGAACACCCGGAGATCTTCCAGGAGTACTTCGGCACCGTCATCCCGGTGGGCGACAACAAGTTCGCGTCCCTGAACACCTCCGTCTGGTCCGGCGGCTCCTTCGTGTACGTCCCCAAGGGCGTCCACGTTGACATCCCGCTGCAGGCATACTTCCGCATCAACACCGAGAACATGGGCCAGTTCGAACGGACCCTGATCATCGCCGACGAGGACTCCTACGTCCACTACATCGAAGGCTGCACCGCGCCGATCTACACGTCGGACTCGCTGCACTCCGCCGTGGTGGAAATCATCGTGAAAAAGGGCGCCCGCGTCCGGTACACCACCATCCAGAACTGGTCCAACAACGTGTACAACCTGGTGACCAAGCGTGCCATCTGCGAAGAAGGCGCCACCATGGAATGGGTCGACGGCAACATCGGCTCCAAGGTCACCATGAAGTACCCGGCCGTGTACCTGGTGGGCGAGCACGCCAAGGGCGAGACCCTGTCCATCGCGTTCGCCGGCGAAGGCCAGCACCAGGACACCGGCTCCAAGATGGTGCACATTGCGCCGAACACCAAGAGCTCGATCATCTCCAAGTCCGTGGCCCGCGGCGGCGGACGCGCAGCATACCGCGGCCTGGTCCAGGTCCGTGAAGGCGCCAAGCACTCCGCCAACACCGTCCGCTGTGACGCGCTGCTCGTTGACACCATCAGCCGCTCGGACACCTACCCGTACATCGACATCCGTGAGGACGACGTTGTGATGGGCCATGAGGCGACTGTTTCCCGGGTCAGCGAAGAGCAGCTCTTCTACCTGATGTCCCGCGGCATGCGCGAAGACGAAGCCATGGCGATGATCGTGCGCGGCTTCATCGAGCCGATTGCCCGCGAGCTCCCCATGGAGTACGCACTTGAGCTGAACCGCCTCATTGAACTGCAGATGGAAGGGTCCGTCGGATAACGATGACTGAAATCACTACTGAAAAGGCACGCATCGGCGCGCCCTCAGCCCAGCCGTTCATTGACGGCTTCACCGAAGAGGGCGAGAGCCTCTCGCCGATCAACGCCAACGGCAAGGCCCCGCTTGCGGGCGCTTCAGCCAAGAGCCACTCCCACGGCGGCGGGGTCGGCGTACCGGACAGCTCACGTGCCGGCCGGCTGACGTCCTACAAGCTCGCTGACTTCAAGCCGCTCACCGGCATGGAGGAGGACTGGCGCTTCACCCCGCTCAAGCGCCTCCGCGGCCTTCACTCGGAGGTCCTGTCCGGCGGGGCTCCCACCGTGATCGTCAAGGGCCCGGAGGGCGTCGTTGTCGAGGGCGTCGGCCGCGACGACCAGCGGATCGGTACCGCCGGCATCCCCGAGGACCGTGTCTCCGCCAACGCCTGGGAGAACTTCGCCCAGGCCACGGTGGTGACCATCCCAGCGGAGTTCGAAGCCTTGACGGAGATCACCGTCGACATCGAAGGCACATCCCTCGACGCTGCCGCGCAGCACCTGGTGATCGTCGCCGAAAAGTTCTCCAAGGCTGTTGTGGTCCTGAACCACAAGGGCTCCGCCGTGGTCTCGGAAAACGTGGAAATCATCGTCGAAGACGGTGCCAACCTCACGGTTGTCTCGCTCCAGGAATGGAATGACGACGCCGTCCACGCCTCCTCCCAGCAGGCAAAGATCGGCCGCGACGCCAAGCTCAAGCACGTCATGGTGAGCCTGGGCGGCGACTTGGTCCGCGTCACGCCGTCGGCCCGGTTCACCGCCCCCGGTGGCGAGGCCGAACTGTTCGGCCTGTACTTCGCGGACGCCGGCCAGCACCTTGAGCAGCGTCTCTTCGTGGACCACGCGGTACCCAACTGCAAGTCCAACGTCCTCTACAAGGGTGCCCTGCAGGGCCGCAACGCCCACGCCGTCTGGGTTGGTGACGTCCTGATCCGCAAGGAAGCAGAAGGCACCGACACTTACGAGGCCAACCGCAACCTGCTGCTCACCGACGGTGCCCGCGCCGACTCGGTGCCCAACCTCGAAATCGAGACAGGGTTGATCGAGGGTGCAGGCCACGCCAGCGCTACCGGCCGGATGGATGACGAGCACCTGTTCTACCTGATGGCCCGCGGCATCCCCGAGGATGTTGCCCGCCGACTGGTGGTCCGGGGCTTCCTGAACGAGATCATCCAGCAGATCAAGGTCCCCTCCATCGAGGAGCGGCTGACCGAGGCTGTTGAGCACGAACTCGCACTGACGGACAACTAGAAGCTACGGAGCACGGTTTTCAGATGACTGACCAGCCAAAGGGCGAGCTTGTCTGCAAGGTGGACGAAATCCAGGTGAAGCAGGCGCTGCGGATCCTGATCGACGACTACCCTGTGGCGATCGTCAAGGATTCCATGGGGGAGATCCACGCGATCGGCGACACCTGCTCGCACGCGGACATTTCACTGTCCGAAGGTGACGTCGAGGGCTGCACCATCGAATGCTGGGGCCATGGCTCGCAGTTCGACCTCCGCAGCGGCCAGCCGCTGCAGCTGCCCGCCTACGATCCCGTCCCGGTATTCGCCGTCGAGATCGCAGGGGATGAGGTCTACGTGGACGTCACCCACGTCCTTAACGGCGCCGAAGCTCCTAACTTCAGCTAGCACCACAGAATTACGAACCACACTTCCAGACACAGAGCGCACCGCAGCCGGCAGGCGCGGCGCAGAGGAGAACAAGACATATGTCTACTCTTGAGATCAAGGACCTGCACGTCAGCATTGAGACGGAACAGGGCACCAAGGAAATCCTGAAGGGCGTCAGCCTGACCATCCGCACCGGCGAAAACCACGCCATCATGGGTCCCAACGGCTCCGGCAAGTCGACTCTGGCCTCCACCATCGCCGGACACCCCCGCTACAACGTGACCAGCGGCTCCATCACCCTGGACGGCGAGGACGTGCTGGAGATGAGCGTGGACGAGCGTGCCCGCGCCGGCGTCTTCCTGGCCATGCAGTACCCGGTGGAGGTCCCCGGTGTCAGCATGACCAACTTCCTGCGTACCGCGAAGACCGCCATCGACGGCGAAGCCCCCAAGCTGCGCACCTGGACCAAGGACGTCAAGGCTGCCATGGAGCAGCTGCGCATCGACGCTGACTTCGCCCAGCGCAACGTCAACGAAGGCTTCTCCGGCGGTGAGAAGAAGCGCGTGGAAATCCTGCAGCTGGAGCTCTTCAAGCCCAAATTCGCCGTCCTTGACGAAACCGACTCCGGCCTCGACGTTGACGCACTGAAGATCGTGTCCGAGGGCGTCAACCGTGTGCACTCCGAGGGCAACATGGGTACGCTCCTCATCACCCACTACACCCGCATCCTGCGCTACATCAAGCCTGACTTCGTCCACGTGTTCGTGGACGGACAGGTTGTCGAGGAGGGCGGCCCCGAGCTGGCCGACCGCCTCGAGGAAGAAGGCTACGACCGCTACGCCAAGGGCGCCGGCGCTGCCACCATTGCCGCTGAAGCCGTAGTACAGGCCTAGTTAGGACTTGTCATGACCGAAATCAAGCCGGGCCGTACGGCCCTGGAGGACGTCGAAGAGGCGCTCAAGGACGTCATCGATCCTGAGCTCGGCGTGAACGTCGTGGACCTTGGGCTGTTGTACGGCCTGAAGTACTCCGACGACGACGGCGCGCTCCTGATCGACATGACCCTCACCACCGCCGCCTGCCCGCTCACCGATGTGCTCGAGGAGCAGGTGGGCCAGGCCCTGGACGGCGTCGTGGACGACTGGCGCCTGAACTGGGTATGGATGCCGCCATGGGGTCCCGAGCGGATCACCGATGACGGCAAGGACCAGATGCGGGCCCTCGGCTTCAACATCTAAAAAAGTACGACGACGGCGGGTCACCTTTCGCAGGAAAGGTGGCCCGCCGTCGTCGTCCCACATCGATTGCTCCGTAGTTGTCGTTCTCAGGGCTGAGAACGACAATTACGGAGCAATCGATGGGGTTAGAGGGTCGCGGCGCTGAAGGTGTCGCACTGGTTGATGTCGCCGGTCTGGTAACCCCGGGAGAACCAGCGCTGGCGTTCCTCGCTTGAGCCGTGGGTCCAGCCTTCGGGGGAGACCCGTCCGGTGGCTGCCTTCTGGATCCGGTCGTCACCCACGGAAGCGGCTGCGGACAGGGCGTCATTCACATCCTGCGGGGTGAGCGGCTCCAGGTAGGGCTGCCCGGTCTTGGGGTCGGGCGTGGTGGAGGCGTACTTGGCCCACAGCCCTGCGTAGCAGTCAGCCTGCAGTTCGGTGCGGACGGAACCGGACTCCGGGCCCTGCGGATCCTGCTGCGCCCGCTTCAGGTCGCCGAGCAGGTTCTGGACGTGGTGGCCAAACTCGTGCGCCACCACGTACTCCTGGGCCAGCGGACCCCCGGAGGAACCGAAGCGGTCCACGAGCTCCTGGAAGAACCCGGGATCGAAGTACGCCGTGGTGTCGGTGGGGCAGTAGAACGGGCCCACCTCCGAGGTGGCGGCGCCGCACGCGGTGTTGGTGCCGCCGCTGAAGATCACTGCCTCCGGCCGCGGGTACTGCACGTTGTACTGCTTAAGGTAGCCAGGCCAGAACGCGTTGAGGCTGTTCACGGTGCCCGTGATCCGGCAGTCCAGCCGGGCATCGGCGTCCGCGCCGGTGCTGCAGGCGGGTGCGGTGCCCTGGGACTGACCGGCATTGCCGCCGTCAGTCAGGCCGCCGAGCATGTTGGGGTTGATGCCCAGCAGGAGGGCAACGAGCAGCACCAGGCCGCCGCCGATGCCGCCGCCGACTTTCACGCCGGTACCCATGCCCCGGCGGTCCTGGACCTGGGAGGGATCAAGCTGCACATTGTCGTTGAAACTCATAACGTCACATTACCCGCGGGCCGGGCGCTCAATCCGCGCGGCCGGTAAAGTTGGTCCGTGCCTTTCCTCGACAAGCTCCAGCGCTGGGCCGGGCAGCGGCCGCACGACACCGCCGTCGTCATCGCCGGACGCCGCCTCGATTGGGAACAGCTGCGGGACGCTGCGGCTGAACTGATGGCCGGGACCAAGTCGGTCACGGCGCTGTGTGAGGCTAATTCCGTGGACTTTGTCGTGAAATTCGCAGCCGCCGTGGCGGGCGGCCGGCAATGCGCCGTCCTGGATCCGGCGTGGGCCGCCCCGCTGCAGGAAGACATTGCCCGGCGGGTGGAAGCATGCGCTGATCCGGCCCCCGTGTCCCCGGATGACCAGCTGGCAGACGGTCCGCCGGACTCCAGCTTCCTGATCGGCCTCACCTCCGGAACCACGTCCATACCCAAGGCCTTCACCCGCTGCCGGCAGTCCTGGCAGCAGTCCTTCGACGCGTCGATCGAATTCTTCGGGCTGCGCCAGGACGACGTGACCCTTGCGCCGGGCCCGCTGGCCGCCAGCCTGAACCTCTACGCCCTGGCTGAGTGCCTGTACGCCGGTTCGGAGTTCCAGACCCTCGAGACGTTCGACGTCGGGGACGTCCATGCGGCCATCACCCACGACCGCGTCACCCGGCTGGTCCTGGTGCCCACCATGCTGCGGATGCTCAGCGAACGCGGCATGACCGGATGCGTCGATGCGTCCGGTATCCGCACTATCATCTGCGCCGGTTCCAAGCTCGATGCCCGCACCCTCGAAGCGGCCAGGCGCTGGGCGCCCAACGCCACCATCTACGAGTACTACGGCGCCTCCGAACTGAGCTTCGTGTCCGGCCTTGGCCTGGCACCCGGCCAGGCTGCCACCGCCGGTGGAACCGGAATCGGCCGGCCGTTTCCTGGCGTCGACGTCCGGATCCTGGATGACGACGGCGCCCCTGTCCCCGACGGCGGGTACGGCAACATCTGCGTCCGCAGCGGCATGGTGAGCAATGGCTACCTCTGGGGCGACGACGGCGAAGCGCTGCGGTCCTTCGGCGCCTGGTACACGGTAGGGGACCAGGGCTACTTGGCCGACGGCGAGCTGCACATCCTGGGTCGGCGCGCCGACATGATCCTCACCGCCGGGCGGAACGTCTACCCGCACGAGGTGGAACTGGCCCTGGCAGCGGTCCCCGGGGTTGCGGCAGCCGTCGCTGCCGGCATGCCGGACGATTTGCGCGGCCAGCGCGTCGTCGCGGGTGTAGTGCCGGCCCATGGCGGAATCACTGCCACCCAGCTGCGGGCCGGCCTGGAGGACATCCTGTCCCGGCACAAGCGGCCCCTGCAGTACTACCTGCTTCAGGAGCTTCCCACCACGGACCGCGGAAAGGTCAGCCGGAACCTCCTGCTGGAGTGGATCAACACCCGGGACCCCAGGGTGCGTGCCCTTGGCGCCTGACCTCCTGCCGCCCGAACGCCAGCCGGTCATCATCGCCGCACGCCGGACCCCGGTGTACCCCGTCAACGGCGCCCTGCGGAGCCTGCGCGCCCACGAACTCCTGGCGCCGGTCCTCCGGACGCTTGTGGCGGAAGTAGCGC
The DNA here is from genome assembly GCF_051965175.1 of Arthrobacter sp. SAFR-044. GTDB lineage: Bacteria > Actinomycetota > Actinomycetes > Actinomycetales > Micrococcaceae > Arthrobacter. The sequence goes on from NZ_JBQCMK010000005.1 coordinate 306,529, forward strand.
TGGACCCCGCGGCCGTCACTGACGTCGTTATCGGCAACGCCGTGGGCGGCGGCGGAAACGTGGCCAGGCTGGCCCTGCTGGAGGCCGGACTTCCCGTCACGGTGCCGGGCATCACTGTGGACCGGCAGTGCGGCTCAGGCCTGGACGCCATCGTCCTTGCCGCCCGACTGGTCGCCGCCGGCGGCAGCCCGCTGTACCTGGCCGGGGGAGTGGAGAGCACCAGTACCGCGCCCCTGCGGGCGCACATAAAGGACGACGGCGGCCCGGAGTTCTACCGGCGCGCCCAGTTTGTGCCGGACAGCTTCGGGGACCCGGATATGGGCGTGGCCGCGGAAACGGTGGCCGAAGAATACGGCGTTGCCCGCGAGCGGCAGGACGCCTTCGCGCTGGCCAGCCACAGGAAAGCCATCGCTGCCATCCAGGATGGACGCTTCACGAACGAACTCGTGCCGCTGGAAACCTCCGCGGGGACCGTCTCCTTGGACGGCGGCCCGCGGGCCAACCTGACGCCGGCCGTCATGGCGCGGTTCCCGGCCGCCTTTGTGCCCGGAGGAACTGTCACCGCCGGAAACTCCTGCTTCGACGCGGACGCCGCTTCCGCCGTCGTCGTAACGTCCCTTGAACGGGCCCGTCAACGGGGGGTGCGCCATGGCCTGCTGGTGCGCGGCACCGGTACCGCCGGCGTGGCTCCGCAGGTGCTGGGGATGGGCGCTGTCCCGGCTGCCAGTGGTGTCCTGGCTGCGGCAGGTGTGAAAGCCGACGAGCTGGACCTGGTGGAGTTCAACGAGGCGTTCGCTTCGCAGACACTCGCGTGCCTGGACCAGCTGGGGATCGATCCCGGCCGGGCGAACCTCGACGGCGGGGCGCTGGCGCTGGGGCATGCCTACGGTGCGTCGGGTGCCGTGCTGGTGACCCGGCTGCTGGCCCAGGCACGGCGGGCGGACACCGAGGGCGCCCTGGGGCTGGCCCTGATCAGCATGGCCGGTGGCATGGGGACGGCGGCACTCCTGGAGTACCGGCGGCTGTAGCTGACGGTCCTGGCCCTCAGTCTTCCGCTTCGCCCAGGCCGCGGGCGGCCAGTGCCTCGCCTGTTTGGCGGGCGTAGGCCACCGACGTGATAAAGACCGGCAGGACCAGGGCGCGGGGGTTGCGCTCCAGGCCACGGGCCTTGGCGGAGTCGCGGACGTCGGCGAAGGTGCCGGCGATGAACGGGATGCTGCGGAGCATGATGCCGATGGTCAGGGCGAAGCGTTCAGGATCTGCTCCGAACCTCCTGAAGGGGCGTGCCAGGTGGACCACACCGTCCAGGATCCGCTGTACGGGAGTGGTGGCCGTGAGGAGGGACGCTGCCACGACGCAGACCAGGATGTTCAGCACGATCCGTGCCGCGGTGGGTCCGCCCAGCTGCCACCACTGGAACAGTCCGATGACAACGAGTACGGGGGCCAGCGGGCGGACGGCGCGCCACAGCCTTTTTACCCCGGCGCCGCTGACCAGGCACAGTCCGGCCAGAACGGCAAGGACTGCCGCGGAGATACGCCAGTCCACGATGACGAAGGAAAGCAAGCCGAAACCAAGGACCAGGAGGAACTTCAGAGCCAGCGGGGCCCGGTGCACCGGGGAGGTACCGGGCACGTAGTTGGCCAGGAGGAACCCGTGGCCCCTCACGTCGCGTCCCGCCTTGTGGCGTCGAGCCCCTGCAGGCACCATGAGCGGTAGGCCGCCACGCCGTCCGCCGGGGCGCCGTCGAAGGCCACGCGGCCCTGTTCAATGACCAGGACCCGGTCCATGTCCAGGGCCAGGTCAAGGTCGTGGGTGGACATGATGATCTGCTGGTCCAGGTCCGTCAGGGTCCTGCGAAGCAGTTCGCGGTTGCGCAGGTCCAGGAGGGTGGAGGGCTCGTCCAGGACCAGCACCGCCGGGTCCACAGCCAGCACGGCGGCGAGCGCCATCAGCTGCCGTTCGCCGCCGGACAGCTCGTAGATGCTTTGGTCTGCCAGGTGCAGCAGGCCCAGGCGTTCGAGGGCCTTTTCTGCCAGGCGCCGCCGCTCGGTGCCGTTGCGGACCGAACGGCGCAGCGACAATTCCACATCTTCCCGCCCCGTTGGCATCACCAGCTGGGACAGGGGATCGGTGAAGACGAACCCCACGTTGCGCCTGACCTTCCGGGCGGCACCCACTGTATCGTCGCCGTCGACCGTAACGGTGCCGGTGGTGGGCTGGATAAGCCCGTTGACCAGGCGCAGCAGCGTTGACTTGCCGGATCCGTTGGCGCCGATGACGCCTACCCGTGCTTCGTCCAGCCTCAGGTTGACCGCGTCAAGGAGGACCTTGGGCTGCGGGGAATTCTCCGTTTCGACGGCGACGGTTACCTGGTCGAAGGCCACTGCGGGCATGGCGTCCTAAGCGCTTTCGCCCAGGGCGCGGTGGCGTACGCGGCGCACCAGGACGTCGGGGAAGGCCCGGTGAAGGGCGACGGCGACGGCGGCGGCCAGGACGTTCTTGATGATGTCCCCCGGATAGAAGACCAGGTCGCTGAGGAAGGCCTGCTCCAGGGTGGCTTTGGAGTTGAGGGCAATTCCCAGGACGCCCAGCGTATGCACGAAGACAACGCTCGTGGCCGTTGCGGCCAGGAAGAACCATAGGGCGCGGGCCTTCGTGGTCCGCCGGATGACCACAGTGGCCAGCCAACCCACCACCGCGGCGGCGATGGGGAAGGCGATGATGTAGCCGGCCGAAGGCCCAGCAAGGATGGCCAGGCCGCTGCGGCCCTGGCTGAAGATGGGCAGGCCGGCCAGGCCCAGGAGGGTGTAAAGTCCGACGGCGGCGAATCCGCGGGCGGGGCCCAGCACCAGGCCGGTGAGCATCACGGCCAGGGTCTGGAAGGTGATGGGGACACCGAAGCCGTTCAGGGCCAGCCCCGGCACCAGGGCTGCGCCGGCAACGAGGGCGGCGAAGACGGCGATCAGTCCCAGGTCGGTTCCGTTCCAGCGGCGGCGCTGCGTCCGTTTGCTGGTTTCTGTGGTGGTCTCGGTGTTGCTCATGATGGTCCTGTCGGGGTTGTACAAGCGGAATCCAATGTACAGCCGACGCTACCGGGGCGGAACAGGGGCCATTTTGTAGGGGTCCTACTAAGGCCCGTTGCGCGTGCGTTGGGTTGGGCACAAAGGAACAATCCGGTGCCCGCCTTTGAGCGGCGGTCACTGTCGTCATTGCCGTTGCCGGGTCCGTGCTGGTCATACGTCTGGCGGGGTACATCACCGTGCAGTTACAGCGGGTGGAGGCCCATGGCTTCTTAGGTTTCAACGACCGGTTCTTCAGCGTGGACGGTGACTAGCTGCGGTATATCTGGCCTTCCGCGCTTATAGGACTGGTTGTGGCAGCGGCCTTCGTTCTAAACCGCCTCTGCGCAGTTTGGTAGCGCTGTTGCATATTACGCAGTAGCTCTTGCCCGGGCACTCTCACTGCTGACGCGTTCAGCTCTTGGTCTCGTATCTGGTGAGGAGCACGCCGTCGGGAAACGTCCGGGTCCCCGCCAGGCTCAGGTTCACCCAGTTGTCCAGGGTTGTGAAGAAGGGCGTGCCCCCTCCCACCAGGACCGGATGGGTGACGATCAGGTACTCGTCGATCAGCCCGGCCCGCATGGCCGCCGCGGCCAGTGTGGCACCGCCGATGTCCATGGGGGCGCCGTCGTCGGCCTTGAGCCGGGTGATCTCCGCAACCGCGTCGCCGGTAACCAGGCGCGAGTTCCAGTCGACCGTGCTGATCGTCGAGGAGAACACCACCTTGGGCATGTTCCGCCAGCGGCGGGCAAACTCGATCTCCGCCTGTGTCGTGCCAGGCTGCTGGTCGGCGGTCGGCCAGTGGGAGCTCATCGTCTCCCATAGTTTCCGCCCATACAGCGACAGCCCCGTCGTCCCCACCCGGTTGGACCACCATTGGAACAGTTCGTCGCTTGGCGCGCTCCACCCCAGGTCGCCGCCAGGAGCGGCAATGTAGCCGTCCACGCTTACGTTCATGCCGAAGGTCAGTTTGCGCATGGGCCAGTCTCCCGTGAGCCGGTATTCGTTGTACAGAGCTGCACGCCGCGGAACAGCTACCTCTGTCCTGTGGTTGGCAGCGGCACGGTAGGCTGCGGAGGGCCTCGTCGGCGGGTATCGCGATTGAGCGCGCCACGCTTAGGCCTGCCCGCTGCCCCAGCGTCCCAGCGCGACGATGGCCTCACGCAAGGCAAGCCCGCGATCAGTCAGCGCGTAGGCCCGGGTGTTGTGCCGGAGGGGCAGACGGGACAGTACCCCGGCCGCTTCGAGCTCGCGCAGGCGGGTCGCGAGAATGTTGGTCGGCACTCCGAGGTCGCGCTGCAGATCGCCGTAGCGCTGCGGCCCGTCAAGAAGCTGCTCCACGATGAGCAGGGCCCACCGTGCTCCAACTTTGTCGAGGGCCGCGGCGAGGTCGCTCACACCGTCGGATCGGCGTCCGGCTTCATCCAAAACGGCGAGTGATGATAGCCGTCAGGATCGTCGAACTGGCGCTGGTACATGAATGGGTAGTCGTCGACATCCCCGATCCGACCGCCAGCGGCACCGGCACGTTCGACGAGCTCATCGACCGCCTGACGGCTGCCGAGGTCGAACGAGACCGTGACCTTCGAGGGGGTATCGGGTCCGCCGACCAACTCCTCGGCGCCGCCGACGCTCGCATACATCTCGCGGCTACCGAGCATGACGTACTGCTCGGGCGCGATCGCGAAGCATGACACATTATGATCGGACATCTCCCGGTTGAGGGTCCAGCCGAGGGCGGTGTAGAAGGCGGTCGCGCGCTCGACGCTCTCGACAGGGCAGGTGACGAAAAGGCTCATGCGTCATACTTGCAAAATACAAGTACCCCGTCAAGATCTCGGCTGTCCGGTCCGCACCCTGCAGGCGTGTAGGAGCACATTCAGAGGTAGGTGCGAGTGATAGGGACCGGACGGTGCGTCCGGCACCTTTCCCCGACCTGCGCGCTTGATCAAGGTGCCAACGGTGTTGGGGCAGTCGAGGGTGTGGTGGACGATTCGAAACGAATCTGCATTCCCGTGGCCACCACATATGGGATGTTCAATGAGCGTTCGCAGGGCTATTCTCGGCAGATGAACCGACATGCGGTTTCCAGCGAGTCCGGCCGGTACATATATATGTTCAGCATCAGCCGGACGCTGTTGCGGATGGCTGTATTGTTTGGACTCGCGGGTGGGCTCATTATTGCTGTTGTCGCAAACGCAACAGAGCCGTTTCGTGGCCCGTTGGGAATCGCGCTGAGCGTCCTCGTCCTCACCCTGCTAATCGTGTCAATGGCCATTAGTTTCTGCCCACTGACGGTCAGTTAATGTGCCCGCTGGTGGCCAGTAAAACTGCCCGGTGAT